>JAXMCG010000046.1:0-5563 GCA_046349475.1 Caulobacteraceae bacterium | reverse complement strand
CCGGACAGGTTCGCTGCCATCCCCGCCACCGCCATTGATCCGCCCCTCACGACGGCGTCTCCGACGGTCCCGGCGCTTGAAGGGTCCCGGTCCCCTACGGTTCGGTCGCGCTCACCTCGGTCGGCAAGTTGGTGAGCTCGGCGATCGACTGAAACTCGGTGAGGTATTCCGGCTTGTTCTGCGCCAGCCAGCGCACGACGCGGACATTGGCGAGGAGTTTAGCGAGGTAAGCCTTGGCGACGGTAAGCTGCAGGTTATCGAGGCCATAGGTCTCCTCGAAGCCTTTGGTCTGGATCTGCAGGCTGGCGAGTTCGCGCTCTAGCCGCGTAACCTGCTCACGGGTCACCGTGCTGGTGGTCGTCTTGAGTTTCCGTTTGCCCTGAGCGAGCTGCGCCTCGGGCGTCGCAGCAAGCATGGCCATTACAAACGGCCGACTGAAATTGCTGTGTCCGACCATCAATTCTGCGGCCTCACGTTGTCGTATAGGCGACATCTTGCGCAGTGTGTCGAATACAGTGAGAGGGCAAGGTGTGTCCTTGAGCAGTTCACTCGCTTCGTCGGCGATCCCATCCATCAGGCGCGCGCGTCGCTGAATCGCCGCGACGTTGATGCCGAGCGCTTCGGCGAGGCGCTCTTCGGAGACTCCGCGCTCGATTGCCCGCCGGATCATGCGGTGTTCCTGCGGCGCCGAGAGGCGATTGACCCGCTTGTTATACGTGAAGGTCTCATCGTCCGTTGAGACGAGGCACTCCACATGGGTCTGGCCCAGATCCTTCAAGGCCTCGATGCGCAGCTGGCCGTCCAAGAGGAAGTAGACGCCGGGGTTCTCGCTATCGGGGGTAACGACCGGCGGCTCGACCAGGCCGACGGCGCGGATTGAGGTGGCGATCTGGCGGTACTTCGCGCTGAGCTTCACATCGGTGCGCAACACCTTCAATGGGATGATGGCTTCGATCGCCAGCATCACACCTCGCCGCTCAAATCCCCAGGCGACACCGACGTCTTCAATAGGCACAGCGCTCACAGGACCGCTCCTGTGAGCCGTGCATCGAGCGCTCGCGGGAGGGTGTCCAATTGCTCGGCTCGGAGCAGGGTGGAGAAGGCCTGGTCGTGACGCAGCTCTTTGAGCGCTTGAACTACGAAGAGAAGGCGGCTCTGCACAAAGTCAGCCTTCTTGGCGATCAGGCGTTGGCGGTCCGCTTCTTTGCGAAAGACCTGGACCAGCTGATCTGCGGTGGGTCTCTTGGAACTGCCGGTCCGGCCATAACGGGCGCGTTCGCCGCTGCGGCGCCGGCGCCTTTCGAGTAGCCGGCGCACAAGCTCGATATTGCGGCCTTTGATCTTGCCGTCGGCGTAGGCGTCAGCCAGCGCCTGCTGGATGCCGCCATCGTCGCTGCGGGCGATGACGACGGCGAGGCTCAGCGGGATAAGGCCGCTATCGACAGCGCTGATTAGCTTTTCCTCGCCCTTTTCCAGGAGCGTGACAATCATCCCCACCCAAGAGGGTGTGACGCCGATCTTCTCGGCGATCTGCGCGTCGCCGTAACCGCGCTTTCTCATTGAGCCGACTTCCCGCATCAGATCGATGCCGCGGTGCAGAGGGCGAGCGACGTTCTCGACAATGCTGCGGACCAGGCAGTCCTCTTCGCTGAGCTCCAAGACGATGGCCGGGATGAGGGATTGGCCAAGTGCCTGGAAGGCTTCGATGCGGCCTTCACCGCAGATCAGGTCGTAGCGCGTCTCGCCGCTTTCGGTCTTGCGCCGGCTGACCGTGATCGGGCGCTTCAGGCCGACAGACTCGACGCTGTCGATGATCTCCCTGTGCACCCGCCGGCTTCGAGCCCGGGGATTGAGCAGGGCGATCTGATCGATCGGGATGAGCTCGATGAGGATCGCTGGCTCGTCCATCACGCGGCCTGCGCAAAGGGAATGCGGGCGGCGAGGTCGAAGAGTTCTTCGAGATCGTCGAAACGATAGGTATCGATACAGAGGCCGTTGTCTTCGGCCAGGCGCAGCCGCCCAGCATCCAGATCGATTGCCGGAAAGAGGTAGTAGTCGAGCGCGTTGCGGTTGGCCCCGTCCATGCGCACCGCCACGGTGATGTCGGGCGCGAGGCCAGTGTCGAAATGCAGACGCCAGCGATAGGACCCGCCTGGGGTCTCACGACAGCGCGCAATGACGATGGAGAGCCTCAGCTCGTCATTGACGAGGATCAGGCCGTCGCCGTTCGGCGGTGAGGCGCGGCCGCCCGCCGCTTCAACCCCGGCCACGACATCGGCGACGATCTGAGGAAACAGCTCCCGAAGGCGCTGATTGATCTGGATATATCGAAAGTCCCGTTCGGGCCGATAGCCGACGAGGGTGTAGGCGCGCAGCAGGCTTCCAAAGCGCGACCGATAGGCCGTGCTCGATGGCATCCCGTCTTCCTCGTCGATGATGATTCCGGAGAGCGCCCCGGCCTTGGCAAGGAGCTGGCGCAACACTGCCAACATCTCAGCACTGTCCATCCGGCAAGACCGCCTGGCGATAAGCTCCTGCGCTTGGGCGAACGTCTCCAGATCAACGACCGCGTCGAAGACGCCGTTTGCGCGGATCCACATGTCAGGCGTGTTGCGCACGCGCTTCTTCTTCAGCTTGAAGGAGATGTGGTTGTAGACGTTGTTGCCGATGTACTTCTCGCTGGTCAGCACCTGGTGAACTGTTCATCGGCTCCACTCTCGACCAAGGTCGGTGCGGCAGCCGTCGGCGTTCAGGAGCGCGGCGATCTCGCGTTCGGACTGACCGCGCTCAACGAAGAGCCGATAGATCTGGCGAACCGTATCAACTTCTTCCGGCGGGCCCGGAACGAGGATCACGCGATCGGTCTGGAGGCTCTTCTGCTCACCGCGACTGAGCTGACCTTTGGGTTCGCCCTTGTCATCGACGAGCACCCGGCGAAGTCCGTACCCGGGGGCGCCGCCTTGGCGGTAGCCAAGTTCGACGAGCCGGCACTGGCCGATGAAGACCTTGGTGGAAAGCTCGCGGCTATATTCACCGGCCATCGCGCGCTTGACGCTTTTGACGATCGTGGCGATCGGCGTTCCGTCGTTATCAAACGGCTCGGCGCAGTAGACCACGCGAAGGCCGGCCCGCCGGCACTGGTACTCGTAGAACGCCGCCTCGTCGGAATCCTGAAACCGCCCCCAGCGGCTCACGTCATAGACCAGCAACACCTCGAAATCGGTGCGGCGCTCCTCCACGTCGGCGATCAGCTGGGTAAGGCCGCTGCGTCCTCCAATGTTGAGACCGCTCTTGCCCTCGTCCGCGTAGGTGCGGACGATCTCCAGGCCGTGGGCGTCGGCATATTGCTGGATCGCTTCGGCTTGGTTTTCTGTCGAGTAGCGTTGGTGATCGGTCGACATGCGCACGTATTGCGCGGCGCGCACCAGGACGGGTGGCTCACCATTTGGTTCCCGGTCAATGTCCTCGGCAGCGGCCATCTGGCTCGCACCTCACATCAAGGCCCCGTCACACGGAAACATATTGTTGTTGTCCGGGCAAGCCGCTATTCTGCGGAAAATCCCACCTTGAGCCGCTGTCTCGCCTTGGTCGGCCGAACGTCCGCAGCCCTGGCGAGCGCCTCGCCAAGGAGCGCCTTTCGATCGGGCTCGCTCAAGGCGCCAAACGCTTCGAGGAGGCGCGTCTCAAGCTCGCTGAGGTCAGCGGGCATTTCGGAGACAATGGCCCACGGATGACACCCAAGGACGTCCGCCAGGCGCTCAAGCCACTCAACGGTGAGGTGCCGCTTGCCCAGTTCGAGGTGGCTGATCTGCTGACTGGACGTCCCAACCTTTGCGGCGAGAGCGACCAGCGAGAGGCCCTGAGCCTCTCGAAGTTTCTTCAGGCGATTAGACAAAATCGGCGCCCAGCCGGGGCAAAGCACCCGAACGGATCTGAGGCGCGTCGTAGGCGCGCCGGCCTTGCGCAAAGGCGCACAGGAATTTCCCCCGCGATTTCATAGCCCTAGAGAAACCCAGCCCTCAAACCGCCTGCCCCCAAGCAGGTGGTTTCCTTGGAAATTCATATCATTTTTTGCAAAAAATGCGGAGCAGACTTCTCTGCTGACTGCGTGCACCGCCATCCGCCTGGCGAAACATCCTGAGACTCACTGACCTGTCCAACCTCTCGCAGTCGCGCAGGCATTGTGCGGCAAACTCCTGCGACCGGTGCGGTCTAGGAGCTCGAATGGCGTGAGTATCGCCCTTTGGCTGAGCAGATTCTCCGTCTCAAGCGGCTGATGCCCCTGGATTTGCATTCTGCCAGCGGACCTTCACCCGCCGACGCCGTGCGGGACGTGTAGTTCGAGATCCCCTCCGCCGACCACCGTTACGTTTGCTGTCGCGCGCGAACCGTTGTGGCCTATTACGCTCCCAAGCTGGCGCTTCGATGCTGGCCCGGCGGCAGCAAGGAGGAAACGGGTGGCAATTGAGGTTCCAACGGCCTTGGAACGGTTCCAGGGCAAGATCGCCGGCGAGATCGGCGCGGCGATGTCCATATCGCTGGCGGTGCTTGGAGATCGACTAGGGCTCTACAAGGCGCTGGCGGCTGGCGGGCCTTGCACGTCCGTCGAACTCGCGCTCAAGGCGGGCGTCAACGAGCGCAATGTGCGCGAGTGGCTCGCGGCGCAGGCGACCTCCGGCTACGTCGATTACGACGACGCCACGAAGCGGTTCTGGCTCAATGACGAGCAGCGCGCGGTCTTCGCCAATGAGGATGGCCCTGCCTACATGGCGGGCGGCTTCGAACTGGTCTCCGCGATGTTTCTGGATGAGACGAAAGTCGCTGAGGCGTTCCGCAGCGGGCGTGGGCTCGGCTGGCACGAGCGCTGCGACTGCTTGTTCCGTGGCACCGAACGGTTCTTCCGGCCAGGCCGGATCGCCAATCTGATGGATGTATGGATTCCCGCCCTGGAGGGCGTCGAAGCCAGGTTGCGAGCCGGCGCCCGAGTCGCCGATGTCGGATGCGGGCGCGGCGCGGCGATCATCATGATGGCCCGGGCGTTCCCCAATTCCCGTTTCGTCGGCTTCGACTACCATGCGCCGTCCGTCGAACAGGCCCGCGCCGCCGCGGAGGCCGCCGGCGTGGCGGACCGGGTGACGTTCCAGGAAGCTGCAGCGAAGGACTTTGGCCAGGAGGGCGCCTTCGATCTCATCACCCTGTTCGACGCCCTGCACGACATGGGCGATCCTGTCGGCGCGGCCCGGCACGTCCGTTCGCGGCTGGTGGCCGACGGGACCTGCATGCTGGTCGAGCCCAAGGCCGCTGACGAACTCGCGGAGAACCTCACCAATCCCTTCAGCCGAATGGTCTATTCGGCCTCCGCCATGATCTGCACCCCGGTCTCGATGAGTCAGGAAGTGGGTCTGGCGCTGGGCGCGGCGGCCGGGCCGGGCCGACTCATGGACGTCGCCCGGGAGGCGGGCTTCAGCCGCGTGCGCCGGGTCGCCGAAGACTCGCCCAGCCTCGTGATCGAGCTCAGACCCTGATTTTCGACACAAGTCCTAGAGCCTGTCCGGTTTTGATT
>JAXMCG010000045.1:0-5868 GCA_046349475.1 Caulobacteraceae bacterium | reverse complement strand
GCGCCACCGCCGGCTATAACCAGCAGCTCAGCAACAACGTCGTCGTCGGCGTCGAGGGCGATCTCAGCGCCGCCAACGTCCGCTCGACGGGCGCGGCGCCCGGCCCGGTGCGCGGCTCGACCAAGGTGACCTCGCTCGCCACGGTGCGCGGCCGCGTCGGCTACGCGGTCGATCGCGCGCTGGTC
Source organism: Caulobacteraceae bacterium (assembly GCA_046349475.1). Lineage (GTDB taxonomy): Bacteria > Pseudomonadota > Alphaproteobacteria > Caulobacterales > Caulobacteraceae > Acaudatibacter. The sequence goes on along the minus strand of JAXMCG010000045.1, from coordinate 5,683 downwards.
TACGGCACGGCCGGCTATGCGGGCGGCAACGTCAAGGCGGCGCTCGCCGACACGCCGAACGGCCTCAATTTCCGCGAGGAGCGCTGGCATCACGGCTACGCGCTGGGCGCGGGCCTCGAATACGCCTTCACCAACAACGTCTCGGCCAAGGCCGAGTACATCTACGCCAACCTCGGCAAGAAGACCTATTTCGGCGGTCCGGACACGATGTCGAGCGGCACGAACCTCTCGGCCGTGCGCGGCGGCGTGAACTACAAGTTCTGATCGCCCGCAAAGGACGGGGAACGAAGCGGCCCGGCGGAGCGATCCGCCGGGCCTTCTGCATGTTGGGCATGGCAATTTTCCGCGCGCCCTTGCGCAGGGCCTGCCGATCACTACCTTGCCGGCATCCGGCGCCTTCCGCGCGCACGGTTCCTTGAGGAGATTGCCAGATGGGTCTTTTGAGCTTCGTCAAATCCGTGGGCCAGAAAATTTTCGGCGCCAGCGAAGCGCAGGCCGCGCCGGCCGACGAGCTGAAGAAGGAAGCCGCCAAATACGGGCTCGACGTGTCGAAGGTCGACGTTCATGTCGACGGCGACAAGGTGAAGGTCTCCGGGGCGGCGATGTCGACCGAAGAGGCCGAGAAGATCATCCTGGCGATGGGCAACACGCTCGGCGTGTCGCAGATCGACAATCAGCTTCAGGTGCAGAAGGAGGCGCCGACGGCCCACTTCTACACGGTGAAGAAGGGCGACACGCTCTGGGCCATCGCCGAGCGTCATTTCGGCAAGGGCCATGGTGCGCGCTACACCGAGATCGTCGAGGCCAATTCCCCGCCGGTGAAGAACCCCGACCTGATCCAGCCGGGCTGGGTCCTGCGGCTCCCGCCCAAGGGCTGAAGGCCGATCCTGGCGCGGCCGTCCCTCCGGCGGTCGCGCCCCTCGGCCCGGGCCTGCCTCGTCGTCACGCACGGCCCTCCTCAAGGGCCTGCACAGGCCTGCGAGCTGCGCTCGAAGGTGCGCGAACGTCCCCTGGTGACGTCGCGCGGGTCCTTTCCCCTGACGTCGGCCCAGAAGGCCTGGGCGCAACCGGTGATACCCACCCGGATCGTCTGAAGCACGTTGCCGGCGTGGCTCGCTGCCGCCCGCGACCTCTCGTCCGTCCGGTATTCGCCCTCGGCTGTCCAGTCCGGGACGACGAACAGCAACAGCAGCACGCCCACCGTGAAGCCGAAGCTCGGGTGGAACACGACGAACGGGTTCGTCGGGCCGAGACCGCGCATCCGCATTTCCGTTTTAACACCGCGCTTTGATTTAACATCAAGCCAAAGTGGCGGGATAGCGGAAAACGGCGTTTGTTACCGATTTGATTGCGGGTTGTTAACCGCTGCACCAATAAATTGTGGGTGCTGATTTCGTAGCCAGATGGCAGGCGTTCGGTTTGTAGGGGTACGTGGCAGCCAAGATGCGTTCAGGTCAGGCTGGCGGACACGATCCGTCGCGGGCCGATGAGATCCGGACAGGCGAGCGTGTGGATCGCCAGGCCGGGGCGCGTTGGTGGCCTTCCACCTTGAGGATGCGAAGGGCTCCCTGTCCTGCATGCTGACCCAGGAGCAGGCAGAGCGTTGTCGAAGGCGCTGGTCGCGGCGGCCGAGCCAAGGCCCGGTTCGTGGATGGAGCCGCCGGGACGGCTTCAGCCCGGGGGTTGATCCCCGCGACCCGCGGCATTGAGCCAGCGGGTCAACGGCTTCGCTTAAAGATCCAGGTTTGCCGCGCAATGCATCGCGGCTTCAGGGCCTGCGGAACCGGAGGGCGCCCGCGCTCCTGACGTGCGGGGTCGGGACAGCCATTCGCCGAGCCGCGATTGGTCGAGCGGATCGCTGCGCCCCCGGGCGACCGTCCGTCGTCCTGAACGCTCGGGGAGATCGACCGGGTGGCGGTAGATCGCGAGGGCGGCGAGCCGGCGGCTTTGCATCGACCAGGGCGGCGAGGCCGCCAGCACCAGCAAGGCCATGGACAGCGGCAGGCCACGTCCTGACCGAGGGTGTGCGAGTAGGCCGCGAGGAATCGCCGCGCTCAGGGCCCCGACATGGGCGACGAACGCCCGGGCCAATGCCAGGCCGCGCCGTGGGAGGGCGACGGCCCTGCACTCGAGGTGCGCGATCTCGTCGTTGAATTTCGCATTGTGCCCGTCCGCAAGAGACGAATTCAGAACGCCGGAATGACGCATTTCGTTTCGGTTCCTGCGCTCTGTCGGTGAACACGTCTGCGCGGGGCAGGCGCGCTGGCACGTGCGGCGCGATCCCTCTGGCCGACGCACATCGGTCCCGAGGCCCGGCGAGGCCGATCAGTGCGATCTCGCCATCCAGGACGAAGCTGGACCTCATCGCTCTCGCCTCGCGGCCACGACTTCGCGGTGCGGGGCGGCAGGAAAGCGTCCCAGGCCGTGCATCTTCACCGCTGACCGCCGAAACACTCGCCCAGCGAAGCACGCCGCGTCACGCATGTCCATCGTCTGCTGCGGGGCCATTGCCGCCGTGCCGTGGTGCTTGCTGCCGGTCAGCCCGCAGACCCCGTTCGCCACCCATCGGCCAGGCGGCTGCGGTGCTCCTTGCGGCCGGCGGCGGGATGCCGAAGTGACGCCCTGGGCCTCGTGGATGGCGAGCGAAGTGAAGCGGCAGGTGCTGATGGGCGACCGCCGGCGGCGCAGGCCTGCGCGCAGCCGCTGGCCATGGGCCTTCATGAGGCGCCGCCGAATTCGCTGGGGATGCGGCTACCAGGGAGTAGGGTCGTTCCGAAGTGCCTAGGCATTTGCCTCAGGACTGCGTCCCTCGCGCGGCCCCAACCGCGGAGACGACGCCATGTCGGCGATGCAACTCATTCCCCTGTCCGCGATTCAGCCTGGCGATCGCGTCTGCATCGCCGGCCGCGAACACGCGCTCCACCGCCTGCCCGAGGTGCTCCGCGTGGAGGGGCCGGTGGTGGTCGTCAAGGACGGCACCGGCGAGGACCGGATTGCCTTGGCCGAGATCGAGAGTGCGGTGAGGTTCGTGCCGCCTCTGTTCGGGGCCTGAGATACGCACGCCACCGGCCGGCAACGGGTTGACACCGGGAACGCGACAGACGGGTGGTCGTCGGCTGCCCGGCATACGTGGCGCATCAGCGGCAGTCGATGAGAACGCAGCGGGCTTCGGTCGTCATCGTCAGCGTGCCCGCGAGCATGCCGAAGGCGGTGATCATGACGACGAGAAAGATGGACTGAAGGAACATGGCACCTCACAGGTGCGCAAACGCGAAGGTGTCCGGATCGTTCGGCATCTTTCGTCACTGCGCATGGCGCAAGGCCGCGGGAGAGCGCGTCGATCGGGCAAGGATGGGCCGATAGGCCCTCATTGCTGTGCTTCGGTTCAAGCTTGCTTCACCGGAGGCGTGCGATCCGGATGGCGGCGAGTGTGGTGCCCGGGCATGCAGCGATTGACGAAGCGGGAAGCGGTCGTGCTCTGCGACCTCCTCCTCGAGGCGAAGAGGAACGTCCTTGCCGCGCAGGCGCAGGCACTGACGCGGGGAGCAGGCGACGAGAAGTACGTGGAGCAACTCCGGGTGCTCGACAGGGCCGTGTCCATGATGGTGACGACCAGGCTCACCGTCGCCGACCTTGGCGCCCCTCCGGCCACGTCGTCGCCCTGAGTGGGCTGTCCCGCCGTCCGACGGGACCTGCAGGACGCCCTGGCCCGCCCGTCGCGTGAGGAGCTACGGCCGCCGATGTGCGCCGCTTGCCGCGGCCGGTTGCGCTGACGGTCCGTTTGTAGGAATATCTGCCATCTGTCGCGCCAGCCGCGGGCCCCTCCCATGTCCCTGTCGGACGTTTCCCAGGTCTATGCGGTCCTTGCCGCCCTGGTCGTCCTTTTCGCCGCCGTACGCGGGTCGCCTGCCGGCTAGGGGTGCTCGTCCGCGCCCACCGGCCGACCAGCGCTGGTCCGCCGGGTTTCCTGTTGCAGAGTCCCCGTTGAGCCGGGACCGTTGCTCGCCAGTTCCCGCCGTCCTGACGAAGGCTGCCACTTGAAAGCAAGTTGCCGAATGCGTTCGCGCAATCGAGGCGTCCGGCAACTGTGAGGCGGCGGTCAGCAGCCTCTCGGCGTAGATGTTGCTCAACCGGTGACGACTGGTGAGCGGGGCGGGGATCGCCCCCGCGACCAGTTGCTCAAAGGAACCGGACCAGCCATTTCGAACCGTAACGATGATATGGTCGGCGCTGCCTGTAGCCCTTGAAAAACAAGGTGTTTTCCAGGTCGTGACGCGTCGATACGTCTCGCGAGGTAACATTCATCAGTAGGGGCTCGCCGGCGCCCATCGTCACTGTCGCGACCGCGCAGGCCGTTCAACCGGGATCGGCTCGCACGCGATCCCGTCCCCGTCCGCGTCATGTCGGGCATAGTACCCGGGCTGCCCGACCCGGGCCCGGTCGACCCCGAACGCCCGCGCCGCGGTGCAGTTGGGAAGGCGCCGATAGCAGGGAACGCTCCATGGCTGGCCATGGGCTGGCCGGACAGCGTCGCGACGCACGCGGCCACGAGGCCCGGCCGCGCCCAATACATCGTGTCCGAGGGGCGGCCCTATGTCGAGGCGCGCCGATCGGCACCCGGGCGAACCGCTCGCGCAGGCGCCTCGCGTTCTCGTCGGGATCGGATCCGGTTTGCCGGGTGGCCATCGGTGGATTGTAGCGCGACCCCAGAGCGTCCGCGACAGCATGGCGACGAGGAGTGCCTGGGGCAGGGTGGCGGTTTCAGGCCATTTCCAGCCTCGCCAGCCGCTTCGGTGCTTCCAAACGCTCTCGAGTACCTCCGGTCCGTACCGGCCACGTGCCGGCTCGCTGCGGCATGCCGGGCAGCAGGCCCGCGTGGACGCAGTCCGGCCGACAAGTCCAGATCAAGGGCCTTTGTCAGGCCGAGCCGACACCGGCCCGACATGGCTTTGCGATCCTCGCATATGAACTAGGTCCCCTCGTTGAGCATTAGCAGCACGCAAATCGCCGCGTGCTGGAGAAGACCTTGAACGCCGTCACATTCATTCCGAGGGCCGAGGCGCGGGCTGGCGATCGGGTGCGGGAGGTTGGGCTTTATGCCCGCATCTCTGACATGCCGCGAGTGACGCGGCTGGATCGCGCCGGCCTCTTCGTCGATGACGGAATTGGGATGCGATTGGTGCCGTTCGCTCAAATTGGCGCCATCGTCCGAGTGGCTGGAGCGATGCAACGATGAACGGCTGAGAATAGCGGCCGCCCGCCCCAATGCAGAACCCTCGCACGCAGCCGAAAAAGTCGGATCACTAACAATGGCGAATTTGGACGAATGGTTGGAATGGTTGCCGATCGTGGCGCCATCCTTGGTGTTTGGCTTCCTCGCGTTCCATTTCTGGCGACAGAACCGTTTCCATTTGGGAAAGTGAGATGATTCTTGATCGGGAGAAGCAGCAGTTCTATCCCGTACCGCCGTGGCTGAAGTTCGCGGACGCAAGCCGACGGACAGCGCCCGGTGCCGATACCGTTCTCCCGAAATTCCCCTCGATTGGATCGCGGTCCACGGGCGCGGTCGGGCACCGTCACCCCCTGCTTTACGCGCGTTCGGTTCTCCCTTGCGCTGGTTCAGTGCCGAGCACCGGCACGGAGATAGGCCGGACGGCGGTCCGTCAAGTGTCGATTTCTAAGA
>JAXMCG010000044.1:0-3305 GCA_046349475.1 Caulobacteraceae bacterium | reverse complement strand
CGTTCGTGTTCAGCGGCCATGTGACCTATGGCAGGGCGTCGACCGAGACCTTTTCCACCAGCTATTCGTCTGGCAAGTATTCCTCCAGCGGCAGCGTAGAGCAGGACGAGCACTTCGTCCTGGCGGATCTGCAAATCGGCCGTGACGTCGGCCTCGGCGGCGCCACCCGTGCGACGGTCTCGGTTGGCGTCCGCTATGCCGACTATCGCACGGACAGCCTCGTCAGTTTCTCGACCTCTTCGAAGTATGGCGGCAATACCGCTCCGGCGAGCGCCAAAACCGCGGCTGCTTTCAGCACCAACGGCCCGATCGGCCGCTCCTTCACCGGATTTGGTCCAATCGCCTCGGTGCACGTCGAATCGCCGTTCTCGGGCCGGGCAGGGGAGATGGGTTTCTCCTTCGAAGGCGACGTCTTCGCCTCCGTGCTGTTCGGCGACACCAAGGTGGACTTCACGCTACCGGGCGGTCCGGCGGACAGGTCGGACAACCACACGGTCTCGGACATCGGCCTTGCTTTGGCGCTGGTCTGGCGGCCCGGCGAGGGCCCCTTCCGGATCAAGGTGGGCTACAAGGCCGAGGCCCTCAGCGATATCCTCGACGGTGGTTTCACCGGCGCGCGGGATTCTAACCGCTATGTGGATGGCCCCTTCGCCAGCATCGTCTGGCGTTTCCCGTAAGGGCGTCTTGAGCCGTGCCGTTTCCCGCACGGGTCGATCCGCCGCCCCAGGTTCCGGACAGTCTGGGCGTGGATTGGCGCGAAGGCTGGCGGCGTCAGGATCCCGGACTGGAGGCGGACGCCAAGGCTTTCTGGGTAGACAATCGCCTGCTGACGCCGGGCGAAAGCGTCGAGCAGCGGGCCAAGCAGATCAATCTTTGCGCCTACGTGGAGGGGCGGCTCGTGGGTGTCACCACGGCGTCCCTGCGCGATACCCCGTTCCTGCGGACACGTCTGGCCATGCACCGCGTCGCTGTCGCCCCCGACATGGCGCGCCATCACCTGGCCCATTGGCTTACCGTTCGCTCCATCGAGATTCTCGAGGCCTGGTCCCTTAGCCATCCAGAGGAAAAGGTTACAGGGGTCGGGGCGGTCATACAGGCGCCTCTGGATTCGCGCCGCCAGCCGGTCTGGCGCACGGGGCTCGACCTGGTGGGCTATACAGCGCAGAACGAACAGTTCCGCGTCGCCTGGTTTCCACATGCCCGTCTCGACTGACACGCCTGCCCCCGAGGACAAGGCCGCGCCCGACCGGGTCAACGGCATCGTCTGGGTGGCGTCCTATCCGAAATCCGGGAACACCTGGATCCGGGCCTTTCTGCACAACCTCTTCGACATCCTGGGCGGGGCGGACACCCGCGAGCACGACATCAATGCGATCAACGAGTTCACGGCCTGGGACCTCTCGGCCCAGCGCTACGAGCCGCTGCTCGGCAAGCTGGTCATACAGGCGACGCGCGCGGAAATCGCCGCGGCCCGGCCCAAGGTGCAGGCGGAAATGGCCGACAACACCCAGGGCCTGGCCCTGGTGAAGACCCACCACGCTCTGGTCACCGACCGGGGCTATCCGACGATCAATCTGAAGGTGACCTCGGGCGCGATCTATGTGGTGCGCAACCCCCTGGATGTGGCGATCAGCTTCGCTCACCACATGGGGGTCGACCTCGACACCGCCATCGCGCGCATGGCCGAGGCGAACACCGAAACCGCCGTCACCGACACCCAGGTGTATGAAGTCTACGGGTCCTGGAGCCAGAACGTAGAGAGCTGGACCGCCCGGCCGCACCGGGCGATCCATGTCCTGCGCTATGAGGACATGCTGGAAAAGCCGATCGTCACCTTCGGCGCACTCGCCCGGCATCTGCTGCTGACCCCAAACGCCGTGCAGCTGATCGAGGCCATCGACCGCGCCTCGTTCCGTAACCTGCAGCGTCAGGAGGCGAAGAACGGCTTCCGCGAGAAGCCCGACAGCGCGGAGACATTCTTCCGTGTTGGCAAGGCCGGACAGTGGAAGGACGTACTGAACCGCCGGCAGATTCGCCGCATCGTGGAAGCCCATGCGCCGCAAATGCGCCGCTTCGGCTACCTGACGGACGACCTTGCCCACCTCGCCAAGGATTAGAGTTCGATGTCCTACATCCCCGAACGCGCCCGGCCCCAACTGGACGACACCGAGGCGCTCGGCATCGAGTGGCGCGTGGCCTGGCGCAAGGACGATCCGCAGCTGGAGGCGGACGCCGAGGCGTTCTGGCGCGAACAAAACGTGCTGCCGGCCGGGGTGTCGCCCCAGGACCGGCTGAAGGAACTCTGCGTCCTCGCCTATTCGGAGGGCAAGCTGGCTGCTGTCTCCACCACGGTGATCCGCGAATTGCCGTTCCTGAAGAACAACTTCGCCATGTTCCGCTGCGTGGTCGCGCCGGAGTTCAGAGGTCACAGCGTGGCCCGGATCATCGCCCGCGAGGCGCGTGAGGCCATCGAGACCTGGTCGCTCGACAACCCGCACGAGGGGGTGATGGGCTTGGCGACGATCGTGCAGTCGGCTGACATTCAGGCCAAGTCACGGGCCGCCGTCTGGCGCTCCAGCGGCCTCACCCTGGTGGGCTATAACGAGAAGAACGAGCAGATCCGGGTCGCCTGGTTCGGCCACGCCCGGGTGTTCTAACTGGAAATCGCCGCGGCCGAATATGCGGTGAGCCGCGCGGACTTCCACGCCCGGCGCGTTTGAGCCGGCTGATTTCCCCGCGTACGACACGCCGCCGTAAACCGCTTGGCGGAGCGTGATTTCGGAGCGGCCGATCAAGTCGAGGATGACGCCTTGCAGGCGTCACCGCGGCGCGGCGGCCCGGAGGGCCGTCCTTGACAGGATCGACCGTCCGAAAAACCATTCCATCAAGCGTTCGACGGGGGTTTCTGCTAAATGCTTTGGTGGGTAGGCCCTAGCTCGAAATCGCCGCCGCAATGGCGCCGGCCGCCTTCATCGCCGCTTCCGGATCGAGTTTCAGGATCAAGCCGCGCTGGCCGCCGTTGATATAGACGGCGTCCTCGAAGAGGGCGTCTTCCTCGATGACGGCCGGGCAGGGCTTCTTCTGGCCGAAGGGGCTGATGCCGCCAACCTTGTAGCCGGTGAGGCGCTCCGCGTCGGCGGGTTTCATCATCTGGGCCGATTTGCCGCCAACGGCGGCGGCGAGGGCCTTCATGGAGACCTCCCGGTCGGAGGGCACGATGACGCGGACGGGCTTGTTGTCGACCAGGGCCATCAGAGTCTTCAGAAGGACGGAGGGGGCGAGGCCGAGGGCGTCGGCGGCCTGCA
>JAXMCG010000043.1:0-5301 GCA_046349475.1 Caulobacteraceae bacterium | reverse complement strand
CCGCCAACACCCCGGGGGCACGCCCCTAAAGGAGCGCGTCCCCCAAACCGAACAAATGAATTGCAAATTGCGAACATAGGTCGTATATTGCGAACTTCTCTCGCAACGCCGGAACGACCCCATGAGCTCGGAACCCACCCTCGAAGACATCACCGCCCGCTACGCTGCCCTAAAGCCCGCCCTGCGCGACGCGAAGGGACGTCTCGGCCCCGGCAATCCCGGCCGGCCGCGCGGCGCCAAGGACACTAAGCCCCGCAAAAAGCGGGTGAATATCACCCAGGACATCCTGCGCGACTTCCACCGCAACCATGCCGCCTTCCTGGCGGCCTACCGGGAAAAGAACCCCGACGGCTACCTCGAACTGATCGCCGAACATCTCCCGCAAAAACCCTGAAGCGCCCGGGAAAATCCTAAGGCCGTAGTCGATAATTCGCGAAAACCCCGGAGGCGCCCGTAAAAATCCAAAACCGTATTTTCGCATTTTGCAAATACGGCCAATAACGGTGAAATACGGTCAAGAGCGCGGAACCGCGGCCCACCCTTCGAGGCCTCGGCGAAGAAGGGCTACCCCGCCAGCGTTTCCGGCTTCACCAGCAGGGCCCGCAGCGCCTCGGCCGGCATCGGGCGGGCCAGGTGGAAGCCTTGCAGGGCGTGGACGCCGGAGATGCGCAGGAACTTCTGTTGCCCCTCGGTCTCCACGCCCTCGGCCACGATCTTCATGCCGAGCGCGCGGCCGACACTGACGACGGCGTGCACCAGGGCGGCGGAGGCGACGTCCGTGTCGCAGTTCTGGATGAACACCCGGTCGATCTTCAGCTTGTCGAAGGGGTAGAGCCGAAGGTGGTTGAGGCTCGAATAGCCCACCCCGAAGTCGTCCAGGGCGACCTTCACCCCCATTTGATGCAGGCGGTCGATGGTGGCCCGCGCCGCCTCTACATCGCCCAGGATGGCCGTCTCGGTGACCTCGATCTCCAGCCGGCCTGGGGCCAGGCGCCGGCGTGACATCATCACCGCCACCTCGTCGGCGAAGTCCGGGGCGTCGAAGTCCCGGGCCGAGGCGTTGACGGCGATGGGCAGGGCGCCGAACCCTTCGGCCTCGTCGATGGCCCGGCGCAGGGCCCAGCGGGTGATCGGCCGGATCAGCCCCTTCTGCTCGGCCAGGGGAATGAACCTCGCCGGGCTGACCTGCCCCAGCCTTGGGTGGGTCCAGCGCAGAAGGGCCTCGGCCCCGGTGATGCCTTCGCTCTCCCGGCCGAACTGGGGCTGGTAGACGAGGCTGAATTCCCCGCGCTCGGCGGCCCCTTCCAACTCGTTGCAGAGGGCCCGGTCCTCACTGGAAAGCCCGTCGCTCACGATGGCGGGCGCGGCGGGGCCAGGGCCGTCCAGCACGTCGAGTGTAGCGCGCAGCAATCTTTGGATGGCTTCGGCGGCCGCCTGGTCGATGGGGCCGACATTGCGCGCCTGGGCCTCCAGCCGCGCCGCCTCCTCAGCCACGGCCCGGGCCCCGATGTTCAGGCTCATGGATTTCAGGGCATGGGCGGCGCGGGCCCCGCCCTCGGCGTCCCCCGCCTCGGCGGCGTCGGCGATGGCTTGCACGGCGGCGGGGGCATTGTCCCGGTAGAGCTGCCGCACGCGGGCCACGAAATCCTCCCGGCCCGCCGCCGCCATGCCGGCCAATTGGGCGGTGACTTCCGGATCCATCAGGCCGCTCCCAGCCGGTTCGGGCGCCGGGGCGGCGTCGGCCTGGACGGCGGGGGACGCGGTGGGTTCCGGGGTCGTCCTCGGCGTCGCGGTCAGGAACCGGCCCAGGATTTCGGCGAGCTTGGCCAGGGTGAAGGGCTTGTGCAGCACCCCGTCCATGTCGGCCTCGCGCCACGCATCCGCCGCCGTGCCGACCACGTGGGCGGTGAGCGCGATGATCGGGGTGCGGCGGCCAAAGACCTCCTCACGGCGGCGGATGTCCCGGGTCGCCTCATAGCCGTCCATCACCGGCATCGAGCCGTCCATCAGGATCAGGTCGAAGCCCTCGGTCAGGGCCGCGTCCGCGCCTTCGCGCCCGTCCTCGGCGAGGCTCGCCTGAACCTCCAGCCGCGCCAGGGCTTCCAGGGCGACCTCGCGGTTCACCGCGCTGTCGTCCACCACCAGCACCCGCGCCCCGGCGAAAGCCGGCAGGCTCTGGGCGGCCTCGCGGACTTCCTCGGCGGCGGGGTCGCTCAGGGTTTCGCCCCGCAGGACCTGGAAGAGCAACCGGCGCAGGTCGTCCTGGCGCAGGGGCTGGGTCAGGGTGATGTCGGCCTTGCCGTCGCGCACCAGACGCGCGGGCCGGTCATCGCCATACTCCGCCAGGCAGACTGCCGGCCCCTCGCGCCCGCTCATCAGATCCAGGGCGTCCGCATCGGCGATGGTGATCAGGGGCGTCCCATCCGGCCCGGCCTTGCCGAGCCCCGCCGCGCCGAGATAGCGGCCGAGGGCGGCCCGGGCGCACGGCCCGTCCGCGACGATCCGCGCCGCCGCGCCCTCGGCGAAGCGCGGCCAGGCCGAAGCCTCGTCAAGCGTCTCGCTGGCCAGGGCGAAGGCGAAGGTCGAGCCCCGGCCTTCCTCGCTGGTCACCTTGAAATGGCCGCCCATGGCTTCCACCAGCCGCTTGCAGATGGCCAGGCCCAGGCCTGTTCCGCCGAAGCGGCGCGAGGTCGTCTGGTCAGCCTGGGTAAAGGCCCCGAACAGGCCGCCAATCTTGTCCTTGGCGATGCCGATGCCGGTGTCCTGCACGGCATAGACCAGCTGCCCGCCGGGCGCCGTGGTGACGCTGACCAGCACGCCTCCGGTCTCCGTGAACTTGATGGCGTTGTTGACGAGGTTGCCGATCACCTGGCGCAGCCGCGTCGGATCGCCCTTCACCCGGGCCGGGACGGCCGGATCGACGAAGGCCGCCAGATCCAGCCCCTTCGAGCGCGCCCGCTCCCAGAAGAGGGCCAGCACGTCCTCCACCAGCTCCGCCGGCTCGGCCTCGCCGTCCTCCAGCTCCATCTTGCCGGCCTCGATCTTCGAAAAGTCGAGAATATCATTGATGATCGACAAGAGGCTTCCGCCCGACTTGGCGATCACATGGGCGAAGCGCCTCTGCTTGGGCGCCAGGTCCCCGGCCGCCAGCATTTCGGCCATCACCATGATGCCGTTCATCGGCGTGCGGATTTCGTGGCTCATGGTGGCCAGGAAATCGCTCTTGGCGAGGTTCGCCGCTTCCGCCGCTTCCTTGGCGACCGAGAGGTCGGCGGTGCGTTCGGAGACTGTCTGCTCCAGCCCGGCCATGTGTTCGGCGATGGCCGCGTCGCGGCTGCGGATTTCCCCCAGCATGGCGTTGAAGCCGTCCACCAGTTCGGCGATCTCATCGTCGGAGCTCACCGCCACCTGGGCGTCGAAGGCGTGCTTCTCGCGCACGTCACCCATGGCTCCGGTGAGAGCGAAGATCGGCCGCAGTATCTGCCGTTGCAGGCGCCATGCGACAATCAGTCCGACCACCGCTGCGATCGCCCCGGCCGCCAGGCTGATGAGCAATGCGCCCACCCAGCGATTCCCCGCTCCGCGCAGCTCGCCCAGGATTACCACCCGGCCGACCGGGCGACGGCCATAGGTGATCGGCGCGGACGCCTCCAGGCTCCTGGAGGTCATCACCGAGAGCAAAGAAAGCCGCCCCCCGGCGCCGCTTCTCGCGTCCCGCGTCAGACGGGTCGCCGCGCCGGTCTCGGAAATAACGCGCCCGCCAAGTCCTTCAACTCGCGCATATTTTACGCCAGGCATCAGATTGATAGCGCGCAAGGCCTTGAAGGCGCCGGCGGCGTCATTGTTCGCCGCGGCCTCGTTCGACATCGAGGCCAGCACGGCCGCCGTGGCCTGCAGCCGGTCGGCCTCAAGGACGGCCTCGCGCTGGCCCTCACGCCAGGCCGTGACCGCCGTCAGGATCGCAATGGCGATGCCCACCGACGCCACAACCAGGACGGTAAGCTTCCCGGAGATCGACTTGAGGCGCCGCTTTTGAGGGGGTTTCGGCATGGAAAGGGGTTTGACGACAATCAGTTAGGTTATCGTCGTTACCCAAGATTAATGACCCTGCCCTTAACTGGAGGCCGCGCTACCCAGGAATCCGTCTCCGCCCAATGGAAACCCGCATTCGCCAGCCCGGGGCTTTCTACTACGTGATGCAGGAGAACCTCCGCATCCTGTTCGTGGATGACGACCCGATTCTGCGGGAGTTCGCCGCCGTCCATCTGGCCGCCGACAATGTTGAGATCGAGACCGCCGGCGACGGACTGGAAGCTCTCGAAAAGATCCGCGAACGCCATCCGGACGTGGTCCTGCTCGACCTCGAGATGCCGCGCATGGACGGCTTCGAACTCTTGCGCACCTTGCGCGCCGACCCCGCCACCTTGCGGCTGCCTGTCCTGGTCGTCACCGGCCGCGAGGATGTCGCCGCCATCGACCGGGCCTTTGAGGCCGGGGCGACGTCTTTCGTCTCCAAGCCGCTCAACTGGCGCCTACTCTCCTACCAGGTGCGCTACGTCCACCGCACCCATTGCAATGAGATGGCGCTCCTGGAGGAGCGGTCGCGCGCCCGAACGAGTGGCGAGAAAACCCGCCGGATGATGAACCGGGTGGCTTCGGAGAGTTCCAAGTTCCTGGTGGCCGCCCTGTCGGCCTACCCTGACCTGAAGCCGAAAGCCGCGGCCTTCGCCGCCGCCCTCGGCGCCGCCGCCGACCCTGATTTCGCCGATGACGCCCCCGACGCCCTGGCCGCGCAGGAAGATCCGCACGTGCGCCTGGCCGATGACAACGAGGCCGCGTGAACCTAGGCGCCGCCCTTAAAGCCCTGGCGGGGCGTCTCCTGCGCGATGCGCGGGGCGGCGTCGCCACGACGGCGGCCATTGCCATTCCGGCCCTTGCCCTCCTGGTCTGCGGCGCCATCGACCTGGCGTCCGTCAACGCCGACCGCGCCAGCCTGCAGGCCGTGGTCGACGCCGCCGCCCTCGACGCCGCCAAGCAGATCGCCGTCGCCGACTCGGTTGGGGTCGAGGCGCGGGCCCGCGACTTCATCGCCGCCCAGACCACCAATCTTGATCAGGTTACCTACACGGTCACCACCACGGTCGCGCCGGACCGCTCCAGCGTCACTATCGACGTCGACGCCCGCCGCACCAGCTTCTTCGCCAACATGCTGCCGCCGGGCGGCTGGATCATGGAGCTCAGCTCCACGGCGGTGCAGATGGGCCGCACGCCGCTCTGCGTGCTGACCACGGGGTCCACGGC
>JAXMCG010000042.1:0-6642 GCA_046349475.1 Caulobacteraceae bacterium | reverse complement strand
ACCGCCTGGAAGCTGCCGGCCGGCATGGATATCAACATCGCCTCGGCCATCCCCATCCCCTTCGGCACCGCGGACAACTGCCTGATCGCCTATGGCCACCTTGAGGCGGGCGAGACCGCCTTCATCCAGTCGGGCGCCTCGGGGGTCGGCATGGCCGCGATCCAGGTGGCGAAGAAGGCGGGCGCGAAGGTGATTGCCACGGCCTCCAGCGCCGCGCGTCTGGAGCCCCTCTACGCCCTCGGCCTCGACCATGGCATCGTCTCGGCCAATGAAAACGTCGTCGAGCGGGTCATGGAGCTCACCGAGAAGAAGGGCGTCGACGTCACGCTGGACGGCAATGGCGGCCGCTCGCTGAAACAGTGCGTGCAGGTGCTGGGCTGGAAGGGACGCGCCACCTTCATTGGGGTCACGGCCCGTGAGCCGATGGACATCAATGTCGCCTCTCTGATGGGGGGCAACCGTTCCTTGATCGGCCTCGGCCTCGGCTACGAGATGGCGACGCCCCGCGTCAGGGCGATGGTCCAGCGCTATATCGATGGCGTGGCGGCGGGGGACTACACGGTGCTCCTGGACAAGACCTTCCCGCTCTCCGAAGCCGCCGCCGCCCACGCCTATATCGAGAGCCGTGCGGCCGTTGGCCGGGTGGTGCTCGTGCCCTAATAGTGGATCGGCCCTTTAACCCCGCCGCCCGTGGCGATCGCGTCGCCAGTAATGCTGACGCTTCGGGGCGAGGCCAGGAACGCGACTACATCGGCCACCTCCGCCGCGTCCACCATCCGGCCGATGAGATTGCCGCCGCCCAGCCTTTGCTCGGCCTCGGCGGGCGTGATCCCCAGGCGCCCGGCCATCGCCGCGGCCAGAGCCGGAATGCGTTCGGTGCGGGTCATGCCAGGGTGCACGACGGTGACGTTGATGCCCGCCGGTCCCAGCTCCTCGGCGAGGTTCTTGGTCAGGGCTGAGACCGCCACATTGCGCACCGAGCCGATGATCGAGCCGGTCTGCCGCGCCGCCAGGCCGCTGATATTGATGATCCGGCCCCAACCCGCCTCCGCCATGAGGGGCGCGGCCTCGCGGGCCACCCGCAGATAGCCCATCACCTTCACATTGACGTCCGACCAGAAGAGATCGTCCGTCACCTCCGCCAGCTTTGGCGGCGGCCCGCCTCCGCCCGGCTTGGCGGCCGCGTTGACCAGAATGTCGATCCCGCCGAGGCGCACCGCCACGGCGGCGATCAGAGCTTTGACGGAGCCGTCATCGCCGGTGTCGGCGGAAAACCCGTAGATCTCACCGCCCGTCTCGGCAGAAAGTTCGGCGGCCGCACGCTCCGTGGCCGCCAGGTCCCGCGCCGCGATGGCCACCCGAACACCTTCCAGGGCGAGCTGCCGGGCGATGGCCCTGCCGATGCCGCTTCGACCGCCCGTGACGAGGGCGCGCTTGCCGGTAAGCTGAAGATCCATGGCCGTCAGGCTCCGATCAGTTCGGCCAGGTTTTTATGCAGGCGGGTTAAGGCGCCCTCGAAGAGCCCGAAGGTGAAGTGTGTATTGGCGCCCGCCGCCAGACCCCGCTGAACAGCCATCTGAACCGCCCGGTCCTCGCGAGCGCCCTCGGTCACGAAATCTCGGCGCCGGTCCACCTGCGCTTTCTGCTCACCCGTCTGTAGCCGGTTGGTGAGGGTGAAACTCGTCGTGCGCGTGCGGCCGAGGCCGAGGGGTTCCATGATGGTCAGCGATCTGTGCGTTGGGAAGGTCGCCACCGCCGCATTGGGAAACAGGTGATAGACCTGGGTGGAGACGGCATCGATCCTGCGCGCTTCCGCCGGGACGTCGCGGTACTTTTCAATGTTCTGGAACGGGTAGGTGACGCGGCTGTTGCGGCCGAATCCTTCGATCACATTCAGGTTGTCGTACTGGCGCGGATAGAAGGTTTCAGGATGCGTCGCCTTGATGTGATAGCCCTCGATAAGGCCCTCGGCGAATACCTTCCAGTTGGCCTCAATTTCACTGTGGCCCTGACCGATGACGCGCCAATCTTCTGGGAAGAGTTCGGGCACGAGATCGATCGCCGCGTCGTCGCCGTCACCCTCCTGCGTGATCCAGACCAGCCCGCCCGCCTCTCGCGCCTTGACCGGCGCGAGGCCATGCTCCGCCTTGTTCAGCCCGGGAAAGCCGTAGTCGTCCGGAATTCCGCGCAGGGCGCCATCCAGTCCGTAGGTCCAGGCATGGTAGGGGCATACGAACGTTGTCCTGCAGCCGGCGCCCTCCGCCAGCTGCACACCCCGGTGACGACACGCATTGCGGAACGCCCTCACAGTCCCGTCCGTCCCCCGCACCGCCAGGATGGGTACGCCCGCCGCCTGGAGGGCCACATAGGACCCAACCTCCATTAGAGCCGCCGAGGGGCAAAACGGCACGGGCAGGCGCCGCATCAGGCTGATCTCCGCCGACAGCCGGTCTGGATCGAAATAGTTGGCGGTTGGCTCGCGCCACACCTCCTCGGCCAGATCGGTGGTGTGGTTGTCGATGTGGTCGAATATCCGGGCCACCACCGTGGCGTCGTCGGCGAGTGGGGCGCGCATCCTTTGGACTTCCCTGGTCGTCTCTTCGCGCATCTTACGCATCTTCCGCAGGTGTCAGTCACCAAATGGATGCCGCTCCGAAGACCTACGGTCTAGGCTCGCCCCATGGGCTTCCTGCGCTACCTCTGGAACCTGGCGAGGTTCTTAACCGTGCCGCTGTCGATCGGCCTGCGCCTGGGCAGCCGGGCGGCCCAACTGTTCGGGTTCCTCTTCCTGTTATTCTGCATCTTCTTCGGCGTCGTCGCCCTTTTCGGGGGCGATATCGGCCAGGTGCAGGCTTGGTTTGACCGTCACGCGGCCGCCTTCGATCTGGCTGGTACGGTGCTTTGGAAAATCTTCCTCGGCTTTGTCCTGCTGATGTGCGGGCTCACCTTTGTCGCCCAGTTCACCAATAGCCGCGAAGACCGCCCCGGGTGTTTCGGCATCGGGGTGGCCGTGATCATCGGCTACGCCTGCGCGGTCGGCCTATTCTTCATGTGAGCCGCCACCGTCCTAACGCGGCGGCGGGAGGTTGTACCGCGAGGGCTGGGACGCGCCGTTCATCGTGCAGCGCCATTCGTGGGCGCGGGTCTTCCAGCAGACGCCGCTGGCCCGGGTCACATCGACCTCGCGGCAGTTGCGCCCCGGATTGCGCGTGTCCGATAACAGGGTGCAGATCGACCAGGTCCACCCTCCATTGATCGGATAAACCCGCTGTGTGGTGTCCGCCTCGGCCATGGTGAAGCTGTTGTACATTGAGGCGAAGCTCACCGCCCGGCCCATGCGAATGTCCACGGTCTTGAGCAGCCACAGCTCCCCGCTGGCGCTGGAGGCGCTTTCCTTGTTGCAGCGCAGGAGCTGCGCCGCCTGGGCGATGGTCGGTGGTCCGCCCTGGCGCAGGGATGGACAGGCGGTCGGGCCACGCGCGCCCCATGGCGCCCCGGAGGCAGTCTCCGCCACGGCCATCGGCGCCAGCATCAAACCGCCCGCCAGGACGGCCGCCATGAAATATCGAAACATTCTAAAGCCCCACAGGCCCGCCCGGCAGGGGCGGTGAAGGGCGTCAACCTAGTGAGGGCTCAAGCGCGTCCCACCTCCGAAAGGGGGGCGATCAGCTGTACTTGAATTCCGCCCCGTCCAGGTCGACCGCCGGCAGGGCGTCGCGCTCGGTCAGATAGTCCTGGCTGTGGCGCCACTCCACCTTCGGCCCGGCCTTGGGCAGCAGGTGCTGGCTGCGGGTCACGTATCCTGGATTGAAGTTCTCCGGATCGATCCACGGGCCAAGCTCCATGTTGTGATCCTCAGGCCTCAGAGCCACCTCGACGCGCTTGGCGCCCTTTTCGTCCATGTGCTTCAGCATGCGGATCAGGAAGTCGGTGACCAGTTCGGTGCGGAGGGTCCAGCTGGCGCGGAAATAGCCGAACACCCAGAGGAAATTCGGGAAGCCAGTGAACATCATGCCCCGCCAGGTGACGCTGTCGGCGAGGGTGCGTGTCTCCCCGTCCACTGTGAACTCGATGTCACCGCTGGAGCAGAGGTTGAAGCCGGTGGCGGTGATCACGAGGTCGGCGTCGATCTGCACGCCGCCTTTGGTCATCACTCCGGAGGCGTTGAAAGTCTCGATCTCGTCGGTGACGATTCCGACCTTGCCTTGGTTGATGCCCACGAAGAGATCGCCGCCTGGAATAAAGGCCACGCGCTGGCGCCAGGGCAGGTAGGGCGGGGTGAAGTGCTTGTCCACGGTCTCGGCGTCGAGGAACATCTTGGCCATGCCGACCAGTTCCTTCTTCACGGTTTCCGGGTCCTCGAAGCATCGTTTGGTGAACGCGTCGGATTGCTGCACCACCTGGCGGCGGATGATCTCGTGCACCCACTCTTCTGGGACCTTGAGGTCCCGCAACTGGTTGGCCAGTTCGTTCTGGTTGATGCCCGGCAGGAAATAGGTCGGCGTACGCTGCAGGATCGTGGTGTGGCTGGCCTCCGCGGCGATGGCCGGGCCGAGGGTCGCCGCCGTGGCGCCCGATCCGATAATCAGGACCTTCTTGCCCTTGTAGTCGACGTCCTTCGGCCAGGAGGCCGGGTGCACGATGCGGCCTTTGTAGTCGCTCATGCCGGGCCATTCAGGCGTGTAGCCTTCGCCTTGGCGGAAATAGCCGTGGCACATCCACAGGAAACCGCAGGTGAAACGCTTCACCTGGCCGGTGGCGAGCTCCGTCGCCTCGACGCTCCAGAGGTTGGTCTGGCTGGAAAACGCCGCCTTGGTGATGCGGTGTCCGTAGCGGATGTGCTTGGCCAGATCGTTCTCGTCGATCACCTCTCCCATATATTTCAGGATCTCGGCCCGCGAGGCGATCGGCGCGCCAATCCAGGGCTTGAAGCGGTAGCCGAAGGTGTAGAGGTCGCTGTCTGATCGCGCGCCCGGATAGGTATGCGTCCACCAGGTGCCGCCGAAGCTTTCCATGGCTTCCAGCACCACGAAGCTGGTTTGCGGCCGTTCCTGCGTCAGGTGATAGGCGCCGCCGACACCGGAGATCCCGGCTCCCACGATGAGGACATCGAAGTGTTCCACCCCGGCTTGGGCGGATGGGCGTTCGAGGGTCGCGGTGTCGGCCATGGGATCCATTCTCGAATGTGCGGTAGGTGATCGGCGATTATCTATTTTTCTTGCGAAAGGCCAGCGGCCAAATTGCGGACCGCCGCGAAACGCCCTTGGGGAGAGTCTGCGGCGCCGTCCAGCGCGCATGCAAAAAGGCCCCGGATCGCTCCGGGGCCTCGTTGAAGAAATTCGCCCAAATCAGGCGTATCGGAATTCAGCCGCGTCCAGATCGATCTTCGGCAGGGCCTCGCGCTCCATGTTGTAGTCCTGGCTGTGCTTCCATTCCGGCTTGTCACCGCTCTGGGGCAGCAGGTGCATGGAGCGGGTAAGGTAGTTCGGATTGAAGTTCTCCGGGTCGATGAAGGGGCCGAGCTTCATGTCCTTGTCTTCGGGCCGCAGGCCCACCTCCACCCGCTTGGCCTGGCGCTCGTCCATGTGGCCTAAGAGGCGCACCACGAAGTCGGAGATGATGTCCGAGCGCAGCGTCCAGCTGGCGCGGAAATAGCCGAACACCCAGACAAGGTTGGGCACACCGGTGAACATCATGCCCCGGTAGGTCACGGTGTCGTGGAAGTTCAGGGGTTTGCCGTCGATGACGAAGTCGATGTCGCCCAGGACGTTCATGTTGAAGCCGGTGGCGGTGACGATGATGTCCGCTTCCAGCTCATCCCCCGACTTCAGGAGGATGCCCTTCTCGGTGAACTTCTCGATGTGGTCGGTCACCATTGTGACCAGGCCGTTCTTGATGCCCAGGAACATGTCGCCGCCCGGAATGAAGGCGATGCGCTGGCGCCAGGGGCGGTAGTGCGGGGTGAAGTGCTTGTTGATGTCGTAGTCGTCGCCGAGGAACATCTTGACCCCGGCTAGCAGCTCCTTGGTCACCTGTTCGGGATCCTCGAAGGCGCGCTTGGCGAAGGTCCCGCTGTTGGCGAGGATCTGCCGGCGCACGATCTCGTGCACCCATTCTTCCGGCACTTTCAGCTCCCGAAGGGTGTTGGCCAGTTCGTTCTGGTTCACGCCGGGAATGAAGTAGGTCGGCGAGCGCTGCAGGACGGTGATGTGCTTGCAGTCTGCGGCCATCGCCGGCGCCAGGGTGGCCGCCGTGGCGCCCGACCCGATGATGATCACCCGCTTGCCCTTGTAGTCGAGGTCCTCCGGCCAGGTCTGCGGGTGCACGATCTGGCCCTTGAAGTCGGCCATGCCCGGCCAATCGGGCGTGTGGCCCTCATTCATCCGGTAGTAGCCGGAGCACATCCAGAGGAAGGTGCAGGTAAAGGTCTTGGTCTCGCCCGCAGCATTGGCCGCGACGACGGTCCATTGGTTCTCCGTGCTGGACCAGGTCGCCGAGCGGATCTTGTGGCCGTAGCGGATATGCTTGCCGAGGTCGTTCTCCTCGATCACCTCGCCCATGTACTTGAGGATTTCCTCGCGCGACGCGATGGGCGCGCCGATCCAGGGCTTGAAGCGGTAACCGAAGGTGTAGAGGTCGCTA
>JAXMCG010000041.1:0-13779 GCA_046349475.1 Caulobacteraceae bacterium | reverse complement strand
TCAGTTCCGCGCGCGTCTGCGAGCCATAAGTCGCCGAGGCCTTGAACAGGGACACCGTGTGGGTGGGGCTGCCGTTGCTCTTCGATTCCGCGTGGGCCCGCGCGATCATCAGGTCGTGTGCCTTTGAATGCATAAGGTTCTCGGTGACCCGCGAGCGCAGGTCGAGATCGGCCAACTTGCCGTCCTCATCCACGCCCACATAGCGCTTGGCGAGGTCCTGCAGGGGCGTGATCTTGGGGGCGGTGACATTGTCCCCTGTCTGGCTCGCCCGTTCGTGCTGCAGAAGGCGCTTGCCCACCGTCCAGCCGGCGTTGAGGGGGCCGAGCAGCTGGTCTTTCGGGGTCTTGGCGTCGGTGAAGAACACTTCGCAGAAGGGCGAGGCGCCGCCGATCATCTTGATCGGCCGGGGGTCAACGCCCGCGTTCTTCATGTCGATCAGGATGAAGCTGATGCCGCTGTGTTTGCGGGCCGTGGGGTCAGTGCGCACCAGCACACCCGCCCAATCCGCATTGTGGGCGCCGGAGGTCCAGATCTTCGAGCCGTTGATCAGCCAGTGATCGCCCTTGTCCTCGCATTTGGTCTGCAGGGAGGCGAGGTCGGAGCCGGCGCCGGGTTCCGAATAGCCCAGGCACCAGATCTTCTCGCCGCGCGCGATCGCCGGCAGGTGCTGCTGTTTCTGCTCCTCGGTGCCGTAGTCGAGGAGGGTTGGCCCAACCATGGTCAAGCCCAGGCTGACGTAGCAGGGGTTATAGGCCCCGACGCGCGCCATCTCCTCCTGCACAACCCGCGCCTCGCGGGCATTGAGGCCACCGCCGCTATAGGCCACCGGCCAGGTGGGCGCGCCCCAGCCCTTGTCCGCCATCCGCTGTTTCCAGAGACCCGCATCACCGGTTTCCACCGTGCTCGCGGCCTGACCGGGAGCCGAGCGGCCCTTCAGAGAGGCCGGAAAGTTCGCTTCCAGCCAGGCCCTGGCTTCGGCGCGAAAGGCATCGAGATCGCCGCTCATCGTCTCATCTCCCATCGTCGGGACGATCTGACGCCGCCCCTTCAGGGGAAATAGAACGGGCGTGCCGCCGGGGCAGGCAAGGCCTCCTTTGACCCCCGTCAATGCGCTAGCGGAAATTAGGTCAACGCTGCTTGCTTCGCTGATTTGGAGGGCAGGATTGATGAATGGCGTAGTTGACCGGCCGCGCCGTGCGCGGCGGGCTCCCGCGGCGAAGCAGGCCGTGGAATCCTCCCTGGCGGCCGAGGCGACCGAAGCCGCGGTCGACACGGAACTGGCGGCGCTGGAATCCATCCTTGAAAGTCCCTCCGCGAACGGAACCAACAGCGAGGCCATCCAGGCCATGCTGGAAGGTGCGTCGCCGGACGATGCGAAACTTCTGCGGGCGTTCCTGGACGGCAGGAAGCGCAAGCGCCCCGCCGTGACCCGGGACGATCTTGCCGAAGACTGGCGATATGGCGCCTATCCCTACAAGCACCGCATGCTGCGGCGGGATTATGAGGAGCAGAAATTCGTCCTGCAAACCGAACTCCTCAAGCTGCAGAATTGGGCGAAGGACTCCCGCCAGCGCCTTGTCCTGCTGTTCGAGGGCCGCGACGCCGCGGGCAAGGGCGGCGCCATCAAGCGGTTCATGGAACACCTCAACCCCCGGGGCGCGCGGGTTGTCGCCCTCGAGAAACCCAGCGAGGTCGAGCGCGGCCAATGGTATTTCCAACGCTATGTCGAACACCTGCCGACGGCGGGCGAGATCGTTCTTTTCGACCGCTCCTGGTACAATCGTGCGGGCGTAGAGCGGGTGATGGGGTTCTGCTCCGACTCTGAATACGAAGAATTCTTGCGCCAGGCGCCGGAGTTTGAACGCAACCTGGTGCGCAGCGGCATCCACCTCATCAAGTTCTGGTTCTCGGTCAGCCGTGACGAACAGCGCCGCCGGTTTAAGGAGCGCGAGGTTCACCCCCTCAAGCAATGGAAGCTGTCGCCCATCGACGTGGCCTCCCTCGACAAGTGGGACGACTATACCCGCGCCAAGGAGGCGATGTTCTTCCACACCGACACGGCCGACTCGCCCTGGATCACCATCAAGTCGGACGACAAGAAGCGCGCCCGCCTGAACGCCATGCGCTACATCCTGCACGCCATGCCCTATGCGGGGAAGGACGTGAAACGGATCGGCCCCATCGACCATCTTCTTGTGGGCCGCGCCAATGTGATCCACGAGCGCGAAGAGCACGACAACGGCTGAAGACGTCCGGCGCGCGCGTCTCAGGCCGCGGCCGCCCGCCCATACTCCGGCTTGGTGAAACTGATGACGTAAAACTCGTCGTTCAGAAGTGTGCGAAAGCTGTATTCCTGCACACCTTCAGGCAGGAGCATAAGGGGAGGGGCGATGTCTTCTCGCCGGTCCCTGAAATGCCGTCGCGTAGCCGGCAAATTCTCGTAGACGGCTTTCGCATGCTTCTCGGTTTCGTCAGCGATCAAGATCCGCGCGCCCGGCCGAGCCACCCGGATCATTTCGGCGATCGCTGCTCCTGGATTACTGAAGAAGTTTATCCCGCCAACGTGAAAGACACGGTCAAAGACGTCGTCTGCGAAGGGAAGTGCTTCCGCGTTCGCGGCATAGAGTCGTGCAGCGCGCTTCCAGAGCGCGAAGTTGTCGCGGCAGACTTCCAGCATCTCGATCGAGAGGTCCACGCCATGGACCTCAAGGTCGGGTGGCAGAACTTCGAAGCTCCGTCCCGTGCCGATTGACGTCTCCAGGACGCGCTGGCCCGCCTCTACCCGCAGGTCCGCCATATAGTCGCGGACGAGGGCCAGGCGGTCCAAGCCCGTCAGCGCGGCGTAGATTCTCTGACTATCGTCATAAAAGCCGGCAATGTTGCGGTAGAGCGCCGATAGATCCTTGTTTCGGCCAGTGACGTCTGCCGCACTCGCGAAGCACGCTATTCCATCGCGGATCGTATAGGCGTCACCCCGTGGTCCGATCAGCCTACCGTGCGCCATCTTCAATGAAGTGCTGCCGCCAGGCGTGCGCAAGAACGCCAGTCCTGCCGCGCCGGGCGTGACAAGAAGATTTTCGCGCCTTGCCCGCGAGACCGCCGTGACCGCGGCGAGGACCAGGACGCACCCGAAGGCCATCGCTGCGCCCACGGTGTCTGCGGCGTTCAGGTCACGGGCCATAAACCCCAAGGCCAAGGTGATCGCCAGGGCCCCGCCCACAGCCACCGGTCCAACGGCTCTGAAGTTGTCACCCCCATTGCGCAGCCATCCCCAAAGGATCAATCCGGCTGCCGCATGGGCGGCGAAGAAGGGGGCCTGGCCCAGATTTTCGCCCAACCCGGCCGGCAGCGGAGCTTCAATCGCGAGTCTGGCGATATGGTCCGGCAGCAGGAGTTGGGCAAGCCCGGCGGCCAGCATAGCGGCCCCGGCAAGGGCGAGCCCGGCCAGACCCGGGTGGCGGCGAGGGGCAAATAAGCGGAAAGCGGCGAGCGGAAGTAGGGCAACGGGCAATACTGAAAGGTGCGCGATGACGCTCTCGCTGCGCCACAGCCAACCAGCCGCAAGTCCTTGAACGAGCGTGAGTGCGGCCTGGATGACGACGAGTTGGAGCGTCCCACCCAGAGGCTTCTGTGTACTGATGAACCACGCGCCCACCAGCGGGCCGGTCCAGAAAGTCATAGGCGGCCACACCAGACCGGTGGCGATCATCGCCGCCGCGGTCCAGGCGCCGGCCCGCTTAAGAAGCGCTTGGCGATCACCGTCTTTGCTTGACCACATGCCTGCCGCCCCTCAATCTTACGCTGTAAGAATGTCTATTCTTACAGCGTAAGAAGTCAAGTCCGGGGATATCTGAGGCGCCGTGCGAACCCCTTTGAGCATTGAAGCCATCGCGACCGCCGCTTTGGCGATTATTGATGAGGAGGGCTTGGGCGCGCTGTCGATGCGGCGTCTAGGCGCCCGTCTCGGCGTCGAGGGGATGGCGCTTTATTATTATATCCCGAGCAAGGAGGCTTTGCTCGACCTGCTCGTGGAACGCGCCCTCCTGTTCAGCGCGAGCGGGGCGGGACGGTCCGACGAGGCATGGGACGAAAGGCTGACGGGGTATGCCCGCAACTTGCGGTCGGCCCTTCAAGCCCATCCTCGCATGCTCCCTTTGCTGATCTCACGACCTGTCCGCTCGAAGGCGGCCATGGAGGCGTTCGCCGAGGGCGTGGGCGGCCTCATCGAGGCGGGCTTCACGCCGATCGAGGCCTACGGCGTCCTGCAGGGCCTTACACTTGCCGTGCTTGGGCTCTGTCTGGCCGGGGCTGTGGACGCGTCGGATGCGTCCCGTCCCGCCGATTCGCGGTTCGAAGAAATTCTAGCCCCCCGCCTGGGCGGCGAGGCCTTCGCAACAGGTCAGGATCAGGTGTTCGACCTGACGATCACCAGCCTCATCAACGGACTCGGTCGCCTGCGCCACGCGAGCCCAAAGCCACGTGAGTAGGGGGCTCAGGCGCGCCTCACGGGCGCCGCTCGACACCCCATCCGGAAGACCTTAGCCAGTGCCGCAGGGTTGAATAGTGCGAGAGGCCTTCCAGCCGCTCGAATGCCGCGACGTTGGGCAAGGTGTGGGACAGGTAATCGGCCATCGCCGGCGGCGACCAGTTGTCGTCCTGGCCATGCCATAGGGTGACCGGCTGGCGGATCGTCGCCAGCAGGCTGCTCCAATCGGCCACATAAGCTGTGATCTCGCGCCTGAAATTGACCGCGCCGCCCGCCAGCGCCCCCAGCAACATCCGGCGAAGCATGGCTTTGAAGCGCGGGTCTCTCACCAGGGCGGCGTCTTCGCCCCGCGCGGTGGAAAACAGGGCGTGATGCAGGAGGCCGGGCGCATGTCGCGCCGCGAGGAATTGGGCGCGGCTGACGGCGCTGAAGAGTTTCTGCTGGGTCCGCGCCATCCTGAAAACCGCAGCTCCGGCCATGGCGGGGAGATAATCGCCCGTTGAGAGCGGTGCGGCCGAGGAGACGAGGTCGATCCTCGAAATCCTGTCGCCGAGCCTCTGGGCGAGGTTCAGGGCGATGAATGTCCCCATGGAGAATCCGACCAGGCGCAAGCTGCCGTCGAACCGGGCGGCGATGTCCTCGGCCAGCCGGTCGATATAGGCGCCGAAGGCCAGATCCGGTGCGAAGGTTGAGCGGTCCGGCGCATGAAACCTCGCGCCACCGTCTCCGGCGGGATCGCCGAACAGCTGGAGCTCCAGAGGTCCGCCCGGCGCGCCATGCAGATAGATGACGCCGTCCGCCTGCTTCACGATCCATGCCTCCGGGCGAACGCCGTTTCGGCCTGCCGTATAGCGCCATTCGGCGTTGGGAGAGCCACGTCTTCGCGCGCGCGCCTCTGGACTGCGGCGCCGTCAACAGCGATGATTTGGCCATTGCAAATCAAGAACGCCATTTCCGAGGAAACCGCTGATGTCCGACGCCACTGATCTAGACGCCTTCCGCGCTGAAGCCCGCGCCTGGCTCGAAGCCAACGCCCCGCAATCGATCCGCCGCCAGCCGGATCCGACCATGGAGCAGATGGAAGGGGGCGCGACCCCCACCGAGGATCAAGACACCTGGCGCAAGCGCATGGGCGAAAAGGGCTGGGGCACACCCACATGGCCGAAACAGTACGGCGGCGGCGGGCTCTCCCAGGCCCAGGCGCGCGTCCTGCAGCAGGAAATGGCCCGCATTGGCGTCACCAACCCCATCGTCGGCATGGGGCCGGGCATGTTCGGCTCCACCCTGCTCGAATACGGCAATGAAGAGCAGAAGCTTCGCCACCTGATCCCGATTTCGCGCGGCGAGCTGCGCTGGTGCCAGGGCTATTCGGAACCCAATGCCGGCTCCGACCTCGCCTCCCTGCAGACCAAGGCCGAGGACAAGGGCGACCACTATCTGGTCAACGGCCAAAAAATCTGGACCTCCGGCGCCTACTACGCCGACTGGTGCTTCTGCCTCGTCCGCACCGACCCGACCCGCAAGCATGACGGCATCAGCTTCCTCCTGATCGACATGCATTCCCCCGGCGTGCTGGCCCGGCCGATCAAGATGATCTCCGGCGCGTCTGGCCAGTGCGAGACCTTCTTCACCGATGTGAAGGTGCCGAAGGAAAACCTCGTCGGCTCGCTCAACGGCGGCTGGACCATCGCCAAGCGCCTGCTGCAGTTCGAACGCTCCGGCCAGAGCGGCATGCGCGGCGGCGGCGCCACTGGCCCGACCATCGGCGACATCGCCAAGAGGTACGTGGGCACGGATAGCGAAGGCCGCCTCGCTGACCTCGACCTGCGCA
Organism: Caulobacteraceae bacterium; assembly: GCA_046349475.1. Lineage (GTDB taxonomy): Bacteria > Pseudomonadota > Alphaproteobacteria > Caulobacterales > Caulobacteraceae > Acaudatibacter. The sequence goes on along the minus strand of JAXMCG010000041.1, from coordinate 7,462 downwards.
CGCGCCTCGCCGCCCACATGATCGACGCCAAGGCCCACAGCCTCACCCTGGCGCGCGCCGCGGCCGAGGCGAAGGGCAATCAGAGCCCCAGCGCCGCCACCTCAGTGATGAAGAATTCCGGCACCCAGATCGGCCAGAAGCGCGCCGAACTGATGCTCGAGATCATGGGCGCCCAGGGCCTCGGCTGGGACGGTGATGAGTTCACCGCCGAAGAGCGGGCCGCCGTGCGCGGCTGGCTCGGCGGCAAGGCCACCACCATCTTCGGCGGCTCCCAGGAGATCCAGAACAACATCATCTCCAAGCGGATCCTTGGGCTTCCGGAGCTCACGGGCAGCGCCTCGCGGTAAACCGCAGCTGGGGACGTAGGCATGCCTACGTCCCCATTCTTGTCTTAGTTCAGGCAGGCAGCAGGGCCAGCAGGGCTGGCTCGCCTGCTTCCAGGCGCCTGTAGTTCACGAAGGTCACGCCATCGACCATCGCCTGATAGAGCTCAGGAGATCGCCTCAGGAAGGCCTGAGCGTCTCTCAATTGAATGATGACCAAGGCGCCCGGTGGCGCGGCGATAGCATCGACTTGGCCGTCCAGATCCAGATAGGTCATCAGGTCGATCCAAGCGTTCATGCTGCGCCCGTAATAGTCGGCGAACTGGAAGGTGCGGGCGAATACGTCGTGAAAGCTCTTCTCATCGACAATCTCGGCGCCGGGAACGTCCACGACAAAAAGTGGCCTCTTCTCCACAAAACCTCCCACTACGGCAGTACACCTCCCCCTAAACCCATGGCCAGATTGGAGCTTCGTGCTTCGTCCGGGTCAAGGACGGGCCTTGCAGGCCCGCCGCTCCGCGGCCGCGCGCGCGCGGTCCTTGACGCGGTCGCAGCGCGAAGCAAGCTCGCCTCCATGGATTTAAGGACATGCCTGTTCAACGAGAGACGGGGAGGGGACGCGCTCCTTCAGGGGCGTGTCCCCAGGGCCTATCCGAGCTCACTCCGGCAGGCGTCCTAGGGACACGCCCCTGAAGGAGCGCGTCCCTGTCGGAAAATCTAGGCATCCATCTTCTTCCGGCGCTAGGCTCTCCGCATGCCCTTCACGACCAACAAATCCGTCCGCATCCACTGGGAAGAGCGAGGCGCCGGCACGCCGATCCTCCTCGTCATGGGCCACCGCTATTCCGGCGGCATGTGGTACCCGATCATCGACGAGTTGGCGGCCAAGCACCGGGTGATCTGGTTCGACAATCGCGGCACGGGGCAGACCGATACGGTCAAGGGCTTCGAGGTTTCGGACATGACCGATGACGCCATCGCCGTGATGGACGCGGCTGGCGTGGAGAGGGCTCACGTCTTCGGCGTCTCCATGGGGGGCGGGATCGTGCTCGATCTGGCGGTGCGCTACCCGCAGCGGCTTCTGTCGCTCGTCGTCGGCTGTTCGGTGCTGTTCTCGGCGGAGAAGCCGCGCATGCCGGCCTTCATGCGGGCCCTCTACTACCTGCCGCCCGCCGTGCTGCGCGCCCTGACCCCCAAGCGCCGGGGCGCCGACGCCTACGGGACCAACGCCCCGCCCGAGGCCGTGGCCCATGACCTCGCCGTGCTGGACAAGGACCCCTTCACCGTGCCCGGCGTCGTCGCCCAGGCCGCCGCCATCGCGCGCCATGTGCAGACCAAGGAGAACGTCGCCGCCATCAAGGTTCCGACCCTGGTCATCCACGGCGACGAGGATACGGCCGTCCCCTTCGCCTACGGCCAGGAAGTCGCCGCCACCATTCCCGGCGCCCGCTTCGTGCATCTGAAGGGCATCGGTCACAACTTCCTGGTCGGGGCCAAGGACGAGAGCCTGAAGGAGCTGAACGCCTTCTTCGACGCGGTGGACGCTAAGGCTTAGCGCCGCCGAAGAGGGGCAGGGCGAGCCCCGTCGTCTCCACCCGCATCGCCCACACCCCGCCCGCCTGGGGCTGGGCGGCCCGCGCCTCGGCCGGCAGGTTCTCCTGGGCGGTGGTGATGTAGAGGGTTTTCAGGTCCTCACCGCCGAAGCAGCAGCAGGAGGGTTGCTGAACCGGCATCTCCACGACGCGGTCGATCCGCCCGTCCGGGGCGTAGCGCACGACCCGCCAGGCGCCCCACTGGGCGTTCCAGATGAAGCCGTCGGCGTCTGTCGCCGAGCCGTCCGGATCGCCCTTATCGAGTTTGGCGAAGCGCCGGCGGGGTCCGGGCGCGCCATCGGCGGCCAGACCGAAGGTCTCGATTTCGCCCTTCAGCGAGTCCGCCACATACCCGTGCCGACCGTCCGGCGCGAAGGCCAGGGCGTTGGTGATGTGCACGCCCTGGAAGACGGCTTGAGACGTCTCGCCTCGCCGGGTGCGGAATACTGTCCCAGGCCGGCGCCCATGGTCGTCATCCATGGCGGACCACCAGAAGGCGCCCGCCTGGTCGATCTTGCCGTCGTTGGACCGGAAGCCGGGGCCGAGGTCCATCGGCTCCACAGCCTCCATCGCGCCGTTGTCCGGATCGATCAGGAAAAGGCCCTGTTCCGTCGCCGTGAACAGCCGCCCGTCGTCAGTCAGACAGGCCGCACTCGCCCGGAAGGGCAGTGCCAGCGTCGTGAAATCACCTTCGCGCCCCGGCGTCAGACTGTGCAACGCTGACCTCTGGATATCGAACCAGAAGAGCCGCCCCCGCCGCGCGTCCCACAGCGGCCCCTCGCCCAGCTCGCACCGGCTATCGGCGACAAGTCTCGGTTGGTCGCTCACCGGCTGCCCGCGATCTCTCGGAAGGGCTTGGCCGGGTCCACCGAGTTGTCCTTCGGCATCCGCAGCACGCGCTCGGCGATGATGTTCTTCTGGATCTCGTCCGTACCCCCGGCGATCGACACGGCGGGCGTGGAGATCAGAATCTCGGCGATGATCCCGTCCTGCGGCCCATCCGCCCCGGAGAGCATCGCGTCCGCGCCGGAGATCATCGTGTGGGTCCGCGCCGCCTGCCGGGCTATCAGGCTGGCCGTCAGCTTGGCGATAGAGCCCTCCGGCCCGGGCTGCTGGCCCTGGGCCTGTGCGGTGCGGCTACGGCGCGTGGTCCATTCCGCCGTCCGGGCCAGGATCAGGGCCTTGGCGATTTCCTGGCGGACCACGGGATCATTGATCGCGCCGGATTCCTTCGCCCGGGGAATGATCAGATCCACGCGCCCGGCCCTCTGCGGATACCAAGTATAGGGCTCCATGGCGTGGGCGGTCTCGATCCGCTCCTCCTCATAGATGCCGCCCTTGCGCTCCGGCCCGCTGGCGAGGCCCACACCGGCCCCGCCGCCGCCGAACCCGCGCCGCTCATGCATCAGGGTCGTGGTCGCCGCCGCCCAACCCTCGCCCGGGCGGCCCAGCAGGTGCTCCGGTTCGGCCATCGCGTCGGTGAAGAACACCTCGTTGAACGAGGCATGGCCGTTCATTTGCCGCAGAGGCCGCACCTCGACGCCGGGCTGGCGCATGTTGAGCAGGAAGTAGGAGAGGCCCTGGTGCTTGGGCGCATCCCAGTCGGTGCGGGCGACGAGCAGGCCCCAGTCAGCGTGGTGGGCGCTGGTGGTCCAGACCTTCTGGCCGTTGATGATCCACTTCCCGTCCTTGAAGTCGGCCCGGGTGATGGCGCCGGCCAGGTCAGACCCGTTGCCGGGCTCGCTGAAGAGCTGGCACCAGCTATCTTCCCCGGTCAGGATCCGCCGCAGGAACCGGGCCTTCTGGGCGTCGTTGCCGTGTTCCAGGATCGTCGCCGAGGCGAGGTTGCGCGGCCCCGCCCGGGCCGGACCGACGGCGCCGGCCTTGCGCATCTCCTCATCGACGATGGCGACGAGCGGCGGGGTGTAGTCGCGGCCATGCCAGGCCGTGGGCCAGCCGGGAGAGGCCCAGCCGCCGTCGACCAGGATATTGCGCCATTCCACGAGGCCGTAGGTCGGCTTCCAGTTCGCCGCCAGCCAGGCGCGGATCTCCGCGCGAACCTCATCGGGGGAGGGGAGTTTCGTCTCGTTCGCCATCAGTGCCCCCATGCCCGCAGCAACTGGTCCCGGTGCGCGGCGGCATCGCCTAAGAACACCTCCGAGCTTTTGGCTCGCTTGAACCAGAGGTGGGTGTCGTTCTCCCACGTGAAGCCGAGGCCGCCGTGAATCTGCACCGTGTGGATCGCCGTCTGCAGATAGGCCTCGGACGCCGCCGCCTTGGCGAGGTGCGCATTGGCCGCGAAATCCGCCTCGCCGTGCGACGCCGCCGCCACATAGGCCGCGGTCTTGGCCAGTTCGACATCCACCAGCATGTCCGCCTGCTTGTGTTTCATTGACTGGAAGGCCGCGATTGGCTGGCCGAACTGAACGCGCAGCTTGGCGAACTCCAGGGCGCTTTCCCGCAGATGCTCGGCCCCGCCGACCATCTCGTTGGCCAGGGCGACGGCGGCGATCCGCAAGGTCTGCTCCAGGCCCGCCGTGGCGTCGCCCTCGCCGATCCGCCGCGCCTCGACATTCGCGAAATCCAGCCGCGCGATCTTGCGGGTCGGGTCAAGAGAGGCGAGGGCGCGGCGTTGCAGGCCGGCCGCGCTGCCCTCCACGAGGAAGAGCCCTAGGCCGTCGCCGGTTTTCGCCACGGCCAGGATCTGGTCCGCCGTATGGCCGTCGACCACGAAGCTCTTGGCGCCGGAGAGCCGCCAGCTCGCGCCAGAGGGTTCAGCGGTCATCTCCACCCCGCCCAGGTCCCAGCGCCCGTTTACCTCGGTCACCGCCAGGGCCGCCGTCATCTCGCCCAGGGCCAGGGCCGGTAGGCGCTCGGCCTTCTCCGCTTCCGTCCCGATTTCCAAAATCGCCGTCGCCGCCAGCACCGAGGAGCTGAAATAGGGCGCGCAGACCAGGGCCCGGCCCATCTCCTCCAGCACGATCCCCAGCTCCACCAGCCCAAACCCCTGGCCGCCATAGGCCTCCGGGATGTGCACCCCGCCGACCCCCAGGTCGTCGTTCAGCGCCTTCCACCGCACGGCGTCCCAGCCTGCCTCGGTCGCCATCAGGCGCCGCGCCTCCGAAGGCGGGCAATGGTCCTGGAAATAGCGCCGTAGCACCGCCCGGAACTCAAGCTGCTCGGCCGTGAACGCCCATTGCATCGGTGTGTCCTCCTCGCCGTCAGTGTGAAGCTCTTGCGGCGCCGCGCAACCGCCCGGCCGGATTTACATGCATGCGGAAACGAGACGTGTCTCTGTCCCGCGATATCGGCCATACCTCAGTGAGGGCCGGTGGCCCGGTTGGCGGAGAAAAGGCCATGGCGGACTATGAAGGCGAGGCGGCCTATGCCCGCGCTCATCGCGGCTGGGGCGAACTGGTGCTCAACCGCCCGGCGCGGCGCAACGCCCTGATTGGCCCGATGGTCACCGACCTGCGCGCCGGCCTCGCCGCCCTCTTGGCCGGCGGGGCCAAGGCGATCCTGCTGCGCGGCGAGGGCGGCGCCTTCTGCTCCGGTCTCGATGTGGACGCCTTCGCCGCCGATCCGGCCCCTGAGTGGCGCGCTGGGTTCCAGCGCGACTGGGCCGCCTGGCACGCCGATCTCTACGCGTGCCCCGCCGTGCTGGTCGGCGCCCTGGAGCGCTTCGCCATCAATGGTGGCGCCTCGATGGCCCTGGGCTGCGATCTGCTGGTTGCCGGGGAGGGCGCGACGCTCTTTGTCGGCGAGGCGGCGCAAGGCATGTACGCCCCGATGAATACGGCGTGGCTGCGCCTGCGCACCACCGAGCACCTCGCCGCCCAGCTCGCCCTCGGCGCGGAACGGATCACGGGCGCGGAACTGCACCGCCTGGGCCTCGCCTGGAAGGTGACGCCCGATGATCAGGTGCTGGCCACGGCCACCGACGCGGCCGCCCGGCTTGGCGCCTTCCCCGGCAATGGCCTCGCCGCCATCAAGGAGGCCCTGCGACGCCCCCTGGCTGTCGCGGGCGCAGACACCTTCGAAGCCCTGCGGACGCCCGCGGTCGCCACCAACGCCGCGCCCGGCCGCGCGACCTGACCCGCTTTAGTCCTCCGGCGCCGGAACGGCCCAGGGCGCGCCGGTGACATCCGCGTCCATCACCTCGACCGTTACCTTCCCGTCCGCGCCCTCCAGAACCCGCAGGTGCGAGTCCGGCGCGATCTCCCCCAGATCGATGTCGGCTTTCGGCGTGATCACCCAGGTCCGCCGCCCGGCCACAGCCAGCACCAGCTTCCCCGTCCGCCAGCTATCGGCCGCCCGCCCGCGCAGGGCCGCATGCATCGGGTCCCGCCGCCAGGCCAGGGGATTGGCCGGATCACACCGCGCGATCAGTCTGTCGCCCTTCGCATCCTGGTCCAGCACCACTTTCGTCTGGTCCGGCCGGAAGCGGTGCGGCATCTCCGGGTCCATCAGCCAGACGCACTCGAAGCTCCGGCACGATTCCGGCCGCGCCGCATAGATTCCGCACCCGCCTCCATAGTGCGCGCACATCACCCCCGCCGGCTTGGCCAGCTCTTTGACGGCGAACACCTTGCAGCACATGCCGCACGGCCCGCAGGATTTGGCGCGGCCGGTCAAGGGCTCCCTAGTCCTTGGGCGTGTCATCAGGCGGCCGACCCACTCGCACCAGCCGCTCGCGGCCGCCCCGGCGGGAGGTGACCACCACGCTGTCCTCGCGTTTCGCTCGGGCCTGCTTGCGGCCCCGGGGCGCCATGTCCTGCGGATCGGCGGCCGCGCCGCCCAGCTTCGCGCCCTTCGCCATGGCGGCCCGCATGGCCTGTAGGCCGGCCTTCTCGCGATCGCGCCGGGCCTTGGCCTCATCGCGAGCGGCTTGCTGCTTCAGGGCGTCCCGGGCCAGGCGCTCGGCCCGCGCGGCCTCGGCCTTGGCGGCGATGGCTTCCGCGCCCGCCCGGGTCAGGGTCAGGTCCGGTGTGGCCTTGCCGGTGATCAGGGGCGCGGGGGCAGGCCTCGGCGCCGGCTTGGGACGGAACGGCGCCTTGCCGGTTTTCGCCGCGGCCCCACCGCCGGGACCACGCGCCGGCGGGCGGCCCGGCGGCCGGCCTTGAGGCGGGGAAGATTTGGGCGGTCTGGGCACTGAGGGCCTCGCGATTTGGAACGCTCCCTTCTACCCGCTCCCGCGGCCAAAACTCCACTACATGGATTATCTCCCCGTGCGCGCTTGCCCTCGAAAGGCTCTTGGCTATATTCCGCGCCTTCCGCGACCGGCCCCTTTTCCACGGAGCCGCTAGTCCAGGTCGGGGTGAGGTGGCCGAGTGGTTGAAGGCGCACGCCTGGAACGCGTGTATAGGGGAAACTCTATCGAGGGTTCGAATCCCTCTCTCACCGCCACCGACCCGGCCGACTGGTCTCGCCGGGGTCCCTGCTCCGCCAACCGCGCGTTTTCACCCGCCTATTCCCCACCAATCGCGCCTGGGCCCGGCACTTTGGCCGCCTTTTAGCGTGGTTGGGGGCGCATTTGTCCGCCGCGTC
>JAXMCG010000040.1:0-17738 GCA_046349475.1 Caulobacteraceae bacterium | reverse complement strand
CGACGCGGCCGGTGCGGACATCGAGTGGCGCACGGCGCAGGACTACCCCCGCGAAGCTCTGAAAGGTCTAGCCCACGCGGCGGACCTCATCGTCGTCAGCCCGCGCGGCGCTCTGGGCGACTCCTGGACCGCCGACCCTGCCGATGTGGTGATGGGATCCGGCCGCCCGGTGCTTCTAGTTCCCGAGGGCCGAAACCACCTGCGTGGAAAGGCCGTGGTGTTCGCCTGGAAGGATAGCCGTGAAGCCCGCAGGGCTTTGACGGACTCACTTCCCTTTCTGCAGCGCGCCGAAGACGTCATGGTCACCGTCGTCCACGGACCGGATGAAACAGTCGAGGAACAACAGCTGGCCGACGTGGTCGCCAATCTCAAACGCCACGGTGTCCGGGCCCGCGCCCTGGTGACGAGCGCCAGGCCGGACGATGTGCCTGATGAACTGCAGAAGGTGGCGAAGCTCAACCAGGCCGATCTTATCGTCGCAGGCGCCTATGGCCATAGCCGGCTTCGCGAATGGGCGTTTGGGGGCGTCACCCGGGCCTTCATGCATCATCCGGAGTGCTTCGTGCTGTTCAGCCACTGAGGCGGGCCCGGGACGTTTCAGTCCGTTGGCAGCTCCGACGGGCCAGTCGCCGCATTGTCACGGCGGCGCTTCAAAGCTACCTCTGGCGGCATGGTTTCCGCGCCTTTCCTAAGCGACAACCGCCTTTCGTTCCTCGGCTTGGCCCGGGGATACCTGGTCGCGATCGCGGCCACCGGGGGCTGCGCTCTGTTTCGTATGGCCCTGGACCGCTACTTCCATGACGATCTGGTGTTTCTCCTGTTCGTGCCGGCCCTGCTGGCCAGCGCGGCGGTGGGCGGCGCCGGACCGACCTTCCTGGCCGGCGCGCTCTCAATCGTCGGTAGTCTTGCGATCATTGGCCCCGAGACCCTCAGCGACCCCGAGGTGATCGTCCGCGGGGGTGTGTTTCTCGTCCTGACCGTGGCGATCGGGTGGGGAGGATCGCGCCTGCTCAGGTCCAACCGCGCCATAAATGAGCATTTCGCGGACCTGCAGGCCCGCGAGGCTCATCTGCAGTCGATCCTGGATACCGTGCCCGACGCCATGATCGTCATCGACGAGCAGGGTCAGATGCATTCCTTTTCCTCAGCGGCGGAACGCCAGTTCGGCTGGGCCGCAAGCGAGGTCATCGGCAAGAACGTCTCCGCCCTCATGCCGGAGCCCTACCGCAGCCAGCATGATGGCTATTTGTTGCGCTATCTGACGACCGGCGAGCGCCGAATCATCGGTATCGGCCGGGTCGTGGTGGGGGAGCGCAAGGACGGCACGACCTTTCCCATGGAACTCTCGGTGGGGGAGATGGCCAGGGGGAGGCAGAGATTCTTCACGGGCTTCGTGCGAGACCTCTCGGAACGCCAGGAATCCGAACGGCGGTTGCAGGATATGCAGGGCGAATTGATCCATGCGTCGCGGCTGACGGCCTTGGGGGAAATGGCCTCGGCTCTGGCGCACGAACTGAATCAGCCCCTCACCGCTGCGGCGAATTTCATGAAGGGCAGCCTGATGCTGCTCAAGCGCCAGCCCCTGGACGAATCGCGTTTGGGGGAAATGATTTCTCAAGCCGGCGACCAGGCCCTCCGGGCCGGCCAGATTATCCGTCGCCTGCGTGATTTCGTGGCGAAGGGTGAGGCTGACCGCCAGATCGAGAGCCTGCCGAAGCTGCTGGAAGAAGCCGTGGCCCTGGCGATGGTCGGCGCGCGCGAGCGCAATGTCAGGCTGCGCTATGCGCTCGAGCCAGACGTCGACCTGGTGCTGGTGGATAAGGTGCAAATCCAGCAGGTGGCCTTGAACCTGATCCGCAATGGCGTGGAAGCCGTCGAGGGCTCGCCGCGCAAGGAGATCGTCATGATGGCGCGGCAGGTCCCTGATGACATGGTCGAAGTTTCGGTGAGCGACACCGGCCATGGCATCTCACCAGAGGTGGCCGAGAAGCTGTTTCAGCCTTTCATGACGACGAAGGCGCAGGGCATGGGTATCGGGCTTTCCATCTGCCGCACGATCATCGAGGCTCATGGCGGACGGATCTGGGCGGAGGCCAATCCGGAAGGTGGCGCTATCTTCCGCTTCACAGTGCCGGCGATTCCAGATGAGGATATGGCCTGATGACCGAGCCCACGATCCACCTGATCGACGACGACGAGGCGGTTCGCGTGTCCTTGGCTTTCATCCTTGAGATGAACGACTTCAAGTCGAAGGTCTATGCCAGCGCCCAGGAATTTCTCGACGTGGCGGACGGTCTCACGGATGGCTGCGTCGTGACCGATGTGCGCATGCCCGAGATGAGTGGATTGGAGCTTGTCCGGCGCTTGAAAGAGCGCGGCAGCCGGTTGCCGGTGATTGTCATGACGGGGCACGGAGATGTGCCCCTGGCAGTGGAGGCCATGCGCGCCGGCGTTATCGATTTCATCGAAAAGCCGTTCGAAGACCATGTTCTGCTGGGTGCGATCCGTCGCGCCCTCGACGCCCGCGCCGAGGAGGACGTTCAGGCCGAAGACCGGCGCCGGTTCGCCCAGATGCTCTCGACCCTTTCCGGCCGCGAAACCGATGTGCTGCGCGGCGTAATCGCGGGCAAGATGAACAAGGTGATCGCTTTCGAACTGGGGATCAGCCAGCGCACGGTCGAGGTCTACAGGGCCAACGTCATGGCCAAGACTCATGCGGGCGGATTGTCGGAACTGGTGAGGATCGCCCTGCTCGCGGGCTTCTGACTTTCCGAAGGTCCTTGCGGCAGATCAACGCCAGGGAGAGCCGCGCGGCCTAGATTGGGCCATGCTTATGGCCGCACCTTTGCCCCGCGTCATGCTGGTCGACGACGATCCTGCGGTTCGCCGCGCGCTCGCCCTCACCCTTGAACTGGATGGCTTCGCGGTGGAGACCTACGCCAGTGGAGAGGCATTGCTTCAGGCGCCACGTCCTTTCGCGCCGGGGTGCCTCGTTCTGGATGAACGCCTGCCGGGCCGATCGGGCCTGGATACCCTGCATCAATTGCGCGCCCTGGGCATCGACCTTCCGGCCATTCTCGTGACCAGCCATCCCAGTGCGGCATTGCGCGCGGCCGCGGCGCGCGCCGGCGCCCCGATCGTTGAAAAGCCCTTGATGGGCGAGGTCCTGGCGGCCGCCATCCGCGATCTCCTGGCGGTGTGAGCGCGACTCCGGCCTTCGACGGAATCTGATCTCGCGCAAGGCGACCGCCACAGGCCCGGGTCACTCTCAGGGCGCCGTGAGGAGGTCACAATGGAACGCTTGAAGGGCAAAGTGGCGCTGATCACCGGCTCGGCGCTCGGCATCGGGCGGGCGATCGCCACTCGCATGGCTGAGGAAGGCGCCGCTGTCGCCATCGCGGATCGCCGGCCGGCGGAAGCTAATCAGCTTGCCGATGACTTGATCAGTCAAGGCTGTCAGGCTTGCGCCTGGACCCTTGATGTCGCCAGCGAAGCTGATGTCGCCCGGGTCGTGAACGAAGTCGCCAAGCGGTTTGGTAGTCTCGACATCCTGGTGAACAATGCCGGGATTTCGGGGGCCAATAAGCCCACTCACGAACTCACTGAAGCGGAGTGGGACGAGGTTCAGGCGATCAACGTCAAGGGCGTCTTCTTCGGGGTCAAGCACGCCGTTCCACACCTGAGGCGGGCTGGAGGCGGCAGTATCATCAACCTTTCGTCGATCTACGGGCTGGTCGGGGCGCCGGACGTTCCGCCCTATCATGCCTCGAAGGGCGCGGTGAGGTTGATGTCGAAAACCGACGCCTTGATCTACGCGCCCGATCGCATCCGTGTGAACTCCGTGCACCCGGGCTTCATCTGGACGCCCATGGTGGAAAATTTCATCGAAGGTCAGGATCCTGTCACCGCCCGACAGGCCTTGGGCGACCTGCACCCTCTGGGTCATATCGGCGAACCGGACGACATCGCCTGGGCCTGCGTCTATCTGGCGTCCGATGAGGCCAAGTTCGTCACTGGCGCGGAGCTGGCGATCGACGGCGGCTACACGGCCCGCTAATCAGCCTGTTAGGGCCAACCGGGGACGGCCATGACCATCGATTCTCTCGGCGGGCTGTTCGCGCCCCGGAATATCGCCTTGATCGGCGCCAACGATCGACCGGGTTCGGTGGGCAGTGTCGTCGCCGCCAATCTTCTGGCTGGCGGGTTCGGGGGCGAACTGATGTTCGTCGATCGATCGGGGCGGCCCGTGCACGGTCATCCGGTCGCGCGCGACATCGAGGATCTCCCCGGAGCGCCGGATTTGGCTGTGATCGCCACCCCGGCGGGCACTATCCCGCAGGTCGTTGAGGCGCTTGGGCGCAAGGGCTGCCACGCCGCCGTGGTTATCAGCGCGGGATTCGAAGGAGAGGGCGCGGCGCCGTTGCGACACGCTCTGTTGGGCGCCGCCAAGGCGGGGGGCGTCCGGCTGGTGGGGCCAAATTGCCTCGGTTTGATCTCTCCCGGAAACGGCGTGAATGCCTCGTTCGCGCGAGTTGCACCGCCGCCTGGAGGCGCCGCGATGCTCTCGCAGTCCGGAGCGGTCGCCGCGGCGGCCCTGGACTGGGCGGGCGGCCACGGCCTCGGGTTCTCCCACGTGGTTACGCTAGGGGACGCTCTCGACGTCGATCTGGGCGAACTCCTTCAAACCCTTGGGCGCGACCCGGCGACCAGCTGCATCCTGATCTATGTGGAAAGTGCGCGCGACGCGCCGGCGTTTCTGGCCGCCGCCCGGCAGGTCGTCCCGGCCAAGCCCGTGATCGTGCTGAAGGGGGGCCGAAGCGCGGCGGGGGCGAAGGCGGCGTTCTCGCATACGCGGGCCCTGGCCGGGGGCGATGCCGTCTATTCTGCGGCCCTCATGGGTGCAGGTGTTCTGCAGGCAGATACCCTGGAGGACCTGCTGGCGGCCGGGCTGGTCTTCGCGCGGGGCTGGCCCGCCGGCGGCACGGACCTGACCATCCTCACCAATGGCGGTGGGGCGGGCGTCCTGGCGGCCGACGCCTTGGAGCGTTGTGGGGCGCGGTTGACGGCCTTGTCAGGGCGGACACAGTCCGCGCTGCGAACAATGCTTTCTCCCAACGCCGCCGTCGGCAATCCGGTGGACATCCTGGGCGACGCACCGCCCGACATCTACCGCCAGAGCCTTGAGGGCCTGCTGGACGGCCCCGAGACGGGCGATATCCTCGTGCTGCATTGCCCGACGGCTGTAACCGACAGCGCCGCAGCGGCTAACGCCGTCATCGAGGCCCATGAGCGCGCCGGTCCGAAGCGCAGGGTCTTCGCCGCCTGGCTGGGAGAAGCCAGCGTGGAAATCGCTCGGCATCGTCTGGCTGGCGCCGGGATCGCCACGTTCGAAACGCCCGAGGCGGCGGTCCGGGCATTTGCTCAGCAGGGCGAAGCCAATCGCCGCCGGGAACTGCTGTCGGAGCCGCCCGAGGCGGGGCCGCCCGCTCCGCCTAGTGCAAGGGCCGTGGTCGCCTCGGCTCTGGCCGCGGGCCGGTCAGCGCTTGAGCCCGCCGAGATCGCCGACCTGCTTGCAGCCTATGGCGCACCCTATCTAGAGACCCGGATCGCGGCGAATCCAGAGGAGGCCGGCCGTGCCGCGGCGGCCGTGGGCGGGCCGGTGGCGCTGAAGATTCTGTCGCCCGACCTGACCCACAAGTCCGATGTGGGCGGCGTGCAGCTCGGTTTGAACGGTGAGACGCAAACCGCCGAAGCGGCTCGGACAATGCTTGCGAGATTGGCCAGCCTCCGTCCGGAGGCGCGCCTTGAGGGCTTCTTCGTCCAGCCGATGGTGGATCGACCGAAGGCTCAGGAGATTCTGGCGGGGCTGGTCAGGGATCCAGCATTCGGCCCAGTCGTGGTCGTTGGACATGGCGGCGTGGCCGTCGAAGTGTTGGCGGATCGGGCGCTCGCCCTGCCGCCACTGAATCGCCGGCTGGCCCTGGACATGATCGACCGCACTCGCGTTTCGCGCCTACTGGCTGGATACCGCGACCGCCCGCCGTGTGACCTGGGGGCTTTGGCTGACTTGCTGGTGGTGCTCGGTCGCCTCGCGCAGGACGTGCCTGAGATCGCGGAAGTTGATCTCAATCCGGTGCTTTGCGACGCGAGCGGGGTGACCGTGGTCGATGCGCGGGTGGCGATCAGGGCCGCCCCGCCTGGGCCAGAAGGCCCCTAGGCCCCGGGGAAGCTCAAGCCGACATTCCAAGGTCATGAGCTTTGGGCCAATCCGGTTCGCCGCCGGCGCGAAGGCCGCCGGTCAACAGTGCTGCCCAAACTGCCTCCGGCGTCTCCGCGAACGTCAGCATGGCGGCGTCGCCCGCTCCGATCACTCCTGCCTCCACCATGCCCTCGAAATTCAGGATCGAGCGCCAATAGGCCTCATCGAACAGCACGATGGGGATCGGGGGAGACTTGCCGGTCTGGCGCAGGGTGAGGACTTCGAAAAGCTCGTCCATCGTGCCGAAGCCGCCGGGGAACACGACAAGGCCGTTCGCGCGCATCGCCAGGTGCATCTTACGCATGGCGAAATAATGGAAGCTGAAGCTCAGCTCCGGCGTGGAATAGGCGTTGGGCAACTGCTCATGGGGCAGGCTGATGTTCAGGCCGATGGAGACCGCGCCCGCATCGGCCGCGCCACGGTTCGCCGCTTCCATGATCCCTGGCCCTCCACCGGTGGCGATCACATTGTGGCGCAGATGGTCGCCGTTCGAGAGGGCTCCTCCTTCGCGCGACGCAAGGGCCGCGAAGGCACGGGCGGCGGCGTACCAGCGCGCATGCGCTCCCGGACCATTTTCACGCACCCGGGCGCTGCCGAAGACGACGACGGTGGACGCCACGCCATAGGCGCGCAGGGCCTCATCCGTCTTGGCGAACTCCAGCATGAGGCGGGTACCGCGCATCGATCCGCCGAGCAGGAAATCCGCGTCAAGCGCCGCCAGGCGGTAGGATGGGGAGGCCATCTGCGGGCTATCCGCCGCAGCGCGCGCGCCCACGGATGTCCGCGGTTTTGGATGGCCTCGAGGCATCAGTGGGCGACGTGGGCCATCAGCTGCGCATCAAGCGGCACGCCATAAGCTTGGGCAGAGGCTGGCAGTCGCGTCGCCATGCGGGTCGCTTCGCGCAGGGTCTCGAAAGGCGTCGCTGTTTCCGGGTCATTGACCCAGGCCGGCCGGCCCTCCGGCGTCATCAACAGGTAAAGCTCGTGATCGTGGACGCGATCATTGCGGGCCACCAGGGCGCGGTGGGCGGGGGCGGTTGCGAGGGCGAGCATCGCGGGATCTCCAGGCTGACCTTGATAAAAAACTGGCCAGGCCGGCCTTCGCCATTTCGGAGCGCCACCTAAGGACCAGTACGGAGGGCCGCGATATCGCCGCGCTATCTCGCTCAATGCGCCTTCAACCAAGGTTATCGCAGGCCCATATCTGGATGGTCCAAGGGGAGAGTCGCCGATGAAGTACAAGCAACTGGGCCGCACGGGCCTTTTCGTCTCCGAGATTTGCCTCGGCGCCATGACCTTCGGCGGCGAGTCGGGAGCAGGCATCTGGCAGATGATCGGCGCCCTGCAGCAGGGCGAGGTGGACGCCATCATCGGTAAGGCCCTGGGAGCGGGCGTGAATTTCATCGACACTGCGGACGTCTATTCGTTCGGGCAATCCGAACAGCTCGTGGGCCAAGCCTTGAAGAACCTCGGCGTGGCCCGAAAGGATGTGGTCATCGCCACCAAGGCGTTCGGCGAAATGGGACCGGGACCAAATGATCGTGGCGCCTCCCGCGGGCACTTAATGGATGCCGTCGAGGGCAGTCTGAAGCGGCTCGGCACCGATCACATCGATCTCTACCAGATTCACGGCAATGATACGGTGACACCGATCGAGGAGACGTTGCGCGCCCTCGACGACCTCACCCGGCAGGGGAAGGTGCGTTATATCGGCGTCTCCAACTGGGCGGCTTGGAAGATCGCCAAGGCGCTCGGACTCTCGGAAGCCAAGGGCTACATGCGCTTCGAGACGCTGCAGGCCTATTATTCCATCGCCGGACGCGACGTGGAGCGCGAGCTCGTGCCGATGATCAGCGAGGAGAAGATGGGGTTGATGGTGTGGTCGCCCCTGGCCGGCGGCCTGCTCTCCGGCAAGTTCGGGCCGGGCGCCCAGGCGGAGCAGGGCGCCCGCCGGGCCAATTTCGACTTCCCGCCAGTCAATACGGTGCGGGCTTGGCCAGTGGTGGCCGCGATGCGAGAGATCGGCGAGGAGCACGGAGTCTCAGTGGCGCGTGTGGCGCTAGCCTGGCTGCTCGCCAAGCCGCATGTGATGAGCGTGATCATCGGCGCCAAGACCGTGGAGCAGCTGGAGGACAATCTCGCCGCCGCGGATCTGACGCTTTCGGCCGAGGAGATGGTCAAGCTCGACGAGTTGAGCGCCCTGCCGGCGGAGTATCCCGGCTGGATGCTAGGCCGTCAGGGCGGCGCCCGCGTGCCGAAACCATTCGTGAAAGCCGGCTAAGCGCTCTTGGATTTCGGCAGGTAAGGCAGGATGAAAAGATAGGCCCCGGTGATCAGCAGCGGGATCAGCGGGGCCAGCGCCAGGAAGCCGATCCACATCTGCTGCGCGCCCGTGACCAGAGCGGCGATGTTGATCACCACCGCCACAGAGAAGATGAGGGACAGCCAGCGGTGGATCTGGCGGATCAGGTGATTCCTGTTCACGGGTGGGCTCCTTGAGGCGACCGATAGCTGAAGGGTTATGATAAACTCATAATCCAACGGCGATGGATTGGACAAGGTGCGGCGCTCAATCTCATCCGTGAACGGGAGGGGTGAGGCGCGCTTCAGGCGCTCACTGCCACGCTGTCCGTTACGAAGCCGAACCTCCCCTGGCGGTCGAGGAAGTCGCCGGCGGCGCTGGCCAGGGCTTCAGGGCGGTCGGCGGCGACGTCGGGGCCGGCTTCCCAGACGAGGACGACGTTGGAACGTGACAGGCTGGTCTTGTAGCGGGCCGCCGCGTCCTGGGGCTGGGATTTGTCGTCGTAGCCGAGGAGCACGCATTTCGGAGCGGCCGTGGACTTCAGAAGGGGCGCTATGGCGTCGTTTGTCAGCACCTCCTGGGGCGAGACGAGGACCAGGGCGTTGACCTTCTCGCCGGCGATGGAGGCTGCGGTGACGCTTGCGGGGGCGGCGGCGCCCAGGGCGAGGAGGCCACAAGCTTCGAAGCCCTGGGCGACGATGTAGGCGGCAGCAGCTTCGCCATCGGCGTCGAGGGCGATGACGCGAAACTTGCGGCCGAGGGCGGCGTGGGCGGCCGAGCCGGAAAAGCCGGCGCCGAGAGCGATGACAGGGCGGCCTTCGCCCTGCTCGGAGAGAACCGTTGCGGCGGATTGGATGGCGGTAGAGGACATGGTGCGGTGTCTCCCGGGTCAGCCGATATCGGCCAGGGCGGGCGCGAACTTGCGGCCGAAAAGCTCGAAGGAGCGGCGCTGGCCGCCCCCGGCGAAGGCGACGTCGAGGATGCCGACCCCGGCGTCATGCAGCTGGCGGGCCTTTTTAACGACGCTCTCAACGCCGCCGAGGAACTGGACGCCGGCCGCCCCGGATGTGGGATCGCCGCCGCCGGCGCCGGCTGGGGCATTGCCGCCTGGCGCCGCCCCGGGCGCCGAGGCGCGAGCGTTGGGGCCCGCGGCCATGGCATTGGCGATCTCATTGGCGGCGTCGTCGGTCTCGCCGATGATCATGCGGCCCCGGTAGAGGACGTTGTCGTGGGTCGGCTCCCAGCCGGCTTCGCGGCAGGCCTTGCGGTAGATCTCGACCTGGGCGGCCACGCGCGGCGGCGGGGCGAAGCCGATTGCGATGGAGAGGCCGTTGTGGCCGGCGAAGATCGCGCTCTCTTCGGAATTGCCGGAATAGAAGATCGGAGGGTGCGGGTCCTGCACGGTGCGCGGCCAGACCGAGACGGTGCGATAGCGGAAGTACTTGCCCTCCCAGGAGAAGGCCTGGGGCTCGGTCCAGGCGCGGCGGATCAGCTGCACGCCTTCCTGAGTGATCTCCCGGGTCTCGGCGGGGTTGGTGCCGTAGGTGGCGTGCTCATTGGGGGTGCCCTTCAGGAAGAGCACCACGACGCGGCCATTGGAGAGGGCGTCGAGCATGGCGATCTCCTCGGCGGCGCGCACCGGATTGATCAGGGGAACCAAGGGGCCGAGGAGGGCGATCTTCACCCGGCTGGTCTTCTGGCTGACGGCGGCGCCGAGGATGGCGGGATTGGGCGTCATCAGGCCGGGGGAATAGTGGTGCTCGGAAATCGAGATCCAGTCGAAGCCGGCCTCCTCGGCCATCACATAGCGGGCGACGGCGGTTTCCATGGAGCGGGCGGCTTCTTCGCGGCCGCATTGCTCGGGCGGAATGGGCCAGCCGCGTTGGGACACATCGCCGGTATAGGCGCCGGTGCCGAGGTAACAGGTCTTCATCTTTGAGCGTCCCCCTTCAAATTGATCTCTGAAATTCCTGTAAACGTTTACATCACGGATTGGGGGCGGTGTCTAGTGGGAGCTGCGTCCCTACCCCATCCACTCTGTCATCCCGGAACGCCGCAGGCGTATCCGGGACCTCGGAACGGCCTGTGGAATTATCCCGGGATCAATCTGCGAAACCGATCGGAGGTCCCGGATATTCGCTGGCGCGAATTCCGGGATGACAGAAGGGAGAGTGGGGGAGGTCGGGGTGCTAAACGCTGGCGGCCACCACGTTCGGGGCTGGTGCACCCGGTTGGCGGCCCCGGGCGAACATCGAGAACTGCTCGACCTCGGCCTGATATTTGGCGGGATCCATGACGTTGCGGTCGAGGAAGTCGGCGACGAGGGGTTTGATCAGGGCGCGCATGGAGGGCAGGGCCGCGAAGCCGTGGTTGTGGCCGTTGAAGAGGTGCATATCCACTGTCGCCTTGGCGCCGCGCATGGCCTCGAAGAAGGCCTGGCTGGCGGCGTGATTGACCAGTTGGTCGCGCGTGCCGTGCAACAGCAGGGTCGGCGGGAAGGCTTCGGAGACATAGGTCATCGGGCTCGCGGCCTTGCAGGCCTCGGCGGGGGCGTTCTCGCCCAGGAGGTTGGTGCAGGGGGTAGTGTGGCGGCTGACCGACTCGCCGGTGTGAAATTCAACAGGCGGGTGGACGGCGATCACGGCGGCGACCGCGGTGGAGACCACCTGGTGGGGGCCGTCGCCCTCGAACTCCGGCTGGTTCGGTGTGCCGGCGGCCAGCAGGGAGAGGTGCGCGCCCGCTGAAGAACCCCAAAGGATGATCTTCTCCGGATCAATATCCAGGTCGGCCGCATGGGCTCGGACCCATCGAATGGCGGCCTTCACGTCATGGATGTGGGCCGGATAGGGGGCCTGGCCTGAGAGGCGGTACTGCACGGGAATACCGACATAACCCTCGTTCGCCATATTCTGAGCATCGGGGCGCATGCCCTCCTTGGCGCCGCCTCGCCAGCCGCCCCCGTGGAAGAAGAGGATCGCGGCGCGCTTGGCCTCTCCGCGCGGGCGATAGATGTCGAGCTTGCGCTCGATGCCATGGTCGCCGGCATAGACGACGTCGGTCTCGTTGCTCATGGCGGTTTTCTCCCTATAGCGCGTTGTTGGTGTGACGGTAAACGTTTACAATCAAATCCGCAATCCATGCCGATGGTATGTTCGCGGAATCGGCAGGTGGCGGGCGGCCCAAGATGAAGGTGACATTGCACGAGGTGGCGGCCCGCGCGGACGTGTCGATCGCGACCGTATCGCGCGCCCTCAACGGTCTGCCCGTCTCGGAAAAGAATCTCGCCAGGGTGCGCGAAGCCGTGGCGGAGCTCGGCTATGTGGCCAATGAGGCGGCCAGGTCCCTTCGGTCAGACCGCTCGATGACCATGGGAATCATCTTTTCCGATCTGCGCAACAATCTAGGCATCGACCTCCTGGATGCGCTCTCCGACACACTTGAGGAGGCCGGCTATTCGCTTCTGATCGCCACCGCCAAGGGTGAGGCGCGCCGGTTCGACACGCTGATGCTCCGGTTTCTCGAACGGCGCGTTGACGCCCTCTTCCTGATCCGCCCGCCCGGCGCCTTGGAAAGCTTGACGCGTTACGAGGCCGCCAAGGTCCCAGTCATGGGGATGTTCGGGCCAGGACCCGGCGCGCCGGCGATCCCTAACATATCGCCCGCGATGACGGAGGGGGCCCGGGAACTGGCCGAACACCTCAAAGGTCTCGGCCACGAACGCGTCGCCCTGGTGGGCGCCGAACGGGGCAACGCGGCTCTGGGCGGTATCGGCGAGGTATTGCGGGGCCAGGGTCTGGCGGTGGACGCCTTCGACACGCCCCCTGGCGCGGGGATGGCTGAAACCCTCAAAGCGGTGGTCGCGGCCCCCGCGCGGCCGAGCGTTATTCTGACGCGAGACCCACCGGTGCGGGGCCTGATGGCCGCCGCCACGGGCCTCGGAATGGCCTTTCCCAGCGACATCAGCCTGGTGAGCCTCAACGAGATCGGCGCGGACTCCCACCACCGAAGGCACGGAATCACCAGCCTGACCGTGGACCCGCACAAGATGGGCAAGGCCGCCGGAGCAACGATGTTGGCTTGGCTCGCGGGCTCGCCCCCCTCTGAGCGTATCCGCATTCAGACGGCGGGATTGCACGTGCGGGGATCAACAGGCCCAGCCTAACACCCGGCCTCGGTCTATGTCTTGAGTGGCCGCTTCTGCGTCAGGATGTAGGAAACAAAGCGCCACTTGCCACCCGTGAACACGGCGACCTGGGTGCAGTAGGCGGGGATTACGCGGCTGACATCACCCTGTGCGCCGATGTGGTTTTCGAGGTCGCCTTGCAGAATGGCGGCGTCACCATGGAGCCGGACCGTGAGTTCACCTCGGTGGGGGCTGCGCGGGGAGCGGCGGATCATCTCCACGTATTCGGACTTGGTGACGACCTTGCCGGGGGCGAGGACGTGGAGGTAGTCGTCCGCCAGGGTGTCGGCGAGGGCCTCCAGATCGCTGGCCTCGATGGCGGCGGCGCGTCGGGTTTCCAGGGCGATGACGTCCGCGGCGGAGTGGGTCATGGCGTTCAGGCGTTCATCGGGGTGAGCTGGACGGAGGCGAACTTCCAGCCGCCCTCGGATTTCACGGCGACCTGGTGGCAATAGGCCTGGATTTCGGTGGGGGGGCCGCCAGACGGGTCCGGGGTGCGGTTGGTCTGCACGCCGGTAATGACGGCGAGATTGCCGTAGAGACGGATGGTCAGGGCCCCCCGGATCGCCTGGCGCGGTCGGGCGGCGACGGCGCGGGCGTGGCCGGCCCGGTCATCGAGGGCGCCGGTCATGTGGACGTGGCTGTAGTCCTCGGTGAGCAGGGAAAGCAGGGTTTCGGTATCTCCCGCCGCGATGGCGGCGCAGCGGCGGGCTTCGAGCGTCTTCAGGTCGTCGATGTCGCTCATGCCGGGGCGCGCTTGGGCGTGATGTGCCAGGAGACGAAGCGCCACTGGCCGTCCGCGCCTTTCACCGCCACCTGGGTGACGAAGGCGTTGACCACCTGCACCGGCCGGCCCGGGTAGCGCATGGTGTTGAGGATGTCGCCATTGACCACGGCCGTGTCGCCATAGAGGCGGACGGAGAGATTGGAACGCTCATGGGTGCGCGGGCCGGCCTTCAGCTCGGCGACATAGTCCGCTTTGCCAGCGGTCGTGCCGCCGCCGAAGACGTGCAGATAGTCGTCGGCGAGGGTGGCGGCGAGACCGTCGAGGTCGCCGGCCGCTACGGCGGCGCAGCGGCGGGTTTCGAGGTCGAGGACCTCTTGAGTGGCGGCCTCTTGAAGGGTTTTTGGCATCAGGACCTCAGGCGGTGGGGGCAGGAGCGGCGACGATCGGAGTTGTGACCTTGCCGACCTTCTCGATTTCCACGGAGACGGTGTCGCCGGGCTTCAGGAAGACGGGCGGACGCCGGGCCGCGCCGACCCCGGCCGGCGTTCCGGTGACGATCAGGTCGCCCGGGTTCAGGGTCATGATCTGGGAGATGTATTCAACGAGGTAGCCGACCGGGAAGATCAGGTCGGAGGTGTTGTCATCCTGCATGATCTCCTCGTTGACGCGGGTGACGAGGTGCAGGCCATCGGCCGGATCGCCCACCTCATCGGCGGTGACGAGGGCGCTCATCGGCCCGGAACGCTCGCCGTTCTTGCCGAAGGTCCATTGCGGGGTGGCGCGCTGAAAGGAGCGGGCGGAGAGATCGTTGAAGGCGCAATAGCCGAAGATGCCCGCGAGGCCCCTCTTGGCGTCGACGCGGAACATGGTCTTGCCGATGACGGCGCCCAGCTCGCCTTCCCAGTCGAAGCGCTCCTCGACGGCGGGGGCAGATTCACCGTCGCAGATCAGGCTGGCCGTCCAGCGGCCAAAGATGACCGGAATGGTGGGCACCTGGCCGCCGCCTTCCATGGCGTGGTTGCGGTAGTTGAGGCCGATGCAGATGACCCGGGCCCCGGCCGGCACGGCGGGGCGCTCGATGACATCGGCGAGCCTGAGCCCCGCCCCGCCGACCTTGGCGTCGGCCATGTGGAAATCCGGGTTGCGCCAGAACGCCTCGCGTTCGGCGATGGGGGCGACCTGGCCGTCCGCGGAGACCGCGCCGATCCAGACGGACCCGTCCTTGTCAAAACCGATCAGTTTCATTGGCTCCCTCCGACGCCGTGGACGTCTTGATAGTGCTGGCGCAGCAGGTCCTTGCCGTAGTCGTTGCCGTTCGGGGCCCGCACGATCGTGTGGATGTGGCACTTGGCCGGCTCTTTATTCGCCAGGAAAACGCCGGAGTGATGATCGAACTCGATCATGATCACCGGGCTCTGGATACGGAAATAGTAGGGATCCTCATCGCCGTAGAGGCCAATCCAGCAGAAGTGGGTGTCGTCGATGTACTGCTCGATCTGGTCCAGCCGGGCGCGCAGGGGCTCCTCGGGCAGGTATTCGATGAAGTGGCTGGAGAGCTGCACCAGGGCCTTGCGCTGCTGGCCGGTCATTTCCGCGCCGGTGACGCCCTCGTATGGGATGATGCGGTTGTCGTGAAAGGCGCCGCCGAGGTGGCGCTGGTCGGCGGGGTGGAAGCGGCCGGGCGGCATCGCCGGATCGTACATCTTCTTGTAGATCTGGGCCCTGTCGCGCTGGTCCTGGGGCAGGGAGCGCATCAGGGCGAGGCCGGCGGCCTCCTCCCCGGTGAAGATGGTCAGGCCCTTGTGCGGTCCTTCATCGATGATGTTCGGCTCGGCGCCCATGAAGGTGGGCGAGACGGTGAGATGGCCATCAATCAGCATGACATTGAGAGCCAGGTGGTGGCCATGCAATTGCCAGCCCCAGGGGGAGGTCTCGGAAGGCTCGCCGAACAGGGAGAAGTTGTAGCTGAACTCGTTCATGACCTTCTCGCCGCCCACCAGCTTGCCGAGGAAGTCGTTCATCAGCATGCAGGCCCGTGCCTTGTGGAAGCCCTTGTCCGAGAGGGTGGCCTTGAGGACGTCGAGGATCGCCTCGCGCATGGCCGGGCTGGTCTCCTCCATCCGAACGCCGTGGCGGTTGAGGTAAAGCTCCGGATTGGACCACATGCGGATCTCGCGGCCATCGACGGGGTGGAGCAGCTGGGCGCGCTCTTCATCCGAGGCGAGGGCGAGAAGGGCGCGGGCGGCGGCGGTCATGGCCGCGGCGGGGGCGCCGTTGGGGACGAGGGGGTAGAGCCCCTGTTGCGCGCAGCCGTCGCAGGTGATGCCGACGAAGGGAGCGTCCAGGCGCTTGATCCACGAGGCGTGGAAGGCCTGGCCGCGCTCGGAATTCAGCATGCGGTCGCCGTGCATGACGGCGTCGCGCTGAGCCAGGCCCTGCTGTTGCGGGTGGTCCGGTCCAGGCAGGAGGTCGCGGAAATTGTTGCTCATGCGCGCCCTCCAGGCCGCGGGTCTGGCGCCCGCTCAGAAGCTAAACGTTTACATTTTCGCTGACGAGCGGCAAGCCGGTCACGCCGGAGCGGCCTATAGAGGTTGCGGCGCGTTGCGTAAACGTTTACGAATTCGCGACACTGAAAATGGGGAGATCAGCGGCCATGAAATTCGGGATTTTCGATCACCTGGAACGCCGCCACGACTGCGATCTGACGCAGCAGTATGAAGAGCGGCTGCAACTGATGGCGCAGGCCGATGAGCAGGGCATCTACGGCTACCACATCGCCGAACACCATCATTCGCCACTCTGCCTCGCTCCGAACCAGTCCGTTTTCCTCGCAGCCGCCGCCCAGCGCACCAAGAAGCTGAAGATCGGCACCCTCGTCTATGTGCTGCCCCTCTACCAGCCTATCCGCATCCTCGAGGAAACGATCATGGTCGACCGGCTGTCGAACGGCCGGGTCCAGGTCGGTGTGGGCCGTGGCGCTGGCGGCGGCGGCGAGATCGCGCTCTGGGGCGGGAAGGCCTCCGATTCTGATCTGATGTTCCGCGAATGCCTGGAGATCCTGCTGAAGGGCTACCAGGAGGATTTCCTCTCCTTCGAAGGCGAGCACTACAAGTTCAAGAACCTGTGGATGGAGTTGAAGCCGGTGCAGAAACCGCATCCGGCCTTCTGGTACGCGGGCAATGCCGAACACGCGGGCGAGATGGGCATGAACTTCATCGGCGCCGGCGCGATCGAGCGGACCAAGAAGATGGTTCAGACCTACCTGGAGGCCTGGAAGAAGGGCCAGGCCAATCCCGGCCCGACCACAGCCAAGCTGGACACGCCACTCTACGGCACCATGCGCCATATGCTGATCGCCGATACGGACGCGGAAGCGCGGGAAATCGCGCTGCGCGCCTATCCCGAATACCGCAAGCACTTCGCCAAGCCGCTGCCGCCCGGTGTCGAACGCCAGATGCCGCCCGGCATGGCGGCGGCCCTCGCGGCCCGTCAGGATGCGGCTCCGGCGTCTGGCGGCGAACTGCCCGTGGGGCCTCAGGCCGCCAAGCTTGGCGGGCCGGCCTCCATGAACCCGGAAGAGGCCATGGCGGCCCAGAGCTTGCTGGTCGGCTCACCATCGACGATCCGCGATTTCGTGGTCCAGTATGCCAAGGAGACCGGGGCGAACTATTTCGTGGGATCCTTCTCGTGGGGCGACCTGACCCATGCAGAATCCTCGAAGTCACTGCGTCTCTTCGCCGAGGAAGTGATGCCGGCGGTCGAAGCGGTGAAGGAGATGGCATGAGCACGCCCGGCGGGATCTTCCAGCCGACGGACGACCTCTCTGCGGCGGCCGACTTCCTGACCGAGGTCACGGGTCTGAAGGTGAAGTTCCGCGACGGGGAACGCTATGCCGCGATCCAGTATGGCGAGATCACGCTGGGCCTCGCGGCCGGCGAGGAGAAGATCACCGCCGGACCGGCCCTGATGTTCAAGGTGGCGGACGTGCCTGCCGTGATCGCGGAGTGGACGGCCAAGGGCGCCAAGGTGGTGCGGGGCGCCGAGCAGGGGCCGCATGAGGTGCGGGCCGTGCTGGAACTGCCGGGCGGCGTGCTGGCCGTGGTCAGCGCCAAGAACGCCTAGAATTTAAAGCCCTTGGCAACGGCGTAGGTGAACGCCACGCTGATGACGAGGCCGAGCACCAGCTTCCAGAGCGGCGCGAATTCGACGTTGTCGGTATCCGGCGGTGTCTGGGTGTGTCCGGTGATCATGGGGCCAATTAGGTTTT
>JAXMCG010000039.1:0-17953 GCA_046349475.1 Caulobacteraceae bacterium | reverse complement strand
CGTTTGAAGAGGATGATCTCGTCCAGGCGATTGAGGAATTCCGGCCGGAACGAGCGGCGGACCACCTCCATGACCTGCGGGCGCACCTCCTCGACATCATCATCCTCGCCCTGGGCGGCCAGGAATTCCGCCCCGGCGTTGGAGGTTAGGATGATCAGGCTGTTCTTGAAGTCGACCGTGCGGCCCTGGCCGTCGGTGAGGCGGCCGTCGTCGAGCACCTGGAGCAGGATGTTGAACACGTCCGGGTGGGCCTTCTCGATCTCGTCGAAGAGGATCACCTGGTAGGGGCGGCGGCGCACGGCCTCGGTGAGGGCGCCGCCCTCGTCGTAGCCGACATAGCCGGGAGGGGCGCCGATCAGACGGCTGACCGAGTGCTTTTCCATGTACTCGGACATGTCCATGCGGGTGATGGCGGCCTCATCGTCGAAGAGGAATTCGGCGAGGGCTTTCGTCAGCTCGGTCTTGCCGACCCCGGTGGGGCCGAGGAACAGGAACGAGCCGATCGGGCGGTTCGGGTCCTGTAGGCCGGCGCGGGCCCGGCGCACGGCGTCCGAGACGGCGACGAGGGCTTCCTCCTGGCCGACGACGCGGCCGCGCAGGGCGTCCTCCATCTTCAGCAGCTTTTCGCGCTCGCCTTCGAGCATCTTCTCGACGGGCACGCCCGTCCAGCGGGAGACGACGGCGGCGATCTGCTGCTCGTCGACCACTTCCGGCGTCAAGGCGCCGGTCTCGGTTTTCGCCTCCTCGTCTTCAAGACGCTTCTCGAGGACCGGGATTTCCCCATAGGCGATCTCGGAGGCGCGCTGCAGGTCGCCCCGGCGCTGGGCGGCGACGAGCTCGGCGCGCAGGCGCTCGAGGGCCTCGCGGGCCTGGGCGGCCTGGCCGACCTTGTCCTTCTCGGCGCGCCAGCGGTTGGTAAGATCTTCGGATTCGGCCTCGAGCTCCGCGAGATCATCCTCCAGCTTTTCGAGGCGTTGTTTGGAGGCCGCGTCGGTTTCCTTCTTGAGGGCCTCGCGTTCGATCTTCAGCTGCACGACGCGGCGGTCGATCTCGTCGAGCTCTTCAGGCTTGGAATCCACGGCCATCCGCACGCGGGAGGCGGCTTCGTCGACGAGGTCGATGGCCTTGTCCGGCAAGAAGCGGTCGGTGATGTAGCGGTTGGAGAGGGTGGCCGCCGCGACGATGGCGGCGTCGGCGATGCGCACGCCGTGGTGCACCTCATACTTCTCCTTCAGGCCCCGCAGGATGGAGACGGTGTCCTCGACGGTGGGTTCACCGACGAAGACGGGCTGGAACCGGCGGGCGAGGGCCGCGTCCTTCTCCACGTGCTTGCGGTATTCATCGAGGGTGGTGGCGCCCACGCAGTGCAGCTCGCCCCGCGCCAGGGCGGGCTTCAGGAGGTTGGACGCGTCCATGGCGCCGTCGGTCTTGCCGGCGCCGACGAGGGTATGCATCTCGTCGATGAAGAGGATGATCCCGCCTTCGGCGGCGGCGACCTCGTTCAGCACGGCCTTCAGACGCTCCTCGAACTCGCCACGATACTTCGCGCCGGCGATGAGGGCGCCCATGTCGAGGGAGAGAAGCTGCTTGTCCTTCAGGCTTTCGGGCACATCGCCATTGATGATGCGCAGGGCCAGGCCCTCGACGATGGCGGTCTTACCCACACCGGGCTCGCCGATGAGGACGGGGTTGTTCTTGGTGCGGCGGGCGAGGACCTGGATGGTGCGGCGAATCTCCTCGTCGCGGCCGATGACCGGGTCGAGCTTCTCGTCGCGGGCGGCCTGGGTGAGGTCGCGGGCATATTTCTTGAGGGCCTCGTAGCCTTCTTCGGCCGAGGCGCTGTCGGCGGTCTTGCCCTTGCGCAGGGCGGTGGCGGCGGCTTCCAGGGCCGACGGGTTGGCGCCAGCGGCCTTCAGGGCCTCTGCCGCCTTGCCGCCTTCCTTGGCAATGGCGATGAGCAAGCGCTCGGTGGTGACGAAGGCGTCGCCGGCCTTCTTGGCGCCGGCCTCCGCATCGGCGAAGACGCTGGCGGTTTCCGGCTTCATATAGAGCTGGCCGGCCCCGCCTTCGACGCGGGGGATCTTGGTAAGAGCGGTCTCGACAGCCGTGTCGGCTTCGTCCGGACGGCCGCCGGCGCTCTGGATGAGGGCGCGGGACAGGCCGTCACGCTCCTCAAGCAGCACCTTCAAGAGGTGCTCGGGCGCGAATTGCTGGTGGCGGCGGGCGAGCGCCAGGGACTGTGCCGACTGGATCGCCTGCTTGGCGCGGTCGGAGTAGAGTTCGATGTTCATGCTTCCCCTCGTGAGGCGGATTTTCCGGCCCCGCCTTGATCAAGCGCAGGACCGATGAGGGGCAGATAGGTGTGGCCCAAGAGCCACACAAGGGGCGCCTGACGCCCGTTTTAGGGCGCTAAGCTCTCGACGATGGATTTCAGGCGGTCGGGATCCACGGGCTTGTGGATGATGATGCTCTCACGCAAGTCAGCGCGGACGCCCTGCACGCCATAGCCGGTCAGAAAGGCGAAGGGTACGCCCCTGGCATTGAGCGCATCGGCCACCCCGAACGACATCGTACCCCCAAGATTCACATCCAAGAGCGCGAAATCGATGTCCATCTCGCGGGCCAGTTCCTCGGCTTCCTCCGCGGTGGTGACACAGGCGGCGATCTGGCAGCCGAAGTCCTGCAGTAGGTCTTCCACCAGCATGGCGACGATGGGTTCATCCTCGACCACAAGGACGCGACGACGGGAGGTCTCTGTCATGTTGCCTGCCGGGTTTTGCCGACCGTTCGGATATCGCAGGTCAGGCCCTCTGGATCAAAGGCCAGGCGCGCCTCGCCGCCGATTTCGCGAGCCAGGCCCTCGATCATACGCGTTCCAAAGCCCCGCTGGGCCGGCGGTGTGACGGCCGGACCACCTTGTTCGCGCCAGATCAGCTCCAGACCAGGCTGACCGGCCGGGGCGCTCCAGGACACCGCGACCCGTCCTGATTCGGTGGATAGCGCGCCATACTTCACCGCGTTGGTCGCCAGCTCATGCAGGGCCATGGACAAAGCCAGGGAGGTGCGCGGCGTCAGCCTCAAATCGGCGCCGTCCAGAGTGATCCGCGCACCGTCGATATGCGCGCCGAGAGCGGAATAGGCGATGGCCCGGATATGGGCGCCCTCCCAATTTTCCCTTGTGAGCACATCGTGAGCCTGAGCCAAGGCCAGAAGACGGGCATTGATCTTCTTTTCGGCCGCCGCGAGGTCCTGAGCGTTGCGCAGCGACTGGTAGACGACCGACTGAACGGTGGCCAAGGTGTTCTTGACCCGGTGGTTAAGCTCATTGACCAGCAGGTTCTGGTGCTCGGTGGCGCGATGCCGCTCGGTGACATCACGCATGACACCGGTGAAGAACCGCTGCCCGTTTGAGCGCCACTCGGCCACCGAAAGCTCCAAAGGAACACGCACGCCGTCGCTGCGCAGGCCCTCGACTTCACGGCCGATGCCGATAATTCGGCGTTCCCCCGTCTCGCGGTAAGGCTGCAGATAACCGTCATGCCCTGACCGGTCAGGTTCGGGCATCAGCATGTTGATATTTCGTCCGATGACCTCAGCCGCGGTGTAGCCGAAGAGGGTTTCGGCAGCCGGATTGAAGGCATTCAACGTGCCAAGCTCATCAATCACGATGATGGCGTCCACGGCCGTATCGACGATGGCCCTGTAACGTGCTTCGCCATCCACCGTGTTTCCTCCGGGCCAGTCCCCCGACTGGCTTTGGCGGTTCATGCGTCCCCACGACGCCCCCCTAAGACCTCAACCCGAGCGCGACGCCTCGAAGGCCTATCGAAGGATCATCGGTCTCATTCTGGGGATTTGCGAGCGGTATTTTTGCCGCATCGGTTGAAATGTCGCTCTAAGCGCCCGCGAGAAGTCGCGCAAAGAGAGAGTGTGTCGGATGGCCGACAGAGGAAATCAGGCCGTCAGTTCTTCGATGATATCGCGCAGGGCGCCGATCATGACCGGCTTGTGGATGATCGGATTGTCACGCAGGTCCGGGCGCACACCCTGCACGCCGTAGCCAGTGACAAAGGCAAAGGGCACGCCGCGGCGTTTCAGGGCATCCGCGGCCGGAAAGGAATCCCCGCCGTTCAGGTTGATGTCGAGCAGGGCGAAATCGATATCCAGATCATTGGCCAGCCTAGCGGCGTCAAGAGCTGTCCCGGCGCAGGCGACGGTTTCGCAGCCGAACGACTCCAGAAGGTCTTCCATGAGCATGGCCACGACAGGTTCGTCCTCGATGACGAGGACACGCTTAGGCAACCGCATAGGGGCGCGTCTCCCTTCCCCATAAACGCGCGACGGACCGCATTCAGCGAGAGCAACGAAAGTCTGGTGGAAGCGGCCCCCCGACCGCCTCCGCCTCGTGCCCTTGCATCGGCGAGCCGACCAACAGGTATAGCCCGTCCGAAAGGGCGTGAACGGCCTATAGCTCAAGCCTGATTGGGGCGCCGAGTCATTTCACAATGACCGCTGGAAGTTTCTGAAAGCGCTAGGAAATCAGGCGTCGCACTGGCGATTGAAGTGTCAGGAAAGTGTAGCTTGAGGTTGCCGCTACAGCGACGGCGCCGCCACTGGAGACTAGGCGGCGAGATCAGCCCCCTGGCGGCGCATGCGCCAGAAGCGCAGGGTCCGCTGAGCGGTTTCGCGCGGCAGATCAGCATAGAGATCGCCGTATTCCTTCGCCCGCCCCATCGCGTTGACCTCCTTGTCGAGGATCAGAACAGCGAAGGTCAAGAACAGCGGGCGCTCGAATTCGGCGGCCTTGCAAACCACGGCCAAGGCATCGAGTTCACGCCGCTCGAGAATGCGGCGGGCCGTATGGAAATCGATCTCCGCCAGTTCGGCGAGAGCGATCATGAACTTGGTGGTCTCGCCATTGCGCAGCATGCCGGCCAGCACGGGTGGCGTGATCGCCTTGCGCAGCCTTAGGGCTTTGACAATGCGCTCGGCGTCCGCGAAGTCCGAAGGCAGGGCGCCGTCCGATTGGGCGACCCGCTTGCGGCCGGCGGCCAGAGCCGCTTCCAGCGCGGCGGGATCGACCTCGGCGTTGCGCTGCATGATCTTCTGGCGAAGTCTGGCCTCGACGGCGAAATACATCTCGTTGAGCAGGTCGATAGGCAGGCTGGCGCGATCGACCACGGCGGCTTGGAGGGCGGGATTGACTGTGGCGCGGTCAACCGCCGCCTCGGCGGCCTTGCGCGAGAGTTCCGCCCCGTCGTTTTGAAGCAGGACTTTCAGGGTGTCGTCGTCGGCGCGCTCGACAATGGCGTCCGAGAGGGCTTCGGAGACGCTGGCCCGGCGGGAAAGGGCCCGCAGGTGATCCTGCCCCTTTACCCCTGCGAGCGTGACGAGATCCGTATCGGAAAGCGCGGTCGAGCGCTCCAGGATAGGCGCGGCCACCTCGATCGCATCGGCGGCGAGGTTTCGCACCAGACGGGTTGGCGGGCTCGGCGCGTCGGCCATGCGCTCGGCAAGTTCCGCCCGCACCGCGGCCTCCATTTCGCCGGCCAGTTTCGACATGACGTCGTCGAACAGGGACAGCTCGGTGGAGCCGGTCGCGGCCGGCGCGCCGAAAAACACATCGGTGACTTCACGCAGCAGTTCGCGGCGGCGCTCGCTGGAGGGCTCGCGGGCGAGCGTGATCAGATCTGTGAGGCGCGAGGACAAGCGGGCTAGCTCCCCCGGTTAGAGCCGCCGGCGCTGGTGCGGCGGTCTTCGCGCGGGGCGGGGGGTTCGGGCGGATCGCCGCCGACGCCGCCGGCGCTGGCGTCGAAGGCGCCGCTCATCTGGCCCGGTTCTGGGGGGCCGACCAGGACGGGACCGGAGGCTGTAGGCGGCGGGATCGGATCGGGCGTGCCGCCGAACTCGCGATAGACCGAATACATCCGCCCGCCGACAACACCGGTGGAGGTCTGAGGCGGCGGCGGCGCAGGCGCCGCAGCGGCGCGCGGCGCCTGAGGTGCGGCGGCCGGCGGGGCGGCCGGTGCGGCGGAGGTTCGAGCGGCGGCGGGCTGCGGCGCGGGAACTGAAGGCGCGGACGCGGCGGGCGCGGCGGCCGGAGGCGCCGGTGTGGATGCGGGGCCGGCTCCGAGATTGGCCCAGGGCCTGTAGATCGGCGCGGTGTCATCCGCGGCGGCGGCTGGGGCCGGCGCCGCGCCAGCGGCCAGAGCGCGGGTGGACGGCCCGGCGTTCAGCCAGGGGCGTGCAGGATCGGCGGCCGGCGCTGCGAGCGGCGACGCCTCCGCGGCGGCGCGAGGGGCCGGTTGCGGCGGCGGTGCAACGGGCGCTGCACGTGACGCCGCGAGCGTGGCCGCTGGCGGCGCCACGGGGGCGGCCAGGGGCGTGGCGGTCACCGGCGTTGACGGCCGGGGCGCCGGGGCGGGTCCGGAAACCGGCGGCGGCGCGTAGGCAGCGGGCGATGGCGGGGCCGGAGCGCGGGGCGGAGGCGGCGCGTAGAGCGACTGGGGCTGGGCTGGCGGCGGCGCCGCCACGGACGAGGGAGTAGAAGGAGGCAAGTAGGCCGCGGACATCGAGGGATAGGCCGATGGCGCCTGGCCAGTGCGGGAATAATAGGGCGGCGACGCGGCCTGCGGCGGCGCTGCAGGCGCCATGACGGGAGCCGGAGCGGGGGCGAGGGCAGGCGTCGGCGGGGGCGTGGGAGCGCGGGCCGGCGGCGGCGTATAGGCCGGCGCCGGAGACGGGACGGAACCGCCCTTCCCTGCCCAGCTGAGATAGCGGCCCTGAGGCGCGGGGGCGCTGTCGGAGGGGGCCGGCTGAGCGGTGCGGGCAGCGGCAAAAGGCGCGGCGGTGGGGATCGGCGCCGGGGTCGGCTGGACCTGCGGTCGGGCCGGCCCATACCGGTCTTCAGCCGCCAGCGCGCCAGTCGCGGTCAGGGCGAGGAGGGATACGGCGAGGACAAGACGCATGGCCAACCTTTAAACAAGTGGCCACTCCTAACCCTGCGCGGCTTAAACTTGAGCTAACGGCCGCGCCACCAACGGTCCGCCCTGCGTTCAAGCAGGTTCAGCAGGCCATAGAGGGCCACGGCGAGAACGGCGAGGACCACGAGGTTGGCGAAGGCCTTCGCGGTCTGGAAGCGATTGGAGGCCTCAAGAATGCCCCAGGCGAGGCCCCGCGTGGCGCCCCCGCCGGCCGACCACTCCCCCACCACCGAGCCGATGATGGCCAGGCCGGAGGCGACTTTGTGCCCCTGGATCATGAAAGGGACGGCGGAAGGTATGTTGAGCCGGAAGAGGCGCTGCAGAGGCGTGGCGCCATAGAGATCGAACAGGCGTACGAGGTCCGGATCGGCGGACTGAAGCCCTTTCACCGCGCCGGAAAAAATCGGGAAGAACGCGACGATGCCGGCCAGGGCGACCACGGCGCGAAGGGGATGCTCGATGCCGGACCAGATCACCACCTGCGGGGCGATGGCGATGATCGGTGTGACCTGCAAGGCCACGGCGAGGGGCTGGATCGAGCGCTCCAAGGTACGGTTGAGGGCCACGAGAAAGGCGATGGAGGTCGCCACCAGGCTGGCGATGGCCAGGGAAAGAATGGCGATACCCAAGGTGTTGGTCGCCGACGTGAGCAGGGCCGGTGCATTGGCGACGACGGCCTTTGCGATGGCCGAAGGCGCCGGCAGGAAATAGGTGGGCACCTTCATCGCCGCGCAGGCCCACTCCCAGATCCCCAAGAGCGCGGAGATGAACAGCAGCGGCGCGAGAATATCCGTAAGGCGTCTCATGCGGGGGCCATGCCGTCGGCGAGCAGTTGGGAAACGGTCTCCGCGGCCTGCCGGAAGCTCTCGGTCACTCGGAAGCCGGGTGGCCGCGGCAGATCGCCCGCTATGGCGCATTCGCCGGCTATTCGCCCGGGGCCGCGCGAAATGATCACGACGCGCTGGGCCATATAGGCGGCCTCCTCGACATTGTGAGTGACAAAGACGATGGCCGGCTTCTGCTCCTGCCAGAGGGCCAGTACGTCGTCGGCAAGGGTGCGTCGCGTGATCTCGTCTAGAGCCGCGAAGGGCTCATCGAGGAGCAGAACCTGGGGCTCCGTGACCAGGGCGCGGGCCAGGGAGGCGCGCATGGCCATGCCGCCGGAGAGCTGGGCCGGGCGGGCGGATTCCGAACCCGCCAGCCCAACCCGGGCAAGCGCCGCATCGGCGCGGCGGCGGGCTTCCGGGCGAGCAACCCCCTCCAGCTCCAGCGGCAGGGCGACATTGTCCCTGGCCGACAGCCAGGGCGCGAGGGTGGGAGATTGGAAGACCACAGCGGTCTCACCCCGGCCGGCGGCGCGGCGCACCTCCCCGGAGGTCGGCTGTTCAAGTCCGGCGAGGAGACGCAGGGCGGTGGACTTGCCGCAGCCGGAAGGGCCGACCAGGGCGACGATCTCGCCGGCGCCGAGCTCAAGATTGAGCGGCCCAAGCGCACGGCCGCGCCCGGGATAGTCAACGACCACGTCAAGCAGTGAGGCGGCGGGGCCCATGGATGAAAGAAGCGCTCCGCCCTAGCGCGCGGCCGGCGGCCGAGGCAGGAATTCCAAGGTGTAGGCCTTCTTGGGATCGAGGGTCGCCGGATAGACGCCCTGGCTGGAAGCCACACGGAAGAACTCCGCCCAGCGCGCATCGGTCATGGCCCCGATGCCGAGAGTGCGGGCGTCGCCGGAATCGATGATGCCCTCGTCACGCAGCTTATTGCGGGCCTGGTCGAGCAGATCCTGGGTCATTTCCGGATTGTCGCGCATGATCAGGCGGTTGCCGGGCGCTGGGTCGCCATAGAGATAGGAACGCCAGCCGGCGGCGGTGGCCTCGTTGAAGGCGCGAATGGCGGCCGGATTGGAGGCGATCAGGGTGTCCGACGCCAGGATCATGGTGGCGTAGCCTGGATAGCCCTCGTCGGCGAGAAGGAAGACCAGGGGCTTAACGCCGGATTCCCGCTCGATCGTATAGGGCTCGGAGGTCAGGTAGCCCTGCTGAACGATACGCTGGTCGGCGAGAAACGGCGCCGAATTGAAGGTGTAGGGGCGGATCTGACTGTCGGTGAAGCCGTATTTGGCCTTCATCCAGACCCAGAAGGCCGTGACAGAGGCGTCCGAGAGCAGGATCGGATGGCCTTTCATATCGGCGATGGAATTGATGCCCTGGCCCGCATGGGCGATCAGGACCTGCGGATCCTTCTGCATGAACGCGGCGACGGCGCGAACCGGCACGCCCTCATTGGCGAGGTTCATGACGATGAAGGAGTTGGATCCCATGCCGAGCTCCACCGCGCCGGAGGCGACCAGCTGCGGAACATTGACCCCGGGGCCGCCCTGAATAATGCGCACATCGAGGCCGCGACGGGCATATTCGCCGGTCGCGAGAGCCTGGTAGAAGCCGCCGTGTTCGGCCTGGGCTTTCCAATCCGTGGCGAAGCGGATGACGGTGCGTTGAGGCCCGCCCTGCCCGCCCGCCTGGGCCTGCGGCTTCGGCGCGCACCCGGCGATGAGGCCGGTGACGGCGAAGGCGATCAGCGCCAATGCGGTGCGGCGTCGGAACATCGTAAAGCCCTCCCAGAGCGAACAACGCCGACCCTAGAGCACGCTGTGGTTTGGCGGAACCGCCAAGACGCTGAAAGAAAGCGGAATCAGGCGGTCGCGGCGTCCTGGGGCGGACGCGCGCGCTGGCGGGCGGCGCGGAGGGCCTGTTCACGGGTGAGCAGGCGACGGGCAAGACGGGCCTGATCGGCGACGGCGCCGCCCACGGCCAGACCCGTGAACAGCATCGCTCCAGCAAAGCCCTCCACCAGATGCACACGGGCGGCAAAATCGATGGCGCGAGACAGCATGGCTGGGCCATGACCCAACACGGTGAGCGGCGTTGCGATCGCCACGACGACAAGGCCGGCGCCGGCGGCGCCCGCTGGGCCCAGGCGGAAGGCAATCAGCACCATGGCTGGAAAGGGCAGGAACATCAGGGGCAGGCCGGTCTCCGCGAAGACACCGAAGGTGAGCATGGCGAGCCCGGCAAGGAGGGCGCCAGCCTCCGTCCAGGTGCGCCGGAATTCGGGATAGGACGGCGCCCGGGCGATCAGCAGGACAGCCGGCAAGGTGATGGCCATGCCGAGCACCTCGGTCAGGAACCAAGCGCGCCAGAATGGTTCAGGCGGCGTGTGGAAGGCGAATGAGCCCATCAGGCAGACGAACACGGTGGAGGCAAAGGCGGCCGGGAGGATGGCGATGACCAGCAGTTGGACGAGCCGGCGAAGGCCGAGGCGCCGGGCCTTCACACCGCAGTATCGCAGGGCCAACACAGCCGCCAGACCGGCTTCCATTGCGTTGGCGGTCGCGAACAGGATCGACGAGCCGGCGGAATAGCCAAGGGCGCAGGCGATGATGGCGTTGAGCAGGGCCGCGGCTCCGAGCGTGGCCCAGCGATAGTTGGCGGGTAGCAGGATGCAAGCCGCGGCCAGGAAGCCGTTGGCAGGCCAGAAGGCGGCCATGGCGGCGTCACGGCGGGTCCAATAGAGAGCCGCCGCGGCCAGAAGGCCGTATCCAATTGTAAAAGCCGCTGCCCTTAGCCAGGGCGGGGCGGCGCTCAACGAACGCATCACGGCTGGATCCCCATCCAACAGCTGCGCCAAGGGCCGGGCCCTTCGCGACGGGCGGCATAGTGAGGGGGAAAGCCTTTACGGACCAAGGCTTTCAGCTAGGGCGAATCGTCTCACCCCTAGATCACATATGCAGGGTTCAGGCGGCGGTAGTCGCGACGGCCGCCGCGTCACCGGTGTCGGCGAGGGCCTTGGCGAGTGCCTCATGGAGGGCTTCCGGACGCACCGGCTTGGCCACATGGCCGACCATGCCGGCGGCGAAACAGCGGGCCACCTGCTCGGGCAGGACGTCGGCGGTCATGGCGATGATCGGGACGCGGGCATTAGGTCCGCCGGAGGCTCTGATGGCGCGGGTCGCGGCAAGACCGTCCATCCCGGGCATATGCACATCCATGAGGATGGCGTCGTAAGCCCTGGTGGCGGCGGCGCTGACCGCCTCCTCGCCATTTTCGGCCAGGTCGTAGTCGCATCCCATCATGGTCAGAAGGGCGCCGCCGAGCTCGCGGTTCATCGGATGATCATCGACAAGCAGGATTCGGGCGGCGAGCGGAGCATCATCCGCCGCGTCCTCGGCGGCGGCGGTCCCCTCATCAGCGCGCGACATTGGCACCTCGAACCAGAAGGTCGAGCCCTGGCCAGGGGAGGAGCGGACGCCAATCTCGCCATCCATCAATTCGACGAGGCCTTTGCAGATGGCGAGGCCCAGTCCCGTGCCGCCGTGATGACGCGCGACAGTGCCGTCCACCTGCGAGAACCGCACGAACAGACGGTCGCGGCGGTCGAGCGGAATACCGACGCCGGTGTCAGTGATCTGGAAGTGAACGGTGTCGACATGGTCCCCGGCGATGACCTTGGCTTCCAGGTCGATCCGGCCCTTGGAGGTGAACTTCACGGCGTTGTTCAGGAGATTGAGCAGCACCTGCCGCACACGCATCTCGTCGGCCATCAAGGGCGTATCGACCGGACCCGCCAGGGTAAGACGCAGATCGAGACCTTTCTGGGCGGCGCTTTCGCCGGCGATGGCGACGGCATCCTGAGCGATTTTGCGCACCGAGACGGGCTCACGCACCAGTTCGATCTGCCCGGCCTCGACCTTGGAGAAATCCAGAATGTCATTAACCACGGCCAGGAGGGAGGCCCCAGCCGAGTCGATCAGGGATAGCTGCCGGCGGGCCGCGTCCGGCACCGAGCGATCCTCAAGCAGCAGCTTGGTGAACCCGATGATCGAGTTCATCGGGGTGCGGATCTCGTGACTCATGGTGGCCAGGAACTGGGTCTTGGCGCGGCTGGCCTGGAGGGCAATGGCCCGGGCGCCGCGCGCCGCATGGACGCGCTTCTGGAAGAGAGCCCGCAGACGCGCCTGGTTATGCACGGTGGTGGCGATGGCCAAGGCGGTGAAGAAGGAGATCACCACATAGACCTGCGTGGCGTGGACGCGCCGGTAGAGAGGAGCGTCAAGGCCGATATAAGGCAGGGCGAGGCCCGAAAGGGTGGCGCTGAAGGCGATCGTCGCGACAATGACACCGCCCGCCACGACCCCGCGCGGCCCGGTTCGGAAGGCCACCACGGTCAAGGCGATGAAGACAATATAGGGCGCCGAAAACATCGACTGGGCGAAGACAAGGCAGGTCGCGGCCGCCGCGAAGCTCAGAAGGATGGCCGCCTCGATGCGCGAGGGCTTGAAAAGATCACGCCGCCGTCCCGCGAGCATGATCAACAGCATGGGCAGGGTGAGGGCCAGGCCAGTGGCGTCCGCCATGAACCAGTCGCGCAACACCGGCTGGAAGGGCGCGTGGAAAGCATAAGCGCAGATGGCCGCGGCCACGGCCGCCGTAATCAGGCAGGGGGCGATAATGCCGCCCAAGACCATCATCAGGACACGGCGCGAATTGCCCAGGCGCAGGGCCGGCCCGAGCGTGCGACGGACGACGAAAGCCGTGGCGGCGGCTTCGAAAAGGTTGAGCAGGCCGAAGGCGAATGTCGTGTAGGGCGGATCGCCCGAGAGGGCGCAGGTGCAGAAATTGAGCACGAAGCAGACGGCCGCCAAGCGCAGGGCCCAGGTGCGGCCCAGCAGCAGGAAGCCCGCGGTGAGAAAACCGCCCGCGAGCCAGATGGTCGCGACACCCTCGGCCTGCCGAGTGACCAAGACGCTCACCAGCACACTCAGCCAGAACCCGACCGTCAGGCCCGCCGCGGTGAGCGGCTGCTTGTCGAGTTTGAGGTTGAAGTTCATGCGCCGGCCCGCCACGCCGCTGAGGAGCGGCTGATGGGTGCAAGCCTAAGTCGAGCTTACGACTGAATGGTTAAGTCCGGGGGCGAACATGCTCACTGAACGCAGGTCACAAAACGCTTGGTTGTGGCGCGGCCAAGCCGCGAAACGAGCGAGAGGGCGGGATCTGGATCGCACCAGACACCGCCCTCTGCCCCAAGCCCTCGCGGGCTTGCGTCTGAAGGGTTCAGCCGAAGCGGTCTCGAACCTCTCCGGCTTTCACCGCGGAGCTCCGTCCTGCTTCGCCTCTGGGATCGGGCGCCCGCGATCAGCAGGTTACCCCGCATTTCCGGCCTTCCCGGACCGCTCCTTCCGCCTCTCGCCTTGGGTTGCCCCGCCGCGCCGGTGTGGAAGGAATTCCCTTCGACAAGAGGAGAGTGCTCCCGGCCCCGGCGGGCGCCAAGAGGCCGGGTACGAAGGGCTGTGCAGCGTTCGGCGCCAGGCGGTGACTCAGCGGTGGATATCCGGTGCGAAACGCAGGTTACCTATTCAATTTCAATGACTTGATTTGAGCACAGGTTTGCGAACTAGGGGCTCAGCGCCTCGCGCTTCTCTTCCAGAAGCAGCCATTCCTCCTCCGCCGCGGCGAGGTCGGCGCGCGTCTTGGAAAGCTCCGCCATCAAACGATCGAAACCGGCCGGGTCGCGGGCATAAAGGCCCGCGTCCTCGAGGCGTTTTTCGTGGCCGGCAATGGCTGCGGTGAGGCGCGGCATGAGGAGGTCAAGCTCCTCCAGACGGCGCTGATCCTTGTAGGTGAGCTTGGCCGCGACCTTGGGAGCGCGCTCGGCTTTCGGAACCGTTTTGACCGGCGCCGCCGCGGCCCGGTCGAAGAAGCCGGGGTTCTGGGAGAGGAAGTCCGCCCAACCCCCCGGCGTCTCCACCACATCGCCTCGGCCGTTCAGCGCTATGGTTGACGTGGCGAGGCGGTCGATGAAGTCGCGGTCGTGGCTGACGAGGATCAGCGTGCCTTCATAGTCACTGAGCAGGTCTTCCAGGAGGTCCAGCGTGTCCATGTCGAGATCATTGGTCGGCTCATCCAAAACGAGGAGGTTGGCCGGGGTCGCGAAAGCCCGGGCGATGAGCAGGCGGTTGCGCTCCCCGCCCGAGAGGCTGCGCACGGGCTGGCGCATCTGGACGTCGGAAAACAGGAAGTCGCGGGCATAGGAGGCCACGTGGCGCGGCTGGCCCCGGACCATCACCTGATCACCGCCGAGGGGGGCCAGGGCTTTGACGAGGGTCATGTCCTCATCGAGATCGGCTCGGTTCTGGTCGATGTATGAGACGGTGAGATTGACGCCGAGTTGGACGGATCCCGTGTCGGGCGCGGTCTCGCCCAAGAGCATCCGCACGAGGGTGGTCTTGCCGGCCCCGTTCGGCCCAACGATCGCCACGCGGTCGCCGCGCAGGATGCGGGTGGAGAAGGACTTGATCAGGGTTCGCCCGCCATAGGCCTTGGAGAGCCCCTTGGCCTCGATCACTCGCTTGCCGGAGGTTCCACCCGAGGCGAGCCCCATGGAGAGCTCCCCCCGGGCCAAGCGAAGGGTTTCCGCGCGTTCGGCGCGCAGCGCGATGAGGTTGCGGCGGCGGCCCTCATTGCGGGCGCGGCGGCCCTGAACACCCCTAGCCATCCAGTGCTCTTCGCGCTCGATCTGCTTGGAGAGGCGGCGCAGCTCTTCGGCTTCGGCGGCGGCGATGCGGTCGGTCCAGTCGTCGAAGTCGGCGAAGCCTTTTTCCAGACGCCGAACCCGGCGGTTCTCCAGCCAGAAGCAACGCTGGGTGACGCGGGTCAGGAAGGCGCGATCGTGACTGACCACCAGCAGGGCGGCGCGGCTGGCGAGGAGGCGCTGTTCGAGGGTCTCGATGGCGAAGATATCGAGGTGGTTGGTGGGTTCATCCAGAAGGATGACGTCCGGATCGAGGGCGAAGGCCCGCGCCAGGGCGGCGCGGCGGCGTTCTCCGCCCGAAAGGCCAGTCGTGGCGGCGGCGGGATCGAGACCAAAAGCCTGAAGCGCCGCCTCGGCTTCATGGCGGGGCGCGCCGCCCGCCTCCGCATAGTCGGCCAGGGTGGCGCCGGCGATGAGCGGTTCCTGCTCGACCATCACAATGCGCAGGCCCGGCGAGATGGTGCGTTCGCCCTCATCGGCGGCCAGGGCGCCGGAGAGAATGCGCATCAGCGTGGACTTGCCTGCCCCGTTGCGGCCCACCAGACAGGCGCGAACGCGGGGTTCCAGACCGATATCGACGCCGTCGAACATCAGATTCGGCCCGTCGGCGAGACGGACATCCTTAAGGGCGAGAACCGGGGCGGCCATGGGGCGCCTTCCCTAGAGCAGGTCGCTCAATAGCGATAGCGCTGGATCGATTGGCTGTTCTGATCCGGCTCCTCAGGCTCTTGATCGTCGTTGCCGTAGTTACGGGGGCCTTCGCTCATCCCCTGACGCGGGCCATCCTGGCGTCCTGGATTGTAGGGGTCCGGCGAGGGCACATAGGGCGCTCGGTTCTGGTCACGCGGCGGCCAGGAGGGCGGGGCGTCGGAATAGGGGTCGCCGAAGCCCTGACGCGGAGCGCCGCGGCTGGGCCGGTCATCCGGCTGTTCCCAGGCATAGGGATTGTTGCGGCGCGGCGCGCCTTCATCCGAATAGGGCTCGTCGGCATAAGGGTCATCCATGCCCTGGCCGGGCCCTTCTTCGTACGGATCGTCGGGGGCGCCGGCATAGTCCGGGACAACATCGGCCTCGGGCATCAGCCAATCGAAGTCGCGAGCCGGCAGGTCTTCGTGCGCCTTCCTCATGAACCTGGCCCAGATTTCGGCCGGAATTTCGCCACCTGTGACATGGGCCATGGAACGGTTGTTGTCGTTCCCGACCCAGACGGCGCACAGATAATCCGGGGTGAAGCCGACGAACCAGGCGTCGCGCCAGTCCTGCGAGGTTCCGGTCTTGCCCGCGGCCGGACGGCCGATGTCGGCTCTGCGGCCCGTGCCCGCGGTGATCACCGTCTCCATCATCCGCACCATCTGGCTGGCGTGGAAGCGGTCATAGACGGGGGGCGGCGAAGCATCGGCGCGGCGCCAGATGACGTCGCCCCGGGTATTGGTGATTTCGCTGATCAGATAGGGCGTGGTGCGCCCTCCCCCGGTCTGAAACACCTGATAGGCGCCAGCCAGGGCGAGCGGCGTGACCTCGTAGGCGCCCAGCGCCAGGGACGGCCCGGCGTTGGAGGGAATGTCGGACAGGCCGAATCGGTGAGCGAAGGACGCGAGCGTTCCCGGCCCCATCTCCAGGGCCAGCCGCACGGCGACGGTGTTGATGGAACGGGCCAGGGCCTGCTGGATGGTCACGCGGCCCGAATAGCCGCCACCATAGTTTTGAGGCCGCCAGTTGCCGACACGGACCGGCCCGTCTTCGCGCACATCGGAGGGATTGACTCCGCGCTCCAGCGCGGCCGCGAAAACGATAGGCTTGAAGGAGGAGCCTGGCTGGCGGTGCGCCTGAAAGGCGCGATTGAAGGGGCTGGTGTCGTGGTTGACCCCGCCGACCATGGCGCGGATGGCGCCGTCCGGCGCAAGGGCGACAAGGGCGCCCTGCGTGGCGTTGCGCGCCCGGCCCTGACCAGTGATCGCGGCGCGCAGGATTTCGCTGGCGGACTTCTGCAGGCCCGGGTCGATGGTCAGGCGGACGATGAGGTCATTAGCCGACCCATCGGCGGCGGCGCTGGCCTGGCGCGCGGCGAGGTCGATGACATAGGCGAACTCCCCTTCACCCGGGCGCGGCGGCGGCGGACGAAGCCGCGGCGGGTTGTCAATGGCGCGCCGGGCCTCCGCCTCGGTGACCCAGCCTTCCTCGGCCATGATGTTGAGGATGCGATGCGAGCGCGCCAGTGCGGCCTGCATGTCATTGGTCAGGGCCAGGCGTGAAGGCGCATTGGGGATGGCCGCCAGGAGCGCGGATTCCGCCAGGGTCAGATTGCGGGCCGACTTGCCGAAATAGGTGAAAGCGGCGGCCTCCACCCCATAGGCGTTGTCCCCGAAGAAGGTGCGGTTGAGGTAGAGTTCCAGCACGCCGTCCTTGCCCAGATTGTCCTCCAGCCGGGCGGCCATGATGATCTCCTGGATCTTGCGCTTCAGCGTCTGGTCCTGGGAGAGAAAGAGGGTACGGGCGAGCTGTTGGGACAGGGTCGAGGCGCCTTGGGTGGTGCGGCCCGCCTTGATGTTCATCCACACGGCGCGAGCAATGCCGCGGTAGTCCATGGGGCCGTGCTCATAGAAACGGCGGTCCTCCGCGGCGAGGAAAGCCTTCGTCACAAAGGGCGGCAGATCGCCCAATCGCACGGCTGTGGCATAGCGCGGGCCGCGCACGGCCAGCACCTTGCCGGTGCGGTCGAGGAAGGTCATCCCAGGGGCGCGGCGCAGGGTCCA
This sequence comes from Caulobacteraceae bacterium, assembly GCA_046349475.1. GTDB lineage: Bacteria > Pseudomonadota > Alphaproteobacteria > Caulobacterales > Caulobacteraceae > Acaudatibacter. The sequence goes on along the minus strand of JAXMCG010000039.1, from coordinate 633 downwards.
GAGCTGCTCCTGGGAGGTGATTTGCGGCAGTTCGTCGCGCCAGGCCTTCAGCGTGCCCATCAGCATGGTTCCGCCGACCGCGGCGGCCACCGCGCCGATGACGAGCAGAATCAGCCCCGCGATCAGGATGCCGCGGAGGATCGGGCGCGGCTTACGGCCAGGCCTTGCGGGGCCTGGAGATGGGGTGAGAGGGTCTGTCACTTGGGCTTAGGGGTTGGGCGGGCCATGGTTTATGACGGCCAATCATGGCGACAAAGCCCTTTTGGGAGGTGAAGAGCCTCCACCAGATGACCGTGCCGGAGTGGGAGAGCCTCTGTGACGGCTGTGGCCTGTGCTGCCTGGTGAGGTTCGAGGATGAGGCGACGGGGGAGATCATCCCCACGCGTATCGCGTGCAGGCTGTTCGACGCCGATGTCTGCCGATGCTCCAACTATGAGGGCCGGCATGAACACGTGCCTGACTGCATCAAGCTGACCCCCCACAATGTCGATCATCTCAACTGGATGCCGAAGAGTTGCGCTTACCGGCGCCTGAATGAAGGCAAGTCCCTGCCCTCCTGGCACCCCCTCATCACCGGCGATCCGGATAGTGTGCACCGGGCGGGGGTGTCGGTAAGAAAGCAGGTGGTTTCTG
>JAXMCG010000038.1:0-19823 GCA_046349475.1 Caulobacteraceae bacterium | reverse complement strand
CCGAGCACCTGCCGATCATGGTCACGGCGGTGATCGTGGCGGTGGGGCTGATGCTGGTGGCGTCCGGGCCGCTGGCGGCCTTCATCCACCACAACCCGAGCGTGGTGATGCTGGCCCTCGGCTTCCTGTTGATGATCGGCGCGACCCTGATCGCCGATGGCTTCGGCGTGCACGTGCCCAAGGGCTACATCTATGCCGCCATGGCCTTCTCCGGCCTCGTCGAGCTGCTCAACGGCCTGGCGCGGGCGGGTAAGCGAAAGGCGGCGGCCAGGGCTGAAGACACGCCTCAAGAGTAGGCGCTTCAGAAGAAGCTGTAGGGATCGACATCAATGGTCACCCGGATCGAACCGGGGACCTTCACGCGCGCCCGCCAGGCGGCGAGAAAGGCCTGGACGTCGACATTGCGGTCGGCCCGCACCAGGAAGCGCTTGCGTCTCTGGCCACGGATCAGGGCAAAGGGCGGGTCGGCGGGGCCGAACACATCCACCCCATCGGCATTGGGCGTCGCGGCGGCGAGATTGCGGACATAGGCATCGACGACAGCTGGATCCGGCCCTGAGACAATCACCGCCGCGAGGCGTCCGAAGGGTGGCAGGCCGGCGACCTCCCGCTCGGCCATCTCGACGGCGACAAAGGCGTCCCGGTCCTGGGCCTTCAGCGCCTGCATGACGGCATGGTCGGGCGCCCAGGTCTGCAGCAGGGCGCGCCCCGGCCGCTCGCGCCGTCCGGCCCGGCCGGCGGCCTGGGCCAGCAGTTGATAGGTGCGCTCCGCCGCGCGCAGATCGCCGCCGCGTAAGGAGAGGTCGGCGTCGACGACGCCCACGAGGGTGAGGTTCGGGAAATCGTGCCCCTTCGCCGCCGCCTGGGTGGCGACCAGAATATCAATCTCCCCCGCCGACATGGCGCCGATCAGGGCGCGGGCATCCTCGGCGCTCTGCACGGTGTCGGAGGAGAAGACGGCGATATTGGCGTCCGGGAAGAGGGCGCGGGCTTCCTCTTCCACCCGCTCCACCCCCGGCCCCACCGAGACCAGGCTCTCCCTGGCGCCGCAATGGGGGCAGAGGGCCGGGCGGGGCATGGAAAAGCCCGTGAGGTGGCAGACGAGGCGGCCCGTATAGCGGTGCTCCACCAGCCATGAATCTGTGTCCGGCGCCTTCAGCCGCTCGCCGCAGGCCCGGCAGAGGACGACGGGGGCATAGCCGCGCCGGTTCAGGAACAGGAAGCTCTGCTCGCCGCGCTGCAGGGTCTCGATGAGGGCCGTGACCAGGGGCGGGGAGAGCCAGCGGCCGGGCTCGGGCGGAGTCTCGCGCAGGTCGATCAGCGAGACTTCCGGCAGCTGCGCGGCGCCATGCCGGTCGGCGAGCTTCAGCCAGTGATAGCGCCCGGTCTCAGCGTTCCAGAGGGTTTCCAGGGAGGGGGTGGCGGAGGCGAGCACGATGGCGGCTCCCTCGATCTTGGCGCGGGCCACGGCGAGGTCGCGGGCCTGGTAGATGAAGCCGTCTTCCTGCTTGTAAGAGCTGTCGTGCTCCTCATCGACGACGATCAGGCGCAGGGCCTTGAACGGCAGGAAGAGGGCCGAGCGGGCTCCCACCACGATCCGCGCCTGGCCGGCGGCGACACTGTCCCAGACCTTGCGGCGGCGATGCGGGGTGATGCCGGAGTGCCATTCCGCGGGCGGGGCGCCGAAGCGGGCCTCGAAGCGGGCGATGGCCTGCTGGGTGAGGGCGATCTCCGGCAACAGCACGAGGACCTGGGCGTCGGGGGACTTGGCGAGGGCCGCCGCCGCGGCCTCCAGATAGACTTCGGTCTTGCCGGAGCCCGTCACCCCATCCAGCAGAGCCGCCTGGAACCCGCCTTGAGTGATCAGGCCCTTCAGGGTCTCGGCGGAGGCCGCCTGGCTGGGATTGAGGGTCGCGCCGGGCCGGGAGAGGTCGGGGGGCGGGATGGTCAGGTCCGGGGTGACCCAGACCTCGTCCAGCGCGCCGAGGTCAACGAGGCCTTTGACGACGCCGGCCGACACCCCGGCGATACGCGCCAGCTCAGCGCCGGGCAAGGGCTGGGCGGCGGCCTCCAGCACTTTCAGGCGGGCCGGTGTCGGGCGTTCGAGCGCGACCCCGGCGGCGGCCCGAAGGCGGCGTTCCGGTTTGGGCTTCGGTGCGCGCAGGCCCCGCAAGGCAATGGCCAGGGGCTGTCCAGGCACATCCACAGCGTAGCGGGCGGCCCACTGCACGAACTCCAATAGACCCGGGGGGAGGGGTTCGCCTTCGAGCCGCCCGGCGACGGGCTTCAGGGGCCGGTTGCCGCCGGCGCCGTCCCGCAGGCCCGTGACCACGCCCCGCAACAGGCGGGGGCCGAGGGGCACGGCAACATGCTCGCCCAACTCCAGCGCCATCCCTTCCGGCTCCTCGTAGTCAAAGGCCTCGGGCAGGGGCATGGGGATGAGAATGGAGGCGATCCGGCTCATCCGGCCTCGCCTCTCGGGGGCGTCCAGTGGCGCTGTCGCGCACGAGCCGCTAAAAGCCCGCCCATGAAGCTCTTTCTCGACACCACCGACACCGCTGTCCTCGCCGACCTGGCCAAAACCGGCCTCGTGGACGGCGTGACCACCAATCCCACCCTGATCGCCAAATCCGGTCGTCCCATGATCGAGGTCATCGCCGAGATTTGCAGTCTCGTCGAGGGCCCGGTGAGCGCCGAGGCCGTGGCGACCGACTCCGAGATGATGATCCGCGAGGGCCGCCGCCTCGCCGCCATCGCCAGCAATGTGGTGGTCAAGCTGCCCCTGACCCGCGAGGGCCTGGTGGCCACCTCGGCCCTGGCCAATGAGGGCATCGACGTGAACGTGACGCTCTGCTTCTCCGCCGTGCAGGCCATGCTGGCGGCCAAGGCCGGCGCGGCCTTCATCTCGCCTTTCGTGGGCCGGCTGGACGATGTCGGCGCCGACGGCATGGAGCTGATCAGCGAGATCCGCTTGATCTACGAGAACTACGGCTTCGACACCGAAATCCTCACCGCCTCGGTGCGCACCGCCGCCCACGTGCGGGCTGCCGCCCTGGCCGGATCGGACTGTGCGACGATCCCACCTGGTGTTTTCGCCGAGCTCTTCAAGCACCCGTTAACCGACAAGGGTCTTGAAATGTTCATGGCTGACTGGGCCAAGACGGGGCAGTCGATCCTCTAGCACGAGGGGATCGCCCATCCCGCGCGGCCAGGGGATGGGGGAACGACAATGGCTGAGATGACCGCCGCCACGGCGAATGACGAAGAGGCCGAAGCGCTCGGCCACTATCTGCGCGCGCGCCCAGAGCTGCTGCGCGACAACCCGGACCTGCTGCGCGATCTCGGTCTGCGGGTGGACCTCGCCAATATCGTCGATTTCGGACCGGCGGCCCTGGCCCGGGTCAGCGCTGCGCACAAGCGTGAGAGCAAGGTCCGCCGCGCCCTGGAGGCCAATGCTCAGGCCAATTTCGCCGCCCAGGCCCAGACCCACGCCGCGGTGATCGATCTTCTGGAAGCCAGAAATCACGCCGACCTCGCCCGCCGCGTCGATGAACTGGCCCGCCTGCGCTTCGGCCTGGTGGGCGCCACCATCTGTCTGGAGGGCCCGGCCCGCGTGCCCGCAGGCTGGCATGCCCTGGACGAAGGCCAGGTCGACATGGCCCTCGGCGGCGGCAAGCTCGCCCGGTTGGGCGTGGTGTCAAAAGCCAAGCCGTTGTTCGGAGCCCTCGCGTCCGAAGTGCGCAGCGTCGCCATGATCCGCCTCGCCCTCTGGGAGCCGGCGCGTCAGGGCATGCTCGCCTTCGCCAGCCCCGACCCGAAGGGCTTCGCTGCCGACATGGGCCATGAACTGGTCGATTTCCTCGCCCGCGTGGTGGAACGCACCGCCGAGCGCTGGCCGGTGCTGTGACGACCGCCCGCGAGGCCCTGGCGAAGTGGCTGGACCATCTGGCCGATGAGCGCCGCGCCTCGCCCCGGACCTTGGAGGCCTATGGCCATGCCGTCGGGCGGTATCTGACCTTTCTCGAGCAGCACCATGGCGGCGCGCTTTCGCTCGTCGACATGGGCCAGGTGACGGCCGCCGACATCCGCGCCTTCCTTGCCCACCGCCAGGGCGGGGATCATCCCCTGTCCACCCGCTCCCTCTCTCAGGCCCTCTCGGCTGTGCGCACCTTTCACCGCTACCTCGACCGCCGCTGTGACACGCCCAACGCCGCCGTCGCCCTGGTGCGCGGCCCGAAAGTGCGGCCGGGCGCGCCCCGCCCGGTCACCGAGGATCAGGCGTTCGGCCTGATCGAAGAGGCCGCCCTCGATCCGGACCGTGAGCCCTGGCAGGCCTCCCGCGACGAGGCGGTGCTGACCTTGCTCTATGGCTGCGGCCTGCGGATCTCCGAAGCCCTGTCCCTGACCCGGTCCGAGGCGCCGTTCGGCGAGAGCCTGCGCATCACCGGCAAGGGCGGCAAGACGCGGATCGTACCCGTCCTGCCCGCCGTGCGCGAGGCGGTGGAGGCCTATCTCGCTGACCTGCCCTTTGCTCTCGACCCCAAGGACCCGCTGTTCCGCGCCGCCCGGGGCGGGCCGCTGTCACCGCGCCACGTACAGGCCCTGGTGCAAAAACTGCGTGGCCGCCTCGGCCTCTCGGAACGCGCCACCCCCCATGCCCTGCGCCACTCCTTCGCCACCCACCTGCTGGGCGGGGGCGCCGACCTGCGCGCCATCCAGGAACTCCTCGGCCACGCCTCACTCTCCACGACCCAGCGCTACACGGCTGTGGACGCGGCCGGCCTGCTGGCCGCCTACGCCAAGGCCCATCCGCACGCCTAGGGGGACTGAAGCGTGATCAGGGTGTGGCCGTGTTCTTCAGCGCGGCTAATCTCAGTGAAGCCCTCGCGCAGATAGAACCTTAGCCCCGCCGCGTTGAGCTCGGCGCAGCGCAGGGTGAAGGGGGCGCTCAGGCTCTTGCGGACGGTGGCCAGGAGCTTCCGGCCGATGCCCGCCCCCTGCGGCTCCACGAAGAGGCTGCCGACATAGGCTTCCGCCCGGTTCAGGGTGACGAACCCGGTCAGCAGGCCGCCTTCGCGGGCCACCCAGATGTCTTCGCTCTCGAAGGAGGAGAGCTTTGAGGCGGTTGTGCGCGCCTCGGGCGGCTCCCAGGTGAAGTTGAGGGCGGCGATCCAGGCGTAGAGGGCGGCGCAGGCCGGCAGGTCGTTGGCGCGGGCGCGGGTGATGCGGACATCCGGGGCGCAGGAGGGCGCGCCCTCCGGCGCATCGCGGCAGACCTTCAGCCAGCGGTCACGGGAGGGGCGGGGCTCGCCGCCCTTCTCGACGATCTTGAATCCCTCCCGGGCATAGAAGGCGCGGGCCCGGTGGTTGAGCACCTGCACCTTCAGGGACACCGGCCCGTCGGCAATCCGGTCGATGTAGTGCAGGAGCGCCAGCCCGACGCCCCGGCCCCGGGCGCCGTCATCGATGTAGAGGGAGTGGAGGAAGCTGTCGGGCCGGTAGAGGGCGGCGAGGCCCAGCATGCGGCCATCCTCCACGGCCACATGCACCTCTTCCTCCTCGGCGTCGGCGAGAAAGCGTTCCTGTAGGTTCTCCAGGTCAAACCAGGTGAAGGTGGCGCGTGCGGCGCGCTCATAGATTTCGGCACAGGTCTGAAGTTCGCCCGAGCGGGCAGGGCGAACTTCGAGGCTCATGCCTGCATGGTCCAGCCCTCGACCCCCATGGCGGCCTGGCGCAGGGCCTCGGCGCGGGTGGGGTGGGCGTGGCAGGTGCGGGCGATGTCCTCCGAGGAGGCGGCGAACTCCATGGCGACGCAGACCTCGCCGATCATTTCGGAGACGGAGGGGCCGATCATGTGCACGCCCAGGACCCGGTCGGTGGCCGCGTCGGCCAGCACCTTCACGAAGCCGTCGGTCTCATGATTGATCTTGGCGCGGCTGTTGGCGGTGAAGGGGAACTTGCCGGACTTGAAAGCGACGCCCTCCGCCTTCAGCTCCTCCTCGGTCTTGCCGACCCAGGCGACTTCCGGGGCCGTGTAGATGACGCCCGGGATCACGCCGTAGTTCACGTGCCCCGCCTTGCCGGCGATGGTGTCGATGGCGGCGACCGCTTCTTCCTCGGCCTTGTGGGCCAGCATCGGGCCATGGGTGACATCGCCGATCGCCCAGACGCCGGGCGCCGAGGTCTTCCAGTGGTCGGTCTCAATGAAGCCGCGCCTGTCCGGGGTGATGCCGACCGTCTCGAGCCCCAGACCCTCGGTGAAAGGCCGGCGCCCGATGGCGAGGAGCACCTTGTCAGCGGTGAGGGTTTCCGCGTCCCCGCCGGCCACCGGCTCGATGGTGACCTCGACGCCGCCCTTGCCCGCCTTGGCCCCGGTGACCTTGGCGCCCAGCTTGAAGGCCATGCCCTGCTTCTTGAGGGTGCGTTCCAGGGTCTTGGCGACATCGGCGTCGGCGCCCGGCGTGATGCGGTCGAGGAATTCCACCACGGTCACCTGGCTACCCAGGCGGCGCCAGACCGAGCCCAGTTCGAGGCCGATGATCCCGGCCCCGATGACGATCAGGCTCTTGGGAACCTCGCCGAAGGCCAGGGCGCCGGTGGAATCGACGATGCTGTCCTGATCAACCGAAACGCCCGGCAGGCCCGAGGGCTCGGACCCGGTGGCGATGACGATGTTCTTGGCCTCAAGCGTGGTGACCGCGCCGTCTTCGGCGGTGACATTGACCTTGCCGGACCCGGCGATGGCGCCCTTGCCCTTGATCCACTCGACCTTGTTCTTGCGGAACAGGAACTCGATGCCCTTGGTCAGGCCGTCCACCGAGCCCTGCTTCTGGCCCATCATGGCGGTCAGGTTCAGCTTCGGAGCCGGGATCTCGATGCCGAGGGTCGCGAATTCCTTGCCGGCCGCCTCGAACAGCTCCGAGGCGTGGAGCAGCGATTTGGAGGGCATGCACCCGACGTTCAGGCAGGTGCCGCCGAGCGTGCTGCGGCTTTCCACGCAGGCCGCCTTCAGCCCCAGCTGCCCGGCCCGGATCGCGGCGTTATAGCCGCCGGGACCGCCGCCGATGATCACGACGTCATAGGCTTCGGCCATGGAATTTCCTTCACGCGGCAAGGCTTGGGTGCGGTCGGGACACTATCCCCCGCCACGCCTGGGCTCAACTCGCCCACGAGGGGAAAATGCACTCTGTCTAGAGGTGGATGCAGGTGCTGAGGATCAGAACGAAGGGCGCCAGCACGGCGAATAGGATTACGCCTTGACCGACGCGGCGGGCCGCGCTCACGGGCTGCTCGCGGCGCGCCAGGCCGATGCCGCCCTCGCCCGCCAATGCGGCCATCGCGGCGACAGGAATGGCGCTTAGGACCTCGGGGTGTTCTTGCCAGTTCAGGGCGTCGGGATCGATCTCATGCTGGGGGGCCAGGATTTCCCTCGCGGCCTCGGCGTCCTCTTCCGCGACCATCAAACGCAGACCGCCTTGGAATCCGATGGCGAAGACGTTGACCTGAGCGAAATTCTCGCCTTGCAGATAGGCCTCTATGCCCGCCGCGCGTACGGCGGCCGTGCCCACCTGGGCCGACGGCAGGTCGCTGAAAGTCGCTACCGTTACAAGATGCATCCTCAGCCCCCAAGCGCGGACCCCAGTCGATCAACCTCAGGGTGGACAGTCAAGGGGTGGGCGAGCAGCCCTTAGTCGGGCGTCGCCAGTTTGCCTTCGGTGCTCTCGCCCGGCTGGCCTGGGCGCTGCATTGCCTTTTCACCATCGCCCTGGCCCACGCGCCTGTCGGCTGGAACAGCCGCGTTGGCTTTTCGCCCTTCACTCTGCCGATTGTCACGATCATCCGCCATGGTCGCCCCCTGTGACGGGGCCTGGCTGGTGTCCGCGCCTGTCGGTAGGGAGCCGTGACGCGCATCCCTCGGGGTGGCCGCGAAATGGCCTGGTCCTGGTCCGTTGCTGGCTTCGCCACTCGGCATGTCCGCGTCTCCTTTATCCGCAAGGGAAATGGGGCGGGGCCCGAGAGGTTCCGGCCGTCAGTACGGATAGGGCGTTGGGCTGTAGAGGGCGATCTGAGCGCGGCAAGCCTCGGCGTCCGGCGCCGGCCCGGTGGCGCGGATGCGTGTGACCTCGGCGCGGGAGGCTTCTAGATCGGCGCGGAACTGGGGGTTGCCATGGAGGGCGGCGACGAGACCGGCCCCGTTGGAGCGCCCGCCTTCGATGGCGCTGGCATTGTGCACGCCGCAGACCACGCGACTTTCGCCGAAGGCGCGGGCCCGGGTCATGATCGCCGTGGAGCGGTCCGGCGCCAGTTCGGAGAGGATGAGGCCAAAGCTCCAGCCCCAGGTGGTGTGGCCGGAGGGATAGTCCGGGTTCTCGGCCAGGGCGTCGGTACGCGCGATGCAGATGTTGCCCGCGTCCTGCAGGAACGGGCGTTTCCTCTGGAAGATGCGCTTGGCATTGATGGTCGTGAGCCCCGCGTCGCGGCCGACATTCATCAAGAGGAGCGTCAGGCGCGGGGCGGTTTCCGGCGTGATGTTGGCGCCCAGCGCGCAGGCGAAGTTCCGGTACATCGCGGGTACGGCCGAAGTGTCGTCGTTGATCGCCAGGGCCCAGCGCGGCGTGCCCTCCAGGATGCGGGTTGCGCGGAAGATGGCGCGGTCCTGTGCATAGCGCTCGGTGCCCTCGACAGGGGCAGGTGGCAGGATCACTGCGGCATCCGGGGCGGTCTCGGGGGTCAGGTAGCCGGTGATGCGGGGCGCCGCCGCCGTCACCGGCGCGGCGGGCGGGGGTGTCACGGCGCCGGCCGCGGGCGCCGGGACCGTCCTCGGCGCGGGGTCGGCCGGCTGGGCGAAGGTCAGGCCCGCGGCGATCGCCGAAGCGGCGAGGGCGGAAATGGCGATAGCGGCGGCGCTTCTCATGGCGGCGTTTTCCTCCCGGTACGGACAATGCTTCGGCGATGGTAGGGGCAAGGCCGAAAAGACGAAACCCCGCCTAAGCGATGACGCTCGGCGGGGTCCATGTCAGTTCAACGATCGTGCCTGGGCTTAGGCGAAGAGCTTGGCCCAGCGGCGTTTCTCGCGGTTCTTCCAGGTCCCGCGGTGATAGGCGTCCGACCCGATCAGCGGCACCACCGTGGTCGCCTCAGCGAAGACCATCTGTTCGAAGGTGGTGTTGACCTTGCCCCAACTGGCCGCCTCCTGCAGCGTCGAGGACGAGCAGGCGCCGTCGCGCACATCGGCCACCGTGATCTGCACAGCGTATTTGTGCATGTCGGCCTCAATGCCGAGGATCTCGGCGCAGACCACCGTGTCCTGGGCGAAGTTCTTCGGCACGCCGCCGCCGACCATGAAGAGCCCCGTGGTGCCGGCCGCGATCTTGATGTCGGTGAGTTCGCGGAAGTCGGCCACGGCGTCGATGGTCATGTAGGGCTTCTTGGCCGCGATCCGCTCCTTCTGGTGCTTCACCAGGCCAAAGCCGGCGGAACTATCGACGAAGGCTGGGCAGAAGATCGGCACGCCTTCTTCATAGGCGGTCTGGATCAGGGAGCCCGGCTTCTTGGCGTTACCGGCGGCCAGCCACTTGCCCATCTCGTGGATGAATTCGCGGCTCGAATAGGGGCGGGGCTCCAGGCTCTCGGCGATCTCATAGATCGTGCCGTCGCAGTTCTGCAGCTCTTCCTCGTCGATGTAGGTGTCGTAGATGCGGTCGATGTAGTTCTCGCGCAGCACGTTGTCGTTCACCGGGCCGGCGGCCTGGTAGTGCTTGAAGCCCAGGGCCTCGAAGAAATCCATGTCGACGATGGAGGCGCCGGTGGCGACCACGACGTCCATCATCCCGGCGCGGACCATGTCGCGATAGACGTGCATGCAGCCGCCGGCCGAGGTGGAGCCGGCCAGGATCAGCCAGGGCGAGCAAGTCTTGTCCTCGATGGCCATGTTGAGAATGTCCGCCGCGCGGGCCGTGTCGCGAGACGAGAAGCTCATCTTGCGCATGGCGTCGATGACGGGGCGTGCGTCATAGGCGGTGATGTCGACATGCTCGACGACCTTGTTGAGCAGTTCGGCTTTCGTGTTCGGAACGGGAGCGTTCATCGCGAGTGGTTTCCCAAATGAGGTGAGCGCCCGTCGCCAGAGAAACCCTCCACGCCGGACGGAGCGACGGCGTGGCGGAATGCGGTTCAGTCAGAGCGTCAGATTGTAGGTGAAGAACGCGGTGTTCCGCACCCAGCCCATCCGCTCATAGACCGCCTGGGCGGTCGTGTTGTCGATAGCGGTGCTCAGTGTCAATCGGATGGCGCCTTCCGCCCGCCCGAAATCGGCTGCTGCCTGCAGGAGGGCCGAGCCCACCCCGGCGGTGCGCGCGTCCGGTTTCACGAAGAGATCATTGAGCACGAAGATCCGCCCGGCCGCTGTCGAGGAGAAGCTCGGATAGAGCAGGGTGAAGCCGACAGGCTGGTGGTCGACGTCGGCGATGAAGACGATGGCTTCCTCGGCGCGCAGGCGTTCGGAGAGGAAGCTGCGGGCCAGGGTCTCGTCCGACGGCCACTTGTAGAACTGGCGGTAGCCATCAAAGAGCGGGACCAGGGCGTCGACGTCCATGTAATCCGCCCGGCGGATGGTGATGCTCATTGGCCGGTCTCCAGCACCCGGTAGTGATAGGCGTAGAGCGGACCGGAAAAGCCCATCCGCGCATAGAGGGCCCGGGCCGAGGTGTTGGCTTCCAGAGTCTGCAGGCAGGCCGCTCTCATGCCCTGGCCGTGCGCCCAGGCGAGCAGGGCTTCGCAGACCGCCTGGGAGAGGCGCTGGCCCCGCTGGGCCGGGTCGGTCACCACCATGTTCAGGGAGGCGAGCCCGGCATGCAGGGCCACATAGGCCAGGGCTGCGTACTGACCATCCGGTCCGCGCACGCCGCCATAGGCGATGGGCACGGCGATGGCGGCGAGGATTTTGCGGCGGGAAGCGCATTCAGCGTCGTTCTCGGCGTTCAACCGGTCCTTCGCCGTCAGCCACTCGGCGGTGGGCCGGCCCAAGAAGAGCTCGACGCGCGGATCGGCGGGAGGCGGGGGGTCCATGGCGCGCCACAGGGTCACGGTCTTGTCGAAAGGCGCGCCGAAGCCGGCGGCGTCAAGAGCCGCTTCCGACGCCGCGGCGAAGTCGACCACCCGGGCGCAGGGCGCGACGCCCTCCGGCGCGAAGAGGGCGCTGCATCGCGCGAGGCGTTCCGCGATGTCCTCGCCCGCCGCCAGCATGGTGATCGAGTTGGCGCGCCTGGTGTAGCCCTCACCCAGGCGCACGACCCAGCGGTCATCCAGCACGGTCTTCAAGCCGGGCCAGGCGTTCATGGAAGCTTCTTCGAGCCGCAGCAGGGCGGCCTCGTTCACGGGAGCGGACATGTTGAGGAAATCCAGAAAAGCAAACAGCGATAGGAGCCCCGCCCTTCCGGCGAGGCCCCTCTGAGGCAAGTTTCCGCGCGAGGCCCCGAAGGACCGGCGGGACTACTTGCGTCGTCGCTTCTTGCTCTTCGGGCGGTCGGCGATCAGGCGCACGATCTCGGCCGTTTCCGGCTTCGGGGGCGCGATCGACCGGGGCGCGAGGCCATAGAGGCTGGCCATGGGCGCGTCGTCCACCACGGCGGTGTCCGTCTCGCCAAAGCCATTGAACCGGCTGGCCATGGCCACACCATAGGCGCCCAGCATGCCGATCTCGATGTAGTCGCCCTCGCGCACGTCTTCCGGCAGGAAGAACGGGCCCGGCGCGGCGTCCACGGAATCGCAGGTGGGGCCGTAGAACCGGAACGGCTTGTCCTGGCCCTGGGCTTCGCCCTCGGCCCGCCACAGCTTCACCGGGAACGGCCACTTGGTCACCGCCGCATCGAACAGGTTCCCGTAGGAGCCGTCGTTCAGATAGAGGGCGTCGCCCTTGCGCAGTTCCACGCGGGCCAGCAGGGAGCCGCCCTCGGCCACCAGGGCGCGGCCGGGTTCGCACCACAGCTCGGTAGTCTCGTGGACCATCATGTCCTCGAGGCCCCGATCGATGGCGGCCATGTATTCCGCTAGGTCCGGCGGGGCCATGCCCGGATAGACCGACGGAAAACCGCCGCCCACATCCACCACATCGGCGAAGACCCCGGCGCGCACGAGGGCGCGCGAGGCCTGGGCCATCGCCGCCTGGAAGGCGGACGGCCGCATGCATTGGCTGCCGACATGGAAGGAGACGCCCATCAACTCGTCGGTCGCCCGGCGCGCGGCCAGCAGCAGAGACGGAGCCTCGGCCTGGCTGACGCCGAACTTGCCGGCCAGTGAGTACTGGGCGCCCTGGGCTTCCACCGCCAGGCGGACGATGAGGTTGAGGTCCTTGGCGCCTTCGGTGGCGTCCAGGATCTTGGCCAACTCGTCGTGGGTGTCGAAGGAGAAGGTCTTCACGCCGTGGGCGAAGTAGGCCTCGCGGATCGCGTGGCGGCTCTTCACCGGATGCATGAACGCCATGCGGGAGCCCGGCGCGTGTTCGGACACCAGCTCGACCTCGTTCAGGGAGGCGACATCGAAGCCCGTCACGCCGTTGTCCACGAGCGTGCGGATCACCCACGGCGAAGGATTGGCCTTCACCGCATAGAGGACGTCACCCTTGAAGTTTTCTCTGAACCAGCGCGCCGCTACAGCGACGGAGTCTTGCCGCACCAAGGCGACAGGACGTTCCGGCGACCGCTCACGGACCAGGTCCAGGGGAGAATGGTACGTGTGCAATTCACGTAACCCCCTGCTTGTTGTTAAACCCAGGCCGGCGTTAGCAGCGTTTGAAGGACTTCGGGTCCGCCGGAGCCGGTGCACATAGGGATTTTGCACCCCCCTGTAAAGAGATTTTGGACCCCACTTTCGCGCGCCGGTTGACGCAGGATCGTCCAGGGCGCGCTTGAGGTCCCCACAGCATCGGACTCGGCTGGACCGGCTCCCTGAGTCCGTGTCATGAAAACTTCGCGGGCGCGGGGGAACTAGAGGCTTCCTGATCCCGAAGGGGATGATCAATTCGCGACCGATGACTGACGCCGTTCTTTCCGTGCGCAATATTTCCAAGACCTTCGGGGCCCGGCAGGCCCTGAAGGGCGTGAGCCTCGATGTCGCCAAGGGCGAGATGATCGCCCTCATTGGCCCGTCGGGCTCCGGCAAGTCGACCTTGCTACGCTCGATTAGTGGTCTGCAGACCATCGACGCCGGCGAGGGCCGAATCGACGCCTTCGGCGGGCCGGTGCAGCAGAAGGGCCGAATTTCCGAGAAGGTGCGCGAGGCCCGCATCCGCATCGGCTTCATCTTCCAGCAGTTCAATCTGGTCGGCCGGCTGACCCTGTTCTCCAATGTGGCCCTGGGCTCGCTCGGCCGCATTCCATTCTGGCGCGGCATGATCGGCGCCTGGCCGGCAGAGACCAAGGCCGCCGCCATGGCCGCGCTCGCCCGTGTGGGGGTCGCCGAATATGCCGGCCAGCGGGCCAACACCCTTTCGGGCGGCCAGCAGCAGCGCGGCGCGATTGCCCGCACCCTGGTGCAGAAGGCCAAGATCATCCTTGCGGACGAACCCGTCGCCTCGCTGGACCCGGTATCGGCCCGGCGGGTGATGGAACTTCTGCGCGAGCTCAACACGGTCGACGGCTTGACCGTCGTCGTCACCCTGCACCAGGTCGACTACGCCTTGCGCTATTGCGACCGCATCGTCGCCCTGAAGGCCGGTAATGTCGTCTATGACGGGCCCAGTTCGGGCCTCGGCCGCGACCGCCTGGTCGATATCTACGGCCCCGAAATCGAAGAAGTGTTCTGGGAAGGAGACGCCCAATGAATCCGGCCCGCCGCGGTGTGATCGCCGCGCTCAGCTTCGCCGCCCTCGGCGGCATCACCGCTTTCACCCTGGAAGGTTGCGCGCCGGCTGGCGAACAGCCCAAGGCCGCCGCCGCCGATCCCGCCGAGCTCAACTTCTCGATTCTTTCCGCCGAGAGCCAGTCCCAGGGCCAGGCCGACTGGGCGCCCCTGCTGGCCGATATGCAGAAGGCGATCGGCATCCCGGTGAAGCCGTTTTTCGCCTCGAACTATACGGGCCTGATCGAGGCCATGCGGTTCAACCAGGTGCAGGCCGGTTGGTTCTCCGCACTGCCGGCCCTGGAAACCACGCGCCGGGCCAATGCCGAGGTGGTGGGCCGTTTCGTCTCCACGACTGGGCAGGACACCTACGAATCCGTGCTCATCGTGAAGAAGGGTTCCGGCATTACCCTTCAGGACGTGCTGGCCTGCGGCAAAAAATACACCTTCGGGCTTGGCGACGTGAAATCCACGTCCGGCACGCTGGCCCCTACCGCCTTCCTGTTCGTGCCGAACAACATCGATCCGCAGGACTGCTTCAAGGTCGTGCGCTCGGCCAGCCACGCCGCGAATCTGGCCGCTGTCTCGGCCGGCACGGTGGACATCGCCACCAACAATTCGGTGGGCCTCAACAATCCCAAGCCTTCCAACCAGGCGCAGATTGACAACGTCGAGGTGATCTGGCGATCGCCGCCGATCCCGGAATCCGCGATCATGGTCCGCAAGGACCTGTCGCCGGCTCTGCGCGAAAAGATCCGCCAGTTCTTCATCACCTATGGCCAGGGAACGGGCCCGGAAGCGGCGCGGCAGAAGGACGTGATGAAGCAGCTCACCTTCTCCGCCTTCAAGGGGGCGGGCGATGACTATCTCGATCCCGTGCGCCTGATGGAGGCCACCAACAACCTCGCCGCCGCCCAGAAGACCGGAGACGCCGCCAAGATCGCCGCCGCTCAGAAGGCGCTGGATGACATCAAGGCCGCCATCGCCGCGCGCGGCACGGCCAACTGATGAGCGAGGTTACCGTCGCCTCGGGCGCCCAGAAGCCCACCGTGGCCGACCTGGCCCTGCAGCCGCCCGTCCGTCCCCTGGCCCAGCGTCTTGTGGACATGGGCTTGCTGGCCGCCCTCGTCATCCTGCTGATCATCGCTTTCAAGCCGGTGGACATGGCCCACCTGCCGCGCGTCTTCACCAACTCGGAGAATATGCGCGTCTATGGCGCGCAGTTCCTGAAGCCGGACTGGTCGGAACTCCAGACCTACATCAAGCAGATGTGGCTGACCGTGCAGATCGCACTCTGGGGCACGACCCTGGCCGTGATCCTGGCGATTCCCATGGGCCTGGCCTGTGCGCGCAACATCGCCCCGTCGTGGATCCAGTTTCCGATGCGGCGGTTCATCGACATCCTGCGCGCCATTCCGGACCTCGTGGTCGGCACCATCTTCATCGTAGCCGTGGGTCTTGGCCCTTTCGCCGGGGTGATGGCCATTTCGATCAATACGGGCGGTGTGCTCGCCAAGCTGTTTTCCGAGGCCGTCGAGGCCATCGACAAAGGGCCCGTCGAGGGCGTTCGGGCCACGGGCGCCTCTGGCCTGCAGGAGATCGTCTGGGGGGTGATTCCGCAGGTCGGTCCTCTTTGGACGTCCTACGCCCTCTACCGGCTGGAATCGAATTCCCGTTCGGCCACCGTGCTTGGCCTGATCGGGGCGGGCGGCATCGGCCAACTGCTGTTCGATTCGCTGAACACCTTCGCCTACGACAAGCTGGCGGCGATCATTGTCGTCATCGCCGTGGCGGTGTTCGGCATCGACATGCTCTCCCAGGCGATCCGCAGCCGGCTCCTGTAGAGGCCACGCGGCCGCCGTCACAAATTCGTCTTCGACCCTGCACGGGACCGTCATGGAACCGTGCGGGAGCGGTCATGCAAACCCGTTAATTCCCAGCCCGAGCCTGATGGGGCATCGTAGAGGGGATATGACGGATGCGGAACAAGACCGCACTGGCCGCCGCGGCGGCCGCAGGCGTTATGGCGATGGCCGCGGGCGGCCAGGCCATGGCGCAAGACAACACCACGGCCTGGAAAGGCGCGCCGCAGTGGTCCAACGATGACGTGACCTTCAAGGTCCGTGGCCGGATCCTGGTGGATGCCGTCTTCCAGGATGTTGATCGTGACGTGGGTACGGATGTGAACGTCCGCTCGATCCGCGGCCGTCAGGTGTTCCTCGGCGTCGAGGGCCAGCTGAACTCACGTATCACCTACAAGATCGAAGGCGGCTGGGTGAACAACGGCTCGCCGGCGTGGGATGACGTGGTCATCGAGTACAAGCCCAGCGAATTTTCCTCGATCGCCTTCGGCAACATCAAGACCTACGGCCTTGAGAACATCACCTCCACCCGCTTCCGCTCATTCATGGACCAGGGCGCTGTGGGAGAGATCACCGAGGCCAACTACCACCTCGGCATTGTCGGCAAGGTCTGGGGCCCAAACTGGACGGCGGCCCTCGCCGTGCAGGGCAATTCGATCAATTCCTCCGACGTGACCCTGTCGTCCAACACCTCGACGTCGAATGCGGAGGAGCGCATCCAGTATGTCGGCCGCGTCACCTTCGCGCCGATCCTGACCGATACGGACAAGCTGCACCTCGGCCTGTGGATCCGCCAGCGTGACTCCGCCTCCGATGGCGCCTTCACCTACGAGACCCGCGCCAACACCAATATCGCTCCCCGCTTCACGTCCACCGGCGCGATCGGCGATAGCGACACCACCTGGGGCGCTGAGTTCGCCTACATCCACAACAGCTTCTCGCTGCAGGCCGAATATGCCTCCGTCGACGTGACGGTCCGCCCGGCCCTGGCGCCCGCCACGGCGCAAAACGGAACCATCCCAGTCGGCTACATCTACGCCACCTGGTGGCCCACCGGCGAAATGCGCAACTACGACCCGACCAAGGGCGAATTCGGACGTCCGAAAATTCAGGCCCCGATCAATGCCGGCGGCATGGGCGGGGTCGAACTGACCGCGCGCTATGACTGGACCGACCTCACCGACATCCGCGGCACGGTCACACCGCCGAATTTCGCGGGTGAATTCAGCGCCTACACCCTGGGGGTCAATTACTACCCGACCTCCTACGTGCGCTTCATGATGAACTACACCCGCGCCGAGCACGACAACCTGAACGCCAGCTTCAATTCCACCGAGCAGCTGTTCCAGGCCCGCGCCCAGCTCGACTTCTGATCTGGCGCCACGGCTAAGGAGAAAATTGAGATGAAAAAGTACCTTTCGATGGCCGCCGCGGCGGCCCTGGCCGCGGGCGCCCTGGCGGCTCCCGGTACGGCCCTGGCGGCGCGCGACTATGTGTGGGCCGCCGGGTCCTCCACGGTGTTCCCCTTCGCCACCCGCGTGGCGGAAAACTACGCCCGCCGCACCGGCGCCAAGCCGCCTAAGGTGGAAAGCCTCGGCACGGGTGGCGGCATCAAGCTGTTCTGCGGCGGCATGGGTGACGCCTTCCCGGACATCGCCAACGCCTCGCGTCCGATGAAGAAGTCCGAGTTCGACGCCTGCGCCGCCAGGGGCGTGCGGGACATCGTCCAGATCAAGGTCGGCTTCGACGGCATCGTCATCGCCACCGACAAGGACGGCGCGAACTACAACTTCAAGCTCGAGCACTTCTTCCTCGGCCTCTCGGCCACCGTGCTGCGCGGCGGCCAGTGGGTGAAGAACCCCTACACCACCTGGGATGAGATCGGCGCCGGCCTGCCGGGCAACCGCATTCAGGTCTATGGCCCGCCGCCGTCCTCCGGCACGCGTGACGCCTTCATCGAACTCGGCATCGAGGGGGGCGCCCGCCGCTTCCCCTCCGCTGACGCCCTGCGCTCGGACAACGAGAAGCGCTTCAAGGCGATGGTAGACCCCATGCGTCCCGATGGCTGGATTGACGCCGGCGAGAATGACAACGCGATTGTCGGCACCCTGGAACGCACGCCAGGCGCCCTTGGCGTCTTCGGCTACTCCTACCTCGAGCAGAACCGTGATGGCATCAAGGCCGCCACGATCAACGGCATCGCTCCCACCCCGGGCACGATCGCCGATGGCTCCTACCCGCTCTCCCGCTCGCTCTACATCTACGTGAAAAAGGGCCAGATGGCGGTGACGCCGGGTCTGCAGGATTACGTCAACGAGTTCGTCTCCGACGCGGCCACCGGCCGGGGTGGATATCTCCAATCGCGCGGCCTCATCCCGCTGCCTCCGGGCCAGCACGCCGCGATGCAAGCTTTGGCCAGGGCCCTGACGCCCATGACCAGACCGGCGAGCTGACCGGGTTTCAGTTCACTTCTTCCCCAACCCTTCCCTTCCGGCGGCCGCTCCAACGGCCGCCGGATTTTTCTTTGGGGGCTAGATCGTGCCGGTGAACTCCAGGGCCACCGGGCCGGTCATCAGGACGTGTCCGTCGCTTTCCCGCCAGGCGATGTGCAGTTCACCGCCGTCGAGTTCCAGGGTCGCTTCCCGGCCGGTGAGGTTGCGCCGTGAGGCTGCCACCAGGGCCGCGCAGGCCCCGGTGCCGCAAGCCTTGGTCAGGCCGGCGCCGCGTTCCCAGACCCTGAGGCGGATACGGTCCCGCGCCTTGATCTGCGCGAACCCCACATTGGTCCGCTCCGGGAACAGCATGTGGTTTTCGATCAGGGGGCCGATCTGGGTCACCGGCGCGGCCTCGGCGTCGGGCACGAAGAACACCACATGCGGATTGCCCATGGAGACGCAGCCCGGCGTGTGAAGAATGGGATTGTCGATCGGCCCCACCTGCAGCTCGATGCCCCGGGTGTCCATTTCCTCCGCCAGCGGAATATCCTTCCAGTCGAGGCCCGGCGCGCCCATGTCGACGGTCACCCGCCGGTCGCCCGCCCGGGCCACGCTCAGCAAGCCAGCATTGGTCTCGATGGTCGCCTGATCGCGCCCCGCCGCTTCCAAGAGCAGCCAGCCGACGCAGCGGGCGGCGTTGCCGCAGGCGTCGACCTCGCCGCCATCGGCGTTCCAGATGCGCATATAGGCGTCCGCCTTCTCGGAGGGGGCAATGCCGATCAGCTGGTCGCAGCCGACCCCGCGCTCACGGTCGGCGATCGCCGCCGCCTCGTCGGGGGAGGGCGAGAAGGGCTGTGTCCGGGCTTCCACGACCACGAAGTCATTGCCCAGGCCATTCATCTTCAGAAAAGGTCGGCTCATGGCCCGCATATAGACGCTGGAGATGCATCGCGCATCTCCACCGGCCAAGCTTGCAAGCGTCAGCGCGGCCTTCCACTGTGCCGTCCATGCGCACGACCCTGCTCCTGGCGGCCCTGGCCGCCTTCGCCATCGCCGCTCCGGCGGTTCCTCAGCCCAGTTCTCCCGCTCCCCAGGCTCCCATGACCTCACCCGCCGATGAAGACCCGTTCCTCTGGCTGGAGGATGTGCATGGCGATCGGGCCATGGCCTGGGTCCGCGCGGAAAACACCCGCACGCTCGGCGTCCTGGAAGCGGACCGGCGCTATGCCGGCTTCCTCGCCGAGGCCTTGAAGATCGTCAACGCCACGGACCGCATCGCCGCCCCCACCTTCATCGGGGCCGGCGTCTATAATTTCTGGCAGGACCCCACCAATGTCCGCGGCCTTTGGCGGCGCACCACCCCGGCCAGCTACAACTCCGGCGCCCCCCAGTGGGAAACCGTCCTCGACCTCGACACTCTGTCCAAATCGGAAAACGCCAACTGGGTCTGGAGCGGCGCCTACTGCCCGTCCCCAACCTTCGACCGCTGTCTGATCTCGCTCTCAGACGGTGGTGAGGACGCGACCGTGGTGCGGGAATTTGATCTGCCAACCCGGACTTTCGTCACCGGGGGCTTCAACTTCCCGAAGGGCAAGCAGGACATCTCGATGCTTGACCGGGATACCGCCCTCGTCGCCCGCGAGTGGGAGCCCGGCACGATGACGGAGAGCGGCTACGCCTTCGTCGTGAA
>JAXMCG010000037.1:0-23131 GCA_046349475.1 Caulobacteraceae bacterium | reverse complement strand
GCGCCATTGGGGCGGCGGCCACCGGCGTGGTGTCGGCGGCCGTGTCGCTCGTCTTCGGGGTCAGGAAAAAGATCCCGGCGCCGATGGCCACGGCCGCCGCGGCCACGGCGGGGACGATGATCCCCATCGGCGGCGCGCCCTTGCCCTTGCGCGGGCGGCGCTCATAGAGGTTGGGACCGGCGAACATGCCGGTGTCTTCGGTTTCAGGCGTGGTGGTCTCGGAGAAGTCCACCGGACGGCGGATCGGATCATAGGTCTGGAAGCTCAAGGTTTCCTCCTTCGTGATTTCGGCCACCCCGACCGGACCTGATGAACGGCGTCGCGCACGGGTGGTTCCGCTTGTCAGGAATGTCTTGACGGGCCTTTCCTCGGCCTCTACCGGAAAGTCAGGATGAACCTGACGAGGTCGTGATCATGTCCCCGCAAGCCGCCCCCGCCACCTGGTTCTGTTCGTTCTGTCTGAAATCCCAGCACGAGGTGAAGAAGCTTGTCGCCGGCCCGGGCTTCATCGCCATCTGCGACGAATGCGTGGAAATGAGCCGCATCTACATGGAGGGCGGCACGCCCGACCTCTCCCAGCAGCTGCCCCAGGAGAAGCTGCCCACCGAGCGACTTCTCAAATCCCTGCAGGCCATCGATGACGTCATGCGCGGCAAGGACAGTCAGCTCTCCGCCGTCGTCGGCATCCTACGTGCGCGCAAGGTCTCCTGGGCCCAGATCGGCGAGGCCCTGGGTGTGTCCCGCCAGTCAGCCTGGGAAAGGTTCGCCGCCAGCCTGCCCCCGGACGATTGACCTTCGCGCCGAGCCCCGCCTAGGGTCCGCCCCTCTTTGACATCGCAATAGGGGCGGGGGCCTCGAACATGGCGCAGATCCTCGTCGAGGGTCTCACGAAGACCTATCGCGTCGCCGAACGCGATCCGGGGGTGCTGGGGGCCGTCAAGGGCCTCTTCACCCGCCGCTGGCGCACGATCGAGGCCCTGAAGGGCGTCTCCTTTTCGCTGGAGAAGGGCGATCTTGTGGGCTTCATCGGCCCGAACGGGGCCGGCAAGTCGACCACCATCAAGATCCTCTCCGGCATTCTCCAGCCCACCGGCGGGGTCTGCGAGGTCGAGGGCCTCACCCCCTGGAAAGACCGCATCAAGCACGTCGGCCGCATCGGCGTCGTCTTCGGCCAGCGCACCCAGCTCTGGTGGGACCTGCCGGTCGGCGATGGCTTCGACCTGCTGCGCGACATCTACCGCGTCGATCCGGCCCGATACCGCCAGACCCGCGACGAGATGGTCGCTCTCCTCCGCCTCGAAAAGATCATCGACCAGCCGGTGCGCCAGCTCTCCCTCGGCCAGCGCATGCGCGCCGAGATCGCCGCGGCCATGCTGCACAATCCCTCCATCCTCTTCCTCGATGAGCCGACCATCGGCCTCGACGCCCCCTCCAAGCTCGCCGTCCGCGAGTTCGTAAAGCGCCTGAACCGCGAGAAGGGCGTCACCGTCCTCCTCACCACCCACGACATGCATGACATCGAGGCCCTGGCCGAGCGGGTCATCGTCATCGGCCACGGCCAGATCCTCGCCGACCAGCCCTTCGAGACCCTGCGCTCCGGCGTCCTCGCCGAGCGCCGCCTGCTGGTCGATTTCGCCGCCGACGCCCCCACGATCACTTTGCCCGGCGTGCGCGAAATCTCTCGCGACGGCCCAGCCCTCGAGCTCGCCTTCGACCCGAAAGTCATCGCCGCCCCGGCCCTCATCGCCCGCATCACCGCCGACCACGCCGTGGAGGACATCCACGTCGAACAGCCGGCCATCGAGGAGGTCATCGCCCGCTTCTACGAGCAGCACGGCGCCGGGGAGGCGTAAGGCCGTGCAGGCGTTCCGCCCATACCTCGCCACCTTCGCGGCCCGCTTCCAGCTCATGCTGCAATACCGCGCCGCGGCCCTGGCCGGGTTCATGACCCAGTCCTGGTTCGGCGGCCTCCTGATCATGGTCATGGCCGCCTTCTACAGCGCCGGCGGGCAGGGGGCGCCCATCAGCCTCTCCCAGGCCGTTACCTATATCTGGCTCAGCCAGGCCACCCTCGCCCTCCTGCCCTGGGGTGGTGATCCAGATGTCGCCGCCGCCGTCCGCTCCGGCGCCGTCAGTTATGACCGTCTCCGTCCCATCGACGCCTATTGGTGGTGGTACTCCAACGCGGCCGGCTCGATGCTGGCCCGCGTCCTGCCCCGGGCCGCCCTGATCTCGATGTTCGCAGGCGTCGTCATCCCGCTGCTCGGCTACGGCGACTGGGGTCTCGCCCCGCCCGCCAGCCTCACCCAGGGCATGCTGTTCGCCCTTTCCATGGTGCTGGTTCTCGCCCTCGCCTCGGCGGTGATGATGCTGATCAACGTCGGCACTGTGGCCACCCTGGACAACAAGGGTGTCACCTCCCTCGCGGGTGCGGCGACCCACCTCTTCAGCGGCAACATCGTGCCCCTGCTGCTCTTCCCGGACGCCCTGCGCCCCTTCCTGCTCGCCCAGCCCTTCGCCGGCCTCCTCGACATCCCCTGCCGCATCTATTTCGGCCAGATGGCCGGCGCGGACGCCTTTGTCGGCCTCGGCCTGCAGCTCTTCTGGATCGTCACGCTCATCGCCCTCGGCCGCGCCCTGATCGGCGGCGTCATGTCCCGCCTCCAGGTCCAGGGGGGCTGAACCGATGAACGCCGCCCGCCTGCTTGGCCGCTACTTCATGACCTCGATCCGGGCCCAACTGCAGTACCCGATGTCGACCCTCACCCTGATCCTCGGCCAGCTGGTCATCACCGTCGCCGAGGCGGTCGGGACCTGGGCGCTGTTCGACCGGTTTGGAACCCTGCGCGGTTGGGCGCTCGCCGACATCTGCGTCTTCTACGGCACGGCCAATGTCACCTTCGCCTTCACCGAGACCATATGCCGGGGCTTCGATGTGTTCGGCGGTGATTTCGTCCGCAACGGCGCCTTCGACCGGGTGCTCCTGCGCCCCCGCTCCGCCGTGCTGCAGGTGATCGGCCACGAATTCCGGCTCAGCCGCTTTGGCCGCCTCGTTCAGGGCCTGACCATCCTGATCCTGGCCTCCACCCTGTTCGGCTTTGCCTGGACCCCCGCCGCCCTCGGCCTCGTCCTCTGGGCCATCATCGGCGGCATCGCCCTATTCACCGGGCTCTACCTGCTGCAGGCGACCCTGTCGTTCTGGACGGTCGACGGGCTGGAGATCGCCAATCTCTTCACCCACGGCTCGATGACCGCCGGCCAGTATCCGATGAACATCTACGCCGCCTGGTTCCGGCGGTTCCTCACCTTCGTGGTGCCACTGGCTTGCGTCGCCTACTACCCCATCGTCGCCGCCCTCGGCCGCGATGACCCCGGCGGCGCACCGGCCTGGATCCTCCCATTCGCCCCCCTGGCCGGCTTCGCGTTCCTGGGGGCGAGCTTCATCGCGTGGCGCTTCGGCGTCGGGAAGTACACCTCGACGGGGAGTTAGGCTCCTCGCCCAGAGGGCGAGGAGCCGCGCTTGGTTACGCCGGCTGCAGCGCCAGCGACTTGCCCATCATCGCCTCGAAGTTCGCCGCGTAGAACAGGTCCTTGTCCGCCGCACCGACCTCTTCGAACGTGCGCTCGAAGCGGCCGATGGGGTCGTTGGTGCCTTCCGGGTGCGGATAATCACTCGAGAACATGTAGAGTTCGGCGCCACTATCCTTGATCAGATAGCCCGCATCTTCCCCTGGGAACGGCGTGAACTTCACCTGCCGGCGGATGATCTCCGACGGCTTGGCCGACAGTCCCTGCAAATAGGGATCGGTGCGGCCGAAGCTGCGGGCCCCCATGTCCATCTGGCGCAGGAAGCCCGGTACCCAATAGGCGCCATATTCAATCACCCCGCCCTTCAGGTGGGGCAGCCGGTCGAAGAGGCCGTCATAGACGAGCGCGCCCAGGAACATCTCCGCCGAATGCGGCAGCACCACATAGTCCTTGAACCGCAGGTTCTCGCCGCCGCCGTGCAGGTCGGGCGAACGGGGCTTGCCGTTGTTGGTGTATTCCTGCGGGAGGGTGCGCGACCCGGCCCCTATGTGCAGGACGAAGGGCACTTCCTTGTCGGCCAGCAGGGTCCAGAACGCGTCCAGCTCCGGGTGGCCGGGGGACTTGTCCCCCGCCGGGGTCGAGGGTGTCCAGATCGCCTTGCAGCCCAGGCGGATGGCTTCCTGCGCCTCTTCCAGGGCGCGGCCCGGATCGTCCAGCGGCACGTAGGCCACGCCCAGCAGGCGCGGGTCCTGACAGAAGGCGGCCATGGCGCGGTTGGCCGCGCGCGTGCCGGCGTAGACCACGTCCAGGTCCTTGGTGGTGCGGAACGGGCGCAGGGCCGAGGTCGGGAACACCAGCTGGCTCGCGAAGCCCAGTTCGTTCAGCGCCTCGATCCGGTCGGCGGGCTTATAGGCCCCATAGGCCAGTCGCCCTTTCGGCCCGGCGATCAGGTTCTCAGGGGTGGTCGCCGGCTCCGGCGCGCCCGGACGGGGGGCGGGATCGCGCCGCATCAGGCGCTCCTCCATGCCCTTGTCGGCATGCGGCACCAGCCAATCGGCCGGCTCCATCACATGGCTGTCGGCGTCGTGGATCACGCGGCCTTGGGCGTAAGGCATGGCTAAACCTCCTGGCGGGCTCGTTTTCGAGTCTTGATAATCGCACCAATAAGCGCCTGCTTGAATGACAACGTCAAGCGGATTGCTCCGGAACCTGCAATCTGTGACAAACCTCCTTGTGGAACCGGTCGCCCCGAAATCTCTCTCCCGAAAAGCCCTGCACCGCCTGGTGTGGTCCAAACCCATGTCCCAGGCCGCCGAGAGCCTTGGCCTTTCGCCCAATGGCCTCGCCAAGATCTGCGACCGCCTGCTGATCCCCTATCCCACCCGCGGCCACTGGACGAAGGCGCCGGGTGACCGCGAGCCCCGCCCGGGCCTGCCCCGCGCCCCGGACTTCGCCGCCGGCCCGGTGGTGATCTCTTCCGAACGGGCTCGCTCGCGCCGCAGTCGCACGCGCCTTGCCCCCGAGGCGCGCCGCCAGCAGCTCCTCGACACGGCCACGGCCATCGTCGCTGCCGAGGGCATCCACGCGGCCACCATGAAGCGTATCGCCCGCGAAATCGGCGTCTCGGAGGCCCTTGCCTTCACCTATTTCAAGTCCCGCGCCGCCCTCCTGGCCGAGGTCGCCCGCCGGGAACTGGCCGAGATGGAGGCCATCCGCCACGCCGAGATCAAGAAGGGCGAGACCAGCCGCTTCCGCGTCGCCCTCTCCACCCGCGCCTATCTGCAACAGATCGAACAGCGCGGATCGGTGCTGCATGTGCTGCTGGCCGCCCCGGAAGTCCGCGCCCTGCTGCGGCCGGAACGCCGCTCCACTCAGGCCCAGCGCGGCGCCAGCGTCGCCGCCACTCTTACGCGCCGCTATGGCGTCGATCCGGACCTCGCCCACGGCGCCACCCAGGCCCTGACGGCGGCTTCTCGGCGGGCCGGACGCCTGCTGGCCATGAAGCGAATTTCCCGCGAAGCCGCCGAACGGCTCACCCTGGCCATGATCGAGCGGGCAAACCGGGACCTGGTCTCTAACTCTGAGCGTCCCGTAGACCTCTGACCGCGCTGCGAACCAAATCGCCGCACAAGGTGCGCGCCCGGCCGGCGTCCATCTCACCGCGGTGAACAAGCCGCCCCAGGTCTTCCGGGATCGCGAGGATCATCGCCAGGGCCGCTACCCGCTCATGGGCCGGAAGGGTCACGTAGGAACGGCTGCCCCGCACGAAGCGCCGCCAAAGCCGGTTGCGCATCGCCTTGGCGTCAGCCGAGCGTTCCGCGTCGAGATAGCCGTCGGTCAGCAACAGGTTCAGCATCGGTCCGTGCTCGGCGGCCTCATCGAAATAGGCCAGGGCCGCGCCGACCGCCTCGTCCTCGAAGTCTCCAGCCGTCACTAAGGAGAGCTCATCGGCAAGCTCGGTCAGGCGCTGTTCGAGAAGCGCATTGTAGAGCGAGGCCTGAGTCGCGAAGTGCGCATAGATCAGGGCCTTGGAAATCCCCGCCTCCCGCGCGATGGCCTCATAGGGCAGGGGCAGAAACCCCTGGTCGGCCAGGGCGCGTCCGGCCGCGGCCAGGATCGCGTCCCGCCGTTCCTCGCCCTTCAACCGCCGCCCTTCGGCCGCCCCTGTCTCGCCATCCGCCATGGGGGAGGTGTAGCGCGCCAAGGCGGCACCGTCATCCGGCGTCCCTCTCGCCTCGCGGGATGACGGAAAGTGCGCTACGCACCTCCCTCAACTCCGGGGGCTCCGGTGCTTCGACCCTACTTCGCTGTCCTCGCCTCGCATTTTCAGCTGATGCTGCAATATCGCGTGGCCGCCATCGCCGGGTTCGCCACCCAGTGCTGGTGGGGCGCGATCAAGATCATGGTCTTCGCCGCCTTCTTCGCCGGATCGGGCGGGGCCGGGCCGATGAGCCTGGAGCACACTGTCGACTACATCTGGCTGGGTCAGGCGCTCCTCGTTCTCCTGCCCTGGGGGGTCGACGCCGATATTGCCGAAATGGTCCGATCCGGCGCTGTGGGCTACGAGCGCCTGCGCCCGGTGGACACCTATACCCTCTGGTACTGCCGATCCCTCTCCGGCATGGCGGCCCGCGTCCTGCCCCGGGCGGTCCTGATGGTCAGTGTCGCGGCGGTGCTCATGCCGCTGATCGGCCTTGGCCAATGGTCGCTGCGCCCGCCCGCCGGCTTGGCGGCCCTTGGCTTCTTCACCCTCTCCATTACCGCCACGATGCTACTATCGGCGGCCATGCGGGTGATCCTGTCGATCGTGGTGGTGGCCAGCCTCACGGACCGCGGCGTCAACATGCTGGCGACCCCCCTGATCAACACCCTCTCCGGCACGATCATCCCGCTCGCCTTCTTTCCGGCCTGGGCGGTGGAGGTGATGCGGGTGCTGCCTTTCGCCGGCCTCGCCGACACGCCGTTCCGCATCTGGTTTGGTGAGCTCTCAGGCCAGGCCGCCGCCGGCGCCATCCTTACCCAGCTCGCCTGGGCGGCCGCCATCGCCCTGATCGGCCGTTTCGCCCTCGGCCAGGTCATGGCCCGCCTCCAGGTGCAGGGGGGGTAGGCCATGCAGACCCTGCGCACCTACCTGCACTACGTCGGCGCCTCTTTGAGGGCCCAGATGCAGTACCCGTTCAACTTCCTCACCGCCTCCTTCGCCCAGTTCCTGGGAACGGTGGTCGAGGGGCTCGGCGTCTGGGCTCTTTTCCAGAAGTTCGATCACATCGAAGGCTGGGGTTTCGGCGAGGTGGCGATCTTCTATGGCGTCATCAACATCACTTTCGCCTTCGCCGACGTTTTCACCCGGGGTTTCGATGTGTTCGGCGGGGAGTTCATCAAGACCGGCAATTTCGATCGCCTGCTGCTGCGCCCGCGCCTCACTGCCTTCCAACTGGTGGGCCATGAGTTTCGCCCATCCCGCGTTGGCCGTCTCGCCAATGGCCTGATCGCCTTCTCCATCGGCGCCGGGCTTGTTCAGGTGGACTGGAGCCTCGCCCGCATCGCCCTCGTCGCCTGGGCGATCCTCGGCGGCATGGCGCTCTTCGGCGGCATCCTCGTTCTGCAGGCGACCATGGCCTTCTGGACGGTGGAGAGCCTCGAGGCGGCCAACATCCTCACCTATGGCGGGGTGCAGGCCGCCCAGTATCCGATCAGCGTCTATGCGAGCTGGTTCCGGGGTGTGCTCACTTACATCGTGCCCATTGCCTGCGTGGCCTATTACCCGATCGTCGCGGCGCTCGGCCGTTCCGACCCCCTTGGCGCGCCGGACTGGCTGCTCCCGTTCACACCGCTGATGGGTTTCGCCTTTCTGGTGCCTTCCTGCTTTGGATCTGGGGCTTCGGTGTGCGACGCTACACCTCCACCGGCAGCTAGAGAGGGCAGGGGAGTTCATGCGCATCATCGCCGCGGTTCTGGCGACCCTGTTGGTCGCCGCCACCCCGGACTGGACGATCGGCCTCGACATGCCAGGCTGGCGCCCGCTCAGCCGCACGGCCGATGTCGCTGCCTGGTGGCGCGACGCCCCGCAACCGGTCAACGCCTCCTTCGCCCGCCTGATGGTCCGGATGGAGCGCCGCGTCCCGGTGCAGGGTTTCCTCTCCCAGTCCGTGCTCTTCGAGATCAACTGCTCGGCTGGTAACCTCCGCGCCCTCCGCCGCATCGCTTACCGCCGCCATCGTCTTGAAGGTCCCGCCACCGCCGTCGCCGGCCCGATGGGGTGGTCGGCGCCCTCCGGCGCCGGCGTGGAAGCAGAGATCTACCGGCAGGCCTGCGGCGGCGTGAACTGAACTTCACAAATGGCGAATAGTTCGCTATATGTGTGATCATGAGGCGGCGCCTGACATCGATAGAGAAAACCCTCCCCTCCAGGGGAGGGACCGGCGCGCAGCGCCAGGGTGGGGGACCGCTCGGCCCCCTTCACAGTTTTCTCCGAAGGCCCCCCACCCGTCCCGCTACGCGGTCCGTGCCTCCCCTGAAGGGGCGACTGTCGCGAACAGCGCAGCAAGCGGTAAGGAACGCGCGCTCACCGCGCACGGAAGGGGCACAAGCTGGCGCGAAGCGCGCGCCAAGAGTCCCAAATACGGTCAAATACGGTGCGAATACGGTGAAGGGGCGCTCCACCGCGTCTTCCCTGTCACTTAACCGGTCTCTCATTCGGTTGTGTCACCACCGCGCCTTGACCGTCGCGGGCGCCTGTCCGCAAGCTGGCGCGGTTCGCTAGGGGGCAAGGGATGGGCTGGATCACGAAGCTCAAGCGCGAGGTCCGCTTCCTGTCGGCCCTCAACCGCACCCTCTCCCGGGTGAAGTCCATCGACAGCGCCTCGCCGAACCTGCTTTGCGACGACCTCGAGGCCGCTGTGGACAAGTGGTCGTCCCGCCAGGCCATGACCTTCGAGGGCCGCACCCTCACCTATGCCGAGCTCGACCAACTGGCCAACCGCTTCGCCCACTGGGCCCAGGAGCACAAGATCCGGCGCGGCGAGACCGTGGCGATCTTCCTGCCCAACCGTATCGAATACCTGCCCCTCTGGTATGGCCTGCAAAAGGTCGGTGTCGCCAGCGCTCTGATCAACAACCAGCTGATCGGCCAGGCCCTGGCCCACTGCATCAACATCTCCGGCGCCGCCCACATCATCGTCGACGAGGAGACCGCCGAGGCTTTCGAGGCCGCCCGGCCGCTGCTGAAATCCGCCCTCAATGTCTGGACCCTCGGCCCGGTGCAGAAGGGCCAGCGCGATCTAAATCAGGCCCTGAAAGCCGTCTCGGCCCTGCGTCCGGACCGCTCGGCCCGGGGCGATCTCACGGCCAAGGACACCGCCCTCTTCATCTACACCAGCGGCACCACCGGCCTGCCCAAGGCCGCCCGCATCACTCACACCCGCGCCCAGCTCTATATGCGGGGGTTCGCCGGGGCGACGGGCGCGCTGGAGAGCGACCGCATCTATGTCACCCTGCCGCTCTATCACGCCACCGGCGGCCTTTGCGGCACGGGGGCGGCCCTGCTGAATGGCGGGGCGGTGATCCTGCGCCGCAAGTTCTCCGCGAGCGCCTTCTGGGAGGACATCACCGCCGAGCGCTGCACCATGTTCGTCTATATCGGCGAGCTCTGCCGCTACCTCGCCAACGCGCCGCGCGATGAGGCCGAGCGCGCCCATCACATCCGCCTCGCCTTCGGCAACGGACTGCGCCCGGATGTCTGGCAGACTCTCGTCACCCGGTTCGCCGTGCCCAATGTCCTGGAGTTCTACGGCTCCACCGAGGGCAACGTCTCGATGTTCAATTTCGACGGCAAGCTCGGCGCCATCGGCCGCGCCCCGGCCTATCTGCGCAAGTCTTTCAACATCCGCCTCGTCCGGTTCGACGTCGAGAAGGAGGAGCCGGTGCGCTCGCCCGCCGGCTTCTGCATCGAATGCGCGCCGGGTGAGGTCGGGGAGTGCCTGGGCGAGATCAAGGGTGACGCCCGCTCCTCCTACACCGGCTATGCCGACAAGGCGGCCAGCGAGAAGAAGATCCTGCACGACGTCTTCAAGACCGGCGACGCTTTCTTCCGCACCGGCGATCTCATGCAGCAGGACGCCGACGGCTACTTCTATTTCGTCGACCGCATCGGAGACACCTTCCGCTGGAAGGGCGAGAACGTCTCCACCGGGGAGGTTTCAGCCGGCGTCCTGGCGGCGCCCGGCGTGCTGGAAGCCAATGTCTACGGTGTCACCGTCGAAGGTCAGGAGGGACGGGCCGGCATGGCCGCCCTGGTGGTGACTCCTGAGTTCGACATCAAGACGCTGGCCGAGCATGTGGAGCGTGAACTGCCCGCCTATGCCCAGCCGGTCTTCATACGCATCCAGCCGCAGATCGCCGCCACCGGCACATTCAAACAGCGGAAGGTCGAGCTGGTCGCCGACGGCTTCGACCCCGCGCGGATCAAGACCCCGCTCTACTTCAAGAGCGACAAGGGCTACATCAAGCTGACCAAGGCCGTGCACGCCAGGATCCTGGCCGGCGACTATCGGTTCTAGTTCAGGAGTTCCGCGAGGTTGCGGATGATCCGGTCCGGTCTTACGTCGCTGCCCTCGGGAAGGCCCACGCCCAAGTGGTCATGCCAGATGGCATAGATGCCGAGCCTCTGTGGCGTCGCCACCTCCCAGTCGAGATTGTCGCCCACGATCCACGCCTCCCCGGGCCGGACCCCGAGGGTCTTCAGGGCATGCTCATAGGCGGCTGTCTCCGGCTTGCCGAAGCCATGCTCGCCCTCGATCTGGATGTGATGGAAGTAGGGGGCGAGGGCGAAGCGCTCGATCTTCGCCCTTTGGGTCGCCGCATCCCCATTGGTGATCAGGCACATCAGCGTGCCCCCCGCCTTCAGCGTCGCCAGGGTTTCCAGGGCGCCCGGGAAAACATGCATCTTCTCCTCGCGATAGCTCGTGAACCGGTCGGCGAACCGGTGCGCCACCTCCTCCGCCACCGGCAGGGTCCCGCCGGCCAGCTGGCTCAGGCCGCCCTTGACGATCAGCCTGCGCACCTCCGGCAGCTTCTGGCGCCACTCCTTGTGCCGGGAGGGATCGGCCCAGAAGGCGTCGCCATAGGCGGAGATCGCGGCGCCGACCGCGTCGGACAAATGGGGCGCCAGGTGCTCGGCGAACTCGGCGCTGACTTCCCGCCAGGCCTTCCCCGGCTCGGAGTAGGCGCTGATGATCGTGTCATCCAGATCAAACAGAATGGCGCGGGGCAGCTGGCTCATGACGCCTCTATAGCCTCTGGGGCGTGAGCTTGCAGGCGGACTCGCCTATATGTTCTCCCATCCATGCCCGACGACCTCGCCCCAGCCCTCATCGGCGCCGCCCTCATCAAGGACGAAGTCAGCCGCCTGCCGGACCGGCCAGGCGTCTATCGCATGTTCGGCGAGGACGGCGAGGCCCTCTACGTAGGCAAGGCCAAGAGCCTGAAGAAGCGCGTCATCCAATATGCCCAGGGACGCTTCCACACCCAGCGCATCGCCCTGATGGTCGACCTCACCCGGTCGATGGAGTTCACCACGGTCAAGACCGAGACCGACGCGCTCCTCCTCGAGATCAACCTGATCAAGGCCCTGAAGCCCCGCTTCAACGTTCTGCTGCGCGACGACAAGTCCTTCCCTGAGATCGTCATCCGGCGCGAGCATCCGGCCGCCCAGTTGAAGAAGCATCGCGGCGCCCATTCCATCAAGGGAGACTACTTCGGCCCCTTCGCCAGCGCCTGGGCGGTGAACCGCACGCTGAACACCCTGCAGAAGGCCTTCCTCCTCCGGTCCTGTTCCGACAGCGTTTACGAGAGCCGCACGCGCCCCTGCATGCTCCACCAGATCCGCCGCTGCTCGGCGCCCTGCACGGGCCTGATCTCCATCGACGACTACCAGGGCCTGGTCGGCGAAGCGGAACAGTTCCTGCGCGGCAAGAGCCGGGCGGTCATGGCCCGCATGGCCTCGGAGATGCAGGCCGCCTCGGATGACCTGGAGTTTGAACGCGCCGCGCGCCTGCGCGACCGCATCCGCGCCCTCTCCTCCGTCGCCCAGGAAACCACGGTCAATCCGGAGACCATCGACGAGGCCGATGTCTTCGCCCTCCACGCCGAGGGCGGCCAGGCCTGCGTGCAGGTGTTCTTCTTCCGCGCCGGCCAGAACTGGGGCAACCGCGCCTACTTTCCGCGGGTCGACCGCACCGACACCGACGAGGAGGTGATGAGCGCTTTCCTCGGCCAGTTCTATGACGACAAGCCCGTGCCCCGGATGATCCTCGTCAACAAGGAGCCCGCCGAAGCCGAGCTGCTCACCGAGGCCTTCACCCTCAAGGCCGGACGCAAGACCGAGATCACCGTCCCCAAGCGCGGCGAGAAAAAGGACATTGTCGCCCACGCTTTCACCAATGCCCGCGAGGCCCTGGGCCGTAAACTGGCGGAGAGTTCCGCCCAATCGAAGCTGCTGGCCGGGGTGTGCGAGGTGTTCGGTCTCGAGGGGCAGCCGGAACGCATCGAGGTCTATGACAACTCCCACATCATGGGCACGAACGCCGTCGGCGGTATGATCGTCGCCGGGCCTGACGGCTTTCAGAAGGGCCAGTACCGCAAGTTCAACATCAAGAGTACGGAGCTCACCCCTGGCGACGACTACGGCATGATGCGCGAGGTCCTGCGCCGCCGCTTCGCCCGTTTGGTCAAGGAAGAGGACGAGGGCGACTCCACGGCCCGGCCGGACCTGGTGCTCGTCGACGGCGGCCAGGGGCAGCTCGATGCGGCGCTGGAAATCATGGCCGACCTCGGCGTCGATGACATCGCCATCGTCGGCGTCGCCAAGGGCCCGGACCGCGACGCCGGCCTGGAGCGGTTCTTCATGCCGGGGAAGACGCCCTTCATGCTCGAGCCGAAAAGCCCGGTGCTCTATTACCTGCAGCGCCTGCGCGACGAGGCCCACCGCTTCGCCATCGGCGCCCACCGCACCCGCCGATCGATGGACATGAAGAAGAGCCCCCTCGACGAGATCGAAGGTATCGGCCCGGCCCGCAAGAAAGCCCTGCTGCACGCCTTCGGGTCGGCCCGCGGCGTCTCCCGCGCCTCGGTGGACGACATCGCCAAGGTCGAGGGTGTCTCCGGCCCGCTCGCCCAACGCATCCACGACGCCTTCCGGAAGAGCTGATGGCCGATACGCTGGACTGGGCGCCGCTCTCCCTTGAGGCCACTGAGACCCTGATGTCCCGCCTGGGCGCGCCCTGGTGGATCGGCGGCGGCTGGTCGATCGATCTCTTCCTCGGCAGGCGCACGAGGCCTCATGCCGATGTCGATGTCGCCCTGCTGCGCAAGGATCAGGACAAACTGCAGGCCCTCCTCAAGGGCTGGGACGTTCGCATCGTCATGGATGGTCAGCTGATCCCCTGGGAGACGGGCGACTGGCTTGAGGGCGGCAAGCGCTGGCAGTTCTGGGCCCGCCGCAAGGCCGAGGGGCCTTGGGAGGTCGAGTTCCTGTTGGAGGAGAGCCTTGGCGACCGCTGGCTCTACCGCCGCGACGCCTCCATCGCCCTGCCGCTTTCGAAGTTCGGGCGCACCAATCAGGACGGCCTGCCCTGCGTCGCGCCGGAAGTGGCCTTGCTCTACAAGTCGAACCGCCTCACCGAGGATCGCAATGCGGCCGATTTCGAAAGCGCCGCGCCCCATCTGACCCAGGCGGCGCGCGACTGGTTGCGCGCCGCCCTCGCCATCACTCAGCCCGGCCACCCCTGGATCGCGCGCCTGGCCTGAACCGGAACCCTCATGAAGCACCTGCCCAACATCATCACCGGCGCGCGCCTGATCATGGCGCTCTTCATGTTCGTGGCCCTGGCGGCGGCCGGCGGCGGCGTGCCGTGGCTCTCCGAACAGCTGACCCAGGAGGACCAGTTCAATCTCGAGCGTTGGGCCGTCATCTCTTTCGTCGTCGCGGCCCTCACCGACTTCGTGGACGGCTGGCTGGCCCGCAAGCTGCAAGCCACCAGCATCTGGGGCGCGATCCTCGATCCCATCGCCGACAAGGTCCTGGTCTGCGGCGCGATCCTCGGCCTCCTGGCCCTGGCGCCCAATGCCTCGGTGGCCTTGCCCTGCGCCCTCATCCTGTTCCGCGAATTCACCGTCAGCGCCCTGCGCGAAGTCGCCGCCGGCAAGGGGATTTCCCTGCCCGTGACCCTGCTCGCCAAGTGGAAGACCACCCTGCAGCTCGTCGCCCTGGCGATGGAGCTCGTCCTCGCCTCCTGGGGCGCCTTCGACCTGCCGCAAGACCCCGCGATCCTGCACCCCGCCAACCTCGCTGCCACGGTCATGCTCTGGATCGCCACCGCGGTGACCCTGATCACGGGCGCGCAGTACTGGGAACAGGCGCGCAAGGCGTTGAACGAGAAAGGCTAGCCGAGCAAGTTCGCGATATCTCGCCCTGCGCCCAAGACGCGTGCGATGAAGGCTTCCGCGCCATTCTCGCGATAGATGACTGTGTAGCGCCCACTCACATTCCAGAACCGCAAGGGCTTATCCGTGATGTCGGGCCTGACGTGGCCAATCGAAGGGTTCTCTCCAATCAGCTCGAATGCGGCTCTGATCGCATCTCTCTGTTGGATTGCGGCGCGTGGGCTATCGACGGCGATGAAAGCGGCGATTTCGTCCAGGTCTCGCCTGGCTCGTCCCGAGACGCGATAGCTCATGCGCTTTTCTTCGCGGCGGCCTCGATGATTGCCGTCATGCTCGCGAAGACTTCCTCACCAGAATAGAGTTCTCCCCGTTCGATCGAATCCAGGCCTTCTTGAATGGCGGCGTCCAGCTTTGCTCGCTTGCGATCACGCTCCTCCTCCGCCTGAAACAGAATGCGGAGGCTATCGCGCACCACTTCGCTGGCCGTGGCGTAGAGGCCGCTTTCGACCATCTCGGCGATGCGGCGTTCCATTTCCGGGGTCAGGGACACGTTCATGGCGGGGCTCCTTGCTCCGCCAACAAATAGCAAAAATTGCTATTTCTCGCTACGTCCTACTCCGGCAGCGGAATGAACTCGCCGTTGTCGAGGTCCGGCAGTTTCATGCGGCCGGCGCGCCAGTCAGCCTTGGCCTGTTCGATGCGGTCCTTCGAGGACGAGACGAAATTCCAGTCGATGTACCGCTCACCCACCGGCTCGCCGCCTAGCAGCATGATCGTGGCGGGCGTGATCGCGGTGAACAGCACCGGTTGGCCTGGGGCGAAGACCAGCATCTGGCCCTCGTCATAGGTGCGGCCCTCGATCTCCACCTGGCCCTTGGCGAGATAGGCGGCGCGTTCGGGGTATTCGGCGGGCAGTTGGGCCCGGGCGCCGGGCTTCAACACCCAGTGGACATAGAACATCGGCGAGTGGGTCTTCACCTTGGCCTCGGCGCCGAAGGCCTTGCCGGCGATGAGGCGGGCCCACATGCCGTCGTCGGACTCGTAAGTGGGCAGGTCTTCCACGCCGTGATGGGCGAAAGCCGGATCGGTTTCCTCGTCGGCATTGGGCAAGGCGACCCAGGCCTGGATGCCGTCCATCAGGCCGCCCGTCCGGCGCAGGTGCTCGAAGCGTTCTGAATGGGTGATGCCGCGACCGGCTGTCATCCAGTTGACCTCGCCGGGCACGATGACCTGCTCCTGGCCGACGCTGTCGCGGTGCGTGATCTCGCCGTCGAAGAGGTAGGTTACGGTGGAAAGGCCGATGTGGGGATGGGGGCGCACGTCGGTGGTCTTGGGGAAGCCCGGTGCGAACTCAGCTGGCCCCATACGGTCGAAGAAGATGAAGGGTCCGATCATACGCCGCTGCGGGAAGGGCAGGACGCGTCCGACTTCGAACCCGCCGAGGTCCCGGCGGCGTTGCGGGATAGCGAGTTCGATCATGTCCGTTCTCCGGCTAGGCGGGGGTGAGGTGCGAGGACACCAGGCCGAGGGGCACGGCCGTTGAGTTCTTCACCGAGCGGATGACGATACGGCTCTCGATGTTGGAAACCAGGCCCAGGGAGAGGATCCGGTCGCGCAGAAAGCCGTCAAAGGCGTGGATGTCGATGGTGACGATGCGCAGTTCATAGTCCGCCGCGCCGGTGACCGTGGCGCATTGCACGACCTCCGGCCAGGCGACCACGGCGGCCTCGAAGGTCTCGAGGTTTTCCTTGGTCGGAAGGGAGAGCTTCACCGTGCAATAGACTTCGAACCCGAGGCCGAGCTTTTCACGGTCGAGGATGCCGACCCGGCGCTGCAGAATGCCGTCATCTTCCAGACGCTTGATGCGGCGCCAGCAGGGACTGGAGGATAGGCCCACCTGTTCGGCGATCTCGGCTACGGAGAGCCCGGCGTCCAGCTGGATGAGGTCGAGAATCTTGGCGTCGACGGCATCGAGGGTTTCGGACAATGTTTTCGTGCTCCCGGTCAATTTCGCGCCTTGATCTTGCTCAAAAACCCCGCATCGGGGTGCAGGGCGGCAAGACATTTCGCGAGCCTTCTATAATCTTGCCCGATTGATGGGAAGGAATTTGGCGTGATCCAGGCCGATGTGACCCTCGAAGACAAATATCGCCTCGAGGAAGGCCGCGCTTACATCACCGGCGTGCAGACGCTGCTGCGGGTGATGATCGACAGAAAGCGCCTCGATCAGCGTGCGGGCCTCAACACAGCTGGCTTCATTTCAGGCTATCGCGGTTCGCCTCTGGGCGGCCTGGACCAGCAGGCGCACCGCGCCGAGGACCACCTCGCCGTCCACGACATCCTCTTCAAGGAGGGCCTGAACGAGGACCTCGCCGCCACCGCCGTCTGGGGCAGCCAGCAGGCCAACCTCTTCCCGGGCGCGAAGTACGATGGCGTGTTCGGCATGTGGTACGGCAAGGCGCCGGGCGTCGACCGTACCGGCGACGCCTTCAAGCACGCCAATTTCGCCGGGACCTGGCCGAAGGGCGGGGTGCTGGCGGTGGCCGGGGATGACCACTCCGCCAAGTCCTCGACCCTGCCGTCGCAGTCGGAATACGCCTTCCAGGATTTCGAGATCCCGGTCCTTGCCCCGGCCGATGTGCAGGATGTGCTGGATCTCGGCCTGCACGGCATCGCCATGTCGCGGATGTCCGGCCTCTGGGTCGGCCTGATCGCTCTCGCGGACATGATGGATTCCGGCGTCACCATCGACGTCTCGTTGTCGCGGCATCAGCACGTCATTCCGGAGAACATCCGCGCCCCGGCCGGTGGGCTCGGCATCCGCCTGAAGGATCAGCCGCTGGAGAAGGAGCGGCGGCTGCGGCTCTTCAAGATCCCGGCCGCCATTGCCTATGCCAAGGCCAACCGGCTGGACCGCGTGACCCTGGCCTCGCCGCGGCCGCGCCTCGGCATCGCCGCCCACGGCCAGGCCTATAAGGATGTGCTGGAAGCCTTCGCGGCGATGGGCCTCAGCCTCGCCGAGGCGGCCGATCTTGGCGTCACACTCTACAAGGTCGGCATGCCCTGGCCGCTGGAACCCACGGGCGTCCGCGCCTTTGCCCGGGGCCTCGAGACCCTGATGATCGTGGAGCACAAGCGGCCGATCCTGGAAACCCAGGTGCGCTCGGCCCTCTACGACCTGCCGGCCCAGGCCCATCCGAAAATCATCGGCAAGACCGACGAGCAGGCCCATCCCCTCTTGTCAGAGCTGGGCTCACTTTCGGTGGCGGAAGTGGCCCTGGCCATCGCCGACCGCCTGCCGCCGGGCCCGCACATGGACCGGGTGCACGACTATCTCGCCCGTGTTTCGGCTTCCGGCGTCGCGGCGGTGAGCCTCGGCGCCCAGGAATTGAGGAAGCCCTTCTTCTGCTCCGGCTGCCCGCACAATACCTCGACCAAATTGCCCGACGGGTCCCGCGCCCTGGCCGGGATCGGTTGCCACTACATGGCGACGTTCAATGACCCGAATACGGACCTCACCAGCCACATGGGGGCCGAGGGCCTGACCTGGGCCGGGGCGGCGCCCTTCACGACGGAGAAGCACGTCTTCGTCAATCTGGGGGACGGCACCTACAACCACTCCGGCTCTCTGGCGATCCGCGCGGCGATCGTGATGGACGCCAACGTCACCTACAAACTGCTGTTCAACGACGCGACCGCCATGACCGGCGGCCAGCCGCCGGAGAGTGGTTTCACCGTGCCCCAGATCACCCGCCAGCTGGCGGCGGAGGGGGTGAAGAAGATCATGGTCGTGGCCGACCACATGGACCGCTACGACGGCGAGACGGGCCTCGCCCCCGGCGTCATCGTTCGCCCCCGGTCGGAACTGATGAAGGTGCAGCGCGAACTGCGCGCCACGCCCGGCGTTACCGTGCTGATCTATGACCAGATGTGCGCCGCCGAGCGCCGCCGCCGCCGGCGGCGCGGGACCATGCCGGAGGCTTCCACCCGCGTCTTCATCAACCCCCTGGTCTGCGAGGGCTGCGGCGATTGCTCGCGTGTCTCCAACTGCGTCTCCATCGAGCCCATCGCCACGCCCTTCGGCCGCAAGCGGAAGATCGACCAGTCGACCTGCAATCAGGACTATTCCTGCATCAACGGTTTCTGCCCGTCCTTCGTCACCCTGGACGGCGCTGAGAACGCCCATACCGCCCAGCCGGTCGCCTATACCGGCCCCAAGGCGCCGCAGCCGCTGGTTCCGGCTGTCCAGGGCGTACAGAACCTGATCTTCACCGGCATCGGCGGCACGGGGGTGACAACCGTCGCCTCGATCCTGGCCATGGCGGCCCATATCGACGGGCACTCCTCGTCCGTCGTCGACATGACCGGCCTGGCCCAGAAGGGCGGCGCCGTCTTCAGCCACGTGCGGATCGGCAGGGACGTGACCGACGCCGTGGGCGGCCGCGTGCCCGCCGCCAGCACCGATGTGCTGATCGCCTGCGATGTGCTGGTGGCCGCCGGCCCCGAGGCCTTGGCCCTCTATGCCAAGGACCGCACCAGCGCCGTGGGCAACGGCGACTTCCAGCCGACGGCGGATTTCATCGCCAACCGCGACGCCCGTTTCGAGGCGCCGGGCATGGAGCGGCGGATCGCCGGGGCCTGCAAATCCTACGACGCCTGTCCGGCGGTGAACCTCGCCGAGCTGCGCCTCGGCGATGCGATCTACGCCAACATGATCATGCTGGGCTTCGCCTGGCAAAAGGGGCTCGTGCCGGTCACTTACGACGCCATCCTCAAGGCGATCACGCTCAACGGGGTCGAGGCGGAGGAGAACATCCAGGCCTTCGAAACCGGCCGGGTGGCGGCGCATGACCCGGCCCAGCGCGGCCCGGGCGAGAACGCCTCACCGACGCCTGAGTCCATGCCCCTCGATGAGCTGATCGAGCACCGGGTGAAGGAACTGACGGCCTACAAGAGCGCCCGCTATGCCCGCCGCTACCGCAAGGAGGTGGAGGCCGTGCGCGTGGCGGAACTGCCCCTCGGTGGCGAGGCGCTGACGCGGGCTGTGGCGGTGAACCTCTTCAAGCTGATGGCCTACAAGGACGAATACGAGGTCGCCCGGCTCTATTCCGATGGCCGCTTTGCTCAGTCGCTCGGCGAGACCTTCAAAGGCGGCAAGCAGAGGGTCTGGCTGGCCCCGCCATTTTTTTCGTCAGGCAAGGATGACGAGGACCGGCCGCTGAAGCGCTCCTACGGCGCACTTATGTTCCAGCTGGGCTTCCCGATGCTGGCGGCGATGAAGGTGCTGCGCGGCACGCCGTTCGACATCTTCGGCTATTCGGACGAACGGCGCACGGAACGGCGCCTGGTGAAGGACTATCTCGACGCCCTCGACGCCCTGATCGCCGGACTGACCGCCCTACGCCTGCCGATCGCGGTGAAGATCGCCTCCATGCCCGACCAGATCCGCGGCTTCGGCCCGGTGAAGATGGCCGCCGTCGAGGCCGCCCGCGCGGCTCAGCCGGCCCTGCAGGCGGAATGGGAGGCGGCTATCTCGCCGCCTGCTGCCGCGTCCACGCCGTCCGAACCCGTACCCGAGCCTGCCTGAACCGCCGCGCTTGCATCATGGCCGGTCTCCTTTACTCAGCGGCGTCATGACCGACTTCGATTTCGACGCCGTGGTGGTGGGGGCGGGGGCCGTGGGCCTGGCCTGCGGTTACGCGCTTAGCCGGCGCAACCTCACGGTCGCGGTGCTGGAGAAGGAGCGGGCGATCGGCCAGGGCGTGTCTTCGCGCAATTCCGAAGTCATTCACGGTGGGCTCTACTATCCGACCGGCTCTTTGAAGGCGAAGTTCTGTGTCGAGGGGCGGCGCGCCCTCTACCAATTCCTGGAAACCCGCCAGGTTGCCTATCGAAAATGTGGCAAGCTGGTGGTGGCGACCAGTGAGATTGAAATCGCCCGGCTGGAGGAGATCGGCCGCCAGGCCGAGGCCAATGATGTCGAAGGCATGCGGAGCCTGACCGGCGCCCAAGCCATGGCCATGGAGCCGGGCCTCAATGCGGTGGCGGCCCTGCTCTCGCCGGAGAGCGGCGTGATGGACAGCCACGGCTACATGTCGGCGCTGGAGGGCGAGATCGGTGCTGCGGGCGGGGCGGTGGTCACGGGCACGCCCTTCGAGGGGGCCGAGCCCCTGCCAGGCGGCGGCTTCAAGGTGCGGATCGGCGGCGAGGAACCGGCGGTGCTGACCTGCCGGCTGCTGGTGACCTCCCCCGGGCTTTCATCGCAGGACGTCGCCGGCCGCATCGGGGGCTTCCCGGCGGCGATGATCCCGGTCCGCCATCTGGGCAAGGGGGTTTATTTCCGGCTGGCGGGCAAGGCGCCCTTCGATCACCTGGTCTATCCGCCGCCGATCCACGGGGCGCTCGGCACTCACTATCGCAAGGACCTCGGCGGCCAGGCCGTGTTCGGGCCGGACCTGGCTTACGTCGAGACCGAGGACTATTCCGTAGACGCCAGCCGCGCCGCGGAGTTCTACCGCTACATCCGAAAGTTCTGGCCGGGCCTGCCGGACGGCGCCCTGACCCCTGACTATGCCGGCATTCGCCCGAAGATTCACGGGCCGGACGAGCCGCAGCCGGATTTCCAGCTGGACGGTCCAGAGGTCCACGGCCTGCCGGGGCTGGTGGCCCTCTTCGGTATCGAAAGCCCGGGGCTGACCTCTTCCCTGGCCATAGGCGAAGCTGTCGCGGCCATGCTGGCTTGAAGCCGGGCGCGCCTGTCCCTATAACCCGCCGCTCGCTTCGTGCGGTTGGGTAGCTCAGATGGTTAGAGCGGTGGATTCATAACCCACAGGTCGGCGGTTCGATCCCGCCCCCAACCACCACCACGCTCAAGGGAGGTCCAGACGAAATCCCGCCTGGGTTCATTGCCCTGGGATGCGGACCTTACCCCGGTAGGATAGGTTGGCAGGGAAGCCAACAAGCGCCGTCGCGGCATCCAGAGGAAGGTCGATGCGCAGTCCTGATGCTCTGATCTAATGAGCACAATGTCCGACATGGGTGGCAAGCTGACTTATTATTGGGAGATATGTCCCGGCTGATCGGTCACTCGGCTGAGCCACGCCCTGACCGACGGAAACCGATCAAGGTCAAATCCGCCTTCCGCTGCCGTATGGACGTAACCAAAGAGGCTGATGTCCGCGACCGAGTAACGATCACCAACCAGGAAGCGACGATCACTCAGTTCCTTCTCCAATACGTCGAGAGCCGCGTGTCCTGCGGCATGCCAGGTCGCGAAGTCGAACGCGGACACCTTCGCGTAGTCTGGATAGGCCCGGAGAAATCGGGCACGGCCAAGCACTTTGTCGATGTTGCTTTGCTCGAAACACATCCATTGGACCGTGGCTGTCAGCGTTTCGCGATCAGGGCTGAGAAGGTGGGTGCCGAGACCGAGCCAGAACAGTATGGCATTTGACTCCCGCAATATGCGGCCGTCGCTCAATTCGAGGGCTGGGATCTGACCCGAAGGATTCTTCGCCAAGAATGACGGCGACTGCGCCTCGCCCTTCAAGATGTCGACGACCTGACGGTCTACGGCGATCCCCAACTGGTTCAGGGCCAACCGAACTTTGTAACCGTTGCCCGAGAAGGGAAAATCATAGAGCCGAACTGGCGTGACCGACATGGAGCCCCCGGATTGTTGTTCCGGATGTCCCCTTTAACTCATACCCCCGTTGCCCGAGCCCCAGAAAAACTAGCGTCCGGCACAGCCGTGATACGACGACCGTGGGCTGTCAGCAGCCAATCCCCTCTCGGGTCCACTCAGGGTCGTGAGCGGTCATTGATACCCTGCACGCAAGTGCCTTCGCGCGGCTTATGAGCGTATGACTGAGGCAAGCCAATGATTAGAGAGGCAGGTGCACAGCCATTGGAATACGGTTAGGGATCAGCTGGAACCGCGCCCCAACCACCACCACCCTAAAGGGTGGTCCAGACGAAGTCCGGCCGAGGCTCAATACCCTGGAGCCTTGACTGCGAGGCCGTCGTAGCCTTCAGCCACACTCCTCGCCGAAGGGTTGCCTAAAGCTTGCCAACTGCGGCCTCACGAATGGCGTCGGCGTATTGGCCAGCCTCAAAGGCGAAAGGACCAATATTTTCGTATGTTTCGAAGTCGGGGGGAAATTCGGTGATACCCGTTTCAAATCCGAACTTCGACCACACGACGTTTTTGCCGACACGTTG
Source organism: Caulobacteraceae bacterium (assembly GCA_046349475.1). Classification (GTDB taxonomy): domain Bacteria; phylum Pseudomonadota; class Alphaproteobacteria; order Caulobacterales; family Caulobacteraceae; genus Acaudatibacter. The sequence continues at coordinate 442 of JAXMCG010000037.1, read as the reverse complement.
CGCTTCACAAGTGATGGCTCCACAACCTAAGCAGACCCTTCCAATGAAGCCTACGGGTGGGAAGCAGACATCAGCCAGTTCGCTGGGAAGGACACTTCTACCCAGGAACTGCGACGAACTTTCGAGGCTGCGATGGATCGACCGGGTCATGCTCGTGGCCGCTGAGGCGATTGACCAGGGTGATCAGTTCGTCGAGGCGTTCGTCGTATAGCCCCCGGGGCGTCGTGCCGTGCTCGTTGCTCAGGAAGGCGGCGGCGGCGGTGGCAATGCCGTGCTGGGCCCCGTTGCCCATTAGCTTCACGGACGAGCCGGCGACGTGGGTGACGCTGATGTGCTTGCCGGCCATCAGCAGGTTATCGATGTTGGCCGAGTAGAGGCAGCGGAACGGGATGCCGTAGGGCTGCTGGTCGCGTAGATCCATGATCCAGTCCTTCAGGCGGAA
>JAXMCG010000036.1:0-30717 GCA_046349475.1 Caulobacteraceae bacterium | reverse complement strand
GCGGGCTTCTACCTGAAGCGCGCCCGCGCGGCTGAAGCGGCCTACGGCAATCAGGCCTATCACCGCGACCGCTACGCCCGCATCCAGGGCTACTAAGACCGCGCCCCTTCCGGGGCTGGGACTTATCGGAAAGGGCTCCGCCTCACGGCGGGGCCCTTTTTTCATGCGCGGCGCGTCATCCGGAAGGTGTTCGCGCCTCTCTCGTCCGCTCATGCAGGCAAGTTCCAAATCAGCTGCCATCTGGCGAGTAGAGGCAAAGGTCGGGCGCCCGACAGAAAAAATCTTGAGCGCGGTTTCTCATAACGCCGTTCGCCGCAATCCTTGGCCTGCATTTGGTTTGACTAAACTTGGCCATGTGTCGGCGGGCCGACTGTCGCGGCTTCAACCTGCGGATACCTTGCAACCGGCGTCGCGGGGCGGCGTTCGAATGTGCCATGAGAGGAACGCTTCACAAGGTGTCGAACCGACTTTTGCACGCCCTCCCGGCGGAGGAGCAGGCGTGCCTCACGCCGCTGCTGTCCCAGCTTGATCTGGAGAAGGGCCGCCTTCTCTATGATCCCGGCGACCTGATGGAGTTCGTCTATTTCCCGCATGACTGCGTCATCTCTCTGATGACCCTGATGGAAAGCGGCGCGGCGATCGAGAGCTCAACCATTGGCCGCGAGGGCGCCCTTGGCCTGATGGCGGCGCGGGCGCCGCGCGAGTCGATGTCGCGGGCGATCGTTCAGGTGCCCGGCAAGGCGGCGCGGATCAGCGCTTCGGCCATGCACGACGCCCTGCACAAATGCCCGACTCTTTCCGGGCTGATCGACCGCCACACCGACGCCCTTTTCGGTCATGCCATCCAGTCCGTGGCCTGCAACGCCCTGCACTCGGTGGAGGCCCGCTTCTGCCGCTGGCTGCTGACCTGCCAGGATCGCATCGACTCAAACACGGTCAGCCTCACCCAGGAGTTCCTGGCGGACATGCTGGGCGTCCAGCGCACCACGGTCACCGCCGTCGCCGGCGCCCTGCAGGCCAAGGGCGTCATCCGCTACCGTCGGGGCATCGTCGACATCCTTGACCGGCCCGGCCTCGAAGCCATGACCTGTGAGTGCTATGACGCCGTGCGCCGGAACTACGAGCGTCTGCTTCCGGGCGCCCTCAGCTAGAGACGCAGACCGCTTGCATAGTGAAATCGGTTGCCTTATGCGTTACTGATTGCAAATCGCAATCGGTTTGGTGTGGAGCCCGCCATGTCTCTCGTCCTCTACGGCCACCCCTTCTCGTCCTACACTCAGAAGGCCCTCGTCGCTCTCTATGAGAACAGCACGCCCTTCGAGTTCCGGGAGATCGGCCCGGACCATCCGGAACACGCTGCCGAGTGGCTTCGCCGATGGCCAATCGCCAAGTTCCCCATGCTCCTCGACGGGGACCGCCAGTTGGTCGAAACCTCGATCATCATCGAATACCTGCAGCACGCCTATCCGGGCGCCGTGCGCTTCATCCCGGCCGATCCCATCGAGGCCCTGAAGGTCCGCTTCCTCGACCGGTTCTTCGACATCCACGTCATGGACGCCATGCAGATCGCCGTGGATTCCAAGCTCGGCCGCACGCCCGTCCCCAGCGACGAGGGCCACGCCATCGCCCGCGAACGCCTGGAGCGCGCCTATGCCTGGCTGGAAGGGGAGCTCGAAGGCCGCACCTGGGCCGCCGGTGAGGATTTCTCCCTCGCCGACTGCGGCGCAGGCCCGTTCCTCTTCTACGCGGACTGGGTCCACCAGATCCCGGAGACCTATCCTAATGTCCGCGCCTACCGGGCCCGGCTCCTCGCCCGCCCGGCCATGGCGCGCTGCGTCGAGGAAGCCCGCTACTTCCGCCCGAACTTCCCGCTCGGCGCGCCCGACCGGGACTAGAGCTACTCGGCGAAGATCCGCACCTTGGCGCGGTCCTGGTCGATATCGACGCTCAGCTCTTCCAGCTGATCCAGGATCGCCTCAAGGTTCTCAGGCTTCAACTGGTTGAGATCGACGGCCACCCCCTTGCGGGCCATGGCGGCATTGACCTCGTCGCGCGCATTGGCCGGGATCAGGTGGGAGAGCTTCACGCCCGCCCGCACCATCATCATCGGCACGCGGATATTCACCTTGGCCGGCCCGCCGCGCCCGTCCTGGCTGTCGACGATGACGCGCAGGTACTTCGCCCGCTGCCGCCCGCCCCGGTTCTCCACCTCGCCGCGGATCGGTTCTGGGCCAGGGCTCGCCGGCCCTCCGCGCTCCACGGCCGAGAGCAGCCGTTCGGCCTCGTCGGGGGTGATCTTTCCATCGGCCAGCAACTGCAAAATCTGTCTGCGGTTCTCGCTCATGATCCTGGAGCCTTTCCTCTAGATCAGTTGCAGGTTGATGCGGGCGCGGCGGCTCTCCACCTCGACCTTCGTTCCGCCCAGGCTGTGCAGCAGGCGCGCCCCGGCCCACAGCACCTTCGCCGGCACCTGGCGCCGCTCCAGGCAGTAGAAAGTGATCAGCGGCAGGGCGATCAGGGTCAGGGGCGCCACCACTGCCCAGATCAGGGCCACCGGCATGCGGAAGTCGATGTTCACCGGGCCTCGCCGCCGGCGCGAGCCGCGCCACGGCTCGGGCTCTCGCCGGTCGGGCCTGCGTTCGATCAGCCGCGCATAGGCGATGTGGTTCTCAGGCAGGATAGGCACTGCGTTCATGTCGAGCCCTCCAGGGCGCGGATGGCCTCTTCGGCCGAGATCTCCCCGCGCGCCAATTGTTCCAAGACGTCATTGCGCGGCGCCGCCGCGACCGTTTCGACAAAGCTCAAGGACGCCACGATGCGGTTCAGGCGCGCCTTCACGGTCGGGTAGGAGACCCCGAACACCTGCTCCATTTCCTTGATCGAGCCGTGGCTCCTCAGGAAGGCCGCCACGAACACCTGATCATCCGCCGTCAGCCGTGCCAGTTCCGGCAGCTCAAAGGCGCCTTCGATGGCGATGTCGCTGTCCGCCAGCCGCACCCGCTCGACCACCATGGCGCGGCCCGCCGTCAGCTGGGTCAGCTCCTGCCATTCCTTGGTCGCACGCGCCACGCCAGCCTCCGGATATCCGTGTTCCGGAGTCATAAATTCAGTTTTTTAATTTCGCAAGCGCGAATTCTGAATTTTCTTAGGTGGCGGTTTCAGGTTCCACAAAGCCCGCCCATCCGCGCATATAGCCAACGAACGCCTCGCCCAGCCCTTCGGCGCGCAGCACATCGGCGGACACCGGCAGGGGCCGCGAGTGGAAATCGGGGTTGGCCGCCACCTTTTTCGGGAAATCGTGATGCAGGATCGCGCCCCGCCCGATGACCACGAAGTCCAGCCCCTCGGCCAGCCGCTCGGCGCACTGCGCCCCGGTCATGATCTTCCCCGCCGCCCCCAGGCGCACGTTTCCGCGCGGCAGTTCGGTGAAGTAGCTCATCAGCTCGCGGCCCTTGAACGCCTCCTCCGAGGGCTCCTTGAAGACGTCCCAGAGGCTCATATCCAGGTAGTCGATCTTGTCCTCGGCCATCAGCCGCCGGCAGACGCCGACGATCTCCATCAGGTCCATCCCGAACCGCTCGGGCGAAAGCCGCAGGCCCACCTGGAAGTCCGGCCGGCAACGGGCCCGGATACCGTCGATGATCTCGAAGATGATCCGCGAGCGCCCCTCGATATCGCCGCCATAGCGGTCGGTGCGGTGATTGATCTCCGCAGAGAGGTACTGGCAGAGGATGTAGCCGTGCGCCCCGTGGATCTCGACCCCGTCGAACCCGGCCTTCTCGGACCGCACCGCCGCCTCCACGAAATCCTCGATCAGCTGCTCGGTCTCGGCCAGCGTCAGCCCCCGCGACCCGGTCTCCTCATTGTCAGAGGGCGCCACGGGCCGGACGCCGATGATGGCCTCCGGCGAGCGCATCCCCGCATGGTGCAGCTGCAGGGACGACACCGCCCCCTCCTCCCGGATCTTCGCCGCCATCCGCGTCAGGCCCGGCAGGTGCGCATCGCTCCACACCCCCATTTGCCCTGGAAAGCCCTGCCCCTCGCGCTGCACGTGGGCCGCGCAGGTCATGACGAGGCCAAACCCGCCCGTCGCCCGCTTGGTCAGCCAGCGGAACTCATCCTCGCTCATCACCCCGTCCACGCCGCTTTGCAAATTGGTCAGGGGCGCCAGCATGAACCGGTTCTTCCAGGCCGGGCCGCGGGTCAGGGACATGGGTTCGAAAAGCTTCGTCACGAGAGACTCCTTCAAGGTCCTGCCAGACTAAAGCCCTGCCGTAACGGCATCAAATCGCCTTCAGCTATGCTTGATAGCCGCCACCGGCGCGTCGCCATGCCTGATCTTGTCGCGCGGACCAGCGGCGCACGCCGGCAAAGCCGATCGGGCCCTCATTCGGCGACCTCTACCCCCCAAGGGGGGATGTCCCGCGCGTGAAGCCGCGCGAACATTCGTCTCCAGTCATTCAACTCGGGGGTCTGATATGCGGACTTTTCTGGCTCTGGCGGCTTGCGTCTTCCTGGCGGCCTGCAATGTCGGCTTTGAAAACAAGACGGCGGAGAACAAGACGCCGGCGCCTGACGCCATGGCCGACGTCGAAAGCCGCGTCGAGGCGCCGAAATATACGCCCCCGCCCAAGCCCCCTACCCTGGTCGGCGGGCCTCAGGATGTCTTCGTCGCGGGCGAGGACCGGGGCGGCATCGCACGTAGCCTGGGCGACGAGAACACCCCCCTGGAGGACCTCCTGGTCGGGCGCTGGGCCTACAACTGCAATACCGGCGTCGGCGAGCTGATCTTCTACCGGGGCGGCCGCTTCAAGGCGCCCGGCGGCGAGGGCCGCTACAGGGAGAAGGACTACAAGATCACCTTCACCTTCAAGGACGGGCAGACGGAAGTCTGGTCCCTCAACATGTCCCCCGGCCATCTCAGCATGGATAACCCGACCAACGGCATCGACCGGGTGGCCTGTTCGGAGCAGCCCTGAAGGGAAATTGGAGCGGGTGAGGGGAATCGAACCCCTGACATTCAGCTTGGGAAGCTGACGTTCTACCTCTGAACTACACCCGCATCCGGGCCCTTGAGACACCTCTCGGGCCGGGCGGCGCAAAATAGCCAAAAGCGCCGCTCCCGCAAGGCGCGCGTTGACCTCCCCTCTCGCCGGACGCACTCTTACCCCCAAACAAGATCCAAGGGAGACAATCGCAATGGCCGCTGATGACGCCGCGATGGGCCGCGCCAAGTTCCACTCCATGGTGGAAGGCACTCAGGAAGACTGGACGACGATCATCACCAACCTGCGCGCCGACCGCGCCCACCATGCCGACCGCATGCTGGATCACCTGAAGCTTCTGGGCGGCGACTACGGCGGCTTCGCCATCGACCGGCTGGAGCACTCCCTGCAGACCGCCACGCGCGCCCATCAGGCCGGCCGCGACGAGGAATATGTCGTCTGCGGCCTCTTCCACGACATCGGCGACCTCTTGATGCCGTCGAACCATGCCGAGCTCGCCGCGGTCCTGCTGAAGCCCTACATCTCCGAGCAGAACCATTGGATGCTCGAGCACCACGGCATCTTCCAGGGCTACTATTTCTTCCACTACATCGGCGGTAACCGCGACGCGCGCGAGCAATTCCGCGGCCACGAGCACTTCGAATACACGGCCCAGTTTTGCCACCTCTACGACCAGAACTCCTTCGACCCGGATTTCAAATCCCTGCCGCTCGAGTTCTTCGAACCGATGGTTCGCCGGGTCCTGGCCCAGCCGAAGCCGCGCTAAGAGCGCGGCGCTCCCTCCCCATAAAGGGGAGGGAGGGCGTTCAGGGAAATTAATTCGCTTTTCGCGGATTTCTTGTTAGACTCTCCGCGCACGACCGGTCTTTGACATCACGCCTTGCAGGAAATCTGGCAGCCGCCACAAACCCTGAATCGCCAATCCACACCGTAAATACGGTCGGAATACGGTTGAAAATCACCGCCTGGCCCCAGCGTCGAAGCCGCCGGTCATCAGATTCTCTATCAGCGAAAAAACAAAGGCGAGCGCTGTCCGCAGCGCTCGCCTTCGTCGCCCCAAGATGCGATGCGGGCCGGGGCAGCCGGACCGATCGCGCCTAACTCGTTCCGCCGGTCCAAGGACGTGTCCCTCAGCGGATGAAAAGGGGTGTAACAGGCCGCCACATATGTGGCGATGCGACGTCTCGTCGCTCGCCGACCGGTGTTACTTAGAAGCCTCAGGTAGAGCTTGCCGCGTGGCCTCAGACCCAGGGCTTGAAGTGCTTCGAGAGCTTCAGCCCCTGCCTCTGATAGTGCGAGCCGTCCTCGCCATAGAGCCGGGTCGGCCGGTCGGTCAGGGGCTCATAGACCAGCCGCGCCACGGTCTGGCCGTCTTCCAGCAGGAAGGGCGTCTCGTGGCTGCGCACCTCGAGCACCCCCTTGCTCCCTTCCCCGCGCGCCTCGCTCGTCCCGAAGCCGGGGTCGAAGAAGCCGGCATAGTGCACGCGGAATTCCCCCACCGAGGGGTCGATCGGCGTCATCTCGGCCGCCTGCATCACCGGGATCTCGATCCTGTCCTTGGAGGCCAGGATGTAGAACTCGCCCGGGTCCAACAGCAGCTCGCCGCGATGGGGCGTCAGAGGCTCCCAATAGTCGCGCGGGTCGTGGCCGTCCTCGTGATCCATGTCGATCACCCCGGCGTGGCGCCGGGCCCGGAAGCCCGCCACCCCATCGGAGAGGTCCACCCCCACCGAGCGCGTCTCCAGCAGCTTCGGCGCCCCCTGCTTCAGGCGCAGCTGATTGAGCCGCGTGCCCGTGCGCACCAGGATCGAGAAGGTCTGGGGCGCGATCTCCAGGTAGACCGGGCCGGTGTAGCCCTCCGCCACATCGTCGAAAGCCGGGCTGTTGTTGGTGAGCAGACGCACAAAGACATCCACCCGGCCCGTCGAACTCTTTGGGTTGGCTCGGGCATTGACGCCCGCGGGAAGGGCCAGGCTCTCCTGGATCTCGGCGATATAGACGCAGCCCTTTTCGAGAACCGCCCCCTTGGAGAGGTCGAGCTCATGCATCGACACATCCGCCAGACGTTGAGGCACGGTCCGCGTCAGGCCCGGCAGGAACGAGGCCCGCACCCGCCAGCAGCGCGCGCCCAGGCGCAGGTCGAGACTGGCCGGCTGCACCTGATCATGGTCGAAAGGCGAAGACGCCCTGATGGCGCCGTTGGCGATCAGGGCCTCGATGGACTGGCAGGGCAGGATGCCCTGAGCGTTGGTTTGCGTCATAGTCGGCCTAGCCTTACGCGCCCGCGCCGCCATGGCAAGCGACTCCCGCGCCCCAGCCTTGACCTTGACCGTCCGGGCGCGGTTTAAGCCGCCCTCAACTTAGACAGGAGGCCATCATGGCCGAGGATCCGAACGACTGGGACGCCGCCACCAAGCTGATCCGCGGCGGCCTCATGCGCTCGGAAATCGGCGAGACGGCCGAGGCGCTCTTCCTCACCCAGTCCTATGTCTATCCCAGCGCCGAGAGCGCCGACGCCCGCTTCGCCGGCACGGACCCGGGCTTCATCTATTCGCGCTACGCCAATCCCACCGTGAAGATGTTCGAGGACCGCCTCGCTCTTCTGGAGGGCGCGGAGGCTGCGCGCGGCACGGCCTCCGGCATGGCCGCCGTGCACCTGGCGATGAGCGGTCTTGTCCGCGCCGGCGATCACGCCGTGGGGGCCCGGGCCTGCTTCGGCTCCTGCCGCTGGATCCTCAACAACTGGCTGCCCCGCTTCGGCGTCGAAACCACCCTCGTCGACGGAGCGGACACAAACGCCTGGAAGAACGCCATCCGGCCCAACACCAAGCTGATCTTCCTGGAGACCCCGGCCAATCCTCTGCTCGAAGTCAGCGACATCGCCGCCATCTGCGCCATGGCCAAGGAGGTCGGGGCCAAGGTCGTGGTGGATAACGTCTTCGCCACGCCGATCTTCCAAAAGCCCCTACAACTGGGCGCCGATATCGTCGTCTATTCCGCCACCAAACACATCGACGGCCAGGGCCGCGTCCTCGGCGGGGCGGTGCTGGGCGACACGGCCCTCGTCGATGAGGCCTATCGCGATTTCATCCGCCACACCGGCCCAGCCCTCTCGCCCTTCAATGCCTGGGTCCTCCTGAAGGGTCTGGAGACCCTGGACCTGCGCGTCCGCCGGATGAGCGACACGGCCGCCGAACTGGCCGACCAGATCGCCCTGCATTCGAAGGTGAAGTCTGTGCGCTATCCCAGCCGCAAGGATCACCCCCAGCATGATGTGGCGGCCCGCCAGATGACCGGCGGCGGCAACGAGATGGCGGGCGGCGGGTCGCTGATCGCCTTTGATCTTGGCAGCCAGGAGGCCGCCTGGCGGTTCCTCAACGCCATGCAATTGATCGACATCTCCAACAATCTCGGCGACGCCAAGTCGATGGCCACCCACCCGACCACGACCACCCACCGCTCGATGACCGAGGAACAGCGCCAGGAGATCGGCCTCACCGCCGGCTGGGTGCGCCTCTCCGTCGGCCTCGAGAGCCCGAGGGATCTGTCGCGCGACATCGACCGCGCCCTGGGTCAGGCGTGAGCGGCGACTACGAGGCCATGTCGAGGGGCGTGCGCATCCGCGTCACGCCCCACTACCTGCCTCAGCAGAGCCAGCCCGAGGCCGGGCGCTGGGCCTTCGCCTACACGGTGGAGATCCTCAATCTCGGCTCCGAGGCGGCCCAACTGGTCAGCCGCCACTGGATCATCACCGACGCCTTGAACCGCGTCGAGGAGGTGAAGGGCCCTGGCGTCGTCGGCGAAACGCCCCGCCTCGAGCCCGGCCAGTCCTTCAGTTACACCTCCGGCTGCCCCCTCGGCACGCCCACCGGCACGATGCGCGGGACCTATCAGATGGTCACCGACGCCGGCGAGATGTTCGACGCCGAGGTTCCGGAGTTCTCGCTGGACGCGCCGGAGGCCAGGGGCCGGCTGAACTAGGCCCTTGTGTTGACCGCCCGTCACGGCGCCAAAGCGGAAGAGACGGCCACCCGCGAGACCTCAGCTCATGCCCACTCTCTTCGACCCCATGCGCCTTGGCGATCTGGATCTGCCCAACCGCGTGATCATGGCGCCCCTCACCCGCATGCGCGCCGACCCGGCCACCCGCGCCCCCACCGCCCTGGTGGCCGAACAGTATGTGCAGCGCGCCTCGGCCGGCCTGATCCTCGCCGAAGCAACCTCGGTGGACCCCATGGGCGTCGGCTATGTCGGCACCCCCGGCATCTGGAACCAGGACCATGTCGCCGGCTGGAAGCATGTGACGGACGAAGTGCACAAGGCCGGCGGCCGCATCGCCCTGCAGCTCTGGCACGTCGGCCGCATCTCCGAACCCCTGGTCTTGGATGGCCGCGATCCTGTCTCCTCCAGCGCCATCGCCTGCCCCGGCTTCATCAGCCACCAGCGGCCCAAGCGCGAATTCCCCGTACCCCGCGCCCTGGAAACCCATGAACTGCCGGGCGTCGTCGCCCAGTATCGCCGCGCGGCGGAGCTCGCCATGCAGGCGGGCTTCGACGGGATCGAGATTCACGGCGCCAATGGCTACCTGCTCGACCAGTTCCTGCAGGACATCTGCAATCACCGCACGGACGAATATGGCGGCTCCATCGAGAACCGCGCCCGCCTGCACCTGGAAGTCGCCGAAGCCTGCATTAGCGTCTGGGGAAAGGACCGCGTCGGCATGCACCTGGCCCCCCGAGGCGATGCGCAAGGCATGGGCGATAGCAATCCGCGCGCCCTCTTTACCTATCTCGCCGCCGAGCTGGCCAAGAAAGGCATCACCTATCTCTTCCTGCGCGAGCACGTGGGGGACGACCGCCTGGCCCCGGCCATCAAGCAGGCCTTCGGCGGCCCGGTGATCGTCAATGAGCAATATTCCCTGGAGCAGTCCATCGCTGACCTGGAGTCGGGCGTGGCCGACGCCGTCGGCTTCGGCCGCAGCGTCATCGCCAACCCCGACCTGCCGGCCCGCCTGAAGGCTGACGCCCCCCTGACCCCGCTCAACTTCGCGACGGTCTATACGCCCGGCCCCGTCGGCTACACCGACTACCCGACGATGGATGAAGCGGACCTTCCGACCGAGCCGGTGGAGTTTATCGGGTAACGCGCGGGAGGTTCTCGGCCGCTATTCATCCACCATCTGAGGCGCGACAGCGTAGGTGCGCGAGCAGTATTCGCACGTCACCCGGATGTGGCCGTCACCTTCGATCATGTCCTCGCGCTCATCCGGCGTGAAGGCGCGCAGCATGGTGACGATGCGCTCACGGCTACAGCGACAAAATGGGGTCACATGCGTTGCCGCGAAGAGGCGCACTCCGTCCTCATGGAAGAGCCGCCAAAGCAGAGTCTCAGCCGGGACCTGCGGGTCGACCAGCTCGTCCTCGCCGATGGTGATGAAGAGCGCCTGGGCGGTTTCCCAGGCGTCGGAGGTTGAGCCCCGGGCATCGTCGGCGGCGATGTATTGCAGCATCAGGCCGCCGGCCCGCCATGTGCGGGTCCGGCCATCATCCACTTGTCCGACCGCCAGGCGCACCCGGGTCGGGATTTGCTCGGAGTTCATGAAGTACTGCTCGGCGCAGAGGGCCAGGGTCTCGCCCTCGATGGCGGTGATGCCCTGGTAGCGCTCCATGTCCGGGCCCTGGTCGATGGTCATCGTGAAGACGCCTTTGCCCAGTAGGGTCTTGGCGCCTGGCCGCGCGAAGCCCTGGTTCGCCGCCGACACCTTCGCCGCGTCGAAACTGCAATAGCCGCGCAGACCGCCCTTGGTGTCGTAGTCCACGACCACCAGCTTCACCGGCCCATCGCCCGTGGCCTGGACGATCAGGCGCCCGTCGAACTTCAGGGAAGAACCGACCAGAGCCGCCAGCGCGCAGGCTTCGCCCAGCAGGTCGGCCACCGGCTCGGGATAGTCGTGGCGGGTCAAGACCTCGTCGATCGTCGAACCCAGCCGCACGATGCGGCCACGCACGGGCTGGGCTTCGATCTGGAACGGCGCGACGAAATCGTCGGTGGCGGGGATGGGGGGCATGAGGCCTTAGATAGGAGCTTAGCCGACCCTGCCCAAGCACCAGGCGATGATCGCCTTCTGGGCGTGGATGCGGTTCTCGGCCTCATCCCAGACGAGGGACCTGGGACCGTCGATCACGTCCTCGCTGACTTCCTCGCCCCGGTGCGCTGGCAGGCAGTGCAGGAACACCGCCCCGGCGGCCGCCTTCTCCATCAGGCGCGCATTGACCTGGTAGGGCTCGAGGGCCGTCAAGCGCTCGTCCTTGTCCGTGTCACCCATGGAGACAAAGGTGTCGGCCACTACGCAGTCGGCGCCCTTCACGGCCTCAGCCGGGTCCTCGGTGACGGTGATCCGCGCCTGGCTGTCGGCGGCGCGGGCCAGATCCACCCGATCCGGGGCATAGGCCGCCGGGGCGCCGATGTTCAGCTTGAAGCCGAACACCGCCGCGGCATGAATGAAGCTGGAGCAGACATTGTTGCCATCTCCCACCCAGGCGATCGTCCGCCCGCGCAGGTCGCCGCCGAAGTGCTCCTCCAGCGTCTGCAGGTCGGCCAGGATCTGGCAGGGGTGGGAGGCGTCCGTCAGGCCGTTGATCACCGGGATCGTGGCGTTCTCGGCGAACAGTTCCACCGTGCGATGGCTGTTGGCGCGGATCATCACGATATCGACCATGCGCGAGAGGACCTTGGCGGTGTCCTCCACGGTCTCGCCCCGGCCCAGCTGCAGGTCATTGGCCGTGGAGATGATCGAGTGGCCGCCCAATTGGCGCATGGCGGCGTCGAACGAAAAGCGTGTCCGCGTCGAATTCTTCTCGAAAATCATCCCCATGGTGCATCCGGCGGCCGGAGCATCGGCGTCCGCCCGGCCCTGGGACCAGCCCTTGCGGGCCGCCTTGCGGGCCTTGGCGTCGTCGAGAATGGCGCGGAGATCGGCGGCTTCGAGTTTCCAGAGGTCCAGGAAGTGCCGGGTCATGACACGCCCTGCGCCCGCACGACTTCGCACACCTTCTCCAGGCGGGCGACGGCCTCGCGAGCCTCATCCTGGGTCAGCAGCAGGGAAGGCAAGAGGCGGATGCAGTTGTCCCCGCCCCCGGCCACCAGCAGCTTCTGGTCCCGCGCCATCTGCATGACGTCGCGGTTGTTCGGGATCATCTTGATGCCGATCAGAAGGCCCTTGCCACGGATGTCGGCGATGACGTCCGGGTAGCGATCCTTCAGGCCCGAGAGCTGCTGCCCGAGATAGCCGGCCACGGTGCGGGCGTTCTCCAGGGTCTCTTCCTTGGACAGCTCCTCGAAGGCCGCCAGGCCCACGGCCATGGCCAGGGGGTTGCCGCCATAGGTCGAGCCGTGGGAGCCCACGGTCATGCCCTTGGCCGCTTCGGCGGTGGCCAGGCAGGCGCCCACCGGGAAGCCGTCCCCCAAGGCCTTGGCGATACACATGATGTCCGGCGCCGCGCCCTCGGCCCACTCATGGGCGAAGAGCTTGCCCGTGCGGCCAAGGCCGCATTGGATTTCGTCGTAGATCAGGAGGACGCCATTGTCGTCGCAGAGCTGACGCATCTTGCGCAGGTCCTGCTCGGAGAGGGCGCGGGCCCCGCCTTCACCCTGCACGGGTTCGATGATGATCGCCGCGGTGGTTGGGCCGAGCGCCTTCTTCAGGGCCTCCATGTCGCCGAACGGCAGCCGCACGTAGCCGGGCAGCTGCGGGCCGAAGCCCTCAACGTAGGACGGATTGCCCGCCGCGAACACCGCCGCATACGACCGGCCATGGAAGGCGCCATCAAAGCCGATGACGTCCACGCGCTCGGGATTGCCATTGGCCCAGTGATACTTCCGCGCCGCCTTCAGGGCGCACTCCACGGCCTCGGTGCCCGAATTGGTGAAGAACACCACGTCGGCGAAGGTCGCTTCGCACAGCTTGCCGGCCAGGGCTTCCTGCTGCGGTATCCGGTAGATGTTGGACACGTGCCAGAGCTTGTCGGCCTGGTCCTTCAGGGCCTGCACGACCTTCGGATGCGCATGGCCCAGACCCGTCACGGCGATGCCGCCGACGCAGTCCAGATAGGCTTCGCCCTCCGCCGTATAGAGCCACGCCCCTCGGCCTCGCTCGAACGCCAGCTGAGCGCGGTTATAGACGCCCATGATGTGGTCGTTCGGAACGGCGGCAGGGGTCTGCACAGCCATGGCGGGCCCTCCAAAAGGAAAACATCCCCGCCGCGGGGCGACGGGGACTATGAGAAAGGCGGCTTTTCGAGTTTTAGGGCGGCGATGTCAATGTTCTCAGCGACCCTTCCGCCGGGAGATTTCAATGGCTTCCGCCGCCTTTGACCGCTTCATCGCCTCGATGATTATCGACCAGGACATGTGGCGCGACGGCACGGGCTACGACCTTGCCGCCCTGGATGAACTGCCGTCTGAGGAATTGAAAGCCATCGAGGCCCTGTTGATTACCCGGAAGGACGAGGATTGGCGCGATACCGAGGCCCTGGCGCACATCGGCACGGCGGCGGCGAAGGCGGCGCTGAAAGCCAGCACGGCCGGGCCGAACCACCAGGTTCGCCTGACGGCCGCCCAGGCCCTGCAGGCGGCGGGTGAACCGCACGAGCTGGAACAGCAAATCGTGGACGCCCTGGAAAGCAGCGAGCTCTATGGCGGGCTCGCTCAGGCTGAAAGGCTGGCCGAGGATTATCCTACGGAAGCCGTGAAGAGCGCCCTCCTGCGCGGCGCCCTGACCTCCACCGATGGCCGGGCCGTGCGATTCGTTGCCCTGCTCTACTTTTTCCACGGGCTGGGGAAGGAGCCGTTCGACTGGGACCAGCGCCCTTACTTCCTGGAGTTCCTAACAGAGGACAAGGCTGAACGCCGCCGGCTGGTGGAGGCGCTGCGGGTCAAGCTGAAGATGCCGGCATCCGCATTGGAAGGCCTGTAACGCAGCCTTGCTGGCCTTGGCGGCACCTCCGGATCTTGAGCGTTGTTCGTCCTCAGGTCTTCAGCTTGTAGCCGATCTTGAAGAGCCAGTAGCACCAGGCCGTGATCACGAGGGTCAGAACCGCGGTCATCGTCACGCCCACCGTGATGTTGCTTTCGGCATGGCCGATGAAGCCGTAGCGAAAGCCGTCGATCAGATAGAAGAACGGGTTGTAGTGGCTGATTGTCCGGAACGGCTCAGGCAGCCGGTCGACGAGGTAGAAGGTCCCGGACAGGAACGTCAGGGGCATGATCACGAAGTTGGTCACCGCCGAGATGTGGTCGAACTTCTCGCTCCACAGAGCCGCCATGATGCCCACCACGCCCAGCAGGAACGAGGCGCCGATCCCGAAGAAGAGCACGGCCCAGAGGTGGGCGATGCCGATATGGGTGAAGGGCACCACTACGGCCGCCGAGGCGATGCCGACCACGATTCCCCGCGTCGCCGCGCCGAGGGCGAAGGCGGCCACCAGTTCACCGGGGGACAGCGGCGGGGTAAGGAAATCGCCGATCAGACCGTTCATCTTCGCCTGCAGCAGCGACGAGGATGAGTTGGCGAAGGCGTTGTTGAGGATCGACATCATCATCAGGCCGGGCGCGATGAAGGCCGAGAAGGGTGTGCCGGAGACGGGCGGGCTTGCTCCACGCACCGCCACCACGAACACCATCATGTAAAGCAGGGCCGTGACTACGGGCGCGAAGAGGGTCTGCATGCCCACCTTCCAGAACCGCCGCACCTCGCGGATATAGAGGGTCTGGAAGCCCGCCCAATTGACGCCGTGATAATCGCGCGGGGCCGGCGGGATGACGCCGGCGGCGGCCGTTTCGCTCATGTCCTTCATGCAACGTGATGTGCGCCTTCAGGGGCACATGAGCAAGGCTTGAGCGGCACGCGCCGCCTAGCCCGCCGGGTGGGGCGGCGTTGGCCTGCGACAATTACTACATGTTGATCCTGTGGATGAAACTCGTGGCGCCTATTGTGTCCCGGGTTGAGGGGTATACGGTATCTAGTAGGCCGTCGCCGCGGGGGCAGGGCCGGAACGCTAGATGTAGTATGGCGGTTTCTTGGGGAAGAACGCCTTGCTGCTCGGAGGGCTGATCAACATGGGTTGGACGGACGAACGCGTAGAGATTTTGAAGCGTCTTTGGCTGGACGGCCTGTCCGCCAGCCAGATCGCAAAGCACCTGGGCGGGGTCACCCGCAACGCCGTGATCGGCAAGGTGCACCGGCTGGGCCTCTCCGGTCGCGCCGCGCCCTCCCAGCCGACGCGCCCGGCCTTCAAGGCGCCGCGCCCGGCCCGGCCCGCCGCCCAAGCAACACCGCCCGCGCCGCGCCGGATGGTGGAGCCCGTCGCCGTCGCGCCGGTTCCCAGGCCGATCACCTATGTGGAAGAGCCGGGCTCGGCCACGGTGCTGACCCTGGGGGCGCACATGTGCAAATGGCCGATCGGCGACCCCACCAGCGACAGTTTCACTTTCTGCGGCCGTTCGAACGGCGGCGAGGGCCCCTACTGCATTGAGCATGCACGCGTCGCTTACCAGCCGCCGGCCGGCAAGAAGAAGGCAAGCGCGGCCGAACTGGCCCGCTCGCTGCGGCGGTATATCTAGGACGAAGTTTCAACGGCGAAGTCCCCCGTGGCTTGGCCAAGGGGGACCGGACGCGAAGCGTCCAGGGGGCGGGTCACGACTGGACCGTGACCCAAGACGTCTTGGCGCCCTGCAGAACCCACACTTGCCCACCTGGGCGCTATCGCGCCCGGTCCTCCCTTGGCCAAGCCAAGGGAGGATGAGGTAAGCTCCCCTCATGACCGACGTCGCCCCTGAGTCCCGCTCCAACGCCGAGCCGCTGAGCGTTTCGGAACTGGCCTTCGCCCTGAAGCGGACAATCGAGGAGACCTACGGCTTCGTGCGGCTGCGGGGGGAGCTCTCGAAGGTCACCTTCCACGGGAATGGCCACGTCTATCTCGACCTGAAGGACGAGCGCGCTTCGATTTCCGGTGTCATCTGGAAGGGCAATGTGCGCGGACTTTCCGTGCGGCCCGAAACCGGCCTCGAGGTCATCGTCACCGGCAAGATCACGACCTACCCGGGCCGGTCCCAGTACCAGATCGTCATCGAGACGATGGAGCCGGCGGGCATGGGCGCGCTCCTGGCCCAGTTGGAACGCTTGAAGGCCAAGCTGGCCTCCGAGGGCCTGTTCGAGGCCAGCCGCAAGCGGCCGATACCCACCATGCCAGCCGTCGTCGGCGTGGTGACCAGCCCCACCGGGGCAGTGATCCGGGACATCCTACACCGCATCCGCGACCGATGGCCGTGCCATGTCCTCGTCTGGCCCGTGGTGGTGCAGGGCGATCAGGCGGCGGCCCAGGTGCGCGGCGCTGTAGAGGGGTTCAACCGTCTCGCGCCCGGCGGCCCCCTCCCCCGGCCCGACCTGATCATCGTGGCGCGGGGCGGCGGCTCTGTGGAGGACCTCTGGCCATTCAATGACGAGGCCCTGGCCCGGGCCGTGGCGGCCTCGGACATTCCCCTGATCTCGGCGGTGGGCCACGAGACGGACACCACCCTGATCGATTTCGTCTCCGACCGGAGGGCCCCGACTCCCACTGCCGCGGCCGAAATGGCGACGCCGGTGCTGCTGGAGCTGAAAGCCACGGTCGCCGACCTGAACCGCCGCATGCACCAGTGCGGATCGCGCACCCTGACCATGCGCCGCGACCGGCTGACCGCCGCGGCCCGGGGCCTGCCCCGCCCGGACGACCTCCTGGCCATCGCCCAGCAGCGGTTCGACCTAGCCGCCGGGCGCCTCGGCGCGGCCCTGGAGCGCAATGTCGCCTCCCACCGCCATGACCTCACCCGCGTCACCGCCGCCCTGAAGCCCGGCCTGCTGGAGCGCCCCATCGAGGCCAAGAGGCAAAGGTTGGCCGAGGTCTGGGGCCGCGCCCGGCCCACCGTCCTCCGCCGCCTGGAGCGGGCCGGTGAGCGCCTGACCGCCCTGGAGAAACTGCGCCGGTCCCTAAACCCCGATGGCCCCCTCGCGCGGGGCTTTGCCCGCATCCATGGCGCCGATGGCCGGCTGGTGCGCTCCGCGGGCGCCCTCGCCTCGGGCGACACCGTGACGCTGAAATTCGCCGATGGGGAGCGCGGCGCGGTGATCAATGGCGCCGATCCTCCTTCTCCCGCGCCAGCGCCGAAACCTCGCCAACAAGCTCGGCGGTCCTCACAGGTAAGCGAGGATCAAGGCGACCTCTTCTAGTCGCCCCCCAAAACGCACTACATAGGCGGCATGAACGCTCATGACCGCGACCTCGCCGATATCGCCCTTCTTCACTACGGAGATGGCGAATTCGCCGTTCTGCGGCCCGGCCGATACGTGCCGTGCGCCGTTTCAGGCATCAAGATACCCCTAGAAGCCCTCCGATATTGGAGCGCCGAGCGCCAGGAAGCTTATGCCGGGCCGGCCGAAGCCCTGGCCCGCGCCAAGGAGTTGGGCCTCTGAAACGGCGTGAATTGCTCCTCGGTTTGACTGCTGCCGGGCTGGCGTCCTCCACGCAAACCATGGCTGCGGGAACAGCCGCGCCGCTCGCCCTGGCCGGCAAGCTGCAACAGGGCGGCTTCGCCATCGGCCGGACCGTCCCCCGAGCCCAGATCATCGTCGATGGCGTGGTGCAGGGAACGGCCTCGGCGCGCGGTCTATTCGTGGTCGGCTTTGACCGGGATTCGCCGGCGAAGTGCCTCGTCCGCGTGGTGGCCGGCGCCCAGGAGGCGCGCCAGGACCTGACCATCGCTCCCACGACCTACGATATTCAGCGGATAAATGGCCTGCCGCCAGAACAGGTGTCGCCGACCGAGCCGGCGCTTTTGGCGCGAATTCAGCGCGAAGCCGCGCGCAAGGCGGTAGGCTTTTCCAGCCGTATCGACGGCGACCAGTTCGAAGGCGGTTTCGACATGCCCGTTACGGGGGCTCGCCTCTCGGCCCGGTTCGGCGGCCAACGCATTCTCAATGGCGAAGCCAAACGCCCTCATTATGGAACCGATCTCGCGGCTCCCATCGGCACACCGGTGCGAGCCCCGGCCGGCGGTATCGTATCCTTCGCCGAGACGGGGCTGCATTTTGAGGGCAGCCTGATCCTCATCGATCATGGCCAGGGCCTCATCAGCATGTATCTGCATCTTTCGAAGGTGCTGGTGGCCAAGGGGCAGGCGGTCACGCGTGGCCAGTTGATCGGTGCGGTCGGCAAGGAGGGGCGCGCCACTGGGCCGCACCTTTGTTGGCGCATGAAGTGGCGGGATCGTAACCTTGATCCGCTTCTCATGGTCGGCGCTCACGCACCGCCAGCGGCATGAACCTAGTTTGATCGAGCCGGTAACGATCCGTAAGCAATAGCCTCTTTACCCTCGCGTTAACCGTTGGGGGGCCGAACGGACCGAATGACTGACTCTTTGGGCGAAATCAAAGTCTTGCTGGTCGACGACAACCAGCACATGCGGGCGATTGTCGCCGCGATCATGAAAGGCATAGGCGTACGCCAACTTCTCGAGGCGCGTGACGGGGCGGAGGCTTTGGGCCACCTGAGAACCTGGCCCGCCGATATCGCCATCGTTGATTTTCAGATGTCACCCGTGGACGGCGTGGAATTTACGCGCCTGATCCGCCAGGCGGAAACGAGCCCCAATCCATACCTGCCGATCATCATGATGACCGGCTATGCCGAGCGCAAAAGAGTGATGGAAGCGCGCGACGCCGGCGTGACCGAGTTCCTGGTCAAGCCGATCACCGCGAAGGGCATCATCACGCGCTTGAATGAGGTCGTGTTCAAGCCGAGGCCCTTTGTGAAAACCGAGGACTATTTCGGCCCCTCGCGCAGGCGAATCGAAGATCCGCACTCGACACACCAACGCCGGGCGGGCGACCGCGCCAAGGTCGCCGAAATCTGACCGACCGCCGAACCAATTCGCGGATCGGCGTTCGCTGATTCGCGTCTCACGCTAGCCAGACTCCCCTGCGGCACGAGCCTTGCCGCGTGAAAGCCCGAACGTGCCGTTTTGGCACGCCTCGTTTTCACTGATTGTGGGGGCAGACCACCTCATGAGTACCGATATCGACGTGCATCTGGGCAAGCGCCTTCGCCGCCGCCGGCGCCTGCTGGGCCTTACCCAGCAACAGCTGGCCGGGGCATGCGGCGTGCGTTTCCAACAGATTCAGAAGTACGAGTGCGGCGCCAACCGCATCTCGGCCTCGCGGCTATGGCAGCTGTCGGAGGCCCTGGAAGTGCCGGTGGGCTATTTCTATGATGGCCTGGCCGCCGAAGTCGCGGGCAGGATGACGGTCGAGGCGCAAAGGGCGCCGGCAGAGGGCGGCGGTGAAATCCTGGCTCGCAAGGAGACACTTGACCTTGTAAGGGCATATTATCAGCTTGGTGAACGCCCGCGCCGGAGACTGCTCGATCTGGCCAAGTCATTGAATGGGGACAGCGACGCCGCCTGACGGCTCGAGGTCTCCTCCCGCTCGCCGCTTCGCGCGGCCCTGAGTGCTCCAAGGGGGGTACTAGGAGTGTTTAGGACTCCCGCTCCTAGGCAGGCGGGGGTGAGCGGGACCCCCATTCATTCCCTTCCCTTCTTTCAGGCCGCATGACGCGCTATGGCTCAGCACATGCTTGCAGCCGACCGCCTGGCGCGTCTCGACGCCTTTCTGATCGATCTCAACAGAGCCGCCGCCGCGGTCATCCTGCCCCTGTTCCGCGCGGATCATGGCATGGAAAACAAGACGGAGGGCGCCGGCGCCTATGATCCCGTCACCGAGGCGGACAAGGGCGCCGAACGGGCGATCCGGAGCCTGATCTCCGAGCACTTTCCCGACCATGGCGTGATCGGTGAGGAATATGGCGAGGACCGGCCAGACGCGGACTTTGTCTGGGTGCTGGACCCCGTCGACGGCACACGCGCCTTCGTGGCCGGCCTACCGCTTTGGACAACCCTCATCGCGCTACGCTTCGAGGGAGAGCCGGTGCTGGGCTCGATCGGGCAGTCCTTCATCGGAGAACTCTTCATCGGACACCCGGGCGGCTCGCGCCTGATCGCGCACGGCCGGGAGACCCCGCTCCAGGTGCGACCCTGCCCCCTCCTGACCGAAGCGGTCATCGCCACCACCGACCCCGAATGCTGTTTCAACGGCGCCGAACTGGGGGCCTGGCGCCAAGTGCGGGCCGCCGCGCGGCTCGCCCGCACGGGCTGCGACGCCTACGCCTATGCCATGGTGGCCGCCGGAAAGATGGATCTCGTCATCGAGGCCGGACTGAAGTCCTGGGACGTGGAAGCCGCCGTGCCCGTACTCGCCGGCGCCGGAGGCCTGGTCACCGACTGGAAAGGCGCGCCAATCGGCCGCGATGGGGGGCAGATGGCGGTTGCTGGCGACCGGCGGTGTCTCGAGGAAGCTCTGGTGGCTCTTAAGCGATCGGCGGCTTAGCGGCCGGCGCCACCTCGGCGGCGAGGCTGTCGAACTCGCGCCAGAACAGATCGCGGATGTGGTCGTTCTCCTGCAGGATCTCGTGATAGGCGCCCTGCAATTCCACGTACCGCCCGTGCGGCAGGCGGGCGACAATCGCTTTTGTCCCGCGGTTCTTGACCAGCTTTTCGTCCCCGGCCGTGACGAAGGTGACGGGGATCGTCACCTTTTCGACCACGCCAGGCCTGTGGAGACTGGAGATCGCGTGCATGGCGGAATCCACCCAGCCCCAGGTGACGCTGCCCAGAGCCAGGTCCGGGCAGGCGATGATCTGCTGGCGGTTGCGCTCGAAGCGGTCGATGTCGTGGGTCAGGATGTTGTCGTGGAACGGCGCCTTCGAAGGGTCCGTCTCGGCCAGGATCACCGGCTGCTTGGCGCGGCCGGAGCGGGCTACCAGCCAGCCATAGGGCCGGGCGAACCAGCGGGGGATCGCGCCCGTGGAAATTTCCAGCATAGGCGCCGAGAGAATCGCTCCCGCGAAATCGCCCACGCCCCGGGTCAGGGCCAACATAGTGAGGCAGCCGCCCATCGAGTGGGCCATGGCGATCCAGGGTTTGGGCAGGCGGTCCTTGTAGTGCTCCAGCATCAGGCCGAAGTCGCCAACCAGGTCATCGAAGCCGTCCACATGACCGCGCATTCGCTCGGGCAACAGGCGCTTTGACAAGCCCTGGCTGCGCCAGTCATGCGCCAGGACGACAAAGCCCCGCCCGACCAGCTCGCCGATCGTCTCGAAGTACTTCTCAATGTATTCGCTGCGACCGGTGGACAGCACCACCGAGCCCCGCGCCTTGCCTTCCGGCGCGAAGAGCGCGGCGCGCATGCGCTCTCCGCCGACGCCGGCGAACCACTCCGCCCCCTGGCCGCCCGGCGGGACCGGAGCATCCGGCGTTGCAACCAGCCGGACCGCCTCGCTGAAGGCTTCAGGCAAGGCCGACTACGCCATCTTCGCGAACAGGGCCTGCATCTTGGCCTGAAGGCCCATGGCGGCGCCCATATCCGACAGCCCCATCCGGCCCGACATCACGGCGGTCATCGGGTCCAGCTGACCTTGACCAAGCGCGATCAGATCGGCCTGGGTGATGGAAATGGTCAGGTCGGCCGGCTTGTCTTCATTGGTGACATTGCCGCCGTCGATATGGATGAAACCATCGCCCTTGAAGTTGAACTTCAGGGACTTGCCGAGGCCGGAATCGGCGCCCACGGCCTGGCGGACGCGATCGGTGATCTCTTGCAGTTGCGACATGGGTAGGGTCTCCAGAAAAGCCTTTTCTATCGCGGCTTAGACCGCGTCTCGAACAGGCGCAAGCGAGGCGGAGCCACAGGCGCCGCTCGGGCCCCGACATCCAGATGGCGCGGGCCACATGCGACGAACACGCGAGCGCCATGCATGCGACCGACATGGCCAGACGGCGTCATCGACGACCGGATCAGTGCAGCAGACATCACCTCCCTAGTCGGCCGGCCGCTCCGGCTTCACGAACTTCAAGGTCATCCGGTCGCTCTCGCCGATCAAATCGTAGCGCGTGTGATCGAAGTTCGGCTGCGGCGCCTGGCCTCGCGGCGCCGACAGACGGGTCGGAGGCAGGGTCCAGACCCCAAAGGGGTGGTCGCGGCTATCCTTCGGGTTGGCGTTGATCTCGCTCCGACCCGCCAGCCGAAACCCCGCGGCCGCCGCAAGGTCTATGGCATACGCCTCCAATACGTAGCCGTCCGGCGCCAGGGCGTTCTGCACGCCGCCCGGTGCGGCCCGATGCTCCTCCAGGCCGAGCACGCCGCCGGGCTTCAGGGCGGCGAAGGCGTCGTGGAAAGCCTTCTCGGCGATCCCGGCCGCCATCCAGTTGTGCAAGTTGCGCAGGAAAAGCGCGAGGTCGCAGGAGCCGGCCGGCGCGACGGGCCCGCTCCGGGCGGAAAATTCAGTCAGCACCACTTCGCCATAGAGCCGGGGCGCCGCTTTCAACTTGGCCGCAAAGGCGTCAGCCGCCTGCCGCGCGGAGGGCTCCGCCGGATCGTCGGCATCGATGTTGGCCTCGTAGAGCTTGCCGTGGGTCGCCGCCAGGAAGGGGGCAATGATGTCCGTGTACCATCCCGTCCCTGGCCAGAACTCCAGCACCGTCATGCCGGGCTTCAAGCCCCAGAACGCAAGGCTTTCGGCGGGATGACGCCAGCGGTCGCGCGTCCGGTCCCCGGGCATTCGCCAGCGTCCGGCCACCGCGTCGACGAGCGTCCTGACGCCCTTGGCGCTTGCGGCCGGCGCCGCGCCTTGTTCGGGCTTGTGGCAGGCGGCGAGGGCCAGAGAGGAGGCCAGGAACGCGCGTCTGGGCAGTGTCAGGGGGCGGATGGTCCGCAAGGGGGTCTGGCCTCTCGTTCGCGCACGATCGGCCCCCCGGCACCCGTGGCAATCGACAAGACGTAACACGCGAAGAGGCGCCCTTGAACCCCGCAAGACCCGACCTATCTCCTTCCTCGGAGGCGCTGGATGCCCGGGCCTCCCGGAGATTGCGGCGCCGTTCAGGGCCGCGGGCCTCCGCACATCAACGGAACCCTTGCTTTGCGAAAGAAGGACACCCGCCCATGCGCACCATCGATCTTTCTCCCCTCTACCGCTCCGTCGTCGGCTTCGACCGACTCGCCGACCTTCTTGATTCGGCCACCACGGAAGCCGCCACGGGCTACCCGCCCTACAACATCGAACGGACCGGCGAGAACGCCTACCGCATCGAGATCGCGGTCGCCGGCTTCAAGCCGGAAGACCTCAACATCGAGGTGAAGGAAAACCTCCTCACCGTGCAGGGCCGCAAGCCCGCCAATGACGAGACCAAGCGCTACCTGCACCGCGGCCTTGCCGAGCGAAATTTTGAACGCCGCTTCCAGCTTGCCGACTATGTGGTGGTGACCGACGCCGATCTCTCCGACGGCCTGCTCGCCATCTCGCTGAAGCGCGAATTGCCCGAAGCCCTGAAGCCGCGCCGCATCGAAATCGGTTCCGGCAAGCCCGTACAGCCGGCCATCGAAGGCGAAGCCAGCGAAGCAGCCGCATAGGGCGTTTCAGAATCGGCAAATGCGGAAAGGGCGGCGGAGCGATCCGCCGCCCTTTTCATGACTGGTTCGGCCCCGGCCTTCAGGCGGCTCCGCGGTCGAAATCCATACCCACCGCGGAACTCATTTCCGCGGCGCGCACACTGACTCCGAACAGGATCGCACCGGTGAAATCAGCGCCGCGCAGGTCGGCCTGATCGAGCACGGCCGAGGTCAGGTCGGCCGCCTGAGCCTGGGCGTAGCGCATCTTTACCGACGTCAGGCTGGCGTTGGAGGTGCGGCCGGGCCCGAGCGGCAAAGCGCCCAGGGAAACATTTCGCAGATCCCCCTTGGTGAGGTTGGCGCCAGCCATCCGCGCCCCGCGCAGATCAGCGCCGGTCAGGGTCACTCCACGCATGTCGGCATGTTCCAGATTGGCCCCCTGCAGATGCGCGCCCGAAAGGTCCATGCCTACCAGGCAGGCCCCCTTGAAGGACGCCGCCGTCAGGCGAAGGCCGCGCAAACCGCCGGCGAGCGGCCGCAGGTCCTCACCGTCGAACCTGGCGGGGCTGCCCTCCTTGCCGCCAGTCTCGCACCAACGTTGATTGGCCTTGGCCATCTCCAGCAGCTGAGGCGTCTTGGCCTTGGCTGTCTCGCTGGGTTCGGTGAGCGTGCCGCCCATCCTGGCGCCGGACATCTTCGCTGAGCGGGTGTCGACCCCGGTGAGGACCGCGTCCTCCAGGTTGGCGCCTTCCAGATTGGCCCCGGACACGGCCGCCCCTTCCAGGATCGCGCCGGACAGATTGGCGTCCTTCAGGTTGGCGCCTGTAAGGTTCGCGCCGCGCAATGAGCAATCGGAGAAATCCGTAGCGAAAGCCGAGGCCCCATTGAACTGGGCGCCATCGACCGTGGCGCCGGCGAAAATCGCCTGGTCGATGAGGCCGCTGCGCTTTTCATGGCGTACGGAATCCAAGCCCTTGCGGGGATGCGGGATCGCCACCTGGCCTTCGCGGAAGTCGGCCTGGGTCAGGTCGGCCTGAGTCAGATTGGCGCCTCGCAGGCAGGCGCCGCGCAGGTCGGCCCGCACGAGTTTGGCCTTCCGCAAATCGGCCTTGCGCAGGTCGGATCCGAACAGGTTGGCGCGCGACAGGTCCGCGCCAACCATCTTGGCGCCATCGAAGATCGAGGCAGAAAGGTCGGCGTCCGTGAGGTTCTTGAAAGACAGATTGAGCCCGGAAAAGTCCACAAAGCGCAGGGAACATCGCTTGCCGCCTGGCTTTCCGGCGACATAACGCTCGTGCGCCTCGATGATCAGGTCCAACTCGGCCTGAGAGAGGCGGCGGCGCCCGGCCATAGGTTGCGGCGCGATCATCTCGCCTTGAAGCTCCCGAGTAAGATCAGTTCAGTTGGGACGCTAATACCCAAAATGAGAACACGGCGTTAAGTCTACCGCTCAGAGCGTGCCCTCAAGGCCGCGCGCGCCCTCGCGCTGGGCGCCGGTGATGTCCACGCCTTTCAGAAGAGCGCCTGTGAAATTCGCACGACTGAGATCCGCGTCCACGAAAATCGTCTGGCGCAGGTCCGCGCGCGCAAGGTCCGTATTCTTCAGGAGGGCGCGGGTGAGGTCGCAAGGCATGTTGCGTTCCGGCCCGATCAGCAACGGACCCATCTGGGCGTCGCGCAGGTCCGATCCAGAGAGCTTCGCCCCGATCAGGCGCGCGCCGCGCAGGTCCGCCCGGCGCAGATTGCAGTTGCGCAGATCCGCGCCCTCGAGGTGGGCGCCCTGCAGCTGCACGCCCTGCATGTCCAGCCCGTAGAAGGTCGCGCCCTTGGCGGAGAAGGCCGTCAGCTTGAAACCGCTCAGGGTCTTCAGATTGCGCAAGTCCGCCCCGTCGAACACCGAGGGGCTGCCTTCCTGGCCGCCCGTCTCGCACCAGCGGGCATGGTCGTGGATCATCTTCTCGAAGGGTAGATCGAGCACGTCATGCCCCGCCGGCTTGTCGGTCAGAGCGCCGGACATGTTCGCTTCGGAGACGTTCCAGGCGAAAGTCTTGGCGCCTACAAGCACCGCGTCCCGCAGATCGGCGCCCGAGAGGTCAGCACCCGACAGGTCCGCTCCGGCCAGATTGGCGCCGGACAGCGATGCCTGTTTGAGGTTGGCGCGAACCAGCTTGGCGTCCTTGAGGATCGCGTCGGTGAAGTCGGCTTTCACGGCGATGACACCGGACAGGCGCGAGCGTTCCAGGTTGGCGCCCGCGAGGATGGCCCCCGTTGCGTTGCCGGCCCGGCTCTGGTGTTCGATGATCTTCAGGCCCCGCTCGCGGTCGGCGGCGGCGATGGCCCCTTCTCGCAGGTCGGCTTCGAAAAGGTCCGCGCCGGAAAGGTCGGCCCCGCGCAGGCAGGCGCCGCGCAGGTCGGCCCGGCGCAGGGAGGCGTCCACCAGGCGGCAGTTCTGCAGGTCCGCACCGAACAGGTTGGCGTTATCGAGACGCGCGCCCGATAAATCACAGTCGGCCAGGATCGCGCCCGTGAAGTCCGCGTCGCAAAGATTGCGGCCGGAGAGATCGAGGCCGGAAAGATCCTTCCAGGTAAAAACCGCACGCGCGCCCCCCATCCGCGCGGACCACAGGCGGTCATGCTTCGCGCAGATCACGTCGACTTCGGCTTGGGTCAAACGCCGATGATGTGCGGCCGGCGCCGCGGACTCAGACATGGACTCACCAGGGGGGTGGCAGACTGCCGCCGACTATGCCCGGGTTGAATTAACGCAATGCTTCCAAAGGGTTCTGGAAGAGCAGACCGACCCGGCGCAACCTTTCGGCGACCTCTCCGTTTCGGGGCGTCCAGAGCCTGTTGAGGCCCCTCGCCGCCGCGGCCCGCAGGGCGTCAGTCACGTCTTCCGCGAGTCCCGGATCGAAGATTCCCTCATAGGATTCAGGGCTGTTGGCCGCCTCGACACGCACCATGCCTGTCGCCAGTCGATGCCGAAACCCGGCGCTCAGAACATCGGCTTCGGCCTCCAGGACCCCGAGTTCCACCTTCAGACCCGCGGCTTGGAGTCGCTGCAAGCCCTGACCAGAGGCGAGGGGCGAGACATCCTCGCAGGCGATCACAACCCGGGATATGCCCGCCGACACAAGGTGCTCCGAACATGAACAGGCGCCGGAGGAGCGCGCGCCACACGGTTCCAGGGTCACATAGGCCGTGGCGCCCTTCGCCGCGACGCCGGCCAGGGGCACGGCCTGTTCCTCGGCATGGGGCGAACCGCCGGGCGCCGTCGCGGCCTCGGCCAGGATGTCCTGGCCGCGTGCGATGACGCAGCCGACCGTGGGGTTGGGAGCGGTCTTGCCCAGATGGCCCATGGCCACGGCGATCGCCCGCCGCATCATGGCTTCATCCAGGCTGTCCGCCATCAGGGCAGGTCCGGCAGGGCCGTCGCGCGAGCCTCATCCAGATAGCGCGCCGCGACCGGCCGCAGGTCGGCCTTCAGGTCGATCAGCAGAGGATTGCCCGTTGGAATTTCCACCCCGACGATCTTGTCGTCCGGAACCTGGAACAGGTGCTTGACGATGGCGCGCAGAGAATTGCCGTGCGCCGCGATCAGCAGGGTCTCGCCCGACCGGGCCTTCGGGGCGATCTCCGCCTCCCAGTAGGGCAGCACCCGGTCCAAGGTGGTCTTCAGGCTTTCCGTATCTGGGATCGCCGCGCCGGCATAACGGCGGTCCTTCGTGAAATCGAACTCGCCGCCGGGGGCCAGGGGCGGCGGCGGGATGTCGTAGGACCGGCGCCAGATTTTCACCTGTTCATCGCCATGCTGCCTGGCGGTCTCGGTCTTGTTGAGGCCCGTGAGGCCGCCATAGTGGCGCTCATTCAGCCGCCAGTCCTTGGTCATCGGAATCCAGAGTTGTCCGCAGTGCTGCAAGGCGAACTCGCCCGTGCGGATGGCCCGCATCAGCACCGAAGAGTAGGCGCGGTCGAACTGAATCCCCGCGGCCTTGATCAGGTCGCCGCCCCGGCGCGCCTCGGCCTCGCCGGCTGCCGTCAAATCAACATCGACCCAACCCGTGAAGCGGTCTTCCAGGTTCCACTGGCTCTGGCCGTGGCGGACGAGGACGAGCTGGGGCATGGGAGGTTCCGGTCAGGCGGACGAAGGTTTGCGCCGGGCTAGGGCGCGACGGGGCGCCCGTCAAGCGCTGGGTCCGCTCGGTCCGCGATCGCCGGACCATAATCCCCCCGTTGGCCCGGGCCCTCGCGGCGGTCTATATGACTGCCATGTCACACCGGCTCATCCTATTCGCGATCGTCCTGATTGGCGCGGGCATGGTCGCCCTGGCTTTGGTCTGGCCCCAAGGGCAAGGGCGCACATCCCCGGAACCCTTTGGCCGGCCGATGGCGGCGATAGAGACCCGGGTGAAAGTGCCGGGCCAACTTCCTATCGACCTGCGCGGCATACAGGATCAACCCCCGGCCGCCGCGCCGGCGAGACAATAGCCATGGCCCTCGTTCCCCGCGCGGACCTCAAGCCGAACACCGCCGAATACGAGGCCTGGCCTCTCGTCAAACCCACTGGCTTTCGCGAATACGACGCGCGCTGGCTGTTTGGACCGGAAATCAATCTCCTTGGAATCCAGGCCCTCGGGCTTGGACTTGGAACCTATATCCACGAACTGGGCCAGAAGCGGATTGTCGTCGGTCATGACTACCGGTCCTATTCCCTCTCCATCAAGCAGGCCCTGACACTCGGCCTGATCAGCGCCGGGTGTGAGGTGCTGGATATTGGCCTGGCCCTCTCCCCCACCGCCTATTTCGCCCAGTTCGACCTCGATGCCCCCTGCGTCGCCATGGTCACGGCCAGCCACAACGAGAACGGCTGGACCGGCGTGAAAATGGGGGCGCAGCGCCCCCTGACCTTCGGCCCGGACGAGATGGGGCGCTTAAAGGAGATCGTGCTCTCCGGCGCGGGCGTCGAACGCGCGGGCGGATCAGTGACCCACGTCCAGGGCGTACAGGAGCGCTACATCGCTGATGTCGCCTCCCGAGTTGCCCTGAAGCGGCCACTCACCGTCGTCGCGGCATGCGGCAACGGCACGGCCGGCGCCTTCGTGCCGCAGGCGCTGCTGAAGATGGGTGTGGCCAGGCTGATCGAGATGGACTGCCAGCTCGACCATTCCTTCCCTCGCTACAATCCCAACCCCGAAGACAGCGTCATGCTGCACGCGATGGCCGCCGAGGTGCGCCGGCATGGGGCCGACCTCGCGCTCGGTTTCGATGGTGACGGCGACCGCTGTGGGGTGGTGGACGATACGGGCGAGGAGATTTTCGCGGACAAGATCGGCCTTATGCTGGCCCGCGACCTCGCGCCCCTGCATCCGGGCGCCAAGTTCATCGTCGACGTGAAATCGACAGGCCTCTTCGCCACTGATCCGGTGCTGGAGGCCAATGGCGCCACCACCGTCTACTGGAAGACCGGCCACTCCTACATCAAGCGCAAGACCGCCGAGATCGGGGCCCTGGCCGGGTTCGAGAAGTCCGGACACTTCTTCTTTAACGCCCCCCTTGGCCGGGGCTATGATTGCGGCCTCACCGCGGCGGCCGCGATCCTCGCCATGCTGGACCGCAACCCGGGGAAGACGCTCTCCGAGCTGAAGAACGCCCTCCCGGTAGCCTACACCTCCCTGACCATGAGCCCGCATTGTGCTGACGAGGTGAAGTACGGCGTCGTGGACAAGGTGGTCGCTGAGTACGAGGCCCTGGCGAAATCGGGCGGCAGGATTCTCGGCCGCGCCATCACCGAGGTAATCACGGTCAACGGCGTGCGCGTCGCCCTGGAGGACGGGTCCTGGGTGCTGGTTCGCGCCTCGTCCAACAAGCCGGAAGTCGTGGTCGTCGTGGAGAGCACCCGGTCAGAAGACGACATGCGCGCCCTCTTCCGCGAAGAGGTCAAACCCAGGCTTGGCCGCCACCCGGAAGTCGGGGCATACAACCAGGAAATCTGACCGGCGGGCGCCTGACCCTCCGAACGAGACGGAGAGCGCATGCGTATCGCCATGATCGGCACGGGCTATGTGGGCCTAGTTTCCGGCGCGTGCTTCGCCGACTTCGGCCATGACGTGGTCTGCATCGACAAGGACGCCGACAAGATCGCCCGCCTGAAAGACGGGGTGATCCCGATCTACGAGCCGGGTCTCGATGTGCTGGTCGCCCAGAATGTGAAGGCTGGGCGCCTCTCCTTCGATACCGATCCCGCCGAGGCCGTGGCCGGCGCCGACGCGGTCTTCATCGCTGTCGGCACCCCGTCGCGCCGGGGGGACGGCCACGCCGATCTCACCTACGTCTATGCCGCCGCCGAGGAGATCGCCGCCCTGATGCAGGGCTTTACCGTCATCGTCACCAAGTCGACCGTGCCGGTCGGCACCGGCGATGAGATCGAGGCCAAGGTGCGGGCCAAGCGCCCCGACGCTCAATTCTGTGTCGTCTCGAACCCGGAGTTCCTGCGCGAGGGCGCGGCGATCGAGGATTTCAAACGTCCGGACCGGGTCGTCGTCGGCCTGGAGGATGAGCGCGCCCGCCCGGTTATGGCCGACATATACCGCCCGCTGAACCTCAATGAGACCCCGATCCTCTTCACCAGCCGGCGCACGGCCGAGCTGATCAAGTATGCGGCCAACGCCTTCCTCGCGATGAAAATCACCTTCATCAACGAGATGGCCGATCTCTGCGAAAAGACCGGAGCGGATGTTCAGCAGGTTGCCCGGGGGATCGGCCTAGACAACCGTATCGGCTCGAAATTCCTGCATGCCGGGCCAGGTTGGGGCGGCTCTTGCTTCCCGAAGGATACGGCGGCGCTCATCCAGACCGCCAAGCTGAACGGCGTGCGGGTCGGCCTCGTCGAGGAAGCGATGGCTTCCAATGCGGCCCGCAAGAAGGCCATGGCGGACAGAGTTTCCGACGTGCTGGGCGAGGATCTCACCGGCAAGGTGATCGGGGTGCTCGGCCTGACCTTCAAGCCCAATACCGACGACATGCGCGACGCGCCCTCTCTCGACATCGTGCCGGCTCTGCAGGCCCGGGGCGCGCGTATCCAGGCCTTCGACCCCGAGGGCCACGAGGCGCGCCAGATCTTCCGCGATGTGGCGTTCATGGAGGGCGCTTACGACGCCGTGGCCGGGGCCGACGCCATGG
>JAXMCG010000035.1:0-31319 GCA_046349475.1 Caulobacteraceae bacterium | reverse complement strand
TCGCCCGCAGCGCAGGTGCTGTCAGTCTAACGCTAACTTATCTCCACTTTGGGCCCTTCGGGGCGTGGTGGGGTAAGGGTTTGATGAAGCCGGTCTCATTCAAGCGGCACAGGTTTCCGGCCGACATTATACGCCATGCCGTGTGGCTCTATTTCCGCTTCACGCTCAGTTTGCGCGACGTCGAGGAGATGCTGGCCGAGCGCGGGATCGAGGTCAGCTATGAGACCATTCGGTGCTGGACGAAGAAGTTCGGTCCGCAGTTCGCCAGGCGCCTGAAGAAGCTCCGGCCAGCGCCTTCGCCGCGTTGGCATCTCGATGAGATGGTTTGCACCGTGGGTGGCCGGCGGATGTACCTGTGGCGGGCCGTGGACGACGAGGGCGAGGTCTTGGACCTTGTGATGCAAAGGAAACGCGACACCGAAGCCGCGTTGATTCTGCTGCGGCGCCTCCTTCGCAATCAGCCTGTGGAGCCTCAGTCCATCACGACCGACGGCCTGGCCTCCTACCCCGCGGCGCTGGCCAGCTTGGATCTGCTGCACCTTCATCGGCCTGGGCGCCTGCGCGAAAACAATCGGGCCGAGAACAGCCACCTTCCCATCCGGCGTAGGGAGAGAAAACAGCAGGGGTTCAAATCCCAGGCTTCAGCTCAGAGGTTCCTCAGCTCGTACGCTGCGGTCTACAACACGTTCTACACTGCCCGGCATCTCACTCGCCGCCAGACACTTCGGGCCTTCAGGTCAGCGGCCTTCGAAGCATGGTCACAGGCGACATGCGCCTAGATGTCGGCACGGAGGCGGCATTGCCGGCGTCGTGAAGTTAACCTGACAGATCTGCGTCGAGCACACTTGACAGCCACGGGTCGTCGGCCGCGAGTTGCGCCGACTAAGGAGGGGAGGCGCGATTGCGTGAGATACTGCCCGGAGTCTTCATCGTTCCGCAGAATGGCAACAAGGGATTCGGCTACTCGCACTTCGTCAGGCGACAGGCGGGCAACGTGATCCTCGACGCCATGCGCAACACCTCTCTTTCCGATTCCTTCGCGGCGTTTGAGGCGGAGGGCGGTGTCCGCGCGGCGGTGATCAGTGACCGTCACCTCGGGGGCGTCTCCACCAACCAGATCGCCGAGCGGTTCGGCGCTACGATCTACTGCAGCGCGATCGAGGCCGGGGCGATGGGCCATCGCACGAACCGGGTGCGCATCGACCGGGCATTGCCTTTCGAACCGACCATCATCGAGCGAGATGTGCAGCTGATTCCTACGCCGGGGCACACGCCCGGGCAGTTTTCCACGTTGGTGGAAGTGGAGGGGCGACGCGTGCTGTTCACAGCGGACTTCGTCTACCGCTCAGGCGACGGATGGCGACCCGGCAACCTCAGCCGCCGGAAAATGCTGAAGAGCTTCGAGAGCCTCCGCGACCTCCGCTTCGACCATGTCGTGCCATGCACCAGCTATGCGCGGGACGAATTCTTCGTGCCGATCGGCTCTGTGGACTCTGCGGTCGATGAAATGATCGCCGCGTGCACAAAGCCCTAGACGGGCTAGGAGCGATGAAGTTCCCGGCGACACGCGTACCCCTTGCCGACATTCTATGGATCATCAATGGTCCGCGTATGGAGATCACACTCGACGGGCGAGATTGGCAGACGGAGGCCGATTTCATTGAAGCCGTTCTCGCGGGCGTGGATGCCCCTGATTGGCATGGCCGCAACTACAACGGCCTACGGGACTCGTTCGTCACCGGTGACATCAACGGGGTCGACCCGCCCTATGACTTCGTCATCAAGGTGCCAGCGCAGCCGACCCCGGAGCTACTTGACGGGATTTCCTATTTCGTGGAGCGGATTGCGGAATGGCGCGCCGAGGGGGCGCAGCTTTCCGTGCGACTAGTCTAGCGCGCAATGATCAGGCCGCAAGAATCTCCTGATACAATTTCAACGGAGTACGAGGGGCGATTGCTTGCGGCAGGAATGTGCTCGAGAAATCAAACAATACTATTCGTTGACCGAATTATAGCGGGATGATTTGTACCTAGTTCTCGCCGAAGCTCACACGAATCTGACGATTGCCATCAACTTAAACGGTGCTGTCAGGCAAACTCTAACCCGTCTCCGCTAAGGGCTTGGTGGATGGAGCGGAGGCTGCGATGAGACCGATTTCCTACAAGCGCCACCGGTTCCCGCCCGAGGTCATCCGCCATGCAGTGTGGCTGTATTTCGCCACCCACGCCGCCGTCTACAACGTGTTCAACCTCCAGTCTCACCTGATCCGTCGACCCACCCTCCGCCAGTTCCG
Source organism: Caulobacteraceae bacterium (assembly GCA_046349475.1). GTDB lineage: Bacteria > Pseudomonadota > Alphaproteobacteria > Caulobacterales > Caulobacteraceae > Acaudatibacter. The sequence continues at coordinate 29,026 of JAXMCG010000035.1, read as the reverse complement.
AGCCGAAGCTGATCGGACATGGGCCGCGGCGACCGCCGCTGCCTGATCTCAAGAACAGGGCAGGGGAAGTTCCGGCTGGACCCAGTTATCCTGACAGAGCCTCGCTCGCAGCGCAGGCGGCCAGAGACGTCTCTGCATTCATATCCGTCGCGCAAGCCACGGAAATGTCGGCGACATCCGTCCTGGACGACGCGAAGTTCGAGACTTGGAGGACTGAGTGGTGGTGCTGCCAGTCGAACGCTAACTTTTCTCCAAATTGGCCCTCTGTTGTGCAGTCACCGGGGAATGAACATGTGGCCGACCTCGTTAGAGCGTCACAGGTTTTCGCCGGATGTGATCCGGCAGGCCGTCTGGCTGTATTTCCGGTTCACCCTGAGTATCCGCGACGTCGAGGAATTGCTGGCCCGTCGCGGCGTCAAGGTCAGTCGCGATGGAGCCGTTAGCTCTGTACCGGTTGCCGGAAAAAGCGGTCCTAGATGCCCGTTACGGATATGGCCACTGTGAAACTATCAAGCAGCGCCCCGCCGTCGCTGTCGTTGTAGACTTTGACTTCGTAGGAGGCGCCGCCGCCGTACTCGGACTCAAGGTACGCCGTGAAGTAGACCGCATCGCCGCTGGTAACACTGAAAGTTTGCCCCCCCGCGATGCCGCCGAGAGGGGTGCTGTTCTTCACGGCATCGAAGTACGAGTTTCCCCACGTACCGAAGTCTTCAATCTCGATGCGAAGGGTGATGGGCGCGCTAATGCCTCCGATCGACTGCGAGTTCGTATTTGCGCCGGCCGATACGAAACCGGATGTGGAGATGTTCGTCCAATTCAATGCGTTTGGCGTCACATCAGCGCCGCTGATCGAATAGGTGAACGAGTCGAGCGTGGCGCCGCCGTCTGTGCTGTTGACGACCGTAACGGTCCCGCTCGCGCTGGAGCTCGAAGTGGCCTTGAAGCGCAACGTGTCGCCGTTCGAGATTGCAACAGAGCCAGCGCTGGGTATCGAAGCATAGCTGCCGGAATTCTTCGAATAGAGCAGCGCCGCCGTTCCAGTGTAGGTGACGGTCAGGCTGATCGAAGCATCGATTCCGGCGAATGTAACGGCCGCGTTCGTAGCGCCGTCGGCATCGGTGATATTGGCCCAATCAACGCTATTCGGCGTCACGTCTGCGGTGACCGCGTAGTCGAAGGTGTCGATCAGCGACGCACCATCGCTGGCGTTCCTTACTGTAACAGTACCGCTGGAATTACCTGAGGCCTTGAAGACCAAGGTGTTCCCATCGGTGATCGCAATTTCGCCACCACTTGTGACGCTGGCGAACGAGCCACCATTCTTCGAATATGAAATTGATCCGGAACCTGTGTAGGTGATCGTGAGAGAAATCTCGGCTGTGATCCCGTTGAGCGTTACAGCGCTATTCGTCGCTCCGGAACCGCCGGAGATGTTGGTCCAATTCACGGCGTTGGGCGTCACATCCGGACCGCCGACAGTGTAGGCTGTTCGATTGCCCGCTGCGTCATAAGTATACGAAACCACAGTACCGTCGGCGTAGCTGACCGTCTTCACCCGCCCCAACTCGTCGTATGTGTACGAAACCGTGCCAGCTCGCGCCGTCCCAACTAGCGCCATGGCGCTCGCTGCGCCTAGCAAGAAGCCGCGCCTACCAAGCGGGTGGCGTTTCACACGCGCGGAAATTTCCACGGACTCCAACGCACCTTTGAACACGTATGCCCCCCGACATCGTCGTGCGCCGCCTCTGAACGGTGACGCGCTCCCCTTGGAAAGTCCCTGGGTACGTCTGAAACGCGACTCACTGACTTCATCGCAATGAATTGCATTTTGGCAGAAACCACAATTGACGATTGATCGCGCCAAGCAATAAATGATGTGGCATCTCTCGCTTAGGGTGAGGGATTCGGGGGAAGTCCATGATCGGAAGAGTGCGCGCTGCGGCCGCGGCGTTTTTGCTTGCGTGCGTTTGTGTGGCTTGGGCGGCTCCAGCGGTTGCCGATGAACCGGCGGTGGTTCTGACGACGGCGCCATTGGTGACGCCGACCGATGGTGCGGCATACTACGACGCCTTCACCAACCCGACGACCCACACGGTGGGGGCCTATGCCTGGACAGAGAGCGGCGTTGAGGTCAATGCGCCGGAGATCAAGGCCCAAGCCATCGCTTTGGGCTCTGACCGGGTGGGCCTGTCATCCGGGGATCCTGCCAAGCTCACCCCCGAACAGTATTCCCAGAACGTCTTTGACTGGGTTCGCAACAACATCGCGGTTGAGTTCCGATATGGCCTTGGCAAGGGAGCCCGGGGGGCGCTGATTGACCAATCCGGAACCCCCTTCGACCAAGCCGAGCTGATGGTGAAGCTGCTGCGTGAAGCGGGCATCACGGCGAGCTTTCAGGTCGGCACGATCACCCTGAATGCCAGCGAGTTTGGCCTGTGGTCTGGCTTGGTCACGGATCTCAACGAAGCCAATCAGACGTTCAACGTCGACGCCAAGGCTGCCTGCCAGTTCCTGGCCGACGGCGGCATTCCGGCAACGGTCAATGGCGCCAGCAACTGCGCTGGCCTCTCGGGCAACCTCTCCAGTGTAACGCTGTCCCACATTTGGGTGTCTGCCAATAGTCAGCTCTATGACCCGAGTTTCAAGCGCAACAGGCTCCTGGCAGGCATCGACCTGCCGGCAGCCATGGGATGCGGAACGCGCGCATCTCCGACCTGCGGTTCTACGGCGAAATCCACGGCCATGTCAGGGACGGTGGCAGGCTCTGTCGGCAGCGCGCCGGCGATCACCAATGTCAATGAAGCCGGCCTTGGCACACAACTTCAGAGCTACGCGGTCAGCCTCCAATCCTACGTCCAAACCAACATGCCGGACGCCTCGGTGGAGGAGATCGTCGGCGGCAATTCGCCCGATGTGACCTTTCAGCCGACGGTTGGTTCGAGCCTTCCGATCTCAGGCGGGGCCAGCTTGTCTGCGACATGGACGGGCGGCGTGCCCGACCAATACCGCACCACGCTGACGATCACAGGCACGGGCGCGAACGGCTCTCTGACTGTGTTCGCCGATGAGATCGCGGGCCGGCGTGTGGAACTCCTAGGGCCGCCTGCCGAACAATATTGCTGTCCCGGACCCACCCTGCATGTCGACGACGGGCCGACGCTCTTCGAGCTGGATGACGACATCTCCATCGCGATCAACCATCCCTATGCGGCTGGCCCCACGAGTGGGAGTGCGACGGGAGCTTATGCCGACGTCACGTTCGTCTTCCCCAATCCCAGCCCAGCTGCTGGCCAAACCAGTGTGCTCGTTCTGCAAGTCGGTACGGCGACTTCGAGTACGGTCATCTATCGCTCTGGTGTCGAGACCGCGCGTCGGCGGGCGCCGGCGCCACCAGAGTATCCGGGACTACCGACCTTCGCGAACATCAATGCCGCCCAGTTCTTGGCACAGGCCGACCAAGCCAACCGCCTCATCGAGGGGTCAACCAGGACTAGCCTCAACGTGCAGCACGTTATCGGCCTGTCGGGCAACCAAGGCCTCAGCATTGCGACCTACGTAAGTGTCACTTCCGCGACCTCTGATACCGCGGCGCGATCACGCGCCTTCGAGACGTTCGCCAACATCAACTCGATGCTGGAAGGCTCGGTCATGGAGCAGAGCCAGGGAACATGGCCCGCCCAGTCCACCTCGTCGAACTTCCACTTCGCCAATAGCCAAGGCGTCAGCTTCGTCTTCCTGGACTCGTCGAACTACGCCAGTGCGGTCAGTTCGCTGCCCTATACGGAGGCTGCGGCGACCGCCTGGCTGAGTGGGCGCGTCGCTACAGGTCAGAGCATTATTGGGCTGACCTCACACTCGGGCACCCTTCCCATCGGTGGCGGCACTTACTATGCGGGCTGGTCGGCCTTCGTCGGCTTCAAGTCTGGCTACGTTGCGCAACTCTCGGGGGCGCAAGCCAAGGGGGGGGCGCGCCGACCGCATCCTCGCCAGACCAGTCGGCCCAGTCATCTGTCCTTGCGAGCCCCGCCAGTCTGCGGGCTCGTGGGCTCAGCTCCGTCAGCCTCGTCAATGGGGCGCTGGCCTTCTCGCCGCCGCCAGACCTCGTGACGGGGGCCGGGGCCTTCCCCTTCAGCCTTCCCTTCCAGCGCAGCTACAACTCGGCCAACGGATATCAAGAGATCTATGATACCGGCCAGTTGGACGTGAGCGGCAATACCTTATGGGACCTACTGGACGTCGCTAGCTACAATGGCGCGGGCTCGAGCTTCAATACGCGCCTGCCCGGCGGTTGGAGCTTTAACTACCAGATATCGGCGACCATAGGCGCGGATGGCATGCTCGGCATGGGCTCCGAGCGAGGAATCCATGCGTCAGCCTTCATCGCTGGGCTTGTCGTTGCCGAAGATCAGCTTACCAGCCCTGACTTCCAAAGCCGTCTGACCGCTCTGCTGGTCAGCTACTGGATGAGCCAGAGGTTCATCGACAATCGGGTGAACATCACCTTCGAACCTCAGACCACGACGTTCGCGCGCCTTGCCAATGGGGACTTCGCGCCGGGGATGGGGCGGCAGGAACGCCTGACCCAATCTGGCGCCCGATCAGGGCCGATCGTCATCGACCACGTCAACCCGATCGGCACGGACCTGCCTGGCTTTACCTACACCGGGGTGAGTCTGACGTTCACAGACGCCGCTGGCTCGGTGATGGTCTTCACCCCCTCGCGACGGACCGCCAACCCAAATGTCTCCGGCGGGGGAGTCTACTTCCCCATCTTCGCCCCTACGACCTGGACCTTCCCCTCGGGGATCAAGATCACCTTCACCTACACCGAAGACAGCGCCGCAACGATCAACGGCAATGCGGGGCTTCAAAACTATCCTTCGCCCTCAGGAATGAACTACGCCCTGAGGCTCACCCAAGTATCCAATAACCTTGGGCGCTCGCTCACCTTCTCTTCGTCTAACTTCCGGCTGACGAGCGTGACGGATGAGACTGGCCGCCAGGTCACCTTTGGCCAGACTTGCCTCCATCAGGTGACGTTAAGCTGTGAAGCCGTGACAGTGACCGGCCCAGATGGGGCGGTGAGCAAATACGAATACGCCGCCGATACCAACTCTCCCAATCCGTCCTACATGCTGCGACCAGCCTATCGTCTGCGCCGGATCTATGCGCCGAGCGACCTGACGAACCCGTTCCTGACGGTTCGCTACGACGCCTACTTCCGTGTGGTGTCGGTGACCGACGGGCTTAGCCACCAAACTGGCTTCCTTACGACCGGTCTGGGAGGCGAGAACTGGACCCTTGGCACGTCGGTCGACGCCCTCGGAAATCCCTCTCGCACGACGTTCAACCGCTGGGGCAGTCCGCTAAGCGTGACGAACGCGTTGGGCGACACGACGACCTTTGCTTACGACAGCCTGCACCGCCTGGTTCTGACGACCGCGCCTGAGGGTAACTCGGTCGCACTGACCTACGACGCTCGCTCCAACGTGTTGACCCAGACGCAGATCGCTAAGCCGGGCAGCGGCCTCTCCAGCATCGTCACGTCAACGACCTTTGGCGAAGGCTCCGCGGTGCGGATGTGCTCGAATCTAGTGACCTGTAACCTCCCGGTCTCCATGACCGACGCCCGCGGCAATGTTTCCAACTTCAGTTGGAACTCCTCAACCGGTCTTCTGACCCAGATCCTGTCGCCCGCCGATAGCGCCGGCGTGCGCCCCCAGATCGACCTGACCTACACCGGCTACTCGGTGGGTGGCTCGACGGTCTATCTGCTGACCTCGCGCACGGACAAGGTCTCCTCGTCGTCCAGCCTGACGACCAACTACAGCTATGACAGCGCCAACCGCTACACCCTGGCCTCGGCCACGGTGAACCCCAGCGGCCTGTCCCTCACCACCAGCTTCAGCTTCGACACGGTCGGCAACCTGCTGAGCGTCGATGGCCCGCGCACCGATGTTCGCGACATCATCAACTACGGCTGGGATTCGTCTCGCCGGCTGCAGTTCACCGCCCAGGCTGACCCTGACTGGCTGGTGACCGAGACTATCGCCACCGGCATCACGCGCAGCTCCAACGCCAGCGGCTACTCCACCCCCACCGTCTCAGGCATGCGGGACGGAACGTTCAGCGGAAGCTCGACGGCCCACAAGACCGGCACGGGCACTGACGAGTGGGTCAAGCTCGATCTGGGCTCGACCAAGACAATCGACCACGTGGACCTGGCGCTGAACACCTCGGTGGGCGCCTCGGGCCTGGATGGGGCGATCGTCGAGATCTCAACCAACAACTCCAGCTGGACCACGGTGGCGACGATCTCCGGCTCGGCGACGGGGGTCTATCGCACCGTCTCCTTGAACGGCGCCTCGGCCCGATATATCCGCGTCCGGCGCGTCGCCTCGGGCGGCGTCGCGCTTGGCGACTTCAGGGTCTTCACCGGCGGCACCAACGGCGCCCTGCCTCGCCCTGTTACCCGCACCATCTACAATGCCGACGGCCAAGTCACCCAGATCGACCGCGGCACGGGGACCGATGCGACGGCCGGGACCTTCACCGCCCTGGCGCGGACCGGCTTCACCTATGACCTGGCCGGCAATCGCATCCGCGCCACCGACTATGACGGGGCCACCACCACGCCGCTGCTGGTCACCCAGACCTCTTACGACGCGGCCGATCGGCCGCTGTGCTTGGCTGTCCGCATGAACCCGGCGATCTATGGTTCCTTGCCCTCTGACGCCTGCACCCTGGGAACGGCTGGGTCCAATGGCGAGGACCGCATCACCCGCACCACCTACGATGCGGCCGGCCAGGTGCTCGTGCAGACCCGGGCCTATGGCACCCCCCTGGCCCAGGCCTATGTGACCACCAGCTATACCGACAATGGCAAGCCGGCGACCCAGACCGACGCCAACAACAATCTCACGACCCTCACCTATGACGGCTTCGACCGCTTGGTGCGGATGGACTTCCCGTCGACGACGCCGGGCGCCTTGGCCTCCAACACCGCCGACTATGAGGCCTACACCTACGACGCCGCTGGCAACCGTCTGACTCGGCGCCTGCGTGACAACTCGGTGATCACCTACACCTACGACAACCTGAACCGCGAGACCGTCAAAGACATCCCTGGCGGAAGCTCCGCGGACGTCTACTTCAGCTACGACCTCCAAGGGCGCCGGCTCTCTGCCCGTTATGGCAGCGCCGGCGGCCCGGGCATCGACTGGACTTATGACGTTCTGGGACGCCTAACCTCCGAGGCCTATGGCGGCCGCACCCTCAGCTATGAGTATGACGCTGCCGGCAATCGCACACGGGTCACCTGGCCGGACAGCTTCTACGCGGGTTACGTCTACGATGGCCTGAACCGCGTGATCTCCGTCAATGAGAACGGGGCGACCACCGGCTTGGGGCTTCTGGCCACCTATAGCTACGACAATCTCGGCCGGCGGGTGACCCTGGCCCGGGGCAATGGCGCGCCGACTACCTACGCCTATGATAACGCCGACCGGCTGACGAGCCTCGTTCAGAACCCCTCGAGCACGGCCTATGACCTGACCTTGGGCTTCGTGTTCAACCCGGCCAGCCAGATCCTGCAGCGCCAGGTCTCCAACGATAACTACACTTGGCGCCCGGGCATTACGACGGTCGCCTACACCTCCAACGGTCTGAACCAATATACCGCCGTCGGCGGCGTCAGCTTCACTTACGACGCCCGCGGCAACCTCACCTCCGATGGCTCGCGGACCTTCACCTATGACGTGGAGAACCGCCTGCTCTCGGTCAGCGCCCCCACCGCGGTCACGCTCAGCTATGACCCTCTAGGGCGGCTGACTACCACCACGGCCTCCAGCGTCACCACCACCTTCCTGCAGTCGGGTGACAAGCTGGCGGCCGAATACAATGGCTCGACCCTGCTGCGCCGCTACGTCTGGGGGCCCGGCGTCGACGAGCCCCTGGTTTGGTATGAAGGTTCCGGCGCCACCGATCGGCGCTGGCTCCTTGCCGACAACCAAGGGTCGGTCATCGGCTACACCGACGCCTCAGGCGCCGGCATCCAGCGTTACAACTACGATCCCTATGGCCGCCCCGAGAGCTGGTCCGGATCGCGTCTGCGCTACACAGGTCAGGCCGCCATCCCAGAGGCCCAGCTCTACTACTACCGCGCCAGGTTCTATGACCCCGTCCTCGGAAGGTTCCTCCAAACAGATCCCATCGGGTATGCCGACAACTTCAATCTCTATGCATATGTCGGCGGAGATCCAACGAATGCGGAGGATCCTTCTGGAATGGCACCGGGGGGCTGTGTGGACGGTCCGATGATCGACGGTGCACGCAGCCAAGAATGCACGCCGGCGACGACTTGGACCCAAGACGTGCGTGCTGCCATTTCAAATTGGCTTTACACGCCCAATCCTCCCGGCCCCCTGACCGGCGCTTACGCTTGCGCAAGAGCGGGCTACTGCCCTACCACGCCTCCACCTCCTGTCACAAACGCTCAGGCCATAGGCAGCACTGCGCTCGTCGGTGCAATTGTCGTCGGCACAGGTGCTGCTGGTACAGTTGCTGCGGGCTCAGAGGGTCTTCTTGGCATGACCTTCGGCAGACTTGGAACAGTTGTGAGGAATCCCAGAATTGCCTTCCAGGGTTTTGACGGCGGCCACCGGTTAGGCGGACTTTTCGGCAGGGGTGTCACTTCGTCAATGCTGAGGGACACACTCGCAAGGCCCTTGGTTGTCCTTGAGCAAACTGGCGGCGAAAGATTCGTTTATATAAGTTCAACAGCGGTAGTTGTAATGGATAAATCAGGTACAGTTGTAACTGGTTATGGATCCGGCTATTTCGACGCCACCATCAGAACAATAATCAGTCTTGCAGGTGGCTAATATGAACGCGCTATTTTTGAGCATTAGAGAATTGTTATTCGATCAATGGGATCCGCTTCAAGTTGGAGATAACAAGAACGTAATTGATGAATACGATCAATACATTCCTCGATTCATTGAAATAATGGAAAACGGCGGATCCTCGGGTGAATTGGAAGTTGCATTGCTGAATGTTGAAATGGCTCTACGGGCAAATATAGGTCTTGAGAAGCGACAAATTATCTCAAGAAAGATGATGGAACTCTTCAACATTCACCGAAAATAGGGGTTGCGCCTGGGGTTTCTTGCACTTGGCTATACCTCCTAAAATGATGCAAATGATCAATTGTCAAATTGAACTCGCGCTGACAGGCAGGCGACGCCTCCTAGCTTAGCGACACGCTCCACTTCACGGCCTTCCGTTCAAGCGGTGAGCTAAGCGGCATCGTGGATTGGCCGGTCTCGGTCTACAACGATAGTGGCGGTGGAGCGCTGTTGGATACCTTCACCGTGTCCCTTTCGACGACGGGTATCGAGGGGCTAGTTCACGCTGCCTGGCGCAGGCTCTGTTGGCCCAGGGGCGGTAGGTGCCGAAGGCTCTACCGGAGTCGCCGCTGCCGCCGCGGGCGGGGTCGGTTGGCCCTGGCTGACGACGATGTCCGTGGCCGCGCCGGAGCCGCCGGGCTGGCCGTCGGCTCCGTAGGAGGTGATCACGAAGTGGTCGGAGCCTTCATCGGCCTTGTAGACATAGCCGCGGCCCCAGGGATCCGAAGGCACGGCGTCGCGGGCCAGATAGGGGCCGAGCCACTGGGCGGCGCCAGATGGGGCGTGCAACAGGGCGTCGAGGCCTTCAGCATTGGTCGGGATGCGGCCGATGTCGATACGGTAGAGGTCGACGGCCGCCGCGAGATTCGTGATCTGTAGGTTCGCCGTGCGGCGCTTGGCGTCGTCGAGCCGGTTGAAAAGGCGCGGGCCGACGATCGCGGCGATGAGGCCGATGATCACCAGGACCACCAGCATCTCGGTCAGGGTGAAGGCCGGAGCGCCGGAAGCTGGGCGCGGGTCGGAGCGTTCGAAAATCACCAGGTGTTTCCCAGAAGAGATTGGCCGAGGAAGGCGGCGAATGCGCCGATCGCCAGGCCAGGGGCGAGGGGCATCGGCCGGGTAGACGACCAGCCGAATGCGATGAGGTTGACGAGCAAGGTGGCCGCGCAACCGGTGCAGACCGACCAGGCCAGGCCGGCAGGACCCAGCCAGGCGCCGATCGCCGCCGCGATGAGGGCGTCGCCCGACCCGAGGCCGAGACGGCCGCGCCATCTCAGGTAGGCGAACTCCAGGCCGCGGAAGAGGGCCCAGCCGCCGCCTGCAGCCAGGGCGTGGACCAGGACCTGCGGCCACCCAGACAGGCCTTGCGCGGCGAGCCCGCCCAGGATCAGCAGGCGGGCCGGCCAGATGGGAATGAGCAGGGCCGCCATATCGGTCATGGCGAGGTAGGCGAGGCCGCCGAAGAAGACGAGAATTGCCCCGGATCCGGCATCGGAAGGTGCGAACCAGACGGCTGTCAGCAGGGCCGCTGACACAAAGGCGGTAACCCAGATGCCGGGACGGGCCGGCTCCAGCCGGTGCGCGGAGGGTTCAACCGACGCGAGCGAGGCGCTGAAGCGGCGGGCTGCGCTGGTGGCATATTGGGCGATGGGCACGGCTGCGAGAAGCGCGAATGCTCGCCACGCCGTCATTTCACCGACCAATAGCATTGCAGATACCCCCCGCCCAGCAATGGTTGTCTTGAAGTCGCCCCGGCGCAAGCCTAGAAGTTGTGGACCTCGGGGGAGGGGTCACTTTGTCGTTCAGAGTAGTAGGGTCGGTTTGGCGGTCGGGTGAGTTGGCTCGCGCCGGGAGGTCGCCAGCGCCGGTCCGGGCCGCACTGTTGGCCATCCTGATGGCGGCGGCGCTCTGCGGATGCGCGACAAGAGCCTCAGATGAGCCACCTAAACCATTGACGCCATTGGCTGTTGGCGCTTCCGAACCTTCGCCTACCACCATCGCCGTCAACAATCTGGATCCGTCCGTGCCCGCCGACATACAGCGCGGGTCCGGGCAGTTCACCACGCCCCCTCCGCCGCCGCCTGCACCGCCTGTTCGCGCAACGCCCGGGCCTGGTGAGCCAAGGCTCGACATACGGTTCGACCGGGCCCCGCTCGCCATGGTCGTACAGTCCTTGTTGGGCGATACGGCGGGGGCAAGTGTCGTGATCGCGCCGGATGTGACGGGTGAAATCACCATCCAGTCCCAAGGCCAGCTGGTCGCCGCCGACATTCCGAACTTCCTTCGCGACGCCCTCAAACCCCTAGGGGTTGAAATCGTGCAGCAGGGGCCGAACGCCTATTTCGTGCGCCGCATGGAGGCCGTGAACCCGAGCGGCGCCCAGACACCGTCGGTCTATCAGCCCGGCATGCAGATCCGCTCCGGGGTGGTGATCCTCGGGCTGCGCTATGTGTCGGCCACGGAGATGGTCCGGCTGCTGCAGCCCTTCCTAAAGGGCGGTGCGACGGTGCAGCCGGAGACCACGCGGGAAATGTTGGTCATTAGCGGCCCGCAAGACGCCGTGCGGGTGGTGGTCGAGACGGTGCAATTGTTCGACGTCGACTGGCTGAAGGGGATGTCCTTCGGCGTCGTACCCCTGCAATACAGCGATCCGGCCTCCGTCATCGAGGACCTGAAGAAGCTGTTCGGCGGAGCGAACGGCCCGATCGGCACGATGGTGGATTTCGTGCCTCTGAGATCGACCAATGCGGTGCTGATCCTCGCCAAGCGGCCTGATCGCCTGGATGAGGCCCGAAACTGGATCCTGCAACTCGACCGCCCCTCGCGGATCGGTGGTTCGATCCAGCTACTGCCCCTCAGAAATACCTCCGCCACGGAACTGGCGGAGACCATCAAGAGCCTGTTCGAGGGGCGGACGGGGGTAAAGGTCACCGCTGACACCACCCATAATGCTCTGCTGGTGCAGGGCGACGCGGCCGCGGTCGCCGATATCCGCGCCCTTGTCGAAGGCCTCGACGCGCCGATCCCGCAGGTTGTGATCGAGGTCACGATCGTGGAGGTGACGCTGAACAACGACTTCCGGTTCGGCGTGCAATGGTCGTTCAACGACCAGTCCGGCAATGCGGCAGCCCTGACCCAGGGCGCGTCGTCGACGCCGACCCTCGAGTTCCCGGGCTTGGCCTACAGCTATACGGGCATGAACGTCCAGGCGACGCTCAACGCACTGGCGTCGAAGACCAATGTCGAGGTGCTCTCCAAGCCGATCATCGTGACGCAGAACAATAAGGAAGCGACGCTGCAGATCGGCGATCAGGTGCCGATCGTCACGCAACAGACCGCCAACGTCACCACCCCGCAGGCGAGCGTGATCAATACGGTACAGTATCGCGACACCGGCGTGCTGCTGCGCGTCACGCCGCGGATCGGGGCAGGGGACGTCGTCACCTTGCAGGTCAATCAGGAGGCCAGCGAGGTTTCGGCGACGACGACCTCGGGGATCGACTCTCCGACGATCCAGCAGCGCCGGTTCCAGAGCACGGTGGCCGTGCCCAGCGGCGGGACGGTGGTGTTGGGCGGGCTGATCCGGGCGACCCGGACCCGCAATTCGGCTGGCCTGCCGCTGCTCAGCGAAATTCCCCTGGTCGGCGGGCTATTCGGCGACACCAACAACACCGTGCGGCGCACCGAGCTGCTGATCATCCTGACGCCGCGCATCATCCGCTCGCCAGACGAAACCGCCGAGGTCACGGACGATCTGCGTGAGCGCCTGAGCCGGATCCGCGATTCAAGGTTCATCAATGGCATCGATGCGCCTCGCTAAGCCGGGGTCGGCCCTGGTGGTGGCGACGCTGATCGCCATGCTGCTGGCGGCGGCCGCGGCGACCATGCTGTTCGCGAGCCGGGCCTCGCGCAGCGTCGCCACGGAAGGGCGCCGGATGGAACAGGCCCGGCTCGGCGCTGAGGCCCTGGCGGCCAAGGCCTTGGTGTTCCTGTCTGAAGGCAAGCACCTGCCGCTCGACAATCAGCCCGCGCCCCTGCCGGATATGCCTGAAGGCGCGCAGGTCCGGCTGCAAGACGTGGCGGGGCTCGTGGACCTGAACGCCGCGCCGCCAGACCAGATCGCGGTGCTGCTGAAAGCCCTGGGTTCGGAGGAGGCGACCGCCGCCACGATCGCCGACCGCATCGCCGACTGGCGCGACGAAGATGATTTGAGGCGCACGCTTGGCGCCGAAGGTTCGGACTATGCCGGGGCCGGCAGGCCGCCGCCGGGCAACAAGCCCTTCATCACCGAGGGCGAACTCTCCGGCGTCCTGGGGCTCGACGAGAGCGCCGCGGAATGCCTGGCGCCCTATGTGACGGTTTATTCGGGGCAGGAGACCTTGAACCGGGACCTTAGTCCGCAAGGATTCCCCGGCCTCGACGACTTGAAGACGATGCACGGCGATGTCGCGGCGTTCGGGGCGCCGGTTGGCCATGTGATTATCATCACCGTCCAGACCCCGCTCTCCAGCCGCTCGCGGCTGCAGTTGCGGCAATGGGTTCGCCTGACCGGTAATGCCCGGCGGCCCTTCATCATTCACCGCGCCGCCATCGATTTCGTGCGGGCAGGGGCGCAGGCCCCTGCCTCCTGCCCCATCGCCCTACGGATGGGGGCGGCATGACGGACCCGTTTGCCATCCCGGAGCCTTCCAGGGCTGGATCTAGCTTTTCCGGGCTGGGCCTCGCCAGACGCACCGCCGAACGCAAGCCGGTGCTGACCGTACTGGTCGACAAGGGACTGCTGGACCTGCCTTCGGCGAGCCGGGCGCAAGCCGTGGCGCGGAAAACCGGAGAATCCGTGGTCGCCGTGGTGCACGAACTCGCCCTGGCCTCCGACGATGACGTGACCAGCGCCCTGGCCGACGATTTTGGTGTGCCGCAGGCCGATGAAGCGGACTTCCCGGCGGCCGCCGTGGATGTGGGCGGATTGAGTGCGGCGTTCCTGCGCCGGGAACGGGCCCTGCCGCTCCTCGCAGACGGGCAGTGCGTTCAGCTTGGGGTCGTTGACCCAACCAATGACAGGCTGCTGGAAGCGGTGACCTTTGCCCTGAATCTACAGGTCCAGCTGAAGCTGATTTCGGTGTCCCGGTGGGCGAGCGAGTTCGAACGCCTCTACGGGCCGGCCACAGAGGCGCAGAGCGGTCAGCCGGAAGACGACGGCGGCGGCGCGCACTGGTCTGACGACGCGGCGAAGGTGCGCGACCATCAGGAGGCCGCGCCTGCGGTTCGTGTGGTCGGCCAGATCCTCGAAACCGCCCTGAAGCGCGGCGCGTCGGACATCCACATCGAACCCCTGCCAGACCGCGTGCGGGTGCGCCTGCGCGTCGATGGCGAGCTAGAGACTATTCTGGAGGAGACATCGCAGCTGGCGGGGCCGATCGCGGCCCGCATCAAGATTCTGGCGAACATGGACGTCGCCGATCGGCGCAGCGCCCAGGATGGCCGCACCAGTCTGGCGGCGATGGGCCGGCCGGTGGACGTGCGAATATCGACGGTGCCGGGGCTCCACGGGGAAACCGTGGCGCTGCGCTTGCTGCGGCGCGATCCGGCCCTGCTGAACCTTCCGGCGCTGGGATTCTCGCCGCAGGTGCTGGGCTTGCTTGAGCAGGTACTCACGCGGCGGCGCGGCCTATTCCTGGTGACCGGCCCCACCGGGAGCGGCAAGACCACTACGCTCTATGCGATGCTGCAGCGGCTGAAGGCCTCGGCGCTGAAGATCCTCTCGGTGGAGGATCCCGTGGAGTACTTCTTCGCGGACATGACCCAGACCCAGGTCAACGAGGACGCCGGCGTGACCTTCGCCTCGGCGCTTCGCTCGTTCCTGCGCCAGGACCCGGATGTCATTCTGGTCGGCGAAATCCGCGATGGGGAGACGGCCCGTATCGCCATCCAGGCCGCCCTGACCGGGCATCTGGTGTTGGCGACGCTGCACACGAACGATGCGGCCGGCGCCGTGGCGCGGTTGGTGGACATGGGGGTGGACCGCTACCTGGTGGGCGCCACTTTGACGGCGGCGATCTCGCAACGGCTGGTCCGCAAGCTCTGCCCCGGCTGCGCCAAACCCTATGAGCCGCGCGGCTTCGAACGGGAGTTCCTGGCGAAGCTGTCGGCCTGGCCGCCCGGCCGCCTGTTCCGCGCCGAAGGATGCCCGGCTTGCCGGGGAAGCGGCGTCGGCGGGCGCCTGGCGCTCGGGGAAGGCTTCGAGGTCACGGACGGCGTACGCGAGGCGATGGCTGATCCGAGCGGGCGGCGGATGGCGCAAGCCCTGGCCTGCGAAGGCTTCACGCCGCTGATCGAGGCCGCCGTTCAGGCCCTGGAGGCGGGCGAGGTCAGCCTCGAAGATCTCGAGGCCTTGGCGCTCTCATGACAGTGCGGTTTCAATATCGCGCCCGCGACCGCAACGGACGCGCGGTGAAAGGCGCTCTCGAAGCCGGCTCGCCGCCCGAGGCCCTGGCGAGGCTGCGGCAGCGGGATTTAACCCCGCTCGCCCTGGAACGCGAGGCCAGTGGCGCGGTCCGCCGCCATGACGGGGCCGCGTTCGATGAAATCGCGGCCCGGGACCTGACGCGCACCCTGGCTCAGCTCCTGCGGTCGGGCCTGGGTTTGCCGGCGGCGCTGCAATTCGCCTGTGACGAGCTGACCGGCGCCAGCGCGGGCGTGGCGCAGCGCATCCGCGAGTCTCTCGACCGGGGCGAGCGGCCGTCCGCGGCGCTGAGCGATGTAAACGGCGCGCCCGCGCGCCTGCTGTCGGGCGTGCTCGTCGCGGGGGAAGCGAGCGGGCGCCTCGCCGAGGCCCTGGAGGTGGCGGCGGCCTCCTTCACCCAGTCGGCGGCGCTGAAGGCGCGAGTGGTGGCCTCGATGATCTATCCAGCCTTCGTGCTGCTGGCGACGCTGGCCACCTTGAGCGCCTTTATCTTCTTCGTCGTGCCGACGCTGGCGGGAGCGTTCGAGGGCAGCGAGGCCAAGCTGCCCGAGACCACGAAATTCCTCCTGGGCGTCAGCGCCTGGCTGAAGGCGAACGCGCTGATTGCCCTTCTGATTGCGCTGATCGCCGGGCTGTTGATCTGGTCGAGCCGGGCGGCCAAGGCATGGCTGGCGGCGGCGCTGGAGTTCGTGTTGGCCTCTCCGGCCGGCCTGGGCATCGCGCCCCGTCTGCAGTTCGCCGGCTTCGCGGAACTCGCGGCCCTGTCGCTTCTGGCGGGGGTGCCCGTGGCCCAGGCGTTCGAGGCCGCGCGGTCGGGCGTCACAGGGCCGGCCCTGTCGCGGCAGCTGGAGGCGTTCGTCTCGGCTGTGCGGCTAGGAGAGCGGCCCTCCGAGGCGATGAGGCGCTTGGCCCGGCCGCCGCGCGCCCTGGGGCGGCTGATGCAGGTGGGAGAAGAAACCGGCGATCTCGGGACGGCGATGCGCCAGGCCAGCGTGCTGCTCAACGATGAGGCCGAACAGCGCCTGACACGGCTGGGCGCAATCGCCGGACCGATGATCACGCTGGGCTTGGGCGGGCTGGTCGCCAGTGTGGTGTTGTCGCTGTTCCTGGGCCTGCTGGCGATGTCGGACATGGCGGCGGCGGGATGAAGCGCGAGAACGCTCCTGAAGCGGCCGACGCCTTCACCTTGGCTGAACTGCTGGTCGTGCTGGCGATCATCGGCCTGATGCTGGGCATCGCATCGGTAGGCATGCCGAAGGTGTTCGACAGCGGCGCCAGGCGCGAGGCGCGCGAGCATTTGAACATGGATGTCCGGGACCTGGCCCGCCGGGCGCGCCTGGATGGCGGCTTCGGACAGGTCGAGGCGAGCCCGGACGGCCGGACCTATGAGGTGCGCCTGAACGGTCAGATCGTGCAGAGGCGAAACCTGCCCGGCCGGGCGCGGCTCAGCTTGAACCCCAACCCCTTGATCGTTGACCCCGCCGGCCGTGTTGGCGCCGGCTCCATCACCATCATTTCGGGAGATCAGCGTGAGGTGCTTGAGATCAACCCGCTCACCGGCGTCCCGGCTCCCGGCGGCGCCCGCCATGATCCTCGTCGAGGTGCTCGTCGCCGGCGCGGTGCTGGCGGGGGCCGCAGCCCTGTTCCTGGCGATCGTGATCGACGCGGGGGCGGACCTGGGACGCGCCCGGATGCAGTCACGGCAGGTGGCTCTGGGCAGCGCCATACTGCGTCAGGCGCGGGCGACGTGGCCGCAGGGGCCGCGTCAAGGTGTGGCGGCGGACCTGTCCTGGAGGCTGACCTGCCCGGACCTGGACGAGACACAGGGCCGGCTGGTGCTCGTCACCTGCAAGGTGACCGTCGCGGCCAAGGACGGCCTCTATGGCGGAACCCGGACGACGCTCAGCACGGCCTGGGCCGCGCCGCGGCCCGAAGCCTCCCTGCCTTGACCCTGATGGAGGTGCTGGTCGCTCTGGCGATCTTCGGGCTCATCCTTTCAGTAGCCCTGTCCTCCATCGGGCCGTGGATCGCCCACGGGCGGCGCATCGAACGGGAGGCCGGCTACTGGCGCGACGCCCAGACCGCGGAGATGACCGTCGCGGAGATCGCGGCGGGCGCGGTCGAACCGGACACCGCCTTCCGGCGGATGAGAACCAGGACGAGCTGCAGGCCATCGTGCCACGGCTCTCTCCATCCTGCCGGGCAAGCCGTGCCCGTGCTGGAGGGCTTGGCTGGCGGCGTTCGGTCGCTGATCTTGGAGACTCGCGCCAGGTCCCGGCTGTCGGCCGAACTCCTGCCGGCCTTCGCCCCCCTACGGTTCGCCGCTGGGGAGGAGCCGACGGGATGATCGTGGTCGAGGCGCAGGTCGCCGAGAATGACCCCGCGATCGTCGCGCTGCTGGGTAGTACGGGGCCGCTGGTCTTCGCTATTCGATCTCATTTCGAGGACTGCCGATGACCGTCCTCCAGAACGGCGATGCGCGGCCTTCTCGATGGCGTCGACGCGGTCTTTGACGCCCTGGCCGCCATCTTGCGCGTGCTGGCCTGGGGCGCCTCCAGCTCGATGCGCGCTCGTACCGGCTGTTTCTCGAACTCGCCCAGCAGCTCGTCCAGGACATCAGGCTGCTCGCCGAGGACGTCGAGGCGCGGACCAGGTGGCGTTGGTCGAGCGGATACCGCCGGCGACCTGGTGCCTGCGCCCATGATGCGGCCGGCCCCATCGCGGACGATAGACGCGAGGAGGCTGGCCGAGCGCGCTGGCCCGTTACCTCGTGGGTGTTGGTGCTCGAGCTGGAGAGCCCTCGTAGCCGGCGGGGCTCGTCCGATCAGGCCGGTGGTGCGGCCGCCTGGCCGGCCGGCGCTGTTCAGGGATGAAAAGGGCGATAGCCGGCGGCGCACGCGCCGGGCGCTGTCGCTTGTGGTCGCCTTGACCCTGCGCCTGGTCGGTGGCCGAGGCCTGGTCCGCCTGGCAGGGCTATGTCGAAGCCAGACGGCCGAGGTGGAGGGCAAGAACTCCGCCAGCGAGCGCCGTGTCCGCCCCGCCAACTGCCGCCTGCTGGTCGCGCGGGGCGCCATCGCCCAGGGCCAGGGCGCGCCGACCATCGCCCTGACGGGACGCCGCGGCCCGGCTGACGGGCATAGCGGGGCGCTTGCCCTCCGATGCGGATGTGCAGGAGGTGTCGATCACGCCCGATGATCAGCATCAAGGGGCGCGCTTTACAACGTCGCCATGGCGAGCCGAACCGAGGCGGCCGTTCGAGAACGCGAAGGTGGACTTCTCCGCCCAGCCCGGCGCGCCGGGCAATTTTCAGATGACGGCGGACACCGCCCGCCCGGGCCTCGATAGGCACCGCCCTGACCCCGCCCGCGAGGCCCGCCGCGGCGCTGGGAGGCCCGGCGACCCTGACCAGCACGCCCTGGTCTGGGGCTGCGCGCCATCGTGATCTGGGCTGTCGCGGAGTTCAGCCCCGCCTTCGATGAAGCCGCGCTGGAACGCCAGCTGATGGACGGATGGCGCAACCAGGCTGCGGTGGAAGCCCATGGCGCGCCGCGCCCAGGACATCGAGCAGGCGGCGGGCGGCGTCGAGCGACGCTCTCGGCGCGTCGCGCAGCGCGCGGCCACTCCGATACGGCCATCGCCCTGGCCTCGACCCAGGCCAGGTGATCGCCGCGCAGATCCGCCGGGACCTGGTCGACCTTGGGCGCCTGGGAGGCCAATGTGACTGTGCGCGTCGCTCCGCTGGGGGACGACTACCGGCGCGGCTATCTCACCCTGCGCTGGCGCGAGCCGTGGCGGCAAGCCCCCGCGGCCTCGACTAATCTGGTGGGAAGCACCCCTATCTGCGGCTCGCCAGTCTGAAGATCACGCGCAACGCCGCGAACACGGAGACAGAAGGCGAGGCGGAACTGTGCAGGTAGGACGAGGATCAACTCGACACCGGAGGCGCGCTGATGAAGGCGTTGGCGACCGCGCTACGCCCTGGACGGCGGCGCTCATCTGGTTCACCCGGTCGCTCGGCGACCCAGCCGCTTCGACGGAGACATCGTTGCCGCGACCGGGGCCCTGCCGCGCCGGCCGCTGGCGCCTGCTCGGCAAGCCGCGTATCGGGCGAACCCGGCCGGCCCATCCCCGCCGCCCCGGCCACCCGCTACACCGGCGCCGCTCTTCCGTTTGGCCCAGGCGCTGTTCGCCGCAGCAGCCGACGACCGCAGGCCGGCGAGACTTTCCGCCTAGTGGGCTTGTTCAGCCGGGGGGGGCGCAGGTGGCCATGCTGAAAGACGATGTCGACGGCCGCATCTGGAACGCCGCCGCCGGAGGGGCCGTGGCGGGATGGACGGTGAGAGGCATCGAAGGACCTTGTGCGACGTTGGTGCGCGGGCGGCGGACGGTAAACGTCTGCATGTAAGAGGCGCGGTATCAGGAACCGCCGGGCCTCACTCTGAACCATTCCTTCTCGCACCTTGCCATCCGAAACCATTTTTCAAGCGCCAGGCGGGGCTCTGGACCGATGGCTTAGCGCCAGGTGTACGCGGTCCGTCCAGCGCCAGGAGCAGGCTCTCGGTCCCAGCCCTGAAGCGGACTTCATGATCGAAGGCCAGCCAGGTGACTGTACGCGGCTCAAGGTGCATCCTATGCGCGAGGGAGGGTGGGTCATGCAGTTCATCGCTTTGGACGTAGAGACAGCGAATGCCCGATTGGCCAGCATCTGCCGGATCGGAATGGTGGGTTTTGATAAGGACGGCCGCGAAGCGTGGGTGCGCGACATCCTGGTGGACCCGGGATGCGAATTCGACCCGATAAACATCAGTAAGCACGGCCTCAGTGCCGAGACGGTCGCCGGGGCGCCGAAATTCGCAGAGGCCGAGAGCGTTCTGCGCGAACTACTGCATGACCAGCTGGTCGTCTGCCACACTCACTTCGACCGAACGTCCCTCGGCCAGGCGCTCGCCGAAAGCGCTCTGGAACCCCTGGCCTGTCAGTGGCTCGACAGCGCTCGCGTCGTGCGCAGGGCGTGGGACCGGTATGCTGATCGTGGCTATGGCTTGGCCGATGTGGCGTCGGATTTGGGCATTCAGTTCCGGCACCATGAGCCGGTTGAGGACGCCAGGACAGCTGGGCTCATCCTGCTAGCCGCCTGCCTAGAGGTTGGCTGCGGCGTATCAGATTGGCCCGAACGACTCCGACCAGACTCCACAGGGCAGTGGCCGGCGCGCATCGAGAGAGACCCCACTGGGCATGGCGATCTCGATCGTGAAGTGGTGGTGATAACCGGGACGCTCAGCCAGTCGCGCGCTCACGTTGCCGATCTCATTGCTGCGGCGGGAGGGGAAGTCGATCCCGGGGTAACGCGACGCACGACCATGCTGGTCGTTGGCGAACAAGACCTTGCGCTTCTCGCTGGCAAGACGAAGTCCGGCAAGCATCTCAAGGCGGAGAAGCTGATCTCCAAAGGCCAGCCGATCCGCATCCTCGCGGAGCCGGACTTGGTCGCGCTGCTGGGTTAGGGAAATAGTGCTCTGCCGCACGGGCGCTAGGAAGCGCATGAAGCTGTCACCAGTAAGTTCGGCCTCGCGCCAGCTGCAGACCTTCCAATGCAGCCGGATAGCGGACGTTCGAACGCCCTGTCCTTGGGGGTTCGGCCGTGAGAGAGTGCCGACTTGCGCAAAGCTGATTTATTCATGTCGGGGAGCCGGGCGGTGATTCCGTCGCGCGGCGGGGAGTCACCGGCAGCCGTGGACGATGGCACCTTCGGCCAATCTGCGATGATCCGCGACCGGTTTGCATGGGTCAGCGCCCATGAGATCAAGTCGGCCCTGACCGAGTTCTGTGCCATCACAGGCCGCTCCGACCCGGTTTCGGTCGACGCTTTGTCTCGACAGAAGCTGCATCGCCATCAGCTCGCGGCGTTCAAGGCATCGCTACCGCGACTCAGGCCGACGGGCCTTGAGGACGACACGGGCCGTGCGCAAAGACTTTTCGCCCAAGCGCAGGTGCTCCACGAGGTCCTGCAGGAGAGGTTCGACCCAAGGGTTGTCCTCCCACCCTTAGTCACCGCAGTAATGTCGGACGCCGCCGATGGCTTGTTCATTCTCGGCAAGGCTCAGTTCAGGCGACTGAAGCAACTGGCCACGGACCTCGCCGACTGGATCTCATCGAAGAGCTTCACTTCAGTAGCATTGGTCGAATCCCCCCTCGGGAACTGCGTGCCCACACAGGTCATCGAGGACCTATGTCGTGCACGCGGCCTGCCAGTCCGGACTATCGAATGGGGTTTTCCGAGAAATGACCGGGCGGCGGTCGGACGAACGCTCCGGGACGCGGCGGCCGCCTTCGCCGAGCAGCCTGAGGTCGCAACAGCCGACTGCGTCCTCTTCGTGGACGATGTGTTGACCGGCACCCGGTTCCGGAAGCTCGCTTACTCCCTGCGCAAGGAGATCGGCCTGAGTCGCTGCGCCGCAGTCGCGATGCGTTTCGAGTTCCCGCCGACAGTGGGCCGCAGTCCCTACCCACGTCGTAGCCTCGACAAGGTCGCGGACTGGGGTGCGGCGATGGGTCTGCGTGAATCAGTCGTCGAGTTCCCACCTCTACCCGTTTTTGCGATCGACTCGGATGGACCCGTCTACTTTGAGAGTGCGGTCGCGTGGACGGACCAGGACCTTGTGGCGGGCACGCTTCCATCGGGCCTTGTGACAGTAGCCGACAGTTTTCTGCCGACTGGCAGAGCGGTGGCCTGGTCAATGGCGACGGCTAGACCCCGGCCCGTGATCTGAAAGGTGTCAATTATCTGCATGATCGTTAGAGGGTGCCCGAACGAGGGTCTCGCATTCCATCCACAACAGACAGTCTAGCGGGAAAACTCAAAGAGATTGGTGACGTGCGCCTGCCAAGCTTGGGGGAGGACGCCTTCGTCTAAGAGCTTGTAGAGCGAGATCGCCACAGTGGGCGGGTGTCTCGCTGAGAGCGCATCCAGGGCAGCAAGTCTCGCTGCTTTGGGCAAGGCCTCCGCCTGCGCTTGGATCCACGCGAGTTCATCGGCGATGACTTGCTCCGGTGTCCTCACCCTAAGCCTCCTAGGCAGCCTTGAGGATGGTCCGTAGAACGCGGACGGTCAAACGTCCGCTCCCCACCCATAGGAGACATTGCGCGAATTCGTCTCCGCCCCTAGCCTCAGTGATCTGTAGAAGGGGGACATATGGGCTGGCCGTGGTCGAAAAAGACGGAAGCACCCCGCGCGGAAATTCGCACAGATCCCGACCGGTACGCTGGAAAGCCACTCCTTCGATTGCTCGAGCTCTACGTCATATGGGCGCTTGGGAAGCTGTCAGAGGAAGACACAGAACGCCTACAAAGAATGGCTCCGAAGCTCACCGAGACTTTTGGTGGCGACGGAACCTGGCAGAGCGCTCTGGCCACGACCATGCAAATGCCGGCAAACATGCCCGAGCTGATTCGGGGCATGTGGGCGAAGAACCAAGAGATCGCGTCGGCCAATCAGGTTGAGCTTCGCCCGCAGCACTTTGCCGAAATGTTCGTCGACAGCAACTTGGTCTGACCGCGCTCGACCCGGCGTCCGCTCACCACCCTCAGCGGACGACTAGATGTCGGTCTGTTCGGACAGCTCCAAGGCGTCGTCAACCTCGATCCCAAGGTAGCGGACCGTGCTTTCCAATTTGCCATGTCCTAGCAGCAGCTGGCAGGCGCGCAGGTTTCCGGTCCGCTTGTAGACCAACGCCACCTTCGTCCGACGCAGACTGTGCGTGCCGTACGAGAGCGGGTCGAGATCTATCGATGCCACCCAGCCATCGACCAGTCGCGCGTATTGGCGGGTCGTAATATGACCGCCACGGACGCTCCGGCTTGGAAATAACCAGTCATCCGAGCGGCGCCCTCGCTGAGCCAGCCAAGCGGTAAGGGCGTCGCGAGTAGGCTCGGTGATCTCGAAGGGCACAGGACGGCCCGTCTTCTGTTGAATGACCGTCGAGCGTTGTCTGATCGACCCGCCGGACGCGACATCACTCACCCGAAGTTTGACGAGGTCACACCCGCGGAGCTTTGTGTCGATGGCGCAGTTAAACATCGCCAGGTCGCGAAGCCGCCGAGCGTTCTTGAGCTGTTGCCGGATCGCCCAGATGTGCTTGGGCTTGAACGGTGGCTTAGGACCAATAAGCCGGCCGGTGTTCCACGGTTTGACGGGAAGACGGAAGAGATCGGGCTGAGCCATGGCTCACCTCATGGGTTGTCCCGACATTTGAAGGCTAGCACCTGAGGGTTAGCGCTACGTGTACGGGGTCCATCCAGCGCCAGTAGGAGACGTTGGGATCGCACCGGCAAGCGGACTTAGATCGCCCCGCCTTCGGAGGACCGCTCTCGACCCATTCTCCGACCGCTCAACGACCGAAGAGCTGCCTGATCCAACCCCAGAGCGACGGCCGTGCGGCCATGCGCCTGGTGGCGAAGAATTCCTCGCGCACCTCGGCTTCGCGGCGGCGACCGGCTTCGACTTGTTTGTCCGACCATTGGTTCGCCCAACGCACGGCGCCGTTGGTGTTGAGGTAGTGCGACCGGCAAGGCCGCTGCCAGCTCCCGACCGACGGATAGAGCGTCGGGCCTGCGGCACCCATTTCAACCGACCACTCGGTCGGCCCGAGCGGCGTCCTGATTTTCTCGCCGCAACCGCAGGCGCAGAGATGCGCCGCCGTACGGTACTTCTGCGACACGTAAAGGACGCCGTTCTCCAGGTCCTTCGGCATGAACTCGACGGAGCGCATTTCAAACTTCACGGAGTTGCCTCGACGCGCGCATGTCGCTCACACCGAACAGCAGGTTGAAGAGCGGCTCGTCCTCGACGTAGAAGCCCATGTGCTTCTTGTAGAGCATGACCGCAATGCAGGCGTTCAGTGCATTGAGCTCGGCAATCTGGATGTTCGACTTGTAGATATCGTCCGGGTTGTCGTGGGTCGGAACCAGCTGCTCCGCTCGCACGCGCTCGCCGTCACCGGCCGCGAAAACGGTCGCGCGCATGCTGCCCGCAATCGGCCCCTGCTTCCGGTTCAGGCCCATGCCGACGTCGATGAACGGGATTTTTCTGGCGATCAGCAGGTCGATGATCTTGGCGCGCGCCGATCCCTTGTCGACGCACACGAACGCGAACGTCACGCCTTCCAGCTCGTCGATCGAATTCTCGTCGATGAACTTCGTCTCGACCCTCAGGCCATGCCGGAAGTTCGCGTAGCGCGCGGCGTAGACCTCAGCCTTCGACATCCCGAGTTCGGCGTCTTCAAGACGGCCCGGAGAGCGGAAGGCGTTGTGGACGTGGTAGCCGTCGGCGTCGAACGCCCGGACTTCCTTGACCGGCGTCTTGACCATCAAGTCGAAGACATAGCCGCCGGTGCCGCCGAGGCCAATGACGACCGTGACCTCGTCCTTGAACAGCGCCGCCAGGTCGCCGATCTCGGCGAGTGACGTCAGCGTGTCGCGAATCTTGAAGACGGAATCGTCGGGCGCAGCCTCATAGGTCCGGAACGTCAGCGGGGTCACACCGAACTTCTGCATCGCGGGTCCCGAGATGATCGCTACGTAGCGCTCGATCTTGTCGAAGAAGTTCGCGTAACCACTGTCTGGCTTGTTCGAGAACTGGCGTTCGACGACCACGGTCGGCGGCGCGTCGCTCAGCGGCACGGTGTGAGTGCTGTCGCCGATGTTCGGGATGGGGTTGCCGTCGAGCCCATGCGGCGACGAACCTGCAAAGGCCACCTGATGGTTCTTCTGCTCCACCCTCTCGTTGTCGAGGAATACGAGCTGCGTCGCGATCGCGCCCCACTTCAACGTGCCGCCTTCGCCGAGGTAGGGGATATCCCGCACGACCAGATAATTGCTGTCGAACGAAACGGCATACCCCCTCTCGACGAGGCGACGGATATCGTCGTTATGACTGACCAGTGTCGGTAACATGAAATTCCATTCCGTCTTTGACCTTCACCGAGCCGCCGGGGGCGAGGACGCCCTCGTGGTTCTTCCCGTCACCTTTGCTGAACGTCACCGAATAGGTGCGCTCTGGGTGTTGCGGGAAATCGGGGAATTCCAGCGTAACGACCTGGGCGTAGGAAATGTCCGTGCCCTTCGGCCACTGGTGCGGCGTGGCCTCGACGATGATCGTCACCGTCTTGTCGTTGCCCTTGCGGTTGTCGTCGCCCCCACCGGGACCCTTTTTGTCTCTATCGGCCATGGCCGCTTCTCCTTCTCTTGTTGTTGGCCCGCAGGCCCTTGTGAACAGAGCCGGCTGCACGGTCAGGCAGCCGGAAATCCCCTAGCTTTCCTTGATCGTGGTTCCGGGGCTGCGCTTGCCGTGGGCCGTCGTGACGTACCGGCCGGAAATCGCGCTGCGGTAGTGCGGGCCCGAGCTTCCGCTCTTGCCGGCGCTTTCGTGCAACGTCGTGCGCGGGCTGGCTTTGCCCTGACCCGGCGTGACGTATTGGCCCGTTTCCGCACTGCGATACGGACCGCTTCCCTTACCTTTGCTCATAAGAAACCAACCTTTCCAGCCGTTCGGTACGGCCATATGAAAAGTATGGCTACTGCGAGTTCGGTTGTCAAGGACGGAAAGTTAGGTTATCACCGAACACAACGAACGGCCAGGAGGATCAATGGCATCGGCACTTGGTACGAAGATAAACGAGCTGCGGCGTGACAAGGGGATGACCCTTGAGGATCTTGCCACCGCCACGGGCAGTTCGAAAAGCTACATGTGGGAGATCGAGAACAAGGACGTCGCCCGCCCGTCAGCCGAGAAGCTCGACCGCATCGCGTCAGCGCTTGGCGTTACCAGCGACTACCTAATCGACGTCGGTTCGAACAAGCCGACCGAAGACGTTCAAGACCGCGCCTTCTTCCGGAAGTTCCAACAGGCCGATCCCACCGTGAAGGACAAGCTCAAGAAAATCCTCGACGTGCTCGATGAGGACGACTGACCCCACGACGCCTAAGGGCTGGGCCATCATGCTCAGCCAGATCTGGGGACCGCACTTCCCGGTCTGCGTGAAGACGATCGCGCTGGACTATTCGAAGCGATTTCCCGACCCGATTTTGAAGGTCGTTCCGGCCGACATCGACCGGTTCGAAGGCGCGCTCGCACCCCTCACAAAAAAAGGCGGCTGGGCCGTTCTCTACAACCCTGCGATCAAATCATCCGGCCGAGTCAACTACACTCTCGGACACGAGCTCGGGCATTACTTCGCCCACCGCAACCTGGTGCCGACAGGTTTCCAGTGTGGCCAGAACGACGTCCTCGGCAGCGCGGCGAAGGCAGCCTACCAGCAGCGCGAACGCGAAGCCGACGACTTCTCGTCCTACATCCTGATGCCGCTCGACGATTTCAGGAAGCAGGTCGGCGACGCGCCGATGACCCTCGACCTGCTCAGGCACCTGGCGGATCGCTACGACGTCTCCCTGACCGCCGCGGCGCTGAAGTGGCTCGAAGCGACCGAGCAATGCGCGGCGGTCGTCGTCGCGACGAACGGCTTCGTGAAGTGGTTCCGGCGCAGCGCGGCCGGGGAAAAGGCCGGCCTGTTCTTCATGCCGGGGTCGCCGCTGCCCACCGATTCCATCGGGTCGCTCGGTGGGCTCGCGCAGCGCAGTGACGGCACGCGGTTGCCCGCTGGCGTCTGGAACAATCAATCGGTCCGCGAGATCGCGATCTTCGCCGACCAGTACGAGATGACGATCTCGCTGCTGATCTTCGATCATGACCGGATGCGCGGCGACGGCTGGACTGAAGAGACCGTCGAGGATTCGTTCGACCGCTTCGAAGCGTCGGCGACTGGGCGTCGGACTTGGGACTAGCCTGTCTAGTCGAAGACCCGATCGCCGACCTTCCGAAGGTCGCCTTGGAGTCGAGGCTGTGTAAGAACGCGAAGCAGTTCAGAATCCTGGCATCACGGTGTCGGGGGCTTCAGATGGGCCGCTTCGTTGAGGGTGAGGACCGCAGGCAGCCGGCGCTGCTGCCAAGCTGCCTCGAAGACTATGTCAGCGAAGAGAATCCAGCCCGAGTGATCGACATCTTCGTCGACGAACTCGACCTGGGTGGCCTGGGATTCGTGGTGACGACGGCAGCGACGGGCCGACCACCATACCATCCGGCGACGCTGCTGAAGCTCTACGTCTACGGCTACCTGAACCGAGTGCAGTCCAGCCGCAGGCTGGAGCGCGAAGCTCAGCGCAACGTCGAGCTGATGTGGCTGACCGGCAAACTCGCGCCGGACCACAAGACGATCGCCAACTTCCGGAAGGACAACGGTCCGGCGATCCAGGCGGCCTGCGCCCACTTCATCGTGCTGTGTCGCGAGATCGGACTCTTCACCCAGGCAGTGGCGGCGGTGGACGGCAGCAAGTTCAAAGCGGTGAACACCCGCGATAAGAACTTCACGCCGACGAAGCTGAAGAAGCGGATCGAGCAGGTCGCCGAACACATCGCCGGCTATCTGGACGAGCTGGACACGGCCGACAGGCAGGAGGGCGACGCGGTCGAGGCGCGCTCAGCGAAGCTGAAGGACAAGATCGAGACCCTGCGCGCGCAAATGCAGATGCTGAAGGTGATGGAGACGCAGGTGGCCGCCTCACCGGATGGCCAGGTCTCGCTGACCGATCCGGACGCTCGCGCCATGGCGAGCAGCGGCCGCGGCAGCGGGATCGTCGGCTACAACCTCCAGAGCGCCGTGGATGCGGAGCACCATCTGATCGTCGCCCACGACGTTGTCATGACGCCGACCGACCGCAACCAACTCACCTCGATCAGCGGGCTGGCGAAAGCGGCCATGGGCGTCGAGCGGCTCGATGTCCTGGCCGATCGCGGCTACTTCTCCGGCGAAGAGATCCGGGCCTGCGAGGCGATCGGCGTGACACCCTACGTCCCGAAGCCCCAGACCTCGGGCGCCAAGGCGGAGGGGCGCTTCGGCAAGCAGGACTTTGAGTACGTCGCCGAGCAGGACGCCTACCGCTGCCCGGCCGGTAACCTCCTTCCGCACCACATGACTACCGTCGAGAAGGGCCTCGTCCTGCATCGGTACTGGGATCGGGCCAGCTGCCAGGCCTGCGCCCTCAAGCCAAAGTGCACCCCCAGCGTCGAGCGGCGGATCACTCGCTGGGAGCATGAGGACATCATCGACGCCATGCAGCGTCGGATGGACTTGGCGCCCTACGCCATGCGCGCACGACGGCGGATCGTCGAACACCCCTTCGGGACGATCAAAAGCTGGATGGGCAACCCGCACCTGTTGATGAAGCGGCTGAAGAACGTGAAGACAGAGATCGGCCTTCACGTGCTGGCCTACAACATGAAGCGCGTGATGCAGATCCTCGGGACCGGCCCGCTGATGGAGGCGATGAGGACCTGAGCCTCGCCGCGACTCCATCTCGGCTGGCCGCAGCCGGATCGGAGTTTTTACACGGCCTCAGTCAGCAGCGGAAGGTAAGCGGTCAGGCGCTGGTTCGCATGAAAACCCAGCAGTCGCGACCAGACTGGACGTCTATCCTTTGCGCGCCCGCCGGCGCCGATACTTCTCCTCCAGGTCCGCGAGCGCGCCTTGAGCTTCTCGCCACTCCTGCAGGTCAAAGCCGGGCCGCCGGCGGGTCTCGGCGTCAGGAATGATCCCGCCGATCATGT
>JAXMCG010000034.1:0-31898 GCA_046349475.1 Caulobacteraceae bacterium | reverse complement strand
TAGTCCTTCGAATAGCCGTTGGCCCCGAAGATGCGCATCGCCTCGGTGGCCACCTCGAAGGCCGTCTCGGTGGCGAAGTACTTGGCCATGCCGGCTTCCATGTCGATCCGCCGGCCGGTGTCATAGGCCTTGGCCGCATCGTCGACGAGCAGCTCGGCGGCGCGGGTCTTGGCGGCCATTTCACCCAGCTTCAGCTGGATCGCCTGATGCTGGGCGATCGGCTTGCCCATGGTCTCGCGCACTTGGGCATAGGCCACGGCTTCTTTCAGGGCCCGCCGTGCAATCCCGACGCCCCGGGCCGCCACATTGACCCGGCCGATCTCCAGACCGCCCGTCGCCATATAGAAACCCTGGCCTTCCTGGCCGCCGACCAGACAGAGGTCCGCATCGCACTCATAGCCGGCGAAACCGAACTCGCCGGTGTCGATGCCCCTATACCCAAGTTTAGGTAGTTTCCGGCCCTTCTGGATGCCGGGCAGGTCGGCGCGGGTCTTCATGTCCCGGGTCGGCGTGATCAGCATGGTCATGCCGGCGTGGCGCGGCGTCGAATTGGGGTCGGTCTTGACCAGGGTGGCGAGGATGTCGCCTTCCAGGGAATTGGTGATCCAGAGCTTGGAGCCGTCGATCACGTACTTGTCGCCCACGCGCCTCGCGACCGTCCGGATGCCCTGCAGGTCGGTTCCGGCGCCGGGCTCGGTGAGGGCGAGGCCCCCGCGCAGCTCCCCGCTCGCGAACTTCGGCAGCCAGTGGTCCTTCTGCTTCTCGGTCCCATACTTCTGGACGATGATCGCCATCATCAGGTGGGAATTGAAGAAGCCGGTCAGGCTCATCCACTCCTCGGAGATGCGCGCCACGATGCGCGAATAGGCGATGGCCGAGAGCCCCAGGCCGCCATACTTCGGGTCGATCAGGGCGCCGAACAGCCCCATCTCCACCATGTCGTTCACGAGCTCCTGCGGATACTCGTCGGCCTGCTCGTACTGGCTCGCCACCGGGGCGACCTTGCGCTCCAGCCACTTGCCGATGGAGTCGAGCAGGGCCTGTTCGTCGGCCTCGCTGATGCGTTCGTCGAGAGCGGTCATCTCACCAGTAGTCCTTCATCAGTTCGCTCGACCAGGCCGGCTGGCGCAGGGCCTCGCGCGGCAGGAACTCGTTCATCGCCGGCTTCAGGTCCATCACCGGCGTGCCGTCAATGGCGTCCAGCCCTTCGACCTCAACGGAGAGCCCGTCGACCTTCACGATCTTGCACGTGCAGAGCCCGAGACGGTTCGGCCGGTTCTTGCCGCGCTGGGCAAAGATGCCGACCAGGGGCCAGTCCTCACGACCCCTCGGATGGCGCGCCCCATATTCGATCTTCTCGATCGGGACCCGGTCGAAGAGGAAGATCACTTCCAGGTGCGAGAAGTCCGCCAATCCGGCCAGGGCCTCGGGATGGAAGACATCCGGATCGAGCTCGATCCGCGCCCGGCTCTGACCCCAGTCGTCATCGATGGCGTCTTCGCGGCCGCCGCGCACGTGGCCGATGGGGGAGAGCTGGAAGGTGGCCATGAGTCAGTAGGTCCCGATCTTGTCCTCCACGGCCTGGCCCCGGCCTGGAATGAGCATGTCGCGCTTGAAGGTGCAGATCATCTCGCCGCGCTGGTTCTTGCCGATGGTCCGGATCGTCACGATCCCCTGGCCCGGCCGGGACTTGCTCTCCCGTTTGGCCAGAACCTCGCTCTCCCCATAAAGCGTGTCGCCGGCGAACACCGGCGCGGTGAACTTCACCTCATCCATCCCCAGATTGGCGATCGCCTTGGCCGAACAGTCCGAGACGCTCATGCCGATCAGGAGGGCGAGGGTGTAGGTCGAGACGACCAGGTTTTTCCCGAACTCCGTGCCCTTGGCGTACTCGGCGTCGAAGTGCAGGGGGTGGGTGTTCATGGTCAGGAGGGTGAACATGTGATTGTCCGCCTCCAGCACGGTCTTGCCCGGCCGGTGCTCATAGACATCCCCCACCACGAAGTCTTCGTAGTAGCGGCCCTGGGCTTCTCGGAACCGGCGCGGTCCGACTTCCTTGGCTTCGGCGACCATCAGCTGCGCGGCGCTCCCACATGTCCCTGCCCGCCGGGGGTCAGGAGACCCTGGCCGGGCACATAGTTGATCTCCAGCCGCACTCCGTCCGGATCTTCGAACAGCACCGAATAGTAGCCGGGCGCGAAGTCATCATCCTGCGGCGGGTGGATGATCCCGGCCCCGATCGACACCAGGAACCTGTGCGCTTCGTCGACATCATCGTGCTCCCGCGCCCGGAAGCAGAGGTGGTGCAGACCGACCCGGTTCTGCACGAACTTTTCCCCGGCATGTTCCGGCGAAGGCGCTCGGATGCCGACCCCGGTGCGGCCGCCCACGCAGTAGTAGGTTCCTGGCGCGTCCATCACTTCCTTGAGGCCGAGGAACGGCAGCAGCTGCTTGTAGAAGGCCCGCGCCTTGTCGAAGTCGCCGGCCGTGATGAAGGTGTGGGCGACGCCGTTGATTTCCATGAAGCTGAGCCTTGCGCGCGCGGGGCTTCGATTTGCGCCCATGACGTTGCGAGAAGCAATGCTCAACGCAGGCGGTCTCGGCGTTTGCAATGGCCCCCTTTCGTCCTAGGCTTCGCGCCGAACGGGGCAAGGCATGGCTAAGGACGTAGGTCACGGGAGGATCAGCTTGCGGCGGCGCATCGCCGAGGCGCTGGACCCTGATCTTCGCCACGCCACAGGCCTTTCCCGGACCAACCTTGTCTTCGCTGGCCTCATCCTGATCTCCACCGCCATGGTCGTGCTGGAAACCGAGCCTTCGGTATTCGACGCCCATCGCCGGATATTCTTCTACGGCGAGCGGCTGGTGGGGACGATCTTCGTCATCGAATACATCGTGCGGGCCTGGTGCGCGCAGGAGAACCCGCAGTTCGGCCGCGGTCTCAAAGGCCTCCTCGGCTACGTCTTCTCCGTCGGCTCACTGGTCGACCTCCTGGCTATCGTTCCCAGCCTTTTCCTGTTTCAGGGCCAAGCGACCTTGTCCCTTCGCATCTTCCGGGTCCTGCGGATGCTGCGTGTGGCGCGTCTGGGACGGCTCTCCAATGCCTGGACCCACATGATCAACGCCATCGCCGCCCGGCGTGAGGAGTTGTTCCTGGCCTTCGCGGCCGGCCTGATCCTGATGCTCGTCTCCTCCACCCTGCTCTATATGGCGGAGGGCACGGTTCAGCCCGACAAGTTCGGGTCGATCCCCCGCGCCATGTGGTGGTCGATCGTGACCTTGACGACCATCGGCTACGGCGACGCCGTGCCGGTCACCCTGTTTGGCAAGATCCTCGCCGCTTTCACGGCCTTCTGCGGTATTGGCCTGATCGCCATGCCCACCGGCATCATCGCCGCGGCTCTGAGCGATTCGGTGCAGCTGCGCCGCATGGCTTTGCAGGCCGAATTGGAGCGTGAACGCCGCGAGGCGGACAAGGAAGACTCCGACGAGGCCACTTGATCCAAAGCGGCGCGGCTCGATTTTTCCGCCAATTTCGGTCATTAGGCCGCGATGAAGTTCCTTGACCAGGCCAAGATCTATATCCGCTCCGGAAACGGCGGCGGCGGGGCCGTGTCGTTCCGGCGTGAGAAGTTCATCGAATATGGCGGCCCTGATGGGGGCGATGGCGGCCGGGGCGGCGATGTCTGGATCGAAGCCGTCGAGGGCCTCAACACACTGATCGACTATCGCTACCAGCAGCATTTCAAGGCCGGCACGGGCGGCCATGGCATGGGCCGCAATCGCCATGGGGCGGCCGGTGAGGATGTTGTGCTGAGGGTCCCGGTCGGCACCGAAGTGCTCGACGAAGAGCGCGAGGAACTGCTGCACGACCTTTCCCAAGCCGGGGACCGCATCCTCCTGGCCGAAGGCGGCAATGGCGGCTGGGGCAATGACCGCTTCAAGGGGCCGGTGAACCAGGCGCCGCGTCATGCCAACCCGGGCCAGCCCGGTGTCGAGCGCACCCTCTGGCTGCGGCT
The DNA here is from genome assembly GCA_046349475.1 of Caulobacteraceae bacterium. Lineage (GTDB taxonomy): Bacteria > Pseudomonadota > Alphaproteobacteria > Caulobacterales > Caulobacteraceae > Acaudatibacter. Next base: position 27,879 of record JAXMCG010000034.1, on the reverse strand, counting down.
GAAGCTGATCGCCGATGTGGGCCTCGTCGGCCTGCCGAATGCCGGCAAGTCGACGTTTCTGGCCGCGTCTTCGGCCGCCACGCCGAAGATCGCCGACTACCCCTTCACGACCCTGACTCCCAACCTGGGCGTCGTCGATCTCTCCGAAGGCGAGCGCTTCGTGATGGCGGACATTCCAGGCCTCATCGAAGGGGCGTCAGAAGGGGCTGGGCTTGGCACGCGCTTCCTGGGCCATGTGGAGCGCACCGCCGTGCTGATCCATCTGGTCGACGCCACACAGGACGACGTCGCCGGCGCCTACCGCACCATCCGGGGCGAGCTGGAGGCGTATGGAGAGGGCCTCGCCGAGAAGGCCGAGCTCCTGGCGCTCAATAAGGTCGACGCCCTTGACCCGGAAACCCGGAAAGCCAAGGCGAAGGAGCTTCAGAAGGCCGCAAAGGTAAAGCCGCTGCTGATTTCCGGGGTCTCTGGCGAAGGCGTACGTGACCTGCTGCGCCGGGCCGCCACCCAGGTCCGCGCCTTCCGGGGCGAGGAAGCCCTGGCCGAGGAAGACGACGCCCCCGACGAGGGCTGGCGCCCATGACGGATCTCAAATCAGCCCGCCTCGTCGTCGTGAAGGTGGGCTCGGCCCTGCTGGTGGATGCCGAAACCGGCGCGGTCAACCGCACCTGGCTGGCCGCCTTCGCGGCCGATGCCGCGCGCCTGCGGGCCAGGGGCCAGAGGCTACTAGTGGTTTCCTCCGGCGCCGGGGCGCTTGGCCGCCGTCGCCTCGGCCTGAAGAAGAAGAGCCTCACCCTCGCCGAGAAGCAGGCCGCCGCCGCGGCGGGCCAGAGCCTCTTGATGCGGGCCTGGGAGGAGGTGCTGGAACCGGCCGGAATGCATACGGCGCAGATCCTGCTGACCCCCGATGACACAGAGGTGCGCAACCGTTTCCTCAATGCCCGGGCCACGGTAACCACCCTGATCGACCTCGGCGTCGTGCCGGTGGTCAATGAGAACGACACCGTCGCCACCGAGGAACTGCGCTACGGCGACAATGACCGCTTGGCTGCCCGCGTCGCCCAGATGATCGGGGCCGATCTCCTCGTCCTGCTCTCTGATATCGATGGCCTCTACACGGCTGATCCCCGCCGCGACCCCACCGCCACGCACCTGCCCCTGGTCGAGGACCTGACCCCGGACATCGAGGCCATGGCTGGGGGCGCCAATGCCGATCAGGGCGTGGGGACGGGCGGCATGGCCACCAAGCTGGCGGCGGTGAAGATCGCCGCTCAGGCCGGCTGCGCCACACTGATCACCCTCGGCCTGCGTCCCGCGCCGCTGAAGGCCGTGGAAGACGGCGAACGCGCCACCCTCTTCCAGCCGCACACGACGCCCGCTGCCGCCTACAAGGCCTGGATCGCCGGATCGCTGGCGCCCCAGGGCGCCCTTGTTGTGGATGAAGGCGCCGCCAAGGCCCTGAAGTCCGGGAAGAGCCTGCTGGCCGCCGGGGTGAAGCGCATCGAAGGCCGCTTCGACAAGGGCGATGCCGTCTTCGTGCGTGACCTCACTGGCGAAGAGCTCGGCCGCGGCCTCGCCCGCTATGACGCTGAGGAAGCCCGCAAGATCCTCGGCCAGAGGTCGGACGCCATTGAGGCCATCCTCGGCTACGCCGCGGGGCCGATGGTACACGCAGACGATCTCGCCCTTCGCCGCTAAAGGTTGCCAAGCCGCGCGCGGCCTTTATGACGGCGCCATGATCCAGCGCCTGGAAAAGCTGACGCCCGGCATGCTGATCCCCTTCGGCGGGGACCGCGCCGCCGTGGTCGGCCCCGATCTGGCGCGTGCCTTCGTTCTTGGTGACCGGCTGATCGTGGTGCAAGACACCGGTGATCTGCTGCATGTTCCCGCCGCCGAGCAGGCCATTGCCGACTCTGCCGTCGGACGCGCCCATGCCGCCTTCCAGGCCATGGGCCAGGTCACTGACGCCGCCATCACCGCGTTTTTCGAGGCATTCGCCGCTCGCCTGGAAGACCCTGGCGCCTGGGCCTTGATCGACGCCGCCAACGCCGCCGATGTATCCGCCGCTCGCCTCAAGGGCCGCTCCACCACCCGCCTCGTCCTTTCCCAGGCCATGCGCACTGACATGATCGCGGGCCTGCGGGCCTGGCGGGATTCAGAATCCACAAGGAGCCGGGTGCTTGAAACCATCGAGCACGATGGCTGGTCCATCGATCAGTTGACCGCGCCGCTCGGCGTCGTCGGCTTCGTCTTCGAGGGCCGTCCCAATGTTTTCGCCGATGCGGCGGGGGTGATCCGCACGGGCAATACGGTGGTGTTCCGCATCGGCTCCGACGCGCTTGGCACCGCCAAGGCGATCGTCGCGGCGGCCTTGAACCCCGCTCTGGAGGCCGCCGGCCTGCCGAACGGCGCCGCCAGCCTGGTGGAAAGTCCCGGCCATGCCGCTGGTTGGGCGATGTTCTCCGATCCGCGTCTGGCCCTGGCCGTGGCGCGAGGTTCCGGCGCCGCAGTGGCCCAGCTGGGCGCCGTCGCCCGCCAGGCTGGCACGCCGGTTTCCTTGCACGGCACGGGCGGGGCGTGGATCGTCGCCGACGCCTCGGCGGACGCCGAGCGCTTCGAGGCCGTGGTTCGCAACTCCCTCGACCGCAAGGTCTGCAATACCCTCAATGTCGCGTGCATCGTCCGCGAGCGGGCCGCTGACCTCGTGCCGAGGTTCCTGTCCGGACTTGAGTCCGCCGGCGCCCGGCGCGGCCAGGGTTGCAAGCTGCATGTGGCCGAAGGCTCAGAGGGCTTTCTGCCCGCCGACTGGCTGACCCGCCGGGCCTGCGTGCGTCGCGCCGAGGGCGACGCCGACGAGGCCCTCACCGAGGTGATGCCGATCGCGGATCTCGCCCGCGAGTGGGAGTGGGAGGAGACGCCGGAAGTTTCCCTGATCATCGTCGACAGCAGCGACCAGGCGGTGGGCCTCTTCAACCGCTACAGCCCGCAGTTCGTGGCGGCCCTGATCTCCGAGGACGCCGCCGCCCAGGAGCGGTTCTATCAGGCGGTCAACGCGCCCTTCGTCTCCGATGGCTTCACGCGCTGGGTGGACGGGCAATATGCCCTGAACCGCCCCGAGCTCGGCCTCTCCAACTGGGAGCATGGCCGCCTCTTCGCGCGGAGCGGGGTGCTGGCGGGGGACGGGGTGTTCACCGTCAGGTCGAGGGTGCGCCAGAGCGATCCGTCAGTCTCGCGCCTGGGAAGGATGTAAGGCCAGGTGCCGTTCGGGGGAGCCACGCGTTTCGTGCCCAAGGCAGGGCGGCCCGGCGGCCTTCGCCTGGGGTTCACCCTGACGCCGGGCATGAAGGTCGGCCTCTATGGCGGCTCGTTCAATCCGGCCCATGACGGCCATGCCCACGTCGCCGAGACCGCGCAGAAGCGCCTCGGCCTCGATCGGGTGATCTGGCTAGTCTCGCCGCAAAATCCGCTGAAGGGCCGCGAGGAAACCGCCGATCACGCCGAGCGCATGGACGGTGTGCGGGACGTGGCGCGCGGCCCTTTGATGATCGTCTCGGACGCTGAGAGCCGGCTGGGCACCCAGTACACCCTCGACGTCATCCGCGTGCTGAAGGCCAGGTTTCCCGGCGTACATTTCGTCTGGATCATGGGGGCGGATTCCCTGCTCACCTTCCACCGCTGGCGCGGCTGGACCCAGATCATGCAGGCCTGTCCGATCGCGGTGATCTCCCGGCCCTGGGCGGCCCTGAAGAGCCGCTTCTCGCCAGCGGCCCGGCGTTTCGCCCACGCTCGCCTGCCGGCCCGGGCCGCCAAGACCCTGGCGACGCATGAAGCGCCAGCCTGGGTCTATCTCCAGGGCCGCCTGAATTTCGCGTCCTCCACCGCCCTGCGCAAACGCATGCGCGCCGGTGTCACGCCAAGCTGATCGGTCCGTTCACCGGCGCCCCCTGACGAGACGGGCTTTTTCGTGTAGGGGTGGGTCTTGCGAGACCGCCAAAGGAGCCTCCCGCTGAACCGTAACGATGCGCCGCGTGCGCAGGAGACGCCGGCCAAGGCCGAAACCTCCGAGGATGACCAGGGGCCTACGACGCCGCTGGAGACCCTGCTTCTGGCCCGCCTGGACGACGACAAGGCCCAGGACGTGGTGTTTATCGACCTGAAAGACAAAAGCTCGGTGGCCGACAGCCTGATCGTGGCGTCGGGCCGCTCGCACCGCCACGTCGGGGCGATGGCTGACCACCTGGTGCGCGCTCTGAAGGAAGAAGGCTTCGGCAAGGCCCGGGTTGAGGGCCTGCCCCACTGTGACTGGGTGCTGATCGATGCGGGGGACGTCATCGTCCACCTGTTCCGCCCCGAAGTGCGCCAGTTCTACAACATCGAGAAGATCTGGTCGGTGGAACCGCCGGCCCGCACGGCCGCGAACTGAAGATCATCCTCATCGCCGTGGGCAGGTTGGGCCGGTCCGCCGAGGCTGACCTCGTGCGCGACTATTCCGATCGCGCCACGGCTTCCGGCCGGGCCCTCGGTCTGGGCCCTGTCGAGGTGATCGAAGTGGAGGCCCGCAAGCCGGGCAAGGCGGCGGAGGCCGAGGCGATCCTCACCAAGCTGGACGGCGCCCACCTCATCGCCTGTGACGAACACGGCAGGGCGCGCGCCTCCCGTGATTTCGCCGGGATGATCGGCAGACTGCGGGATGACGGGGTGAGGTCCCTCGCCTTCGTGATCGGCGGGGCTGATGGCCTCGACGCCACCCTGCTTGCCCAGGCCAGGGACAAGCTCGCCTTCGGGCCGCAGACCTGGCCCCACGCCCTGGCGCGCGTGATGCTGGCCGAGCAGGTCTACCGTGCCGTGACGATCCTCGCCGGCGGGCCTTACCACCGGGACTGACCGGGTCTATCTGGAAGGGTGCGCCGGGTTCTCGCCATCGCCCTGATTCTTCTGACCGGCGTCCTTCAGGCGCCGGCCCAAGGCGCCGCGCCCGCCGCCGATCTAAGACAGATCGACAGCCGCGAACGGGCTTTGGCGGGGAAGATCGGGGTCAACCGCAACCGCCTGGCCCGGGTGCTCGGCGCCTTGCAGCGCCTGTCGCGGGACCCGCCGCCAGCTTTCCTCGTTCGCTCTTCCGATGCGCGCGACGCCGTGCGCGCGGCGATCCTGATCAGGGCGATCACGCCCAAGCTGGAGGCCGAGGCCAGGCAGTTACAGGCCGAGGCCACGCGTCTGGCCGCCCAGCGCCGCCGCGCCGCTACGGCGGACGCCGATCGCTTCGAGGCCGAAAGCCGGGCCGTGGACCTGCAAAGGGTGGATGGTCTGCTGGCCGCGGTGCCGCCCCCGCCAGGAGCGGACCTCGGCCCGGCTCCAACCAGCCTGACATGGCCGGTCACTGGGCCGGTGCGCACGGCCTTCGGCGGCCGCCTGGCGTCCGGTGCGCCGTCGCGAGGCATGGAATTCGAAGCCCAGCCAGGCGCGGCGGTCGTCGCTCCGGGGGTGGCCCAGGTGGAATATGCAGGGCCGCTGGCCGGATGGGGCCTGGTGCTCATCCTGCGGGGCGCCGGAGGCTACCACTATGTTCTGACCGGCCTTGGCGAGGTGAAGGTTCAGCCCGGACAATCGGTCGCGCCTGGAACAACAATCGGCGCCATGCCAAAGGGTGTAGAGGGACCGCCCAGGCTCTATCTCGAAGTTCGTCTTGAGGACGGTCCGGTGGATCCGGCGCCTTTTCTGGCCTCAATCAGCCATTAAGCCGTTGATGCATCTCCTGGGCGACTTGGAGTAAAGGGTGAGTTAGGGCGCATTTCGGCGCGGCTGCGGTCGCGTGCGAGGAGTAGTGACGGTTCGATGAGAAAGTACCTGCTGATCGGTGTTTCGGCCTTCGTGCTGGGGGCAGGCTCCATGGCCTATGTGAGCCAGCAGGCGCGTGGCGCGCAGACCGATAACCGCAACCAGACCTACCATATGCTCGAGCTATTCGGAGACGTACTGGATCTGGTGGAGCGCAAGTACGTCACGCCGGTGGACGACAAGAAGCTGATCGAGGCGGCCCTCGACGGCATGTTGACCTCGCTGGATCCCCACTCTGGCTACATGAACCAGGAAGCCTTTTCCGACTTCATGCAGCAGATGCGCGGCTACTACGGCGGCCTCGGCATCGAGATCACCTCGGAAGACGGCGTGATCAAGGTCGTGGCCCCCATCGACGGCACTCCCGCCGCGCGAGCCGGCATCCAGGCCGGTGACTACATCACCGCCGTCAACGGCCAGTCGGTCCTGGGCATGACCATCAATGACGCCATCAAGCAGATGCGCGGCGCGCCAGGCGAAGCGGTGACCATCACCATCGCGCGGGAACGCACCGATCCCTTCGATGTGCGCCTGATCCGCGAAATCATCGAACCCAAGGCCGTCACCTACCGGATGGAAGGCGACTACGGCTATCTGCGACTCTCCAGCTTCAACGAAAAGGCCACCAGCGAGATGGTGGCGGCGATCAACGCCTTGAAGACCCAGAACCCGCGCATCAAGGGTTTCGTGCTCGACCTGCGCAACAATCCGGGCGGAGCGCTCGACCAGGCCGTGGGTGTGGCCGACATCTTCCTGAACGGCGGCGAGGTGGTCTCCCAGCGTGGCCGCACGGCTTCGGACATCCAGCGCTACAATGCCGAACAGGGCGACCTCACGGGCGGCTTGCCCGTGGTGGTGCTGATCAACTCCGGCTCGGCCTCGGCCTCGGAAATCGTCGCCGGCGCCTTGCAGGACCACCACCGCGCCGAACTGGTCGGGCTCACCTCCTTCGGCAAGGGCTCGGTCCAGACCCTGATCCCGCTGAACGATGGGGCCGACGGGGCGGTGAAGATCACCACGGCCCGCTACTACACGCCTTCTGGCCGGTCCATCCAGCGCACAGGCATCGAGCCCGATCTGGAAGTCGCCCTGACCCGCGAACAGGCCCAGGCCATCGCCAACCAGGCGTTCCAATTCTCCGAGGCCACCTTGCGCAATGCCTTGAACGCCTCCGAAGGCCTCGCGCGCCGGGGCGCCCACAAGCCAGCTGAGGCCCCTCCCGCCGAGTTCAATCAGCAGACGGGCGATTTCCAGTTGGTGCGGGCGCTCGACGTGCTGAAAAACGGCGGCGTCGCCAATACGCCGAAGATCGCGCCGCCCACGGCCACCCTGGCTCAGGCCGCGAGCGCCCGCGCCGCTCGGCTCTCCGGGGCGACCCCTGCCGCGCCGGCTACCCCCGCGACGCCACTGGTCCGGCCGCCTGTCGCCCCGGCCCCAAAGGCCGCGCCCGCGCCGAAAGCCGCGCCACGCTAAGGCGCGGCCGAGGCGTCCCGCCGCACGGCCAAGGCCCGGAAATGAGGGGAGATTTACCCCTTCATTAACCATATCGGACGACCCTTCCGGCTGATCCGGAAAGCCTTTGCCATGTTCGCCAAGAAGCCTGAGCCCACGCCTGCCGCCAAGTCCGCCCCGGGCAACAGCCTGATCTCGCGCATCCGGGCGATTGTCACCAAGCCCTATGTGGCCGTTGGCGGGGCCAGCATTCTGTTTCTCGCCGCCGCGACCGGCGTCATTGCGCTGACCGGCGATCCCTCTTCCGGCGCGCCCGTCGTGCGCCTCTCCCTGGCGCGGATTGATTCGCCGCCGCCGGGCTGGCGCAGCGCCCTGCCGGGCGATCCGGCCGGGGAAGGCGCGGTCAATACCGGCGCTCTGACCATTTCAGACCAGCCGATTCCGGAGCAGGGCTCCACCAATGGCCAGGTGGTCATCACCCTACCGGGCGGCGTTGGCGGCGAGACGCCGGTGTTCAATCCGGGCGCGCCCCTGCCGCAAGCCCCGCTCGCGGGCCTCACCGCCCAGGGCCCCGGCGGCATGCTGCCCGTGATCGCCGCCGACGGCCGCAACTCGGCCCAAGCCTATGCCCGGCCGTTCGTCTCCAATGGCAAGCCGCGCATCGCCCTCGTCATCGGCGGTCTTGGCCTCAATGCCCAGACGACGCGCAAGGCGATCGAGACCCTGCCGCCGGAAGTCACCCTCTCCTTCGTGCCCTATGCGGACGGCCTGCAGGGCTGGATCGACATGGCCCGGGCCGCCGGCCACGAGGTGCTGCTGGAAGCGCCGATGGAGCCTTCGGACTATCCGGCCAACGATCCGGGCCCTTACACCCTGATGGCCAACGGCCAGCCAGCTGAATCCGTGCGCCGCCTGGAGTGGCTGCTGTCGCGCGCCACTGGATATTTTGGCGTGACCAATTATCTCGGGTCCAAGTTCGTCACAGCAGCGCCGGCCATGGCTACCTTCACCTCTGCCCTCGGCCAACGGGGGCTCGCCTTCATCGACGATGGATCCGCCGTTCGCACCGGCGGGGGCGTGCCGCGCGCCTCGGCGGACCGTATCATCGACGACCAGCTCTCCGCCGAGGCCATCGCCGCCGAACTTTCGACGCTGGAAGCCACCGCCACGCGTGGCGGCAAGGCCCTGGGGTCGGGCTTCTCCTATCCGGTCACCCTTGATGTGGTCGCCCGCTGGTGCGCGACCCTGGAAGCCAAGGGCTATCAACTGGCCCCGGCCTCATCGGTGATGGTGCGGCGCTAGCGATGGACCTGGCCCTCTACCGCCCAAATGTTGGCGTGGTGCTGCTGCATCCCGACGGCCGGGTTTGGCTGGGCCAGAGGGCCAAGACGAATCCTCCCCAGAACTGGCAGTTTCCGCAGGGCGGCGTCGATGAGGGGGAGGATCTTTACGCAGCCGCCCTTCGCGAACTGGCGGAGGAGACCGGCGTCACCTCCGTCACCTATCTGGCCCGCACCGAGGGCTGGATCGCCTATGCCTTCCCGCCAGATCACGGGGGCTCCAAGCAGGCCAAGGGGTGGCGTGGCCAGAAGCAGGTTTGGTTCGCCTTGCGCTTCGACGGCGACGAGTCAGAGATCAATCTGAACGCTCATTCTCCCGCCGAATTCGACGATTGGCGCTGGGCCCTACTGGCTGAGTCCGTGGACCTCGTGGTCGAATTCAAGCGCGACGCCTATAGACAGGTCATTGCCGCCTTTTCTCCCCTCGCCGCGTGATCCTGCGACTGATTGGACATGCGCGCCCTGCGGGGGGCCGCTAGGGTGGCGACCAAGAAGCCTTCCGCCAAGGACGAGGCCGACCAGTCAAGGAGTGCGGAATTGGCCTCTGTTGTGATGGCGCACGGCGCGTTTTGCGCCGGTTGGACATTCGATAAGTTTCGCGAGCCCTTCGAGGCCGCCGGCCATCAGGTAACCGCTATCGACCTACCCGGACATGCTCCGGGGACGAGTGTTTCCGGGCGCTCAATGACCGACTATGCCCGCTACGTCGCTGAAGTCTGCGCCAGTCAGGAGGCAGCGCCTGTTCTGATCGGTCATTCGCTCGGCGGTCTCGTGGCCCAGATGGCGGCGATGCGAACGCCCCTGGCCGGCCTCGTCCTGTTGGCGCCGTCACCAGCCTGGGGTGTCGCCGGATCGTCCCTGGAGGAACTCGCCCAGTCGCTCAGCCTCTATGCCCTCGGCCCCTATTGGACGGGCGCGGTCGATCCGGACTACCTCGCCGCCAAGCTCTACAGCCTCGACCGCCTGCCGGGCGCCGAACGCCGGACGATCTTCGCGCGGATGACCGCGGAGAGCGGGCTGGCCCTCTGGCAGACGCTCTCCTGGTGGCACGACCCTTTCATGGCCACCTCGGTCAATCCCAACCACATCAAGGCGCCCGCCCTGGTCATCGCCGGGGGCCGGGACGCGATCCATCCGCCGGTGACCGTGCGCCAGACGGCCGAACGCCTGCGCGCCCGGTTCGTCACCATGCACGACATGAGCCACTGGCTGCCGGGCGAGCCCGGCTGGGAGGATGTGGCTCAGACCTGTCTGACCTGGATCGCCGAAGCGACGGCGCGAACCGCCGCCTAAGCGTTTCTGGCGCCTACTGGATCGTCTGGAAGAGGAGGGTCGAGCGGTCCTGGCGGCCCACCGGCGTGCCGTCGACCTTCTTCACCGTGACCAGCACCAGACGCTGGCTCTGGCCGCCATCGACATTGTGCTCCCAGGAGCGGGTGTCGCGCTGCATGTCCGCGGTGGCGCGGAAGTTCCCATAGAGGGTCCAGCCGCGGGCCATGGCCCAATTGTGCACGGCCACGATCACAGGCGAGAAGGTATCGACCGGATAGTCGATGTCCACCGAGCAGGTGTTGGTGTTCGAGCCCTGGGCGTTGACCGTCAGGGTGAAGGTCGGCTGCTTCAGAACCCAGTTGTCGCGGTTCTTCTTGAACCCGAGGCTCTTGGCGATGGTCGGCAAATTACCCTGGCCGGTGGTGATCGGCGTGCAAACCCGCTCGAGCACATCCAGCACCTGAATGGCCAGGGGATCCGTCGGCGGAGCGGGCGGTGGCGGCGGAGCGGGCGGCGCTTCAGCAACGGCCGGAGGGGCCTCAGCCGCGGGGGTCGCGGGCGCGGCGGCCTGGTCGGTGGCCGGAGCGGGCGTCGCGGCTTGATCGGTTGCGGGCGACGCCGGAGCAGCGGGGGCGTCCGCCGTCGGGGCCGGGGCGGGAGCCGGTGTCTCAGCGGCCGGGGCCGCGGCCGGAGCGGCGTCTGTGGCTGGAGCCGGAGCCGCTTCCGGCGTGGGGGCCGGTGTAGCGGCTGGCGCAGCGGCCGTCGTGGGCTCAGATGCGGGGGCCGGTTGTTCGGTAGGCTGTGCGGCGGCCGAGGTCGCGGCCACGAGGGCCATCAGGCTGACGAGCGCGATGCGCATTGGCGTCTTACTTCCCTTGTATTCTTCTTGCGGTCCGTCCTGCGAGCGGATCGCGGATAGTCCCTTCGGCGGGTGTTCTATCAAGGGATTTCGGCGCGCGCGAGGCGTGATCTGGCCGTAAGCCAAGATTCAAGCTCGGCCAAACACAGGCGAAGGTTTTAGGAGACCTCGACCGCGCGCTCGGCGAGGATTGTCAGGCCCGCCGGGGTCACATCGGCGAACCCGCCTTCGACCTCGTAGGTCCGCACCTGGCCGTCATTGTGCACGCGCACCGGCCCGCTCTTCAGCGCCGTCATGAACGGGGCATGGTGGGCGAAGACGCCGAAGTCGCCTTCAGCGCCCGGCGCATCCACCTGGTCGACCTCGCCGGAGAACAGTTCACGCTCCGGCGAGACGAGGGAAAAGTGCAGCTTATCGGCCATGACTGTCCTTAAGCGGCTTCGGCGGCCAGTTGTTCGGCCTTGGCGACGGCGTCTTCGATGGTGCCGACGTTGTAGAAGGCCGCTTCCGGCAGGTGGTCGTATTCGCCGTCGCACACCGCCTTGAACGAGCGGATGGTGTCTTCCAGCGAGACGAAGATGCCCGGCAGGTTGGTGAAGGCTTCGGCCACGTGCAGGGGCTGGGCGAGGAAGCGGCTGATCTTGCGGGCGCGGGCCACAGTCAGCTTGTCCTCTTCGGACAGTTCATCCATCCCGAGGATGGCGATGATGTCCTTCAGCGCCTTGTACTGCTGCAGGATTTCCTGCGTGCGGCGGGCGACGTTGTAGTGCTCTTCGCCGATCACCAGCGGGTCGAGGATCCGCGAGGTCGAGTCCAGCGGGTCCACCGCCGGGAAGATGCCCTGGGCGGCGATGTCGCGCGACAGCACGGTGGTGGCGTCCAAGTGGGCGAAGGAGGTGGCCGGGGCCGGGTCGGTCAGGTCGTCGGCGGGCACGTAGATGGCCTGCACCGAGGTGATCGAGCCCTTGGAGGTGGAGGTGATGCGCTCCTGCAGATTGCCCATCTCGGTGGCGAGCGTCGGCTGATAGCCCACGGCCGAGGGGATGCGGCCCAGCAGAGCGGACACTTCCGAGCCGGCCTGGGTGAAGCGGAAGATGTTGTCGATGAACAGCAGCACGTCCTTGCCTTCCTGGTCGCGGAAGTACTCGGCTTGCGCCAGGCCGGTGAGGGCCACGCGGGCGCGGGCGCCCGGGGGCTCGTTCATCTGGCCGTAGACCAGGGTGCAACGGCTCTCGCCGCCGCCGCCCGGCTGGTTCACGCCGGATTCGATCATCTCGTGATAGAGGTCGTTGCCTTCGCGGGTGCGTTCACCCACCCCGGCCAGCACTGAATAGCCGCCGTAGGCCTTGGCGATGTTGTTGATCAGTTCCTGCATGGTCACGGTCTTGCCCACGCCAGCGCCGCCGAACAGGCCGATCTTGCCGCCCTTGGTGTAGGGGCAGAGCAGGTCCACCACCTTGATCCCGGTGACCAGCACTTCGGCCGAGGTCGATTGCTCGGCGAAGGAAGGGGCTTCGCGGTGAATCGGGTTGCGCAGCTCCGACTGGATCGGGCCGCCTTCGTCAATCGGGTCGCCGATGACGTTCATGATGCGGCCGAGCGTGCCCGGGCCGACCGGCACGACGATCGGGCCGCCGCTGTCAGTCACGGGGTGGCCGCGGGTCAGGCCCTCGGTGGTGTCCATGGCGATGGTGCGCACGGTGTTCTCACCCAGGTGCTGGGCCACTTCGAGCACCAGGCGGAAGGGCTGGCCAGTCCGCTGGTCATTGTTGGTGGTTTCCAACGCCGACAGGATCGCCGGCAGGTGGCCGTCGAATTCGACGTCGACGACGGCGCCGATGACCTGGGAGATCCGGCCGGTGGCGACACCGGTCGTGGCGGGGGCTTCGGGGGCCTTTTTGGCGGCGGCTCGGGCCATGTGAACTCTCTTGTCTTCCTAAAGGGCTTCGGCGCCGGAGATGATCTCGATCAGCTCCTTGGTGATCTGCGCCTGGCGAGTGCGGTTCTTGATGATGTTCAGCGAGTTGATCATGTCGCCGGCATTGCGCGTGGCATTGTCCATGGCGGTCATCTGGCTGGCGAAGAAGCCGGCCTGATTTTCCAGCAGGGCGGCCAGCACCTGGACGGTGATGTTGCGCGGCAGCAGAGCTTCCAGGATCGCGGTCTCGTCCGGTTCGTATTCGTAGCCGGCGTTCTTCAGGTCGATGCCGCCCGCGGCGGTATCCACCGTCGCCGGGATCAGCTGACGGCCGGTCGGCACCTGGCTGACCACCGAATTGAAGCGGCTGTAGAACAGGGTCACCACGTCGGCCTGACCGGCCTCGTAGATTTCCAACACCTTCTCGCTCACCGCCTGGGCGGCGGCGAGGGACGGCGCGCCCCCGGCTTCGTAGGAGGCTACGATCTTGTCGCCGTAGAGACGGCGCAGCTGGTCGCGCGCCTTCTTGCCCAGGGTGATGATCGAGACCTGCTTGCCCTCGTTGATCAGTTTGCCGATCCGCTCACGGGCGGCGCGCACGATCGATGAGTTGAACCCGCCGGCCAGACCCCGGTCGGAGGTGGCGACGACGATCAGTTGCTTCTGGTCGGAGCCGGTCCCGGCCAGGAGCTTAGGAGCCCCTTCACCGGAGACTCCGGCGGCGAGGTTCGCGATCACGGCGGCCATGCGCTCGGCATAGGGCCGCGCGCTCACCGCCGCGTCCTGCGAGCGGCGCAGCTTGGCGGCGGCGACCATCTGCATGGCCTTGGTGATCTTCTGCGTGGACTGCAGCGAAGCAATCCGGGTGCGCAGTTCCTTGACGGTGGCCATGGGCGGCTATCCGTATCCTCTGGCTCTCAGTCTCTTACGCGAACGTCTCGACGAAGCTGGCGAGGGCGGCCTTCAGGTCGTTCTCGAGCTTTTCCGTCAGGGCCTTTTCCGACGTGATGCCATCCAGGATGTCCTGGTGCTTGGCATGCAGGCGGGCCAGCAGTTCGGTCTCGAAGCGGCTCACCTGGGCGGTGGGGATGCGGTCGAGGTAGCCGCGCGTGCCGGCGTAGAGGCTGCACACCTGTTCGGCGGCGGATTGCGGCGCGTACTGGGCTTGCTTCAGGAGCTCGGTCAGGCGCTCACCGCGGGCCAGCAGGCGCTGGGTGGTGACGTCGAGGTCGGAGCCGAACTTCGCGAAGGCGGCCATTTCCCGATACTGGGCGAGCTCGCCTTTAAGCGGGCCGGCGGCGGTTTTCATCGCCTTGATCTGGGCCGAAGAGCCCACGCGCGACACCGAGATGCCGATGTTCATGGCCGGGCGGATGCCCTGGAAGAAGAGGTCGGTTTCGAGGAACACCTGGCCGTCGGTGATCGAGATCACGTTGGTCGGGATATAGGCCGACACGTCGTTGGCCTGGGTTTCGATGATCGGCAGAGCGGTCAGCGAGCCCGAGCCATTGTCTTCGTTCAGCTTCGCGGCGCGTTCCAGCAGGCGAGAGTGCAGATAGAACACGTCGCCCGGATAGGCTTCGCGGCCCGGCGGGCGGCGCAGAAGCAGGGACATCTGGCGGTAGGCCACGGCCTGCTTGGAGAGGTCGTCATAGACGACGAGGGCGTGCATTCCGTTGTCGCGGAACCACTCGCCCATGGCGCAGCCGGCGAAGGGCGCCAGGAACTGCAGCGGCGCCGGCTCAGAGGCCGTGGCGGCCACGACGATCGTGTAGTCCAGGGCGCCGCGCTCTTCGAGCGTCTTGACGATCTGGGCCACGGTCGAGCGCTTCTGGCCGATGGCGACATAGATGCAGAAAAGCTTCTCGTTCTCCTTGTCGGAGGCGTTGACGTCCTTCTGGTTCAGAATGGTATCGACGCAGACGGCCGTCTTGCCGGTCTGACGGTCGCCGATGATCAGTTCGCGCTGGCCGCGGCCGATGGCGGTCAGGGCGTCGATGCACTTCAGGCCGGTGTACATCGGCTCGTGCACCGACTTGCGCGGGATGATGCCCGGGGCCTTCACGTCCACGCGGCGGCGTTCGGCCACATTCTGGATCGGGCCCTTGCCATCGATAGGCTCGCCCAGCGGGTTGACGACGCGGCCCAAGAGGCCACGGCCCACCGGCACGTCCACGATTTCAGAGAGGCGGCGAACTTCGTCGCCTTCGGAGATGGCGCGGTCTTCGCCGAAGATCACGACGCCGACATTGTCGCGTTCCAGGTTCAGGGCCATGCCCTTCACGCCAGCCTTCGGAAACTCGACCATTTCCCCGGACTGAACCTTGTCCAGGCCGAAGACGCGAGCGATGCCGTCACCTACCGAAAGCACCTGGCCAACGTCCGAGACGTCAGCCTCCTGGCCGAAGTTGGCGATCTGGCTCTTGAGGATGGCCGAAATTTCAGCCGCGCGGATGTCCATGATTTTCTTACGCTCTCTTCAGGGCGAACTTGAGTTGATCGAGCTTCGATTTCAGCGAAGCGTCATACAGGCGAGACCCCACCTTGACCTTGATGCCGCCGAGGATGGCGGGGTCGACGCGGGTTTCGATTTCGGGGTCCTTGCCGAGCGCCTGGCGCAGGGCCGAGGCGACGCCCTTGGCCTGGGCGGCCGTGAGGGGCTGGGCGGTGACGACTTCAGCGGAGACGGCGCCGCGCGCCTCGGCGCTCAGGCGCTCGAAAGCGGCGACTACGCCGGGCAGGGCCGAAGCCCGGCCGTTGCCGGCCAGAAGGCCGAGGAATTTCTTGGTTGTGGCGTTGAAGGCCGCCTTATCGGCGATCGCCGCCAAGCCCTTGGCCTTGGCTTCGGCGGTGAAGCCAGGGGACGCGATGAGGGTCCGAAGGTCCGCGCTCTCGGCGCGCATTGCCTTCAAAGACTTAAGGTCCGCCTCGATGGCCGCGATGGCGTTCTCATCGCGCGCCAGATCAAATAGGGCCTGGGCGTAACGTTCGCCCACGTCCGAAGCCTTGGAATCATCCGCCACTTAAAGGGTCCGTCCGATGTTGCCCGCGCGACCGGATGGGAGAGTTCCCAACCCGGCTAAAGGCTTGAAAGCGCTTGGAAAAGCACATGGACTTACGAGGCCGGAAAAGCCCCCTCGTCCGAAGCCGCGCGCCTGATAGCACGCGATCTTTTGCATCGCAACCGAACGGCGGGCCCTTTGCAGCCAAAGCCTTGGGCGCGGCGGCCGCGCCACAGCGCGCCAAAAAGGCCGGCGAGAAGTCCGCTCACGAAAAACCCCTCCTCCCGGCCGGGAGGAGGGGCGTTTGCCGATCAATCGCGATCTTGTGGTTCGCCTAGCCAGCGACAGCGTTGCAGCGCGTCAGTTCGTCGGCGTCGAGTGTGCGACGCGCGGACGCGAACGCGGTCACCTTGCCGAGTTTGCGCACGAGCACCCTGCAGGTGGTGACCTGAGTGCTGTCCTGGTTTGCGCCGCTGGAGACGCAGGTGGAACCCGCACAGTTCCAGATCGCTCCGCCGGCGGCGATCTGCTTGGGGGCGGCCACCGGAGTTTCAAGGGTAGCGGTGGTCGGCGGGACGGCGGCGATGGCGGCGCCGGCGAAAGCAAAAGACATAGCGGCGCACGCCGCGGCGAGGCGGAGATTCATGGGAGGCCTCCAAGGCACAATGATATTTGAGACAATGAACAGCGAGAGACTTGAACGAAGAGCCCCGACCGGTTGAATCCCGGAAGTATCCCCACCTCCGGGCCGCTCGGAACTTGACACTGATTAGATATCAGCGATCACTCTTGGTGCAAGCGTTTTTTTTCTGAACTTTCCGTAAGGAAAGCCTAGCCTCCTGAGACTGTTGAGGAAAACGCCCCGCCATGAGCAAGGTGCGCTGTTCACGGAGACCCTTGGCATGAGCGAAAACGCTTCGCAATCGGACAACTCACCACATACCGGATCAATTGACCCGACCCGCCCGCAGTTTGACGCCTTCAAGGCCCTGCCGCGCGATCAGCCCATCCAAATGCTCAATCTGATCCGCCTGAAGGCGGTGGCCGACTATCCGCCCGGGCATCCGGATCACGGCAGGGGGCTGACCGGCCTGGAGGCCTACCGCGCTTATGGCCGAACTTCGGCGGAGGTCTTCAAGCGGGTGGGCGGCCGCCAGATATGGGCCGGGCGGCCGCAAGTCGTGGTCACCGGCCCCGTCGATGAACAATGGGACCTGGCCTTCATCGCTGAATATCCATCGGCGGGTGCGTTTCTTGAGATGGTTACGGACCCCGGCTACCGGGAGCACGTCAAGCACCGTCAGGCCGGTGTGCTGGATTCCCGCCTGATCCGAATGCAACCGATCGAGCCCGGCGAGGGGTTCGGCGAATAGTCAGACATCCAGCCGGCTGATCACCTTCTTCTCCGCCCAGTGGCTGGAGATGTTGTTTCTGAAGTAGGCGGGCCGGTCGGTGAGCGTCTCGGTTTCGAGCCACAGGCGCTTCAGGTGGCGAATCTTGCCTGCGTCCCGGTCGTCCACATAGGGCGTCCGGCCGTGCAGGATGTGGTAGTTGTTGATGAACTGCATGTCCCCCGGCTGGAAATCCATGATCACGCCATAGGCGCCGCTCTCGGCCCGGTTATGCATCCAGGCCAGGGCCTCGCGCGCAGCGTCGCTCAGGCGCGGCGCATCGGGGTGGCGCTGGGAGGCGTGGATGTAGGCGGCGATCAGGCGGATGAAGAGCCGGCCGCCGTGGTCGGTGAAGACCGGCATTTCGTACCAGCCGCGTTTGCCGGGGGCGTTCTCGCCCCGCATGTCATAGGGCTGCGGCGCATAAAGAGCCACGGCGAGGTCCGGCCGCTCGCGGACAAGGTCATTATGCAAGGCCACCGAATTGCAGACGGCCGACAGCCCGCCCGAGACGCCGGTCTGCAGGCAGAGGAGGCCGACGAGGTCGGAACCGTCGCAGTGAAAGTCGAGGCCGATTTGGCCCAGTTCGTTGCCCCGCGCGGTGGGATCGCCCGGCAGCTTGCCCTGGTCGGTGACGTCGCCGAGGACATGACCGAAGTGGTTCTGCGGCCAGGGCCGGCCGAGGTGCGCCCCAATGCCCCAATAGGCCAGGCACATGTCGTCATTGTCCCAGTCGTCCCGGGGCAGGCCGCGCATGAGCACGAAACCGCGCCCGTGCATCAGCTCCGCCTCGATGGACTTCAGGCGGGGGCCTAGGGTCGGCAGGGGGAACTCCGCTTTGCCGATGTCGAGCATGTCATCGCTGGTGTCGCGGGCGTGCATGATCGCCCGCTCCAGCTCGGCGATCTCGGCCGGGCTGAAATGCTCCGTCCAGCGGGCTGGATCGGCCACGTCGCCCGCGCGCCACTCGCAGCTCTCTTCCAGGATCCGGGGCATGGCCGCTACTCCTTCTATTCCGCGGCCATGGCGACCGGGGCGCTGGTCGCCCCCCGCAGAAGGCGTCCAGGCAGGGCGTCGGTGGGCTCGCCATCGCGGTAGGTGATCTGGCCGGCTACCATGGTGATCGAATAGCCGTCGGCCTTCTGGATCAGCCGCCGCCCGCCGGCCGGCAGGTCATAGGCGACGCTCGGGGCGTGCAGGACGAGGTTGTCATAGTCGATGACATTGAGATCGGCCCGGTAACCCGGCGCCAGCAGACCACGGTCGAAGAGGCCGACGGCTCGGGCCGTATCCAGGCACTGGGCTTTCACCACATGCTCAATCGGCAGCTTCGGGCCGCGCGTGCGGTCGCGCGTCCAGTGCGTGAGCAGCGAAGTCGGGAAAGACCCGTCGCAGATCATCCCCACGTGGGCGCCACCGTCGGAGAGGCCCGGCACGCAGTCCTTGTGGGTCAGCATCTCCAGAGCCGGGGCGAGGTCGCCCTCCGTATAGTTGAGCAGAGGCACGTAGATCATGCCGCGCCCGCCGTTCGTGAGCATGTGGTCCAGCGCCACCTGTTCGGGGCTGACATTCCTGCGGGCCGATTCCGCCGCGATGGTCTGATCCTTAGTCGGCTCGTAGTCCGGCACTGGGGTCATCAGGTACATATTGTCGAAGTTGCTCATCATTCCGCGCATCGGCCCGTCCGGACGGTGCTCCAAGAGGCGGGCGCGGAAATCCGGATTGCTCAGCTTTTCCACGCGCTCCGCCAGGGGCAGGCGGCTGATCTCGCGGTAGAGCGGGTAGGTGGAGAACGGATTGACTGTCAGTTCCAGGCCGAGCAGCACGCCGACGGGGCGCACCGGCACCTGGGCCTTCATCTGAAGGCCGCTCTCGACGGCGTCCTCCAGCGCCTTCAGCAGCACCTTATAAGAGCCGGCATTGGCCGGCGACTGCACCATGGAGAAGGAGAGGGGCCGCCCCGAGGCCTCGACGATCCGCCGCATCATGGCGAATTCCTCTTCCGGATCGCGGAAGTCGGAGACGAACTGCAAGACCCCCTTGCCGGCCGCGGCCAGGCCCATGGCGATGCCGGTCAGCTCGTCTTCGCCAGCCGTGAGCGTCGGGGTCGGCTGGCCATCGCTGGTGCGGTGATTGAGGGTGCGCGATGTGGAAAAGCCCAGCGCCCCGGCCTCGGCCGCGCGCTTGGCGATCGCCGACATGGCCGCGATATCGGCCTCCGTGGCCGGCTCGCGGTTGGCCCCGCGCTCACCCATCACGAAGACCCTCAGAGCGGCATGGGGCAGTTGGCTGCCGATATCGACGTCGAAATGCCGGTCCTGCAGGGCGTCCAGATAGTCCGGGTAGCTCTCCCAGTTCCACTTCAGGCCCTCGGCGAGGACGGGGAAGGGAATGTCTTCCACCCCCTCCATCAGGCGGATCAGCCGGTCGTGGTCATCGCCCTGGCAGGGCGCGAAACCGACCCCGCAATTGCCCATGATCACCGTGGTGACGCCGTGCCACGAGGAGGGCTGCATGCGCTGATCCCAGGTGGCCTGGCCGTCATAGTGAGTGTGCACGTCCACGAAGCCGGGGGTGACAATCTTGCCCCGGGCGTCGATCTCCTCGTGGGCGGTACCAGCGATCTTGCCGACCTGCGTGATCACCCCGTCCTTGATGCCGACGTCGGCTTCCACAGGGGCGCCGCCGGAGCCGTCATAGACAAGGCCGCCCCGGATGATGATGTCGTGGCTGCGTTCCATCGCCGCCTCCTTTTTGGTGAAGCGTGCTTTCCCTCCTTGTATTTGCCGCTCCCCACCTCCGGTCCGTCAAGGGCGAGGCGCCAATCCCATGCACGTGAAAAGTCGGTGGTCCGTCCCCATATGATCTTTGGGGACGGATATGAAGTGCGTGCAAGTGCTGGTGTGAGAGGATGCGTTTTTTGACCGTCGTCCGCGAGAAGAGTCGGGCCCTCTTGGCCTGGGTATCCCCTTCCTTAGGGGTGCGGCTCCTTATTCTTGTGGCCTTCGTTCTCGCGGTTCTGATCGGCCTCGCCTTGCCGACCCGCCACGTTTCAGCTCAGCCGGCGGCCCCGCAGCCCTCGAGCACCGTGCCCCAGATCTGAACTTCTGCCTCATAGGCGTAGACCCGGTCGCTCATCCCATCGGAACAGGTCTTGTGCGTAAGGGTGACGATCAGACGGCTTTGGGCGAAACGCCCTGTCCAGGTGGCGGAATTTCCGGTGACCACGGGCCCCGGGTTGGAGGCGCTCACGTCGGGCCGGTCTGGCCGCTGGAGCGTGATGCCGCCTGACTGGATAGTGACATTCCAGAACGGCTCCGTGCCCATCAGATGGAAATTCCCGATAAAGGGGCCCGAGCCCGGCCGGGGCGGGGGCGGCGGCTTCGGGGCGGGAGGCGCGGGCGCGGTGGAGGGCGCCGAGGCCGCGATCTGAGGTTCCGGGGCCGCCTTCGCCTCGGGCAAGGTCGCTTCAGGCGTGGGCTGCGCCGGGGCCGGCGTTTCCGCTCCAGGCTGTTCGGCGGCCGGCTGGGCCGGCATGGCCTCCGGCCTCACCACCTCCACCGGCAAGGTCCCATACGGGGGCTGCTCCTTTGGTTCCTGCTTTTGGCAGGCGGCCAACAGAACGAGGGCGGCAAGAACGGGCGTGGCGAGGACGATGCTGCGGCGCATGGGCACCCTTCCTTTTCGCCCATGGCGGGCTCTGGCCGACGCACGATAGTCTGCGCCGGCCGTGAGTCGAACCGCCCCCTTCACCTTCTACGAATTCTTCGCCGGGGGCGGCATGGCCCGGTTGGGTCTCGGCGCGGGCTGGGACTGTCTTTTCGCCAATGATTTCGACCCTCTGAAGGCACGCACTTATGCCGCCAACTTTGGGGACGATCACTTGAGGGCGGGTGATGTCTGGGCGCTGCGGACCAGTGACCTTCCAGGGCGCGCCGATCTCGCCTGGGCTTCGAGCCCCTGCCAGGATTTCAGTCTCGCCGGCGCCCGGGCCGGGCTGCAAGGCGGGCGGTCCTCTGCCTTCTTCGGATTCTGGCGCCTTATGCAGCAGCTCGCCGCCGAGGCTCGCGCGCCGCGCCTGATCGCTGTGGAAAACGTCGTCGGCCTCCTGAACTCCCGGCGCGGTGCTGACTTTCACGCCCTTTGCCGGGCCTTCGCTGAGATCGGCTACCGCTTCGGCGCCATTGAGATCGACGCCTCGACCTTTCTGCCCCAGTCGCGCCCCCGGATCGTCATAGTGGCCTGCCGTGATCGCATCGACCTTCCGGCTGGAAGCGCGAGCCCCGCAATCGCCAAGGCGCGGGACGGCCTTCCCCCGGATCTACGGGCCCTTTGGATCGACTGGCCGACACCCGGGCAGATGCGCGCCAACTCCGATCTCGCCGCCATCCTGGAGCCCGATGACAAGGTGGCGTGGCGCGGCGCGGACAAGACCAAGTCCTTGCTCGCCCTGATGGATGACCGCCACCGCGCGAAAATCGACGCCGCCGCCGCCAGCGGCGAGCGAAAGATCGGCGCGGTTTTCCGGCGCATGCGCTGCGGCGAACAGCGAGCGGAGGTGCGCTTCGACGGCCTGGCGGGATGTCTGCGCACACCGCGCGGAGGCTCATCCCGGCAGTTGCTGGCGATCGTCGAGAACGGTGAGGTCAGAACCCGCCTGATGACGGCGCGCGAGGGCGCCCGCGCCATGGGGCTGCCGGATGACTACAAGCTGCCCGCCGCCGCGACGGGCGCCTTGCATGTTGTGGGAGACGGCGTGGCCGTGCCGGTGGTGCGCTGGGTCGCGGCGCACATTCTGGAGCCGCTCCTAGCGGAAGCGCCCCAGAGAATCGCCGCCGGATAGAGGAAATCTCTATTGCGTTAATAGGAATTTGGTGGGCGTTGGGAATTCCACGGCCTGCCTGGCTGGGGTAAGGTCGAAGTCCTAGGGTATTTAAGCTTCGAGAGACCCCCATGGCCGACTCCCCCGCCGCCAACACCTATGACGCCACCCGCTTCAAACGGGCCGGGCGCGGCAAGATCTACGATTCTATCATCGACACCATCGGCGACACCCCGCTGGTGCGCCTGCCTCGCCTCACCGCCGAGCTGAAGCCGAAGGGCGAGGTCCTGGCGAAGCTGGAATTCTTCAATCCCATCGCCTCGGTGAAGGACCGCATCGGCGCCTCGATGATCGAGGCATTGGAGGCCAAGGGCCTGGTTAAGCCGGGCACGACCATCGTCGAGCCGACCAGTGGCAACACCGGAATCGCGCTGGCTTTCGTGGCGGCGGCCAAGGGTCTGAAGCTCATCCTGGTGATGCCGGAAAGCATGTCCATCGAGCGGCGCAAGATGCTGCTGATCCTCGGCGCCAAGCTGGAGCTGACCCCCGCTGAGAAAGGCATGACGGGGGCCGTCGCCCGGGCGCGGGAACTGCTCTCCGAAATCCCGGGCTCGGTGATGCCGCAGCAGTTCGAGAACAGCGCCAATCCGGCGGTGCACCGGGTCTCCACCGCCGAGGAGATCTGGAACGACACAGCGGGAAACGTCGACGCGGTCATTTCCGGCGTCGGCACGGGGGGCACAATCACCGGGGTCGGCCAGGTCTTGAAGGCGCGCAAGCCATCGGTGCAGATGATCGCCGTCGAGCCCACCCTCTCGCCGGTGCTCTCAGGCGGCGCCCCTGGCCCGCACCGTATTCAGGGCATCGGCGCAGGCTTCGTGCCCGCGGTCCTCGACCGCTCGGTGATGGATGAGATCATCCAGGTTTCGCCGGAAGACAGCTTCGCCATGGCCCGAAAGGTCGCGGCGCTGGACGGCATTCCGGTGGGCATCTCGTCCGGCGCGGCCCTGGTGGCGGCTTTCGACGTCGCCTCCCGCCCGGAGTTCGCGGGCAAGACCATCGTGACGATCATTCCCTCCTTCGCCGAGCGCTATGTCTCGACCGCTCTCTTCGAAGGGCTGTGACGACAGACGTCTATCCGCGGGAGAAGCGCTCGGCGGTGATGCGCCGGGTGAAGAGTTCCGGCACCGGGCCGGAGCGGACGATGCGGGCCCTGCTGACTGGGCTGGGCGCCCGCTACCGCCTGCACCGCGCCGATCTGCCGGGAAAGCCGGACATCGTCATGCCGGGCCGTCGTCTGGCGATCTTCGTGCACGGCTGCTTCTGGCATGGTCACGACTGCGCGCGGGGATCACGCGTGCCGAAGGCTAATCGCGACTATTGGACCGCCAAGGTCGCTCGCAATGTGGCGCGCGACGCCCGCGTGCGCGCCGAACTGGAAGCCGACGGCTGGCGGGTCGAGACCGTCTGGGAGTGCGAGCTGAAGGACGTTGCCGGGCTCAAGACGCGGGCCCGGGCCTGGCTTCAGGCGCCGAGCTCCTTGAGCAGATAGGCATAGGTTTCCTTCCGGGTGCAGGCGCAGGCGTGCCACTCGCCCTCCCGCGTCTTCCAGACCAGCAGCGGATAGGCGAAGGAAACCCCGTTGTTGCGCAGCAGGGGCGTGAGGTCCGTCACCATCTTGCGGCTCGCCTCGACGATGGCCGAGCGGGCGATGTCACCGTCGGCGGCGATCAGACCCTGGGCCGTCCAGCCCTGGGTCGGGGTCTTCTCCCACTGCTGCCAGAGCCGCCAATTGCGGTTGGTCCAGAGCTCGGCGACGGTGGTTCGCTCCGCGGCGCTGGAGGCGGGCAGGCCCTCGGCGGTGTCGGCCCGGGCGATCATGATCACGCGCGTATCGACCCCGGCGGCCTGCAGCTTCGGAAACATTTCGCGCTGGAAGACTTCGCATTCCGGGCAGTCCCGGAACGAGATCATATAGAGGGGCGGCCCCGGCAGGCCCGGCGACACCCAGCCGGACCGCTCCAGTAGCTGTACGATCTCCGGCTGGTTCTTCTCGATGGTGTGCGGCTTGAACCGCAAGAAAAAGTTCCAATAGCCGTAAAGCCCGGCCACGGCGGCGGCGGCGATGAGAATAAGGATCAGCCAGAGCCGGAAGGTTTTCATGGAGCGCCCCGTATTGCCCGCTGACTGTCGCCTTTCGCGGCCCGGCTTGGCAAGCGATGCCAAGGTGACGGGCGATGGACGAGGCCGCGCCTGGCGGGCATGGTCCGGCACATGATCGTTCCGGCGGACGGAGATTTCAGGCTCGACAGCGAAGGCGCCACGGCGCGGCTCGGCGCGGCGCTGGCCCGCGAGTTGCGTCCCGGCGAGGCGCTCTGTCTTTCCGGGCCGCTTGGGGCCGGCAAATCCGTTCTGGCGCGCGGAGCGATCCGGGCTCTGACAACGCCGGATGAAGAGGCTCCCAGCCCGACATTCACCCTGGCTCAGTTCTATGAGGGCGACAGCCTCGATCTCACCCACTTCGACCTCTATCGCCTGGCGGACGCCGAGGAGGCGTTCGAGATCGGCCTGGACGAGGCCCTGGAGGACGGGGCGGCGATCATTGAGTGGCCGGAGCGGCTGGATCCCCATCGTCCGCCTGACCGGCTGGACATCGAGATCGCCATCGACGAAACGGGCACGGCGCGGCATGTGCGGCTCATGCCCCACGGCGCCTGGGAGGGACGCGGCTTTGAGTTCAGCGCGTGAAGCGGAAAAGGCGGCGTTTCTGGCCGCCGCCGGGCTGGCGGACGCCCGGCGCGAGCGCCTGGCCGGCGACGCCTCGACCCGCGCCTATGAGCGGCTGCACCCCGCCAGCGGCCCCAGCTTCATCCTGATGGACCAGCCGCCCGCGGCCGAGACCCAGCCCTGTCCGCCCAACGCCACCGCCGCCGAACGCCAGGCCCTGGGGTACAACGCCCTGGCCCGCCTCGCCGCCGGGCGGGTGGACGCCTTCATCGCCGCCGCCGGGTATCTCACCTCTCGCGGTCTCTCCGCCCCGAAGATCATCGCCAGCGATGCGGGGCGCGGCTTCGCCGTGCTGGAAGACCTTGGCGACAACCTCTACGCCACGCTCATCGCGGAAGGGGCCGATGAAGGGCCGCTCTATGACGCGGCGATCGACGCCCTGGTTCTGCTGCATGCCGAGCGTCCCCCGGCCGAGCTCAAGACCGATGGCGCCGTCTGGCCCCTGCTCACCTACGACAACCTCGCCCTCAAGACGGCGCAGGATCTCTTCACGGAATGGACGCCGAAGCTGCGCCCGCAGGTCGCCTTCGATGCGGACGCCCTGGCCGAGTGGGAAGCCATCTGGGCCCCGATCCGGGCGCGCGGAGAGGCGGGCGCGTCCGTCTTCTGCCACCGCGACTATCACGCCGAGAACCTCATCTGGCTGCCGGAGCGCGCCGGTCCGGCCCGGGTCGGCCTGCTGGACTTCCAGGACGCGGTCCTCGCCCATCCGGTCTGGGACCTCTCGATGTTGCTGCACGACGCCCGGCGGGAGGTTTCCGCCGAACGCGAGCGAGCCTGCCTGGAGCGCTATCTGCGCGCCCGTCCGGAGGTGGATGCGGACGCTTTCCTGGCCGACTACCGGGCCTTGGGGGCGCTGAACGTTTTCCGCATTCTCGGCATTTTCGCCCGTCTGGTGACCCGCGACAACAAGCCGAAATACGAGGCCTTCCTGCCCCGCCTATGGCGCTATGTGGACCGCTGCATCGCCGAACCGGGCCTGGAAGAACTCGGCCTCTGGCTCGAGCGCTATGTGCCCGAAGGCACGCGCGGATGAGCGGACCCAAGACCGCCCCGAAGACGGCGATGGTGCTGGCTGCCGGTCTCGGCACCCGCATGCGGCCCCTGACCAATGACCGACCCAAGGCCCTCGTGGAGGTGGCTGGGCGAGCCTTGCTGGATCACACCCTCGACCGGCTGGCCGAGGCCGGCGTCGAGACGGCGGTGGTCAATGTCCACTATTTCGCCGACCTCATGGAGGCGCACCTTGCCAGGCGGACCGGCGCGCCCCGCATCCTGATCTCCGATGAACGGGCTCAGGCCCTGGAAACCGGCGGCGGCGTGAAACTGGCCCTTCCCCTGCTGGGCGACGGCCCGTTCTGGGTGGCGAATATCGACGCGGTCTGGATTGAGCAGGGGGCGTCCGCCCTGGACGCCGTGGCGTCCGCCTTTGACGCCGCGCGCATGGAGGTTTGCCTCATGCTCGCCCCGACCCAAACCTCCATCGGCTTTCACGACACCGGGGACGTGTTCCTCGAACCAGACGGCCGGGTGCGGTTCAAGAACCCCGGCGAGAGCGCCCCTTACGTCTATGTCGGCGCCCACATCGCCAAGCCAGAAGTGGTGGCCGACGGGCCGGAGGGGCCCTTCGGCCTGCTCGATATCTGGAAGCGGCTGGCCGCCCAGGGCCGGGTGTTCGGCGTCGCCCCGCCGGGCCTCTGGATGCACGTTGGCGATCCTCAGGCCAAAATCGCCGCCGAGGCGCGCCTTGCTCAAGAGCGGCCGCCTGAGGAGCAGGGGTGACGCGCCTCTTCGACGGGCCTGGACCGCGCTGGTACACGATCCCGGCGCACCGGCCCTTCGCCGAAGACCTGGCGCGTGGCGTCATGGACGAACTGGCCGGCGCCGGCCCCGAGGCCATCGCCGACGCCCTGATCCTCACCCCCACCCGCCGGGGCGGCCGGGAACTGGCCCACGCCTTCCTGCTGGCGGGCGGCGGCAACGCGGCGCTCCTGCCCCAGATCCGGCCCCTCGGTGACCTCGATGACGGTGAGCCACCCTTCGAGCCGGGTGACATCGCCCTCGACCTGCCGCCTTCCATCTCGCCCTGGCGGCGGCGCTTCGAACTGGCGGGGATCGTCAAGGCGCACGAGGACTTGCTCGGTGTCGAGCTCGATGCCGCCGGGACCCTCGCCTATGCCGACTCCCTGGCTCAATTCCTGGATAGCTGCCAGATCGAGGAGGTCGCCGACCCGTCCGCCCTGGACGATCTGGTGGATGCCGACCATGCCCTGCACTGGGCCAAGAGCGCCGCCTTCCTGAAAAAGGCCCTGGCCGCCTGGCCCGTCCGTCTTGCCGAACTTGGCGTGATTGATGTCGCCGAGCGCCGCACGCGTCTCCTGCGGCGCCTCGCCGAAACCTGGGCCGCCCGGCCGCCCCGCCACCTGCTGATCGCCGCCGGCTCGACGGGCACGGTGCCGGCCACCGGCGACCTCCTGGCGGTGATCGCCCAGGCGCCGCGGGGCTGCGTGGTGCTGCCGGGCCTCGATCTCGATCTGGACGAAAGCGCCTGGACCAAGGTCGATGACCAACACCCACAGGGGGCCATGAAACGGCTGCTTGAAATGCGTGCGAAGCTGGATCGCACGCAGGTGGCGGAATGGCCGCCCAGCGCCGCGCCTTCCATGCGCGGCCGGTGGCGCCGCCGCCTGATCAATGCTGCCCTGCGCCCCGCCGAGACCACCCGCGACTGGCTGCGGGAAATCGGCAAGATCCGCGACGAGACGGGCGAGGCTGGCCTCGATCCCATCGCCGAGGGGCTGCAGGGCCTCGCGGTCGTCGCCGGCCGGCAAGAGGAGGAAACCGCCGCCCTTGCCGCCCTGCTGCTGCGCGAGGTGCTGGAGACGCCGGACAAGACCGCCGCCCTGATCACGCCGGACCTCGCTCTGGCGCGGCGCGTCTCGGCGCGCCTCTCCCGCTGGGGTGTGGAAGCCGATTCCTCCGCCGGCATGGACCTGGCGGCTTATCCCGTCGCGGTCCTGGCGCGGCAGGTCGCGGGGCTGGTCAACGACCATGCCGATCCTGTGGCCCTGCTCAGCGTCCTGAAGTCGCCGCTCTGCCGCCTGGAGCTGGCCCCCGAAGCCTTCGGCTTCGCCCGCGACGCCCTGGAGAGACACGCCCTGCGCGGCCCGCGCCCGCAGACCTTCGAGGACCTGATGC
>JAXMCG010000033.1:0-33113 GCA_046349475.1 Caulobacteraceae bacterium | reverse complement strand
CCTCATCACCGGCGATCCGGATAGCGTGCACCGGGCGGGGGTGTCGGTAAGAAAGCAGGTGGTTTCTGAAGCTGCGCTGAACGACCCGGAAGACGCACTCGATTTCGAGAGCTGGGACCTGATGCGCGATAAGAGCGATGACGATTGGGAATAGTCATGCCTGCCCTACGACACGCGGAGCGCCCGGCTGCGCGTTCGGGCACGTGACCTAGCGAACGCCCGCTGTGGCGAAATTGCAACATCGCCTCTTGCGCTGGAACAGCGTTGGCTTAACTGAGAGGCGAAGTTGTCAGCCGAAGAGGACCTGAAGATTGGCGCGTGACCCCTATAGCGAGCTTGGCGTGCCGCGCGGGGCGAGCGAGGCGGAGATCCGCAGCGCCTTTCGCAAGCTGGCCAAGAAATATCATCCGGACACCAATCCGGGCGACAAGGCCGCCGAGGAAAAGTTCAAACAGGTTTCCGGCGCATTCGACATCATCGGTGATCCTGAAAAGAAGAAGAAGTTCGACGCCGGCGAAATCGATGCCGACGGACGCGAGACTATGCGGGGATTTCAGGGCAACCCCTTTGGTCAGGGGGGCAATCCCTTCGGCCAGGGTGGATTCCGGTCCGGCGGCGGCGGGCGGCAGACCGACTTCGAGGGCATCGATATAAGCGATCTCTTCGGCGACATGTTCGGCCGCCAGGGCGGCGGCCAGAGACAGGGCGGGTTCGGCGGCTTCGGAGGCCCGCAGAAGGGCCAGGATGTCCGCGCCAAGCTGGAAATCGACCTGGAAGACGCGATCCAGGGCGCCAAGAAGCGGATCGCCTTTTCGGACGGCCGGACCATCGATGTGACCATCCCCAAGGCGGCGATCGACGGCCAGATGATGCGGCTGAAAGGCCAAGGCGCCCCCGGACCGGCTGGGTCCGGAGACGCGATCATCGAACTGGTGATCCGCCCACACCCGGTTTACCGGCGCGAGGGTGACACCCTGGTGATGGACCTGCCCGTGTCGGTGCCGGATGCGGTGCTCGGAGGAAAGGTGCAGGCCCCGACGCCAGACGGTGCGGTGAATGTCACCGTACCGAAAGGATCGAACTCGGGTTCGACCTTGCGCCTGAAGGGCAAGGGCATGCCGGGTTCGGGGGGCAAGCGCGGCGACCTGCTGGCGCGGCTGGTCATCACGCTGCCGGACCAGACCGACCCGGCCCTGGAGACCTTCGCCGAGACCTGGCGGAGGGAGCGGCCATACGTTCCGCGGCGCAAAGCTTGACCATGGAGAGCGGGATGGCGCCTAACGGTTCCATTCAGACGCTATTCAGCCGACGGAGGCCACAAACGGCGCCATGAAGCGCATTGCCGCCCTTGTTGGAACCCTGCTGATCGTGACCGGCCTCCCCGCCGCGAGCGAGGCGCAAATCCGCCAGGGCATGGGCGATTCCCGCGACTCGCTAGGCTCCGGCTGGAGTCAGCAGCAGGACACGGCCCGCGATGGCGTGCGCCGGGGCCGCATCATCCCGTTGAATCAGGTGATCGAGATGATCCGCCGCCGCACCCCTGGCCGGCCCCTGGACGCGGGGATGGAGCAATATGGCAACCAGACCGTCTACCGGGTGCGCTGGATCACCGATGACGGACGGCGGATGGACTTCATCGTCGATGCGTCGACCGGCGCGATCCTGGTGGGTTAGGCTGGGCAGTTAGGAACCTTGAATGCGCATTCTTCTCGTCGAGGACGATCCGGACCTGTCGCGTCAGCTGAAGCTGGCCCTAGATGACGCCGGCTATGCGGTGGACCACGCCCCGGACGGCGAGGAAGCCCATTTCCTGGGCGAGACGGAGCCGTACGACGCCGTGATCCTGGACCTTGGCCTGCCAAAAATGGACGGGGTTTCGGTCCTGGAGCGCTGGCGGCGGGAGAACGTCGCCGTGCCGGTGCTGATCCTCACGGCGCGGGGGGCCTGGAGCGAAAAGGTGGCGGGCTTCGACGCCGGAGCCGATGACTACCTGACCAAGCCGTTCCACACCGAGGAGCTATTGGCCCGCCTGCGCGCCCTATTGCGCCGGTCAGCCGGCCACGCCGCGCCGAGCCTCTCCTGCGGCGGCCTTCGGCTCGATCCCCGCGCGGCCCGGGCCAGCGTCAATGGCGAGCCTCTGCGCCTGACCAGCCTCGAATATCGCCTCCTCCACTACCTGATCATGCATCAGGGCCGGGTGATCGGCCGCACGGAGTTGGTGGAGCATCTCTATGACCAGGACTTCGACCGCGACTCCAACACCGTGGAGGTGTTCATCGGCCGCGTGCGCAAGAAGATCGGGCCGGATCGCATCGAGACGGTGCGAGGGCTGGGCTACCGGCTAATCCCGCTCGAAGGCGAGACCCAGGACACGTGACCCAGGCCGCGGCGACGCCAGATCCGGCAAGCGCCGCCGATGTGAAGCCCGCTCCCGGCCCCGCCGCGCGCAGGCCCACTTCACTCGTCCGGCGCCTGGTGTTGCTGGCGGTCATCTGGAGCCTCGGCGTCCTGGCCGCGGCGGGCGCGGGGCTGACCCTGCTGTTCCACCAGGCTTCCCTGAAACGGCTCGACAATGGCCTCGTCGAAGTGGTCGACAACCTGTTGTCCGGCACCACCATCAATGAGCGCGGCGAGATTGCGGCGCCGGCCCTCACCGATATCCGGGCCTTGCGGGTCTATTCCGGTCGCTACTGGGAGATCGCCGTGCCGGCCGGCGCGCGGATCCGCTCGGTGGTCCGTTCTCGCTCCCTGTGGGACGCCGATCTGAAGGCCCCGCCGGGCGGAGCCGAAGAGCTGGCGGCCAAGGCCGGACAGACCATCTTCTACAATGCCAACGGGCCGGCCGGGGAATCGCTGCGCATCGCCGCCATTCAGGCCCGCCTTCCCGGTTACCTCAGGCCCGTGATCTTCGTGGTCGGGGAAGACCGTAGCCCGGTGGACCGCGATGTGCGCACCTTCGCCATCATCACCGCGGGCGCGCTGATCCTGCTCGGCATAGGTCTCATCATCGCGGTGATCGTTCAGGTTAGGGTGGGGCTGGGACCGCTGTTCGCGCTGCAGCGGGAGGTGTCGAATGTGCGCAATGGCAAGACCGAGCGCCTCGCCGGGACATATCCGCCCGAGTTGCAGTCACTGTCGGAGGAGCTCAACGCTCTGGTGGAGCACAATCAGGACGTGGTGGAGCGCCAACGCACCCATGTTGGCAACCTCGCCCACGCCTTGAAGACGCCCATCTCGGTGATGCTGACCGAGGCTTCACAACGGCCCGGCCCCCTGTCGGACCTCGTGACCCGGCAGGCCGGTGTGATGCAGGCCCAGGTCGACCACCACCTGCGCCGGGCCCGGGCGGCAGCGCGCTCACAGGGTCCCGGGGAGCGCACGCCGGTGGCGGCTGTGCTCGAGGAACTGGCCCGGACCCTGGAGCGGATCTTTCGGTCAAAAGGCGTGGTGATCGACTGGAGGGCTCCCGAAGGGCTGGTCTTCCACGGCGAGCGTCAGGACCTTCTGGAAATCGCCGGAAACGTCATGGAAAACGCCTGCAAATGGTCAAAAGGCAAGGTTCGGGCCACGGCGGAGGCGCTGAACGCCTCCCAGTTCGAACTGATCATCGAGGATGATGGCCCGGGCATTCCAGCGGACGAGCGCGACGAGGTGCTGGAACGTGGCGCACGGCTAGATGAAATGACGCCGGGCTCGGGCCTCGGCCTCTCCATCGTCGACGAACTGGCCAGAGCCTATGAAGGCAGTGTGTCGCTGGGCGAGGCTGACCTGGGCGGTTTGAAGGTGCGGTTCGTGTTGCCGCGCGCGGAAGCTTGAAGCCCGCGCCGAGTTTTGCGTGTTCCGCCACCAATCCAGGATCCGGCGCGACAGGGCGACGCAGGCGTAATCCTTTGGGAAGCCTTAACCCGTATTCAGCATGGTGTGGATTGGGGGGCATATCGCCCAAGGCGCGGAAATCATGGGCGAACTTTCGCCAAGCAAGCTCAACCTTTTGAAGACTTTGGTCCTGACGTCGCCGGACAGGGTGCTCATGGGGCTGGCTCAAGCCTTTTCCGCTGAAGGTCCTTACGACGCCTCGCTGGTCGCCGTGCGCACTCTGGTGGAAGGCGAGGCGCGCACCCGCCGCGTGCGCAACTCCGTTTTCGCGCCAATCGCGCCAATGTGCCGTGGCGCCGACACCGTCCGGCTGACCTTTCCGACTCGCACTCTCGGCCTGCTCTGGGCGGGGCTTTGCGCCGAAACCCCGGAGTTGGTCGATTCCGTCACCGCCCTGCTCACCGAATGGCGGGCCGACCAGCCGAGCCTCGAGCCCCTGGACCGTCTGTGCGTCTATGCCGCCGCCGCTATCCGGGACCGCGCGGACGGGCCTTTCGCGGAGGCCGCCAAGCTCTGTGAGAAACAGGCTGAAGGGCTCTCCGAGACCTTGGCCCGATGCCTCGACATGGCTGCCGTGACCCGCCGCGCCCTGGAGCGCCTGCCCGACTGGCTCGGCCGAATGGACCAGGAGAAAACCGCGGAGTTGAGGCTCTACTACGGTGACGTCTGCAAGATCGATAAAGACGGCGGGCCACGCTACTTCGAAATGCTGGCCGGGCACCTGGCCGAACCCTGGCAGATTCTGCGGGTGATTTCCGGCGTGATGGACAAGCCGACCGAGGCCTATCTGGCTGCGTCAGAACTCTCCACCTTCGCCAGTGGCGTCGTCGAGCAGATCAATGAGGCGACCCAGAAGCTCTCGAAGTTCAACGCTACCTCCGGCGTGCAGGCTGGGCACGCCGCCGCGAAAGCCATCGATGCGATCACCCACCAGATCGCCGAGTTGGAGCACACCGTGACACTGTCGCCGACGGGGCCGTGGGGCAACCAGGTGGCGCGGATGAAGAAGCAATTGGCCGGCATCGTCGAAGGCCAATTGAAGGTGGCTGACGATGTCGTGGGGCTCGCCTTGCCTCTTCAGATTATCCGGCTTGGTCCCAAGACCACGAAGGGTGTTCCGAAACTGACCGCTGACCCAGATCCAGTGCAGGTCGACAAGGCCCTGACCCTCCTGACCTTCGTCAACGAGACGCGCGCCAGCGCTCAGACCGGCGGCTACGCTTCTCTCAGGACCAAGATCATCGAGACGGTAGAGGCGCGGCTGGACGCCTACGTCGAGGATATCCTCGACCATATCCGCAACGAAGCGGGCGACAACGACGCACGGCCAAGAGCCTACCTGGAAGTCGCGGCCGAACTCTACGGCCTCATTCGAGACGAAAAAGCAGCCCAGATCGTGCGACGCAGGGCCGCGGCCGCCTGACAGGCAGGCTCGCGATGCGTTGATCCATCCCATGGCGCACGGCCCGGGAATTCTGTAACAGCCCGGCGATGATCTTGTTCTGGATCGCCTCCGCACTGATGGCCGGCGGCGCGGTGGCTTTAATGGCTCGTTCCGCGGCGGCGGCGGCGCGCGCCGATGCTGGCGCCGAAAGCGCCGCGGTGGGCGTCTATCGCCGGCAGCTCTCCGAGATCGAGGATCTGGCCGAACGCGGACTGATCGCGGCCGAGGACGCCCGGGCGGTGCGCGGCGAGACCGGCCGGCGGCTGCTGGCGGCGGCGCGCGAACCCGCCGCCGCCGATCGCCCTGGCCGTCCAGGGGTGTTGCTGACGGCGATCGCCCTGCCGCCCCTGTTGGCTTTCGTCGCCTACCTGATCTTCGGCGCGCCCGGCCTCGCCGACGCGCCTTTTGCCAAACGTGTGGCGGAATGGCGGGCGTCGGACCCCCACCAGCTCGACCCGCCCCGCCGCCTGGCCGTGATGAGCCTGATCGCCGCGGAACGGCCGAACGACCCGCAGGCCCTGAAATACCTCGCCATCGCTCACCTGGCGGCGGGCGACGCGGCAGGGGCCGCCGGCGTGCTCCGCCGCGCCCTCGCCCTGACCCCGGACAACGCCGAGCTCTGGTCCGGCCTGGGCCAGGCGATAACCCTGCAAAACGACGGTGAGGTGACGGCCGAGGCCAAGACCGCCTTCGCCAAGGCCCTGGCCCTCGATCCGGCCAGCGCCGCGGCGCGCTATTTCCTGGCCCGGGCGCGCATCGCCGGAGGCGATCTTGCCGGCGGTCTCGCCGACTGGAAGACGCTGGCCGCCTCTCTGCCCGCCGGGGATGAAAGGGTCGCGAGCCTCAATCAGGAAATCGCCCAGGTGACCGAGTGGGGAGGCCTCGAAAACCCGGCCGCCACCGCGGCTCCGCAAACGCCGCCCGGCGCCCCGCCCGGCGTCGGCGGCGAAATGGCCGGCGCCATCGAGGGCATGGTCGCGGGCCTGGCGGCGCGTCTGGAACAGAACCCCAACGACCCGCAGGGCTGGGTGCGGCTGGTGCGGGCCTATACGGTGCTGGGCCGCACTGACAAGCGGGACGCGGCGCTCGCCCGGGCCCGCGCCCTCTTCAAAGACCAGCCGGCCGTGCTTACCGCACTGGATGACGCATTGAAGGGGCCCACCCAATGACCTGGCTGCCAAAATCGCGAACGGCGCGGCGCAGGTTGATGGTGGTGGCCGCCGTGGCGCCGGTGCTGGCTCTCGCCGTCGGACTCGGCCTCTATGGCATGCGCCAGTCGATCTCGTTCTTCTACACCCCCGCCCAGGCCCGCACCGCCCGGGTCGAGGCGGGGACTCACATCCAGCTCGGCGGGCTTGTGGCGCCCGGCAGCGTGCGCAAATACCCGGACGGCCGGGTGACCTTCACCGTGGAAGACCAGAGCGCCAGTGCGCCGGTGACCTACAAGGGCGATCTGCCGGACCTGTTCCGTGAGGGGCAAGGTGTGGTGGCGATGGGGGCCTTCGGGGCCGATGGTGTGTTCGTGGCGACGCAAATCCTGGCCAAGCACGATGAGCGCTACATGCCGCGCGATCTGCAGCGGGCCTTGAAGGCGCAAGGCGAATGGCGCGGCGGCGGAGCGCCGGCCGGCTATGGCCAGTCGGGCCCGGCGCGATGATTAATGAATTCGGACAGTTTGCCCTCTGGCTCGCCCTGGCCCTTAGCCTTGGACAGGTCGCGTTCGGCCTGGCTGGGCGTTTGCGGCGCGACCCGGCCCTGAGCGGGGCGGCGGAAGGCGCGGCCCTCGGAGCCTTCCTGGCCATCGCCACGGCCTTCGCGGCGCTTATCCACGCCTTCGTGGTGTCCGACTTCTCGGTGCTCAACGTGGCCGCCAATTCGCATACGGCCAAGCCCCTGCTCTACAAGGTGGCGGGCGCCTGGGGCTCGCACGAGGGCTCGATGCTGCTCTGGTGCCTGATGCTGACGTTTTACGGCGCGACCGTCGTGCTGGGCGGGCGCGCCCTGCCCTGGCGGCTGCGCGCCTCCACGGTGACCGTGCAGGGCCTGCTGGGGGTGGCCTTCATCGCCTATATGGTCCTGGCCTCCAACCCGCTGGCGCGGCTTGAAACGCCGCCCGTGGAAGGCCGCTCGCTCAATCCCCTGCTGCAGGACCCCGCGCTCGCCTTCCATCCGCCGTTCCTTTACGCGGGTTATGTGGGGCTATCGGTGGTCTTCTCGATGAGCCTCGCGGCCCTGGCCGAAGGCAAGGCGGATGCCGCCTGGGCCAGGTGGGTGCGGCCCTGGACCCTGGGGGCTTGGAGCCTGCTGACCGTGGGCATCATGCTGGGATCCTTCTGGGCCTACTACGAACTGGGCTGGGGCGGTTGGTGGTTCTGGGACCCGGTGGAAAACGCCTCCTTCATGCCGTGGCTGGCCGCGACCGCCTTGCTGCACTCGGCCATCGTCACCGAGAAGCGAGGGGCGCTCACCGGCTGGACAGTATTCCTGGCCCTGCTGGCCTTCACGCTCTCCATGCTTGGGGCCTTCCTCGTGCGCTCCGGCGTCCTCACATCCGTGCATGCTTTCGCCGTCGACCCGACGCGTGGGGTGATGCTGCTCTCGATCCTGGGACTGACAGCGGGAACCGCATTCGCGGTCTTCGCCTGGCGCGCGCCCCTCCTGCGGGATGAGGGCGTCTTCGCGCCGGTGAGCCGGGAAAGCGCTCTAATCGTCAACAACATCATCCTGGCGGCGTCCGTGGCGGCGGTGCTGCTCGGCACGCTTTACCCCCTGATCCGCGAGGCCATGGGCGGAGAAACCCTGTCGGTGGGTCCGCCCTATTTCAACACCACGTTCGGCGGGCTGATGACGATTGCCCTGCTGCTCCTTCCGGCCGGGCCGCTGCTGGCCTGGAAACGGGGCGATGCGGCGGCCGCCATGCGGCGCCTCTGGGTCGCGGCGCTGATCGCTCTTGCCGGCGGGCTCGCCGTCTTCGCCGTAGCCAGCCCCAAGAAAGCCCTTGCCAGCGCCGTATTCGCCCTCGGCGTCTGGCTGATCGCCGGGGCGTTGGCCGAGGTGGCCGAACGGACGCGTGCGTTCCGGGCGCCCGGCGCCGAAGTCCGGCGGCGTCTCACGGGCTTGCCGCGCGGCGCCTGGGGCATGACCCTGGCCCATATCGGCCTTGGCGTCTTCGTACTCGGAGCCTCTGTGGAAGGCGCCTGGAAGGTCGAGGCGGCCGAGGTGCTGGCAGCCGGGGGCCACACCGCGCTTGGGGCTTATGAAGTCACCCTGAAATCTGTCGCTCCCGCGGCCGGACCGAACTACGACGCGGAGCGGGGCGAAGTGGTCGTCACCCGGGCCGGCAGGATGGTCTGCGAAGGTTCACCGGAACGCCGGTTCTACCCGGTCGGCGGTGAAACCACCTCCGAGGTGGCGATCTGCCTGAAGGGATTGGACGACGTCTATCTCGTGCTCGGCGAGCGCAGGGCGGGGCCCAACGGTCAGGCAGCCTGGCTGGTGCGCGCCTACTACAATCCGCTGGCGCGGCTCATCTTCCTGGGGCCTCTGATCATGGCGCTCGGCGGACTGATGTCGCTCTCGGACAGGCGGCTTAGGTTCGCCGCGACCGCCAAGACGGCGGCCAAAGTCGAGGCGGCCGCGTGAGGCCGGCGGCGCGCATCGCCGCGGCCCTCGCCGGGCTGGCCCTGATCGCAGGCGCCTCCGATCCGGCCGAGAGGCTGTCCGACCCTGGGCAAGAGGCGCGGGCGCGAGCCCTTTTCAAGGACGTGCGCTGCCTGGTTTGCCAGAACGAGTCGATCGATGATTCCGAAGCACCTCTCGCCAAGGACCTGCGGGTATTGATCCGGGAGCAGATCCGGCAGGGACGCACGAACGCGCAGATCCTGGCTTACTTGAAGGCCCGCTACGGCGAATTCGTGCTGCTGACCCCGGCCTTTTCACTGCCGAATGCGGTCCTGTGGGGCGGTCCCTTTGCTGTGGTCGGCGTGGGAGCTGTGTTCCTGTTCCTACGCAGGCGGCGCGAAGCGGCCCCGGAAACCGAGCTTAGCCAGGAAGACGAGGCGGCGCTCAAGGACCTGGCCCGTCCGCCAGAGGCGTGACACGATTGCGCCGCAAGTCGGCGTCACAAGTCGCGTGAACGTCCACCCCTGACGCTTCAGGGTGATTTCGCCATGACACAAAGGTAACTTGAGCCCCTTGGTCTGTTTTGGCATCGCACCCTGGAGTAAGGGTGCGCGGGACGACTGATTTCATCCCTCGGGACCCTTAAGGACGAACCATGGCCGTAAAGAAGTCTGGCTATATTGTCGGCGGCATCGCCGGCGCCGCGATCGCGGTGGCGGCCCTGGCCGGCGCAGGCATGCGCATGCCAGCCGCATCCGCCGCCGACCAGCCTCGCGCCGAGGTCAACGCGCCGGGCGCGATCAACCGCGCCAATCCTGGCCAGCCGATGTCTTTCGCCGATGTCTTCGACCGGGTTTCACCGGCCGTGGTCTCGATCAACATCGCCACCCGCGGGGATCCGCGCGGCGACGCCTTCGGCGCCGACAGCCAGGATGACAATGGTGACGGCGGCAACGGCAATTCGCAGGGCTTCGGGAACAGCCCGCGTGGCCGCGGCAACGGCGACGGCGCCGGCCGTGGCGGTCGTGGCGGCGGCGATGAGGAACAGGGCCCACGCGGGCCCCGCCGATTTGCCACCGGTTCCGGATTCTTCATCTCGCCCAACGGCTACATCGTCACCAACAATCACGTTGTCGAGGACGCCGAGGAGATCAAGGTCGTGCTCAAGGACGAGCGCGAACTCGTGGCCACGGTGGTGGGCCGGGACGAAAGCACCGACCTGGCGGTGATCAAGGTCGAAGGCGCGAATTTTCCCTATGTGACCTTCGAGAACGCCGCCCAGCCCCGGGTGGGCGACTGGGTGGTGGCGATCGGCAACCCCTTCGGCCTGGGCGGAACGGCCACGGCTGGGATCGTCTCAGCCTTCGGCCGCGACATCGGCGAGACCTTCGTCGACTTCATCCAGATTGACGCCCCCATCAACCAGGGCAATTCCGGCGGCCCGACCTTTGACGTCTATGGCCGCGTGATCGGGGTCAACACCCAGGCCCTGCTGCCCTCTGGCGGCTCGGTGGGCATCGGTTTCGCCATCCCGGCGGATCTGGCGGACTCCATCACCAAGCAACTCATCGCGAATGGCCGCGTGACGCGCGGCTATGTGGGCGCGACGATCCAGAACCTGACGCCGGACATGGCGGAGGCCATGGGCATGGCAGGCCAGAAGGGCGCCGTGGTGGCCGAACTGGTGCCGGGCGGACCGGCCCAGCGGGCCGGGGTTCAGGCCGGTGACGTGGTGATCTCGGTGAATGGGCGCGCCGTGGGCTCCTCCTCGGAAATGACTCGGGAAGTGGCCAAGGCGCAGGCGGGGCAGATTCTAAAGCTGGACGTGATCCGCAATGGGCAACGCCGGACCATCGAAGTGCGCTCCGGCACCCGGCCCTCCGAAGCCGAGCTGGCGCAGAACCAGAACGGCCAAGGCGGTTCGATGGCGCCCAACGGAGGTGACCGCGCCGCGCCGCGCCCCTCCGCGCCCGTTGTGCTCGGCATGAGCTTGGTGCCGCTCGATGCCGCCAACCGCCGCCAGTTCAACATCGCCGCGACGATCCAAGGCGTCTTCATCGATGACGTTCAGGGATCATCTGACGCGGCCGAGAAGGGCCTGCGGCGCGGCGACGTGATCATCAAAGCTGGCGACCGGCCCGTGGCCACGCCCGCCGATGTGCAGACGGCGGTCAGCGAATGGAAGCGCAATGGGCGCACCAGCATCGCCCTCCTGGTGCACCGCGCCGGGCGGACGCTGTACGTGCCGATCAAGATCAACTGACGAGAATGAAGGGGCGGGCATGCGGATTCTGATCGTCGAGGACGACCTCGAAGCGTCGGAAGTAATGGCCAAGGGCCTGACCGAAGCGGCGCATGACTGCGTGACCGCCCCTGACGGCGAAGCAGGCTTGGCAACGGCCCGCAAGGGCGACTTCGATGTTATGATCGTCGACCGCATGATGCCGCGCCTCGACGGCCTCTCAATGGTGGAAATCCTGCGCGGCGAAGGCGATGCGACGCCGGTGCTGTTCCTCTCGGCGCTCGGCGAGATCAATGACCGCGTGGCGGGCTTGCGGGCCGGTGGCGACGACTATCTGGTCAAACCCTACGCCTTCGCTGAACTGATCGCGCGTGTCGAAGCCCTGGCGCGGCGGCGCGAGACGGGGTCTGTTCAGACCCTTCTCAGGGTCGGGGACCTGGAAATGGACCTGATCGGCCGTGAAGTGCGACGGGCCGGCAGAGAGCTCGATCTGCAGCCGCGCGAATTTCAGCTGCTGGAATTCCTGATGCGCCATGCCGGCCAGTCCGTGACGCGGACCATGCTGCTGGAGAAGGTCTGGGAATATCACTTCGACCCCCAGACCAACGTCATCGATGTGCACATCTCCCGCCTGCGCTCCAAGATCGACAAGGGCTTTGACCGCGCCATGCTGCAAACCGTGCGCGGCGCCGGCTATCGGTTGGAAGCCTGACCGGGCTCGAGGCGGAATAGGGGCCGATGCGTCTGCCACGCCTCTTCCGCACGACGCCGTTTCGGCTGACACTGCTTTTCCTCTCGGTGTTCGCGGCGGCGGCGGCGGCGCTTCTTGCTTACATTTACGTTTCTACCGCCGGTGATGTGGCGCGTACGGCGGATGCGGCGATCCTCACCGAAGAAACCCAGCTGGAAACGATCTATCGGCGCGACGGCCTCAGCGGCCTGAATCAGGCGGTCATCGAGCGGGCGGGCAATCCGGCTTTCCTCTACCTGCTGATGGACAAGCAGGGCAAAGCCATCTCCGGCTCCATCCATGACTCGCCGGTGGAAAACCCCAACGGGAATCGGGTGTGGTCGAGCTTTCAGATCGCCGACCTGGACCAGGACGGTAATGAGGTCCGCCGCCCCGCACGGGGCCTGCAGGTCAGGCTCGGCAGTGGCGAGAGCCTGTTCGTCGGCGCCGATGTGGGCGAGGCCAAGAGCTATGTGGTGCGCATCGTCAGCGCGCTGTGGGGGGCTGGGGCTCTGGTCATACTGCTGGGATTGATCGGCGGGGTGTTCATCGCCAGGGATGTCTCCAACCACATGGGCGGACTCACCGATGTGATTGCGGCGGTGCGGTCCGGCGATATGTCCGTGCGCGCCAGGCTGCGCGGGGCGCGGGACGAATATGACGAACTGGCCGAGGGCCTCAATGACATGCTGGACCGGCTGGAGCGCTCGATGCTTGGCCTGCGCCACGCGGGCGACGCCATCGCCCATGACCTGCGAAGCCCGCTAACGCGCCTGCGCGCAAGGCTGGAAAGCGCCCTGATCGACGCCGACAACAACAAGGGTGAC
This sequence comes from Caulobacteraceae bacterium, assembly GCA_046349475.1. GTDB lineage: Bacteria > Pseudomonadota > Alphaproteobacteria > Caulobacterales > Caulobacteraceae > Acaudatibacter. The sequence continues at coordinate 20,373 of JAXMCG010000033.1, read as the reverse complement.
GCGCGCGGCGCCCTCTCCCAGGCGCTGGACGATACGGACGGGGTGTTGCGAACCTTCAACGCCGTGCTGTCCATCGCCCGGTTGGAATCGGCCGGCGAGCCCCCGGCGGCGGCGAACTTCGACGCGGGCGACTTGGTGGGCGACCTGGCCGAACTTTACGAACCGGTTTGCGAAGAGGCCGGGCTGGAGTTCGCCTCGGAAATTGGGCGAGGTCTCGTCGTGCGCGGGGCGCGCGAATTCGTGGCCCAGGCCCTGGCCAATATGCTCGACAACGCGGTGAAATATACGCCCGGGGGCGGCGCGATCCGCCTCTGCGCGCGGCGGCGGTCTTCCGGCGATGTGGAGCTTGCGGTGACGGACACCGGCCCCGGTATTCCCGTGGAAGACCGCGCGCGAGTGATCCACCGCTTCGTTCGACTGGAGAACAGCCGCAACGCGCCTGGCGCCGGGCTCGGCCTCTCCCTCGTCCAGGCCGTGGCCTCGGTGCACGGCGGACGTCTGGAGCTGGACGAGGGCCCCGGATCCGTGGGCGGCTCAGGGCCAGGATTGCGCGTCGCCTTGGTGCTTCCGCCGGCCGCCGGGTGATATGACGGCGCCATGACATCGCTGGCAGACCAGATGACCCCCTGCGGACCCGTCCGCGACGCGAGGGCGGCGGACCATATCTTCGACGCGTTGGCTGAGGCGGCGATGGCTGGCGGATGGCACGGGCTGCTCGAAAAGGCCCGGGAGGCCCTGGCCCCCGTATTCGCCGCGTCCTCCTATCTCGGCGGCCTGGCGCGCCGGCGCCCTGCCATGGTCGCCGAGTTGCTGGCCTGCGAACCGAAGGCGCGGCTGGAAGACATCCTGGCGCGCACCGCTCGTGCGGGCCTCGACGAACGGGAGGCCGGGCGCAAGGCCTTGAGGGTGCTGAAGGCCGAGACCCACCTTCTCACCGCGCTTTGCGACCTCGGCGGGGTGTGGGATCTGGACGACGTGACCGGCGCCATCACCCGGTTCGCGGATGCGGCCTGCGAGGCGGCCTTGAGGCTTGTGGCGGCTGATGAAATCGCCGCCGGGCGGATGATCCAGCCGGCGGACGACAGCCATGGCCCGGTCCCTGGTTTCTTCTGCCTGGCCATGGGCAAGCAGGGCGCCTTCGAGCTCAACTATTCCAGCGATATCGACATTTCGATCTTCTACGAGCCGGAGATCCTGCCCTTGGCCGGGCATGTGGAGCCTGAGACCTTCGCCGACCGGTTAACCCGCGGCTTTGCCCAGATGCTCCAAGAACGCACGCCGGATGGCTATGTCTTCCGGGTGGATCTTCGCCTGCGGCCGGATCCCTCCTCGACCCCGCCCGCCGTGCCGGCCGCGGCGGCCTTCGAATACTACGAGAGCGTCGGCCAGAACTGGGAGCGGGCCGCCTTCATCAAGGCGCGGCCCGTGGCGGGCGACCTGATCCGGGCCCGGGCGTTCCTGACCGAACTGCAGCCCTTCATCTGGCGCCGGAACCTGGACTTCGCGGCCATCGCCGACATCCACTCAATCAAGCGCCAGATCCATGCCTACAAGGTCGATGAGCGCCTGGCAGCCAAGGGCGCGGACCTGAAGCTCGGGCGCGGCGGCATCCGCGAGGTGGAATTCTACGTCCAGACCCAACAGCTGATCCTCGGAGGACGGCATCCGGAGCTGCGCTCGAACCGCACCCTCGCCGCCCTCGACGCCCTGACGGCGGAAGGCCATGTCTCGCATGCGGCACGCGATGACCTGAAGAGCGCCTATATCGCCCTGCGCGCCCTGGAACACCGCTCCCAGATGATCGCCGACGAACAGACGCACAAGCTGCCGGAAGCCGCCGCCGATCGCTCGCGGATTGCCGCGCTTTGGGGCCACGGCGACCTGCGCCGCTTCGATGCGGCGGTCGAACAGATTCTGAAGAAGGTCAACCGCCGCTATGGCGAGCTTTTTCCGGACGACGAGGACCTGTCGTCGCGGTTCGGCAGCCTGATCTTCACAGGCGTGGACGATGACCCGGAGACCCTGGCGACACTGGGGCGGATGGGCTTTTCCAATCCGCCGCGCATCTCTGGCACGATCCGCGCCTGGCACCACGGCCACATCGCCGCGACCCGAACCGAACGAGGCCGGGAGCTCTTCACGCGCCTGGCGCCGCGCCTTCTGGAAGCCGCCCAGGCCACGGGGGCGCCGGATGACGCCTTCAACCGGTTCGGCGACTTCTTCTCCGGGCTTTCCTCAGGCGTGCAGGTGCAGTCTCTGTTCCTCGCCCAGCCGGATCTCTTCCAACTGGTGGTGCGGGTTATGGCTTTCGCGCCGGAACTGGCCCGCACCCTGGCCCGGCGCCCGGCGGCATTGGACGCTCTGCTGGACCCGGCCTTCTTCGCGCCCTTCGACCCGGCAGATGACCGTGATCACTTTGAATATGTGATGGCCCAGGCCGATGGCTTCGAGGCGGCCATGGACGCGGCGCGCCGCCTGCATCGTGAACAGGCCTTCCGCATCGGCCTCAAAGTCATCGCCGGCACGGCCAGCGCCGATGATGCGGGCCGTGCCTTCGCTGATCTGGCCGACCTCTGCATCGTTCACATGGCTGATGCGGCCCTTAAGGAGACAGAACGGCTAGCCGGCGCATTCCCCGGCGAGGTGGCGGTGGTGGCGCTTGGCAAGTGCGGCTCCCGTGAGATGAGCGCCGGCTCGGACCTGGACCTGATGGCCCTCTACCTGCCGGCCGACGGAGGCGCCCAGTCGGCCTTGAAGGGCTGGAGCGCGGAGACCTTCTATGCGCGCTTCACCCAGCGCCTGGTCGCCGCCCTTTCGGCGCCGACCGCCGAGGGCGGGCTTTACGAGGTCGACCTGCGGCTTCGGCCTTCGGGGACCTCCGGCCCGGTGGCCGTCAGCTTCGCGGCGTTCGAAGACTACTATGCCGATGGCGCGGAGACCTGGGAGTTCCTGGCCATGACCCGGGCGCGCGTGGTTTGGGCGACGTCCGAAGGCTTCGCCACCGAGTGCCGGCATATCATCGAGAAGGCTCTGCGCCAGGCGCGCGTGACCGAGACCGTCGCGGCAGAAGTGCTGGGCATGCGCGAACTGATGGCGCGCGAGCGGCCGCCCAAAGGGTATTGGGACCTGAAGCTCTCCGCCGGCGGCCTGGTCGACATCGAGTTCGCGGTCCAATACCTCCAGCTTGCTCATGCCCACGAAGGCGGTCCGCTATCGCAGAATACGGGAGAGGCGCTGCGGATTTTCGAAGATCGGAAATTGGGGCCGCAGAGAGCACTGGACTGCCTTCGATCCGCCTTTGTGTTGCAGCAAAGCTTGACGCAACTGCTGAAGGTGGCCCTGGAGGATGGCGCCGACCCAAGCCTGGAACCGGCCGCGTTCAAGACCATGCTGGCCAAGGCGGGGGGTGTTCGGGACTTCCGGGCCCTGACGGCGAAGCTGAACCGTGTCCGCCAGGCGGCTCATCAGGCATTCATGAGTATCGTGCACCCATGAGATGCGACGGATTTCAAACCAGGCCGCGTGAAAGGACCCATGGCGGGTCTCATGCGCGGCGCAAACCTTGGAGAGTTTCGGCATGAAGCCCTGGCTGATCATGGCGCTCGGCGTCCTGAGCCTGACCCCCGCGGCCGCAATGGCCGCCGATCCGGTGATCGACGCCAATGGCGACGGCAAGGTTTCCCTGCCCGAATATCAGGCGTTCAGCTACCAGCGGAGCATGCAGCGCGCGGACACCAATCGCGACGGCAAGATCTCCAAGGACGAAGCCAAGAAGGCCGGCGGCGCTCCAGGCCCGATGGTGGACATGTTCTGGGGACGCGTGGACACCAACCGCGATGGATTTCTGACCAGACCGGAACTCGATGTCATGGCCACGGACGGCTTCAAGCGGGTCGACAAGGACCACGACGGCTTTCTCAGCCAGGCCGAAATCGCGGCGGCGCGGCGGCGCTGATACGGACAAACCCATTGCAAGGGAGGCGCGATCATCTCCTCGACGGATCCGGACGAGGACCTTGTCCGGCGGGCGGGCCAAGGCGACATGGCCGCGATCCGCGCCCTGACCGCACGCAAGCTTCCCCGGCTGCTATCCCTGGCGGGGCGCATGCTGAACGATACGGCCGAGGCGGAAGACGTGGCGCAGGAGGCTTTCCTGCGCATCTGGCGACAGGCCCCAAAGTGGAAACCGGGCGCCGCCAAATTCGATACCTGGCTGCACCGGGTGGCGCTCAATCTCTGCTACGACCGGCTGCGCCGGCGGCGCGAGCGCCCGACGGCCGAAGCGCCCGAACAGATCGATCCGGCGCCTCTGGCCGACCAGGGATTGGAGAGCCGGGACACCGGCCTTCGCGTCAACGCCGCCCTGGCCGCCCTGCCCGCGCGGCAGAGGGAAGCCATCGTGCTCTGCCACTATCAGGAGATGGGCAATATCGAAGCCGCCCAAGCCCTGGAGATTACCGTCGAGGCCCTGGAGAGCCTGCTCTCGCGCGGGCGAAGGGCGTTGCGCGCGGCTCTGGCCGATCTGAGGGAGGGCTGATCTGATGATGACCGAAGCCCGCTTTATCGAGCTCGCCGAGGCCTATGGGGCCCGCCTGGACGGCTGGCCGGCCGCTGAGCGCGCCGCCGCCGCCGCTTGGAAGGCCGCCCAGCCCGAACGCGCCGCGACGATCCTGGCCGAGGCCGAGACGCTGGACGCTGCTCTCGCCGCGGCCCCTTCCCAGGCCTGGAGCTCGGAGCTTTTCGAACGGATTGTCATGTCCGCCCCCCGCGCCGTGACACGCAGCCGACTCTGGCGCTGGCTCAGCGGCGCCGGGCTGGGCGTCGGCCTCGCCACGGCCTGCGCCGCCGGCGTGGCGGTGGGCGCTGTGCTGGCCCCCGTCGCCCTGCCCGTGCTGCAAGGACAGACCGAGACCAGCGACGACCTCTCGGCCATGCTGGATGACGCCTCGGATGTGGGGGTCAACGGATGAGCAATCGTTGGCTGATCATTGGCCTCGTCGTCTCGGCGGCGATCAACGTCTTCCTGATCGGCACGGCCGTAGGCGTGCTGGTGCTCGGCGCGCGCTTCGCCCAGGCCGGACCGAATACCGCCCCGCGCCCCGGCCAGGAGATCATCCGCGCCGCCGCCGTCCTGCCGCCGGAGCAGGCTCAGAAAATCCGCCAGGCCCTACGCCGGGAAGCAGTGGAGGTGCAGCCACAGGTCAGGGCAAGCCGCCAGGCGCGGCGGCAGGCCTGGCTGAACGGAGCCAGTGAGCCCTTCGACGCCGCCGCTGTGAAAGCGGCCTTGGCACAGGCGCGCGAACGGGACATCGCCACCCGGGCCAGGATCGAAAACGAGGTGGTGGATTTGGCCGCCGACCTGACGCCGGAGCAGCGCCGGGCCTATTTCAGGGCCATTGCACGCCCGCCCCCGCCGCCCGGCTTCTGGCGGCGCAGGGGGTTGATGGGCCCGCCGGGCATGGACCGGCCCGGCATGAGCGGCCCCCGGCCCGACCTGCGCATGTACCCGGCCCCGCCGCCGGAAAACGCCGGCCCACCGCCCCCGCCGGGAGCGGAGGCGCCGCCTCCAGGCGCCGCCGATCCGGCCGCGCCCTAGATCGAAGCCATCCCCACAGGCTAGGTTGATTGGGTCCCACCCTCGCGAGACCCGTCCTTGAACCGCATCCTGATTGCCGTCCTCATGCTCTTTCTGGCCGGCGGGGCCGCAAGCGCCGCGCCGCCCACGGCGCCCGTGAGCCGCCTTACCTATCTTCTGGAGAGCCGGTGCCAGGACATAGCGCCCGAGGAAGGTGAAGAGGTTGGTGATTCACTCCTGAAACGCTGTGCGCCCGACAATCTGCCGCCCATCTGGATGCTCTATCTCGACGGAACACGCCTGAGGCTGGGCTTCGGCACGGCGCCCGCCGTGTCCGGAATGTTCGACGCCGATCGGGACACCAACTGGCCAATCGAGTGGCGCGGGCGCGGCGCGGGGCGCGTTTTCACGCCCTATGCGGTGATCATCCGGCTACGGGCGCCAGGCGAGAGGCCAAGCCGTCTGGTGGTCTTCCATCTGCAGGCCAATGGCGCCTCCTGCATTGTCGGCGACGTGCCGCCAAGCCCCACCCAGAACGCCGACGCCCGCGTTCTTGCCGATAGCGATGCGCCTTGCGAGGCCGAACCCGATTTCCTCGGAGACTGATCAATGCTGCTGACGGCCTGCCATTGCGGCGCGGTGCGGATTGAAGTGACCCCTGCCCCGGATTGGGTGCTCGACTGCAACTGCTCGATCTGCCGCCGCTACGGGGCGCTCTGGGCCTATGCCCATGATCGCGAGAGCGGCAAGCGCATCGCAATGGCGCTGACGCGCGGGGCGGACAATCTCGATACCTACATCTGGGGCGACCGTATGCTGGGCTTTCACCGGTGCAAGACCTGCGGTTGCGTCACCCATCACACAGCGCTCGACAAGCCGGATCAGGTGCGCGCCGTGAATGCGCGGATGTTTTTCAATTTCGATCCGGAGAGCGTGGAAATACGACGGCGGGACAATGCCCATACGGGCCGCTTCTGGAGCCGGCCGGACAGCGAGATTCTGGAAGGCGGCCAGGCCCCCGCGCCGCCGCCGGGACCAGATGACTGGCGCTAGATCCTCAGGGCCGCAAGGCCTCAAGCCCGCTGCGCAAGAGGCATACGCGTGCCGGGCATCAGGTCGGCCTGGCGCACGGGCAGGACGAAAGACGCTGTCGTGCCTTCGCCAGGGGCGCTGTCGAGCTCCAGTACGCCGCCGTGCATCTCCACCAGGGACTTGGTGAGGGCGAGGCCCAGGCCCGTGCCCTGGCGTGTCTTGGAGTGCTGGTTTTCCACCTGCTCGAAGGGCCGCGCCAGGCGGGCGAGGTCATCCTTGGCGATGCCGATTCCCGTATCGATGACCGAGACCCGCACCCGTTCGCCGATCAGGTCATGGCGGCCCTCGGCGCGAACGGTGATCTGGCCGCCGCGCGGCGTGAACTTCAGGGCGTTGGAAAGCAGGTTCAGCAATACCTGCTTCAAGGCGCGATAGTCGGCCTCGACATCGGGCAGGTCTGGCAGGTCGATAGCGATCCGAAGCCCTGAGGTTTCGGCCCGATTGCGGATCAGGCGAACCGCGTCCTCGATGACCTCTTCGAGGTTCAGAGGTTCGAACTTCAGGCTCATCTTGCCGGCCTCGATCTTTGACATGTCGAGAATGTCGTTGATCAGGGCCAGGAGGTGCTGGCCGGAATTGTGGATGTCCTGGGCGTACTCCTTGTAGCGATCGTCGCCGAGCGGCCCGAACATCTGGCCGACCATGATTTCGGAGAAGCCGTTGATGGCGTTTAGCGGCGTGCGCAGCTCGTGGGACATATTGGCCAGGAATTCGCTCTTGGCCTTGTTGGCGCTCTCGGCCTTGACCTTCTCGTCAGCGTATTTGCGAGCGAGTTCGGCGAACTGCTCCTGGCTGCGCTCCAGGCTGATGACCGCGTTCTGCAGTTGCTCCTCATTGAGCCGGCGGGCCTCTTCCTGGGTCTTGATGGTGGTCACATCCGCCGCGGTCATGACGAGGCCGCCCTCGGCCGTCCGCCGCTCGGCGATCTGCAGCCACCGGCCGTCATTCAGTTCCACCTCGCGCACGCCCTGGCCATCGATGGGCGGATGCTCGCGGGCGATCGCAAGTTGGACGAAGCGATTGACGCCGTCCCGTGAAGCGCCCGGCTTCAGAATGCGCGGTTCGAGGCTGAAGAACTCGCGGTAGTTGGTGTTGAACATCAGCAGCCGACCGGCCCGGTCCCAGAGGGCGAAGGCCTCGGGCACGGCTTCGATAGCGTCTCGCAGGCGGTTTTCGGCGGCCTGGGCGCGGGCCTGAGCGATGCGCTCATCGGTGACATCCAGGGCAACGCCGATGATGCGGGTAAATCCGCTTTCGGCCTCGCCCCTGAAAGCCTGGCCGCGCGCATCGATCCAGATCAGGTCTTGCGGAGTCGCCCCGGGAACGCGGAAGGAGACGTCAAAACCGCCATAGACGGCGGCTGAAGCCAGCGCTTGGCGCACACGGTCGCGGTGGTCCGGCGAAATGCGATCCAGGACCTGGCCGCCAGTGACGACACCGCCGCCGCCCCAACCGAACATCGCGCCGGTGACATCCGACAGGAACACCTCGTCAGAGGAGAGATCCCATTCCCAGATGCCGCACCGGGCAGCTTCCACCGCCAGACGAAAGCGTTGTTCGGAATCGACCATGGCGCGGCGGGCTGCTTCCGCGCGGCGGCCTTGCAGTATAACGAGAAGGCCCAGGCCAAGCGCGATGGTCAGGGGAGCCAGCAAAGACAAGAGGTTCTGTGCGAACTCCCCGCCAATGACGGCGCGCCCCGCCGGCAGTGCGGAGACTGCCAGCACCTGGCCCGTCTGGTCGGCCAAGACGGTGAGTGTAACGCTTTGGCCATCCGGTCGCCGGCCTGGAATCGGCTGGCCGGCTCGTACATCGGCGGCGGAAATTGAGAAGGCCTGGGCCAGAGTGTCGACGCCGGTGACGCCCCCGGGGCCGGCGGCGGCGAGTAGGCGGCCGTCAGGCAGGGCGATCAGCGACATCTGGGGCCCCTCGGCCCCCGCCAGCACACGGGCCGCGTCCAGCGGCGGCAGGATCACCGGCCCGCCGACGCGGCCCGGCGTCAACGCGGCGGCGAAGAGTCGGCCGTCACCGGGGGCAGCGCCGATCCAGAAGGGTTTGCCGGCCGCACGCGCAACCTTGGCTGCGGCAAGCCAGGGCAGTCCCTGGGATCGTCCGGCGGCGATGACCCGATCCTCGGTGACCGCGGCCATGGCGGCGAAGCCGGAAACGCGCATTCCCAACTCGAGGGCGTCGAGCGGCTTGTCGGCGTGGCTGCGCAATGCGTCCTGAGCGACGGTCAGACCGGCCTGGGCAAGAGCTGCCTGGCCGTCGAGGCGGGACTGCAGGGTAAGGGCCTGAGCAGCGGCGGTGGCCTGAGGCGTGCCGGGCTGCTGGCGGTGGGAGGCGTCAACGCGCCAGATCGCGAAAGCCACATAGACGGCCAGAAGCAGCAGAACAGCCAGGACGCCAATGCGCGTCAGGGTTTGCGGATCGCGGGGGCGCGCGAAGCCGTCCTTTCCCCGGGCGGGCGCCACGCCCGTCCGATCAACCGTTGCACGCTTGGCCAAAGCCGCCCGTTCCCTGCCCAAATCCGACCCGCGACCCCTCGCGAATCAAAAGCATAGGCGCGCGGTGACTCCTCGTCACCGTTCGAAGGGGTCGCACCTCGCCTGCATTGAATCTTAAGGCGGAGACTATGGAGAATCGGTGGCTTTCTAAGCCCCTTCCGGGGGATTTTGCGCGATCATCGCGAGGCGATCCTTACGCCGTTCCTCACCCCGGAAATTCGGGTCATCTCGCCGGCGCCGATCCGGCCCGAAGTAGCTTTCCGTACGAATGAAGGGCCGCGGTCTGTCGATCACGGCGGCCACCTTGCGCAGCATTTCCGCGGCCGTCACGGGCTTGGCGCAGAACTCGCTGGCGCCGGCGTCGCGCGCCGCCTCGACCCTGTTCTTTTCGGAATGCGCCGTGAGCATGATGACCGGCACATAGGGTGAGGGACTTTCCGGCGCGGTGCGGAGGTGGCGGAGGAAATCGACCCCGTCCTCCTCTCCCATCACATAGTCGAGCACCAGGATATCGATCGCGTCGTGCTTCAGCCGGAAGAGCGCCTCCTGGCTGTCTTTGGCCTCGAACACGTGGAGCGCCCCGAAGCCGCGCAGCATGGTCTTGATGATGTTCAGCATGTGGACGTTATCGTCCACAACGAGGAAGCGCACTTTTTCCAGCGAGACGCTCAAAAGTTATCCTCTCGCCTGGGGGTTCCGTTAGGTCAGTCCAGCGACTTCGAAGCTAGCTCAAAGACATTTTTCGACAAGCCTTCCGTCCCGACGATGCGCTGCAGCTCCTTTTTCATGAGCTCGCCGAGGGCTGGAACATAGCGTTCCCAGGCGCATAAAGGTTGCACCAATCTGGCCGCTGTCATGGGGTTGAAGCGATCGACAAGCAGGATCTGGTCCGCCAGGAAGCGATAGCCGCCGCCCGATGGATCATGGAATCGCGAGGGGTTGAAGTTGGCGAAGGTTGAAACCAAGGCGCGAAATCTATTGGGATTTCTCGAATCAAAGGCCGGATGCGCCGTGAGACCGAGGGCCCGGCCGAGGGCTTGCTCTGAGGGATCGCGAGCCTGGATGGCGAACCATTTGTCCACCACGAGCGGCTCGTCTTTCCAGGTTTCATAGAAGGCGGCCAGGGCGTCGTCATAAGGCTCGCCCCCGATATGGGCCAGGGCCGCAAGCCCGCCCATGGCGTCGGTCATGTTACCCGCCGCTTCGAAGTGCCCGACCGCGCGTTCAACGTGATCCGAACGCGGATCACAGACCAGCAGCTCGAGTGCGGCATTGCGCAGGGCGCGCCGCCCCGCCGCCTCGGCCGAGGCGGAAAATTCGCCGGCGTCCTGCAGTCCGCCATGCAGCCGGCGCAAGGTCTCGCCCAGGTGGACGGCCATACGCGCTTTGAGGCTCTCCCGGGCCTCGTGGATCGCCGCGGGGTCGGCCGGTTGGCTGGCGACCGCGAGATCGCCTTCCGTGGGCAAGGCCAGCAGCAAGGCCTTGAAGGCGGGCTCAGAGGACTGATCGTCGAGCGCACGGCCGACGGCGTCGGCGTAGCGGGCTTCACCGACTTCGTCAGGATGGCCGGCGGCCCGGGCAAGGATGAGGTCACGAGCGAGGGTCTGGCCGGCTTCCCATCGGTTGAAGAGGTCCGGGTCGGCGGCGAGGAGGACGTAGCGGTCTTTCTGGGGCGCGTCGGTGGAAAGAATGACCGGAGCGGAGAAGCCGCGCAGGGCGGACAGCACGGGCTCACGTCCGACGCCCTCAATGCGCACGCGCGTCTCGTGTGTGTCCAGCGTGATGACTTCCGTCTCGCGCAGCACCTCGCCGTCATCATCGAGAAGGCCCAGCGCCACGGGGATCGGCAGGGCGACCTTTTCGGGCTGGTCGTCCGTTGGCGGCGTCACCTGGCGCAAAATCAGGTCCAACGCCTTGGCTTCCGCGTCATAGGCGCTCTCGATGGAGACCCGCGGCGTGCCCGCCTGCTCATACCATTTGAAGAAGGCGGAAAGATCGCGGCCGGACACTTCGGCGAAGCAGGCGATGTACGCTTCCATCGTCGTGGCCTGGCCGTCCCAGCGCTCAAAATAGAGGTCCATCCCGCGCCGGAAGTCCTGGGCGCCGATGAAGGTCTTCAACATGCGGATGACCTCGGCCCCCTTCTCGTAGATCGTCGCCGTGTAGAAGTTGTCGATCTTCATGTAGCTGTTGGGTCGCACCGGGTGCGACAGGGGGCCGTCATCCTCCGTGAACTGGCGGGTGCGCAGCTGCTTGACGTCCTTGATCCGCTGCACGGCTTCGCCGCGCATGTCGGAGGAAAAGCTCTGGTCGCGGAAGACGGTCAGGCCTTCCTTCAGGCACAGCTGGAACCAGTCACGGCAGGTGATACGGTCGCCCGTCCAGTTGTGAAAATATTCGTGGGCGACGACACCCTCGATCCCTTCGTAGTCCGTATCGGTCGCCGTGGTCGGGTCGGCCAGGACCAGGGACGCGTTGAAGATGTTGAGCCCCTTGTTCTCCATCGCTCCGAAATTGAAGTCGCGCACGGCGACGATCATGAACAGATCCAGGTCGTATTCGCGGCCGAACACCTCCTCATCCCACTTCATTGAGCGCTTGAGGCTGTCCATGGCGTAGGCGGCGCGCTCGGCCATGCCGGTATCGACGTAGATGCGCAGGTCGACGTTGCGGCCGCTCATGGTGGTGAAGCTGTCCTCAAGCACGTCCAACTCCCCGGCCACCAGGGCGAAGAGATAGGATGGCTTGGGGAATGGGTCGTTCCACACCGCGAAGTGCCGGCCGCCAGGCAGGGGGCCGCTCTCGATCAGGTTGCCGTTCGAGAGCAGGCGGTGAAAGGACCGGTCCGCCTCAATGCGCACGGTGAAGCGGGACAGAACGTCCGGGCGGTCCGGCCACCAGGTGATCTTTCGGAAGCCCTCGGCCTCACACTGGGTGCAGAAGCGCCCGGCGGACATGTAGAGACCTTCCAGCGCCTTGTTGTTCTCGGGATCGATCTCGACCTCGGTCTCCAGGGTGAATGCCGCGCCAGGGTGCGGAATCGTCAGAAATTCCGCGTCCACCGTGCGGGCCTCGCCCGCCAGGACCTTGCCGTCGATGGCCACGGAGACGGGCTTCAGCCGCTCGCCATTGAACTTCAGGGGCCGGTCATGTTCTCCGTTGCGGCGGACCAGCAGCCTGGCCTTCACCCGCGTGTGGTTCGGCTCCAGGGCGAAATCGAGGTAGACCTCGTCGATGAGATAGTCGGGCGGCGTATAGTCGGCCAGGAGGATCGGCTGGGGGGGAGTGTCTGTGCGCATCTCCCGTTTCTACCCGCGCCTCCAGAGCGACGCCAGCGTGACCGCGGCGCGTATGCCGCACTTGCAAGCGAGAATTCCCCAGATTGAGGTATGTCAAGGCAGCCCCCCTCAAACGCGCGTTTGAACCCCTTGTCATCAAGGAATGACACCAACTCAAGGGGATCAAGTCATGAAAGTCTCTCACTTCGCCCTGGCCCTGGCGGCCGGTCTCGCGATGGCCGGCGCCGCCAGCGCGCAGGATTTCGAGGGGCCGTCGAAGGGGTCGATCGTCCTGGATGTCCGCGCCACGGTGGTGGATCCCGAAGCGGGCGATCCGATCCTGACGGCCGCCAATGTGGACACCACCCTCGACGCCAATGTCGGCACGTCCACCATCCCGAGCCTCGGTATCCGCTACTTCGTGACGGACAATATCGCCGCCGAACTCATTCTGGGCACCAGCCGGCACACCATCGACGCAACCACCATTCCGGTCGCCACCACCTGGGTGCTGCCGCCGACCCTGACGCTGCAGTACAACTTCAATCCGAAGGGTCGCGTGAACCCCTACGTCGGCGCGGGCGTCGGCTACATGATGTTCTATTCGACCAAGGACAAGACCGGCTTCGCCAACACGAACGTGGAAGACGGTTTCAGCACCGTGCTGCAGGCCGGCGTCGACGTGGCGACCACGGGCCGCTGGTCGCTGAATGCCGACGTTAAGAAGGTGTTCTACAGTGGGACGGCGACCACCACTCAGCTTCCCGCCACCGCCCTGCATTCCGACGTCAAGCTGGACCCGTGGGTTGTCTCGCTGGGCATTGGCTACAGGTTCTAGCGCGGCCCTTCAGCCCGGCCGTCTACAAGGGCGCCGCGTCGGATCTTCCGGCGCGGCGTTCTGCTGTTCAGCCCACGACCCGCAGCTCGGCCATCTGGTCCTCGGAGGCGGCGGGCACCTCCTGAAGATAGCGTTCGAGGTTGGCGGCTTGCTCGGCCAGGGCGCGGACCGGCGGGGGCGCTTCGCGCGGATCGTCCGCGACCATCCGGATCAGGGCCTGGGCGATGGCGCGATAGGCCGGCGATGAGGCGATGAGGCGCGCCTGGGCTTCGATCTTGCGCGGATCGCGGTCATACTCGGCCCCTGGAACGCGCCAACCGCCCCAGTCATTCTGATCGGTGACCACGACCGGGAAGGTGCCCGGATAGGGGTGGTGTCCACAGTCCTCGATCTGTTGCCACTTGTTGGAGGCGCGGAGCATGCGCCAGCCTGGCCCGGCTTCGGCGCCGGCGTCCTGACCGCGCTCCTCCGGCTTCAGTTCATGGGCCAGAAACTCACGGCCAAGACCAACGTCATAGGTCACGCGCACAGGCTCTTCGAAGCCCCGCGCCCAGATCGGAACGATACGCTCGATGGTCGCCCAGGCCCCGACGCTTTCGACCCAGACCTTCTGATTGCGCTGAAAGACCGCTTTGGCCATGCGCCGGTTCCTTCTGAACTGCCCTTGAGCGTCCATTTGAGCGCAAAAACCTTGACGGCAGGTTCATCCGGGCCGGCTTCGGCGTTCCGGCAGAGGGAACGTATACTGCCATGATGCCGCAGGGTCATTTGACGGAGCCGTCAAATTCGCACACCCGACGGGCGAGCCGAGCGACAATGCAAACACTCGGAGGAACCAACTTTCCGAATATAGAAGAATTTCTGGACTGAAACATGTCTGCATGCGCGGCATGCGTTTCTCAATATCATTCAAATATACAAGTCCAATAATCCTGCATGTTCTAATAACACGGGGCCTTCCCTAGCGTCATTTCGCATAGGTCGCTAGTGGTCAGGATTGATCGCTGGGCGAATTCTCTCTTCGCGACATGTATCCATCCGGCGACTACTCGACACCGCGAATTGACTCTATGCCGATTACGGTCGAACGTCCGTTGCCCGCTAGGGATTGTGCGCGCCCCGAGAGGGCCATGTCAGAGCGCGCGCGGGACGGTCGCGGCGATAGATCGCGCCGTCAGGGAGGGAAGCATGTTCAAAACTCTGCGAATGCGGAGCGCCTTAGCCGTGGGCGTTTCCGCCGGAGCACTACTGGCGTTCTCCACACCAGCTCTGGCCGCCACGGACAACGCCAATTCCGGCCAGGGCGTAGCCACGGTCGGCGATGTGCTGGTGACCGCTGAAAAGCGCGAGGTCAGCCTGCAGGACACCCCGATCGCGATCTCGGCCTACACCGAAGAGACGCGCCAGGTGCAGGGCATTCAGTCCATTCAGGACATGACCAACTTCACACCGGGCCTGACCTATTCCACACAGCTCGACCGGACGAACATGCGCGGCCTTGGCCGCCTGACCAACATCCTCGCCGCGGACAGCGCCGTGGCGGTCTACTCGGACAACTTCTTCACCACTTCAACGACGGAAGCGGGCCGCGATTCCCTCTTCGTCGACCGCGTCGAAGTCCTGCGCGGACCGCAGGGCACGCTCTATGGCCGCAACGCCATCGGCGGCGTGATCAACATCATCTCGCGGCGGCCCACGGACGAATTCTACGCCGAGACCCGGCTGATGGCCGCCTCCTATGGCTTCACCCAACTTGAAGCCGCCGTATCCGGTCCGATCAGCGACAATGTCCGCTTCCGGGTCGGCGGCTACTGGATCAACCAGACCCAGGGCTATTTCGACAACCTCTTCAACAACCTGCCCTCTGAGGGCCAGGTCCGCCACGAGTACTACCTCGAGGGCCAGCTGGAGGTCGACTTCGGCGAAAACATCGAGTGGTGGGTAAAGGCCTTCACACAGAGCTGGGCGACCGATCGCGGCGGGCCAGGCTCTCTGCTCGGCACCCCTACCTTGGGCAACTACGACATCGCCCTGAACTCGCCAGCCCTCGGCCTGATGTACAATCCAGGCTTCGGCTATTCGACTCTCGGCGGGCTGAATGGACCGGTGCCGGGATCCGTGACCGGCGCAATATACCCAGCGCCCTTACCGACATCCGCACCTTCTCTGACCTGCCCCCTTCCTGATCCCTCGGTTTGAGTGAGAGTCCGTCACAGCAAGGAGACGGACGTGAAGAAGAGCAGGTTCAACGAGGCGCAGATCATCGGCGTGCTGCGCGAGCAGGAGGCCGGAAGCCCGACGGCGGAGGTGTGTCGTCGGCACGGTATCAGCGAGCAGACCTTCTATCGGTGGAAGGCGAAGTACAGCGGCATGAGCGTGTCGGATGCGCAGAAGCAGACGCTGGAGGATGAGAACCGGCGGCTGAAGAAGCTGTTGGCGGAGTCGATGCTGGACGTCTCGGCCCTGAAGGATCTCCTGGAAAAACTGATCGGGCCCGCGCGCCCGGACATGCTCCAGTGGCGGGCGCCTCCGGCGTGCCTGCGGGCGTCCGGTGATCCGAGACGTGCGCGCGCCTGACCTGGCGATGCGGACGTGCGTGAGCGCTGGGCCTGGCGGCGGAACGCGCTGGTACCGCGGCTGGGCTCTCGGCCGAGGGTGCGCATGAACAAGAAGAAGCTCTTCCGGCTCTACCGCGAGGAAGGCCGCGGTGCGCCGGCGGAGGGCCGCAAGCGGCGACAGGCACGCGGCCGATGGCGCTGCGGACGGCGAACCGGCGCTGGGCCTGGACTTCGTGGCCGACACCCTGAGTTGGGGCCGGCGCTTCCGGATCCTGGCATCGTCGACGACTACACCCGCGAGGCCCTGGCGCTGGTCGTGGACACCTCGATCGGCGGCCATCGCGCGCGAGCTGGACAATCTGATCGCCCGGCAGGCCTGCGCCATCGTCAGCGACAACGGCACGGAGATGACCAGCCGGCATGCTGAATGGACCAACCGCACCGGCGTCGATGGCATTACATCGCGCCCGGCAAGCCGCAACAAAACGGCTGTCAAGCTTCAACGGCAGCTTCGCGACGAGTGCCGACGAGGAGGTCTTCGAGACCTGGCCGAGGCCCGCGCCGTCATTGAGCGCTGGCGGCTCGACTACAACCATGTGAGACCGCATTCGGCGCACGGTGGACTGACGCCCGAAGCGGTGCGTCTGAACCCCGCGGCCGGACGGCTGCGCAACTTGATCAGCTCCACCGCCCGGCCGCTACCGCCAGCGTCGAAGACAAGCTACCAACCCAAAGGACTCTCACAATGATCGAGGGACCAGAGGGGGGCAGGTCATCTCGCATGACACGGCGCTGGATATTGACCTGAACGACACATATTCGATCAACAGCCAGCTGACCTTCCATTTCGGCGGCTTCGATATGCGCTACATCGCGGGCTATACGACCTACTCGTATGACCTGCATTCGGACTGGGACAACACGTCGATCACGTCCTACCGGATCCCCCTCGCGCCGGGGGTGACGCTCTGCAACACCACGCCGGGCTGCACGGCCCTGACCGTCTTTCCGAGCGAGAACTTCCGCTACATCGAGAACAATCGCTGGCAGGCCCACGAGCTGACATTCCTGTCGACGGATGACGGTCCTCTGCAGTGGGTGTTTGGCATCTTCTACTTTGATGAACGCTACGACCAACCGACGACGATCAGCGCCGTGCCATCGCAAACTCAAGTGTACGCGCCGCGCTATCCGAACTTCGTGACGGTCGACGGGACGGCGGCGCCGCTAAACCCGTCCGGCGCCATGTACAGCGCCGAATACGACATGCAGACCAAGAGCGAGGCGGTCTTCGGCCAGATCGACTGGAGCATCACCGATGCCTGGAAGATGACCGTTGGGCTGCGCTACACGCGCGACACCAAGAAGGGTGACGAATTCTATCGCCTGATCCTTTTCAACGACAACTTCGCCACCAGTCCCTTCGGCGGCGCGACCGGCGTCGGTAGTCTGATGCCTGCGGTCGATATCACGCCCTTCGTGGCGTCCACGGGGGCCGCTCCCGGCGTGGTGGTCGCGGGGCATGCCTTGCCGGACGGGCGCTACGCGCGCTCCCTGGAAGCGACCTTCTCCTCGGTCACCGGGACCTTTGGCGTCGACTGGACGCCGGACGCCGACACCCTCCTCTATGGCCGCTATAGCCGCGGCTACAAGTCGGGCGGTTTCAACGCTGGCACCCTTGCCGCCCTGCCGCTTACCAACCCCGAGCATGTGGACGCCTTCGAACTGGGGCTGAAGCGCAGTTGGGGCGCAAATCTGCTGATCAACGCCGCCCTGTTCTACTATGACTATCAGGACGCGCAGATTCCGGTCGGGGTGAACATCTCCGGCACGATCCAGACCCAGTTCTTCAACATCCCGAAGGCAAAGTCCGAAGGTTTCGAACTGGCCGCGATCTGGTCGCCGATTGAGAATCTGCAGCTCAATCTGACCTATTCTTTGAACCGCACCGCGATCCAATCGGATTGCGTTCTGGTGGCCGGGGTCGCCACCGGCGCCTGCCTTGTGGACTCCAACGATCCCTTGGGCACGGCCGCCGGCTCGCAGCCGATCGGCCCCCAGATCGCCACCGCCACGGGCTTGCAACAGCCGCAGAGCGTCCGGGGCGCGGCCCTGCCTCAAGCGCCCCGAAACAAGTGGGCGTTCAACATCAACTACACCTGGGAAGACGTCCTGGGCGGCAGCCTGACCCTTTCAGGGAACTATATCTGGAAGGATCTTTCCTACGCCTCGGTGTTCAATCGCGCCTACAATCTGGCCCCACGCTGGGATCAGGTCGACCTGCGCGCCATCTGGCGTTCGGAAGACGAAAATCTCACGGTCATCGGCTACGTGAAGAACGTCTTCGACACCTTGGGCTATGAAGCCGCCGGGACCGGCATTCCGCTCTCAACCGGCACGGTAAGTTCCTATGTGCTCACTCAACCCAGAGTATTCGGCATCGAGGTGCACGTTAAATTCCAGTAGCTCAAAGAACGCCGTTACCTCGGCACGTGGGGCGGAGCAGAGGACATACGCTTCGCTCTAAACTTTGGCGGCGGGCTTCGGCCCGCCGTTTCTTCTTCGCACTCGCCAAGGTGGATTAACGTCCTGGCAAGCGCCGCCTGCGATGGTGCACGGGCAGTTAGCTAATTCGCGCGGCCCAGATCACTTGATGGAAACGCTCTCAATGCTGATCGACCGCCGCGTCCCGGTGTCGGCCGACGCGCCTTGCGGCGAGGTCCTGGAACGATTCATCCGCGAGCCGGACTGCCTCGCCCTGGCCGTCCTGTCCGGCGATACGCCGGTTGGTGTCATTGCCCGGGACTCTTTCCTGGTGCGCATGGAAAGCCCGGAAGCCGCCACCCTCTACGCCCGTCAGGTGATGGAGCCCGACCCTTACATCGCCGACGCCCAAGAGTGCCCGCGGGCCTTCTACGCTCGCGCCAAGGCCGAGCGCCCGAGCGTGCTGCTCGGCGGTTTCGTGGTGACGCAGGACGGCGCATATCTCGGCGTTGGTACGGCGATCGCTCTCCTGGGTTCTGTGGCGCCCGTTGAGGCGGTGGGGCCAGCCCCGGGCCGAACGCTCTTTGACCGCATGGTCACGGAAGTGCGAACGCCTCTGGAAGGCATGCTGATCGCCTCCGAGCGCCTGTCCAAGCTGCGCCTGCCGGACGACGCCAGCGCCTATGTCGACTCCATGGCCGAGACCAGCCGGCACATCATAGGCCTGATGGAAACCGCCCAGCGCCTGCAACAGGTTGAGGCGGGCCAGGCCCGCTTCTCGGCCGAGCCGCGCCGTCTCCAGGACCTGATGGACGAGGTCGAGAGCCGCTGGCGCCTGCGCGCCGAGGCGGCCGGCGTCACCCTAATGGCTTCCTTCGATGGTGAGCCGGAATGCTCCGCCGAGCTGGACGCCGGCCAGTTCCACCAGATCTTCGACGCCCTCATCGCCCATTCCCTGGCCCACGTGCGCCATGGCGTGATCGAGGCCAGCGTTATCGCCAGAACGGTGGAAGGCGGAATCGCCATCGAGGGCCGGGTGCGTGACAACGCCGGCGCCCTTTCCCCCGACTATCTGACCCGTCTCTTCGACGTCTCCGGCGCGCCGGCCGACGCCGGCGGCCTCGGTGTGCAGCTCGGCCTCGCCCTGGCGGCCCGCTATGTTGCCGGTCTCGGCGGCCAGATCAGCGCCGAGGCCAATATGGGGGCGGGCGCCACTGTCGCCTTCTGCTTCTGCGCCAAGGCCGCCATCGCCGCGCCTGCCGAGGAAGCCGCTGGCGGCGAGACCTCGCGCCAGGCTCACATTCTGGTCGTCGACGACAACGCCACCAACCGCATGGTGGTGGAGGCCCTCTGCGAAATGTTCAACTGCTCCACCGAGTCCGTCACCGACGGGGTGGAGGCAGTGGAAGCCGCCAAGGACGACCGCTTCGACGTGATCCTGATGGACATCAAGATGCCGCGCATGGACGGCGTCTCCGCCACCCGCGCCATCCGCGCCCTCCCCGGCCCCGCTGGCGCCGCCCCGATCATCGCCCTGACCGCCAACGCCGACCCGGACGAAGTGCGCGAATACCTCGCGGCGGGCATGCAGACGGTAGTCGAAAAGCCGATCAAGCCGGAAAAGCTGCTGGAAGCCCTGGAACAGGTGCTGAGCGCCGCCGAGGCCGACCGCGCCGCCGCGGCCGCCTAGGTTTACCCCGCCGCACTGGCAGCCTAGCCTTGCGTCATGAGCGGCGAGGCTGAAGATCCCCTGCACTATGAGTTCGACGCCGAGGTCATCTATTGGCGCGGCCCGGCACCGTTCTTCTACGCGCCCCTGCCGCCGCCGGAGGCCGCGCGGCTCGCCAGGATCGCCAACAAGGTCACCTACGGTTGGGGTGCGATCCCCTGCATGGCCATCGTCGGCGGGGTGACCTTCAAGACCTCGCTTTTTCCGAAGGACGGCACCTTCCTCGTCCCGTTGAAAGTCACCGTGCGGCACAAGACCGGGATCACGGCGGGCGACACCATCCACGTCGACATGACCATCACGCCGAAGAAC
>JAXMCG010000032.1:0-35659 GCA_046349475.1 Caulobacteraceae bacterium | reverse complement strand
AACCGCATCGGCGACGCGGCCAGGCTCTGATGGGTCCAGCGGGCCTGGCAGGCCTGTCTTCACGTTGCAGAAGGCGCAGGCCCGTGTGCAGGTGTCGCCCATGATCATCATGGTGGCGTGCCGCACCGTCCAGCACTCGCCGATGTTCGGGCAGGCCGCTTCTTCGCAGACCGTGACGAGGCCGTGCTCCTTCACGATCTGGCGCGTCTCGCCATAGCTGGCCGAGCCCGGCGCCCGCACCTTCAGCCAGGGCGGCTTGCGCAGTAGAGGCGTTTCCGGCCGCCCGGCCTTTTCCGGGTGCCGGGGGCGCTGCCCATGGATGTCGATGACCGTCGCCATGGGCCATAGATCGTCCGCCTCGCCGTTCGGATCAAGCTTGCGCAAGGCCGCGGCGCACGAAATGACTCCGGAGTGCGCCAACTCGCCTGTTTCCTGCTGCTCATCGTCCTGGCCGCCTGCCAGAAGCAGGACGGGGTCGAAGAGCCCTTTGCCCTTTCCCAGACACCGGGTGCACTCGGCGCGCGGTACTACACCCCCGACGGATGGGCTTGGGGGTTCTTCCAGCTCGGAGACAGCCCGATCCAGCGCTACGGCGTCGCTTCGCCGCCCGTCGTCCCCCGGGGACAGATACTGGTCCTTCCCGGCTACGGCGAGAGCGCGGAGGGCTGGTTCGAGACGGTGAAGGACCTGGAGCGCGCCGGCTTTACGGTCTGGGTTCTGGAGGCGCCGGGCCAGGGCGGATCCGGCCGTTGGCTTCCCGACCGCCAGACGGGCCACGCCAAGGATATGCAGGCCGAGGCGAATGCTCTGCGCGCATTCATCCGCACGGTCATTCGGCCCTCGGGCGAGGATCGCCTCTTCCTTCTGGCGTCCGGCGAGGCCTTTCCCGTCGCCCTGGCGGCCGCGGAGGACGGGGCCGGCCCGCTCGCCGGCGTCATCCTCTCCGGCCCGTCGGTTCCAACGGCGCCCTCGCCCCGCTTCAGCCTCGCGGCGCCGGGCGACAAGGCTATCGCCGGCGGCGCGCCCTGGCGACGGCCTGGTGACGGCCCGCCGCTTTCGCCGCGCGCGGCCGCACAGGCGGCCTGGCAACTGACCAACCCGGACCTGCGGCTCGGCCCCTATACCTGGGGCTATGTGCGGGCTTTCAGGATGCTTCAGGCGAAAGTGCTGCCGCCTTCGGCCCTGGCGCGCATCAAGGTTCCGCTCACCTGCCTCAATCCTTCTGGCGCAGGGCCCTCACCGTGCAGGAGCGGCGGCCAGGATGTGGCCATAGAAGCCGCGAGGCCCCTGCAATGGGCGGCCGATACGCCCCGCGCCGCCTGGCTCGCCGCCATTCTTGACGCTGCGGCGCCGCCGGATCACGCCCCGTAACGGACCTTTTCAAGGCAGGAGGCGGCCTATAGCGTTGGTTCCCAAGTCATAAGGGAGGTTCGGCGCCAATGCCGAAAGCGTTCAATCCGGCGGACGGCCGCAAGGGAATTTTCCAGGCCCTGGTCGATGCTTCGAAGGAATACGGAGCCAAAAAGCTCGTCCTTGAGGACCAGGAGCGTAACCCGCTCAGCTATACCGACCTGATCCGCGCCGCCTTCGCCCTCGGCCGCAAGATCGCGGCGATCACCGAGAAGGGCGAACACGTTGGCCTGTTGCTGCCGTCCAGCTCCGCCGGCGTCGTCACCTTTTTCGCCCTGCACGCCTTTGGCCGCATCCCCACGATGCTGAACTTCACGGCGGGTCTGCGGAATTTGCGAGGCGCCTGCTCGGTCGCCAAGGTGAAGACCGTGCTGACGTCTCACCGGTTTATCGAGCAGGGCAAGCTGGAGGACCTCGTCGACGCCCTCGAAGGCTCCTGCAAGATCGTCTACCTCGAAGACGTTCGCGCCAAGGTCGGCCTGGCCGACAAGCTCTATGCGGCGGCCGCGGCCATGGCCCCGATGAACTTCGCCGCCAAGGCCAATCCGGATGATCCGGCCGTGGTGTTGTTCACCTCCGGCTCCTTCGGCGCGCCGCGGGGCGTCGTGCTCTCACAGGCGAACATGGTCACCAATGTCGCCCAGGTGGCGGCTCACATCGACCTCGATCCGAACTGGGTGGTCTTCAACCCCCTGCCGATCTTCCACTGCTTCGGCCTGACAGGCGGGGTGTTCCTGCCCCTGCTCACGGGCATGAGGGCGTTCCAGTACCCCTCCCCTCTGCACATCAAGCAGATCCCCCCGCTCCTGAAGGACACCAAGGCCTCGATCCTTTTCGCGACCGACACCTTCCTCAACCAGTACGTCCGCGCGTCCGTCTCAGACGAGCTTTCGACCCTCGCCTTTGTCTGCTGCGGAGCCGAGAAGGTGCGCGACGAAACCCACAATCTGATGGCCGAGCGCTTCCCGACCGTCCCGGTCGTTGAAGGCTATGGCGCCACCGAAGCCTCCCCGGTCATCGCCGTGAACAAGCCGACCGACAATCGCCGCGGGACGGTGGGCGGCCTCCTGCCGGGTATGGAAACCCGGCTCGACAAGGTCGAAGGCATTCCTGGCGGCGGGCGCCTGTTCGTGCGCGGCCCCAATGTGATGACCGGCTACATGAACGAGGGCGGGGTCATCGAGCGCCCCGAAGGCGGTTGGCATGACACGGGCGACGTGGTCGACATCAGCGCCGACAAGTGGGTCACCATCCTTGGCCGGGTAAAGCGCTTCGCCAAGGTGGGAGGCGAAATGGTTTCGCTCACGGCCGCGGAGGATCTGGCCCAGACGGTTTGGCCCGACGCACGCCACGCCGTGGTCGCGGTGCCCGATGGCAAGAAAGGTGAGCGCATCATCCTCGTCACCGACCGGTCCGACGCCGAAGTCAGCAAGCTCCTTGATCACGCCAAGGCCATTGGAGCGCCCGAAATCGCCGTGCCGCGCCGGATTGTGAAGGTGCCGGAGGTGCCGGTGCTGGGGACGGGCAAGACCGACTATGTCGCCATCGGCCGCTTCGTCGAACGGGAAGCCAAGGCGGCCTAGTCGTCCTCGCTCAGCACCTCGCCCAGAGCTTCGAGGCGCTGTTCCCAGAGCGACTTTTGCCAGCCGATCCATCGCTCCAGGACGCTGAAACCGGCGCGTGAGACCTCGCAGGTCCGGATACGTCCCAGCTTGTGGGTCTTCGCCAGGCCACAGTCCTCCAGCACCCGCAGATGCTGGGTCACGGCTGTCAGCGTCACGCCTAGCGGCGCTGCCAGCGTCGAGACGGAGACGGGCCCTTCGCTCAAGCGCTCCACAATCGCGCGCCGTGTCGGATCCCCAAGGGCCTGGAAGACCTTCGCGGCCTCGGCGGCCTCGGCGAGCATCAGGCGGCCTCCAGCTCGGCGGTGAGGCGCGCCATCAGCGAGACCCAGCCCTCCTGACGCATCTTCGGCCCGTCGGCGCGCTCGTAGAACGCCGCCTGGTGGGTCAGGGTGAGAGTGGCGCCATCGCCCGCGGCTTCCACCTCGAAGGTGATCAGGGCCGAGGAGATGCGCTGGTCGCCGAGCGACATGGTCTGGACGAGCACGATCCGCTGGTCTGGTACGATGTCCTGGTAGATCGAGAGGCTGGAAAGCACCGTGCCGGGAAAGGGCGTCTCCTGGCCCATGAGGCTGACATTGTGCTCGGCGCCGCCGATGCGGAAATCCATATCGAAGCGGTTGCCCTCGCCGTGGGGCGCCCCGAACCAGCGCTGCTTCTTCTCCGGGTTGGACAGAGCCGCGAAGACCTTCTCGGGCGGTTTCGGATAGGTGCGTTGCAGGACGAAGGTGTCGTGTTGAGCGGCCATGGACATTCTCCACGCTGAAGTGATGACTTCAGTGTCTTGGCCCGATCGACAATTGTCAAGCGGCGACTTCAGTAATGCTCAGAGGTGCAGCACCTTGCCAAAAGCGTCCAGAGAGGCCTCGTGCATGGCCTCGCTCATGGTTGGGTGCGGGAAGACCGTGGCGTGAAGCTCGGCTTCCGTGGCTTCCAGGGTGATGGCGAGGGCGAAGCCCTGGATCATTTCCGTCACTTCGGCCCCGACCATGTGGGCCCCGATCAGGGCGCCTGTCTTGGCGTCGAAGATGGTTTTCACCAGGCCGTCCGTCTCTCCGGACGCGATCGCCTTGCCGTTCACGCGGAACGGGAAGCGGCCGATCTTCAACTCAAGACCTTTTGCCTTGGCCGCGGCCTCGGTCAGACCAACGGAGGCGATCTGGGGGTGGGAATAGGTGCAGCCTGGGATCGGCGCGGTGAGGTTCGAAGGGGCCAGGCCAGCGATGTGCTCGACGCAGTGCACGCCTTCATGGCTCGCCTTGTGCGCCAGCCAGGGCGGCCCGGCGACGTCGCCGATGGCGTAGAGGCCGGGCACGTTGGTCGCGCCATGGGCGTCGGTGGAAACGTGCCCGCGATCGATCTTCACGCCCAGGGCTTCGAGGCCGAGGTTTTCGACATTGCCGTCGATTCCGACCGCGACGATGGCGCGCTCGGCTTCCAGGGTTTCAGCCTTACCATCCGCCTCCAGAGCGAGAGTAACGCCGGTTTTGGAGGCTTTGAGGCTGGTGACTTTCGCGCCGACCCGGAACTTAAGGCCGCGTTTTTCAAAGACTTTCCGTGCCGCCGCGCCGATTTCCTCATCTTCGACGGGGAGGATGCGCGGCAGGGCTTCGATCACCGTAACTTCGGCGCCGAGGGCCCTGTAGAAACTGGCGAATTCGATACCGATGGCGCCTGACCCCACAACGAGAAGGCTCTTCGGCGCCTCCTTGGGAACCATAGCGTCCCGGTAGGTCCAGATTCGGTCGCCATCCCCCACGAGCCCGGCCGCCGGGATCTCGCGCGCCCGGGCCCCGGTGGCCAGGATCACGGACTTGGCCTGCAGCACCTTCTCACCGCCGGCCTTCAGGGCGACCTTCACCTTCGGCGTCCCCTGCCCTTTCTCAAGGGTCGCCGTGCCGTCCAGCACCTCGATCTTGTGCTTCTTCATCAGGAAGGCGACGCCGGACGAGAGCTGCTTGGCGACATCGCGCGATCGCTTCACAACGGCGGCGAAGTCGAAGGCGCGGTCCTTGGCGGAAATCCCGTAGTCGCCCAGGTGGCCCAACTGCTCGTAGACTTCGCCGGATTTCAGCAAGGCTTTCGTGGGGATGCAGCCCCAGTTCAGACAGATACCACCCAAGGCCTCGCGCTCGACAATGGCGGTCTTCAGGCCCAGCTGGCTGGCGCGGATGGCCGTGACATAGCCGCCGGGGCCGGCGCCAATGACGATGACATCGAGATCACTCAAAAAATCGCTCCCAGAATACCCTTCGCCCCGGCGTACCCGAAGCCGAGAATGACCACGAACGGGAACCAGACGAGCCCGATATAGTCCAAGGTGTGCCAGATGGAACGCCGGATCGCCTGGACCCAGGTCTGATCGTAGAAGTGCTTCACGCCGAGGGTCAGATAGACCTGATAAACTGGCAGAACGGGGGTCGCGTCGATCCCGGTGCGGAAGACCGTGTTGATCACCGCCACTGCCCCTAAGAGCACGAACAGGATGCAGTACATCCACATCGAGAAGATGATGTGCTCGCCGAACATGCGGCCCTTGAAGATCCGTGACAGCCAGAAGGCGTGAGCCGGCATCAGGAGCCAGATCAGCCTCGGAAACCAGGCCTCCAGCAGCGGGTTGAGGTCTTCCCAGCCATGGTAGTAGTTGCGGTAGTTCTGGATCTCCTCGCGCTGGGCCGGTGTCGCCCGCTGCATTTCGCGGTCGAGGAATTCCTCCAGTTCGGTATCCGGCGGTTCCTCATAGATCGGCTGCAGATAGAGATCGACCTCGTCACGGCCCGCGGCATAGACGTTGCCGTCTTCGTCCCAGACGAGGGGCCCCGGGCGCTCGGTGACCTTGATGTGATGCAGCTGATAGATCGATACGTTGGTCCAGCTGAGCAGCAGGAAGAAGGCGGCGCTCATGACCAGGAACAGTTTGAACGGCGGCACGTAGCGCACCGAGAGGCCATCCTTGAACCCGGAGAGCAGGCGGCTTGGGCTGACCATGAGGTCGAGCAGGGTGCGCGGCGTGCGCCCCTCAAAGTTCAGGGTCTCGGTCAGCACCCCCTTGATGTTGTCGCCGAGCAGATGCCTTTCCGGATCATTGTCCTGTCCGCACTCGGAGCAGTAGCGGCCGTGCAGCACGCAATCGCAGTTGCGGCAGGTCTCGCGGTCAGGTCTCAGGCCCAGGGCGGGCGAGAGGCCGGGGATCGGCGGCGGCTCGGCGTCGGGCATCTGGGCTGCCCCTAGTTCAGAGGTCCGTAGGTGAGGCTGACGGTATTGGCGGCCTCGCCCTTCTCAATGGAGAGCGACATCACCCCGCCCCGGCCCGGCGGGCCCTCATAGGCGGCCAGGAAGGAGCCCTCCGAGCCGGCGTTGAGGGTCTGGTGCATGCCGGCCTTCTCGGCGAGGCCCCGGTAGAAGGCCAGGACCTGTTCCGGCGGCGTATGGGTCGAGAACTTGATGATCGCACCCCGCCCGGCCATGTCCATAACCGAGATAATCTCCCCGCCCGGCATCACCTCGGCAAAGGCTGGCCGGCGTTCCGGCAGGTTCTGGCTGAGCGTACCCACCGCGGCGCCGCCTTCCTGGCGGATAGTGACCCTGCCGTCATCGGCAGGCTTGGGCGTGCAGGCCCCGAGGCCCAGCGCCGCCGCCAGAAGGAGAGCGACGCCGGACCGCATCAGGACTGCGGCCCGTAGAGGATGCCGACCTCATTGTGGCCGTTGCGCGTGGCGATGGTCAGGGTGAAGTTCAGTTTCGATGGCGCGGCGGCCTGGAAGCTGATCGCCCGATCGCCGGTGGCGTTGCCCTGCATCTGGCTGGAATCCATCTGCACGTCGATGTGGTTGGCCTGGGCTATGTCCTTGTAGAAGGCGACGATCTTGTCCGGGCTGTCATTGGACTCAAAGCTGATCATCCCGCCCTGGCCGAGCACGGCGCCGGCCTTCACATCCGCCCCGGGATAGACCTTCAGCCAACTGGGCAAGTTGGCGGGTAGGTTACGCCCGGCGGTGATGGTCGTGCCATTGTTGGAGACCGAGACGTCTCCGTTGGAATTGGTCGTGACCTTCGGACCGCAGGCGGCGAGCGCCAGGGCCATGCCGACGCCGGCGAGGGCGGCGAACTTATTCATCGTGGAGACTCCCTCAAGACAGAGCTCCAGCATGGCCGCGCGTTATGAAGGACGCAACCGCGAGAGAACCTCGTTCGCCGCGTCTGACTAGTTCCGGCGGGGAATCAGCACCTTCATTTCCTCGTAGCCCTTCACGAAGATCGAATAGGTGCGCCGCGGCTCTTCCAGGAGCTGGATGTCCGGGAAGCGCTTCATGATCTCTTCCCAGATGATGGTCAGCTGTAGCTCGGCCAGGCGGTTGCCCACGCAGCGGTGGATGCCGAACCCGAAGGAGACGTGCTGGCGGGGGCGCGCCCGGTCGATGATGAATTCGTAAGGCCGGTCGATGGCCTCCTCGTCCCGGTTGCCCGAGACGTACCACATGATGACCTTGTCGCCCTTCTTGATCAGCTTGCCCTGGAATTCGAAGTCTTCCAGCGCCGTGCGGGCCATGTGGGCCAGGGGGGTCTGCCAGCGGATGGTCTCGGAGACCATCGACGGGATCAGGCCCGGATTGGCGCGCAGCTTGTCATATTGCTCGGGGAAGCGATTGAGGGCGAAAACCGAGCCGGAGATGGTGTTCCGGGTCGTGTCATTGCCGCCAATGATCAGCAGGTTGATGTTCGCGAAGTATTCCTGCTGCGACATGTTCCGCGTGGCCTCGCCATGGGCCAGCATCGACACCAGGTCGCCCTTGGGCGGAGCGTCGACCCGCTCGTTCCAGAGCTCGGCGAAGAAGGCGAAACAGTCGGCGATCGCCTTGGCGCGCGCCTCGGGAGTATCGACCACCCCGCCATAGCCCACGGGCTGGGTCATGGCGTCCGACCAGAAGGTCAGCTTTCGCCGCTGTTCGAAGGGGAAATCGAACAGGGTGGCGAGCGTCATGGTGGTGAGCTCTTTGGAGACCAGGTCCACCCAGTCGAAAGGCTCGCCGATTGGAAGTGAATCCAGGATCGCGCCAGCCCGCTCGCGGATGACCGGCGCCATCTGGGCCAGGGCATGCGGCGCGACCGCCGGACTGACCGTCTTGCGCTGCTCGTCGTGCTTCGGCGAGTCCATCGAGATGAAATTCTGGGCCGAGGGCTCGGTGCGCGCCGCCGCCATGGCCTGGGTTTCCTTGGTCGTGAGCGTGATACCGCTGGCCGAGGAGAACACCTGATGGTTGGAATCAATGGCGATGATGTCGTTGTACTTGGTGATCGACCAGAAAGCCCCGTAGTTGCTGTCCGGCGTCCAGTGCACCGGGTCTTCCTTGCGAAGCCGGTCGAAGAACGCCCACTGGGCGTCATCACGGAAGGCCGCGGCCCGGGCGGGATTGAGCAGTTCGATCGGGGCGTCATAGGCCGCGCGATGAGCGCGCTCCCGGGCTTCCACAACAAAGTCAGCGCTGCCGTCCGCCATCTGAACCTCTCCCCTGCGCCGGGTTGATCCCGCCGCTATGTCATCCGGAAATGAATTACGTGACGTGCGGGGCGTCAAGGGGATTGTGGGGCGGGCGGAGGGGTTCGCTGTTAGGAAATCTTGAAGGCGGTTTGGCGGGCGGCGCGAAGATGAACCGTATTGCGACCGTATTTACGGCGCGGTTGGCGCGGGCTTGCGACCGCGCGCGGATTTGGGGCCCAGAGAAACTATCAGGGCGGATGTCAAAGACCGGTCGTGCGAGGGGGAGCGTAGCACGAAGGTTCGTGTTTGGCGAATTAGGTGAACTCCCTCCCCTTTATGGGGAGGGACAGCGCGCGTCGCGCGCAGGGTGGGGTGAGAGATTGGAGCCCCGTGCGTCGGAGGGTTGGCGCGGGCGAAGCCCGTCTGACTTCCGCTTCGCTCAGGGGGTGGGGTGGAGAGGGATAGCCGGTTGAGGGCTGCGGGCTCCAGATTCGCACCCCACCCTGACGGCTTCGCCGTCTGTCCCTCCCCATGAAGGGGAGGGAGTGGGCCTCAGCTAGACGATCATCGTGATCGGATCTTCGAGCAGCGATTTGAACGCGGCGAGCCACCTGGCCCCTGTCGCTCCATCCACGGCGCGGTGGTCGCATGTGAGGGTGACGGTCATCACGGTGGCGATTTCGAGCGCATCGCCGCGGACGACGGGGCGCTTCTCCCCTGCCCCGACCGAAAGGATGCAGGCCTGGGGTTCGTTGATGATCGAGGCGAAGGACTTGATGCCGAACATGCCGAGGTTGGAGACGGTGAAGGTGCCGCCCTGAAACTCATCCGGCTTCAGCTTGCGGGTGCGAGCCCGTTCGGCGAGGTCCTTGGATTCCTTGGCGATCTGAGCGAGGCCCTTCAGCTCGGCGGAGCGGATGATCGGCGTGATCAGGCCCCCGTCGACCGCCACCGCCATGGCCACGTCGGCATGGTGGTGCAGGGCGATGCCGTCCGGCGTGTAGCTGGAATTGGCTTCAGGGACCTGCTTCAGGGCGACGGCGGCCGCCTTGATCACGAAGTCATTCACAGAGACCTTGCCGCCCGACTTTTCCAGCATGGTGTTGATCTTTGCGCGGGCGGCCAGGAGCTCATCGATCTCGATATCGATGGTCAGCGGGAAGTGCGGCACATCCCGGAAGCTGTCGGTCATCCGCCGGGCGACCGTCTTCTTCATGCCGTCGAGGGGGATGAGGTCGTACGAGCCGTCGGGGATGCCCATCTGGGCAAGGGACTGGACCTGGCGGGGTTCCACGGCTGCGGCCGACTTGGCTGGGGCGGCGGACGGTTTCGCGGCGGCCGGCGAGCCCTTCAAGCCTTCGACGTCGCGGCGGATGATGCGGCCGTGCGGGCCGGAGCCGGCGACCTGGGCGAGGTCGACGCCGCCATCTTTCGCCAGGCGGCGGGCCAGGGGTGAGGCGAAGATACGTTTCCGGTCTCCCGCCGGCTGCGCAGCGGCCTTCGGCGCGGGCGCGGCTTCCGCTTTGGGCGCTTCAGGCTTAGGCGCTTCGGCTTTCGGCGCATCCGCCTTGGGGGCTGGCGCACTGCCACCCTCCCCGCTCAGCCGGGCGATGGGGGCGTTGACCTTCACTTCCTCCGTCCCTTCAGGAACCAGGATCTCCTCGACCACGCCTTCGTCGACGGCCTCGACTTCCATGGTGGCCTTGTCGGTTTCGATCTCGGCGATGACGTCGCCGGAGGAGACCTTGTCACCCACCTTCACGAACCACTTGGCGAGGGTGCCCTCCTCCATGGTGGGGCTAAGGGCGGGCATCAGGATGTCGATGGGCATCAGGCGCTCACCATGGCTTCGACGAGGATGGTGGGCGTCCAGCGCGCCTTGCGCCGGGCCAGCTTTTCCGCGTCGGTCTCGTGATCATAGGTCGAAGGCTCGGCGGTGCGGCCCGCGAAGGCGTCAAGGCCGACGCCCGCCGTATTGAGGGTGGCCCAGCAGCCGCCGTCGGCGCTGAGCATCGAGGCCACATAGACCCCGCACTCGCCACAGAGGATGGCGTCCACCTGTTTGCGGCCGAACCGGTAGCGGCTGACCGAGCCGGGCGCGGCGAGGATTTCCAGGTTGCCGGAGGCGTCGCTGGTGGTGCGGGCCCCATGGCGCGTGCAGAACCCGCACTGGCAGGCGCGCAGCGGCAGGTCGGCCACCGGCATCCCGGGCTCGAACACCACCCTGATCGCCCCGCAATGGCAGGAACCGGCGAGGCTCATCTGTAGGCCACCTGCTTGGCCGCCTTCACGATCTTCTCGACGGACGGCAGGGTCAGGGCCTCCAGGTTGGCGGCATAGGGCATGGGCACGTCTTCCTGGTGCACGCGCATCGGCGGGGCATCGAGGTAGTCGAAGGCCTCGGCGACGACGCGGGCGCAGATCTCGGCGCCGACGCCCATGGGACCCCAGCCTTCCTCGATGGTGACCAGCCGATTGGTCTTCTTGACGCTCTCGACGACCGTGCCGTGATCCAGGGGGCGCAGGGTGCGCAGGTCGATGACCTCGGCCTC
The DNA here is from genome assembly GCA_046349475.1 of Caulobacteraceae bacterium. Taxonomy (GTDB): domain Bacteria; phylum Pseudomonadota; class Alphaproteobacteria; order Caulobacterales; family Caulobacteraceae; genus Acaudatibacter. The sequence goes on along the minus strand of JAXMCG010000032.1, from coordinate 24,596 downwards.
GAGGCCTTCCTTGGCCAGCTCCTCGGCGGCCTGCAGCGCGAAGCCGACCATGCGGGCGTGTGAGACCAGGGTGACGCCGTCGCCGGCCCGGCGGATCTTGGCCTTGCCGATCGGCACGACCCAGTCCTCGACGTCCGGCACATCGAATTCCTGGCCGTACATCATCTCGTGCTCGAGGAAGACGACCGGGTTCGGGCTGCGGATGGCGGCTTTCAGGAGGCCCTTGGCGTCGGCGGCGTCGTAGGGGGCGATGACGGTCAGGCCGGGGACCTGGGCGTACCAGGCCGAATAATCCTGGCTATGCTGCGCGGCCACGCGCGCCGCCGCCCCGTTCGGACCACGGAAGACGATGGGAGCCTTGATCTGCCCGCCGGACATGTACAAGGCCTTGGCCGCGGAATTGATAATCTGGTCAATGGCCTGCATCCCGAAGTTCCAGGTCATGAACTCGACGATGGGGCGAAGGCCCGCCATGGCGGCGCCGACGCCAAGCCCCGCGAAACCGTGCTCGGTAATGGGCGTATCGATCACACGCTGGGCGCCGAACTCCTGCAGGAGATCGCGGCTGACCTTGTAGGCGCCCTGATATTCGGCGACCTCTTCGCCCATCAGGAAAACCGTGGGATCGCGGCGCATTTCCTCGGCCATGGCGTCGCGCAGGGCGTCGCGGACCGTGGTCTTGACGAGCTTGGCGCCGGCCGGGATCTCAGGATCCTTGAGGGCCGGTTTCGGAGTCACGGGAGCGGCGCCCTCACCTTCCGGCTGGGGTTTGGCCGTTTCGGGCGGCTGTTTTTCAGGATCTCCCGCCGCGGCCTGCCGGGCGGGTTGAGGCGCCTCCGCCGCCGGCTTGGCCGAAGCCGCGCCGCCCGAAAGCCGGGCGATCAGGGCGTTGACCTTCACCTCTTCAGTGCCTTCCGGCACCAGGATTTCCTCGACCACGCCTTCGTCGACGGCCTCGACTTCCATGGTGGCCTTGTCGGTCTCGATCTCGGCGATGACGTCGCCACTGGAAACCTTGTCGCCCACCTTCACGAACCACTTGGCGAGGGTGCCTTCCTCCATGGTCGGAGAGAGGGCCGGCATCAGGATGTCGGTCACGCGACGTTCTCCAAATAAACGTCCGTAAAGAGCTCCGAGGCGTCCGGTTCCGGCGCGGTGCGGGCGAATTCGGCGGCGTCGGCGACGATCTTCTTCACGTCTGTGTCGATGGCTTTCAGCGCCGCCTCGTCGGCGTAGCCGAGCTCGGCAAGCCGTTCTTCCAGATGATCAATCGGGTCACGGTTCTTGCGCACCTCGTCGATTTCCTCGCGCGTGCGGTATTTCTGTGGGTCGCTCATGGAGTGGCCGCGGTAGCGGTAGGTCTTCATCTCGAGGATGAAAGGCCCCTTCCCAGACCGGGCATGTTCGGCGGCCTCGAGGCCCGCGTCGCGCACGGCGACAACGTCCATCCCGTCGACTTCCTTGCCGGGGATGTTGAAGCTCACCCCCCGGCGGTAGAGGTGCGTTTCGGACGAGGCGCGCTCGATCGCCGTACCCATGGCGTACTGGTTGTTTTCCACCACATAGACGACCGGCAGGGCCCAGAGCTCGGCCATGTTGAAGCTCTCATAGACCTGGCCCTGGTTGGCCGCACCGTCGCCGAAATAGGCGAAGGCGACGTTGCCGTTCTTCTTGTACTTGTTGGCGAGGCCAAGGCCGGTGCCGAGGCTCACCTGGGCGCCGACGATGCCGTGGCCGCCGTAGAAACCGGCTTCCTCCGAGAACATGTGCATCGAGCCGCCCTTGCCCTTGGAGGCGCCGGCGGCGCGGCCGGTGAGTTCGGCCATCACCGCCTTCGGGTCCATGCCAGCCACCAGCATGTGGCCGTGGTCGCGGTAGCCGGTGATCACCTGATCGCCGTCCTTCTTCACGGCTTGCATGCCCGCGGCGATGGCTTCCTGGCCGATGTAGAGGTGGCAGAAACCGCCGATCAGGCCCATCCCGTAGAGCTGGCCAGCCCGCTCTTCGAACCGGCGGATGAGCAGCATCTGGCGGTAGAATTCAAGCAGCTCGGCCTTGCCCGGCGTCCCGGAATTGGCGGCGGCCGCCTTGGTCTTCGCCGCCCCCGTCTTGGCCTCGGCTGGCGCCTTGCGCGCTCGCGCCATCGATCCGCTCCCTCACCTCTTGTCGCCCCGCCCGTAATAGAACCGGCGACCTGCGAGTCGGGTTCAGGAGGCGGGCGGGTCCATGCGGATCACATAGTCTTTCGCGTCCACAAAGCCTAGCAGCGCCCGGGCCCTTTCTTCGAGAAGGTCGGCTGAAAGGCTGGTATCGCGCAAAAGCTGGGCGCGGGCTTCGAGGTCCATGCGCCGAGCGTGCAGTTGGGTCAGCTCAGCCTGTTTCTGGGCGAGCAGACGGTCACGCTCACGGGCCTCCAGGAGTCCGCGATCGCCGGTCAGCGCCTGGAACCCGAAGTAGAAGATCAGGGCGGCCAGGACGGCGGTCGAGAAGTAGGGCGTAAGTCGCGAGAGCAAAGGCCGAATCCGTGTGCGGGATGATGGCGTGATTCTGCGGCGGACGTGGTTAGGGGCGGGTTAACCTGCCGGGGGACACGCCCTGAAGGAGCGCGTCCCCTTCCTGATCAGAGCCGCTTCAGGGCCGCGCGGCCGGCGTAGACCGCCTGATCGTCGAGTTCTTCCTCGATGCGCAGGAGCTGGTTGTACTTGGCGATGCGGTCGGAGCGGGAGAGGGAGCCGGTCTTGATCTGGCCGCAGTTAGTGGCGACGGCGAGGTCGGCGATGGTGGAGTCCTCCGTCTCGCCAGAGCGGTGGCTCATGACGGCGGTGTAGCCGGCCCGGTGGGCGATATCGACCGCGTCAAGGGTTTCCGACAAGGTGCCGATCTGATTGACCTTTACCAGGATCGAGTTGGCGAGGCCGCGCTTCACGCCATCGGTCAGGCGGGCCGGATTGGTGACGAAAAGGTCGTCCCCCACCAGCTGGAGCTTGCTGCCAAGGGTGTCGGTGAGCAGCTTCCAGGTGTCGAAATCGTCCTCCGAGCAGCCGTCCTCGATGGAGACGATGGGGAAGGCGTCTGCGAGGCCCTTCAGGTAGGCGACCATGCCGGCGCCATCGAGGCTCTTGCCCTCCCCGGCCAGGTCGTACTTGCCGTTCTTGAAGAACTCGGTGGCGGCCACGTCGAGGCCGAGGTGGAAATCAGCGCCCGGCTTATAGCCCGCGTTCTCGCCGGCCTTCATGATGAAGCCGAGGGCTTCGGCGGCGCTGCCGATATTGGGGGCGAAACCACCTTCATCGCCGACATTGGTGTTGTGGCCGGCGGCCTTCAGGGCGCTCTTCAGGGCGTGAAAGATCTCGGCGCCCATGCGCACGGCCTCGGTGAAGCTCGCCGCCCCGGTCGGCAGGATCATGAATTCCTGGATGTCGATGGGGTTATCGGCGTGGGCGCCGCCATTGATGATGTTCATCATCGGCACGGGCAGAACGCGGGCCGAGACGCCGCCGACATATTTGTAGAGCGGCAGGCCGGCGCTCTGGGCCGCGGCCTTGGCGGTGGCGAGGCTGACGCCGAGAATGGCGTTGGCGCCCAGGCGGCCCTTGTTCGGCGTGCCGTCGAGGTCGATGAGGATCTGGTCCAGGCGGCGCTGGTCTTCCGCGTCGGCGCCGGAGAGAGCGTCATAGATTTCGGCATTGACCGCGTTAGCGGCCTGCAGGACGCCCTTGCCGCCATAGCGGCCCTTCTCTCCGTCGCGGCGCTCCACCGCCTCGTGGGCCCCAGTGGAGGCGCCGGAGGGCACGGCAGCGCGCCCACGGGCCCCGTCTTCCAGCACCACGTCCACTTCCAGGGTGGGATTGCCGCGGCTATCCAGAATCTCCCGGGCGAGGATGTCGACGATCTCGGTCAATTTGGGAGACTCCTGTTCTCTGGGTTGCTTGCGCGCCGCATGAACGCGCGCGACGCTTTAGCTCGCGCCCTGCCAATTCGGCAATGCTGGGCGCTCTAGGAGAACAAGAATGAGCATCATCAAAAAGACCCTGGTTGCCGGCGCGTTCGGGCTGACCTTGGCGTCGGGCATGGCTATCGGTGTGGCGATGGCGGACCAGCCGGCCATGAATAATGCGCTCGGCAACCTGCGGCAGGCGAGAAACAACCTGCAGAACGCGACGGGTGACAAGGGCGGCCACCGCATCGCCGCTCTGAACGCCGTCAATGCCGCCATCGCGGAAACCGAAGCCGGGATCGCCTGGGATCGCCGGCACTAGCGCTCTACCTTGCCGCGAGTTCGGGCGTGCCCAGGCCTTCAGCGCAAGGGAAGACTTCCGCTGAAGGACGAAGGGGCGCGCGCGAAGCTCGCGGTAATCGCGCACGCCCCTCCCCTGCTAGCCGCCCAATCCGATAGAGATCGTCAGCCGCAAGCCGTGGTCGGTCTGCCCGTCGGCGAACTGACCGGAATAGAAGGCGCTGATGCTGGTGCGCCCTGAGCGCCACTCGACGCCCGCCTCAATGAGACCCGCATCCTGGGCAAGCGGGGTGGAGACGACGCTGAAGGCCGTGGTCCCCGCCGCGAACATTGCCGAGCGGCCGGGGGTGATGTCCCGGAAGTAGTGCCGCCATGAGGCCGCGCCACGGAAAGACCAGGGCCCCTCACCGCCGGTGGCGCCGCGCACGCCGAGGGTCCCGAAGGTGAGATCGCCATCGCCGCCCGCCACATTGAGCGCTGCGGACCCGCCGGTCTCCGTGGCCGGATCGACATCGAGGCCGATCCAGCCAAAGCCGGCATAGGGCTCGAGACTGCCTCCGCCCGCCTTGAAGCCGTAACCGGCCTCGCCGAACAGCTGGCTGACCCTGCCCCCGCTGGTGCTGGCGAGGCCCTGGGAGAAGCCGGTGAAGGCGACAGTGCGGGAGGTGTCGAGATCGGCCTCGGAATAGTCGAAGCCGGCCCGGATCGACACCGGCCCGATCATGCCGCCGCCATAGAGGCCGATGTGGTAGGCGCTGACCTCGCCGGTGGACGCACGGTCGCTCATGTCGAGGGCGGCCGACTGGTAGCCGCCGAGGATGCCCAGGCGCCAGTTGCCGGCGTTGCGCTCAGCGCCGGCGAAGAAGCCCCAGATGTCACGGCTGGTCCCCACGGTCTGACTGGTCCCGTCGAGATCGCCCCAGGCCCCGAAGCCTTCCGCCCAGAGGGTGACGGCGCCGTCCTCGGGCCCGTCGGCGTTTTCGCGCACCCGCTCCATCATCGCCTCGCGGACGTGGCGGCTGTCGTCGACGAGGGCGCCGAATTCCGCGGCGTAGATCTCGCCGGAGAGGGCATTGAGGGCCGTGCGGGCGTCGGCGGCCGTCAGGGGCAGGATGGCGTCGAACACTGGCGTGCCGGGGCCGAGCGCCGAGACAGCGTTACCAACCGCGGTCTGGTTCGGCGTCTGGGCGATTGAGGCGAAGTCGATGGAGCTGACCTTTAGGGTCAGGACCACCTGGGTCGGGTCATAGCGAACAGTGGGTGTCAGGAAGGCATAGTTGGAAGTCAGGGCGGTGAAGCCGGAGCCTGAGACGCCGCCCGGGGCCGTGATGATCACGTATTCCGTGGTGGGATTGTACTTCCCGGCGTTGGCCAGGACCTGGAGGGTCCCGCCGGTGATCGACGCCTTGCCGGTGGCGGCGATCTTGTCACCGATGCCGCCCGGATCAACCTCGACCTGATAGGTCGAGCCCGCCTGGATGGTGAGGTCTCCGGCCAGGTTGATCTGGCCGATGGAATTGCCGGGCGCGATTATCCCCTGGACGGTGGTGGAGCCCACCGTACCCGCGCCCTTGAGAGTCGCGCCGGACTTGACCGTGACCGCGCTGGTCAGGGTTCCGGAGGCGATGAGGGTCCCGTTGGTGACGGTCGTGCCGCCGGTGAAGGCGGCCGTGCCGGTGTGAGTCCAAGTCCCGCCGGCGGCGTCGACGTCGAGAACCTCGAAATTGAGATAGCTGCTGTCATAGGTCTCCGCGCCCGCCCCTGAGAGCCTCAGAGTGTCCGTGCCCGCCCGCGCGTCCACTGCGCCGGTGATCTTCGAACCGGTGAAGACCTGCAGGACACCGTCGCCCGTGGAAAGGTTCACCTTCCCATTGATCGTGCCCTTGTTGATCACCGTGGAGAGGCCCGCGCCGTTCAACTGCAGAGCCGTGGACCCGCTTATCGTGCCCGAATTGGTGATCGTGATGGCGCCCGATCCGTTCAGCAGCCCCTGCTGGACACCGGTGATCGTGCCTGAATTGGTGACCGTGCCGCCGCCGGCCATTTCGATGGCGCCGGAACCCGCGACCACGGCGTCATTCTTGATGACGCCGGCGTTGGTCAGTGTGCCCGGTCCGCCGGAACCCGACATGTAGACGGCGTTGTAGTAAGCCGAAACGACGCCCGTGGCCTCATTGGTGAAGGTCCCCTTGGTGACCTCGACGGCCGTGGCGAAGCTGGATTTCTGGTTGTTGGTGATGACCCCGGAGTTGGTGATGACCCCGCCGGAGGTCTGGACGATGGTGACCATGCTGGCCACGGTCTGGCCCAGGACAGTGCCGGAGTTGGTGATCGTGCCGCTCTTCACGGCGATCGCGCTCGTGCCGCCGTTGTTGATCAGGGTCCCGGCATTGGTCACCGAACCGCCAACACCGCCGATGACGATGGCGCCGTTCAGCTGACCCGAAGCCTTGTTATCGACCGTGCCCCCGCCCTGCAGGGAGATGCTGTTGAAGAGGCCGCCGTCGATGGTTCCGGAATTGACCACCGATCCGGTGGCCGCCGAGGTGACATTCACGCCGCCATTGGCGCTCTTGATCGTCGCGCCGGCATTGTTGACGACCGAGCCGCCCGCCTGCATCTCCACGCCGCGCAGGAAGCCGATGATCGAACCGGAATTGGTGACGGCGCCGGTCCCCGTGGTGGTCAGGACCCCGTAGAAGCCGGTGATCGTGCCGTTGTTGACGACGGTCCCGCCCTTGCCGAGCTTGATGCCGTCATTGGTCTTCAGAGAGTCATCGAGGCGCCCGTCGATCGTACCGTTGTTGGTGACCGTCCAGGCGGAGTTCAGGGCCTGGACCGTGCCGGGTCCGACGGTCGGCTGATCGTTCTTCACCGTCACACCGGCGCCGATATCGGCCGTGGTCCCGGACTTGGTGTCGAGATCCACCCGGTTGGTATTGGTTGTGACATTGACGTCCGCCGCGAAGACCTCAACCGGGGCGATCACCCCAGCCATCGTAATCGCCCCGAACGCCAGGGCCGGCGCGGCATGCGCCAATGTCGTGCTCTTCGCGGAGCGCCGCGAGCGCTTCGTCTTCGTCATCTGATGTTTCCCCATGTTTCGCAAGCTGTCCCCGGCCTGTGGGCGAAGCTATTCGAGGGCAAAACGGCTCCGCGCCCCCCAAATGGAGGGTGTCCGTTGACGTTGGGGCCGTCACACACTCATGGTGAGTATCCGCTGCGTCCCTGAGTGGAGCATCCAGGCTCATCGGGGCGTAAGAGGGCGCAAGAGGGCGCGGGGACCCATGGACGCGACGGTCAAGGAGGACATGGAGGGGCGCCGGCTTCGCAGCTGGAAGGAGATCGCCGCCTTCTTCGGCGCCGATGAGCGCACCGTAAAACGCTGGGAAACCCAGCGCGCCCTGCCTGTCCACCGCGTGCCCGGCAACCGCCGCGCCTCGGTCTATGCCTATACAAACGAACTGACCGCCTGGCTGAAGCAGGAGGAGCCGAAAGCCCCTGCCCCGCCGGTCACCATGAGCGACACGCCGGAAGGCCTGTCGCGCCGCTCGCGGCTGCTCATCGCGGGCGGCGCGATGAGCATCCTGCTGGCGGGGGTGGCGGCCCTCGTGCTGGCGCCTTCCAAACCGGCCCAGACCGCTGCGAAATCACCGCCCGCCTCGGCGCCCCGTCATGTCCCGCCGGCTCAGGCGCGGGAGCTCTACCTCACCGGAGTCTTCCACCTTGAGACTAGAACGGCGGCGAGCGTCGAGCGGGCCATCGGCTATTTCAATCAGGCCATCGCTCTCGACCCGGCCTATGCCGAGGCCTACGCCAAGCTCGCGGACGCCTATGGGGTGGCCAGCCAATACGGGCTCCTGCCGTCATCCGACGCCTATCCCCGGGCCAAGGCCGCTGCTGAACGGGCTCTCGCCCTCGATGACCGGCTGCCCAGCGCCTACGTCACCCTGGGGTTCATCGAATTCTACTGGTCGAGGAACTTCGCGCGCTCAGGCGAGCTTTTCCGCCGCGCCCTGGAAATCGATCCGGAGAACGCCCAGGCCCATCATTGGTACGCCCTGACCCTGATGCACTATGGCCGGTACGATGAGCCGATCGCCCAGATTCTGCGGGCTCAGCAGCTGGATCCGCAATCGAAGTCGATCCTGGCCAACAAGGCCTTGATCCTGTTTCACGCCGGTCGCGCCAATGAGGCCATCCAGATTCTCACCCAGTTGGAAGAGACCCAGACCGACTACCTGCCGCCCCATGCCTATCTGGCCACGATCTATCTCGATCAGGGCCGCTACCAGGACTTCCTGCGGGAATACAGGCGCGCGGCGGAACTGGAAAAGGACGCGGGCTCGCTGGAGGTCAGCCGGGCTGCGGAGGCGGGCCTCGCCTCGGGGGGCGGGGCGGGCATGCTGCGGGCCATGATGGCCGAGCAGAAACGCCAGTTCGCCGCGGGGGACCTGCCGGCCTTCAAGCTCGCCCTTACCGCGGCCATGCTCGGAGACAAGACAGCGGCCCTGGACTACCTGGACGCCTCTGCCGCCCGGCAGGAGCAGGACCTGCTGGGAATCATCGTGGAGCCGGCCCTGGCCATTCTGCGGGATGAGCCGAGATACCAGGCCCTGGTGAAGCAGGTCGGATTCTAACGCCCCGCGAGGACCACCTGATAGGTGTCGAAATACTCGACGAAGCCGGTGATCTTGCCGCCGGTGATCGTGAAGACATGCAGAAAGTTGGTGTCGACGCTCTTGCCCGTCCCCGTCACCGTATAGGCGGCGTGGCCCTCGACGAAGACGCGGTCGGCGTCGCTGAAGAAGCCCTGCGGCGAGAAATCGGAGAAATTCTCGTTGGCGCCGATATAGGCGAAGAACGCGGTGACCCCGGCCTTGCCTCGCTTCACGCCGAAGGTGGGATAGTCCCCCTCGCGGCCGTTAACGGCCCAAGAGACATCATCGGCCAGAGCACCAATGATGAATTCCACATCCCCACGCCCAAAGGCGGCATAGACCGCCTGTACGAGCTCAATATTCGCTTGGCTCATGGCCGCTCTCCCCGCTCATCGTCCTGGGGAGAAATACGCAAGCTCCGCCTTGGCGGATCAGGAAGAGGCTAGTCTTCCTTCGGCGTCAGAACCTGACGACCGCGGTACATGCCGGTCTTCAGGTCGACGTGGTGCGGACGGCGCAGCTCGCCCGTGTCCTTGTCTTCGATGTAGCTGTTGGCCCCGAGGGCGTGGTGAGCCCGCCGCATATTGCGACGCGACGGGGAGACTTTGCGCTTAGGAACAGCCATGGGATCGCTCGAACGGAAAGCGGCGGCCGTTCGGGGCCGCCGGAATGAGCGCGGGTCTATGCACGAAAGGCTTTGGCTTTTCAAGCCCGCGGAATCCGCTTGGGCGCGACGTTCACCCATGCCAGCCGCAGCAGCGTCTCCAGTAGCGCATCGTCGGCTTTCTCGAACCAGACATAGGTCCAGCCATGCTGTGGATAATCCGGGGCGGGATCGACGATGCCCGGGTAGGCGGCGATCATGTTCAGCTGATCGTCCCGATTCAGCTTCAGCTCCGTGAAGGGGCCGCGGCGGTCGAGCATGGCGAAGATGCGTCCGCCGACCCAGAAAGCCGGGTCGCGTCGGTGATCCCGCTCCGAGGTTTCCGGGAGGCTGAGAGCGATTCGGCGCACATCCTCGTGGCTCGCCATGCGGCTTCTCCCTCGACAGGCGCGGCCCGCCGCGTCATGTGCGGAGCCTAAGCCCATGGAAGCCTCCGACGAAATCCTGGTGGACGCCCGCGGCCACCGCTGCCCGACCCCGACCTTGCGCCTGCGCCGGGCCCTGGAGCGCGCGCCTGAGGGGGCGCGGGTGCGCCTGCTGGCCGATGACCCGATGGCCAAGATCGACGTGCCGCATTTCGCGGGGCAACAGGGTCTGGAATTGCTGGAGGGCGGCGGGGCCGGGCCGGTGTTCAGCTTCCTCGTGAAGAAGCCTGATTAGAACGAGATGCGGCGCGCCGCTGGAGGGAGGCGCGCCGCCAGGAATTCTCGTCCTGATCTACTGAGCTCCCCTACGAGGGACGGGAGAGCGGGGGGCCCAATCGATGTGTGCAGATTGCATCTGGCCGGCTGAACGGCGGCTGAATGGGGAATGCAGGTAGCGTTATCTTCGGAGCGCCTCAGAGCGCCCCGTTGTCCTGCAGGGTTTTCACATCCGCGTCGGAGAAACCCCAGTCCTTGAGGGCGCTTTCATTGTGCGCGCCCGTCTGCGCCGGCGCCCACTGCACCTTGCCGGGGGTGGCGGAGAAGCGGGGGGCCGGGGCGGGCTGCACGACGCCGTCGACTTCGATGAAGGTTTCGCGGGCCACGTTGTGCTTGTGCTTGGGCGCCTCGGCGATGGTCAGGATCGGGGCGAAGCAGACGTCCGTTCCGTCCATGATTTCGCACCACTCATCCTGGGTCTTCGTGGCGATGACGGCGGCCAGCGATTCGCGCAGTTCCGGCCAGATCGTACGGTCCATCTGGCGCTGGAATTTCGGATCATTGATGCCGGTCTTTTCCAGCAGCAGGGCATAGAACTGCGGCTCGATGGAGCCGATGGAAATCCACTTTCCGTCCGAGCACTGGTAGGTGTCGTAGAAGTGCGCCCCGCCATCCAGCAGGTTCTGGCGCCGCTCCTCCTTCCAGCCGCCGCCCGCGGCCATGCCGTAGAACATCGACATCAGGGACGCGGCGCCGTCGCTCATGGCGCAGTCGACCACCTGGCCCTGCCCCGTCGCGCGGGCATGGATCACGCCCGCCAGGATCCCGAAGGCCAGGTAGAGGGCGCCGCCGCCGAAATCGCCGACCAGATTGAGCGGCGGCACGGGCTTGTCCTCCGTGCCGATGGCATGCAGGGCGCCGGTGATGGCGATGTAGTTCATGTCGTGGCCCGCGGCCTGGGCGTAGGGCCCGAACTGGCCCCAGCCGGTCATGCGGCCATAGACGATCTTCGGGTTCCGCTTCAGCACTACATCCGGGCCGAGGCCGAGACGCTCCATGACGCCGGGCCGGAAGCCTTCAAACACCACATCGGCGCTTTCCATCAGCTTCAGGCAGGCCTCGATGGCGGCGGGGGACTTCAGGTCGAGGGCGACAGACTTGCGGCCGCGCTCGGTCACCGAGGTCCGTGAGCCGCCGCGCCCGCCCTTGCGATCGATGCGCACCACGTCGGCGCCCAGGTCTGACAGCAGCATGCCGGCGAAGGGACCCGGCCCGATGCCCGCGAATTCAACGATCTTCAGCCCCGAAAGCGGTCCCTGACCCATGACAATCTCCCTTACGTTCGCGTCAGCTAGACACCCCTGACGAAGCGTCAGGCAAGGCCGATCAACTGCGCAGCATCTGGCCGTCATCGATGGTGAAGGACGAGCCGGTGATGAACTTCGCGGCAGGGCCGGCCAGCATGACCAGGGCGGCGTCGAGTGCCTCGTCTTCAACCAGGCGGCGGCGTGGGAAGCCCTTCAGCTGCTTGGCGCCCTGGTCGGTGTCGAACCAGTCAGCATTGATGTCGGTGAGGATATAGCCTGGGCAGATGGCGTTGACGGCGATCTCCGAGCGCGCCCACTCCCGCGCCATGATTTCGGTGAGCATCTGGACGCCGGCCTTGGAGGCGCAGTAGGCCCCGATGCCGGGCAGCATGGCGTAGGAGTGCACCGAGGCGATGTTGATGATCCGCCCGCGTTTCTCGCCCGCGACGCCATTGGCCATCATCCGCCTGGCGGCCTCACGGGCGCAGAGAAAGACGGCGCGCAGGTTGACGTTCATCGTCTGATCCCAGTCCTCCAGGGAGAGGTCCATGAGGAGGCCCTTGCCGCCGACGCCGGCATTGTTGATCAGGATCGAAATCGGCCCGAAGGCGGCCTCCACCTCATCCATCGCGGGCGCGATCTGGGCCGGGTCCGAGACATCCAGGGTCACGGAAATGGCCCGTTCGCCCGTGGAGCGGATGGCCTCGGCCTCCTGTTCGATGAGCTCGGTCCGGCGGGCGGCCAGGGCCACGGCGGCGCCGTTCTGGGCGAGGATGCGGGCGAAACGCAGGCCTAGGCCTCCAGAAGCGCCGGTCACGAGGGCGACCTGGCCGGTCAGAGGCTTGTTCATGTGCGGGCCTTTCAGGCGGCGATGCGTTTGGCGGCAAGGACAAGACCTGCCGGAGAGGAAATCAAGGCCCCGTCGAGTCCGAACACCTCGCGCAGGATTTGCGGCGACAGGGCCTCGGAGGGCGGTCCATCGGCGGCGATGCGGCCCTGGCTGAGGACAATCAGGCGCTGGCAATGGCGGGCCGCGAGGGTGAGGTCATGCAGGGTGACGACGACCCCGGCCCCCTGCCCGGCCGCCTCGGCGAGGCGTTCGAGGATCATGATCTGGGCGTCGGGGTCGAGGCCGGCGGCGGGCTCATCGGCCACCAACAGGGGGGCGTTGGTGACCAGCAGCCGGGCCAGCAGCACCTTGGCCCGTTCGCCGCCGGACATGTCGAGGACGCCCCGCTCGGCGAGATGGGAGAGACCGAGGTCATCGAGCGCCGCCAAGGCCTGGTTCCGGGCTTTGCGGGCCGGCAGGCTTGGCGCGCCGAGGGCCGCGACGCGCCAGGCTGGCAGGTTCCAGGCGACACGGCGTTCTTGGGGCAGGTAGCCGGCGCGGGCCGCGCGTTCGAGTTCGGAGAGGGCTTTCAGGGCTTTGCCGCCAAGCTCGATCGCACCTTGGGCTTCAACAAGACCCAGACCAGCGCGGATCAGCGTGGTCTTGCCCGCCCCGTTCGGCCCGAGAACGCCGACGACCTCGCCCGCCGCTATGGAGAGGCTCGCGCCCTCCAGCACGGGGCGACCGCCTTGGCGGAACGAGACGCGATCGAAGATCCAGAGCCCGCTCATCGCCGCCAGCTCCGGGCTGCACGCCAGGCGATGAGGGCGAAGGCCGGGGCGCCGAAGAGGGCGGTGACGACGCCCAGCTTCAGCTCTTCATCCGTCGGGATCAGCCGGGCCGCGAGGTCCGCCAGGATCAGCAGCAGGGCGCCGGCCAGGGCCGAGGGCCAGAGGAGTTCGCCCGGATCTTCCTTGGCGGCGGCGCGGACCATGTGCGGGGCGGTGAGGCCGACGAAGCCGATCACCCCGGCCATGGCGACAGCAGCCCCGGTAAGGAGCGCGGCCCCGGCGACGGCGGCGGCCCGCAGGCGCGCCATGGGCAGGCCGGAAAGGGCGGCCCCCTCCTCCCCCAGGCTGAGCATGCGAAGGCCCCGGCCGGAATAGAGGATGAGGCTGGCGCCCAGGGCCATCGGCAAAGCGGCCTTGGCGAGATCCGGCCAGTCGCGGTTGGCGGCTGAGCCCATCAGCCAGGACATCACCTCGGTGACGAAGATCGGCGAGGGCGAGAGGTTAAAGACCAGCGAGGTGACGGCGCCGCCAAAGGCCGAGAGTGCAACGCCGATGAGGATGAGGCTTTCGGGCTCCCGGAAGCGGGCGGCGAGGCCTGTGACGATGGCGCCGGCGACCAGGGCCCCGCCCAAGGCCCCGAGCTCGATCGCGCCCGGGATGGCGGCGAGGCCGAGGGAGATCGCACCGGCCGCGCCCACGCCGGCGAAGGCCGAAACGCCGAGCACGCCTGGATCGGCCAGGGGATTGCGCAGGAGGCCCTGCATCGCCGCCCCGGCCATGCCGAGGGCCGCGCCGGTCAGGCCGGCCGCCAGGGCCCGCGGCAGGCGGATGGCGAAGAGGACCTGGGCCGGCGTGCCGGCCGGATCCGAAAAAGCCTGCGCGTATTGAGCGGCGCTGAGCGGCGTTTCACCAAACATCACGGCCACGGCGAGCGCGAGGACAATACCCAGGCCCAAGAGGATGACGAGGCGCATGCGCCTATCGCCGGGCCTGGGCCAGCATCAGGGCGCCGTCCGCCGTGTACCAGGCCGGACAGGTCAACACCGAGGCGGGCAGTGAGGCGATGGCGCGCTCTTGCATCAGGCGCTGCATTATTCTGTGCCGTCCCAGACCCCAGTGCTCCAGGGCGTTGGCTGTGCGCTCGAAGAAGCCGAGCACCAGGGCCGCGGGTTTGACGCGGACGATGTCTTCCAGGCGCAGCTGGCTATAGCCGGGCGCGGCGGTGACGTTGGTCAGGCCGGCAGCCTTCAGCATGGCGTCCATCATCGTACCCGGCCCTGTCGTGGAACCGCCGGCCGAGAGATAGAGGGCAGGCTTGCCGCGCCAGGCCCCCTGGGCCCGGGCCAGCTTGGCGTCCATGGCGGCCACGATGGCAGCGCCGCGCTCCGGTCTATCCAATGCTTCGGCCACACGGCGCACGCTGCCGCGCACCTCGTCGTAGCTCGACGCTTCGGTGATGCTCACCACTTTCACGCCCCGGCGCTGAAGGGCCTGCAACAGTGTGGGCGAACCGCCCCAATAACGCACGACCACCTCCGGCCGGGCGGCCAGGACAGCTTCCAGGGTCGCGCGGCTCTGGAGAAGCCCCGTTGCCTCCCGCCTCAGGAAAGCATCCGCATCATCGGCGCGCTTCGACAGGCCAACGATGGAAGCGCGGTCGCCGAGGGCGAGGACATACTGATCGGCGCATTGATCGAGAGAGAAAACACGCGGCGACGCCCAGACGCTCAGGGGCGAGGCGAACAGCAGGCCAGCGATGATCATTTGCAGGGCGCGCACGCCCTAGATCACGATGCGTTTCGACTAAGTCAACCGAGTTGGATCGGGCTCTGGCAGCTGGAGCTTCCGAACGGGGTTAAGAGTTCGACCCCGTCTAATGCTCAGTCGGCGATCAAGCCATGCAGAAGGCTGTCGAGCAGAACGCGCAAGAGCTCTTCGGTCGGCGACCAGTCGACGTTGTTCTTGGTGGTGACCAGCGCCACCATGCCGTGGCACGCCGCCCAAAGCGCCTGGGCCGCCGTGTCCGGATCGCCGGATCGCAACTGCCCGTCAGCGGCGATCTCGCGGACCACCCCGACATAACGGGCATAGGTCTTTTCGGCGATGTCGTTGGCGCCGGCCATGCGCTCGGTGAAGGCGGCGTTGGGCGCGGAGCAGAAGGCCAGCTTGTAGGCGTTGGGATGCTCGAAACCGAAGCGGACATAAGCTTCCAGCATCAGGCGGACCCGGGCGACGGCGTCGATGGGGCGGACCGAAATCTCGCTGTTGCTGGCCAGGAGGGCTTCCATGGTCGCATTGCAGATCTCGATGAGAATCTCGTCCTTGTCCCGGAAATGCATGTAGAGGGCAGTGGATGACACGCCCACTTCGTCCGCGATCTTCCGGATCGTGGCCCCCTCATAGCCTTCGGTCACGAAGATCCGCTCGGCGGCTTCGAGTATCTCCGCGCGGCGGAGATGGCCGTCCCCCTTGGCTTTGCGGGCGGACTTCACTGGTTTCTTCAACGCGAGATTCACGGCTCGTCTTCCCCACAAGTCGTTGTGTGACCTTCCTAAACAAGAATCGTCACAGAGTCACAAGCCCGCAATCTCGGTCATTCAAATGAGCTCGCCAACCCTTGCCCCCGCACCGATTGTGCTGCGTACCGAGGCTTGGAGTGACTACGCTCTGGTCGATAGCGGGCACGGCCGTAAGCTGGAGAAGTATGGGCCGGTCACGGTGATCCGGCCAGAACCTCAGTGCCTATGGGCCCCGCGTCAGGGCGACGCGGTCTGGGCCAAGGCCCACGCGGTGTTCGATCCGCAGGGCGATGAGGACGAGGGGCGCTGGCGGATGAATGGCCGGGTTCCAGAGAGTTGGACCCTGGGCTGGGGCGAGACCAAGCTCACGGCGCGGCTGACGGCCTTCCGGCATCTGGCGTTCTTCCCGGAACAGGCGGCCAACTGGGCGTGGCTGGACGAGCGCATCCGCGCTTCAAAGCGGCCCCTGAACATCCTGAATTTGTTTGGTTATACCGGCGTCGCGAGCCTCGTCTGCGCGGCGGCGGGGGCAAGCGTGACCCATGTGGATGCGTCCAAGAAATCCGTGGGCTGGGCCAAGGAAAATGCGGGCCTCTCGGGCCTCGCCGAGGCGCCGGTGCGCTGGATCACCGAGGATGCGCGCAAGTATGTCGCCCGCGAGGTGCGCCGGGGCGTGAAGTACGACGGCATCATTCTCGACCCTCCGAAATACGGGCGTGGGCCGGGCGGTGAGGTGTGGAAATTGCTGGAGGATCTGCCGTTGCTTCTGGCCGATTGCGCCGCCCTGCTCTCCCCGAATGCCTCGTTCCTGCTGCTGAACGCCTATGCGGAGCGGATTTCCGGGCTTTCGATGGCGTCTCTCATGAGGGACACGCTCGCTGGCCGCGGCGGGCGGATCGACTGGGGAGAGTTGGCCCTGATGGAGCAAGGCTCGGAGCGCGGAATCGGGCTGTCGTTTTTCGCCCGGTGGAGCGCCTGATGTCGTCGCGGGCCATCACCTCCCTGACCAATCCGACCGTGAAGGCCGTGCGGGCCCTGCATATGCGCAAGGAACGCGAGGCGACGGGGCAGTTTCTGGCCGAGGGGCTGAAGATCGTCACCGAGGCGGTGGAGCTGGGCCACGCTCCGGCGATCCTGATGCATGGGTCGGAGGCCGATCACCCCCTGCTGCATCAGGCGATCGCGGCGACGGAGAAGGCACGGGGCCAGGTGATCGAGGTGACGCGGGATATCCTGGCGAAGATCTCCCGGCGGGATAATCCGCAGACCGTGCTGGCTGTGTTCAATCAGGGTTTCGCGCCCCTGACGGCGCTGGAGCCAGCCTCGGCCAAGTGCTGGGTGGCCCTGCAGGCGGTGCGGGACCCCGGCAATCTGGGGACGATCATCCGGACGGCGGACGCGGCAGGCTGCGGGGGGGTTATCCTGGTGGGGGACTGCGTCGATCCGTTTTCGGTGGAGACGGTGCGGGCGACCATGGGCTCAATCTTCGCCGTGAAGATCGCCAAGACGGGCGTCGAGGAATTCATTGGCTGGCGGAAAAGCTGGCCGGGTTCCGTGGTGGGCACGCTGCTGACCGCCACGGAGGATTTCCGGGCCGCCGACTACCGCGCGCCCAGCCTGATCCTGATGGGCAATGAGCAGGCCGGATTGCCGCCGGAACTGGCGGAGATCTGCGACGTGAACGTGAAAATCCCCATGCGCGGCCGCGCCGACAGCCTCAACCTCGCCGTGGCGACCGGTGTGATGATCTACGCGGCGACCGCCTAGCGCGGTCAATCTGACGCCGACGGTCCCGACCGGCGAAACGGACTCATGCGAAGGCGCAAACAGCGGCTGGCAGAGGCGGCCGTTGCGCCTGCTCAATTACCTGCCAGGTCATTGAATTGTGTCATATGCCGCGCGACAGACGTGTGAAAGCTGCGAGGGCTCAGAGTGTCAGTTTCGATCCCGGAAGCACGTCCCGACGCAATGGTTGGCTTTCCTCGTCTCTTGCGCGACTGGCGACAGAAGCGCCGACTGTCGCAACTCGATCTGGCGCTCGCCTCGGGCGTCTCCCAACGCCATGTCAGCTTCCTCGAATCCGGTCGGGCCAACCCCAGCCGGAACATGATTCTGCAGTTAAGTGAGACGCTCGACGTTCCGCTACGTGACCGCAACGCCTGGCTGATGGCGGCGGGTTTCGCCCCGATCTTCCGGACCCGCGCCCTGGACGACCCCCAAATGGGCCAAGTGATGAGCGCCGTACGCATGATGCTCACGGCCCATGAGCCCTTCCCGGCTATCGCGCTCGACCGGGCTTGGAACGTCAAGATGGCCAACCAGCCCTTTGAGCGGCTCGGCGCGATGTTGGGCGAGGATATTTGGACACGGGTCGGCGGCGAACAACGCAACCTCATGCGTTTGTTTTTCCACCCAATGGGCATTCGCCCGTTTGTGACGAATTGGCCGGTGGTGGGGCCGTTGATTTGGCGGCGCGCCCTTAGGGAAGCCGAATCCTTGGGCGGACTCGAAATGAAGGCCGTCTTGGATGATCTCGCGCCCCTGCAGGACCCCGGCACACTTTGGTCCGCCGCAGACACCGCGCTGGTCCCCGTGATGCCGTTCAAATTGCAAGTCAAGGACTTGCGGATTTCGATGTTCGCGGTCGTCGCGACCTTCGGCACCGCCCAGGATGTCACCGCGGACGAACTCCGGCTCGAAACCTTGTTCCCGGCGGATGCGGCGACCGAAGCTCTTTTCAGAGGTTCGGCCGACGCCGCCGAACGATAACCTGTTGGGTAATTGCACCTGCTCTGGCGCACGCTGAAGATTGGGAAACCAGCCCGCAGGAAGCCCGCATGCCCTCAGCCCCATCCTCACCGACCGATGTCGTTCGCCAGTTCATGAAGCTTATGGAGCCATTGGACTATGACGCGGCGTTGCGGCTCGTTTCGGACAATTGCGAATACACGAACCCTCCTCCGCTAGGCGCGGTCCGCGGCCCGGCAGGCATTCGTGCGGTCCTGGAGCCGTTTTTTGCTCCCACTGAAACAAACGAGTTCAGAGTTCTGCGTGCGGCCGCCTCAGGCCCGATCGTGTTTCTTGAGCGCTTGGACCGCCACCTCTTCGGAGAGAAATGGGTGGAGTTGCCAGTGACGGGCGTCTTTGAAGTGCATGACGGCTTGATCACCTATTGGCGCGACTATTTCGACGCGGCGACGATCATGTCGCAATTGCCCGCCGCATAGCCGACCTTTCCTGTCTTACAACTCCGCGCGGCGCGCCAAATCACGAAGTACCCCGAGGTTTCGCGCGAGCGGTGGGCGCGGCGTTGGCCGGGTCTTCCGGCCAGGAGTGTTTCGGGTAGCGGCCGCGCATGTCCTTGCGCACATCGGCCCAGGAGCCCTTCCAGAAGCCGGGCAGATCCTTGGTGAGCTGCACCGGCCGGTGGCCCGGGGACAGCAGGGCCAGGGTCAGGGGCTCTCCGCCGACCGTGGGATGCGATGCGAGTCCGAACAGCTCCTGCACCCGCACATCGACGCGAGGGCCGCCGTCATCGGCGTAGTTGATGCGGAAACTGGAGCCAGTGGGCGCGGTGAAGCGGGCCGGGGCCTCGGCGTCGAGGCGGCGCTGCATGTCCCAGGGGATCAGAGCCTTCAGGGCATCGGCGAGGGCGCTGTCCGACAAGGCCGCGAGGGATCGCTTGCCGATGAGAAGCGGCTTTAGCCAGTCGTCGGCCGAGGCCAGGAGAGCTTCATCGGAGAGGTCGGGCCAATCGGGATCATGGGCGCGGAGGAATTGGACGCGTCCGCGCAGGGATTCGGAGGCGTCGCCCAGCGGGAGGGCCGTCAAGCCCTTCTCGCGCACCTGCTGGACCAGCCCCTCGGCGATCAGGGCCGGGTCTGGGGCATCGATCAGCCGTTCCTCGATCGTGAGGCGGCCGAGGCGGACCATGCGCTTGGCGCGGAGGCCCCCGCCGGTTTCCTCCAGGCGGTCTTCCATGGTGAAGCGGTCCGCGAAGGCCATGCGCAATTCGGCCGGATCGAGACCCGCCGCCAGCAAGACACGGTCCCGCTGTTCGCCGCCGCCGAGTTCGCCCACGGCCAGCCAGGTCTGGCGGGAAAGGGCGTCGGCGGGGTCGACATAGACGCCCCGGCCATTGGCCAGCTGGAACTCCCCTGCCCCGCCCCGGGCCTTGGCGATGCGTTCGGGGAAGGCTTCGGCGAGCAGCAGTGCGTCGCTGAGGTGAGGCGCCTGGGCCGGCTTGCCCGCGCTCTTGGCCCAGCGGTCAGCGAGGGAACGCGCGTCTCGGCCACGGGGGGAGCGGTCGCGCTCGAGGCCGTCGAGGCGGTGGGAAAGGTCAGCATCCCGGCCGCCCAGGCCGCGTTCGGTGAGGATGGCGGCGATGCGGGCGGCGCGCTCGCCCTGCCCGCTGGCGGCGCCCCGGACGACCATGTGGGCCAGCCTCGGCGGCAGGGGTAGTTCGGCCAGGGCCGCGCCATGGGTGGTCAAAGCCCCGACGGCGTCGAGGGCGCCCAGGCGGGTCAGCAAGGCCCGCGCCTCGGTCATGGCGGCCTTCGGCGGCGGATCGAGGAAGGCCAGGCCCGCGGCCCCCTTGGCGCCCCAGCGGGCGAGGTCGAGGGCGAGGGAGGAGAGGTCGGTGTCGAGGATTTCGGGGCGGGCGAAGGCCGGCAGGGCGCGGGTCTCCGGCTCGTCCCAGAGGCGGTAGCAGACGCCGGGCTCGGTGCGCCCTGCCCGGCCCCGGCGCTGGTCGGCGGCGGCTTTCGAGACCCGAACGGTTTCCAGGCGGGTGATGCCGCCCGAAGGGTCGAAGCGCGGCACGCGGGAGAGGCCGCAGTCGATGACGACCCGCACACCTTCGATGGTGAGGCTGGTCTCCGCGATGGAGGTGGCAAGCACCACCTTACGCTGGCCCGCCGGGGCCGGACTGATAGCGAGATCCTGGTCGCGATTGTCGAGGGCGCCGTACAGGGGGGCGACAATGACGTCTGACGGCGTTCCGCGTTCGGCGAGGCGGGTGGCGACGCGCTGAATCTCCCCCTGCCCCGGCAGGAAGACGAGGAGGCTGCCGGTTTCCTCGGCCAGGGCGCGCTGGATGGCCTTCACCACCTGATCCTCGATGGCGGCGCGCGGATCACGGGAGATGTGGCGGGTGTCGACGTCGAACATCCGGCCCTGGCTTTCCACCACGGGGGCGTCGTCCAAGAGGCGGGAAATGCGGGCCCCGTCGAGCGTGGCGGACATCACGAGCAGTTTCAGGTCTGGCCGAAGGACGCCGAGGCTGTCGAAAGCGAGAGCGAGGCCAAGGTCGGCGTCGAGGCTGCGCTCATGGAATTCGTCGAAGAGAACGGCGCTGACGCCCTCCAGGCCCGGATCATCCAGGATCATGCGGGTGAAGATGCCCTCGGTGACCACCTCGATACGGGTCCTGGCTGACACCTTTGCATCCATCCGCACCCGGTAGCCGACCGTGCCGCCGACCGGTTCGGAGAGCGTGGCGGCCATGCGGGAGGCGGCGGCCCGGGCGGCGAGGCGTCGGGGTTCAAGGACGATGATCCGCCCTTCCGCCCAGGGCTCACTCATCAGCTCTAGCGGGACGACCGTGGTCTTGCCGGCCCCGGGCGGCGCCACCAGCACGCAAGAAGGCCGCCCGGCGAGAGCGGCCTTCAGGGCCGGAAGGGCCTCATGGATGGGCAGACGCATCGGGCGGGTTTAGCGGACCCGCCCCGCATCTGTCATTCGGCGGGCGCGCCGGCGGCGATCTTCGCGTGGTGCTGGCGCGAGTGCCAATAGGCGTAGCCGAAGTAGACCACCAGGCCGATGCCCATCCAGATGAACAGACGCGGCCAAGTCTCCGGCGGCAGCTTGTAGACCAGGAAAGCACAGCCAAGGATGCCCACCGGTGCGGTGAACCAGATCAGCGGGGTCTTGAAGGCGCGCTGCAGTTCCGGGTGCTTGATGCGCAGGTAGAGCACGCCGGCGCAGATCAGGCCGAAGGCGAGAAGCGTTCCCATCGAGACCAGTTCACCGAGAATGTCGATCGGGAAGAGGCCGCCGACGAGCGCCGCGAACGCCGCCACCAGGACCGTGCCCCAGACCGGGGTGCGGGTCTTCGGATTGACCCTGCCGATCCAGGGCGGGAGCAGACCATCGCGTGACATCGAATAGAGGATGCGCGACTGGCCATAGAGCAGTGACAGGATCGTGGAGGCGAGGCCGACGGCCACGCCGACATTCACTGTCTGCTCCAGCCAGGCGAGGCTCGGCACAGCGGCCAGGGCCGTGGCGACCGGGGCCGGGTTATTCAGGGTGGCGAAGGGCGCGATGCCGGTGATGACTAGGGCCATCAGGATGTAGAGCGCGGTACATACAGCGAGGGAAAGCAGGATGCCGATCGGCATGTTCCGCTGCGGATTCTCGGCCTCCTGTGCGGCGGTCGAGACCGCCTCGAAGCCAATATAGGCAAAGAAAATCACGCTGGCGGCGGCGCTGATGCCACCCCAGCCGAACTGGCCTTGGGCGTGGCCCGGGGTGGGCGGCACGGCGTCCGGGATGAACGGAACCCAGTTGGCGGCGTCGATATGAGTCGCGCCGAAGGCGATCACCGCCAGAACGATGGTCATCTTCAGCCCCACGATGAGGTTGTTGATGATCTTCGACTGGGTGATGCCGGCAATCAGGAACGCGGCCATCAGGATGATCACGGCCATGGCCGGCAGATTGAGGATCGCGCCGGTTGGGGCAATGTGGAAGCCGCCGGTGGAGTGATAGGGCGCGGTGGTCCAGGCCTCCGGCATATCGACGCCGAAGCCGCTCATCATGCGCTTGAAATAGCCCGCCCACCCGGCGGAAACAGTCGCCGCGGCGAGGCCGTATTCGAGGATCAGGTCCCAGGCGATCAGCCAGGCGATGAACTCACCGAGCGTTGCGTAGGTGTAGGTGTAGGCCGAACCGGCCACAGGAATCATCGAGGCCAGTTCCGCATAGCAAAGAGCGACCAGGGCGCAGACCACGCCCGCGATGAGGAACGAGATGACGATGGCCGGGCCGGCGTTGATCGCCGCCTGCTGGCCGGTGAGCACGAATATGCCCGCCCCGATGACGCCGCCAATGCCCAGCAGGGTCAGGGACGGCCAGCCCAGCCCCCTGCGCAGCGAGTGCTCGCTGGTGTCGGAGGCCTCGGCGAGCAAGGTCTCGATCGGCTTGCGTGTCCAAAGTCCCATAAGCGGCATTCCCCCTGTCGCGTCCGGAAAACGGCGCTCCCCGCGCCGTGTAAAAGCGGAGGATAGGCACGCGTCGTGCGCCCGGGCAATGCAGCGGCGATTGAGATCACGGCAACGCGCACTATTCTTGGCGCTTCCGCGCCGCGTTCAGGAGCCCGCCTTGGCCGAAAAGCCGCCCATCCAAGCGATTATCGCCCCGGTGACGCCCCTGGAGCAGAACTGCACCATCGTCTGGTGCACGAAGACGATGAAAGCGGCGGTGATTGATCCCGGCGGCGAGGTATCAAAACTTCTTCAGATTCTGGAGCAGCAGGGCCTGACCCTGGAGAAGATATGGATCACCCATGGCCACCTCGATCACGCCGGAGGGACAGCGGCCCTGAAAGCCGCTACGGGCGCGCCAATCGAAGGCCCTCACACAGCCGATCAGTTCTGGATTGACGACATCGGCAAGAGCGCGGCGCGGTGGGGCATGCCCGAAGCGCGCGTATTCACCCCGGACCGCTGGCTGGCCGACGGCGACAAGGTCAGCCTGGGGGAGACGGAATTCGAGGTCTATCACTGCCCTGGCCACACCCCCGGCCACGTCATCTTTTTTCACCGGGAGGGCCGCTTCGCCCAGGTGGGGGATGTGTTGTTTCAAGGCTCGATCGGCCGCACTGACTTTCCGCAGGGCAACTTTCAGGAACTGATCGGCGCCATCACTGGCAAGCTCTGGCCTTTGGGGGACGATGTCACCTTCGTGCCCGGCCATGGCCCGCCCTCGACATTCGGTCAGGAGCGAAGGACTAATCCTTTCGTCTCCGATGAGGTTCTCGGCTGATGAACGGCTCTGGCGGCAACCGCGTGATTTCGTGCATGTTTCGGGGCCGACATCCCCTCGCGATGGCGGACGGCCAGTTTCCGGCCCATGGAAGAAGAGTTGAGCATGCCGGCCGCTGAGGACCGCCCCGATCACGTACTGGTCGTCGATGACGATCCGGGCATCCGTGATGTGGTCTCGGACTTCCTGCAGAAGCACGGCTATTCGGTCGAAACGGCGGGCGATTCCCGAGAAATGGAAAAGGCCCTGGCGCGCCATCCGGCGGACCTGGTGGTGCTTGACGTGATGCTGCCCGGCGAGGATGGCCTCGCCATCTGCCGCCGCCTGGCGCGGCCGGATGGTCCGGCGATCATCATGCTCTCGGCCATGGGCGAGGACACGGACCGCATCGTCGGCCTTGAGCTCGGGGCCGATGACTATGTGCCCAAGCCGTGCAATCCGCGCGAACTCCTGGCCCGGGTGCGCGCGGTGCTGCGGCGCCGCCGCGAGCCGCGCCAAGGCGAGGAGCGCCTGGATGCGGCCTGCGAATTCGCCGGCTGGCGACTGGACCTTGTCCGCCACGAATTGCGCTCGCCGCATGGCGTGGTGGTGAACCTCTCGAGCGGAGAGTTCTCTCTGCTGCGCGCCTTCGTCGAACGCCCACAGCGCGTACTCACTCGCGACCAGCTGTTGGAATTCGCGCGAGGTCCGCAATCCGACGCCTTCGACCGCGCCATCGATGTGCAGATCAGCCGCCTGAGGCGTAAGCTGGAAGATGGCGGCGGCGGACAGGAGCTGATCCGAACCGTCCGTAACGAGGGCTACATGTTCATGCCCAAGGTCTCCCGGACCGGTTGATGCCGAGGTTCACGGCGCCCCCACTGAGCGTCCAGGCGCTCGGGCTCGTGATCGCGACGCTGGT
>JAXMCG010000031.1:0-37911 GCA_046349475.1 Caulobacteraceae bacterium | reverse complement strand
GGTGAAATAGTCTGCGGCTGACACGGCAATCGCGCTCTGCTGCCGGGCGATGGCGGCGTCTCCGGCGCGCCAGACGATCGCCAGTCCGGCCGCGAGCGCGGCGAGGGCGACTGCAAAAGCGCAGAGCGCTGGCGCCCACCAAGTCAGCCGCATCACGGCCTCACCGACAGCCGGTAGCCCGATCCGCGCACCGTATGCAGCAACGGAACCTCGAAAGGCTCATCGATCTTCTTGCGCAGACGCGAGACGTGAGTGTCGATCAGGCTGGTGTGAGGATCGAACCGGTAGTCCCAGAGATTTTCGAGCAGCATCGTGCGCGTCACCACCCGCTCGGCGTTGCGCAGCAGGTATTCCAGCAGCTTCAGTTCGCGCGGCAAAAGGTCGATGGACACAGCGCCGCGCGTCACTCGCCGGGTCAACAGGTCCAGGCTGAGATCGCCGCAGGCGAGACGGGTGACTTCCCGGCTCCGCGCCGGCCGCTTCAATAGGTTGGCCAGCCGCGCCGAAAGCTCGGAAAAGGCGAAAGGCTTGGTCATGTAGTCATCGCCGCCGGCCCGAAGGCCGCGCACCCGCTCATCCAGCTGGCCCAGGGCCGAGAGGATCAGGATCGGCGTGTGCACCTCGGCTGCGCGCAGGGCCCTCAGAACGGAGAGGCCATCCATGCCCGGCAGCATGCGGTCCAGGACGATGGCGTCGAAGGTCTCGTCCGACGCTAGGTAGAGGGCGTCGCGCCCATCATCGGCGCGCTCGACGGAGAATCCCTCTTCCGAGAGGCCCTTTCCGACATAATCGGCGGTGGCGGCGTCATCCTCCACCACCAGGATGCGATAGCTCATGGCGATCGTCCCGCGTCCAGGCGCCCCCGCTCAGACGCCGTCAAGGCGGCGCTTCAAAGTCGTTCAGAAAAGGGCGGACTGGCCGGGCGAAGAGTCGCAAGGGGCCACTTAGGCAACCTCTTCGCCCGGCCTCCCGCTCCGGGGAGCGGAAATCTGGCCGGATCAGGCCTTGAGGCAGGCGGCCAGGAACGCCTTGCGGGTCTGGGTGTGGTGCGTTTGGGCTCGCCACTGCGCCTGGCAGGCGGCGAGTTTCGGATTCGGCGCGGTGGCGGCGGGCTTGGCCGGCGCCGGAGCAGCGGTGGTGGCGGCGAAGGCCGGGGCGGCGGCGAGCGTGAGGAGCACGGCGCCGGTCATCAGAAGCTTGGACATGGAAGGTCTCCGAAGGGACCGGCGATCTCCGCCGGCCCCGCCAGATGACGCCGGCCCCCTCACCAGGCCTTGCCCGGCGTCTCACAAATTTGACAGGAAAAGCCGGCCGGCGACCACTCGCCGCCGGGCTCCTGGGGCTGGGCCCGCTATTTGATGGACAGGCCGCCGTCGATGACGAGTTCGGCGCCGGTGACGTAACGGCTCTCATCGGATGCCAGCCAGAGCACGCCGTTGGCGATGTCGGCCGGGAATCCCTTGACGGCCAGGGGAACGCCTTGCGCGGTCATGGCGTCCAGCACCGGTCCACGCGGCATGCCGACATTGGATCCGGGCTCGCCGGTGCCGATGATCGAATCCCAGATCGGCGTCTCGATGATTCCAGGATGCACCGAATTGACCCGCACCCCGTCCTTGGCGTTGGCGCATTCCATGGCCACGGCCTTGGTGAACAGCCTCACCCCGCCCTTGGTGGCGCAGTAGCCGGCGAGGTTCGGAGAGCCCTTCAGGCCAGCCACCGAACTCATATTGATTACCGAGCCGCCGCCGTTCAGCCGCATCACCGGGATCGAATGCTTCACCCCCAGGAACACCCCGTCGAGGTTGATCGCCTGCTGCTTTTGCCAGTTCTCCAGAGTCATATCGAGGACCGACCCGGAGATGCCGATGCCGGCGTTGTTGACCAGGATGTCGAGCCGCCCGAAGCGCGCCTTGATCGCGGCCACGACCTCGACCCACTGGGCTTCGGAGGTCACGTCGTGGTGCAGATAGATGGCCTTGCCGCCGGCCGCCTCGATGGCCGTCACGACGCCCGCGCCCTTCTCGTCCTGCAAATCTGTGACGACCACGGTGGCGCCTTCGCGCGCCAGGGTCTCGGCGCAACCGCGCCCGATGCCGCTGGCCCCGCCGGTGACCAGTGCGACCTTACCTTCAACCCGACCGCCCATGGCGCGCCTCCTCCAGATTCATTGGAGGCTGTGATGCACGAGAAGGCGGCTTTCGAAAAGCCGGTTTGCCCGGCTCAGCGCGCCGTCAGAAATGAATGTTCCCGTCGGCGGTCACCAGGCCGAACACCATCGCGGCGGCCACCACCATGATCATCAAGACCACCAGGAAATCGGCGCCGGCTTCGAACTTCTCAAGCCGATGGCGTTTAACGGGATGCGGGTGCTGGTCTGGGGATAGGGGATCTGTGGGCACCAAAACCTCCTTCAGTCCGGTTCGAGGTCATTCCTCGGGCCGAGCCTTGAAAGGCAGGCGTTCAATACGTGCGCCGTCAGCGTCCGGGTGGGCGCCGCCGGCAGCCCCTGGCGCCTGCCTTACGGCAGGGCTGTAAGGAAGACTGCGCTCCCAGTGCGGAATGTCAATGCGCGGGTCAGATTGCCTAGAGCAGCTTCAGGAAACTCGGCTTGTCGTCCTTGTAGCCCGGAGGTTTGGGCCGGATCGAGCCGATCTTGGCGACCACCTCACGCGGGATCTTGTAGTCGATGATCACCTGCTTCTGGTCGCGCATGCCGCAGGCCTCGCGCTGGGTGATGAACAGCCAGGCGGCCTCGCCGGCGTCGGCCACAAGATCCAGGCGTGAGGCCCCTTGGTCCTGACCAGCATCATGGGCGCGGATGCGGGCGAGGGCGGTTTCCAGGGCCCGGCCCATGCGGCCAAGAGCGCCAGCCTTTTCGGAAGCCAGCTCGGATTCGAGGGTCGAAGCCCCCGATTTCATCATCGCCAGAGAAGAAATGCCGCTGAACACATGAGCCATGGCGAGGCGTCCTCCGATGCGGCCGATCCATAGCATGATCAGCTGGGAATGGGCGTCACATAAAGGTCGCGTGAAGGCCGGTTGACGGACCGCCCGCTTTTGAGCTTGGCTAGGCCCACGGCGAGCCGGGTGTGTCGGAGAGGCCCCCAACTGCAGGCTCAGCCAGGGAAACGCAAAGGGTGAGTTCGTCCTCCACGGCGCCGCAAGAGCGCCTGCGCTTAGACACCAAGTTCTTCTTCGGCATCGGTTCAGCAGCGGAGAGCATCGCCCTCTTCGCGGTCAGCTCCTACGCGATGCTCTTCTACAATCAGGTGCTCGGCCTCAATGCGGCCATGGCGGGGCTCGCGGTCTCCGCATCGCTCCTGCTGGACGGGTTCGCCGACCCGATCGTGGGTTCGCTGTCGGATCGCACGAAGTCCCGTTTTGGCCGCCGCCACGGCTATATGTACATGGCGCCGATCCCCATCGCTCTTTGCCTGATCGCCGTCTTCAACCCGCCCGACGGGGCATCCCAGTGGGTGCTGTTCGCCTGGTTCGCCCTCTCGGTGACCCTGCTGCGCATCTCCATGACCTTCTTCCACACGCCGCACCTGGCGCTCGGCGGAGAGCTCAGCCGCGACTACATCGAGCGTTCCAAGGTGCTGTCCTGGAACAACTTCTTCACCTGGGCTGGTGCGGCGGGCATGAGCTGGTTCGCGCTGACCTACGTCTTCAAAGCGACGCCGGAATATCCGCGCGGCCTGCTCAACCCCGAGCCCTACGGCCCCTTCGCCATCGGCTGCGCCATCGCCGCTCTGATCATCCTCTTCGGCTCTGCCTGGATGACCCGCGACCGCATACCCCTCCTGCCCAAGCCGGCGGAAAACCTGCCGAAATTCAGCCCCTTCGAGTTCCTGAAAGATCTCGGCCGCGCCATCCAGAACCGCAACTATCTGTGGCTGCTGATCGCCTACTTCTTTCTGTCGATGATGATCGGCCTGCGCGGCGGCCTGAACCTCTACGTCAACACCTACTTCTGGGAGCTGACCAGCGAGGAGATCCGCTGGTTCGTGATTGGCTCCTTCACGGGGTACGCGACCGGCTTCCTGTTCAGCGCCCGCATGCACAACCGTTTCGACAAGCGCGCGACCATGATCATCTGGGCGCTGGTCTATTCCCTGGGGCCGGCGTTGCCCCTGATCCTTGGCCTGACCGGCGTCCTGCACAATGAGACCCCCGGCCTGCTGCCGATCCTCATCGCCTTCTCGATCACCGGCTATGCCGGCGCCAGCGTCCTTGGCATCACCGTCATGTCGGCCCTCGCCGATATCGCCGATGAGAACGAGCTGAAGTTCAACCTGCGCCAGGAAGGGGTGCTTTACGCCACGCGGTCTCTCGCCTCGAAGGTCGACCAGGCGATCGGCGCCGCCCTGGCCGGTTTCGCCCTGACGATGATCAAGTTCCCGGAGAAGGCGGAGCCGGGCAAGGTCGATCCGGATATCGTCTGGAATCTCGCCCTCTATGACGGAGTCCTGGCCGCCATCCCGGGCGTTATCGCGGCCCTCTTCTATGCCCGCTACGGGATTACCAAGGCCAAGTACGAGGAAACCAAGCTCGCCCTTTCGGCACGCAAGTTGGGCGCCTCACCGGCCTTGGCGGAATAGGGATTAGCTGGCGGCGCGCGCGCGGACCGCCGCCAGCACTTCGCGCAGGGGTTCTATCACCTTGGCCGCGTCCTCGAAGTGCATGTTGTGCCCCGCATCCACAACGCGCACCTCGCCTCGCGTGGAGTGAGAGGCGATCTCGCCATGCATGGCGCGCCACTGGTCCAGAGCGTCTGGCGCGGCTCCGGGCATGTTGAGCTCCATGCGCCCGGCGGACAGCACGACCAGGGGGATATTTCCAAGCGGCTTGCGCAGGGCCACGACCGCCGCGCTCGAGCGCCGGTCGAAAGAGGCCAGTTCATCCGCCTGGGTCTTCCATTGCGCGCCACCCAGCCGCTGGGCCCGGACGGCGGCGTTCAGTTCCGGCGGATGGCGCGGATTGTCCTGCCACAGGGGTGCGTCGCCATATCTGTGGTCTTCCGTCAGCTTTCCCGCCTTACCGAGCCGACCCATCTCGCGCAGGCGGGTCTGCTGTTCGCGGGCCATCGCCCTGCCACGCGGCCCGGCCTCGTAGAGTCGCTTCGCCTGGTGGGCGCTCGACGGATCGACGAACACCAGCCCCGCCACCTCCTCGGGGTGGGCGTAGGCGAAGTACTGGGCATTAAGGCCGCCCGCGGACTGGCCGACCACGATATAGGGCGGAGCGATCCCCAGGTGGCGCAGGGCCGTCCTGAGATCTTCGGTGATTGTTTGCGATGAGCGGGGCAGGGGGCCTGGGTCAGAGAAACCCAGCCCCGCATGATCGAACGACACCACCGTCGTCTCGGCCGACAGGGCCCGCTGCACGCGGAACCATGACAGGTTCGTCCCGCCGAGGCCGTTCAGAAGCAGGATCGGTGGCGTGCCGGAGCCGGTGACATGCACGTTCAGACGCCGTTTGGACGCTATCCGTACGCGGTTGCTGGGCTTGGCATAGGCCAGAAGGGGATGCGTCGAAGGATCACTCATCCCGCCACTTGATCCTCCCCGCGCGGCCGAGTCCACGCCGATCGCGGCTTAGCCGTAGCTTTGCAACGGCCGCACTTCGAGTTCGCCCTCGGCCGCGATGGCCTGGGCGGCGGCCAAGGCCCCGGCGGCCGTGGTGTAGTAGGGGATCTTCATCATCAGGGCGGCCCGGCGCAGGGAGAAGCTATCCTCCAGGCTCTGACGGCCCTCCGTGGTGTTGAACACCAGCTGCACCTCGCCGTTTTTCATGGCGTCGACGATGTGCGGCCGGCCCTCCAGCACCTTCTTCACCAGCTCGACCTTCACGCCCTGATCGGCCAGGTATTTGTGCGTGCCGCTGGTGGCCAGGACCCGGAAACCCCGGCCCAGCAGGATGTTCACCGGCTCGATAATCCAGGGCTTGTCGGCGTCCTTCACCGAAACGAACACCCCGCCGGTCTTCGGCAGGGCGGTGCCGCCGCCCAGTTGGCTCTTGGCGAAGGCGCGGGCGAAGGCCGGCCCCGTGCCCTCGCCGGGCCGGCGCCAATCCAGGCCCATGACTTCGCCGGTGGAGCGCATCTCCGGCCCGAGGATGGTGTCCACACCGGGGAACCGGGCGAACGGGAACACCGCCTCCTTGACCGCCACGTGGTCATAGGGCGCGTCCTTCAGGCCAAAGCTGGCCAGGGATTTGCCGGCCATGATCTTGGCCGCGATGGCGGCCAGGGGGTGGCCGATGGTCTTGGCCACGAAGGGCACGGTGCGGCTCGCCCGGGGGTTCACCTCCAGCACATAGATGCGCGGGGCGTCCGAGAGCGGCTCCTCGATGGCGAACTGCACGTTCATCAGGCCGCGCACATCAAGGGCGAAGGCCATGGCCTCCGTCTGCCGCTTCAGCTCGGCGATGGTCTCGGCTTTCAGGGAATAGGGCGGCAGGGAGCAGGCGCTGTCACCGGAGTGCACCCCGGCTTCCTCGATGTGCTCCATCACCCCGGCGACGAACACTTCGGTCCCATCGCAGAGGGCGTCCACGTCCACTTCCGTGGCGCGGGACAGGTACTGGTCGATCAGCACCGGGGCGTCGCCGCTGACCTGCACGGCGGTGCGGATATAGCGGCCCAGCTGCTCATCATCGCGCACGATTTCCATGCCCCGCCCACCCAGCACGTTGGAGGGCCGGATCACCACCGGGAAACCCACCATTCGCGCCGCGGCCAGGGCCTCTTCGGCGCTGCGGGCGATGCCGTTCACCGGCTGGGTGATCTTCAGGCGGTGCAGCAGCTGCTGGAAGCGCTCGCGGTCTTCGGCCAGGTCAATGGCGTCCGGCGTGGTGCCCAGGATCGGCACGCCGGCCTGTTCCAGCGGATGGGCCAGCTTCAGGGGGGTCTGCCCGCCGAACTGCACGATCACGCCCAGGAGTTCACCCTTCGAGGCCTCCACAGCGATGAGTTCCAGCACGTCTTCGGCGGTCAGGGGCTCGAAGTAGAGCCGGTCGGAGGTGTCATAGTCGGTCGACACGGTCTCGGGGTTGCAGTTGACCATGATCGATTCCACGCCGATCTGGTCGAGGGCGAAGGCGGCGTGGCAGCAGCAATAGTCGAACTCGATGCCCTGGCCGATGCGGTTCGGCCCGCCGCCCAGGATGATCGCCTTCTGCCGCCCCGACGGCTCGCTCTCGCACTCCGGCGCCTGGCCGAGGGCCCCGGTCTCATAGGTCGAATACATGTAGGGCGTCGCCGCCAGGAACTCCGCGGCGCAGCTGTCGATGCGCTTGAACACCGGCCGCACCCCGGCCGCATGCCGCGCCTTGCGCACGTCGAGTTCCGTCTGGCCGGTCAGTTTACCCAGGCGGGCATCGGAGAAGCCCATCGCCTTTAGCCGCCGCAGCGCCACCGGGTCGGCCGGCAGGCCGTGGGCCGCCAGTTTCGCCTCCTCGCCGATCAGGGTTTCGATCTGGCGCAGGAACCACGGCTCGTAGGAGCAGGCCGCGGCGATTTCTTCCACGGAGAGCCCGTGGCGGAAGGCCTGGGCGATCACCCGCAGACGGTCCGGCGTCGGCATGCCGAGCGCCCGGGTCACGGCGCCGCGCCCGCCTTCGGGATCCTCGGCGCCTTCGATCTCGATCTCGTCCAGGCCGTTGAGGCCCGTCTCCAGGCCGCGCAGGGCCTTCTGCAGGCTCTCCGCGAAGGTCCGCCCAATGGCCATCACCTCGCCGACGCTCTTCATCGAGGTGGTCAGGTAGGGCTCAGCCCCCGGATACTTCTCGAAGGCGAAGCGCGGGATCTTGGTCACGACATAGTCGATGGAGGGCTCGAAGCTGGCCGGGGTCGCCCCGGTGATGTCGTTCATCAGCTCATCAAGCGTGTAGCCCACCGCCAGGCGGGCCGCGACTTTGGCGATTGGAAAGCCCGTCGCCTTCGAGGCCAGGGCCGAGGACCGTGACACCCGCGGGTTCATCTCGATCACCACCATCCGTCCATCGGCCGGATTGAGCGCGAACTGCACGTTGGAGCCGCCCGTCTCCACCCCGATCTCGCGCAGCACCGCGATCGAGGCGGCCCGCATGCGCTGGTATTCCTTGTCCGTCAGGGTCAGGGCCGGAGCGACCGTGATCGAGTCCCCCGTGTGGACGCCCATCGGGTCGATGTTCTCGATGGAGCAGACGATGATGCAGTTGTCGGCTTTGTCCCGAACCACCTCCATCTCGTACTCTTTCCAGCCGAGCACGCTCTCTTCGATCAGCACCTCGGTGGTCGGCGAGACGTCCAGGCCGTGGGCCACGATCTCGCGGAATTCCTCGATATTGTAGGCGATCCCGCCCCCGGTCCCGGCGAGGGTGAAGCTCGGCCGCACGATGGCCGGCAAGCCCACGAACTCCACGCCCACCAGGGCCTCATCCAGGGTGTGGGCCACGCGGCTCTTCGGGCTTTCCAGCCCCAGCTTGTCCATGGCGTCGCGGAATTTCTGGCGGTCCTCGGCCTTGTCGATCACCGCCGCATTGGCGCCGATCATCTCGACCCCGAACTTCTCCAGGATGCCCCGCTCTTCCAGGGCGAGCGCCGTATTCAGCGCCGTCTGGCCGCCCATGGTGGGCAGAAGGGCGTCCGGCCGCTCCTTCTCGATGATCTTGGCCACCATCTCCCAGGTGATGGGCTCGATGTAGGTGGCGTCTGCCACCTCCGGATCGGTCATGATCGTGGCCGGGTTCGAATTGACCAGAATGATCCGGTAGCCCTCGGCCCGCAGGGCCTTGCAGGCCTGCACCCCCGAATAGTCGAACTCGCAGGCCTGGCCGATGACGATGGGCCCCGCGCCGATGATCAGGATCGAGGAAATGTCGGTGCGTTTAGGCATGGAACTCGCGCGCGAAGACGAACCACGCGTTGCCGCGCGTCCGCCGGTCAGACTTCAGGTTAAGGGCGCCGTTTAGAGGGGGACTCAGGGGAGGGCAAGGCTTAACCCGCCTGCCGGGCGCGCGCGGCTTCCTCAAAAGAACAAGGCCGGCTCCCCTAGCGAGA
Organism: Caulobacteraceae bacterium; assembly: GCA_046349475.1. Taxonomy (GTDB): domain Bacteria; phylum Pseudomonadota; class Alphaproteobacteria; order Caulobacterales; family Caulobacteraceae; genus Acaudatibacter. The sequence continues at coordinate 28,865 of JAXMCG010000031.1, read as the reverse complement.
AGCCGGCCCTCAATGGCCGCCCCGAAGAGCGGCCCAATCATCAGGCCCTTAGGCCTTCAGTTGCCCAGCCGCGGTCTTGCCGCTGCGCTTATCTTGTTCGAGCTCGTAAGAGATCTTCTGCCCTTCGTTGAGGGCGCGAAGGCCCGCACGTTCGACGGCGGAAATGTGCACGAACACGTCCGGGCCGCCCGCATCCGGTTGGATGAAGCCATAGCCCTTGGTGCCGTTGAACCATTTGACGGTGCCGGTAGCCATATTCACTTTAGTCCTTGGTCGTAGGTGTCCCCCGGCCGAAACGCTCGGCCGTTCGATCAAACTCTTTCGGGGACGGTGGGCCGGTCCGGGTGTTCCGTTTGATGGGAACAGGGGAAGTGCAAGCCGAACCTGACGAATTCGATGAGCTTAATTTAGCGCAGCGGGAGCCCCGCGACAACGCCCCGCCGGAATCCGACGACTCGAAGCGCGTCATCTTCACGTGATAGCCTCCCGGCGACGCTTCGACTCCCAGGGGAAATCCGCCGCCATGAAACGCCCATTGCTGGTCCTCGCGGGCCTCGCCGCCCTGCCGGTGATCGCTCTTGCCGCCGACGCGCCGGCCCCCGTTTCCCGTGAAGTTCTGCGCACCGACAAGACCGCTTTTGGCCAGCCCCTGGCGGCCGTCGCGCCCGGCGGCCAGGTGGTTGTGGTCCGCACGACAGTTCAGCCGGGCGTGCCCTTCCCGGAGCACAAACACCCCTATCCGCGCGTCTCCTACGTGATCAGTGGCCACATCAAGCTGATCGACACCGAGACCGGCGCCAGCCGTGACTACGGCCCGGGCGACGCCATCGTCGAGCCCGTCGATCACTGGCACTCCGGCGCCGTGATCGGCGATGAACCCGTGGAGCTTGTGGCGGTCGATCAGATCCCGGCCGGTGTGGCCTCGAATGTGATCCGGAAATAGGCCTACGCGCCTCGCAGCACGATCTTCCCGAGGTGCAGGTTGGCGCGCATGTGGCCGAGTGCGCCCACCAGGTCTTCGAAATCGAACACCTTGTCCACCGGCAGGGTCATCCGCCCTGCCGCGATCGCCGGCCCGAGATCGGCCATCATGCGCCGGTTGATCTCCCGCACCTCGGCCCGGGAGCGCGTCCGGAAGGTGACGCCCACATAGCTGATCCGCCGCTGGGCGTGCAGGTCGAAATTGAACTCCGCCTTGTCGCCGCCGAGCCGCCCGACATTGACGATCCGGCCGAGGATTTTCGTAGCCCTCAGGTTGTCGTTGAAGGCCGGCCCCGACACCTGGTCGACGATCAAATCGACGCCTTGCCCACCCGTCGCTTCCAGGACCTGCTTCGCCCAGTTTGGATCCGACGAATCCACCGCCAGGTCAGCCCCGAACTCCGCCAGACGCGCCCGCCGGTCCGCATTGGTGGATGACCCGATTACAAGGCCCGCCCCCATCTCCTTGGCGATCTTCAGCCCCATCAGGCCGACGCCGGAACTGGCCCCCTGGATCAGAATGCTCTGCCCGGCCTTCAGCTCGCCATGTGTCACCACGGCGTCGTGCATCGTCTGCAGCGCCACGGGCAGTCCGGAGGCAGTCTCGAAGCTCATATTGTTGTCCGGGATCGGGTTCACCCGCCCCGCATCGGCCACCGTAAATTCCGCGAAGGTCCCCGAGCCGGACCCCATCACCCTCTGGCCGACCTCATAGCCGGTGACACCCTCGCCGAGATCGACGATCTCGCCGGCCCATTCCACACCCAGCACATTGCCGAGCCCGCCGGCCCCGCCGTGCACGTGACCGCGCGACATGGCGATATCCACCCGGTTCAAGGCCGCCGCCCGCACCCGCGCCTTGATCTCTCCGGGCCGCGGCTTCGGCTCCGCCGTTTCCTTCAGCTCCGGCCCCGTCTCGGTCAGCACATAGCCGCGCATCGTCTCTCTCCTCAGCCGCCCATACCCGCCGGCCCGATCGTCGGATCGGCCAGGAACCGGTGCAGAGTCGCCACCACCTGGGCCCCTTCGCCCACCGCCGAGGCCACCCGCTTGGTCGAGCCCGAGCGCACATCCCCGATGGCGAACACGCCGTTCAGGCTGGTCTCCAGCCCCAGGGTCTCCTTCGAGACCGCCGCCCCGGTGAGCACGAAGCCCTTGCCGTCCAGCGCCACATCACAGCGCGACAGCCAGTCCGTATTCGGCTCGGCCCCGATGAACAGGAAGAGGTGCCGGGCCTCGTGCCGCGTCTCCTCGCCGGTCCCGCGATTGGTCCAGCGCACCGCCTCCAGCCGCCCGTCCTCACCCTCCAGGGCGGTGATCTCCGTCTCCGTCAGCAGGGTCACATTGGGCAGGGCGTCGATCCGCTCGATCAGGTACTGGCTCATCGTCTCCGACAGCCCCTTGCCGCGCACCAGCATCGAGACATTGGCCGAGTGGCTGGCCAGATAGACCGCCGCCTGCCCGGCGGAGTTCCCGCCGCCCACCAGCACCACTTCGCGTGAGGCGCAGAGCCTGGCCTCCACCGGCGAGGCCCAGAAGTGCACGGCGGACCCCTCGAACGCCTCCAGCCCCGGAATGTCCGGCCGCCGGTAGTTGACCCCGCTGGCGATCACCACGCTGCGGGCTAGGGCGCTCTGGCCATCGGCCAGTTGCAGCCGGAACCGGTCTTCCTCCGGGTCCACGGCCTCCACCACGGCCGGGATCGCCATGTCAGCGCCGAACTTCTGCGCCTGATGGTAGGCCCGGTTGGTCAGGGCATAGCCGGAAATGCCCGTCGGAAAGCCGAGATAATTCTCGATCCGCGCCGAGGCCCCCGCCTGTCCGCCCGGCGCCCTCTGGTCGATCACCAGCACCGACAGGCCCTCGGAGGTGGCGTACACCGCCGTCGCCAGCCCCGCCGGCCCGGCCCCCACCACGGCCACGTCATAGAGTTTGGTCTCGTCCAGCTGGGTCAGCAGGCCAAGGTATCGCGCCAAGGCCGCTTCGGACGGATTGCGCAGGATTTCGCCGCCCGGGCACAGCACCACCGGAAAATCGGTCTCGTCCGGCCGGAACCGGTCGATGATCACCTGGGCCTCCTCGTCCTCGTCCGGGTCGAGCAGGTGATGCGGATGGGCGTTACGCGTCAGGAAGCCTGAAAGCCGCACGACGCCGGCATGCCCGGCCGTCCCGACAATCACCGGCCCGCCGCCGCCCGTCTCCACAAGGCTCACGCGCCGCAGGATCAAGGCGCGCATGATCCGCTCGCCCATCTCCGCCTCGGCCACCATCAGGGCGCGCAAAGCGTGGGACGGGATCACCAGGGCTTCGACCTGTCCGGACGCCACGCCGGTCACCAGGCTCGGCCGCCCCGCGAGTTGGCCGATCTCGGCCAGGAAGTTCCCCGGCCCCTGCTCGACGATCAGCCGCTCCTCGCCGCCTTCGTCACGCGCCGTCACCCGCACCTGGCCCGACAGCACCACGAACATGCCGTCCGGCACATCGCCTGCCGTGAACAGCATCTCCCCCGCCCCATAGGACCGCGCTTCGCCGAACCGCCCGATGCGCTCCACTTCCAGCGGATCCAGCTGGGGGAACATCTGCGCGCGGCGGGTGTCGAGGGTGGGTGAAAGTGTCTCGGACATGCCCTCCACCTTCCTGGTGGTAAGGCTCAAGTCCAGCGATTTTGCGTGCGTCAGGTGCGCCTGGACCGCGCGACCTTGCGCGCCTCTGACACGAAATTGCGTGTCATCGGTTCGATGATGCGCCGGACCTCTTCCGGAGCGGTATCCGGTGAGCCGGCCCTGAAAGGCGGGTCGGGATCGTATTCCGATTGCAGTTGCACGCCTTGCGCATAGGTCTCGTCACGCATCATCGCCACCATCGAAAGCCCGAAATCCAGTCCGGCCGTGACGCCGGCTCCGGTGATGCGATTGCGGTCGTGGACCACTCGGGCTTTCACCGGTTCCGCGCCAAAATCAGCGAGCACATCGCGCGCCGCCCAGTGCGAGGTCGCCTTGTAGCCGCTCAGCAATCCCGCCGCCCCGAGAACGAGCGACCCCGTGCAGACAGACGTTACGAAGGCCGCGCGTGATCCGCGGTCCGCCAGAAAAGCAAGCGTCGCGTTGTCGCGCATCGCCGCCAGTGTGCCGGCTGTGCCGCCCGGGACGAAGATCACCGAGACGTCCTTGGGGCAGGTTTCAAAGGTTGCCGTGGGCGTGATTGTCACGCCGGTGTCGCTGGTGACCGGCGCCGGCGTCTTGCCCACGAGCCGCACCTTCGCCCCCATCAGCGAGGCGAAATAGTGCTGTGGGGCGATGAGGTCCAAGGCCGTCATCTGCGGATAGACCAGCATCGCGATCTCTTCGGAGCCGGTCCAGGAACGGGGAATACGCGCCATCGCGTCCTCCATGTCATTGGGTGGGTTATCGGAAAGGGCGGCGGCGGCGAGGGGAACGCCCGCCATCAGGGCCGCCAGGACGAGGGCTCTGCGGTCGATGCTCATGGGGCGGCCTCGCGCGCGGCGCCGAGGCCGAGCCACCGGCGCAATCCCGGCGCCGCTCGTAGCAGGGTCGCGTCGAGCAGCAGCACGGCGACGAGCGAGGCGCCGAAGAGGGGCAGGTAGACGCCGAGCGCCAGTATCGCGGCGGCCAATCCCCAGGCCCATCTCGGATCGGCGAGCGGTTCTGGGGCGCCCAGGCTGTCGGCGGGCTTGCGCCGCCACCAGAGCACAACAGCACTGGCGCTCAGCGTCAGCAGACCAAGCACCGTGATCAGCCCCAGGGCCTGGTTCGCCCAGCCGAACAGCCGTCCCTCATGCAGCGCCACGCCGTACCCGACGACCTGATCGATCCAGTGGCGCTGGTTGAAATCGGTCCGCCGGAGCACGGCGCCGTCGTCTGAAAGCGTCAGGTCGACCCGCAGGGGCCGGTTCGGCGCATCGGACTTGGCCGTCCAGTTTCCGCCCGGCCGCGTCGGAGGGGAGATCAGGACGGGCGGTGGAAGGTTCAATGCCGCGACGGTGGCGGTGATGCGGTCAAGGGGCGCATATCCGCCCGCCATGGCAGGCATTCCGGCCATGCCGTTCATGCCCTCCATGCCGCTCATCCCTTCCATGCCCGCCATGTCGTGACCGGCGTGGTCGGCGGCCAGGGCCGCGCGAGCCCCGGCATCGTCCGCACGCCGTTCGGCCATCTCCGACGCGCGGCCGGTGGTCCAGTCCTGGCGCGACACCGATGTTCCCGTCAGGGCGCGGATGTCCTTCAGGTAGCCGCCCCAGTTCTTCGCCCAGGGCAGGCCCGTCGCCAGCAGCACAAGAACCATCAGGGAAATCCAGATTCCAGTTACGGCATGGGCGTCCCGCCATCCGAGTTTCGAACCGGCGTCGAAGCGCGGAATCAGCACGCCCCTGAGGCCATTCGCCTGCCGGGGCCACCAGAGAAAGAGCCCTGTCAGCACCATGACGATGGTCCAGCACGCCGCCAGTTCGACGACATAAGAGCCCCGGTCGCCCATGAGGAGCTCGCCGTGCAGCCGGAAGAGCACCCGCATCAGCCGGTCGTCCTCGGCCACGGCCTTGAGCACACGGCCGTTGGCGGGATCGACGTAAACTCGGGTGACTTCGGCGCCCTGGCTGACGAGAACCCTCGCCGCCGCGTCCGGGCCCCGGGGCAGTTCATAGGACTTCAAAACGCTCCCTGGCGCCCATGCCAGGGCGGCGGCCACCTGAGCCTGAGGGGGCAAAGGCGCCGCCGCCGTGGCCAGGCGGTCATAGGGCGCATCCAACGCGGCCTCGATCTCCGTGCGGAACAGGTAGATCGCTCCGGTCAGGGCCAGCACCACCACGAAAGGGATGCAGAGGATCCCGGCATAGAAGTGCCATCGCCAGACGGCGCGGTAGTCCGGCCATGGCGCGCGGCGCGGGGCGGCGTTGGATTGAGTCATCGCCGCCTCCTAGAACTTGACCATGACGCCGCCGATCACCGTTCGCGGCGGGCCGGCGTAGAGGCTGCCCGTGGAGGCCCTCAACGTGGTCAAGCCGTTCGCCACGCCAGTGGTCGAGCTGATGCTATCCGCCACATTGGAGGCTGAGCCGATATAGACCTCGTCCTCGATGTTCTGGACGGTGACGAAGAACCTCAGCCGGGACAGCACGCCGTGCCCGTCCGGCACGTCATAGCGCGCGCCGGCGTTGACCAAAGTATAGCCGGGCGCCTTGAGGATATTGGCGTTGTCGAGCCACCAGCTGCCGCGGCTGTTGACCTCGATATATCCGCCCAGCCCGCTCAGCGGCCCGGTTTCCTGGTCATAGGAGAGGCGAACGTTGACGAAGGTCGGCGCGATCCCGGGGATGCGATTGCCTGACCGGTCGAACGTGGTGCTGTACGCGCCGGCGCTGAGCCGTTCGACATAGGTCTTGTAGGTCTGCTCGGTATAGAGCGCGGCCACGTCGAACTTCAGGGTCGGCAACGCCGTGGAGAATGGCCGCCAGGCGAGCGCGAATTCCAGCCCCCGGTGTTCCGACTTTGGGGCGTTGAACGTGTAGCTCAGCAGGTTTGCGCCCGCCGACTGGCTGACCAGTTCGTTCGTGTAGAACTCGTCGAACACCGTGAAGCTGGCGAACAGCGGCAGGCCGAAATCCAGGTCGATGCCCAGGTCCACGCCCGTCATTTTCTGCGCTTCCAGGCTGGTGTTGTTGCCCGCCACGCCGGCGGCGGTAACAAACAGGTTGGTCGCCTGAGGCGTGCCATAGCCCTGGCCCACATGGGCCCGCAGGGTCAGAAAGGGCGTCGCCCGGAAGATGATCGAGCTTTCCAGCGCCGAGTTGCTGTACGTCCTGTCGCCAATCACCAGCGCGCTCGTGGCGCTGCCGCCCGTCGGGTAGGTGTAGGCGGTCGATGTCGCGTTGAGTTCGGTCCGCTCGAGCCCGGCTCCAAAGATCAGGGTCAGTTGCGGATTGACGTCGAACTCGGCTCTCGCCCGGGCGCCGTAGTTGCGGTGCGTTCCGACCGTGAGCTGGGTCAGGGCGCCCAGCGTCGCCGTGCCGGCCGCCGGCACGTTGTAGGTGCCCGAATTGATGTTCTCGGTGTTGTAGAACACCCCGGCGGACAGGATCGACGGCCGCCCGAAGGCGGGGCCCTCGCGGCTGATATCCGCGATCAGGTTGTAGGAGGGGAAGGTCCCGATCGCCGCCGTGGCGCTGGTCGGCTGCTTGATGTCGCGATTATCCCAGACGAGCTGCAGCCGGCCGGTGACCTCGTCGGAGAAGTCGTGCTCCCAGCGCCCGCCCACGATGGTGCGGCGGTCATTGCGGTTGAGGTCGGCTGCGAGAGCGCTGACGCTCTGTTTGGCGCCGTTGATCCCGTTTACGAACAGGCTGACCGAGGCGCAGCCGGCGGCGGCCAGGGCCTCGCAGCCCGCCTGGTAGGGGTTCAACAGGAACTGGTCATAGGACAGGCGGATGGCGAGGTCGGCATCCAGGTCATTGTTGATGAATTTGAAGATCAGCCGGTCATTTTCGCCCATGGCATAGGTCGCCAGGGCGTTGATGGTCGCGGTGGTGTAGCCAGTATGCTGAGTATAGCCGCTGCCGCTGACGATGCTGCCGAAGGCCGCCGCATCATAGTTCGCTCCGGCCCCGCCCAGCGCGACATAGCCGTTGCGGTAGCCGAAATCGCCCAGGTCCAGGGCCGCCTCGATACCCTCGATGTTGTGGCCATTGCGCGTATAAAAGCGGATCGCGCCTCCCGTCGCATAGTTGCCATAGAGGGCCGAGGACGGTCCCTTGATCACGTCGATCCGCTCATAGGCGTGGGCGTCGGTGAGATCCGTGCGGGCCAGGCCATCGGGCTGGGTGACGGGAAAGCCGTCCTCGAAGACCTGGACGTTGCGGACGCCAAAGGTCTGGCGCGCATTGGATCCCCGAATGGAGATCGAGACGTCCCGCGGGCCGTTGCCCTGGGCGAAGGTCACGCCAGGCGTCTGGACGAGGATGTCCCCGATCCCTGGCGTCGGGGTGTTGAGGATCTGCTCGCGGCTGACGGAGCTGACGGTCTGGCCGGCGGGGGCGTCGCCCACATCGATGGATGGCGCGGTCACCAGCACTTCGGAGACCGTGGAATTGGCCATGTCGGCCAGGGCGTAGGTGGGAACGGCAAGAACGGAGGCCGCGATGGCGGCCTGCAGGGCGCGGGCCGATGCGGCCCCGCGAAAGCGGAAAATCATTTGGGAATCCTGAAATCAGACAGCTGAATGCCGTCCCGGCAGGCCGGGGCGGCGTGAAGGCGCGGTCAGATCAGGTGTGGGGGGCCTGTGGTGGGCGGCGGCGGCGCGGCGAGGCCAAGCCCGGGGCGCTGGTGCGACAGTTGCGCGGGCGTGGCCAGGTCGAGCGCCACGGGGACGGGCTCAAGGGCCGTCAGGGCGGCGGTGGTGAGAACCGGAGCCCCGGCGCCCGCGAAAGCGCAGGCATCGTGGCTCGCGGAGTTCGGCGCGGCCGGTGCGTTTTCGTGCTCGCTATGAAGGGAACCGTCCGGCGCCAAAGTCATCGCGCCCTGGCCGGTACAGATGACGATCCCCGGCGGTCCGCCGGCCGTGGCGGGCCCGATCATGAAGCCGGCGGGAATCAGGACACGCAGGAAGAGAGCCGTGACGGCCAAGGCCATCGCGCCCCAGGTCCAGCGCCTCCTGCTCAAGCTCCGCCCCTTCATGCGCATGCCTCATACGCAGAAGGGGCGCGTTGGCCAATGCTTCTGATCAAATTAGGTCAGGCGGCCGCGGCCAGCTGCGCTGTGCTTTCGCGGGCGGCCTTCAGGGCAGTGGTCCACCAGGCCAGGTCGTCCAGCAGGGCGTGAGCCGAGGGCAGCAGGTGCGGCAGGTCGGCCAGGTCCTTGCCCTGCTGCCAGATGGCGAAGAAATCCGCGCCGCCGATGTTCACCGCCGCCGGCACCGGGGCCAGTTGCAGCTGTACGGCCGTCTGGCGCAGCTGGCCGATGGCCCGCGCCGCGCCCACCCCGCCGTAGCCGACGAAGGCCACCGGCTTACGCACCCATTCGTGGCCCGCATAGTCGAGGGCGTTCTTCAGCACGGCGCTCGGGCCGTGATTGTACTCGGCGGTGACGATGATGAAGCCGTCGAAGGTGCTGAGCTTCTGCTGCCAGCGCTGCGCCACGGGGTTCTTCACCGGCACATACATCGGCCCGGCCACTTCCTCGAAGAAGGGCAGGGGATGGTCGCGCAGGTCGACGGTTTCGAATTCCAGATCGGTGCGCGCCGCGCCGAGGTCGGCGATCCAGGCGGCCGGCTTGTCGGCCAGGCGGCCTTCGCGCGTGGTGGAGAGGATGATGCCGATGCGAGGCTTGGAGGTGGTGTTGGACATGGTCTGACCCTTCCATTGATGGTCCGGGGCGCGACGGCCGCGCATCCGGTGTGGGCAGAACATGACTGCCAAGAAGGATCGAAAAAACTGGGAAATATATGATCTTCTCTATATAGAAATCTGATGATCGCCGATGGCCTCACCCTCGACCAGGTCCACCTTTTCCTCACTGTCGCTGACACGGGCAGCTTCTCGGCCGCAGCCCGCGCCACGGGCCGGGCCCAGTCCGCGGTCACCTACGCCATCCAACGCCTGGAGGATCAGGTGGGCGCCCCGCTCTTTGACCGCTCCGACTACCGGCCATCCCTCACCGTCACCGGCCGCGCCCTCCTGCCCCGTGCCCGCCGCATCGCCGAGGAGGTCGGGTCCTTCCGCTTGCAAGCACGCGCCATGGCCGGCGGTCTGGAGCCGGAGCTGCCCCTCGTCGTCGACGCCATGTTCCCCATGGATCGGCTGATCTGCGCCCTCGCCGAATTCCAGCGCGAGTTTCCTTCGGTCCAGACGCGCATCTACGCCGCCAGCCTCGGCGCCACGGCCCAGCACGTCCTCGACCGCCGGTGTGTTCTAGGCCTGGCCCTGGGGTTCGGCGACGACAATGAGCTTTTCGGCCGCGCCCCGGTCACCCGCATCCGCCTTCTCCCCGTCGCCGCCCCGGAGCATCCCCTGGCGAAGCTCGGCCGCCCCCTTTCGCCGGAGGACCTGCGCGATCATGTCCAGCTGGTGCTGACGGATTCCTCGGCCCTCACCTCAGGCAAGGATCACGGCGTCTACGCCGTCCAGACCTGGCGCCTATCGGATCTTTCGGTGAAGCACACCCTGCTCCTTGCCGGCCTCGGCTGGGGCTCCATGCCCGAGCACATGGTCGCCGCCGACCTGGAGGCCGGCCGCCTCGTGCGCCTTCAAGCGCGCGAATGGGACAATGAGCGCGGCGTGGTCGACATCGCCGCCAAGGTCATCTGGCGCCTCGACGCTCCCCTTGGCCCGGCGGCGCTCTGGATGAGAGACCGGATCGTGTCCGGTGATCAGGCGGAATAGCCCAGCTCTTTGAAGAACCTTGGGTGCACCTGGTCCTTGTAATCCGGATGCTTGGAGAGATAGCCCGCGAAGAACGGGCAGGTCGGCAGCACCAGCATCCCTTTCTCTTTGGCGAAGGCCAACATCGCCTTGGCGAGCGCGCTGCCGATGCCGCGTCCCTCGAACGCGGCGGGCACCACGGTGTGCGGAACCAAGAGGCCGTCGTCGATCACCTCGTAGTCCATGTGCGCCACGGCATCGCCCAGCGTCGCCTCCAGCCGGCTCTTGGCGGCGTTGTTGACGATCGGAGGAGGGGCTTCGGCCATGCTCGCTATCCCTTGGATTTGTCCATGTAGTCGGCGAAGCGTTGGAAGAGATAAAGGCTATCTGTGGGCCCGGGTGAGGCTTCCGGGTGATGCTGCACGGAAAACACTGGCCTGTCTTTCAGGGCGATACCCGCATTGGTGCCGTCGAACAGCGAGACGTGCGTCTCCATCACCGGCTCGGGCAGGGTTTCGCGGTCCACGGTGAAGCCGTGGTTCATCGACACGATCTCCACCTTGCCTGTGGTCAGGTCCTTCACCGGGTGGTTCGCCCCGTGGTGGCCTTGCTCCATCTTCCGGGTCTTGGCGCCCAGGGCCAGGGCCAGCATCTGGTGGCCGAGGCAGATGCCGAACACCGGCTTGCCGCTCTCCACCAGCGTCTTGATGATCGGCGCGGAATATTCCCCCGTCGCGGCCGGATCGCCCGGCCCGTTCGAGAGCAAGACCCCGTCCGGATCGCGCGCCAGGATGTCCTCAGCGGGCGTATTGGCCGGAACCACCGTGATCTCCGCCCCGATCGAGCGCAGGGAGCGCAGGATGTTGCGCTTCACCCCATAGTCGACGACCACGACCTTGTATTTCGCCGGATCGTTCTTGGCGTAGCCTTCCGGCCAGCTCCAGGACCCCTCGTCCCAGGTGAAGGTCTGGCGGCAGGTGGCGTCCTTGGCCAGGTCCAGCCCCTCCAGCCCGCTCCAGGCCCGCGCCTGCGCCACCAGGGCGTCCAGATCGAATTTGCCGTCCGGGGCATGGGCGATCACGCCATGTGGCATGCCCTTCTCACGGATGGTCTTGGTCAGGGACCGCGTGTCGATGCCCGACAGCCCGACCACGCCCCGCGCCTTCAGCCAGGCGTCCAGCGTCGCATCGGAGCGCCAGTTGGCCGGCGGGGTCGGCACATCGCGGAAGATCGCCCCCCGCGCCGCCGTCTCGGCCGATCCTGAAATCTGTTCGATGTCCTCGGCATTGGTCCCGACATTGCCGATGTGCGGGAAGGTGAAGGCGACGATCTGGGCCATGTAGGACGGGTCGGTCAGGATCTCCTGATACCCGGTCATGGCGGTGTTGAAGCACACCTCGCCGACGGCTGCGCCCACGGCCCCCACGCCGATGCCCTGCAGGATCGTTCCGTCCGCCAGGGCGAGAACCCCGGTGCAGCCGGGGGCGAGCTGAGTGGTCATGGGGCAGGCCTTGGATCGATGTCTCGCCGCAGCAAAAAGGGGCCTTCGCGGCCCCCTCACGGCTTAAAGGGGCCGTTTACGAGCCTGCCGGAGTCGGGTCAACTGGCAGCCCCGAAAAGGAGCCGCGACATGCTCGCCCTGCGCCCCAACTGCGAATGCTGTGACAAGGACCTGCCGAACGAGTCAGCCGAGGCGATGATCTGCACCTTCGAGTGCACCTTCTGCGCCGATTGCGCGGAGACCCGCTTCTCGGGGAAATGCCCCAACTGCACCGGCGAACTCGTCCGCCGCCCCATCCGGCCGGCGGCGGCTCTTGCACGCTTCCCGGCGTCGACAGAGCGCGTCACCAAACCCCACGCCGCCTGCGCCGCCTAGGCCCAGACGTCCCCCACGACCATGCCGTCCAGCGGCAGGTCGTCGTGAATCTCCGTGACGTGGTGGCGCAGCGGCACGGCGCTCACCGCCTCCGGGTCCTCCGCCAGCCGCAGATTCACCGCCCCCCAGAGCCGCCCGTCCTCGCCCCGGCTGGTCGAGAGCCACGCCACCACGCAGGCGCATGTGGCGCAGAAGTGAAACGCCAGCTGCTTCTTGCGCCAGGCGTAGGCCGACATCTCGCCCGTGATAGTGAAACGCTCACCCTCGAACCCATAGGCCCAGAGCGCACCGTGCCGCCGGCAGATGGAGCAGTTGCAGGTGGTCGCGGTCTCCGGCACGCCCTCGAACCGCCAGTGCACCGACCCGCAATGACAGGACCCTTCGATCATCGTTTCCGCTCATCCCGTTGCGTGCTGCGCGCGATGGACCCTATCTGGTGTCTGAAAGCGCTGAGTGTCCAGGCGATGAGCGGAGGATATGGATATGCCCGGACAGGAACCCTGGTGGAAAGGCGCCGTCGTCTATCAGGTCTATATCCGCAGCTTCTTCGACACCAACGGTGACGGCCAGGGCGATCTCCCGGGCGTCCTCGCCAAGCTCGACTACATCCAATCCCTCGGCATCGACTGCCTCTGGCTCTCCCCCGTCCACCCCTCGCCGAACCGGGACTGGGGCTATGACATCTCCGACTACGAGGGCATCCAGCACGACTACGGGACGATGGCCGACTTCCAGGCGGTCATCGACGGCGCCCACCAGCGCGGCCTGAAGGTCATCCTCGATGAGGTGCTGTGCCACTGCTCCGACGAGCACCCCTGGTTCCGCGAGGCCCTCGATGCCAAGAGCGACAAGGCCGACTGGTTCGTCTGGGCTGATCCGAAGCCCGACGGCACGGCCCCCAACAACTGGCTCAGCGTCTTCGGCGGTCCGGCCTGGGCCTACCGGCCGGAGCGGCGCCAGCACTATCACCACAAATTCCTGCGCACCCAGCCGAAGATCGACTGGCGCAATCCCGCCGCCCGTGAGGCCTGCATGAAGGTCATGGATTTCTGGCTGGAGAAGGGGGTCGACGGCTTCCGCCTGGACGTCGCCAACGCCTACCTCCACGACCCGTCCCTCACCGATAACCCCGCCGTCGAGGAGCGCTTCCGCGATGAGCGCTACTGGTCGGACGCCAGCCAGATGCAGCGCCGCCTCTACGAGGCCAACAATCCCGACAACATCACCGCCCTGGATGAAATCCGCCGCCGCGTGGAGGCCCACGGCCCGGACCGCTGGGTGTTCGGCGAATTCTCGGAGGAGCCGCAGCGCTCCGGCGCCTATGCCGCGCCGGACGAGGGCCTGCACGCCGGCTACACCTTCAACATGCTGCTGGCGAAGACCTATTCCCCGGCCTTCGTGAAGGCCAACTACGCCACCCTGGCCGCCTTCCCCCGCCACTGGCCCTGCGCCAGCTTCTCCAACCACGACGTGCCCCGCACCGCCCAGCGCTTCGCCGCTTCGGAGGCGGACCGTCCCGCCGTCGCCCAGCTGATGCTGGCTCTCCTCCTCAGTCTCAAGGGCGTCGCCCTGATGTACATGGGCGAGGAGCTCGGCCTCCCCGACGGCGACCTTCGCCGCGACCAGCTGCGCGATCCGGTGGGCGATCTCTACTATCCGGACAACAAGGGCCGCGACGGCTGCCGCATCCCCATCCCTTGGACGGAAGGCGCCAACCATGGCTTCTCCTCCGGCGTCCCCTGGCTTCCCGCCGTCCCGGAGCACAACGGTCTCAGCGTGGCCACGCAGCATCCTGACCCGGCCTCGACCCTCAATGTCCTTCGCCGCCTCACCGCCGCCCGCAAGGGCTCCGGGCCCCTCAAATGGGGCGACCTCACCTTCCTCGATCTCCCCGACCCCGTCCTCGGTTTCACCCGCAGCCATGCCGGCGAAACGGTGACCTGCCTCTTCAATATGAGCGATGCGGCGGTGGACGTTCCAGCGGTGGGCGCCTTTATCCTCTCCGGCGGCGAAGCAGGGCAGGGGACGCTCGGGCCGCATGCGTGGGTGATCAGCCGCTAGCCCCTCCAAAAACACACCGTCATCCCGCGACTTGTTCGCGGGACCCATGCCCTCGGAATGTTGAGCGCCCTAGAGGCGCCGCCTCTGCTCGTGCCGCCGCTTTGGCGCGGGTGAAGGCCGGTGTTCATAGGTCCCGGGGGCAAGCCCCGGGATGACGGGCGTTGGGGTTGAACCTCACCCCGCCTTCGTCTCCTCCCGCACCCCCAGCACCCCCATGATCGCCGCCACGAGCACATCAGTCTGGATCGGCTTGCCGATGTGATCGTCCGCTCCTGCCGCCATCGAGGCGGCCCGGTCCTCCGCCGCGACGTTCGCGCTCAGCACCACCACCGGGGCCCGGGCCCGCCCGGTCTCGCCCTCGGCCTTGCGGATCTCGCGGATCGCCGTCAGCCCGTCCATCACCGGCATTTGCAGGTCCATCAGCACCACGTCGAAGTGCTCCTCGCCCACGGCCCGCACGGCCTCCAGACCGTTCTCGACGGTGCGGACGGCGATCTCCATGGCCGCCAGAAGGAGCTCGATGACCTTGCGGTTGGTGGGGTTGTCGTCGGCCAGTAGCACTTTCAGACCCGTTTGGGGCGGGCGGCGCATCGCTGCCGGGGCGGGCTTCAGGGGCAGGGCGAGGGTGAAAACCGCTCCCCTGCCAGGTTCGCTCTCGGCCTTCAGAGTTCCGCCCATCAGGTCCGCCAGGTGCCGCGAAATGGCCAGGCCAAGGCCAATGCCGCCCTTGGCGCGGGTGATCGAGCCGTCTGTCTTCTCAAACTGGCCGAACAGGCGCGCCGCATCGGCGGGGTCGAAACCCGGCCCGGTATCAGCGACAGCGATGCGGTAGACGGCCCCCGCCTCGCCGTGATCGGCATACAGGCTGAGCGTCACCTGACCAGTGTCGGTGAACTTGACGGCATTGGAAAGCAGGTTCGTCACCACCTGGCTGATCTTCCAGGCGTCGGCCAATACCTCGCCGCCCTCGCCCGGCGGCATCGACAAGGTCAGCTTCAACCCCTTGTCCGCGGCGCGGTCGCGGAAGGGTTCGGCGGCATCGCGCAGCACCTTGGCGAGGTTCGCTGAGGCGAGATTCACATCAACCTGGCCGGCCTCCAGGCTGTTGAAATCCAGAAGGTCGCTGATCAGATGGGCAAGGTTCCCCGCCGAAGTGGTCACCGCCTCAAGAGCCTGCCTCTGCTTGTCATCAAGGTTTGTACGCGAGAGTACGTGGGCCATGCCGATGATGCCGTTGAGCGGGGTGCGCAGCTCGTGGCTGACATTGGCCAGGAATTCGCTCTTCGCCCGGTTGGCCGCCTCAGCTCGCATCAAGGCCTCCTTCAGGGCCTCGGACTGGCGCTTCATGTCGGTGATATCGACCCGCAGGCCGATGTTGCCGCCGTCGGCCGTCTTGCGCTCCTCGATCATGATCCAGCGCCCGTTGGCCAGGCGCTGTTCGTGCCGCTGGCCGGGGTTGTCGAGCAGGGCCAGGCGCTCGGCCAGCCACGCTTCCTCCCTGCCGACAGCCTGCGGATAGTCCCCGCGCCCAACCCCGATCCGCAGGGTGTCGGCCAGCTTCACACCCTCCCGGAAGAGGTCTGACGAGCGCTCATAGATCTCGGCGTAGCGCTTGTTCCAGAGGATGTAGCGGCCTTCGGCGTCGAGAAAGACGATGCCCTCCGGCAGCACGTCCAGGGCCTCGCGCAGGCGGCGCTCCGCAACGGCGGCTTCCTCCTCCGCGGCCGCCAAGGCGTCGCGGGTGACACGGCCCGTCAGGGCAGCCCAAAACGCCGACACCGCGCGCTGCACACGGCTGAGGAACGGCACACCAGAGGTCAATGATCCCTCCCAAATCCAACCCCTCTACGAACACTGCGCCGCTGTGACCTTTGCGTGTCGCCGCGCCGACCCTAGGTAGAAACCCTTCCCCTGCCGCGTGATTGGGCGCCGGACAGCGGCTCACGCCTGGGAACCGGGCGAACACACCTCTTTTCGCCGGGCGCGAAATTCGCTATATGAGTTCAGAGCGGAGCGCGCCTGCTGGCCGTCCCACCGTAAATACGGTTGAAATACGGTGTCAGTAGCTGGCAGCAGCTCTGAATTTGTCAGGTTGTGCCTGACGCATGCGCGCCATGTCACAGCCGCGCCCGCCCCGTCGTCTCTGTCTTGAACGATCAAGGAGACGAACGATGAAACGCATCCTGGCGGGGCTTCTCGCCCTCGTCCTGGCGGCCAATGGACTTGTCATGCTCATCGCCGGCGCCTGGTGGTATGGCGCCGTGCCGGGCGTGACGCAGACCGGCCCCTTCAACCCCCATTTCGTGCAGGACATCGGCGCGGCCTATATCGTGGCCGGCGTGGTCATGGTCCTGCTCGCCCTGCGCGGCGAAGCCTGGCGCCTGGCGGCCTTCACCTGGGCGGGCTTCCTCGCCTTCCATGCCGCCATCCACCTGAAGGACGCCCTCGGCGGCCATCACATGGGCGCCGACCTGATCCGTGACGCCGCCGGCGTCTACCTCCTGCCCATCCTGTCCCTCTGGGCCGCCTGGCCCGCGAAAAGGAGCGCCTGACCATGCTGAGAGCTTTCCTGAAGCGCCAGATCACCGCCATGGAGCGCCGCTATGCCTATGACGCTTCCTACCTGCATGACCTGATCGCCACCGATCCCTGGGCCGCCCTGAAGTTCGGCCTCGTCGCCAGCCTCGGCCATCTGCCCGGCGCGCCTCGCGAGGCCCATGCGGCGGCGGGCATCTGCGGCGTCCTCGCCGAGGACTGCGGACCCTGCACCCAGATCAGCGTCGACATGGCGCTCGAAGGCGGGGTGAAGCCGGAGGTGCTGCGCGCCATCCTGGCGGCCGACCCCGAGGGGATGGGCCCGGCGGCCTGGCTGGCCTATCGTTTCGCCAAGGCGTCACTGGTGCGGGACATGGAAACGGCCGACCCCCTCCGCGATGAAATCGTCCGCCGCTGGGGCAAAAACGGTCTGACGGCCATCGCACTCGCCCTCACGACGGCGCGGCTCTATCCGACCCTCAAATACGCCCTGGGCCACGGCAAGACCTGTTCGCGCGTCGTGGTGGCCGGCGGGGAAACGCCCTTCGCCCGGCCTTTCGCGGAGGCCGCATGACCCCGCTCGAGAGCTTCGAGGCCGAGCGGCCGCGCCTCAAGCGCCTGGCCTATCGCATGCTGGGCTCGGTGAGTGAGGCCGAGGATGTCGTGCAGGATGCCTGGCTCCGCTGGAGCGTTCAGGAGATGGCGGCGATCGGGAAGCCAGGAGCGTGGCTCTCCCAGACCGTGACCCGCCTCTGCCTCGACCGGCTGAAGTCGGCCCGCGCCCGCCGCGAGACCTATGTCGGTCCCTGGCTGCCCGAGCCCCTCATCGAAGACCTGCCCGACGATCCCCTCGAGCGGGCCGAGGATGTCTCCATCGCCTTCCTCCTGGCCCTGGAGCGCCTATCGCCCCTGGAGCGCGCCGTCTTCCTGCTGCGCGATGTCTTCGACGCCGACTTCGCCGAGGTCGCCAAGACCCTGGATCGCAGTGAGGCCGCTGTCCGCCAGCTGGCCGTCCGGGCCCGCGAACACGTCAAGGACGCCCGGCCACGCTTCTCGGTCAGCGACGATGTGGCCTCGCGTCTCGCTGCCGCCTTCATGAGCGCGGCCGCCAGTCAGGACTGGGGGGCCCTCGCCGAACTCCTCACCGAGGACGCCGTCATGATCACCGACGGCGGCGGCAAGCGAAAGGCGGCCCTGCGGCCCATGATCGGCCGCGATGATGTGCTCCTGCTGCTCAAAGGTCTCGCCAGCCGCGGCGCCTGGGCCAAGCCGCCGAAAGACATCCAGCCGGCGCGCATCAATGGCTACCCGGGCGTGATCATGGTGGACGACGAGGGGGCAGGGGCGTGGGCGTTTCAACCCTCCGAGGACGGTCGCATCGCCGCCATCTACGGCATACGCAATCCTGACAAGCTAAGGCATCTGGCCTGAACCGCCGCCATGCCCCACATATGCGGGCGATGTCGAACCCCTGGGACGCCCCCGACCAGCCCGCCCGTGACCCGGCCCTCTGGCGGATCAGCGGCAACGCCCTCGTGCTTCTGGCGGTATGGGTGGCCAGCGGCGTTGCCCTGGCGGCCATGGAAGATCCGCCTGGCGTCGTCACCTTCGTCTTCGTTTTCGCGGGCTGGATCGCCTCCGTGGCGGTTCACGAGTTCTGCCACGCCTTCGTCGCCTTCAAGGGCGGCGACACCACGGTGCGCGACAAGGGCTATCTCACCTTCAACCCCCTGGCTTACGGCCATGCCGCCACCAGCCTGATCATCCCCCTGATTATCCTGGCCCTCGGCGGCATCGGCTTTCCAGGCGGGGCCGTCTATCTGCGCAACGATCTCATCCGCAACGCCCAATGGCGCTCCGCCGCCGCCCTGGCGGGGCCTGGCGGCACCCTGCTGGTTCTGCTCTTCCTGGCGTCAGTGATGTCCGTCCTGCGCCTCACCGGCATATCGTCTGGAGAGCTGGCCCCCGGCATCGCCATGCTCGGCTTCCTGCAGGCCACGGCCCTGATGCTGAACCTGCTGCCCCTGCCGGGCCTCGATGGATACGGGGCGCTGGAGCCGTTCCTCCCTCTTTCCGTCCGCCGGATGATGATCCCGGTCGCGCGTGTCGGGGTCTACCTCTTGCTCGCCATCGTGCTCATCGCGCCCGGCGTCACCCAGCAGCTTTTCGATGCCGCCTTCCAACTGACCAACGCCCTCGGCATCTCGCCGGCCCTGGTCTCGGTGGGCATCGACGAATTCCGGTTCTGGCGCTAGAGCACGATGCGTTTTGTCGGCATCGACAAAACGTTGAATCGTGCTCGCCAATTCTAAGAGACGAGCCTGTTCATCCCGTTTTGATGGTCCATCAAAACGGGACAGGCTCTGAGGCGCGTCAGGCTTTCAACTGAGCCGGATCGTAGAAGAAGGTCTCTGCGACGATCTTGTCGCCGCTCCAGGTCTGCCAGGCGATCTCGTCCAGCTCCCGGTCCTTCCCATCGCGCCCCACAAAGCGGAACCGCCAGCGGATCGCCACCTGGTCTCCCTCGATCAGCACCGGCCCCAGCCTCTGGCAGTCGACGCTGACATTGCGCGCGATCGTCGCCTTCTCGCCTTCGATCAGAACATCGCGCCCGACGCGGGGCGCGGCCTGGTTTTCCTGCATCGAGGCGCTCTCGGCATAGTACTGCTCGATGGCCTCCACGAACTTCCCGTCCTCCACCATCCGGGCGAAGGCTTCGACTTTGGCGCGATCAGGCATGGCGGGCTCCTCTGGCGGTCTTGGCGCCTCTCTTAACGCAGAAAACCGTGCACAGCCCTGTTGATAAGTGGCCCTGCGTCCGCGACTCGGAGCTTTCTCGGCTATCATCCGCCCCGTGCGCTTTGATGACCGCTTCCTCGACGAGCTGAAGGCCCGCCTGCGTCTTTCCGATGTGATCGGCAAGACCGTGAAGCTGCGCCGCCAGGGCCGGGAATATGTCGGCCTCTCGCCCTTCAACAAGGAGAAGAGCCCCTCCTTCTTCGTCAATGACGACAAGGGCTTCTTCCACGACTTCTCCTCCGGCAAGCATGGCGACCTGATCAGCTTCCTGCAGGAAACCGAGCGCCTGTCCTTCGTGGAAGCGGTGGAGAAGCTGGCCGCCGAAGCCGGCATGGAACTCCCGGCCCCCGACCCCCAGTCCGCCCAGGAAGAGAAGAAGCGTCAGGGCCTCGCCGACTGGCTGGACCTCGCCGCCGCCTGGTTCGAAGCCGAGCTGCGCCGCCCGGTCGGCAAGGACGCCCGCGAGACCCTGGTCCGCCGGGGCCTGCCAGAGAGTGAGTGGTCGAGATTCCGGCTGGGCTATGCGCCGGCGGGCCGCACGGCCCTCAAGGACTACCTCGTCACCAAGGGCGCCCGCCCTGCCGAGCTGGTCGAGGCCGGCCTGCTGATCTCTCCGGAGGACGGCGGCGCGCCCTATGACCGCTTCCGCGACCGGATCATCTTCCCCATCGCCGACGGGCGCGGGCGCATCGTCTCCTTCGGCGGCCGGGCCATGGATCCCCAGGCCCGCGCCAAATATCTGAACGGCCCGGACTCTCCGCTGTTCGACAAGGGCCGAGTGCTCTACGGCCTGCCCGAGGCGCGCAAACTCCTGCATGCCGGCGCCGACGATCCGGACCTGGTGGTGGTCGAAGGCTACATGGATGTCATCGCCTGCCAGCGCGCCAGCGTGCCCGCTGCCGCCGCCATGGGTACGGCCCTCACCGAGACACAGATGGAGCTGCTCTGGCGGCTGCACCCCGAACCCACCCTCTGCTTCGACGGCGACCGGGCCGGGCGGCTCGCCGCCAGCCGGGCCATTGACCGGGCGCTGCCCCTGCTCAAACCCGGCCGCAGCTTCAAATTCGCCATCGTCACCGGCGGCAAGGACCCAGACGATGTCCTGCGCGAACAAGGCCCCGCGGCTCTGCGCGCGCAACTCGCCGAAACCACGCCCTTCGCCGAGGCCCTCTTTACCCGTGAGCGCGATGCCGAATCCCTGGACACGCCCGAGCGCCGGGCGGGCCTCAAACAGCGCCTGCGCGCCGCCGCCAACCTGATTGCCGACAAGGACCTTGCCCAGGCCTATCGCGACGACCTCTTTGCCCGTCTTGACGCCTTGTTTCCGCGCGAAACGCAAGCCCAGCGCCCAGCCTTTCAGGGGCGCGGCAAGGGCCGCTGGAACGACCGCGCGTTTGTTCCGGTCAACGCCACGGACGCCGGCAAGCTGGGCGCCCGGCGCCTCGCCCAATCCATTGAGCCATTCGCCGCCAGCCTCGCGGCCGGCGCCCTGGCCGACCCGCACGTCCTCGACGACCATCTTGAGAGCTTCGAGACGGTCGGCTTCGGCGATCCGGCCCTCGCGGATTTGGCCAAGGAAATCATTCGCCTGCGATTAGAGGCGGATCACCTTGACATGGCCGCCCTGGCGCGCCATCTGGCAGGCAAGGGATTGAGCGAACTGCTGACTGACATCGACCGGGCCGCATCCAAAGCGAGCGCGCCCTTCATGAAAAGTGATGTCACCCTCGCTGTCGCCAGGACCCAGTGGTCGCACGGGTTTGCCGCGCTTGCGCGGCTCCGCGCGCTGGAGCTTGCCATAGACTCGAGCAAGGGCAACCTGCTTGAGCGCAAAGACATGGAAGCCATGGCGCGCCTGAAAACCGAACGCGACGTACTGCGGCGGGCGATCAAGACCGGAACCATTTGGACCGATGACGGGTCGTCTTAGGGCGAATTCGCCAATTTGGGCCGTTGCTAACCATTTCCGGCGCCAAGCTTGCATGGGCTTTGGCTGCCATTCGGAGACGTGAAAACGAAGATGAGCACCGCCACCACCGCCGAGACGGAAGCCCCTGAAGCCCCCGCGACCAGCGACGGACCTCTGCTCGACCTCACTGATGCCGGGGTCAAGAAGTTCATCAAGCGGGCCAAGGACCGCGGCTATGTCACGATGGATGAGCTCAACAAGGTGCTTCCCTCGGAGGAAGTGACCTCCGAGGCCATCGAAGACACCCTCGCCATGCTCTCCGAGATGGGCGTCAACGTCGTCGAGGCCGAGGAAGACGCGGCCGAGGGCGAGGGCGGTGAAGTCGCCGTCCGCGAGGAGACAGCGGTCGCCGAAGCCGCGGACAAACAGAGCGCCTATGACCGTACCGACGACCCGGTGCGCATGTATCTGCGCGAAATGGGCTCGGTGGAGCTGCTCTCCCGCGAAGGCGAAATCGCCATCGCCAAGCGCATCGAGGCCGGCCGCGATACGATGATCCGCGGCCTCTGCGAAAGCGCGCTCACCTTTGAAGCCATCATGGTGTGGCGGGACGAACTGGCCCAGGGCCGCATCCTGCTGCGCGAAGTCATCGACCTCGAACAGACCTACGGCGGCAAGGTCGCTCAGGCCCTCTCCGACGCCGCCGTGGCGGGTGAAGCCGAGGACGCCGAGGCCGCCGTCTCCCCCGACGAAGAGGACGATGAGGACGGCACGCGCGCCGCCAAGGCCGAGAGTGAAGAAGAAGACGACTTCGATGACGGCGCCGGCCCCACCATCAGCGCCATGGAAGGCGAGCTGCGCGAAGGGGTGATGGCCACCCTCGACCTGATCGCCGGCGAGTTCGAAAGCTTCCGGGGCCTGCAGGAAAAGCTGGTCACCCGCCGCCTCAAGGGCGAGGACCTCTCCGACGCCGACCGCAAGGCCTACGAGGCCGCCACCAGCGCCATCGTCCTGCAACTCAAGACCCTCGAGCTGAACAACAACCGCATCGAGGCTCTGGTCGAGCAGCTCTACGCGATCAACAAGCGCCTGATGGGTCTGGAAGGGCGCCTCCTGCGCCTCGCCGACAGTTACGGCATCTCCCGCGCCGAGTTCCTGAAGGCCTACTTCGGCTCTGAAATGGATCCCTCCTGGAGCGAGAAGGTCTCCGGCCTCGGCGTGCGCTGGAGCAAGTTCGCCCAGAACGATGCCGGCCAGATCAGCGACATCCGCCAGGAAATCGCCGCGCTCGCGATGGAATCCGGCGTGCCGATCGACGACTACCGCCGCATCGTCCAGACCGTACAGAAAGGTGAGCGCGAGGCCCGTCAAGCCAAGAAGGAAATGGTCGAGGCCAACCTGCGCCTCGTGATCTCCATCGCCAAGAAATACACCAACCGCGGCCTGCAATTCCTTGATCTCATTCAGGAAGGCAACATCGGCCTGATGAAGGCGGTGGATAAGTTCGAATACCGCCGAGGCTACAAGTTCTCCACCTACGCCACCTGGTGGATCCGCCAGGCGATCACCCGCTCCATCGCCGACCAGGCGCGCACGATCCGCATCCCGGTGCACATGATCGAAACGATCAACAAGATCGTCCGAACCTCCCGCCAGATGCTGCATGAGATCGGCCGCGAGCCGACGCCGGAAGAGCTGGCCGAAAAGCTGGCCATGCCGCTGGAAAAGGTCCGCAAGGTCCTGAAGATCGCCAAGGAGCCTATCTCCCTCGAAACCCCCATCGGGGACGAAGAAGACAGCCACCTCGGCGACTTCATCGAGGACAAGAACGCTGTCCTGCCCATCGATGCGGCCATTCAGTCGAACCTGCGTGAAACCACCACGCGGGTGCTCGCCTCACTCACCCCCCGGGAAGAGCGGGTTCTGCGCATGCGCTTCGGCATCGGCATGAACACCGACCACACTCTCGAAGAGGTTGGCCAGCAGTTCAGCGTCACCCGCGAACGCATCCGCCAGATCGAGGCCAAGGCGCTGCGCAAGCTCAAGCATCCCAGCCGCAGCCGCAAGCTGCGCAGCTTCCTCGACAGCTAGGAGCCCATCCCGAAAAGGCCCGCGCCGTTCCAGCTCACACTGGAGCGGCGTTTTGCCGTCTATCTGGCGCGGGTCGTGTCCCTGGGCGGCTTCGCCTTGGGAGCTTTCTTGGGGGGCTCCGGCGGGGCGTCAACCTTGGCCACCGCCTCGGCCGCGTCTTCCCCACGCAACAATGCGCTCTGCAGTCCTGGGCTGCGCAGGACGCGCACGCCCAGGAACCGCATCTGGCCCCCCGCGAAGCTGATGTCCGAGAGTCCGATAGCGCGATTGCGCTTCATTTCGGACTCATCACGAAGGGTCAGGGCCAGGGCCAGGCCATCCGGCGCCTCGCCATCCGCGATGGCGGCCTGCACGAGGTCGGCAAACTCCACGGCGTTGCGGGGCGTGGGGTTGCGCGTATCGGAGGACGGTTTGCTGGGCATTCTTGAACCTTTCGCACGCTGACCGGGGCGCGTGATCAGGCCGCGCACCCCCGAACAAGGGGCGCACCGAGGGTCTTAGCAGGTGTTTACCGCCTTAGCGCGCCCTACCGGGCCGTCTGATGCGCCTTGATCAAGAATAACTGTACTTTGGCGTGAAATTCGCGTCCCCACCGGGGATCATTTCCATCAGGTGATAGTAGACGCAGAAGTCGTCCAGCGGGCCGAGTTCAGTGTCCGACATGCGCAAGATCCTGCCCGCATCCTTCCGGAACGCCGAAACCCCGGGCCACCAGCCGCCGTGGCCGTCACCCTCCTTGTAGTAGCCGAGGTCAGCGGCGAAGGTCGTGCCCTTGTGGCTCACCATGGGAAACTTCCATCCCCGGCCGCAGGCGAACTCCTTCTGTACGTCGACGCTGTCCGGGCTGGAGACCACGAAGGCCGCGCGGCTCGCCAGATGGTCATAGACGCCGTTGAAGCCGTCGGCCCACATGGTGCAGCTGGAGCAGCCCCTGCCCATATTGTGGATCAAGATCAGGTTCGCGTGAGCGCCGAACAGGTCCGAGAGTTTCACCTCGCCGTCCCAGCCGGAAAGGGCGTAGTCACGCACCTCTTCGGGCTCCACGGCCGCCTGCAGGTCACGCATTTCGTTGCGGATGCCGGCGATTTGGGCGCGCTTCAGCTCCAGGGCGGCCTTGGTGTCAGAGTAATTCATGGCGTTTCCTTCGCGATGCGTTCGAGGTGGTGGGCGAGCGTGTCGAACTGGGCTTGCCAGTATTTGGCGTAGCGGTTCAGCCAGAGCGCGGCGTCCTGCAGGGGCTCGGCGTCGAGCGAGCAGCGGCTGATCCGGCCTGACCGCGCCTGACGGATCAGACCGGCCCGGACCAGCACCTGGATGTGCCGAGAGACGGCCTGCAGGGAGATATCGAAGGGCTCCGCCAGTTCGGAAACCAGCAGGGCCTCGCCGTCCAGCCGCTGCAGGATCGCCCTGCGCACGGGGTCGGAAAGCGCGAAGAACACCGCGTCCAACTGGGCGGCGGCAGGGTCGGCGTCCTGGCTGATCGGTACGATGGTCATGGGGCCTATTATTCAACGGATCAATTGAGAGTCAACAGAAAGGTTGATTATTGACCGGAGGACGGGGTGGGCGGAGCATGCGGCATGGCGGATGGCGAACTAACCCCCAGAATCGATGGCGATTTGGCCGATAGACTGCGCGCTTCGGCGGACGCGAGGGGCCGGGCCGTTGAAGTCTATGCCGTCGAACAGCTTGCCAGCCTGATCGAGGATCGTTGGGGCTGGGAAGAAGATGAGCGGCGGTATCAAGAATTCCAACGCACGGGCGAAGGTGTGCCGGCTGAAGAGGCGTTGGCTGAATTCAGGACGTCGGTCCTGTCTCGGCTTGATCACAAAGCTTGAGCCACGCCGTCATCCTGACGCCTGCGGCGCGTCGCGATCTGCTTCGGTTGGCTGACTTTCTCGTGCTGCGCTACGCGGTGGAGCGCGATCGGGTTATCGTCACTCGCATTTTCCATAGCCGGGAGGATGGCTAAGCCTTTCATGCCCGACGCCCGCGAAATCTTCTTCGAAGTGCATCAGGACATGCCGCGCCAGGGGCCCGGCGATGACGCCTCCACGACGCGCGCCCTGGCCATGGCGGCGGATCTGAAGCCCGCCCCGCGCATCCTCGACATCGGATGCGGCCCCGGCGCCCAGACCCTCACCCTGGCGCGCCTCACCTCTGGCCCGATCACCGCCGTTGACCTTTACGGTCCGTATCTCAAAGACCTCGCCCAGCGCTTTGCCTCGGCCGGCATGGCCGATCGGGTTGAGACGGTCCGCGCCTCGATGGCCGATCTACCGTTTGCGCCAGGCTCCTTCGATCTGATCTGGTCCGAAGGGGCGATCTACATCATGGGGTTTGAGGCGGGCCTCGCCCATTGGACGCCGCTTCTCGCGCCCGGCGGCTATCTCGCCGTCACCGAGGCCTGCTTCCTGTCCGACAATCCGCCCGCCGAGGTCACCGACTTCTGGCGCGCCTATCCGGACATGCAGCATCCCGCCGAGCGGCGCCGCCAGATTGCGGCGGCCGGGCTTGACCTCGTCGGTGAATTCCCGATCCCGGATGAGGCCTGGTGGGCGAACTACTACACCCCGATGCAGGCCCGCATCGCCGCCGTCCGCGCCAAATATGCTGGTGACCCGGAGGTCGCCGCCCACCTCGCCGGCCATATCAGAGAAATTGAATTGCGCCGCCGGTTCGGGGCGCACTACGGTTATGTATTCTTCGTGATGTGCAAACAGGGCAATTGAAGCCGATCCCTTTGCGCCAAAGGCCTCGCACCGCTAGGCTTTCAACAAAACGACCAACGAACGGGACGAAACGTGACGGATTCCTCAGGGGCGCTTTCGGCGCCCATCGTGTCAGTGAATTTGAAGGTGAATGGCGAGGCGCGGGCCCTGTCGCTCGACGTGCGCACCACTCTCCTGGACGCCCTGCGCGAGCACCTCAATCTCAAAGGGTCGAAGAAGGGCTGCGACCATGGCCAATGCGGGGCCTGCACGGTCATCGTGAATGGACGGCGGATCAATGCCTGCCTATCCCTGGCGGTGATGCATGATGGCGATGAAGTGACCACGGTTGAGGGCATCGGCATGCCCGACAACCTCTCGCCCCTGCAGGTCGCCTTCCTCGACCGCGACGCCTTCCAATGCGGCTACTGCACGCCGGGCCAAATCTGCTCGGCCACGGCCCTGCTCGATGAGATCGCTCGTGGCGAGCCCAGCCAGGCGACGGAAGATCTCCTGGCCGAGACCCTTACCCTCACGGACGCGGAAATCCGCGAGCGGATGAGCGGCAACCTCTGCCGCTGCTCGGCCTATCCCCAGATTCTGGAAGCCATTCGTGACGTGGCGGGGGCTGCCCGATGAAGCCTTTCACCTATGAGCGCGCGACCAGCGCGGCCGGCGCGGCCAAGGCGGCGGCGGACAATCCGGGCGCCAAATTCCTGGCCGGCGGCACCAACCTCCTCGATCTGATGAAGCTCGAGATCGAAACCCCGGCTCACTTGATCGATGTCGGCCGTCTGCCGCTCAGCAAGATCGAAACCACCCCAGACGGCGGCTTGCGTATCGGGGCCATGGCCAACAACACCGATGTGGCGTCCAACCGCCAGGTTCGGGAACGCTACCCCCTGCTAGCGCAGGCCATCCTGGCCGGGGCATCCGGCCAGTTGCGCAACAAGGCGACCGTCGCGGGGAACATCGTCCAGCGCACCCGCTGCGCCTACTTCTACGATACCTCCAAGCCCTGCAATAAGCGTGAGCCCAGCGCCGGATGCGCGGCGATCGGCGGCTTGAACCGCGGCGCGGCGATCCTGGGCACGAGCCCGTCCTGCATCGCCGCCCACCCCTCGGACATGAACAACGCCCTCTCCGCCCTGGGCGCCAATGTGGAGACGGTGAAGCCAGATGGGTCGACCCGCACGCTCGGCATCGATGATGTGCTGCGCCTGCCTGGCGATGCGCCCCATATCGAGACCAATCTTGAGGCCGGTGAGCTGATCACCGCGGTCGTCCTGCCGCCGCCGCCGGTTGGCAAGCAGGTCTATGAGAAGGCCCGTGACCGGGCCTCATATGCGGGAGCCCTGGTCAGCGTGGCCATCGCCGGCGGCCAGATCGCCCTTGGAGGCGTCGCCCTGAAGGCCTGGCGTGCGACCAAGGCCGAAGCGGCCCTGGCGCGCGGCGCCTCGGCGGCGGACGCGGCGGATGCGGAACTGGCCGACGCCAAAGGGTTCGGCGGCAATGACTTCAAGATCGCTCTGGCCAAGCGCCTGCTGGTGGCGTCGATCGAGGAGGCCCGGGGCTGATGGCTGAGAGCATCGCTGAATACGCCGTTCCCAATCCGATCAATCAGAACAAGTCCGGCATCATCGGCAAGGCCGTGGACCGCTACGAAGGCCCACTGAAAGTCTCCGGTCAGGCGCCCTATGCCTATGAGATCGAGCCGCCCACACCGCCGGCTTATGGCTATATGGTGGGCGCGGAGATTGGCTGTGGCCGTGTCACGGCCGTGGATGACAAGGCTGCCCTGGCCGCGCCGGGCGTGAAGCTGGTCTGGCATCCGTTCCGCACGCCCAAGCAGGGCAATCGCGGGGAGCGCCTTAATCAAGGTAGTCAGGCCGCCGCGGATCCGGTCTTCGCTGACGACAAGGTGCGCTATTTCGGCCAGCTGGTGGCGTTCGTCGCGGCTGACACCTGGGAGAACGCTCGCGCCGCGGCCGACCTTCTGAAAATTTCCTATGAGGGCGATGCGGGGGATCCGCACTTTTCGTGGGAAAAAGGGGTTCTGCCGCGCGGCGCGGAAGAGGCGCGGACTGGCGCCTTCGAGGTCGGCTACGACAACTCACCGGTCAAGATCGACCTCAGCTACACCACGCCAGTTCAGAACCACTGCCAGATGGAGCCCTGCGCCTCCACGGCCTGGTTCGAGGACGGCAAGCTGGTGGCGCACACCTCCAACCAGTCCCTGAAGCGGCCTCAGCACCTGCTGGCCGAGACCCTGCAGATCGGCAAGGACGATGTCCGGGTTCTGTCGCGCTATATCGGCGGCGGCTTTGGCGGCAAGGGGCCGTCCTACGAGGATCTCACCCTGGCGGCCCTGGCCTGCCGCGACCTCGGCATGCCGGTGAAGGTCGCCTTTACCCGCCAACAGATGATGAGCGCTTCGATCCACCGCCCAGCCACGATCCAGCGGGTGCGCCTGGGAGCCACGCCTGATGGCCGCCTGAACGCCATGGGTCTGGAAAGCGTGTCGCATTGCGCGCG
>JAXMCG010000030.1:0-40844 GCA_046349475.1 Caulobacteraceae bacterium | reverse complement strand
TCCACTATCCCGGGATCAAGCAGAAGCTGGTCGCCGAGGCGCTGCGCATCTTCTACGACATGCGCAAGGTTCCGGGCCTTAAGAAGAAGCCATCCACCTCGGAACTGCTCGACTGGCTGAAGCTGCTGATGGTCGAGGACATCGATCCGGAATCCCTGCGCGAGCGCGATCCGACCAAGCTGATCCCGCCCCTGCACGGCGCCCTCCTGAAGAACGAGCAGGACGTGACCCTCTTCGAACGCCTCGCCTTCCTGGCCCGGCGCGAAGGGCCAGCCGCCCGTCCGGGTCAAAACTAGACCAGCGGGCGCCCCAAAGGCGCGTGCCAATATTGCTAGAGTTGAGGAGCCCGGCGCTGCAATCGCGGATCGCCGGGCTTCGTTTGTCTTACCGGGAATTCACTGGACCGCCCGGAACCTTGCACGTCATCTTGCCCTCCGGATGATGCACTTTTCCCGTATCGTTGTTCTACTTGCGGTGGGCGCCTCGAGCCTGGCCTTGGCCGCTTGTGATCACAATCGCGGCCGCTCACCTTCGGCGAGCCGGTCGGCCCTGCGTGAAGTGGCTCAGCTCGATTGCCCGGAGCGTGAAGGCATTCTGCGCCGGGTCGCTATCTCGGATGATGGCCGCACCTGCGACTACGTCGGTCGCGCGGGCGAAGAAATCAGGCTACGCATCGTCCCGCTCGATGGCCAGGCGCCGGATATCGCCCTGGCGCCCCTGGAGGCTGAGTTAAAGGCGTTCCTGCCGCGCCGCGAGCCCTCTGCGCCGGAAGCCCTCGCGGCCGATAGCGGCGAACGGGACGGCGATGGCAGCCAGGGCGACGGCAAGGACCGCGCCAATATCAGCCTGCCGGGCATTAACATCGACGCCGACGATGACAGCGCCAACATCCGCATCGGCGGCCTGACCATCAACGCCAATGACGACGCGGCGAACATCCGCATCGACCGCCGCTCGGAGAGCGAAAGGCGGGTCATCATTGAAGGTGAACAGACCCCCTCCGAAGAGGGCAAGGTCGCCCTCAAGCCCGCTGCCAAGCCGGCCGAAGGACCGGCCGCCAGCGAGGGGGATGAAGACGCGGAACCCGTTGTCCGCCGCCGCTCTGCCAGGGGCGATGTTTCCATCGACGCCGATGAACGCGGCGCGGAAATCCGCATCTCGGCGCCGGGCCGCTCGGTGCGCATCACCTACATCCTGGCCTCGACGGAGGCCGGACCGTCGGGCTACCGCGTGGTGGGATATGAGGCGCGCGGGCCCAATCGCGGGCCTCTGGTCGTGGCCTCCATCAAGGCCAAGACCGACAATCACGACGAGTTGCTACGGCCCATCGAGCGGCTGCTCAGGCGCAATCTGGGCGGCTAGGCGACCGGTTCCACGTCCGTCACCTTGTAGGTCAGCGGGCGGCCGTCTTCGTCGGTGACCGTGACATATTCCCCGACCGCGAAGCGGTGGTCGCCGAGCCGATGCACGGGTTCATCGTCGGCCGTGGAGCCATCGTCGTAGTCGAAGAACCAGCGCTGGCCGTGCCGCGCCAGGCGGCCGTCCACCGCATCCTCATCCGGGGCGAAGCGGCGCACCGAGCAGTTGGCCTTGGCTTTCGCATAGGCCGCCTCGTCGAGGTGACCGTCAGCCGTCAGGGGCGCGGTCAGTGAATAGCCGCGATGGTCATCGCCGCCGGAGAATTCCGTGCCCGGATTGCGCGCGAGACGCATGACGATGCGCGACAAAGTCATTGTTTTTATTCCTTATTTCAGTGCGAAAGAAAGAGGGAAGGCGTCTCGCTGTTGAGCAAGGTCCGCGTCGTCCCTCCAAAAATGTATTCCTGCAGCCGGGTATGCCCGAAGGCCCCGGCCACCAGCAGATTGGCGTCCACGGCTTGGGCCGCGCTCAGGATCAGCGGCCCAGCCTCACCCTTCTCCTCGATCTTGTGTACGCGCGCCTTGACGCCACGTGCGGTCAGAAACGTTTCAAGCCTCGCCGGGTCGAACTTGCGCGAACTGGCGCCGCAGGCAGCCAACACGACAACCTCCCTCGCCTTCTGCAGGATCGGCAAGGCCGTGCGCGCCGCGCGGCTGGCCTCCTTGCCGCCATCCCAGGCCACGGCGACGATCCCGGTGACGTCCACCTCGCCCCGGACAACGAGCGTCGGACGCTGCTCATCGGCGACGATCTGTTGAAAAGCTTCGGAGAGGGGCCCCTTGCCCCGTGCCGCGGTGGCGTCGAACACCACAAGGTCGGCGAGCCGTCCTTCCATGGCCAAGGCCGCCAGGACGGGAGACGTCAGGGAGGTGAAGCTCGACTTGGCATAGCCCAGCGACGCCATCGTGGCCTCCGCCGCAGCCTTTCCGGACGCCGCGGCGTCGCGAATGGAATCAACCGCGCTGGCCTGAACCCCGCCCATGAACCCATCGCCAATCCAGGGCATCAGGTCAGCCACGTCGGCCGGCGCATGCACAAGCGCCAACTCCGCGTCGAAAGCCCGGGCCACGGCGACGGCGTGCGCCGCCAGCGCAGAATCGCCCTCGCCTCCTGAGAGCGGAACCATGATCCTCGCCCAATCCATCGCAACCTCCTTCAAGGACGAACTTGCGTGACGCGGCGGCCCCGCTCATTGATCTAACGCACGCGGCGCCGTCGCGTCATCAACCGTGACTGTGTTGGAAACGAACGCGTGGCGAAAGGGCTGCAAGCCAAATCCCGAAATCAGCCCCCCAGGGCCTGGCAGCGCATGCTGTCCGGCCGCAGGCTGGACCTTCTGGACCCTTCTCCCCTCGACATCGAGGTGGAGGACATCGCCCACGGCCTGGCGCGTGTGGCGCGGTGGAACGGGCAAACCGTGGGAGAGCACGCCTTTTCCGTGGCCCAGCACTCGGTGATCGTCGAGGAGATTTCGGCCCACATCAGACCGGGCCTTGAGCCGCGCTGGCGCCTCGCAGCCCTCCTGCACGACGCCGCGGAATACGTCATCGGCGACATGATCAGCCCCTTCAAGGCCGCCCTCGGCTACGACTACCGCGCCTTCGAGGACCGCTTGGAACACGCCATCCACATCCGCTTCGGACTGCCGCCCAAGACCCCGCCGGAGATCAAGAAGCTGATCAAGCAGGCCGACAGGGCCTGCGCCTATTTCGAATCCATCCAACTGGCGGGCTTCACCGTGCCGGAGGCCGAGAAGTTCTTCGGTAAACCACCTCCGGGCTACGCCCTGAATATCAATCCCGAGCCGCCCCCCGAGGCGCAGAACCGCTATTTGGCCCGCTACCGCGTGCTGATCGAGGCCCTGGGGATGGCGAGCGGCGACATGGCGTTCGGCACCGAATGACCCTGATCGTCTGCCCGCTGGATCGCGTGCATGACCTGGTGGCGGCCCGCCGGCCGTCCCACGTCATCACCCTGCTCAATCCGGACCACGAAATGGCGCCGGTGGCCGGGCCACGGCATTTGCGGCTCGGCATGCACGACGTGGCGCTGCGCGCCCAGGGAATGACGACGCCGGAGGCGTCCGATATCGAGCGCATCCTGGGCTTCGCCGCCGAATGGGACGAAGCCGCCCCGATGCTGGTTCACTGTCACATGGGCATTAGCCGCTCCACGGCCACGGCCTATATTATCGCCTGCCAGCGAAGTCCTGAGGGAATGGAACTGAGGATCGCCCAGCGCCTGCGCGCCGTCAGCCCGCAGGCCTACCCCAATCGCCGCTTGGTGATGTTGGGCGACGAGGCCCTTGGCCGGCAGGGCCGGATGATCGCCGCCGTGGAGGCCATGGGCGGCAACAACTTCGTCTCGGAGAGCACGCCCTTCGATTTCCCGGCGAGGCACGCATGAGCGCCTCCGTCGTCATCGGACTTTCCGCCGTGATCATCGGACTTCGCGACAATGAGGCCATGGTCCTCACGGTCGGAGCGCCGGGCGCCGAGGGCCTGCCGTTCGGCCCCTTCGACCCGGACGGGCACCGCACCTTCGAGCTGGCCCTGAAAGAGTTCGTCGGCAAGCAGACCGGCTATTCCCTGGGCTACGTGGAGCAGCTCTACACCTTCGGCGACAAGGGCCGCGACGCCCCCCTGGCGGATGTCGGGGCCGGCGCGGCGCGGGTCATCTCGGTGGGCTATCTGGCCCTGGCCCCAGCCACGAACGACACCGAAGGCCCCTCCGCATCCTGGGCCCCGTGGTTCCGGTTTTTCCCTTACGAGGATTGGCGCAACGGCCGGCCGGACCTGATTGACCAGGTCATTGCTCCGGCCTTGCTGAAATGGGCCGGGCCGATCCAGCCCCGCCAGAGCCGGGCCCGCCTGCTCTTCGCCCTGGACGGCGCGCCTTGGAACGAGGAACGCGTGCTGGAGCGCTATGAGCTGCTCTACGAGGCCGGCCTCGTCCCGGAAGCCGCACGCGACCGGGGCGAGCCCCTCCCCGCCCCCATGCCCCTGGGCGAGCCGATGAACTCCGACCACCGCCGCATCCTCGCGACCGGGCTCTCCCGCCTGCGCGGCAAGCTTAAGTACCGGCCCGTGGTGTTCGAGCTGATGGGTGAGGAGTTCACCCTCTCGGCCCTGCAGCGCACGGTCGAGTGCATTGTGGGCGTTTCCCTGCACAAGCAGAACTTCCGGCGCGTGATCGAGCGCACCGGCCTCGTCGAGGGGCTGGACCGCATGGACACCGAGACCGGCGGAAGGCCCGCCGAGCTCTTCCGCTTCCGCCGTGAGCTACTGGGCGCCCGGCCGGTCGGCGGGCTCAGCCTCCCGCTCCTCCGCGAGTGACGCCTTCCCCAAAGAGGCCTGCCACCGCGCCTTGATCACCGCCGAGGTCTCCCGCGACCCATCCGGGCTCCAGCCCGGCGGGCCGAAGATGTAGCCGAACACATCCCGGATGGAGCGGGCGCTCATCAGGTCCTTGCCGATCCCGACCCACTCGTGAAATGCCACCCGCAGGATGTTGAAATCGCCCAGGTTCTTGACGATGCCATAGCGCGGCGGCTCCTCGGCGCTCTCGGGCTCGAAGGTGCCGAACATGCGGTCCCAGATGATCAGGATGCCGGCGTAGTTGCGGTCGAGGTAGCGCGGATTCCGCGCGTGATGCACCCGGTGGTGTGAGGGTGTGTTGAACACATATTCGATGGGCCCCCACATCTTCCCGATCGTCTCGGTGTGAATCCAGAACTGATAGACGAGGCTGATCCCCTTCTGGATGGCCACCATGCCCGGCGGAAAGCCCAGGAAGGTCAGGGGCAGCCAGAGCGCCCAGGTGCCGGCCACGCCACCCGTCCAGGTTTGCCGCAGGGCCGTCGTCAGATTGTAGTGCTGGGACGTGTGGTGGTTCACGTGGGCCGCCCACCAGAAGCGCCGCTCGTGGCTGATCCGATGGAACCAGTAGTAGGTGAGGTCCTCCAGGAAAAAGAGCGCCACCCAGGCCCATATGGCCGTGTGGGGCACGGTGTAGATCCGGTGTGACCACACCCACAGCACGCTCGCCGCGACGATCCCGCCCGTGACGATGCCAGTCACGGTGCTGACGAGGCCCATGCCGAGCGACGTCGCCGTGTCCCTTGCCTCATAGCCGCCCTTGGCGTCCAGGAAGCGGACGGCGAGGATTTCGGCGATCACCAGCAGGATGAACGCCGGTGTGGCCCAGGTCACCACGTCGAAGGGGGCGTGCATCATGCCGCGGCCTCTGGTGGCCAGGCCGCCAGCGAAATCACCGCCCGCGGCGCCGCGAAGTCGCCGAGCGACAAGTTCAACCGGCCATCCTTGACCGGCGATGCGATCGCCTTGTTCCACGGCAGGGACCGCGCCGCATAGCCATCGCCCACCCGGAAGAGCACCAGGGCCTCATCACCGGATCGCGCGACGGCGCCGTCTTCGCCGAGCCACAAGCCGCTGAGGGTGCGAGTGGGGAATTCCAGAGCAAAGAGGTCTCGGGCTTCCGCCTCGGCGAACACCGGCGCACGGCGTGGAATTCGGGCCCAGGCGGCCAAGGCCACCAGCAAGGCCACCGCCACCGCCGATCCGCCGAAGATGTAGAGCAGGGTCATGGCCGTGCACTACACCAGGGGACGGCAGGCGGCAAAAGGGGCGCGTCCGACCGGCGCGCCCCTCCGCAGTCTAGAACCGCCGCGTATAGCCCACGGACCAGACGTCGGCATTCGGGCCGCCGTCACTGAAGTCGTGGCGGGTGTAATCGACACGCACGCCGTTGGCGCCGTCGAAGAAGTACTGGCCGCCGACGCCGTAGTTCCAGCTGTTGCCATTGGCCGTGGCCAGGGGCACGCCAGGACCGGATGCCGAGATCTCCGAGTGGCCGTAGCCCACCCGGGCCAGGAGGTCGAAATTCTGGTTCACCGGCAGGTAGCCGACCCCGTAGATGGCCTCCTGGTGGCGCAGCTTCACTTCGGTAGACGTACCTAGGACATCCACCGTATCGCCGTCGACGCCTCCGGCCAGTTCGCCCTCGATGCCGAGGTACTGGCCGAAGCGCACCCCGAGTCGGCCCTGCACGGCGCCGAGATTGATGCCGTCGGCATCGGCCGCCGCATAGCCGATGGAGCCGTTGAAGGTGGTGGTTCCGGCCGCCGGCTGGTCGGCATGGGCCAAGGCCGGAGCGGAGAGGGCGACGATGGCCGCGCCCGCGATCATGAGAGCTTTCATTTTTGGATACTCCTTACAAAACAACACTAAAGCTCCCCCAGGGCCCGCCTGGATCGGCTCTGAACGCGGCAGCTTCCTGTCCGTTCAGCGTCACCGGAGCGGCGGTTTTGCAGCGTTGCCCGCAAGACACAGCTCCGCGACAGCGGCGCTGGCCGTGCTAGAGAGGGGCAAAGTTCAGGAGGAAGCGTTCCCCGTGCCAGCTGCCGTCATCGCCGCCACCGGCCTCTTCACCCCCGCCGAGAGCATCTCCAACGCGGAGCTGGTGGACGCCTTCAACACCTATGTGGAGCGCTTCAACGCCGAGAACGCCAAGGCCATCGCCGACGGGGAAATCACCGCCCTCGCCCCCTCTTCCGTCGAGTTCGTGGAAAAGGCCTCCGGCATCAAGAGCCGCTATGTGGCCAACAAGTCCGGCGTGCTCGACCCGGCGGTGATGACGCCGGTCATCCCGGAACGCTCTAATGACCAGCTCTCGATCATGGCGGAGTTCGGCGTGAAGGCGGCCGAGGACGCGATCCGCGCCTGGGGCAAGCCGGCCAGTGAAATCGACGCGGTGATCTGCGCGGCCTCCAACATGCAGCGCGCCTATCCGGCCATGGCCATTGAGATCCAGCAGGCCTTGGGCATCGAGGGCTTCGGCTTCGACATGAATGTCGCCTGCTCATCGGCTACCTTCGGCATCAAGACGGCGGCGGACTACATCGCCTCGGGCTCGGCGCGGGCCGTGCTGGTGGTCAATCCGGAGATCACATCCGGCCACCTGAATTTCCGCGACCGCGACAGCCACTTCATCTTCGGCGACGTCGCCACCGCCGTGATCGTCGAGGCGGCGGACCAGGCCCAGGGCGGCTGGGAGATCATCGGCACGCGCCTGAAGACGCAGTTCTCCAACAACATCCGCAACAACTTCGGCTTCCTGAATCGCGCGGCGCCGGAAGGCGTCGGCAAACCTGACAAGCTCTTCGTGCAGGAAGGCCGCAAGGTGTTCCGTGAAGTGGTGCCGATGGTCTCGGAGATGATCGCCCATCACGCCGCCGACCTCGGCCTCGACACCACCCAGCTGAAGCGCATGTGGCTGCACCAAGCCAACATCAACATGAACGAGTTGATCGGCAAACGCGTCCTCGGCCGCGATCCGGCCCCGGAAGAGAACGTCATCATCCTCGACGAATACGCCAACACCTCGTCAGCCGGCTCGATCATCGCCTTCCACAAGACGAACGCCGACTTCCAGCCCGGCGAGACGGGCCTGATCTGCTCCTTCGGCGCGGGCTATTCGGCGGGGACGGTGTTCGTCAGGAAGCGGTAGGCGCTCTGGGCGCCACGGCGAACGCCAGGGCCAGGGCGCAGGCCGTGAAGAACCCCGCCAGCATCAGGGGCAAACCGGGCACGCCGTACTGCGGATGGTCCACCGCCCAGGCGAAGGACAGCCCGTAGATCGACGGGCCGATGATGCCCGTGATACCCATGATCGATTGCTGAGCGCCCTGCAGCTGGCCTTGTTCGTAAGGACTGACCCGCGCCGTCATCAGCCCCATCAGGCCGGGCGCGACCAGCCCCGTCAGGGCGCCGAGCGGCATGGCGCAGATATACCAGAAGGTGCTGGGCGCCAGGCTGTAGGCGGTGATCCCGCAGGTTGCCGCCGTCGCCCCGATTAGGAGGCAGCCCCGCTCCCCGAACCGCTTCACCGCCGGGCCGACAACGAAGCTCTGCACAAGCACGCCGATCACGCCGCCGATCATCATCATCGTGCCCGTGAAAGCCGGGGTCCAATGATAGCGGTAGCCCGAATAGAGCACGAAGACCGATGGCCAGACGGCCTGGGCCAGCTGATGCAGGTAGTTCACGCCGGAGAGTCCGAACAGTTCGTGGTGAGAGCGCAGCAGATTGAGCGCGCCGACCGGATTGGCCTTGCGCAGATCAAACTGGTCCGCGCGCCGCTCCGGCGGCAGGGATTCCGGCATGATGAAGAGGCCGTAGAGGGCGTTCACCAGGGTCAGGGCGGCCGAAGCGAAGAACGGCCAGCGCAGATCATAATTGCCCAACCAGCCCCCGATCGCCGGCCCCGCCACAAACCCGAACGAGAAGGCCGACCCCATCAGGCCGAAGGCCCTGGCCCGGTTCTGCGGCTCCACCACATCGGCCACATAGGCGCTGGCCGTGGCGAAGGCCCCGGAGGTCGCGCCGGAGATCAGCCGCCCGATGAAGAGCCACCAGAGGCTAGGCGCGAAGGCCATCACCAGGAAATCCACGCCCATGCCGAAGAGCGAGATCAGCAACACGGGGCGCCGGCCCAGGCGGTCGGACAGCATCCCCAGCACCGGCCCGGAGAAAAAGCTCATCAACCCGCCCGCCGTGTTGAACACCACCACCCATTCGGCCGCGTGGGCGGTGTTGCCGCCAGTGAAGGACTTCACCAGGTTCGGCAGGATCGGGATCATGAAGCCGAACGACGAGGCGCTGGTCACGGCGCTGAAGAAGGCGAAACCAAAGGCGGGCTTGCGGCCGCCGGGGGCGGAGGGAATCTCGGCGGACATCGGCGCAAGCTTAGGTCGCTCGGCCATCGGGGGACAGGCTCGATCTTGCTCTATTCTTCGAGGTTCTGGTCAAATTCAGGCAGACCAAGGCGGGCCTTCTCGCGGGCGAAGCCAGCAGCGTCAAAGGGGCCGTGGATTTCCTCGTCGCGTGGGTAGGCCCACACATCACCCTGATTGAGCGTTATGTAGAAGTATTCGGTGCGCGCCGTGTCGACACGCAGGTCCGCATCCAGAGGGTGCCGCGCCGCCACCAGAAACCGTCGATCAGCGCCCACCTTGAAGACAGCGGGACTGATCTTGCCCTCGCTGACCTCCGAGAACTGCTCGCGCCACACGACCATGGCAGAGTCACGGCTATCGATGGCCTGCAGGTGGTAAGGCCCGATAATGCCGTCATCGACCACCCTATCGCTACAGCTCGCCAGCAGAACTGATGAAAGGATGACGGCGAGACAGCGGGGCGGCATGCCTAAAGCTAACGTGACTTCGCTGTGCGCACCACCTCGCCTAGCTTTCGCGAAAACAGGTCGGAGGACCCCATGGACCGCATCACCCAGCGCCTGATGATCGCCTCGGCCGCCTTTGGCCTGGCCACTCTGGGCGCCTGCCTCGCGGCGGCGGCAGGGGCTGAGCCCGCCCCGCCCCGGATGAGCTTCTTCATCACAAGCACGGCGCCCGGCCGGGGCGGGGATCTGAATGGCATCAACGGCGCTGACGCCTGGTGCTCGAAGCTGGCCGAGGCGGCCGGCGTGCGCGGCCGCATCTGGCGCGCCTACCTCTCCGCCGCGGCGGCCGACGGCTCCCCCGCCATCAATGCCCGCGACCGCATCGGGACCGGCCCCTGGTACAATGCCCGTGGCGTGATGGTGGCCCGCGACGTGGCTGACCTGCACAGCCCCAACAACCTGCTCGGCAAGGAAAACTCCCTCACCGAAACGGGGGCCGCCGTCAAAGGGCGGGGAGACACGCCGAACCAGCACGACATCCTGACCGGCTCCACCGAGGACGGCCGCCTGGCGCCGCCCGTGACGCCCCCGCCGCCCGCCAATGCCCCGCCGGGCTACACGCCCCCTGCCCCCGTCACCAACCTGACCTGCGATAACTGGACCTCGAACGGCCCCGGCCGCAGCGTTGTCGGCCACTTCGACCGCCAGGGCGGCGGCCAGAACCCGACCTCCTGGAACTCGGCCCATCAAACCCGCTCCTGCAGCCAGCCGGATCTCATCGCCACGGGCGGTAATGGCTATTTCTACTGCTTCGCGGCCGACTGAGGCCGACGACCCAGGCGCTTTACCTGCCGGAAATAAGGCTGAAACACCGGCCCCCTAAATCGCCAGCGTCATCCGCGCATTTCGCGGCAAGCCGGGCGAGCAAGACCTGGTGCGAACAGTCCTAAGGGAGGAACCGCAAGGTTCCAGATCTTTATATTTCAGCGGGCTTTTGGCCGCGAATTCCATGAGGCCGGGCTGGCGTTGACCGAACGCCGCGCCCGCGCCGATGGGCCCCTGACCTTCCCTACCGGTCCTTTTCCCGTTCCCCCAGCACCGCCTGCGCCGCCGCAAGACGGGCGATCGGCACGCGGTAAGGCGAGCAGCTGACGTAGTCGAGGCCAACGCTTTCGCAGAACTGGATCGAGGCCGGATCGCCGCCGTGTTCGCCACAGATGCCGAGCTTGACACCTGGACGCTGGGCCCGGCCGCGTTCGGCGGCGATACGGATCAGGTCGCCCACACCCTCCTGGTCGATGCTGACGAACGGGTCGCGCTCGAAGATGCCCTTGTCGAGGTAGGCGCCCAGGAAGCGGCCTGAGTCATCACGGCTGATGCCGAAGGTGGTCTGGGTCAGGTCGTTGGTGCCAAAGGAGAAGAACTCGGCGTTTTCCGCCAGGTCCCCAGCCCGGATCGCGGCGCGTGGCAGCTCGATCATGGTGCCGACCTGATAGGCGATCTCGACACCGCGCTCGGCGATCACTTCCTTGGCGGTGCGGTCCGTAAGGGCGCGCAGGAACTTCATTTCCTCACCCTTGGCGACCAGGGGGTGCATGATTTCCGGCACCGGCGCGGCTTTGCCCTTGGCGACGATCTCACAGGCCGCTTCGATGATGGCTCGCACCTGCATCTCGTAGATCTCCGGATAGGAGATCCCCAGGCGGCAGCCGCGGTGGCCGAGCATCGGGTTGGTCTCGTGCAGGTCCTTCGCGCGCCGCAGCAACTTCTCGGCGTCCAGGCCGGTCGCCTTGGCCACGGCTTCCACATCTTCCTCGGTGTGGGGCAGGAATTCGTGCAGCGGCGGGTCCAACAGGCGGATCGTGACCGGAAGGCCTTCCATCACCGTGAACAGGCGCACGAAATCGTCGCGCTGCATCGGCAGGATCTTGGACAGGGCCGCACGGCGGCCGTCCTCGTCGTCAGCCAGGATCATCTCGCGCACGGCGGCGATCCGGGTGTCGTCAAAGAACATGTGCTCGGTGCGGCAAAGGCCGATGCCCTCCGCGCCGAACTGGCGGGCCGTGGCGGCGTCCAGCTCGGTCTCGGCGTTGGCGCGCACCTTCAGACGGCGGGCGGCGTCGGCCCAGGCCATCAGGGTGGCGAAGTCGCCGGTCAGCTCGGGCTCGATCATCTTCACCGCGCCCAGCAGCACTTCGCCCTTGGAACCGTCGATGGTGATCACCTCGCCGGCCTGCACGGTCTTGCCGCGCACCCGGAAATGCCGGGCCTTGGTGTCGATCTGGATTTCCCCGGCCCCCGAGACGCACGGCCGGCCCATGCCCCGGGCGACCACCGCCGCGTGGCTGGTCATGCCGCCCCGGGCCGTGACGATGCCCTTGGCGGCGTGCATGCCGTGGATATCCTCCGGCGAGGTCTCGTCGCGGACCAGGATCACCGATTCACCGGCGGTTCCGAGACGTTCGGCCTCGTCCGCGTCGAACACCACCTTGCCCGTCGCCGCCCCTGGCGATGCCGGCAGACCGGCGGCGATGACATTCCGCTCAGCGGCCGGATCGATGGTCGGGTGCAGAAGCTGATCAAGCGAGGCGGGCTCCACCCGCATCACGGCCTCATTCTGGGTGATCAAGCCCTCGGAAGCGAGGTCCACGGCGATCTTCAGGGCGCTCTTGGCCGTGCGCTTCCCGTTGCGCGTCTGCAGCATGTAGAGTCGGCCCTTTTCGACCGTGAACTCGATGTCCTGCATGTCGCGGTAGTGGCGTTCCAGACGGCCGATCACGTCGCGAAACTGGCCGAACACCTCCGGCATGGCTTCTTCCATAGAGAGGGCCTTCTCGCCCATCTCCTCGCGCCCGGCCTTGGTGATGGATTGCGGCGTACGGATACCCGCCACGACGTCCTCGCCCTGGGCGTTGATCAGGAATTCGCCATAAAGCTTGGCTTCGCCGGTCGACGGGTTGCGCGTGAAGGCCACGCCGGTCGCAGAGGTGTCGCCCATGTTGCCGAACACCATGGACTGCACATTCACGGCCGTGCCCCAACTTTCGGGGATGTCGTGCATGCGGCGATAGAACTTCGCCCGGTCGTTCATCCAGCTGGTGAACACGGCGCCAATCGCGCCCCACATCTGGGCCTTCGGGTCCTGCGGGAAGGGCTGGCCCATCTCGCGCTCGACCGCCTTCTTGTAGTCCGCCACCACGGCTTCCCAGTGCTCGGCGGTGAGGGCCGTGTCGGAATAGATTCCGAGGCTGTCCTTATGGTCGTCGAGGATTTCCTCGAACATGTGATGGTCGAGGTCCAGCACGACGTTCGAATACATCTGGATGAAGCGGCGATAGCTGTCGAACGCGAACCGGCGGTCGCCGGCCAGTTTTGCCAGGCCCTCGACCGTGACGTCGTTGAGGCCGAGGTTCAGCACCGTGTCCATCATGCCGGGCATCGAGGCCCGCGCGCCGGACCGCACCGACACCAGGAGCGGATTGACCGCGTCGCCAAACACCTTGCCGGTCTGCTTCTCGACCGTGGCCAGGCCAGCCAGGACCTGGGCATCCAATTCGCCCGGATAGGTACGGCCGTTGTCGTAAAAATAGGTGCACGCTTCGGTGGTGATGGTGAAGCCGGGCGGCACGGGAAGGCCGAGCGCACTCATCTCGGCCAGGTTCGCGCCCTTCCCGCCCAGCAGGTTCTTCATCGAGGCGTCGCCATCCGCGCCGCCGCCGCCGAAGGAATAAACCCACTTCGTCTTGGAAAGGGTGTCGGACGTCATGCGCACATCATCCCGATACTTGAGAGAAATCAGCCACTTGTTCCATGGCACCGCGAATTTGCATCAGCAGGGCAAGCCGATTCTGCCGCACCGCCGCCTCAGGGGCGTTCACTAGCACCTTGTCGAGAAAATCAAAGACCGGTCCGCGCAGGCCGGAGAGGCTCTTCATCGCACTCGCGAAGTCCTCGCCCTTCACCGCCGCCTGCACGGCCGGCATGACCTGCTGCAGGGCGTCGAACAGGGCTTTTTCCTCGGCGGGCGCGCCCTCCATGCGGACCGGCGGATCGGCGGGCAGCACGGCCCCCTTTTCTTCCGCCTTCAGGATGTTCACCGCACGCCTGTGCGCGGCCAGGAGATCGGTCCCCGCCCCGCTGGACAGGAAACCATCAAGCGCCTCGACCCGCGCCCCGATCCGCACCAGGTCGTCGTCCCCCAGGGCGAACACCGCATCCACCAGGTCATGCCGCTTGCCCTGGTCGCGCAGGGCCACCTTCAACCTGTCGGCCAGGAACGCCGTGACCTCTCCGGCCACCTCCTCGAAGGGGCGGAACGCCAGCAGGGCCTTCTGCTTCGGCGGGGTCACTTCACGGATCATGCGGTCGAAATCGATGTCGGCGTCTTCCGCCGTCTCGATCAACCAGGCTTGCCCTTCAAGCAGGGCCGCATCGAGCTCTTCCACATAGGCCGCGAATTCCTCGCCGGGCGTGACTACCGGGCCCTGCCAGCCCGTGGTCTGCGAAGAAGACGCATACAGCGCCCTCCCCGGCCCGATCAGCGTCTTCAAGGAGCGATACCAGGCCGCGACGATCTCCCGCGCTGGCAGCTTCGCCTCGGTCCGCTGGAGAATGCGGATGAGACCCAGCGCCGCACGCCGCAGGGCATAGGGGTCACGCGATCCCGTCGGCTTCTCGCCGACCGCGAAGAAGCCCACGAGGGTGTCGATCTTGTCCGCCAGGGCCACGGCCACCGACACCGGTGCGACCGGCGCTTCATCGCTGGGCCCCTGCGGCTTGTAGTGATCGCGCACGGCGTCGGCGATCACGTCCGAGAGGCCGGCCTCGCGAGCGTAGTAGCCCCCCATCAGGCCCTGCAGTTCCGGGAACTCGCCGACCATCTGGCTGGCCAGGTCCGCCTTGGCGAGGCGCGCGGCCTCGCCGGCTTTCTTGACGTCCGCGCCGACGAAAGGCGCCAGGGCCTCCGCCAGGCTCACCAGGCGCTCGACCCGTTCGGCCATGGTCCCGAGCTTGGCGTGGAAGGTCACGCCCTTCAGCTTCTCGCCCCAGGGCCCGAAACCCACCTTGCGGTCCTCGTCCCAGAAGAACTTGGCGTCGGACAGCCGCGCCGAAAGCACCTTGGCGTTGCCTCGCGCGATCTCCGCCCCACCGTCCGTCGCCGCGATATTGGCCACGGTCAGGAAGTTCGCCGCCAGCTTGTCCGTCTTCGGATC
This sequence comes from Caulobacteraceae bacterium, assembly GCA_046349475.1. Lineage (GTDB taxonomy): Bacteria > Pseudomonadota > Alphaproteobacteria > Caulobacterales > Caulobacteraceae > Acaudatibacter. The sequence continues at coordinate 26,010 of JAXMCG010000030.1, read as the reverse complement.
CCGCACGGCGAAGTACTTCTGGTGTGTGCGCATGGAGGTGCGGATCACCTCGGGCGGCAGGTCCAGGAAGATCGGGTCCATCTCGCCCAGCACGGGCACAGGCCACTCGGCCAAACCCGCCACTTCGTCCAGAAGGCCGTCATCGTCCACCAGCTCAAGTCCGCGCGCCGTCACGGCCTTGACCGCCTCGGTCATGATCCGCGCCTTGCGGTCGGCGGCGTCGAGCATCACGTAGTGCTTTTCAAGGCCCGCCTTGTAGTCGGCGAAGTCCTTCACCTGGAACGGCTGGGCCGACCCCATGAAGCGGTGCCCCTCGCTGGTCCGCCCCGCGACGATCCCGTCGACATTGAAATCGACCACCTCGCCGTCGAAGAGACAGAGGATGCGCTTCAGGGGCCGCACCCAGCGCAAGGTCCCGATGCCCCACGTCATCGACTTCGGCCATGGGAAGGCCCGCACGATCTCCGGAACCATCTCGGCGATGATCCGCGCCGTCGGCCTGCCCTTGGAGGCGAGTGTGGCGAAAAAGACGCCGTCGCGCTCGACGAGATCGCCGCGCGCCACGCCCGCCGAGCGCAGGAAGCCCTCTATGGCCGCGTCCGGCGCGCCGACCCGGGGGCCTTTGCGCTCTTCGTTGCGGTCCGCCTGCGCGGCCGGCAGCCCCTCGGCCACCAGGGCCAGGCGCCGGGATCCGGCGAATGTGATCAGGCTTTCAGGCTTGAGGCCGGCGGCCGTCAGCCGCTCCGTGGCCATCCGCGCCAGGTCGCGCGCCGCCTGATCCTGCATGCGCGCGGGAATCTCTTCGGAGAAGAGCTCGAGGAGAAGCTGGGGCATGACTAGCCGTTCCCCCCTTCGAGGGCGACCCAGGCCTGGGCGCAGGCCTTGCAGAGGTCCCTGATGCGGCCAATGTAACTCTGGCGTTCGGCGACGGCGATCGCGCCCCGGGCGTCCATCAGGTTGAAGAGGTGGCTGGCCTTCAGGACGTGATCATAGGCGGGCAGCACCAGGGCCTGCCCCTGAGGGCCCGTCGCGGCGAGGATGCGCGGCACCTGGCGTTCCATGTCCTCGAACTGGCGCTTGAGGGTCTCCACGTCCGCGACCTGGAAGTTGAAGGCGCTCATCTGGCGCTCGTTCTCCAGGAACACCTCGCCATAGGTCTTAGGCTCCGGCCCGTCCGGGTCGTTGAAGGCCAGGTCCGTGAACTTGTCGACGTTCTGGATGTACATGGCCAGGCGCTCGAGACCGTAAGTCAATTCGCCGGCCACCGGATAGACGTCCAGGCCGCCCACCTGCTGGAAGTAGGTATACTGAGTCACTTCCATGCCGTCGCACCAGACTTCCCAGCCCAGGCCCCAGGCGCCCACGGTGGGGTTCTCCCAATCGTCCTCAACGAAGCGGATGTCGTGCAGGGCCGGATCGAGGCCGATGGCCTTCAGGGAGCCCAGATACAGCTCCTGCAGGTTGTCCGGGTTCGGTTTCAGGATCACCTGGTACTGGTAGTAGTGCTGCAGCCGGTTGGGGTTCTCGCCATAACGGCCATCTGCCGGGCGGCGCGAAGGCTGCACGTAGGCCGCCCGCCAGGGCTTCTTGCCGAGCGCCCGCAGCACGGTCGCCGGGTGCAGGGTACCCGCGCCAACCTCGACATCATGCGGCTGCAGGATGACGCAACCCTGCTTACTCCAGTAGTCATGGAGCGTCAGGATGAGGTCTTGAAACGACAAGGGCTTGGCGGAAGGCACGGCTCGGGCTTTTCGGGATGGATCGGAGGCGACCGAAGTCGCGCGGACCTATAGGGCGCGGCGGCGCCCCTGCCAAGCCGAAGGGATGGTTTGGAAAGCCTTAGCGGCGGCGGGGCGGCGGCGGGGCCGGCGCCGTGGGCACCGTCACGTTGCGCGGGATCAGCACCCTGTCGATCACGTGGATCACGCCGTTCGAGGCTTGCATGTCCAATTGCGTCACCGAGGCGGTGTCGAAGGTGATGGCCTGGCCCTCGCCATTGATCTGCAGGTCCGTGCCCTGCACCGATGTAGCCGTGCCCCGGGCCCCGATCATGTCGCGGCCTTCCAGCCGAGCATTGATCAGGTGATAGACGAGAATCTTCTGGAAGACCGCCGCATTGGCCGGGGCCGTCAGGGCGCGCAACTGGTCCGGTGGCAAGGCGTTGAACGCCGCATCGGTGGGGGCCAGCAGGGTGAGGTTCCGCCGCGTCTTCAGAAGCGCGGTCAGATTGGTCTGATCCAGTGCTTTCAGGAGGATCGTGAACTGTCCCGAGGATCGCAGTGTCTCAACGATATCGACACTGGCCACGGCCCGCACGGCGGGCGGCGGCGGCGCGACCACCGGCTGGGCAAGGGCCGCTCCGGCGGCGAGGCAAAGCCCGAAGGCGGCGGCGAGTCGAACGGGGAGCATGGCGTCGTCCTGATGTCTGATGCCACGTTTGGCGCTCCCCGTGGACCTTTTCAAGGCAATGTATCGCTTCAGGGGATTAGTTACCGGCCGGCGTGGTGTGGCGCCCGCCGTTCGACATCGGTTGACCATAGGCCGCGCGGTTGGCCGGGGTGTCCGGGATCGGGGCGTTGGAGACCACGCTCGGGTCGCCGGCTTTCAGGCGGTAAGCTTCCGCCGCGGGGGTGGGCGAAGAGCGCAGAACCACCACCTCACCGGCGGCGTTGGTCGTCGTCGCGGCGCCGACCGTGGCGGACGTATCCGTGCCGGCGGCAGGTGCGTTGACGGCGCCGTCGGCCGGCGCGGTCATGGTGTCGTCGGCGGTCATGGAGCTATCGCCAGGGGCGGCAAGAGCCGGGCTGGCCAGGGCGGCCGCGAGCGCCGCCGCACAGATCAGACGAAGGGGAGACATGGGGAAATTCCTGTTGCTGGCGGGCGAGCGTGACCGCTCACCCCACGCCGACACTACGCGCGAGCGTGGCTAGGGTTCCGAACTGGCGTCCCCGAACAGCCATCGGCCCAGCAATGCAGCCGCAACCGCGCCACCGATCTGTGCGACGATGAAGGCGGGCGCCGAGGCCGGGGCGATGCCCGCGAAGGTATCCGTCAGGGCCCGGGCCAGGGTCACCGCTGGATTGGCGAATGACGTCGAGGCGGTGAACCAGTAGGCGCCGGTAATATAGAGCGCCACGGCGGCCGGGACGGCGGAGGGCTTGAACCGCATGGCTCCGATGATCGTGGTGACAAGGCCGAAAGCCGCGATGAACTCGGCGAACGCCATGCCCGCGCCGTCCCTGGCTCGGCTTGAGACCTGCCAGATCGCTTCGCCGAACATGGCGTGCGCCGCCCAGACGCCCAGAACCGCGCCGGTCGCCTGCACCACCGCATAGGCGAGCATGGCGCGCCATGTCTCCGAGCGCCGCAGCGCCATCACCAGGCTGACCGCCGGATTGAAATGGGCGCCGGAGACCGGCCCTAGGATCGTGACCAGGACATAAAGCGCCGCCCCGGTGGCGACAGCGTTCGCCAAGAGAGCCACAGCCTCGTTTCCCGCCGAAAGCCTGTCAGCCATGATTCCGGAGCCGACGACGGCAACCAGCAGCCATGCCGTGCCCAGTCCCTCGGCGGCCAGCCGCTTGAATACGCTCACGCCGGCTTCACCGGCCGTTCCGCCTCTCCGATCTCACGCAGGCGGCGGGCAAGCGTCATTCGGTCGAGGCTCGCCATCGGCAGGTTCACGAATGCGGTGATGCGGTTCTTCAGCTGCCGGTAAGTTTCGGAGAAGGCCAGTCCGATCTCGGCGCTAGAGCCCTCCACGGCGGCAGGATCCGGCACGCCCCAATGGGCGGTCATCGGCTGTCCGGGCCAGATCGGACAGACCTCTCCGGCCGCGTTGTCACAGACCGTGAAGATGAAATCCATTTTGGGCGCGCCAGGCGCCGCGAATTCCTCCCACGACTTGGAGCGGAACCCGCCGGGGTCGTAACCCAGTGTCGAAAGCAGCGCCAAGGCGTGCGGATTGACCTTGCCGGTGGGCATCGAACCCGCCGAGAAACCGCGAAACCGGCCCTGACCTTCCCGGGTCATGATCGCCTCGGCCAGGATCGACCGCGCCGAGTTGCCCGTGCACAGGAAGAGCACATTCAGAGAGTCGGACATGGCCGGTTCCTAGCAAGACGCCGAAGAGGCGCCGCAGGCCGCGTTCTCGAAGATCCGGCCGAGCGGCCCGCAGATCGCCGCGTTCCCCGCGCAGCAATCCTCCATCAGGAAGGCCAGCAGATCGCGCATCTGCTCATAGGCGGCCGTGTAGAGGATTGACCGCCCTTCCCGGCGCGATGCGACCAGACCGGCGTGCGCCAGTATGTTGAGGTTCGTGGAAAGGGTGTTGGCGAGACTGCCGGTCGCCTTGGCGATCTCCCCGGCCGCCATGCCGTCCGGACCTGCCTGAACGAGCAGGCGGAAGACTTGCAGGCGGCCGAGGTGGGCCAGGGCGGACAGAGCCGCTACAGCGCGTTCGTTTTCCATGCTTCGAAAATGCCGGAAGTATCGAACCGAGCCAAGCGAAGCTTTTGTGTCAGCAGCAGGAGGCTGCGGTTGGCAAGGCCGCGACGGGCGCGGCCCCGCAGCAGGTCTGGGCGGTAACGTTCGCATCAGGCTGAGCCGGCGCTTCCCCGTAGGTTGTCGCCTCTCCGAAGGTGAAGAAGGTCTCCCACCGCACGCCCGACGGGTCGCGCACCCAATGCTTGTCGGATTGCGCATAGCAGCAGGTGGTTGCCGTTTCATCGATGGTCTCTTCACCCGCCGCCTTCAGGCGCGTGGCGATCGCGGCCAGATCGGCCGGCGCCTCGGCCTGAATGCCGACATGGTCGATGCCGGCCGGACGGCCGCGCTGGGAGATGGCGAGATTTACGCGCGGGTCCTCCAGCATCCATTTGGCATAGTCAGGCTTGAGCACGGTCGGCGGGGCGCCGAACAGGGTTTCGTAAAAGCGGATCGACCGGCTGAGGTCGTCGACGCTCACGTGCAGATGCAGACGGTTCATGGCAGGGCTCCATTGGGCTGGGACTATATTTCTATATTTCCCGAATTCTCGTAGAGTCAAGCGCCCTCAGCGCCTCCGGCCTACTTGCCCATGAACACCAGAGCCGCACCGCAGAAGATCAGGCCGAACCCTGCCAGGGTGGACAGCTTCACCGCCTCACCCAGGTAGAAATATGAAAAGCCCACGAACACCACGAGGGTGATCGCTTCCTGGATGGTCTTCAACTGAGCGGGGCTCCAGGCCGCCGAGCCGATGCGGTTGGCGGGCACGGCCAGCATGTATTCGGGCAGGGCGATCAGCCAGGCGACCGCGATCACGATCGGCAGGGCCACGTGCTTGAACTTGAGGTGCCCGTACCAGGCGAGCGTCATGAACAGGTTCGAGGCGCCTAGCATCACGAAGGGCGCGATTTTTGGCCAAAGCGCGGTCACGGGCGGCATCTCCAGCGAGTGGTAGACGCACTCTGACGGGAGTCGCGGCGGCGTGTGCCTCACGTTTGTGCACATTTTATGGGCGCCCGTTCCTGGCCAAGCTCGCTTCCTGGGCGCTCCGCCGCAAACATTGCCGATCTCTTACGCATTTCCCCCGCGAGCGGAGCCGTGTCGCCTAGCGTTGGGTGTCGGCGTGCAGGGGAGCCCTTTTCGGGGCATCGGCACGCCATTTGGCGCAACGGACAAAGAGAGGGCGCGCGATCCGATCTCGGGGAGCGTGAGAGCGAGGCGGATGAAACTCATTATTGCGGTCGTCAAACCCTTCAAGCTCGATGAGGTCCGCGAGGCCCTCGTCGCCGCCGGTGTCGAAGGCCTGACCGTTTCCGAGGTCAAGGGCTACGGACGCCAGAAGGGCCAGACCGAAATCTATCGGGGCGCGGAGTATCAGGTGAACTTCGTGCCGAAAGTGAAGCTGGAGGCCGTCGTCAACGACGCCGCCGCCGCCGGCGCTATCGAAGCGATCAAGGCCGCCGCGGCTACCGGCAAGATCGGCGACGGGAAGATTTTCGTCGTCAATGTGGAAGACGCCGTGCGCATCCGGACCGGTGAATCCGGTTCGGCGGCCCTCTAGCGATCATCGGGACAGGGGATTAGTACGATGAAATCAATTGGTTTTCGCCGGCTAGCGGGGCTCGCCCTCGCTGCCATGATCGCCGGGGCGCCCTTGGCGTCCATGGCCCAGCCGGCCGCCGCGCCGGCCGCTCCGGCGGCCGCTCCCGCAGCGGCATCCGCCACACCTGAAGCCGCCGCGCCCGCGGCCGCAGCTCCGGAAGCCGCCTCCCCGGCTCCGGCCGCGGCCGAGCCGGCGACCTTCCCGACCGAAATCACCGATACGGTCGACAAGGGTGACGTCGCCTGGATGATGGTCTCCACCCTCCTGGTGCTGTTCATGATCGTGCCCGGCCTTGCCCTCTTCTACGGCGGCCTCGTTCGTCAGAAGAACATGCTCTCGGTGCTGATGCAGGTCTCCACCGTTACGGTGATCGGCATGATCGCCTGGGCGTTCTGGGGCTACAGCCTGGCGTTCAGCGACGGCGGAGGATTGGACGCATTTGTCGGTGGGACCAGCCGGTTCTTCCTCAACAACGTCACCACCTCGACCAATGTCGCGACCTTCTCGGTCGGCGTCGCCATCCCGGAACTCGTCTTCGTCTGCTTCCAGATGACCTTTGCCTGCATCACGGCAGCCCTGGTCCTGGGTTCGATCGCCGAACGCGTGAAGTTCGGGGCCGTCGTGGCCTTCTCGGTCCTCTGGCCGCTCGTTGTCTACTATCCCGTCGCGCACATGGTGTGGTGGTGGGCCGGGCCGGACGCGGTGGCTCTGCACCCCGCTGACCCGATCCAGGCCGGTTTCATCTGGTCCAAGGGCGCCATCGACTTCGCCGGCGGCACCGTGGTTCACATCAATGCCGGCCTCGCCGCGCTCATCGCCTGTCTCCTGCTCGGCCCCCGCAAGGGTTTCAAGACGGAAGCCATGCCGCCGCACTCCCTGACCATGAGCCTGATTGGCGCCGGCATCCTGTGGGTGGGCTGGTTCGGCTTCAACGCCGGTTCGAACCTGGAATCCAACGCCTATGCCGGTCTGGCCATGGCCAATACGTTCCTGGCGACAGCCGCCGCCGGCTTCTCGTGGACCGTCGTTGAATGGCTGACGCGCAAGAAGGCCAGCATGCTCGGCATGATCTCGGGCATGGTGGCGGGCCTCGTGGCCATTACTCCGGCCGCCGGTTTCGCCGGCCCGATCGGGGCGATCATCCTCGGCCTCGTCGTCTCGCCGATCTGCGTCTTCGCCTGCACCTACGTGAAGAACCTCTTCAAGTATGACGACAGCCTCGACGCCTTCGGCATCCACTGCGTGGGCGGCATCGTCGGCGCCATCGGCACCGGCCTAGTCGTCAACCCTGCCTGGGGCGGCGCGGGCATTGTCGACTACGTCCACTGCGCGGCCGGTGGCGGCGACGCGGACATCACGACCTGCCCGACCGCGGCCTACGACCTGGTCACCCAGCTGGTGGCCCAGCTCTGGGGCGTCGGCACCACCGTGGTGTGGTGCGGCATCGGCTCGCTCATCGTCTTCCTGGCGATCAAGTACACGATCGGCCTGCGCGCCACGCCGGAACAGGAAGAAGAAGGCCTGGACATCTCCGTGCACGGCGAACGCGCCTACCACGACTAAGTCCGGCTCATCTGCCAATGCCTGCGGAACGGGGTCCCTTCGGGGGCCCCGTTTTCGTTTGGACGCGGCGAAGCTAGTCTGGCCGCATGTCCAAGCCCACCACGATCGACGACTACATCGCCGGCTTCCCAGACACTGTGCGCCCTGTCCTGGAAGAGGTCCGCCGCACCATCCGTACGGCGGCCCCTGACGCTCAGGAAGCCATCAGCTACGGCATGGCGGCCTTCAAGCTGCGAAAGAAGCCCCTGATCTATTTCGCCGGCTGGAAAGCCCATGTCGGCCTTTACGCCCTGCCATCCGGCACGGCCGCCTTCCAGGCCGAGATCGCGGCCTACAAGGCCGCCAAGGGCTCCGTGCAATTCCCGCTCGACCAGCCCATGCCTCTCGACCTGATCCGCCGGATGACCGAGTTCCGCGTCGCCGAGGTTATGGCGGGCTAAGGCGCCACGCCCTTCAGCCGGCAGGGTTGCACCCACCAGGCTTCGTGCCTGCGCTTGATGACATAGGCGAGCATTTCAGCGTCCTCGTCAGACACACAAAGCGCGAAGCATGTGGCGCCCGAGCCGGACATCCGAGCCATCAGTGTCATCGATTGAGCCCGCAGCGCATCCAGCACCTCACCAATCGACGGACAGAGCCCGATCGCCGGGGCTTCCAGGTCGTTGCGGAAGTTCGCCAAAGCCGCCGCCGCCTCGCGCGGTCGAAAAGCGTCCGGGAATTCCGGCAGGGGCGGCAAGGCGCCGGCGCCCATCCGGTCGTAGGCCCGGAACACCTCGCCTGTCGGCGTCGGCACGCCCGGGTTCACCAGGACGCACGGCAGGTCCGGGAACACCGGCGGCGGGAAAAGCTGCTCGCCCCGCCCGCGCATGATCGCCGGCTCATGGGCGAAGCACACCGGCACATCCGAGCCCAATTCGCGCGCGATGGCGCTGAGCCGGGCCGCGTCCGCCTGCCTGTGCGCCGGAAACCGCAGAACACGTTTCAGGAGCCGCATGGTCGCCGCGGCGTCCGCCGAGCCGCCGCCGATTCCGGATGCGACGGGAAGATCCTTCAGAAGCTCCAGGTGGAAGGCGGCGTCCTCGTGCCCTGCCAAGGCCAGCATGGCGTCCCTGGCTCGGGTCACCAGATTGTCGCTGGCTCCGTTCAGGCCTGCAGCGAAGGGGCCGGAAACGGAAAAACCCAGGTCGTCGGACGGCGTCAGAATCAGCTGGTCGCCAAACGTGGCGAACGCCACGAGGCTCTCCAGCGGATGAAACCCATCAGCTTCCGGCGCACCGACGTGCAGGAAGAGGTTGACCTTCGCGCCCGCGAATTCGGTCAGGCTCTCGCCCATCAGCTGGCAGCGGACCGGCCTGCAGCAACATCCGGGCCTTGCGGCGAGGCGAGCTTGGCCTCGGCGGCGGCTTTCAGGCCTGGCGAGGGATCGAGGCTGAGCGCCCGGCTCCACTGGTATTTCGCCTCGTTGCGGCGGCCTACGCGCCAGTAGGCGTCGCCAAGGCGGTCATTGATCTGTGCATCGCCTGGCGCGGCCAGCACGGCCCGCTCCAGCATGGCCACGGCCTCGGTGAACTTGCCCTGCCGGTAATAACCCCAGCCCACAGCCGCGATGGTCGGCCCCGAATTCGGGGTGCGTGCGAGTGCCTCCTCGGCCATCGGCACCGCCCTGTCGAGGTTCTCGCCGCGGTCAATCCAGCCATTGGCAAGCGCCGTCTGCACCTCGGCCTCGCCCGGGCTGAGGGCCAGGGCGGTCTGCAGATCCTTCTCGGCCTCGGCCCAGCGTCCCGCCTGGCGATAGTTCTCGGCGCGCAGGGAATAGACCCGCCACTCGGCGTTGGCGTCTGGCGATTCCAGCACTTGCGTGAGCACCTTGGCGGCATCTTCGTACTGGCCGCCGTCGCGCAGGATTTCCGCCAGGGTCAGCCGGCCGGCGACGCCGCTCGCATCCGCGCCCACCATGGCCTGGGCCACGGCCACGGCGCGCTCATGATCACCGGCGCGCTGGTAGCTCCAGGCGACTTTCGCCTGCGCGACAAGGTACTGACCTGAGGTCTTCGGCACCTGGCCGAAGGCGTCCCGCGCACCGGCCACGTCGCCGCGCAGGTTCAAGAGATCGCCCACCATCACCAGGGCGTCGGCCCGGCTGGGATCAAGCCGCAGCGCCAGGCGCAGATAGGCGAGGGCCGTGGTGTAGCGCTGCTGCACAACCATGCTCTCGGCCGGGCCCATGATCGCCTCGGCCGCCGCCCCATTGAGGCTCATCATGGCGGGCTTACGCCGGGCGGTGGCGCGCTCCCGCGCCTGGCGGAACTGGCTGTCGCCCGGCTGACGGCCAAGGGCCGCGTCATAGACCGCCACGGCGTCATCGAACCGGCCGCGGCGTTCCAGAAACGCGCCGAGGGCCAGGCTGGCCAGGCCGCCGGGATCGCCCTGCGCCACCAAAGCCTTGAACGCCGCCTCGGCGTCGTCATAGCGCCGGGCCCGCTCCATCAGCCGGCCCTGGGCCAGCCGCGCGAAATAGTTGGAGACCGGATCGCCCAGGTCCGCGACAACTCCCACGGCCTCGTCAGTCTTTCCCGCCGCCGCCGCCGCGAACGGCACCAGCAGCGAACCCACCGCGCGGTAGGGCGGCCGGAAATCCTCGGTGGTCAGCAGGGCATAGGCCACCTGGCCCTTGTTGGAAGCGAGGGCTTCGACCCCACGCACCACCAGGCCGAGCTGTCGATTGCTGTCGTCCAGCGCCTCCGCGCCTGCCGGGGCCAGGGCCGCGGCTCGGGTCACATCCCCCGCCGCCAGGGCGGCGATGAACGCCTGGGTGCGCAGATAGGCGTCGGTCCCGGCCTCGCGAGACGCGCGGTTCAGGTAGTCCGTCGCCCGGGCCCCATCTCCCGAATTCAACGCCGCGCGACCAGCGAGAAACGCGCCGTAGGGCCGGGGCTCGTCCGGCGCGACGAACTCGGCGTCCGCATCCGCGCCCGCGGCGGGCTGGGTCGCCGGAGCGGCGGCGGGAGCGGCCGGAGCTGGGGCCGGCGCAGTGGCGCAGGCGGCCAGGGGCGCGGCGGCGAGAACGAGAGCGAAGAGTCGAAAATTCAAGGTCATGCCCGTTCCCCTTTACCTGTCCATGCGGCGCCCGCAAGGCGCCACGCCCGGCCTGGGCTTGTTTGGCGCTACCGCAATGGCGAAGGTGGGCGGATGATTCAGCGTCTGATCCTCGTGCGCCACGGCCAGTCCCAGGCCAATGTCGATGGGATCCTGGAATCTCTTGGCGATTCCCCCCTCACGGAGACCGGCCGCGCCCAGGCACAGGCCCTGGCCCGCCACCTCGCCCAGCTCGATCTGGCGGGCGTGACCGTCGTCGCCAGCCCCCTCACCCGGGCCGCCCATACGGCGGACGAAATCGCCTCCGCCCTGCGCACCAGCCTCTCCTACGACCATCGCCTGCGCGAGGGCGAGGTCGCCGGCTTTGAGGGCGTCAGCTTCGCCGAGATCGAGAAGAAGGTCAGCGAGGCCGGAAAGTCCTACCTCGATCATGAATTGCACGGCGGCGAGGCGCCCAAAGAGATCGCCGCGCGGGTCAAGGCGACCCTTGCCGAAGTCCGGGCCAGCGGGGCTGAGACGATCATTCTCGTCATGCACGGATATTCCCTGCGCATGCTTGCCTGGAGCCTCTACGAGGGCCGCGAAGACGGCAAGTTCGGCGAGTCCGTGGCCAACTGCGACGCCTTCGAGATCCTGCTGGGGCCGGAAGGGCCCACCGGGCCACTAACCCGCCTGACGGCGGCCTAGGATGCGAGCCGCGCCCGCCAACGCGCCTTCCAGCCCGCGCTGACCTCGTCCTCGCTGGCCCCGTCGTCATAGGCCGGGCTGATCAGGGGCGCGGTGCTTTTCACCTCGATGATCACCAGGGCCCGGTAACGCTCCGCCGGCCGCGCCAGCAGGGGCTGGGCCTGGACGATCTGCTCACACTCGGCCGTGCCGCTGGCCAGAACCCGCGCCCGCCCCCTGCACCGCAGGCCTTTGCGCAGGATCGGATCGACGAAGTTGACCTCCACCGCCGGACGGGCCGCCAGGTTCGCCGAGGTCATAGGCGATCGGACGTCCAGAAACGCCAGGCGCTCGTCATCCAGCACCACGAACGTACCCTTCGGCGAGACGTTCGGCGTCCCGTCGTCGTTGACGCTGGCGACGAAGCCCAGCCGCTCGCGCTCCACCAGGGCCCGCATGGCGGCGGAGAGCTTCACGGCGGCGCCTCCTACATGTTCGGATAGTTCGGTCCGTCCCCGCCCTGCGGCGTCGTCCAGTTGATGTTCTGCGACGGGTCTTTGATGTCGCAGGTTTTGCAGTGGACGCAGTTCTGGAAGTTGATCTGGAAGCGCGGGTTCGTGCCGTCCTCGTCGTACAGGACCTCGTACACACCCGCCGGGCAGTAGAGCCGGGCCGGCTCCCCGTACTTCGGCAGGTTCACATTGATCGGGACAGAGGCGTCCTTGAGCTTCAGGTGCGCCGGCTGGCCGTCATCGTGATTGGTGTTGGCCAGCGCCACGGAGGACAGCTTGTCGAAGGAGAACACCCCGTCCGGCTTCGGATAGACGATGGGCTTGTAGTCCTTGGCCAGGCCCGTGGAGGCCGCATCGGTCTTTTCGTGATGCATCGTGCCGAAGAAGGAGAAGCCGCCGGTCAGGTTGGAAATGTGCATCTCCGCCATGCCGACCACGCCGCCCCAGAAGGTGCCCAGCTTGCCCAGCAGCGGCTTGGCGTTGCGGACGATCTTCAGTTCCTTGGCGACCCAGGAATTGTCATAGGCCGTCTGGTATTCGGTCAGCACGTCGCCGGAGCGGCCGGCCTGGATGGCGTCGAACGCCGCATCCGCCGCCATCATCCCGGATTTCATCGCCGTATGGCTGCCCTTGATGCGCGGCACGTTCACGAAGCCCGCCGAACAGCCGATCAGCGCCCCGCCCGGGAAGGGCAGCTTCGGCACCGACTGGAACCCGCCCTCGTTGATGGCCCGCGCCCCGTAGGCGATGCGCTTGCCGCCTTCGAGATAGGGCTTCACCGAGACGTGGGTCTTGAAGCGTTGGAACTCGTCGAACGGCGAGGTGTAGGGGTTCTTGTAGTTGAGGTGCACGACGTAGCCGATGGCCACGTAGTTATCCCCGAAGTGGTACATGAACGAGCCGCCGCCGGTCTTGTCGTCCAGGGGCCAGCCCGTGGTGTGCACCACCAGGCCCGGCTGGAAATGCTCGTCAGGAATCTGCCACAGCTCCTTGATGCCGATGCCGAACTTCTGCGGATCGCAGTCCTTGTTCAGCTCGAACTTGGCCAGCAGCTGCTTGGCCAGCGAGCCGCGCACCCCTTCGCCGATGAACGTGTACTTGGCATGCAGTTCCAGGCCCGGCTGATAGTCGGGGCCGGGCTCGCCGTCCTTGCCGATGCCGAACACGCCGGCCACGACACCCTTCACCGAGCCATCCTCGTTGAACACCAGTTCAGAGGCCGCCATGCCGGGATAGATCTCGACGCCCAGCGCCTCGGCCTGCTCCGCCAGCCAGCGGCAGACGTTGCCCAGGGAAGCGATGTAATTGCCGTGGTTGTCCATGAACTTCGGCATCATGAACATCGGCAGCTCCACCTCGCCGGACGGGCCGAGAATGAAGAACTTGTCCTTTTTCACGGGCGTTTCGAGGGGCGCGCCGCGCTCCTTCCAGTCGGGGAACAGTTCAGCGAGGCCTTTCGGGTCGATCACCGCGCCGGAGAGGATGTGCGCGCCGACTTCCGAGCCCTTTTCCAGCAGGGCGACGGAGATTTCCGCGCCGGCCTTTTCGGCCAGCTGCTTCAGGCGAATGGCCGCGGCCAGACCGGAAGGCCCGCCGCCGACGATGACCACGTCATATTCCATGGCCTCGCGTTCTTCGCTCATCGCTCAATCCTCAATTCAGAACAGCCCAAACAATAGCGGTCTTAATCCGGGCCCGCGCCGGGGCGGTCAAGAAAAACCTCCCGCTCCCTTTTGACGATCGGGAGCGCTAAGCTGTGACGCATGACTGCCGACGCCCGCGCCGTGGAGAGTTTGCTCGCCTTCTGGGCCGACGCCGGCGTCACCCAGACCGATGCGGACGCGCCTGTCGACCGCACCGCCGAGACGGTCCAGGCCATGCAGGCCAAGGCGGTGCAGCGCCAGGTCACGCCCTTGCGTCCGGCCGCTGCGGCGACCGCCGCGCCCCGCCCTGCCCTGCCGGCGGCCGCGCCGGAGCCGGTGGTCGATATCAGCGAGGCCCGCCGACTCGCCGCCGGCGCCGAGAGCCTCGAAGCCCTGGAAGCCGCCATCGCCGCTTTCGACGGCTGCCCGCTGAAGACGGCGGGCGGGGCCACGCGTTCGGTCTTCGCCCGGGGCAATCCCCAGGCGCCCCTCTTCGTCATCGGCGAAGGCCCCGGACAGACCGAGGACCGGGAGGGCAAGCCCTTCGTCGGTCGGGCCGGCCAACTGCTTGACCGCATGCTCGCCGCCGCGGGGCTCGAGGACCGGGTGTTCATCTCCAACACCGTCTTCTGGCGTCCGCCGGGGAACCGCGATCCAGCGCCTTCCGAACAAGCCGCATGCGCCCCTTTTCTGGAACGCGCCATCGAGCTCGTCGCTCCCCGACTGATCCTCGTTCTCGGCGCCCCGGCCACGAAGTTCGTGCTCCGCCAGCAGGGCGGCATTCTATCCCTGCGCGGGCGCTGGTTCGAATGGCGTTCCGAGGACGAAACGCGCGTCATTCCGGCCCTTCCGACCCTCCATCCGGCCTTCCTGCTCCGCCAACCCAGCGCCAAGAAGAAGGCCTGGGAAGACCTTTTGACCCTCACCGACAGGCTTGATCGGCCTGAACGGCCCGCCTAATTTCCCCCTATCGAGAACAGGGCCCGCGCGGGCTTTTCCCTCTGCCTAGAGAGGACCTCCCGCGTCAGAGATGCGCATGACCTTCCTGCGGCCCCTCGTGGCCTTGGCGATTCTGTTGGCCTGCGCCCTCGGCGCCGCCCCCGCCTCAGCCCAGGTCGCAGACGTGCTCTCCCGCGAGGATGCCGACCTCTACCGCGCCGCCTTTCAGGCTGCTGAACTGGGCGACTTCGTCTCCGCCGAAAGCCGGCTGCGCCAGGTGCGCGACACCTCCCTCGTGGCTGAGGTGCGCTTCATCAAGCTCATGCACGCCACCTACACGGCCCGCTATGACGAGCTCGTCTCCTGGCTGACCGCCTATCCCGACCGGCCCGGCGCCGCCCGGGTCTATGCTCTTGCCCTGCGCCGCCGACCGATCAACGAATACCCGCCCCGCCCCGCCTTCCTGCAGGAACAGGAGAACGCGGTCAGCGCCACCAGCGGGCCGGTCGCCGGCAACAATCAGAACGGCCGGGGCCGCGCGGCGCGGGACGCCTACTATAGCGGCGATGTCGGCCGAGCCCTCAATCTCGCCGCCGCCTCGGGGGAGCGCTGGATCGCCGGGCTCGCCGCCTATCGCCTCGGCCAGTACGACAAGGCCATGACCTTCTTTGGCCTGGTGGCCAGAAACCCCCAGGAGGACAGCTGGGTCCGCGCCGGCGCCGCGTTCTGGGCCGCCCGCGCCGCCGAAGCCGCCGGGTATACGAACGAGGTTGGCCCCTTCCTGCGCCTCGCCGCCGGTTTCCCTGACACCTTCTACGGGATGATCGCCGGACGGCGGCTGGAGCTTTCGGAGGACAATCTCGGCAACATCCTCGACGCCGCTCTGACCATCACCGCCGTCGCCGAGACGCCCGATGTCACCGCTCTCTTGGGCCAGGATTCCCGCGCCCGCCGCGCCGCCGCCCTCACCCAGCTTGGCCGCAGCGTCGAAGCCGCCCAGGAACTCCGCCTTGGCCTTGCCCAGGCCCGCGATGATCAGGCCCGCGCCGCCTGGACGTCGCTGGCTCTGTCGATCAACCCGCGCGCCCTGGCGCCTGGCGGCCTCGCCCCCTCCCTCACCTATGGCGGCTATCAAGCCCCGGACCTCGTTCCCGTGGGCGGCTTCACCCTCGACCGCGCACTGGTCTTCGCCGTGGTGCGTCAGGAAAGCCGGTTCAATGAGATGGCCATGTCCCGGGCCGGGGCCGTCGGGCTCATGCAGCTGATGCCGGATACCGCCGCCCGCACAGCCGGGGCCGACTACCTGCGCCGTGACGTCACTCCTCTCTTCGACGCGCCCACCAACCTGCAGATCGGCCAGACCTATCTCGCCCGCCTCCTGGAACAGGACACCGGCTTCGACATCCTGCGCGCCCTCGCCGCTTATAATGGCGGGCCCGCCGCCGTTTCCCGCACGGTCGCCCAGCTCGGCGACGGGGCCGACAGCCTGATGGTCATCGAAACCCTGCCCTATCAGGAGACCCGCAACTACGTGGAGCGGGTGATGGCCAACTACTGGATCTACCGGCGCCAGTTCGGTCAGCCGACCCCGACCCTTGACGCCCTCGCCGCCGGGTCGCGCTTCGCCGACATCCGCCTGGACCGTCCGGCAGGGGCGCCGCCGCCCCAGCCTGCGCCTCAAGCTTCAAACGTTCAGCCACCCCAGGCGCCGGCCCCGGCCCCGGGCGCGGCTCCACCCGCCAATCCGCTCGTACAGCGCCCGATCTATCAGCAGACCCTCACCCAGACCGCGCCCGCGCGTTAGCCGCGCCCACAGCCCGCCGGCGGGTCCGATCCGCGCCGCGCCGCCCGGCCCGTTGATATGGGCCGCCAGGGCATCTTCCCAGCCCTGGGCCAGCCCCACCGCCGCCGGAAGGATCAACAGCCAGGACGCCTTGGCCAGCTTCGCCGCCTCGTCGATGCTTCCCTTGACGATCCGCGCCCCGGCGTCATCGGCCACGTCCAGGGTCGCGTCGTCCGATCCGGCGTCGGCTACGATCACCTCGGTCACCAGGGCGTCGACCGCCGCCGTCACGAAGCTCGCCAGGGCCCGCGCCAGCCGCGCTTCGTCGTTCTTCGTGGCAATGATGACGCTGATCATGCCTGTCTCTACATTGATCCCCGGGGAGCCCGCCATCCATGCTGACCAGACGCGGCCTGACACTCGGCCTTGGCCTCGCCCTCGCGGCGGGGCGGGCCCATGCCGCCACCGGCGCCCGCCTGGAGGTCGCCCTGATCGGAGACGCCTGCCGGGCCGAGGTGTTCCGCCGGCTGGTTCTGCAGCTGCGGGGCACGGTCACCTCCGACGATAGCGGCGCCAAGCGCCTGGCCGCCCGCGGCGCGGCCCTGGACATCACCTGTATCCGGGATGGCGAGGATCCGGTCGGTTTCGCCACACAGGCCCGCACGGCCCACATCGCCCTCATCGCGATGGACGCCACCGAAGGCCCCCGCGCCCTCATCCGCGAACACCTGCTGATCACCCGTCAGACCCGGGCGCCGGCTCACCTGATGGTCGCCAATATCAAGGCGCTGCGCGGCGCGGCGCCTTCCGATGCCGCGGACCTGATCAGTTCCGAGATCGAGGAAGCCCTGGCCCTCGCAGCCCTCTACCTGCCTGAAGGCCACGTCCCTGAGGTTCTTTTCGACGAGGAAATGCCTGGCCTTGATGAAATGGATTGGCCTCATGGCCTTGCCGACGCCGCGCGTTTCCTGACGGTGTTGCCTGCCGCGCCGAAGCCGCGGCGTGAACTTCGATTGGCCCACGGCGCCACCCTCGCCTTCTACCTGCTCAGCGCCCAGGAACGCCGCGGCCGCTCCAGCCAGCTCGAAGCCGGTCACCATTTCCTGCTCTGGAGCGAGGGCAAGACCTCCGTCGCCCGCCTCGGCGGCTCGGCCCAGACCTACTTCGCCCCTGGCGCGGACGCCGAGGCCCTGTTCGGCTTCGAAGAGCCCTTGCCCATGGCCGAAGGCTCCGGCGTCCTGCTGATCCGCGATGAGACTCTGATTGGCGTAGGGGCCGTGAAGAGCCTGGCTGCGCTTCCGTCCTAGACCGCCACCGGCGCCCGCAGAATCTTCGCCATGGCCTTGCCCTTGGCCAGCTCGTCGATGAGCTTGTCGAGGTAGCGGATCTCGCGCATCAGCGGCTCCTCGATGTTTTCCACCCGCACGCCGCACACGACGCCGGTGATCGCTGCCCGGGCCGGATTCATCCCCGGCGCCTCGGCGAAGAAGGTCTCGAAATCGGTCTTCCGCGCGATCTGGTCGGCGAGCCCGGCCGCCGTGAACCCGGTCAGCCAGAGCACGATCTCGTCCACTTCAGTCTTTGTGCGCCCCTTCTTCTCCGCCTTGGCGATATAGAGCGGATAGACGCTCGCGAAGCTGGTCTTGAAAATCCGGTGCTGGGCCATGGGACCTCCTTTGCGTTCTCTAGGCCGCCTTCGCAATGGCTTCGACCGCGTCCCAGGTCGATCCCCTGAAGCTCGGACGGGCGTTCAGCCGCTCCAGCCAGGCCACCAGATTGCCTCGCTGGGCGGTCAACGGCTCCCACTCCGGGGCGCCGGGGAAGAAATCCATCAGGGCTCCAAGCTGAATATCGGCCAGCGAGAAGCTTTCGCCCGCGAAATACGGCTTGTCGCCCAACAGCCGGGAAAGCTCGTCGAAGACCTTGTGCGCATAGGGCAGAGCCTCCGCGCAAACCGCCTCGTCAGCAGCCATCTTCATCAGGCGCGGCTTCACGGCGCGCTGGAAGCCGATCGTATTGCCCACCCCCTGAAAAAAGTACCAGTCGGAGACATTCATCGCCTGATCCATGAGGGCCGCCGCCTTCGGATCAGCAGGTGTCAGGGCCGGCCCCGGGCACACCCGGTCGATGTAGCGCAGGATCGCCTGGGTCTCGAAGAGCTTGAAATCCCCATGCTCGATCACCGGAATGCGCCCGAACGGGTGCCGCGCCATATGCTCCAGCCCCTTCAGAGTGCCCGGCGCCACGGCGGCGAAGCGGAAAGATTGGCCTTTCTCCAGAAAAGCCGCGATCACCGCGCGCCCGAACGGGCTCCCCGGGATCGAATGCAGCACGAATTCCGCCATCAGCAGCTACCTCGTCTGGCCGACATGCGTACCACCGGTCTGTGACGGCGCCTAGATGTTCTTGCTATGTTCTCATTGCGCTTCTAGGGTGAACCCATGCCCAGACCCGCCCCCAAAGGCCGGGGCGCGCAGACCAATGCGACCGCCCGCTATGAGGCCTTCACGCGCGAGGCCTTCGATGACGGCTGGGGGGCCGAGGACGCAGCGACCGCCGCCTTGCGCACCGAGGTCACCCCCGAACACGCCCGCAAGATCATCTCCACCAATGATAGCCCGGACATCGGCTTCGACCAGTCGATCAACCCCTACAGGGGCTGCGAGCACGGCTGCATCTACTGCTACGCCCGGCCCAGCCACGCCTATATGGGCCTCTCCCCCGGCCTCGATTTCGAGAGCCGCATCTTCTTCAAGCCGGAGGCGGCGCGGCTCCTGGAGAAGGAGCTCTCGAACCCCCGCTACATCCCCAAGACCATCCACATCGGCGGCAATACGGACCCGTACCAGCCCCAGGAGCGCCGCCTGCGCGTCACGCGCCAGATCCTTCAGGTCGCGGCGCGGTTCCACCACCCCATCGGCGTCATCACCAAGTCGAACCTGATCCTGCGCGACCTCGATATCCTGGGGCCGATGGGCGCACGGAACCTCGCCCGCGCCGCCGTCTCCATCACCACCCTCGACCGCAAGCTCGCCCGGGCCATGGAGCCCCGCGCCGCCACGCCGGAACGCCGCCTCGACGCCATCCGCGGCCTCACCGCCGCGGGCGTGCCCACCACGGTGATGTTTGCCCCGGTGATCCCCGGCCTCAACGACCATGAACTGGAGGGTGTGGTGGAGCGCGCCGTCGCCGCCGGCGCCACGGCGGTGGGCTCGGTGATGCTGCGCCTTCCCCTGGAGATCAAGGACCTCTTCGAGGAATGGCTCGCCGCCGAGCGCCCGGACCGCGCCGCCCGCGTCATGAGCCTCATCCGCCAGGTCCGGGGCGGTAAGACCTACGAGTCCGAATGGGGCTCCCGCATGCGCGGCGAAGGCCCCATCGCCGACCTCCTGGCCATGCGATTGACCAAACTGCGCCGCAACCTCGGACTCCTGGGGGAGAGAGCCCCACTCGACCTGACCCAGTTCCGCGTCCCGCCGAAAGCCGGGGATCAGATGGACTTGTTCGTGTGAGCGCGGCTCCTTGAGACCGTCCCTCTCCCTCTGGGAGAGGGCGGGGCCCGTCCTCCGAAGCCTCCGGCGAAGGAGGATGGGAGGGTGAGGGGCTGCGCCGCCAACAAGTTCGGCCGGAAGGACGGTGACATGGCAAAGAAACCAACGACCCCACGTGCGAGGTCTCTCAGGCAAACCATGACCAGGGCCGAAATCGCCCTGTGGAAGCGAGTCAGAAACCGCCAGCTTGGGGGCTTCAAAATCCGCCGGCAGCACGCGATCGACGGCTACTACGCGGACTTCGCCAGCGAGGCCGTGAAGCTGGTCATCGAACTCGATGGCGAGGCGCACATCGGCTCTGAGGCGTACGATGCGTTGAGGACAGAAACCATCGAGGCGGCGGGTTGGCGCGTCGTGCGGTTCACCAACATGGAGGTATTGCGCACCCCTGAGCCCACGCTGAAGAAGACCCTTGAGGAGCTGCAACTCGGGCGGGCCTAGCTCCCCACTCCTGATCCCCTCACCCTCCCACCGCTTCGCGGCGGGCCCTTGCCTCTCCCGACGGGAGAGGCGATCTATTCACGCCTGGAGTAAGGTTACCTCCGAAACCTCATCGCCTTGGTCAGGAACGCCTTGTCCTCGGCCTCCAGCGTCAGCCCGGCCGCCCCAAACAGCCCCGCCAGATCGAGCTTCGAATAGGTCCCGTAGTAGGGCTCGTGAAAATAGGCCGGGAAGGCCTCCAGCAGCCGTTCCAGCTCCGGCTCGTCCACGGGCTGCACGCTGTCCACCAGCACGAACATCCCGCCCGGCTTCAGCACCCGCGCGATTTCCCCCGCCACCACGGGCCGCACCTTTGGCGGCAGTTCGTGGAAAAGATAGACGCAGGTGACGGCGTCCAGGCTGGCGTCCGCGAAGGGCAGCTTCTCGGCATTCGCCTGAGCCAGACGCGCCACGCCGGAGCGCCGACGGGCCTCAACGAGGTACTGGGCCGACAGGTCGACTCCCATCACCTCTGCCCGCGGGAATGCCGCCTTCAAATCCCCCAGGAACCCGCCGGACCCGCAGGCGAGATCCAGCACCCTCGCCCCGCGTGTATCCTTCGCCCGCCAGGCCCGCGCCAGGAGGGAAAGCCCCCGCCGCCGCATCGCCGCTGCCGTGCCGGAAAACAGGGCCTCGACCTGGGCGTCATATCGCCTGGCGCTCTCCTCGGTGAACCAGCCGCCGCTCTGATAGTGGAAGTTCTGGCGATAGTAGTTGGGATAGGCCGCGCTGGCCGCCGGAGCCTCCGTTCGCGCCTCGACGCCGCCACGCCGCCGGCGGCGGGCGTTGACCTCCCGCGCGTCGGCCAGGAAATCCAACGCCTCTCGGATTGCACCGCCGGCGTCTCCTGGCCCGTCTCCCATGGCCGGATAAAGCCCCGCCGCCACGTCCGCCGCGTCTTTTTGGAAGGCCGAGAGCCACGACCGCATCACCGTACCGCTCGCCGGGGCGGGACCGGAAGGATTGAAGCCTTTCGGTCTGTCCTTCGTGGGCCGGGTGATCATCCGCGCCGCCGCGCCAATGCCTGTCCACCAGGCCGCCTTCACCGCCGCCCGCGCCGATTGGCCCAGCGCCTCGCGCCGGAACGATCCCCGATCCTTGCTATCGTTACTCATCGCCGGAACACCGCCACCAGCTCGATATGGGGCGACCACAGGAACTGATCAACCGGCGTCACCTTCTCCAGTACGAACCCGCCGTCGACGAGAAGGCGTGCATCCCGGGCGAATGTCGCGGGGTTGCAGGAGACCGCCACCGCCACGGGCGCCGCCGACTTGGCGATCTGCCGCGCCTGCTCCGCCGCCCCGGCGCGCGGCGGGTCGAACACGACCGCCTCGATCTTCTTCAGGTCTTCGGCCAGCAGGGGCCTGCGTTCGAGATCGCGCGCCTCGGCCGTGATGCCTTTGAGGCCCGGCGCGGAGGAGATCGCCCCCTTCAGCGCCGCGATGGCCTCGGCTGCGGAATCCATGGCCAGCACGGTCCCCTGCCCGGCCAGCCGGAAGGTGAAGGCGCCCACGCCGCAAAACAGGTCCGCGAGCCGCTCCGCGCCCTTCACGCCTTCAAGCACCAGCTCCGCCATCGCCACCTCGGCCTGGGCCGCCGCCTGCAGGAAACTCCCGGGCGGCAAGGCGACGCTCGCCGGCCCCACCCGCACCCGGGGCGTGCGCGCCTGATAGACAATCTCTCCGGCCAGGGTCACCCGCGCGAAATCCGCGCCTTGCGCCGCCTCCGCCGCCCGCATCCGTGCATCGGCCGAAAGCCCGCCGGACTTGCGCTCCACACCCGTCACATCGATGTCGAGCCCGGTCTCGGTGAGGGTCACGTGCAGGGTCGGCGCCGATTTCGGGTGTTCGAGAAACGGCCGCGCCAGCTTCGCCAGCTCCGGCAGGGCCGCCACCAGCTTCGGATCGGCGATCGGGCATTCGCTGATCGGCGCCAGGGCCCAGGAACGGCGCTCCTTGAACCCCACCGCCGCCCCGCCCTTCACCGCGCGGGCATGCAGGGCGAGCCTGCGCCGCGATCCGGCCGGCGTCGCGATGATCGGAGCGATCTCGGTTTCGAGTCGCTCCCGCGCCAGCACCCGGCGCACCTGATCCTGCTTCCAGGCGAGATAGGCGTTCATCTCCCAGTGCTGCAGGGCGCAGCCGCCGCAAACCCCGAAATGCCGGCAGGGGGGATCCCGCCGATCCGGGCTCGCCGTCACGATATCCTGTAGCTCGGCCCTTTGGCCTTGACGAAGGGCTGTCACGGTTTCCCCTGGCAGGGTCAGGGGAATGTGCACTGGCCCCGCGGCGACCCCGTCGCCTTGCGCGCCCACTGCCTCGATCGTGAACGTCTCAAGCTTGGCCGTGGAACCTTGCCTTTGCCGGGCCATTAATTCGCCGATCCGTCACGGTTTCTTTGATGAACGAACATGAACGGTGCGCTCAAGCCCCGTTCAGCCACGCCCCGACATAGTCCCTCTCATACCCCCCCAAAGGGAGACAAGACCATGAAGACCTTTCTCAAGATGGCGACCGCCGCGGCCCTGGCCGCTTCCACCCTCGCCGTCCCGCAATACGCCGCCGCGCAAGACAGCCGGAACTATGGTTCGGGAGACGTCTGCCGGCATGACCGCAACCAGGCCGCCAACCGGGGCACCGTGATCGGCGCCGTGGCCGGCGGCATCATCGGCAGCCAGGCCGCCGGCCGTGGCAACCGCACCGAGGGCACCATCCTGGGCGCCGTGGTCGGCGGGGCCGCCGGCAACGCCATCGGCCGCAATTCGGTGCGCTGCACCTCCTATCCGCGCCGCATCTCCTACCACCGCGACAACTGCCGCTGGGTCCAGGAGTACTACGGCAACCGCTGGCACGACTTCGAGGTCTGCCAGGGCCGTGACGGCGTCTGGCGCCCGTCCGGCCGCGGCTAACCCCATTTCGTAACGCTGTTCAGGAGCTAACCCCGTGTCCAAGTTCATCGCCAAGGCCGTTCTCGGCGCCGCAACCGCGGCCATGACCGCCGCCACACTCATCCCGGCCGCCGCCATGGCTCAGCCGCGCGATTACAACGACCAGGACTATCAGACCTATCGCGAGTGCCGTCAGGACCGGAATGACCGGGCCGTCGGCGGGGCCGTGATCGGCGGCATCCTCGGCGCGGTGGTCGGCTCCAATGTGGCCGGTCGCGGCGTGCGCACCGAGGGCGCGGTTCTGGGCGGCGCCGTGGGTGCGGCGGCCGGGGCCGGCATCGGCTCCTCTACCGCCGCCTGCGACGATGACCCGTACCGGACCGGCGACAACAATGGCGGCTACAACAACGGCTACTATTCCAACGGCTACGGCTACCGCGGCGACAATCGCCGGGGTGGCTACCGGGGCGGCGCGGCCTACTACGGCAACGGCTACAACAACGGCTACAACTACCGTTCCAGCGCCTATTACGGTCAGGGCTACGGCTATAATGCCGGCTATGGCGATGACTATCAGACGACGCGGGAATGCCGCTCCACCGAGGTCCGCACCCAGGACCGTTACGGCCGCGTCCAGGTCCGCACCACCCAGGTCTGCCGTGACGCCTATGGCAACTGGTCGGAGGCCTACTGAACCCAAGCGCCTTTCGCGCGCTTAGACCCTAACTCCGGATCACCGGCGGGGCTGTTCCCCTCCCCCTCGAAGCCCTTGCTGGCCCGGCCCCAGGCTCTTCGTCCCTCTCGCGACGAAGGGCCTTTTTCTTGTGTACGGGGCGCCCTTCGTCTCTCTCTCTCTCTCGCGGCGAAGGCCTTTTTCGTGGCGGATCAGCTGGCGCCGTCGAACACCTTCTTCAGCTCGTTCTTCAGGATCTTGCCATTGGCGTTGCGCGGCAGGGTCTCGTGCCAGAACACCACCTTCACCGGCACCTTGAACGCCGCCAGCCTTTCGGCCACGAAGCCACGCAGCTCCTGCTCGGTTGCGGATGCGCCTTCCTTCAGCGTCACGACGGCGGCCGGCTCCTCGCCCAGGGTCTTGTGTGGAATGCCCACCAGGGCCGCGTCCATCACCGCCGGGTGGTCATAGAGGACGTTCTCCACCTCGATGCAGTAGATGTTCTCCCCGCCCCGGATCAGCATGTCCTTGGCCCGGTCGATGATGTAGCAGAACCCCTCGGCGTCGAGCCGGGCGAGGTCGCCGGTCTTCACCCAGCCGTCGACGAAGGTCGCCGCCGTGGCCTCCGGCTTATTCCAATAGCCCTTCACCACCTGCGGGCCCTTGCACCAAAGCTCGCCCACTTCGCCCACCGGCAGTTCGCGGTCGCCCTCGACGGTCATGATCTTCAGGTCCGTCACCGGCACGGCCGGGCCGCAACTGTCGGGGCGGTTCTGATAGTCCTCGGCCGAATTGCCGGTCGCCGTGGCGGAGGTCTCGGTCATCCCCCAGCCGTTGCCGGCCTGCGATTTCGGGAAAGTCTCCTTGATCTTGCGCACCAGTTCGGGGGCGGAGGGTGCGCCGCCATAGCTCACCGCTTCCAGGGAGGAGAGGTCGTAGTTGGCCCGCGCCGGATGCTCGATCAGCTGCCAGGCGATGGTGGGCACGCCGCCCGCCGCCTGGATCTTCTCCCGCTCGATCAGCTCGAAAGCCCGGATCGGCTCCCACTTGCGCATCATCACGATCTTGCCGCCGCCAAACACGGTCGGATTGAGGATCGCGAAGCAGCCCGTCGCGTGGAAGAACGGCACGCTGATCAGGCTTGAGCGCTGCGGGGCGTCCGGGTTTGGGGCCGGCGGGGTCTCGCCCCGTCGCAGGAAGGACCGCATGCCCCCGGCCGCGCCCGCCATGATGTTGGAATTGATATTCCTTTGGGTGGCGAGCGCCCCCTTTGGCTTCCCGGTGGTGCCGGAGGTGTAGAAGATCGTCGCGTCGTCCTCCGGCCCGATCTCCACGGCCGGCAGCCCCACATCGGCGAGCGACGCCCAGCTGTCTGGCGCCCCGATCACGCTCTCGAGTTTCGTCACCCGGGGGTTGGCGACCTCGTCCATCTCGCGGGCGACATAGACCCGTTCCAAGTCTGGACAGTTCGGCAAGTGCTCGGCGAGCCGCTCATAGCGTTCGGCGTCGACGATGCAGATCTTCGAGCCGGAGTCTTGCAGCCCGTATTCCAGCTCCGGCCCGGTCCACCATGCGTTCAGCGGCGTCACGATCGCCCCCAGGGCCGCCGCCGCATAGAAAGCCACCGGCCATTCCGGGATGTTGCGCATGACGATGGCGACCCGGTCGCCCTTCGCCACACCCTGCTTGGCCAGTTCCCGCGCGAGCACCGCCGTCGCCCGCCAGAAGGCCTCGTAGGAGACCCGCTCGTCCTCGTGCACCAGGAAGATATTCTCCCCGTGCGCCCTGGAAGCTTCCAGCACGGCGCGCAGGGAGGGCGGCGCGTTCTTCCAGGTGCGGGTCTTCACCCCCCGGATCACCAGCTCCTCCATCTCGCAGGGCATCCCCGGCGCGGTAATGATGGCATGGGCCTCGGCGATCGACATCGCGGGCCACGGCTTGGCGGCTTCGGTCATGGGCGGTTCCTCCGGATTCCTCGCGCCGGAATGACCACAAGGCGCCGCGCGATGCAATCGGGCGCTAACCCACCCCTTCCAACCGCCCCAGCGCCGCGCTCAGCTTCTCACGCGCGGCCTCGGCTTCGGCGAGTCGTTCGCGGTTTTCCTCGACCACCTCCTCCGGGG
>JAXMCG010000029.1:0-41175 GCA_046349475.1 Caulobacteraceae bacterium | reverse complement strand
CGAATGGATGTCGATCTTGCCCGTGCCCGCCACCTCGGCGTGGATGCCATCCGTCGCGGCCTGAACAACACCGTTCGTCGTGATCTTGATGTCGCCGGCCCCAACACCCGTGTTCTGGGCGAAGACGCCGTTGGCGCCGATGGAGGTCACCGCGGCCGTCTCGATGTCGATCAGGCCCGTGCCGGTGGTCTTGGCGTTGATCGCGTCGCTGCCCTGACCGGTCACCAGCTTGTTGGCGTTGATGTCAGTGATCCCACCGAGAGACGCACGCGTCTCGATGCCAGTGCGGCTGTTCACTTCGCCGTTGGTGGTGACGGTGATGTTGCCGCCCGCGCTGGAGGCGTGGACGCCCGTAACGCCGGCGCCATTCTGAGTGAGAATGCCGCCCGTGCCGATGGTGATATCCACCGCGTTCACGCCGCCGGCGTCGGCCACAACGCCGCTGCCGCCGAAGTTCGAGATCTGACCGGCGCCGGTCTTGATGGTGATGAAGCCATCAACCGTGTCGGCCTCGATGCCGTCGCCCGTCACGGACATCAGCCCGTTCTGAGTGATGTCGATCGTGCCGCCGGCGGCCGAGGCGTTGGCCTTGATGCCGTCATTGGCCGCGAAGATGTTGGCGCTGGAATTGACCACGATCGGGCCGCTGGTGGTGTCGATCGACACGCCGTTGACGCCGCCGTTGGCATTGACCTGCGAGCCGGCGCCGAGGGTCACCTGGGCCAGGCCCGTGGTGGTCTCGACATTGATGCCGTCGCCCGTGCCGCCGGTGACGAAGCTGAAGGCGGAGACGATCACGTGGCCGGAGCCCGTGGTCTTGCCGTCGATGCCGTCGCCGACCGTGGAGAAGACCGCGCCATTGGCCTGGATATCGATATTGCCCAGGTTCACGTTCTCGGCGTGGATGCCGTCATCACCGCCCGTGACCGCGCCAGGCCCGGTCTTGACGTCGATGGCGCCGCCATTGGCCTTGGCGAAGATGCCGAAGTCGCCCGCGCCCGTGCCCGCCGTCACGGCGCCAGTCGTCGTGATGTTGATCGCGCCGGTGCCGGTGTTGGAGGCGTAGATGCCGCTTTCGTTGGCCGGTTGAGCGTTCTGGGCCAGGTCGCCGGCGGCGTTGTTGATCGTGCCGTTGGCGTTGATCGTGATGATGCCGGTCTGGTTGTTGCTGACCAGGGCTTCGATGCCGTTGCCGGACACCTCGATCAGCGAGCCGGCGTTGGCCGTGATGTTGATATTGCCGCCCGCGGTCGTCTCGGCGGAGATACCAGCATCGAAGGCGTCGTCGCCGCTGGTGATGATCGTGCCGCCGTGGACGACGGTGATGCCGCCGCCGCCGGTGGTCAGGGCTTCGATGGCGTCGCCCGTCGCGGCCTTCACGTTGGTGCCGGCCAGGGTCTTGATGTCGATGTTGCCGGCGCCGGAGGTGGAGGCGTTGATGCCGTCACCCGTGCCGGTGCTTTCCACCGTGCCCGCATTGACGCGGATTTCGGTGATGCCGTCGACGCTCGTGGTCAGGATGCCATCCTGCAGGCCCTGGGTCAGGCCGGTGTTGATCACCTGCACCTGGCCGAAGCCCACCGCCGTGGCGATGATGCCGGGGTCGCCCGTCACCGTGCCGGCGTTGGAGACGAACACGTTGCCGCCGCCAAAGGCGTGGGCCTCGATGCCGTCGCCGGCCGAGTTGCCGCCGCCGACGCCGCCATTGACGACCGCGCCCGCCGAGACCGTCACCGAGAGGAGGCCCTTGCCCTGGGTGTCGGCATAGACGCCGTCACCGTTGGCATTGATGGTGCCCGCCTTGATGGAAACGGTATTGCCGTTGTTGTTGCTGGCGTTGGAGCTCGTGGAGCGGATGCCCGCCCCGGTGTCGGCCCCGTCCTGAGTGATCAGGCCGCCGGTCATGTCGACGCTCACCGAGCCATCCGGCCCCGTTTGGGCGGCCTTGATGCCGTCGAGGAAGCCTTCGACGGTGCCCGCCGTGGTGATGGTGATCCGGTCTTCGGTGCCACCCGTGCCCGTGCCGTTGCCGTTGAGGGCGAGGACGCCGTAGCCGGAGGCGGAGTTGATGTTGGCCGTGGACTTCACAATGACCGTGACGTTGCCGTCCGTGCCGATGATCGGGGTGTTGTAGTTGTTATAGGCCTTGATGCCGTTGGCAGCCGCGCCCGTGGCCGTGATGGCCCCGGCGACGTCAACATTGACGTCCCCTTCGCCGATGGTGACGGCGCGGATGCCGTCGCCGACCGACGTGATGGTCGCGCCCGCGGCCTGGGTGACAAGCACGTCGCCCGCGGAGCTGTCCTTCTGGTTGACGAGGGCATAGATGCCGATGTCGCCGGCCTTGATGTCGCTGCCGGCCAGCTGGTTGACCACGACATCGCCCACCAGGCTGTCGGTGAGGGCTTCGACGCCGTCATCGTCCGCGACGATGTCGGCCGTGACGTCCACGTTCAGGCTGTTGAGGTTATTCTTGTTGTTGATCTCGGCGTAGATGCCGTCCTTCGTCACGCCGTTGGGGGCCGAGCCGATGTTGCCGACGGCCACGACCGCGACATCGCCCAGACCTTCGGTCTTGGCGTAGATGCCGTTGTCAGCGTCGCCGGTGATCGTGCCGGTCGCCGAGGTGGTGACCGCGATGTTGCCGGTCGACTTGGTGTTGGTGATGTAGGCCTTGATGCCGTTGCCGCCAGCCGTGTCGATCGGGCCGGAGTAGCCGCCGCCCGTGTCGCCCACGAACAGGTTGCCGTCGGTGGAGGTGACGACGATGCCGTCGCCCAGGCCGGCCGTGACGTTGATCGCCGCGGTGCCGTTGACGTGCACGTCGCCCGTGCCGGAGGTGGAGGCGTCGACGCCGTCACCATTGGCCGAGTTGATCGTGCCCTTGGTGTCCACGTTAACGACGCCGTTGACGCCTTCAGCGTGCACGCCGTCGCCGTTGTTGCCGTTGACGACGGTGCCGGCGCCGAGGGTCACGGACACGGTGTCGGTGACGTTCTTGCCGGTGTTCTTGGCGTTGATGCCGACGGTGCCGCCGGTGATCGTGGTGCCGAGGGTGTTGACGACGACCGTGTCGGCGCCAGCGTCCGCGACGCCGGAGGTCGAGGTGGCGTCGATGCCGACGCCGGTGGTGCCGTCAACGGTGACCGCGCCGGTCCAGACTTCGACATTGCCGAGGCCGGTGGCGACGATGCCGTTGGTGCCGCCAAGGATGTCGCCGACGATGCGGTTGCCCGCGTCACCGACCGAGACCTGGCCGGTGCCCGTGGTGGTCGCTTCGATGCCGTTGGTCGCCGTGCCGGTGATGCCCGTGCCGGTGTTGGCCTTCACATAGACCTTCACCGTGCCCGTGCCGGACGTCGTGGCCTTCAGGCCGGTCAGGTCGGCGATGACTTCATCGGTGGTGTCGATCTGGACGTTGCCGCCGGCGCCCTTGGCTTCGATGCCATAGTCGGCCGGGTCGATGGTCTTGGCGCTGAGGGCGGTGACCGTGACGTTACCCAGGCCGGCCGTGCCGGCGAAGATCCCGTGCGTGCCGCCGGCGTCGACATAGATGTCGCCGTTGGAGATCACGTTGACCGCGGCGTTGTTGGTCGCCTGGGTCACTTCGGCCCAGATGCCCGCAACGGCGACGCCGTTGCCGGCGCCCGTCGCGCCGATATTGGCGCCTTGGGTGACCGTGATGGCGCCGGAATTACCGGCCAGGGTGTTCTGGGCGAAGATGCCGTAGTTGCCCTTGCCGGTGATCACGCCGGCCGCGCCGGTCGTCACGGCGATGGCGCCCGCGCCGGCCGAGGTGGCTTCGATGCCGCGATCCGTGGCGTCGATGGTGTTGTTCGACTTGACGGTGACGTTCGAGCTGTTGGCGGCGTTGGTGGAGTTGGCCTTGATGCCGTCATCGCCGGCCGTGATCGTGCCGTTGGTTTCGATGTTGATCGAGCCGGCCGTGCCGGAGTGGATGGCCTGCAGGCCGCTGCCGCCGGCCGAAACGTTGACCGTCTTGTCGTCGGCCGCGCCGTTCAGGTCGATGATCAGGTTGCCGGTGCCGTTGGTGGCCACGGAGACGCCTTCGGCGCCCGCGCCATTGGCGGTGATGACGCCGTTGGCGGTGACGTCCACCTTCACGGTGCCCGCGCCGCCGGTGGACTGGGCGAAGATGCCGTCGCCCGCCGTGGTGACGATGCTCGTGCCGTTGTCGGTGACGGTGACGTTGCCGCCCACGCTGGTGGCGAAGACGCCGCCCGTGCCGGCCACGACATTGGCCACATCGACGGTGACGACGTTATTGCCGCCCGCGACGGCCTTGACGCCGATTTCGCCGGCCGTGGTCGTGCCGGCCACGTCGACGTCGATGGAGCCGTTGGCGGTGGAGGCGTTGACGCCGTCCTTGGTGCCGCCCTTGACGGTGGAGGCCGCGTTGACGTCCACCAGGCCAGTGCCGACTGCCGTGGCGTTGATACCGAAGGTGGAACCCTCAACCGCGCCGCCCGCGTCAACCAGCACGTTGCCGTTGCCGCCCGTGGCCTGGCCATCGATGCCGATGCCGGCCGTGCCGAGCACCGCGCCCGTGGCCTTGATGTCGACGACGCCGCCGCCCGTGGACTTGCCGACGATGCCGGAGCCGCCCGTACCAGTGACCGCCACCGCGTCGATGTCGACGTTGCCCAGCGTGGTCAGGGCGTTGATGCCCGTGCCGCCCGAGGCTTTCACCAGAGTGGTCAGCTTGGCGTCAACCGTGACGTCGGCGCCGGCGCCGGCCGTCGTGGCGTTGATGCCGAAGGTCACGCCGGAGACGTTGGCCTTGGAGGTGACGGTGACGTCGCCGCCCGCGCCGCCCGAAGAGGTGGCGTTGATACCGATGCCGCCCGTGGTGGTGACCACGCCGTTGTTGGTGACGTTGATCACCGAGCCGCCGGTGGAGCTGCCGTTGATGCCGCCGGTGGTGGCGTCAACCTGGCCGGTGACGATGTCGATCTGGCCGGAGCCGGAGGTGTTGGCCGAGACGCCGACGCCCGCCGTGGCGGTGGTCGTGCCCTTCTGGCCGATATTGATCGCGCCGTTGCCGCCGGAGACGTCGGCGATGATGCCGTTGCCGCCGTGCACGGTGGAGGTGCCGGCCGTGTTGGTGAAGGTGATCGCGCCGCCGGCGATTGAGTCGAGATTGACGCCGTCGCCCGCGTTATTGGCGTCGGAGTCGCCTTCGATGGACGTCACCGCCGCGCCGACCGTGATGATGGTCGCGCTGGCGCCGTCTTCCTTGGTGATGATGCCGCCGGCCGCGCCGTCGACGTTGGCGTTGACCTTATAGTCGATGCCCACGAGGCTGTTGTCGGTGATGGTCACGCCCGGATCGCCGGAGACCGTCGCATTGGTGGTCAGCTTCACGCCGCCGCCGCTGCTGATGCTGATGCCGTCGGCGCCCGCGACCAATTTGTTGGCCTTGATCGCGCCGCCGGTGACGACCGTCACCAGGCCGGTGCCCGTGCTGGCGACGTTGAGGCCGTCGCCGTCGATGGCCGTGACCGCGCCGATGGTGGTCGTGCCGGTGTCGATGTTGGTCGCGCCCGTGCCGCCCGTGTGAACGACGCGGATACCGACGCTGTCGCCGTCACCGTTGTTGTCGGTGAGTTCGATCGCGCCGGTGCCCAGCGTCACGTTGGTCTGCTTGTTGCCTTCCGACTGCACCACGATGCCAGCGGCTTGGTCGCCATTGACGGTCAGGGCCAGGCCGTTGCCGGCCGTCACCGCGGCCTTGCTGCCGTTCGTGCCGCCCGCGGAATTACCGTTGGCGGACAGGCCGACAGCGCCGGACTTGGCGGCCGAACCGATGGCCAGGGTGTTGTTGAGGCCAAGAACGATGGTCGCGTCTTCGACGCCGTTGTCGTCTTCGGCGATCGCCGCGATGCCGGTGACATTGTCGCCGCCGCCGGCGCCGACCGTGATCGTGCGGCCATCATTGGTGTTGACGCGGGCGAAGCCGCTGTCGTTGCTGCCCGAGTTTTGAGCATAGGCCAGGACGCCGTAGACACCGTTGGCCGCGCCATTGACCGTGATCGAACCGCCGGCGGCGCCCGTCATGTTCACGGTCACGCCGTTGAGGGGCACGGTCGTATTGTCGATGGTCAGGGTGGTGGCCTTGACGCCATCGGCGCCCGTGGAGACGACGGAGGCCGTGCCGTTCAGGGTCACGGTGGTGTCGAAGTCGCCCGTGGTCGCGCTGGTCAGCACGATACCGGCGCCGCCCTGGCCCGTGACCGTCTTGCCCGTCGCGACGCTGACCGAAGAGTTCGCATCGCCTTGGGCCGCCGCGATGATGCCGCCGGCGGAGCCGGTGACGTCGCCGCCGGCAACGATGGCGATGGCGCTTCCGCCGCCGCCGGCCGTTTGCTTGGCGTTAATGCCGTCGCCGCCCGTGCCGGAGACGTTACCCGTGGTGTCGATAGTGATGCCGCCCTTGGTGCTTTCGGCGACAATGCCCGAACCGCCCGTGCCGGTGACAGCCGTGGTGTCGATATCAATCGCGCCCGTCGCGGACTTGGCGTTCACGCCCGTGCCGCCCGTGGCCTTCACCAGCGTTGCGCCGGTGGTGTTGACGGTGACCGCGCCACTGCCGGCCGCCACCGCGTTTACACCAATGAGGGCGCCGGTGACGTCGCCGTCGGCGTCGATGGTCACCGAGCCGTTGCCGCCCGAGGACGCGCCGGTGATGCCGACATTGCCGGTGCCGGTGACGGCGCCGTTGGTCTTGATGTCGACGCTGCCGCCGCCCGTGCTTTGGCCGAAGACGCCGAAGCCCGAAGAATCAACCTTGCCGGTGTCGATATCGACCAGGGCGTTGCCCGTGGTCGTGCCGTTGACGCCCACGCCGTTCACGGTGAAGACGTCGCCCTTGGTGGTGTCGACCGTCACCGCGCCCCCGGCCGAAGCCGAGACGCCGCCCGTGCCGGCGGTCGCGGTGACCGCCCCCGTCTTGACGATGGTCGCACCCGTGCCGCCGACGACATTGACGCCAACGCCGCCATTGGTGGTCACGGCGCCCTTGGTGGTGTCGACGTCGTTGACCGATGCCCCAGTGGAGTTGTTGACGCTGATGCCGCCGCCGACGCCGTCGACGTTGGCCGTATCGAGTTCGAAGTTGGCGCCCGCCGTGGCCGTGCTGACGCTGATCGCGATGCCGGCCGTGGCCTTCACCTTACCGGCGGTGGAATCAAGATCGTAGTTGCCGGCGGGCGTGCCGGAGATGCCGCCCGTGGTGCCGGTGACGTCAGCCGTCGTAATCTTCGTGGTGCCCGTGGCGCCCGACGTCGAAATACCAATGCCAGCCGTGCCTTTCACCGAGCCGAGGACGTTGATGGTCGTGTTGACGGCCGTACCGCCGGACACCGCGATACCCGTCGCGCCAGAAATCGTCTGGGTCTTGTCGTCGCCGTCGATCACGGTCGAACCGGTGCTGGCTTGGGTCACGCCAATACCATTGCCCGTGCCGCCCGTCACATCGACGCCCGCACCGTTCAGGTTGACCGTGACAGTGCCGGTTCCGGATTCATTCACGGCGACGCCGCTCGCGCCGCCCTTGACGTCGGCATTTAGGTCCAGAGTCTGGGTGGAACCGCCGTTGGTGCTGATCCCACTGCCATTCACGCCCTCAACGAGGGCGTCGTTCTTCAGAGTGAGCGCGCCCGCCACGGCGATGTCGGCACCTTCGGTCTGCCCCTTTGTGGCGCCAAGCGCAATGTTCGCGCTGGTGGCCGCGCCGACGACGCGCAGGCCGTCATCGGTGGTGTCGTTAATAGTGGCGCCCGTGCCGGTGTAGGTCAGCGCGCCAGAGGTGTTGATCACGATGCCGCCGTTGATCGTGGCGGTACCGAGGGTGACATCGGTCTTGCCCGTGCCGTTTTCGAGGTGGACGGCCCATTCCGAAGCTGGGGTGGTGGTGGTGACGCTGCTCGCCCCGCCGCCCGTGAGGTCGAAGTTGACCGTGCCCGAGCCGCCGGTTTTCAGTTCGACGCCGTCGCCAGAGCCGCTGATCGTCGTCTTGCCCACCGCGGTGAAAGAGACGTTGCCCGCCGTCCCGGTCACATTGATCCCGTCGCCCGTGGTGCTCGTGATGACGTTGTCGCCGCCCGGCTCAGTGATCGAAACTACCCCGATGTCCTTGGTGCCAGCGTTCACCAAAATCCCATTGGTGCTCACATCCAAACCAACCGCGCCATTGCCCAACAGAAGCGTGCCGGATTGGGCAGCGACAGCAGCCGTGTAATTGACGAACGCTACAGAGCCGGTGCAAGTCTCGGTGCTTGCGGTTGCGCCGAAGGTCGCGGCAGCAGCCGAACCATCTTCAGGCGCGCAAGCCGCCAGGGCGACACTTGGCATGAAGGCGGTGGCTGTCAGGGCTCCCGCCCCCACAAGGATGTTGGCGGCCACGAAGCTCGTGGAGGCCAGGAGGGCGGAGATACGGCGGGCGGTGGTCGAACGAGACATGCTTTAAAAGCCCCTCAGCGTTTTTTTGTTTGCACCTAGGCGTGCGGGCACACTGCTCCCACGGAACAGCGTTCAATTCGACTTTGTAACGGAACCCATCAATGGCGTCTTGGACAATCGAGCCATTTGGAATATGCAATGAGAGAACTACAAAACCGGGGGTCGCCAAAAGAAACTCCGGGCAAAAACATGGCTCTAGGCGGATTGCCACGAATTCGGCGCCGCGTGGCCACATGACACATAGGTAATATTTTCGCAGGAGGGGGCGAACTGATGCGCGAAAGCCACGGCACTCGGAGGGTCTCCACGCCGCGATCCAAGGCGGCTCAAGGCGCGGCCAAGCTTGGCGGCCTGGTGGAGTCGTCGGTTGACGGCCAGGGCCGCCTGCAGAGCGCGGTCATCCACGGCGGGGCGGGCGCCTGGCCGTTCCGCGACGGTCTGTCGATCGGGCCGGAAGGCCGCCTTTCCCTGCGCCGCATGGGTGACCTGATCCTTGCCGAGGCCACGGGAAAGCCGGTTCTGCGCTGTGAAGCGCGCGCACGGACGGTCGGTTCTGCGTCCGGCACGGTGATGCTGGCGGCCCTGGCCGAGGGCGAAGCGGTATTCAAGGCTTGGGACGGGCGGCTGCGGCCCGTGCGCCGGGGCGAGGTGCTGATCCTCGACAGCGAAACGGATCTGGATATCCGCGGCGAGCCGGGCGCGCGCCTGATCGGCCTGCTGGCGCCCCTGCATCTGCTGTCGCCCCGATTCGTGGCGCCCGAGCGCCTCAGGGGCGGCGCCCTTCGGGCACATTTCGGCGGCGTTCCCAGCCTTTTGAGGGACTTCCTGATCGGCCTGGCCGATCCTAAGCGCGCCGCGCCGGGGGCCGGGGCCCTGATCGATGTCCTGGGCGGGCTGGTCTCGGCCACCCTGGAAGACTGCTGGGCCAGCGCCTCGGAGGATTCCGCCGACCGCCTCTCGCGGGCGCGCCTGGACCAGATCACCCAGCACATGCGCCGCCACTTCGCCGATCCGGACCTTTCGGCCGAGGACGTGGCCCGCGCCGTGGGCATTTCACGGCGCTATCTGCACAAGCTCTTCACCGAGGCCGGCCGCTCGTTCCGCTCCGAACTGGTCAATCTTCGCATCGAGGCTTGTCTGCGGGTGTTCGCCGACGAGAAGCAGTCGGGCAAGACCATCGCCGATGTCGCCTTCGCCGCCGGCTATACAGACATCTCGCAGTTCAACCGCCACTTCCGCCGCATCCACGGCGAAACGCCCAGCGCGGCCCGCCGCGCCCTGGTGGCCCGCACCGCCATCTCCCGGCGCCCCGCCACCCGGGCCCGCCTGTCCGCGAAGTAAGATTGGGCCGCGAAGTGAGGCCCCGCGCCGAAGGCTCTACTTCGGCGCGTAGGGGCCGAGCGCCTTCAGCATCGGGGCGAAGTGCTTGGCGAAGGGCCGCCAGCGGTCCTTGTTGAGCGGGGTCAGCTTGCGCAGGGCCCGGTCACAGGCGTCGTCCCAGTCCAGCTTGCAGGTCTCGGTGACGAAGGCTTTCAGCGCGCCCTCGCGGTCGGCCGACAGATCATAGACGTCCACATCATGGATGCGGCCGGGGAACAGGCCCTTCCAGTGGTCCATGATTTCCCGGTAGCGCCGGTATTCCTTGGCGATCTCGATCTGGTCATAGGCGAAGGCGTGGCCCTGCACGAAGTCGGAGAAGAAGCACTCCAGCAGGGTCTCCATCGGCCAGATGGCCGCGTTGATGATGATGGCGTTCGGATACATCAGGCAAAGGGCCCCGACGCCGAGGTGATTCCACAAGGTCCGGTCGGTGAACCGCCCGCCTTTCCAGCCGATCTGGCGGATCGCGCGCTGATAATCCATACGTAGGCGTTTGAACTGGCCGGGCCTGACGATGATCATCGGCCGGAATGGGAACCGGTTCGCGGCAATTCGGGCCAGGGCCTGGGTTTCACCCAGAGCCTGGATTTTTGGGTGGGCGCCCAGCAGCTCCTCGATCACCGGCGCGCCGGCGATCGGCATGCCGACGATGAAGATCGGAGCCAGCTTCGGGCCGGGCTCCTCAAGGGTCGGCAGGGATTCCTTGACGAACAGCGCCTTCTGGATCCGAATCATTTCGACCTGGAGCTCGCCATACCGGGTTGGGGTCAGGGGCTCGGCCGGATCGGACGTGCGCATGGCGTTGGCCTTGGCGAACGCCTCCCACGCCTCGTCGTACTGGCCCTTGGCCTCCAGGCCGAAGCCCACGTGAAACAACTGGCCCGCGGCGCTCTGTGGCCCGCGCGAAACGATACGGGGGCCCTCGGGGGTAGCAACGATCTGATCAACCATGGGCGCAACCTACCCAATCGGGCCGCGCGCGAGCAATGCGCCTGACACATTCGGCCGTCAAAAAGTCGGCCTGGCTGCAACGGAGCGCGAAAAGACGCCCGGCTTCGAGGTGGAGGTCTCAGCATGTTCCGCAAATCCCTGGCCGCAATCGGTCTGGTCGCCGCCATGGCGTCGTTCTCGGGCGGCTGTGCGGGCCCGGCCCCTGATTCGCCCGTCGCGGCGGCGCCCCAGGCCGCCCAGCCCACGGCGCGGCTCACCTATGGCGTGGTGGCCGGCGCCGTCGTCGGTCCGGCGGCGGTCTATCGCGGCATCCCTATGCGGCGCCGCCACGGGCCCCCTGCGGTGGAAGCCGCCCCAGGCCCCGGCCCGCTGGACCGGCATTCGCCAGGCGACCGCCCGCACTCCCGCCTGCCCGCAGCCGATCCTGCCCGGCGGCATTCCCAATGGCGGCGGCTATACCGGCCCGACCAGCGAGGACTGCCTGACCATCAATGTCACCGCGCCCCTGGTCCCCGCGCCCGTCGGGGCGCGCGGCGCGCCGGTCATGGTGTGGATCCCCGGCGGCGGCAACACCTCCGGAGGCGCGGAGGTCGAGAGCTATGACGCCCGCAACTTCGCCCGCGACGGCGTGATCGTCGTCACCTTCAATTACCGCCTGGGGCCCCTCGGCTTCATGGCCCACCCCGCCCTCACCGCCGAAGCCCCCGCCGGCCAGCCGCTCGGCAACTACGGCCTGATGGACCAGGTGGCGGTGCTGCGATGGGTGAAGGCCAATATCCGCGCCTTCGGCGGCGATCCGGGCAATGTCACCCTGTTCGGCGAAAGCGCCGGCGGCGCCGACACCCTGGCCCTGATGACCACCCCGGCCGCGCGCGGCCTTTTCCACAAGGCCATCGTCGAGAGCGGCGGCGGCTGGTGGCAGGCCGATACCCTCGCACAACGCGAAGCCGACGGGGCGGCGCTGGCCGCGAAACTCGGCCTGCCGGTGGGCGCCACGCCGGATCAGCTGCGCGCCATTCCGGTGGAGGCCCTGATCGCCAATCTCGGCCGGGGCGATATCGGACCAACCGTGGACGGACGAATGTTCAGTCTCAGCCCTACCCAGGCCTTCGCCCAGGGCAGAGCGGTCGACGTGCCCCTGATCATTGGATCCAATTCCAACGAGGCCTCGATCGCCGGCAATTTCGCCGGTCCCGCCGGCGCGGCGGCGGCGGCGAACATTCCGGCGGGAGTGCGCGCCGCCTATCCGGGGCTCTCCGACAACGAACTGGCCCGCCAGTATTTCAACGACGCCCGGTTCGGCGGCCCGGCCCGCTGGATCGCCGCCCGCGCCGCGGCCGGAAGGCCATCGTGGCTCTACTATTTCTCCTATGTGCCGGAGCGCCAGAGGGGCTCGCGACCGGGCACCAATCACGCCTCGGAAATTCCGTTCTTCTTCGACTCCATCGACGCCATCCCGGGCCGGACCGCCCTGGCCCAGGCCAGCGAGCGCAACCTCACCGCCCTCGCCCACGCCTGCTGGGTCGCCTTCGCCAGGACGAGCGTCCCCACCTGCCCGAACACGCCCTGGCCGGCCTATGATCCTTCCACGGATCAATTACTGCACTTCGACCAGGATACGGTGGTCGAAACCGGTTTCCGCCGGGCTCAGATGGAGGCACAGGAACGGGCCAACGCGGCCCTCTGGCGCTAGGGGCTAGGCCAGGCCCTTGGCGCGCTTGCGGGCGTACATCGCCGCGTCCGCGTCGGCGATGATCTGCTCGGGATCGGCGTCCGGATCGATCTGACGCACGCCCCAGGTCAGGTGCAGGGGCGCCGACCAGTCGCCGAAGTTCACCGGCTCGCGCCGGATCGCCTCGGCCAGGGCCGCTGCCTTGACCTCGGCGGTGTCGGCGTCGGATTGCACCAGGATCACGCCGAACTCGTCGCCGCCCATCCGGCCGACCACGTCGTTCTCCCGCACCAGCGCCTTCAGCCGCTCGGCCACCGCCTTCAGGGCCGAATCGCCCGCCGCGTGCCCGAAGCGGTCATTGACGAGCTTGAAGGCGTCGAGGTCGAAATAGACCAGGCTGGCCGGCGAGCCGTAGCGCCGCGAGAAGGCCGCCACCCGGTGCAGCTCCCGCGCCAGGGCCCGGCGGTTGAGAGCCGGGGTCAGGCCGTCCTGGTCGGCCAGCACCTCGGCCTCCTGCAGCCGCGACTTCAGCCGCGAAACCTCGCCGCGCAGATCGTCGATCTCGGTCATGAGGGTGCGGATGGCGCCCTGCACGGCGGGCGTCAGTTCCGTCTCGGCCAGGCCGAGGAAGCCGGTGCGGTCCACGGCAAGATTGCCTTGCGTGACATTCGCCCCGGCCTGGGCCAGGGCCCGCTTGCGGATCGCCGAGAACGCCTCGCTCGACGGGCCAGAAATCTTCATCGCCGAATCACCTTCCGGGTCTTCATCACAAATCCTAGCGAGGCTCGGTTGTTGTGGTAAAGGCGGCGCCTATACTCCGCGCCCTTCACGGGCCGCGACCATTTGGCCTTCAGGAGACTTCCGATGACGTCTAAGCCGCCGGTCGCCATCATCATGGGCAGCCGCTCGGACTGGCCGACCCTGCAGTCCGCCGCCGCGGCCCTGGAAGACCTGGGCGTCGCCTTCGAGGCCAAGATCGTCTCCGCCCACCGCACGCCCGAGCGCATGTACAGCTTCGCCAAGGGCGCCAAGGCAGCCGGCTTCAAGGTCATCATCGCCGGGGCCGGCGGGGCCGCCCACCTGCCGGGCATGACCGCGTCCCTGACCGAACTGCCCGTGCTCGGCGTGCCGATCCAGTCCAAGGCCATGAACGGCCTCGATTCCCTGCTCTCCATCGTGCAGATGCCTGGCGGCATTCCCGTCGCCACCCTGGCGGTGGGTGAAGCCGGGGCCCGCAACGCCGGCCTCCTGGCCGCCCAGATTCTGGCTCTGAATGATCCGGCCCTGGCCCAGCGCCTCGCCGAATACCGCGCCCGCCAGACCGCTTCCGTTTCTGAATTCGTCGAGGACTAGTGCCCCAGTTTCCCCTCCCCCCCGGCTCCACCATCGGCATCCTGGGCGGGGGGCAGCTCGGCCGCATGCTGGCCCTGGCGGCCGCGCGGCTCGGCTTCGATGCGGCCATCCTCGACCCGGCGGCGAACTCGCCCGCCATGCGTGTCGCCGCCCAC
Source organism: Caulobacteraceae bacterium (assembly GCA_046349475.1). Lineage (GTDB taxonomy): Bacteria > Pseudomonadota > Alphaproteobacteria > Caulobacterales > Caulobacteraceae > Acaudatibacter. Next base: position 27,183 of record JAXMCG010000029.1, on the reverse strand, counting down.
GCGGTCACCGGCGCCTATGACGACCCGGCTGCCCTCGCCCGCCTGGCCGGGGTCAGCGATGTCGTCACCTATGAATTCGAGAACGTTCCCGCCAAGGCGGTGGACATCCTGGTCGGCCTGAAGGCGGAGGTCGCGCCGGGCGCCCTGGCCCTCGCCACCGCCCAGGACCGGGTGGTGGAAAAGACCTTCCTGCGCAAGGTCGGCGCCCCCACGGTGGACTTCGCCCTCGCGGACAATCCGGCGGCAATGGCCGAGGGCCTGGCGGCCCTGGGCGGCTACGTTCTCGCCAAGACCCGGCGTGGCGGCTACGACGGCAAGGGGCAAGCCTGGCTGGAAAGAGCTTCAGACGCGGACCGCATCTTCGCCGAGCTGGGCCGCGCGCCACTGATCCTTGAGGCGCCAGCCGATTTTCGCCGGGAGCTTTCGGTGATCGCCGCCCGCGGCCGCGGCGGCGAGATCGCCCACTACCCCCTGGCCGAGAACCACCACGAGGCCGGCATCCTGCGCCGCTCCTCGGCCCCGGCCCGGGTCTCCCCCGCCACCGCCGCCCAGGCCGAGCGCATCGCCGCCCAGGTGCTCTCGGGACTCGACTATGTCGGCGTCATGGGCATCGAGCTCTTCGAGCTGGATGACGGCAGGCTGCTGGTCAACGAGTTCGCCCCCCGGGTCCATAACACCGGCCACTGGACCCTCGACGGCTGCGAGGTGGACCAGTTCGAGCAGCATATACGCGCCGTCGCCGGCTGGCCCCTCGGCCCCACCGAGCCCCTCGCCCACGTGGACATGACCAACCTGATCGGGACGGACGCCCTGGACTGGAAAAGGCTCGCCGCCGAGCCGGAAACGCGCGTCTGGCTCTACGGCAAGGACGAGGCCAAGGCGGGCCGCAAGATGGGCCACGTCAACCGGCTGTCGCCCCTGCGTTAGGGTTTGCCGTAGCGCAGGCCCGCCAGCGCCCCGGCCAGGTCCCGGGCGAAGTCCGCCGGCTTGAAGCGGGCCTTCAGCCGCTCATAGGCCATCACATTCTCGATGCGGGCGTCCAGGAGGGTCTCCGCCGCCGGCCGTCCCGAAGCCAAAGCCGCCGCCAGACAGGACACCAGAATTCCCGCCAGGATGGCCCGCTTCGAATAGTGGTTCTCATCCGTCGCCGTATCGCCGGCCCAGCGCCAAAGCCCGTCCGCGCTGGCCCAGACCAGGCGCGAGGCCAGGGGCAGATGGAGCGGCAGGGCCAGAAAGCCCATCCACCGGCGGGTCGCCGCCTCGTCGGCCAGGGCCGCGTCAAGCCGGGCCAGGGTCGCCGTGCGGATGCGCTCGCGGATCTTCAACGAGGCCGCATCGACCCCGGACAGGGCCCGCAGCGCGGCCGCGTCATGCCGCGCCGCCAGCAGGGCCGCGAGGTCCCGCGCCCCATGCGGCGTCAGCAGTTCCACCTCGCCGCGCGACATACCGAGCGCGGCCCCGGCTCGTGCGGCGAGGTCTCCGCTCCACCCCTCGGTGGCGGCGATCGGCAAGGCGGCGTCCAACAGGCGCAGCTCGGTTTCTTCGGCCCAGGCGGTGTTGCTCATAAAAGCCAATCTACAACGGCATTTGTCGCACGTCTCGCCATGGACAAGCCCCCGGGCCTCTGGTATCAGCCCGCCCTTCGACCGACAGGAGATTTCCCCCTGGTACAGATTTTCGTCCGCGACAATAACGTCGATCAGGCCCTCAAGGCGCTGAAGAAGAAGATGCAGCGTGAAGGCTCGTTCCGTGAAATGAAGCGGCACGTCCACTATGAGAAGCCGTCCGAGAAGCGCGCCCGCCAAAAGGCGGAAGCCGTGCGCCGGGCCCGCAAGCTGGCGCGCAAGCGTCTGCAGCGCGAAGGGCTGATCGCGGCTCCGAAGAAGCCGGCGCGCCCCTAGCGCGCCTTTACCGGTCGAAAGTTCGAAAGCCGCGCCTTGTCAGCGCGGCTTTTTCTTTGCGCCTAAACCTGAGCCCGGCCCGTGATGCTGGCGAAGAAGTGCTTGATGTCGAAGCGGGCGTTGGAGAGCGCCCCGGCCTTGAAGGCGCGGCTCGCCACCCAGATTTCCCCCGCCGTCACCAGGGCCATGAGGCTGGCTGTGCCCAGCACCTCCCAGATCGGCGGACCGCTGCCGGCCCGGGCCGCCATCATGAATGGCGTGAAGGGCGGGATCCACGACAGCACCTTCAGGATCGGGGCGTCCGGCTGCGTGATCGCCTGGGTCAGGAAGACCATCGGGATGACCAGGATCATCATCATCGGCCCCAGCAAAGTCTGGGCTTCGCGCGTCGTCTCGCAGAACGCCCCGATCGTCGTGAAGAGGGTCGCGAACATCAGATAGCCGAGGATGAAGAAGAGGCCGAAATAGGCCAGGAAGCCGCGGGCGAACAGCAGGTCGACAATCGCCACACCGAGGCCGGGCCGAGAGGCGAGCGCGATCGACCCGCCGATCGAGCCCCAGACCATCAGCACGGTGAGTGTCACACCGGCCACGCCCAGGATCTTGCCGATCATGATCTCCGGCGCCGAGGCGCTGGACAGCAGCACCTCCAGGATGCGGCTCGACTTCTCCTCGATGACGCTGTTCAGCAGGAGTCCCGCCCCGGTCATGATCACCGTCCAGAGCAGGAAGGCCATCACCACCCCGGCGATGGCGGGAAGCGTGTCACGGTCAGCCACCCGCCCGCGTTCGGCCTTCAGGGAGAAGCTCTCCACCACCGGCGGTGTAGCTGACAGAGCAGCGCGGATGGCGCTCTGGTCGACACCCAGGGCCTCCAGCCGGCGCACCCGCTCCACCTCGGACATGGCCGCCGTCACCCGGTCCTCGAAATTGTTGATCGAGACATTGCGGCTCCACACCCGCACCTTGGCCTGGCCGCCTTCCGAATAGAGGATCACCGCATAGTCCAGGGGCCGGGCGACCACCGCGCCGCCGGGCTTTCCGGCCCAGGCCAGCACGGTCAAGGGCTTGCCGCCCGCCAGGTAGGGGCGGAGGGCCGCGCCCATGGCGTCGACGCTCCTGGAAGCGCAAATCTCAGGTCCGGGCGCGATCGGCACGCCCCGCTCGCCGCGCAGGGCCCGGGTGAGGACAACCCCGCCCGCCCTCTGGGGCTGATCCGGCGGCCCGGTCAGAGGCTGACAGGCCGGCGAGGCGGCGAAATCCGCGTCCACCACCATGATGGTCGGGGGTGGGGTCGAGCGCATCATGACGATGGGGGCGAGGCCCGTGACCGTCAGGATCACCGGCATCATCAGCATCGAGAGCCAGAAGCCCACCGTCTTGACGAAGGCCACATACTCCCGGCCGGCGATGCGCAAGAGACGGCTCATTGGGACACCTCGCCGCCGGTCAGCACGATGAAGGCGTCATGCAGGGTCGGCTCCTTGACCTCGAAACGCCGGATGTCGAGCCCGCCGGCGAAGGCCGCCTGCAGGGCGTCCTTGGCCTGGGCTTCGCGGCCCAGGGTCGCGGTGATGCGTACGCCGCTGCCGCCCTCCAGGGGTTCGGCGGCGACATTGGAAAGGCCCGGCAGCCCGGCAGCCGCGACGAGGTCGATCTCGCCCTCCAGGACGAGGCTGGCGGGCACATGCCCCCGCGCTTCGGCCACGGAGCCGTCGAACACCTTCTTGCCGTGAGCCAGCAGCACCACGCGCTCACAAAGGCGCTCGGCATGCTGCATCACATGCGTGGAGAAGATCACGGTCGCGCCGCGCAGGGCGAGATCGCGGATGATCTTTTCGAGCGACTGCTGATTGACCGGGTCGAGCCCCGAAAACGGCTCGTCGAGGATCACCAGCTCCGGCTCATGCACGATGGCCGACAGCAGCTGCACCTTCTGGGCCATGCCCTTGGAGAGATTTCGAATCTGCCGGTTGGCCGCTTCCCCGAGGCCCTGCTCCTCCAGCATCCGCCGCGCCCGCTTGCGCCCTTCGGAGGTCGGCAGGCCCTTCAGGCTGCCGAGAAAGGCGATGGCCTCCACCGGCGTCATGCGGCGGTAGAGCCCGCGCTCCTCCGGCAGGAACCCGATCCGGTCGCGCTTCGACTGCGGGTGGTTGGAGCCCAGCACCGTGACCTGGCCCTCGGTGGGATCCATCAGGCCAAGGATCATCCGGATCGTCGAGGTCTTGCCGGCGCCGTTCGGCCCCAGGAACCCCATGATCCGGCCAGCCTTGGCCTCATAGGAGAGGTCATTCACCGCCACGAAGTCGCCGTAGCGCTTGGTGACATGCTCGAGCTTCAGCGCCGCATCCATGCCTGAACCCTCGCCTTTCCAGGTTGCCGAAGCCTTATCAGCGTTGGGCGGCGGCCTTCATGACATGTTCGATAGCCTTGAGAATCGCCTCGGCATGGTCTTCGCCCAGCAGGCTGGCGTGGTTGGCTTCTGAATCCGCGGTGAAGTAGCCAGACCTGGAGGCTCGCGCGGGCGCGCCACGCGCTTGACCGCGTTCGCCCGCCGCCTCCCCAGCCAACACAACGGCGACGGGCAGACTGGGTGAATAGGGCGCGCTCGCGGCGGCCTGGGACGCGGTTTGGCGCCATTGGCCGACCTCGTTAGCGGCCCAGACGTTCTGGCTCACGCGCCCAAAGGTCCAGCGCTTCTCGGCCGCCGCGCTGCCGGGAAGGCCGATGGTGTCGGCGAGGGGCGAAAAGACTTTCAGGATACCAACCCGCGCGGCCACGACGGAGATCTTGGCGATGCGCGCGAAGACCGTGACGAATTGATTTGTCCGCGCCGCTTCGGTCACCTCCCCCGTCGCGGCGTCGCAGAGAACCACGCCCGCAACCTCATCCGCATGGCGGGCGGTGAAGATCCGCGCATAAAGGCCGGCCATGGAATGGCCGACATAGATGTAGGGGCCGTCCACATGGGCGGCGGCCAGCAGGGCGTCGAGATCGGCCATCACCGCCGCGCCATCGCGCGGGCCGGGGCCAGGATCGGAGAAGCCGAGCCCCGCCCGGTCATAGGCGCAGGACCTGACGCCCTTGGCGGCCAGACGCGCCTGCACGACGGCCCAGTCGGCGGAGAACCCAAAGGCGCCGCTCTCGAAAAGCACGGTCGGCGATCCGGTGGCGGGGCCTTCGCAGACCAGGTGCATGGACCGGCCGCCGATATCCACCATCTGGCCCCGCAGCGGCGGCTTTGGCGTGAAGAGACTCATCAGGCCGCCGGCGGCAATGAGGCCGAGCAGCAGCAGGACAATGACCGCGACGGCGCGGACCAGGATACCGATCATGACCGCGAGCCCGCCGCCTATTGGCCCGGATGCGTAAAGAGCCGGTGGAAGGCGCGGCGGTCGGTGTCACTCAGGATCGCGTCGTAGGCCGACATGCACTTCGCTTCCGGCTCACCGGAGAAGAAGTCGCTACTGCGGGCCGAGGGCAGGTCGTTGAGTTCATCGTCGATTGGCCGCACGGCGCGCAGCCAAGCGCTCATCCCCTGCTCTGCGGACGACGGCGCATCGATCCGGTCCGCGAGCTGAGCGGGCCCCCCGCTATTAAAGAACACGACATAGTGGAAGACGGGGTTGGTATCGTGCTTGCCTTCCATGTCGCAGGCTACCCGCACCCGTTTAGCGTCTGCCCAAGGCTGTCGGCTTGCGACCCGGCCACCGGATACAAAAACCGCCGCCTCTTCAGTCGCATAGCCGCCCTTCCCGCCGGTAAAGTAGCAGGCCACGTCGAAGCCGAGACAGAGGAGGGCCACCGCCCCCACGACCAGCCACCGGAAGCGCGGCATGGGCGGCAGGACTTGGCGGATGCGCGATCCGAACGCGCCGGGAATGAAAATCAGCCCAAGAACCGGGACAATAAAGCCCACAAAGCCCCAGACGTTGAAGTCGGCCCACCAGATCACCGAACCGGCCCGCCGCGACATGGCCTCAACGGCGTCATCGCCCGTGCTGCTGACGAGGCCAAAGATCAGGAAGTTGACGGCCAGCAAGACCAGGGCGATCAGCCACCCGAGCTTGGGCCTGTCCTTTGGCGGCGCCCCAGAATCAGGACCTTCGACGATGCTCATGCGATCCCCTCACCCCTCAGGGCGCGTAGGGGGCCTTAAGCCGGGGTCGGCGTCAATCAGGCTCAGAGCCCTTTGACGATGCCCTCGACCATCTTCTTGGCGTCGGCGAACAGCATCATGGTGTTGTCGCGGAAGAAGAGTTCGTTCTCGACACCGGCATAGCCAGAGCCCATGCCGCGCTTCACGAAGAGCACGGTGCGGGCCTTTTCCACATCGAGGATCGGCATGCCGTAGATGGCGCTCTTGGGGTCGGTCTTGGCGGCCGGGTTGGTGACGTCATTGGCGCCGATCACGAAGGCGACGTCCGCCGTCGGGAACTCGGCGTTGATGTCTTCCAGCTCGAAGACCTCGTCATAGGGCACGTTGGCCTCGGCCAGCAGCACGTTCATGTGGCCCGGCATGCGGCCTGCAACGGGGTGGATGGCGTACTTCACCTCCACGCCCTCTTCCTTGAGCTTGTCGGCCATTTCGCGAAGGGCGTGTTGCGCCTGGGCGACGGCCATGCCGTAGCCGGGGACGATGATCACCTTGGAGGCGTTCTTCATGATGAAGGCCGCGTCGTCCGCCGAGCCCTGCTTGACCGGCCGGGTCTCGACCACGCCGCCGGCGGCCGCCGCGTCATCCGCGCCGAAGCCGCCCAGAATCACCGAGATGAAGGAGCGGTTCATCCCCTTGCACATGATGTAGCTGAGGATCGCGCCGGAGGAGCCGACGAGGGCCCCGGTGATGATCAGGGTGACGTTTTCCAGGGTGAAGCCGAGGGCCGCAGCGGCCCAGCCGGAATAGGAATTCAACATCGAGACGACGACAGGCATGTCCGCGCCGCCAATCGGGATGATCAGGGTGATGCCGATCACGAAGGAGAGGGCGAAGATCGCCCAGAAGGCCCACTTGGCCTCGCCGCCGCTCATCACCAGCAGCACCACCAGCACCACGATCACTGCGGCCAGGGCGAGGTTCAGGATGTGGCGGGCGGGCAAAAGGATCGGCGCGCCGGACATGTTGCCGTTCAGCTTGGCGAAGGCGATCAGGGAGCCCGCGAAGGTCACCATCCCGATGGCGAGACCGAGGGAAAGCTCGATCAGGCTCTGGGTGTGGATGAGGCCGTCATCGCCGAGGATGCCGTAGCTCTGGGGCGAATAGATCGCCGCCACGGCCACGAAGCAGGCCGCCAGGCCCACGAGGGAGTGAAACGCCGCCACCAGCTGGGGCATGGAGGTCATGGCCACGCGGCGGGCGATCACCGCGCCGATGCCGCCGCCCACGGCGACGCCGCCGAGGATCAGACCGATGGTGATGGCGTCGAGCTTGCCCTCGGTGAAGAGGGTCAGCAGGGTCACGCCGACGGCGATGGCCATGCCGATCATGCCCAGCGTATTGCCGCGCCGGCTGGTCACGGGGCTGGAAAGCCCGCGCAGGGCGAGGATGAAGAGGACGCCCGAGACGAGGTAGGCGATGGCCGCGATGTTGGCGTTCATGGCGGCCTACTTTTCCTTCTTCTTGTACATCGCCAGCATGCGCTGGGTGACGAGGAAGCCGCCGAAGATGTTCACGGCCGCGAGCCCGGCGGCGAGGGCGCCAGAGCCCTTGGAGATCCACACCTGGGCGCTGGCATCACCGCCATTCGCGCCCTGGGCGGCGGCGGCCAGAAGAGCGCCGACGATGATCACCGAGGAAATGGCGTTGGTGACCGCCATCAGGGGCGTGTGCAAGGCCGGCGTCACCGACCAGACCACGTAGTAGCCGACGAAGATCGCCAGCACGAAGATGGCCAGGCGAAAGACGGTGGGATCGACTTCCATGGGGGTCAGGTCCTTGTCACTTCAGCGCCGGATGGACGACGGCGCCATCCTTGGTGATCAGGGCGGCCTTGAGGATCTCGTCCTCGAAGTCCGGGCTGAGTTTCTGTTCCTTGTCGACCAGGAGGCCGGCAAAGGCGAGGAGGTTGCGGGCATAGAGGGCGGAGCTGTCCGCCGCGATACGGCCCGGCAGATTGGCGACGCCGACGATGGTGACGCCATTCACGTCCGCCACTTCCCCGGCCTTGACCCCCACCACATTGCCGCCCTGCTCGACGGCGATGTCGACGATCACCGAGCCCGGCTTCATCGAAGCCACCTGATCGGCGCTGACCAGCTTCGGAGCCGGCCGGCCCGGGATCAGGGCAGTAGTGATGACGATGTCCTGTTTTTTGATGTGCTCGGAGACCAGTTCGGCCTGCTTGGCCTGGTACTCGGGGCTCATTTCCTTGGCATAGCCGGCGGCGGTCTCGGCGGCCTTGAATTCATCGTCGATGACGGCGACGAACTTCGCGCCCAGGCTCTCCACCTGCTCCTTGGCGGCGGGGCGCACGTCGGTGGCGGTGACGACCGCGCCCAGGCGGCGGGCCGTGGCGATGGCCTGCAGGCCGGCGACGCCGGCCCCCATCACGAACACCTTGGCCGCGGCCACTGTGCCCGCGGCGGTCATCATCATCGGCAGGGCTTTGCCATAGGCGTCCGCCGCCTCGATGACGGCGCGGTAGCCGGCGAGATTGGCCTGGGACGACAGGGCATCCATCACCTGAGCCCGGGTGATGCGCGGGACGAATTCCATCGTGAAGGCGCTGACCTTGGCCTTTGCGAAAGCCTGAACGAGCGCCGGGTCCTGGTGCGGATTGAAGAGGCCGACGGCGATGGCGCCCGGCTTCAAGGCATTGATCTCCGCCTCGCTCGGCCCACGCACCTTGAAGAGCACATCGGCCCCGGCGGCGGCCTCGGCCCCCGTCTTGACGATCTTAGCGCCAGCGGCCTCGTAATCCGCATCCGGAATCGAGGCGCCCTTGCCGGCGCCCGTTTCGATGACCACGGAGAATCCCAGGGCCGCCACCTTCTTCACCACCTCGGGGGTGACAGCCACACGCGTCTCGCCGGCGCGGCGTTCCTGGGTGACGGCGATGACGGCCATTCGGCGAACTACCCCTTGTTGACGGACGATCAGGCCCCGAGACCGAGGTCTGACGCCGTTTACCTTACGGCCGGGAAGCGCCGGCCGAAAATCGACGAGTTCAAATCGGAAGCCGGAGCCGAAAGCAGCCCCTTTGGGCGCCTAGTGCCCGTCCGAAGGCTTGTCCCGCAGGAAGAAAATCCCCAGCGCCAGCAGCACGACGCCCGGGATCAACCCGCCCAAGAAGCCCGCCTTGACGGAGAACCACAGCACCAGCATCAGCACCAGGACCGCGACCACCAGTGAGCCCCACTTGGTCAGGCCGTTGAACATATGGAACGTGGCCGTCTGCTCGGTGATGTCCATCTCACCGCGGTGGTAGTCGGATGTGTGGTCGTGGTCGGCCATCGCGCCCTCTTCGATCAAACCTTGGGGCGGGTGCTACACCAGCCCGCCCTGCGTCTCAAGGCCAGCGCGTCAACAGGGCGCGGATAGACGCCACCAGAGCGAGGGGCTGATCCACCATGATGTGGTGTTCGGAGTCCGGAATGGCGATGTGCGGGGCGCTGGCCGGGATGAAGGAGTTGGCGTTGGAGCCGGGCGAGCGCTTCATGACGTTGGATTTGTCGCCATAGATGTGAGCCATCGGGGCGGCGTTTTCGTTTCCCAGTTCGTTCATGGCCGAGCGGTCGAGCTTGGACCACAGCTGCGGGTCGAACTTCCAGGTCCAGCCGAGGCCGGAGCCGTCGGGCATGGGCACGCGCTTGAGGGACCGGCGGGCAATGAAGTCGGCGACGAAAAGGTTGCCCGGCACCTGGGGCGGCATGAAGCGGAAGCGGGTCAGGGCCTCTTCCAGGGATTTGTAAATGCGGTTCGGGCGGCCCGACTGGTTGGGGCCGCGCTGCCACTGGGCGGGATTGGGCGGCGGCTCGCCGGCGGCCTTGGCCTTTTCCTGGGCTTCCTTGATCATCTGCTCCATCTGGGCCTGCGAGGGCGGCCCCCCAAAGCCAGTGTCGATGAGCAGGGCCGCGCGCATCCGTTCCGGATATTTGGCCGCCGAGTAGTAGACCTGCGACCCGCCAAAGGAGTGGCCGACATAGATCGGCTTGCCGGCGTCGTAGAGACCGGCGGCCTTGGCGCATTCCCAGATCTCGGTGGCGAAGCCCTCGAAGGAGTAGCTGTCGCGCCAGTCCGAGCCGCCCATGCCGGAGATGGAGATGGCGGCCACCCGATAATCGTCGGCGAAGAAGGGGCAGATGAAACTCCACCAGTCGGCGTGGGCAGAGTTGCCGTGCACGAAGATGAGGCCAGGCTTGCCGCGCTCACCCCAGGTGAGGAGCTCGATATTGGCGCCGTCGACCGGCACCAGGGCGCGGTGCGGGGCCCGCTCGATGGCCTTCTGGAACCACTCCGGATAGGGCGGCGACTTGCCGACGAAAGGGGCCAAGGGAGAGGCGATCTCCGGCGGCATGGTGGCTTCCAGCGGAACCGGCTTGTCGTCGTCCTGCGCCTCGGGGGTCTGTCTGTCGTCGGCCATTGGCTTAACCCTTGAAAGCGCGCTCGCCCGGCCGGGCCTCGCGCGCCTGAAATCCCTTGAAGAGGCCGGTGCCGACGGCGAGGGTCTTGTCCCCCGTCCAGATGCGGCCCCGCACCGTGAACATGCCGTCCGCCTCGCCGGCGATCTCGCCCGCCCCTTCGATGAAGTCGCCCAGAGTGGCTCCCGCCAGGAAGTCACAAACGAGCCGCACCGTCACCCAGTTGATCGAGCGTTCGGTGGAGATCACCCGGCCCCAGGCCATATCGGCGAAGCCCTGGATCATACCGCCGTGCAGACTGCCGGAATTGTTGAGGTGCTTCTTCTCGATCCTGAAACCCAGCGACTGGGCTCCGCTCTCATCGATGCGCTGGTAGATCGGCCCGATCATCTGGGCAAAGCCGCTCTCCTTGGCCTGGATGACGTAGCCTTCCGGGGCATTGGGCGCGGCGATCTGGGTAGCAGCGGTCATGGGGCGCCCTGACTAACGCCCGTTTGAAAAATGGCAAGGCGCCGTAACGTCGCTCACGCCCAGATCGGCGGCCTGCGGTCCTTCCAAGGCATTTCCTTTTCCAGCTGTGCGGCGAGGCGCAGCAGAGTGGCTTCGTCCGCATAGGCGGCGGAGAACATCATGCCGATGGGAAGGCCCGACTTCGACCAACCGAGCGGCAGGCTGATGGAGGGCAAACCGGCGAAATTGAACGGCGGGGTGTAGGGGAAGACCTCGGACTGGCGGGCATTGATCTCCCGCGAGGACATGGTGCTTGAGTCAATGTAGCCGATCTTCGGCGGCAGCTGGCCCATGACCGGGGTGAGATAGACGTCCCAATCCTCGAAGAAGCGCACGACACCGTAGTTGAGCATGCGCAGTTCCTGCAGCGACCAGGCGGCGTCCTCCCCGGACACCCGGCGCCCGCCGTGCAGACAGGACCAGGTGAAGCGTTCGAAATCAGCCTCCTCCGGCTCGCGCCCGACCTTGGCGATGTAGCGCTTGATCCCGGCGGCGAAGTTGGCGCCGGAGAAGGGGCCGCGCGCAGCGTAAAGGGCGGCGTAGTTCGTCTCCAGCGTCTGAGGCCGGACATCGTGGCCGAGCTTTTCCAGCACGGCGGCGGTCTCTTCCAGGACGGACTGGATCTCTGGATCAATGGGCCGCTTGGCCGAGGACCAGGCGATCTTCAGGCGGCCGGGGGCGCGGGTGATCTCCTCCATGTAGGGCCGCGTCTTGGGCGGTGGCGCATAGGGGGCGCCGGGCTCGGGCAGGCCGGTGAGGTCGAGCATCAGGGCGGTGTCGCGCACGGTGCGCGAGACGACGTGGCCGACATCGAAGCCCATGGCATAGTCGAAGCCATCCGGCAGGTCCGGCACGCGGTCGCGGGTGGTCTTCAGGCCGCCAAGGCCGCAGCAGGCGGCGGGGATGCGGATGGAGCCCAGGCCATCCATGGCATGGGCCATGGGCAGCATGCCCGACGCGACCGCCGCCGCCGCCCCGCCTGAGGAGCCGCCAGGGGTGTGATCCGGGTTCCAGGGGTTGCGGGTGGGGCCATAGAGGGCGGTCTCGGTGACGCCGACGATGCCGAACTCTGACGTCGCCGTGCGGCCGAGCAGGTTCACCCCGGAGGCGCGATAGCGCGTGGTGAGGCCGGAGTCGGCGCCATCGACCACGTCCTTGCAAAAACGGGAGCCGGACGTGCGTGGCCATCCGGCGACCGTGATGGAGAGATCCTTCAAGGCGAAGGGCACACCCTTGAGGGGGCCGTCGGGCAGATCAGCAGCAGCGGCGCGGGCCTCGTCGAAGCGCTCGATGACCACGGCGTTGAGGGTGGGGTTGAGCTTCTCGATGCGGGTAATGGCTGCGTCGGTGAGCTCGGCCGGCGTCACCTCGCCCTTGCGCACGAGCTCGGCGAGGCCGACGGCGTCATAGTCCGAATAGGTTTCCATCTGGGGCTCCCGCGCTGAGAGCCCACCCTAGGGCCATGGCCGCGCTCAGGCCAAGCGCCGCCCGTAGAGGATGACGAGGGTCCCGCCGATGGCGAGGGCGCCGCCGATCAGGTCCCAGCGATCGGGGCGCTGGTGTTCGACCGCGAACATCCAGACGAGGGAGGCGGCGATATAGATGCCGCCATAGGCCGCGAAGGCGCGGGCGGCGACGTCGGTTTCAATGCGGGTGAGAAGCCAGGCGAAGCCGGCCAGGGGCAGGATCGCGGCGGCGGCCCAGAGCGGCGACTTACCGTCCCGCAGCCACATCCAGAACCCGAAACAGCCCGCGATCTCACAGACCGCTGCGGCGATGTAGATGAGAATGGACACCTATCCGCCGAGCGCCACACCGCCCTCGACGTGGAGGACCTGGCCCGTCGTGTAGCCGGCCTTCAGCAGGTAGAGGTAGGCCTCCGCGCATTCCGCCGCCTCGCCGATGCGGGGGACGAGCTGGCGCTTGGTCATCTCGGTGAAGCGCGCCTCGCGGCCCTCTTCCGGGATCGAATTCCAGACATCGGTGCGGATCAGGCCCGGGCAGACGCAGTTGACCCGCAGGGGCGACAGTTCGACAGCGAGGGCGCGGGTCAGGTGCTCGATGGATCCGGCCATGGCGGTGGAGATGGCCGAGCCCTTCGACGGTCGGTGCGCGACCATGCCGTCGGTGAAGGTGATCGAGCCGCCTTGGTTGAGCTTGGCCGCCCCGTGCTTGGCCAGGCGCACCGCGCCCCAGAAGCGTACGGCGAATAGGCGCTGGGCGGCGTCGAGATCAAGATCGGCGAGCGGGCCCCGGCGCGGACCGCCCCAGTCGCCCGCCGTGGTGACGATGTGGTCGAGGTTGGTGAGGCCGTCGAACAGGGCGGCGACAGACGCTTCGTCCGTGACATCGACCTGAGCGGCGGAGGCGTGGTTGCCGAGCCGGGCGGCGGCGGACTGGACGCGCTCAGAATTGGTGGAGGCGACGATGACATCCGCGCCCTCCTTGGCCGCGCCCTCCGCCACCGCGTAGCCGATACCCGAACCGCCGCCGACGATGAGGATGCGCTTGCCGGAAAGGGACATGGGGGGCTCCTGTTTGGTGGCATGTGCTTTTCATGGTTGGGGACGCGTAACAAGTACACGTCCCCGGCAAGCGCCGGTGGGCCGTGGGGACGTGTACTTGTTACGCGTCCCCTAGCTCAGGCCCACCGCACCCAGCGCCGCCCCCTGCCGCTTCGCCAACCCCTCGACGCTGAACCCTTCCAGCGATTCCTCGAACAGCTTGCGCCAGTTCATCTCGGCGCCCAGGTGCAGGAACGCCGAGCCCAGCCCAATCGCGGCGCGGTCCATGAACACGAATTCGCGGGGGATGGTGACGGGGCCTTTGGCTTCCAGGGCCTGCTTCACCGCGAAGGCTTCGCGGCGGCCGTATTCGGAGGGCTTCACGCCGTCGGCGACGGTGCGCACGCGGTCATCCAGCAGGGGCGCGTAGATGAAGCGGGCCCAAAGATTGAGGGTGTCGATAAGGTCTTCAGTGAGCCCCTTGAAGCCCCAGGTCTCGTAGGCTTCGCGCTGGTCGGCGCGATTGTCCGAGGAGAGGGCGCCGAACAGCTTTACCACCCCGCCCACGAAGGCTGGCGGGAAGATGCGGATGCAGCCGAAGTCCAACATGTTCAGCCGGTCAGCCTCACCGGCCAAGGTGTAGTTGCCGAGGTGCGGGTCGCCGTGGATGACGCCGATATTGTTGAAGGGCGTCCACCAGGCCTGGAACAGCAGGCGGGCAATGCGGTTGCGGGTCTCGGCCGGGGCGTCCTTGAAGGCCAGAAGGCCCCTGCCCTCCAGCCAGGTCATGGAGAGAAGCCGGCCCGTGGAGAGCTCCGGCAGGGCCTCGGGCACGGCGATATCGTCCCGCCCCGCGAAGAAAGTGCGGTAGAGGCTCATGGCCCTGGCCTCGCGGCCATAGTCCAGCTCCTCACGGATGCGGGCGCCCACCTCCTCGATGATCTCGCTGGTGTCGATGGCCGGGAAGAGACTGCGGCCAAGACCCATCAAGGCGCGCAGCTGGCCGAAGTCGCTTTCCACAGCGCTCTGCATGTCCGGATATTGCAGCTTCACGGCCAAGGCGCGGCCATCGAGCGCCGTGGCGCGGTGGACCTGGCCGAGGGAGGCGGCGGCGGCCGGCTCCAGATCGAAGTCCTTGAACCGGGCCTTCCAGTCGGCGCCCAGCTCGGCGGCCATGCGGCGGCGCACGAAGGAGCCGGTCATGGGCGGGGCATTGGCCTGCAGCTCGCCCATCTCAGCGGCGAATTCCGGCGGCAGCAGGTCCGGCACCGTCGAGAGCATCTGGGCCGCCTTCATCATCGGGCCCTTGAGCTTGCCGAGGGCTTCCTTGAGCGCCCGGGCATTGCGCGCGTCGGCGTCGCCGGAGCCGAACAGGCGATTGGCCCCAAATGTCGCCGCCGCGCCGGACAGGCCGACGCCCACCTGGGCGAAGCGGGCGATGCGGCCTGAGAGGCGGTCGCGTTCAGGGTCCTTGTCATTCATGGGGCGAGATCAGCCGACGATGGCCTCGAACTCATCCACCAGCCGCTCGATGCCGGCGCAGCCCGCAGCCCAGAAGGATTTTTGGCGGGCATCGAGGCCAAAGGGAGCCAGGGCCTCGACATAGGTTTTCGCCCCGCCGTCAGCGAGCAGACGTTCATAGAGGGGCGTGAACGCGGCCGGATCTTCACGGCGTTTCTCCATCAGGCCGCGCACAAGCAGGTCCCCGAAGGCATAGGCGTAGACGTAGAATGGGGCGTGGGTGAAGTGGCTGACATAGGCCCAATAGTGCTCGTAGCCGGGGTTCAGCTTGATGGCCGGGCCGAGGCTTTCGCCCATCACCTCCAGCCAGAGGCCACCGATCTGGGCCGGTGACAGCTCGCCCTCGGCGCGGGCCGCGTGGAAGCGGGTCTCGAAGCGGTGGAAGGCGATCTGGCGGACGACGGTGTTAAGCCCGTCCTCGATCTTGCCGGCCAGAAGATCGCGGCGTTCCGCCTTGGAGGCGTCGGCCAGCAAGCGCTCGAAGACGAGGCCCTCGCCAAAGATCGAGGCGGTCTCTGCCAGGGTGAGCGGCGTATCGGCCAGGAGCGTGCCCTGCGGCGCGGCCAGGGTCTGATGGACAGCGTGGCCGAGTTCATGAGCCAGGGTCAGCACGTCTCGCCGCTCGCCCATGTAGTTCATGAACACATAGGGGTGCTTGGTGGAGGTGACCGGGTGGGAATAGGCGCCCGACTGCTTGCCGGCCCGGGGCTTGGCGTCGATCCAGGGCTGTTCGAAGAAGGTGCGGGCCGTGTCGGCGAATTTCGGGGCCAGGGCCGCGAAGCTGTCCAGCACCATGGCGCGGGCCTCGTCCCAGCCATAGCGGCGGGGGGCAGCGGCATCGAGGGGCGCGTTGCGGTCCCAATAGTCGAGGGTGCGGCGGCCCATCAGTTTGGCCTTCAGCTTGTAATAGCGGTGGCTGATGGCGGGATAGGCTTCGACCACGGCCGCCTCGAGGGCGTCGACGGCCTCGGCGTCCACCTCATTGGCGAGGTGCCGCGACTGGGCCGGGAACGCATACTTCCGCCACCGGTCCTCCACCTGCTTTTCGAAGGCGATGGTGTTGAGCGAGAGGGCGAGGACGGGCGTGCGCTCCTCCAGGGCCACGGCGAGGCCCTGGGCGGCCTGTTTGCGCGCCGTGGCTGAGGGGTCGGAGAGGCGGTTGAGCGCCTCGGGCAGAGACAGCTGCTCCTTGCCGACCTTGGCTTTCAGGCGGGCGAGGGTCTCGTCCCAGAGGCGCACCCAGTTGGAGAGGGCTGGGCCACGGTCGATGACGAAGCGCTCGAGGTCATGGGTCAGCTCGTGGGGCCGGGAGAGGCGCACGCGGCGCAGCCAGGGCCGCCAGCGGGCGGCGGCCGGATGGGCGCGCAGGGCCGCCTCGATCTCGCCGTCATCGAGTTCGTTGAGCTCCAGGGAGAAGAACAGGCTCTCGGCGGCGATCTGCGAGGACTTGGCGCGCAGGTCCGCCTCGAACTTGGCCCAGGCCGGATCGTCCCGCGCCGTGGAGGCCGAGAGCGAGGCGTAAGCCCCTACCGACCAGAGGCCGTTGGTGGCGTCCTCATAGAGGGAGATGCCCTGGTCCAGCATGGCGCCCAGGCGGGCCGCGTCAGCCCGGGCGGCCACGAACTTGCCTTGCAGTTTCGCGAGCTCGGTATTGGCGGCGGCGGCGGCGGCGAGGTCCGCCTCGATGCGCGGGTCCTCGCGGCCGGCGTAGAGATCATCGAGGCGCCACTGGGGCAGTTCCTCGGTGGCATTGGTCATTTTCACGGGGGCGTTCATGGGGCAAAGACTACACCCCGAGCCGGACGATAGGGAGGGCGAATGACCTATATCAAAGTCCAATGGCTGCACGATTCTCTGTCCGAACCCGTACTGCTCTACAGCGAGTTGGACGCTGACCGCTTTGAAGTCAGGAAGATCGAAGTGTTCGCGAACAGGCGCCACGGCTACGCGGCCGACGGGTTTGAGAAGGGCGGCAGCCATCTGGGTGTCGAACCTGTGCCGCCTCTGAGCGAGATTGGTCGTGACCCTCAATTCGTACCGGTCGAGATTGAAGCCTCCGAGTTCGAAGCCGTCTGGCGCCGCGCAACGGACGAACACGAAACCCCATAGATCGGTTGGCGGAGCGGTGTGACCTGGGCGGAGGGACGCGCTCCTTCAGGGGCGTGTCCCTTGGGAGGAAGACGCGAAGATCGCGGTCCCTTCTGACAGGCCCTGGGGACACGCCCCTGAAGGAGCGCGTCCCCGCCGCTCTGGCGCTCAAACGCCGTGAGGATTAGTTAGCGCCCATGAACGCGGCAGCGACCATTGAAGGTGTGCGAATTTCGCCGGTGGGGGCGCCCCTCGCCGGGCGGGTGACGCTGCCTGGGTCCAAGTCGATCACCAACCGGGCCTTGCTGCTGGCGGGGCTGGCCCGGGGCACGAGCCGCCTGACCGGCGCCCTGAAGAGCGATGACACCCGCTGGATGGCCGAGGCGCTGCGGGTCATGGGCGTTTCCATCGATGAGCCGGACGAAACCACCTTCGTGGTCACCGGCGACGGGCGGCTGAAGGAGCCAGAGCGGGCCCTCTTTCTCGGCAATGCCGGGACGGCGACGCGCTTTCTGGCGGCGGCGGCGGCCCTGGTCGAAGGGACGGTGATCGTCGACGGCGACCAGCACATGCGGCTGCGCCCCATCGGGCCCCTGGTGGACGCCCTGAAAGCCCTCGGCGTCGATGCGACGGCGCCGACCGGATGCCCGCCGGTGATCATTGTCGGCAAGGGCGGCCTGAAGGGCGGGCGCGTGGAGATCGATGCCTCGCTCTCCAGCCAATATGTCTCCGCCGTGATGATGGCGGCAGGCGGGGCCAAGGGGCCGGTTGAAGTCGCATTGACCGGGCCTGACATCGGGGCGCGGGGCTATGTGGACCTGACCCTGGCCGCCATGCGCCACTTCGGCGGTGTGATCGAGCCGATCGGAAATCATGCGGCGTGGCAGGTGCAGCCCACCGGCTACCAGGCGGCGGACCTCTTCATCGAGCCGGACGCCTCGGCGGCGACCTATCTCTGGGGCGCGGACATCCTGACCGGCGGCGCGATCGACCTAGGCGTCGCGGCGGAGAACTTCACCCAGCCGGACGCGGCGGCCTGGCGGACCATGAAGGCCTTCCCGCACCTGCCCGCCGAGATCGACGGCAGCCAGATGCAGGACGCCATCCCGACCATCGCCGTCCTGGCGGCGTTCAACGCCACGCCGGTGCGCTTCACCGGCATCGCCAACCTGCGCGTCAAGGAGTGCGACCGCATCGCCGCCCTTTCCGAGGGCCTCAACCGCATCCAGCCAGGCCTGGCGCGGGAAGAGGGCGATGACCTGATCGTCAGCGGCGATCCGAACCTGAAAGCAGCCGGCGCCACGACCCGCATCCGCACCTTCGCCGACCACCGCATCGCCATGGCTTTCGCCCTGGCGGGGCTGAAGGTTGAAGGGATCGTCATCGAGGACCCTGCTTGCGTCGCCAAGACCTTCCCGGAGTACTGGGACGTGCTCGCCGGCCTCGGCGTGGGGCTGGAATTCGGGGTCTAGAACCCGACACAGCGTTAACCCCCGGACAACGCCTCCGAAACCCCGCCTTTACCCCGGACCTGTATCACCTCGGGACAACGAGGCCTCGTCCAACGAGATGAGCGTCCAGTTCTGGTGGGTGTGTTCTGATGACCAAAACGGTCCTTGTCGTCGATGACGATCCAACCCAGCGCCGCCTGATCCAGGCGGTGCTCGAGCGCGACGGGTTCGCCGTGTCGCATGCCGAGAGCGGCCGCGAGGCGCTGGACCGGCTGGCGACGGCGGGGGCCGATGTCGTGCTGCTGGACCTCAACATGCCGGGCCTCTCGGGCATGGAAACCCTTGCCGACATGCGTGCGCGCGGTTTCGCCCAGCCGGTGATCGTGGTCACGGCGACCGGCGGCATCGATACTGTGGTGAAGGCCATGCAGGCCGGCGCCTGCGATTTCTTCGTCAAGCCGGCCAGCCCGGAGCGGATCACCGTCTCCATCCGCAACGCCCTCTCCCTTGGCGACCTGAAGGGCGAGGTCGACCGGCTTAAGAAGCATGTGGCCCACCGCTTCACCTTCGACGACATGATCGGGTCCGGTCCGGCCATGACCATGGTGCGCCGCATGGGCGAGCGCGCCGCGAAATCCAACATTCCGATCCTGATCACCGGGGAGAGCGGGTCCGGCAAGGAAGTCATCGCCCGGGCGGTGCATGGCGCATCCGACCGGGCGGGCCGGGCCTTCGTCACCGTGAACTGCGGCGCGATCCCCGAGAACCTGATCGAGAGCATCCTCTTCGGCCACGAGAAGGGCAGCTTCACCGGCGCCCACGACAAGCACCTGGGCAAGTTCCAGGAAGCCCATGGCGGCACGCTTTTCCTCGACGAGGTCGGCGAGCTGCCACTGGACATGCAGGTCAAGCTGCTGCGCGTGCTGCAGGAGAGCGAGGTCGATCCGATCGGCGCCAAGCGGCCGGTGAAGGTGG
Organism: Caulobacteraceae bacterium; assembly: GCA_046349475.1. GTDB lineage: Bacteria > Pseudomonadota > Alphaproteobacteria > Caulobacterales > Caulobacteraceae > Acaudatibacter. The sequence goes on along the minus strand of JAXMCG010000029.1, from coordinate 7,653 downwards.
ATGTGCGCATCCTGTCGGCCACCAACCGCGACATGGGCCAGGCCGTGGCCGAGGGCCGGTTCCGTGAGGATCTCTACTACCGGCTAAACGTGTTCCCGATCGAAGCCCCGCCCCTGCGTGAGCGGCGCGAGGATATCCCCGCCCTGGTGGAGGCCTTCGTGCGGCGCTTCAACGTCGAAGAGGGCAAGCGCGTGGCCGGCGCCGCGCCGGAGACCCTGGGCTTCCTCACCGTCTATGACTGGCCGGGCAATGTCCGCCAACTGGAGAACGCCGTCTACCGCGCCATCATTCTGGCCGACGCCCCCTATCTGCAGCCGCATGACTTCCCCGCGATCTCGGGCGTGAAGATGCCGCCGCCGGAGGCGGTGGCACCGGCCGCAGCGGCAGCGCCCCAGAGCGTGCTGGCTGAGATTCCGGCGGACTCGCCCGTGCGCATCCTCGACGAGCGTGGCCATCTGCGGACCCTGGAAGACATCGAGCGCGATCTCATCCAGCTGGCCATCGAGATCTATTCCGGCCACATGAGCGAGGTAGCCCGCCGCTTGGGCATCGGCCGCTCGACCCTCTATCGCAAGGTCCGCGAACAGGGCCTGGACGAGCTGATCAGCGAAGCGGGCTAGGATTTTCTCGACCCGAGGAAACTTTTTGGGGCCTGGAAACGATCGATGTTCCCGGTTAGTTTCCATTCCCATGACAACCCTGCCTGACCGACCCAACACCGCCCTGATCGTCATCGACGTGCAGAACGGGGTGATGAAAGCCTCCGTGAACAGCGACGCCGTGGTCGCTACCATCGCGGGGCTGGCCGAGCGTGCGCGCCAGGCCGGAACGCCCGTCGTCTGGGTGCAGCACAACAGCGATGACCTGAAGACCGGGTCCGACGCGTGGAAAATCGCGCCCGAGCTGGTCCCAGCCGCAGGCGAGCCGGTGATCCAGAAGGAGTGGGGCGACGCCTTCGAGGCGACCAACCTTGAGGATGTGCTGGCCGATCTAAAGGTAGGCAAGCTGATCGTCACCGGCGCCCAGACCGACGCCTGCATCCGCTCCACCCTGCACGGCGCCTTCGCCCGGGGCTATGATGTCACCCTCGTGGGGGATGCGCACACCACCGAGGATATGTCCAATTGGGGGGCCCCGCCGCCTGACCAGGTGATCAAGCACACCAACCTCTACTGGGCCTACAATAACGGGCCTGGGAAGAAGGGCGGCACGGTGGCGGCCAAGGACGTGGATTTCGCGAGCTAATCTTCAGGCGGCTTGTCGCGTTTCCAGGCCGGCGGCTTCTTCTTGAAGCCCTTCTTCTCGCCCTTCGCCTTGGCCGCGATTTCCTTGAGCTTCACGGCCTGCAAGGCGGAGAGCGCCTGGCCGGGCGCGCCCTTCTCAGGATCCCCAAAGGCGCGGCCGTAGGTCTTCACGCGGTCGGTGACGGAGCCCAGAAATTCACCTTCCCAGGCCGAGAGGTCGACACCGGCCCTGTTCGCCTGGCGCTGGACGCGTTTGAGCGCGTTGAGGGCGGCCCGCTGGGCCTGCTTCTTCGGATCTGGCTTCTTGCGGTTCAAAAGCCGCCGATGGCGGAGATGTAGAGGTCGATGAGAGCCTCTTCCTCCTGGCGCTTGGCGGTCTCCTGCTTGCGTAGGCGGATGACCTTGCGAAGGATCTTGGTGTCGAAGCCCTCGCCCTTGGCCTCGGCGTAGACCTCTTTCAGATCGTTGGCGACGGCGGCCTTGTCCTCTTCCAGGCGCTCGATGCGCTCGACGATGCTCTTCAGCTTGCCCTGGGCGGTGGCGTTGAGGGTGTCGATGACGGAGGAATCGTCGGCCATGGGAGGGTCTTTCGGGATACGAAACTTGCGCCGGACCCTAGACGCCCTCAGAGGAGCCCGAAACCCTCCAAGGCCGGTCTGAGCGCCGCCGGATCAACAAACCTGTGGACATGAAAGCCGAGGGCGGCCGCGCCCTCGATATTGCGCCGGCTGTCATCGACGAAGACGAAGTCGGAGGGCGCGAGGCCCGCCCGCTCGCAGGCCAACTGATAGATGGCGGGGTCGGGCTTGGTGATGCGGTGGTGGCCGGAAACGACGATGTCCCGCAGATGTCCAAACACCGGGCTCATGGCGAAGGTGCCGTCACAGGTCTCGTGGGACATGTTGGTGAGGCCGAACTGCGGGACGCCGCGGGCCGCGAGGTCATTGATGGCGGTCTCGGTCTCGGGGATGGGGCCGGAGAACATCTCCCACCAGCGCGACTGCCAGGCCGCGATGGCCTCGGCATGATGCGGGAAAAGGGCCGTGCGCTCTGCAATGCCGTCCGCCATGGGCAGGCCCGCATCATGGCGCAGGTTCCATTCGCCGGTGCAGACGTCACGCAAAAACGCGTCGCGCTCGGCGGCGTTAGGGAAGATCTTGGAAGATAGGGTGCGCGGATCCCAGCGCACGATGACATTGCCAACGTCCCAGAGAACGGCTCTGGGCTGGGCCACCGGGTCTTAGCCTTGCTTGGCCTTGAAGCGCGGGTTGGTCTTGTTGATCACGTACATACGGCCCTTGCGACGCACGAGCTTGCAGTCGCGGTGGCGCGTCTTGAGCGTCTTGAGCGAGCTACGAACTTTCATGACAGTCGTCTTACCTGTTGGGCCGTGCCGGAAGTGAGCGCGTGCGTATAGGGAAGGGCCGCGGCGAAGTCAAATGTGCAGGAGGCCGCAGGGCGCGGAAGCCTTCCAGATTGCCGCGTTCGGCGAGCGCCACTACCTTTCACCCATGGATAGGCGTGCGTTCATCCTCCTGACCCTGGCCGGCTGTGCGAGCCCGGCCGAGCAGATCGTGCCGACGCCGGCCATTCCGGCGCCGGGCGCACCGCCTCCGCCCCCGCCCCTGGCGAGCTCCGGCGACGAGCCCTTCGACGCCTGGCGCAGAGGGTTCTACGAGCGGATCGTGGCGGGTGGCTTTCCGGCGGAGATCGCCTCGCGGGAGCTGGCCGGCCTGACCCCCGATCCCAAGGTGCTGGCCCTCGACGGCAAGCAGCCGGAATTCTCCAAGCCGGTGTCAGACTATATTCGCGGCGTCACCTCCGAGGCCCGCATCAGCCAAGGCCGGGGCCTGCGCAGTCAGGTCAGCCAGTTCAGCGCCATCGAGACCGCCTATGGCGTGCCGCGCGACATCCTGCTGGGCGTCTGGGCCATGGAAACCAATTTCGGGGCCATCCAGGGCGACATGGATGTGCTGCGCTCGCTCGCCACCCTGGCGGCGCAGGGCCGCCGGCGCGCCTGGGCCGAGGGCGAGATCCTGGCGGCCCTGAAGATGATCCAGATGGGCGCCGCGAGCCGGCCCCAGATGATTGGCTCCTGGGCCGGCGCCATGGGCCAGAGCCAGTTCCTACCCTCGACCTATCTGAAGGACGCTGTCGACGGGGACGGGGATGGGCGCAAGGACATCTGGGCCTCCGCGCCGGACGCTCTGGCCAGCGCAGCCAACCTCTTGAAGAAGGCGGGCTGGGAAACGGGCAAGGCCTGGCACCGGGAGGTCGTGCTGCCGCCCAGCTTTGACTATTCCCTGGCCGACGGGCCAAAGAAGCCGGCGGCGGACTGGACCAAGGACAATCAGGTGCTGGCCGCCGATGGTGCGGGCTGGCGCGAGACGGAGACCTCGCCGGCCGGGCTGATCCTGCCTTGCGGCGCCAAGGGGCCGGCTTTCCTGGTGTTCCCCAACCACTTCATGATCCGGCGCTATAACAACTCCACCTCCTATGCCCTCGGCGTCGGCCTGCTGGCGGACCGGTTCGGCGGATCGAACGGGCTGGTGACAGCGTGGCCGGTGGAGACGCCCCTCTCCCTGGATGACCGCAGAGCGGCGCAGAACGCCCTCAACGCCCTGGGATTCACCGCAGGCGGCCCGGACGGGGTGATCGGGACCAACACCAAGGCGGCGCTGCGCAGCTGGCAGAGGGCGCGGGGCCTGGCGGCCGATGCCTATCTGACGCCCGAACTGATCACGCGATTGAAGGCTGAGGCCGCCAACCCGCCGCCCGCCATGGTCCCGCCGCAACCTCAGGCGACATCGGCTCCGTGAACAGACGCTCCTTCCTTGTCGCGGGCGCGGCCCTGCTGGGCGCGCCGGCCTGCGCCCAGCCCGTGGTGTCCCGCGAGGCGTTTGACGCCTGGGTCGCGGCCGCCGAAGCCAGCGCGACACTGAACGGGGTGAGCGAGGCCTCGATCAAGGCCGCGAGGGTGGGTCTGGCGATGAACCCCGGCCTGATCCGCCCGGCCGGCGCCCAGCCGGAGAGCAAACGGGTCGGGACCTATGTGAAGAGCCTGATCGGCGGCGATGGGCCGATCGCCCTGAAGAAGCTCGCCCAGTTCCCGCGCATCCGGGATATCCAGACCCAGCTCGGCGTGCCGGCCTCGGTGCTGGTGGCGTTCTGGGGGCGTGAGAGCGGCTATGGACGCGACTTCGGCTCTCTTGATGTGTTCTCCACCCTGGCCAGTCTCGGCGCCGCCCAGCGCGGGGCCACGGATTGGACGGCGGAATATGTTGCGGCCCTGACCATTCTCGACCGGCGGGTGCGCCCCCGCGCCCAGCTCACGGGCTCAGCAGCCGGAGCGCTCGGCCATACCCAGCTGATGCCCTCCAGCTATCTGACCTACGGCATGGATTTCGATGGCGATGGCCGGGCGGATGTCTGGAGCCCCTCCCCCCTCGACGCCCTGGCGAGCGCGGCGCGGCATATCCAGGATGTTCCCGCCGCCGACGGCCCCGTCCCTCCCCTGGGCAAGGCCTGGAAGCGCGGTCAGGGCTGGATCGAACCTGCCCGCCTGCCCCTGGGCTTCGACCTGACCAAGGTGGAGGTGGAGGAGACCAAGCTGACTCTCGGTGAATGGGCCGCTCTCGGCCTGCGGCCAACGGGTGGCTTGGCGGCCTCGGACCTCGGCCTTTCCGCGAGCCTGGCCTTGCCGGCGGGCGTGAACGGGCCGGCTCTGCTGCTGCTGCCCAACTACGATGTCTTCGAACGCTACAATCCCAGCCGCACCTATGCCCTGGGCGTGGGCCTCCTGGCCCGGCACATCGAAGGCCGCGCCCCAGTGGCCTGGCCGGACGAAACGCCCCTGACCCTGGACGACCGGCAGGCGGCCCAACGCGGCCTGACCGCCCTCGGCTTCTATTCTGGCCCGATCGATGGTGATCTCGGCCGCGGCTCGCGCAAGGCGGTCCGGGCCTGGCAGAAATCGGTGGGCCGGCCTGCGGACGGGTACCTGACGAGCGACGCCGTCACCCTCCTTCGCCGCTAGACGCCGGCCTCATCCGTCCGTTCAAGAGTCGAGGAGGCGATTTCGTCCGTGGTGGCCGCGCCTTCAGTGATGTTCTTCAGGATCGGATTGACGAAGGCATAGATCAGCAAAGCCACCAGCACGGCTGTCGCGATCATGAATGGCGCCCAGGCCACCTGCTCGTAGAGCTTCACGAAGAACGGAGCGAAGACGATGTTGATGCCGTTCACGGCCGCGATGGCCCCGGCGGCGCGGGCCTGCTCATCCATCTTCACCGAGAGCGATGCGCCGGCCGTGAATCCGGGGCGGGCCAGGGCGAAGCCCAGGCTGGAAATCGCGTAGCCGGCGACAACGATCAGGAAGGTGTGAGCGAAGGCGACCATCAGCATGCCGGCCGCCGCCGTCGCCACGCCCCATCGCAGGAGCGCGCGAGGACCCATTTCGAAGAAGCCGATGATACCCCATTGGGCCAGCAGGCCGGCCACGGCGCCGAACATCATGGCGATGGCGATTGAGCCCTGCGCGTCCGTGGGCGACAGATGGGTGATGTCGATGATCAGGAAGCCGAGAATCTGGCCCTGGGTCGACTGGCAGACCGCCACCAGGAAGCCATAGATCAGGAAGGGCGTCAGGCGGCTGTCGAGCCACATGGGCTTGAGCTTTTGGCCCGAGGCGGCGACCTCCGCCTCCGCGGCCAGGGTCTGACGGCGGGTTTCCTCCACGAACGGACTCTCCGGAAGGAAGCGCCAGACAACCACCAGCATTACAGCGGCGATGGCGGCGAAGCCGAAGAGGGGGCCGGCGATATTGTCCTTTGGCAGGATGAAGAGCGGAGCCACGAAAGGCCCGATCACGGTGCCAAGGCCAAAGGCGCCCGCCAGGTTGGCCATCGACCGGGTGCGCACTTCACGGCTGGAATGCTCGGCGACATATGCCTGGGTGGCCGGATTGGACGAGGCCCCGAAGAAGCCAAAGAGGGCCCGGCCCAAGAGCAGCATGCCGAAAATCACCATCGGCGCCGCCATCTGCCGCATCCCGGCCGTGACGATGGCCCCGCAGACGATCATCGAGACCATGAAACCGGAGAGGCCCAGCATCATCAGGGGCTTGCGGCCATGGCGGTCGGAGGTGCGGGCCCAGAACGGCGAGGAGAAGGCCCAGAGAATGGCCGAAATCGAGAAGATCCCGGAGATCAGATAGTCGGGGATCGCCAGGGTGCGGCCGATCACGGGCAACACGGACATCAGGCCGGTATTGCCGAGCGCCGTGGCCATGGAGACGCCGAATATGATCGCGAAGGCGCGCTTCGGAAGCTTGGGTTCTGCGGGGATCGGGGCGGCCATGGCCCGACCTGAGTTAGGACGTTCAGCCGCGCGTGGCAATCAAGGCGAAGGCGCGCCTTCGTCACCTTGGATTAAGCATTAACGCCCATTCTGCGCGGCACTTCTCGTGGGGACTTTGGGCGCACTATGTTTCAGATCATCGGCCTCGTCTTGCTGTTCGGCCTGGTGTTCGGCAGCTACCTGATGTCCGGCGGCAAGCTGGACGTGATCATCGAGGCGGCGCCCCACGAACTGATGGCCATCGGCGGCGCGGGCATAGCAGCCTTTCTGATTTCGAATTCACTGAGCACCATCAAGGCCACCGGCGGCGCCTTCGGGAAGATTTTCGGCGGGCCGAAGTGGAAGGCGGCCGACTATCGCGACCTGCTGTCCCTGCTGTTCCTGCTGACCAAGACGATGAAGTCCAAGGGCGTGATCGCGCTCGAAAGCCACATCGAGAACCCGCACGATTCAACGATCTTTTCGCGCTTCCCGAAGATCGGGAAGGATCACTTCGCCATCGACTTCATCTGCGACACCCTGCGGATGATGACCATGAACCTCGAGGACCCTCACCAGGTCGAAGACGCCATGGAAAAGCAGCTGGAGAAGCACCACCACGAAGCCCTGATGCCGCAGCACGCCCTCTCGAATCTTGCCGACGGCCTGCCGGCCTTGGGCATCGTCGCCGCCGTGCTGGGCGTCATCAAGACCATGGGCTCCATCACCGAGCCCCCGGCCGTTCTCGGCGCCATGATCGGCGGCGCCCTTGTGGGCACGTTCATGGGCGTCTTCCTGGCCTACGGCATCGTCGGTCCGATGGCCGCCCGGGCGAAGGATGTGATCGACGAGGAAAGCGCCTTCTACAAGATCATCCAGGCCGTTCTGGTTGCCCACCTGCATGGCAACGCCGCTCAGATTTCGGTGGAAATCGGGCGCGGCAACGTTCCTACGGACTCGCAGCCCTCATTCCTGGAACTGGAAGAAGCTCTGGGCGCGATCCCCGCCGAGGCCTAAGGGCTACGCAAGCGGCGCCATGATCACGATTTTCGTGTGGAAGAACCAAAATGTC
>JAXMCG010000028.1:0-43409 GCA_046349475.1 Caulobacteraceae bacterium | reverse complement strand
GCTCGTTCCGGCCGGAATTCCTCAATCGCCTGGACGAGATCATCCTCTTCAAGCGCCTCGGCCGCGCCCAGATGGATTCGATTGTCCGCATCCAGCTCGCCCGCGTCGAAAAGCTCCTCGCCGACCGCCGCATGACCCTGGTCCTCGACGGCGCCGCCCAGCACTGGCTCGCCGAACGCGGCTACGACCCCGTCTACGGAGCCCGCCCGCTGAAGCGCGTCATCCAGAAGGAACTCGTCGACCCCATCGCCAGAAAACTCCTCGCCGGCGACCTCGCCGACGGCTCGGTGATCCAGGTCGGGGCCGGGGACGACGGTCTGAATATCGGCAAGGCGACGGTCAACTGACAGCCGGAGGAGGGGGCCGCACGCCGCGCGTCCCCCCATTCATCCCTACCGCCCCGTTCACCACCTCTCTCAACTCGCCCTTCACGATCATCGCGCAACTCTGCCGCGCATGACCAGTATGGAACTCATGGACGCCGGTCTGATGACCGTGGGGGGCGGCCTGCTCGGCGTGGTCCTCGGCTTTGGCCTCGCCGCCGCCCTGCGCTGGGAAGGTTCCAGCCGTATCGCCGCCGTGGCGGTGGCCGCGGTGATCGGCGTGCTGACCGGTCTCCTCTTCTCCGGGCCCGGCGCGGCGATCGCCGCCGCCCTCGGCGGCTCGGGCGGAACACCCTCCGCCCGCCCGGCGGATCCCCTCGCCGCCCGCGAGGGCCTGCCCTGGAATCTCGATGTCCTCCAGGCCCGCTATCCTTTCGAATACGGCCGCATCGCCGCCCTCTCCCGGGATAATCCCGCCGCCGGCGAGATCGAGCTCGCCCGCCTGACCACGCCCATCTATGCCGACCTCGTCCGCCGCCAGATGCCGAAGATGGACAACGCCAATGCCAGGAAGACGCTCACCGTCCTGGGCGCCCTCGTGCGCAAGATGTCCGCCCGCCCTGAACTCTGCGCCCAATCGGTCAATGACCCCATCGCCCTCGGGTCCGATCCGGCCATCGAGCGTCAGTTCGGCGCCCTCGCCGAGCGCGAACGTCAACTGGAGGCGGCCATCCTCGAACAGACGGCCCTGCGGCCCGAACAGGAATATGATCCCGCCGCCGCCCGCGCCCTCCTGGCCCCGCTGGTCCGCGACGCCGCGACCCGACTTTCTCCAGCCGACATGCAGATCATCGCCGCCGGACGCTCCGGCGCCCTTAGCACCGAACAGGCCGCCGCCGCATGCCGCTTCCAGGTGCAGCTGATGGACGTCATGTCCGCCCAATCCGACGAGGCCGCCGCGAGAGCCATGCGCGCCTTCGCCGTCGTCATGCGTGACGGCGCCCAGGGGTAGCGGCGCAGCCTATTTCCGGCCGCGCGGAGTCTCATCGCCGGCCCACGGGATTCGCGAGTGGGCGCGCTGGGCAGATCGGGCAGGCGGCGCGGCATCGACGATAGGTGAAAACTTACACCGAGATCGCGGGTAGAGGGGGCATGGCTGCCCATTCATCGGTGCAGGCGGGGAGTCACCGTCCAGGCGCCGTCGCCTTCGAGCGGCCAGCCATGCTATGATAACCGAGCGCCCCGCTTCACGGCGGCACTCCGCTAATCCCCACCATCGGCAAGGCCGTTGGGACGAGGGGCGGACCGCGAGGTCCGCCATGCGTCGTGGTGGGGCAAGCGCGCCGACCGCAACCAACCCCTCACTCCCCCCGTTCTCCATCCACCCCGGAGAACGCCCCATGATCCTCTACCTCTCCCCCGGCGCCTGCAGCCTCGCTGACCACATCGCCCTGCACGAAGCCGGCTTCACCTTCGGCCATGTCCGCGTCGACCTGAAGGCCAAGACCACCGAGGCCGGCGAGGCCTATCTCGACATCAATCCCAAGGGCTACGTGCCGGCCCTCAAGCTCGACACCGGCGAGATCCTCACCGAGAACATCGCCATCCTGTCGTGGATTTCCGAGCACGCCCCGGCCCAGATCTTCACCCCGCCGGGCTCCCTCGGCCGCACCCGGCTCCTGGAGACCCTCGCCTACATCTCCACGGAGCTGCACAAGGGCTTCAAGCCGTTCTTCACCCCCGGCGCCGCCGACGAGGCCAAGGACGCCGCCGCCGCCCAGATCGGCAAGCGCCTCACCTACCTCGCCGAGCGCATGGCCGGCGACTACCTCTTCGGCGACCGCGTCAGCGCGGCGGACTGCTACCTCTTCGTGATGCTCACCTGGGCCCGCAAGAACCACGTGCCCATCCCGTCCTCGCTCTCCGGCTTCTTCACCCGCATGGCCGCCCGGCCCTGCGTCATCAAAGCCCTGGCCCATGAAGGTCTGAACGGCAGCCAGAGCCAGGCGGCCTAGAGGCGCATTTCTCCCCCCGGCGGGTGACTTTCCCCGCCCCACGGCGCGCCGCATACTTCCCCTCATGCGCCGCGCCGCCATCCTCTTCCTGGCCCTCACTCTCGCCGCCTGTGCTTCCCTGCGTGACGCCGGCCGCGCGCGGTCCCAGGCCGACGGCATGATCGCCGCCGCGGGCGCGCGGGGGGTCATGCAGAACGTCACCCGCGGTGACACGCCCGCCACGCTGCATCCCGCCAGCGGCCTCATCTGCTGGGATATCATCGGCGCCGATCCGCCCGCCCGCCTCACCCTGGCCCCCGGCGGCGCCGTCGTCTGCGACCACCCCCGCGCCTATTCGGCGGACCGCTTCTCCGTCCGCCCCGCGGCGCCAGGGGATACCGCCTCCACCGTCCTGGCCGCCCGCATCGCCGCCGAGATCGCGGCCCGGCCGGACCTGCACATCCGCCCGCCGCCCGGCGAGCCGGACGATGAGCGCCTGCCGTCCCCTGTCGATCCCAAGCGCCCCTGGCTCTATCCCGGCCGCACGCCGGATCCCGAAGCCTGGCTGGCCAGCGCCGACGGCAAGACCCTGATCTTCCTCACCGCCCGCGTCGCCCGCGGCTGGGTCTATGAGGCCCGCTCCGAAATGCCGCTCTCCAGCTACCGCGAGTTCGGCGCCGGCCTCATCTCCCGCGTCGACGACATGCTCAATCCCCCGACCCAGCCCTACGAGGACCGCCGCCCCCTGCCCGAATGACGGGGAGCGGCATGTGTTTGCCCCGCCGCCGGTTTAGGCGCAGGCTCCGTCCCGCTTCCGGAGGGGAAAGGCCATGCTCACCCACGCCCAGAACGAGATGTTGACGCAGACGGGCCCCGCCACCCCCATGGGCGCGCTCTTCCGCCGCTTCTGGATCCCCGTCCTGCTCTCGAAAGAGTTGCCAGAGCCCGATGGCCCGCCCATCCGCGTCAAGATTCTCGGCGAGGAGCTGCTGGCCTTCCGCGACACCTCCGGCCAGGTCGGCCTCATCGAGCCGCGCTGCCCGCACAGGGGCGCCAACCTCTTCTTCGGCCGCAATGAGGAAGGCGGCATCCGCTGCGTCTATCACGGCTGGAAATTCGCCGCCGACGGAGCCTGCCTGGAAATCCCCACCACGGAAAAGGACAATCCCGGCTACGCCGCCCTCTGCCAGCGGGCCCGCATCACCGCCTATCCCACCGCCGAGTGGGGCGAGTGCGTCTGGGCCTATCTCGGCCCGCCGGACGCCATGCCGCCCCTGCCGGAGATGGAGTTCGCCCTCGTCGGCGCCGACCACCGCTTCGTCTCCAAGAAGCTGCAGGAGTGCAATTGGGCCCAGTCCGTCGAGGGCGCCATCGACACCGCCCACTTCTCCTTCCTGCACACCCGCGTCGGTAACCAGGGGGCAAGCGACCCGCCCACCTCCTACGACCAGCAGAACGCCTGGATGCGCGCCGATCCCTCGCCCCGCTACACGGTGCAGCCCCACGACGCCGGCCTGATCCTCGCCGGCGCCCGCCGGGCCGAGCGCGGCCAGACCTACTGGCGCATCGCCCAGTACCTGATGCCCAACCACTCCTATGCCCCGGTCGGCGCCCCGGGCCAGACCTCCCACGGCCAGACCTGGGTGCCCATCGACGACACCTCCTGCTGGGTCTTCACCTATTCCTGGAACGCCGCCCGCCCCCTCGCCGGGCCGGAGCGCGAGGCCTATGCCCGGGGCGGCGCCATCCATGCCGAGATCGGCCCGGACTACGTCCCCGTCCGCCGCCGCGCCAATGACTACATGATCGACCGCCAGGCCCAGAAGACCGACAGCTTCACTGGCATCACCGGCATCGCCGAACAGGACGCCGCCATCCAGGACAGCCAGGGCCTGATCCACGACCGCACCCGCGAAATGCTCGGCCCCACCGATCTCGGCGTCTCCCAGTTCCGGGTGATGATGCTGGCCGCCGCCCAGGCCCTCGCCGCCGGCGCCGCCCCGCCCGCCGCCGCCAGATCCGCCGCCTACCGCGTCCGCTCCGGCATGATCGTCACCCCGGACGAGGTCCCCTTCGCCGAGGTCATGCTCCGCCGCTTCGGCCACGCCGACGGCCGCTTCGACCTGGCCGTGGAGGTCAGTCAGTAGCCATCATTTCATCGATGCGCGGGTCATCGGCCGCCTGCCCATAGACCTCCACGAACACCGCCACGAGCCAGGCCCGCAGCTCGTCCGCCGAGCCGGGCAGGGGGCCCAGCACCATCAGGTCCATCAGGGGCTGCGGCCCCGCCGCGTCCAGCCCCAGTCGAGAATCCAGCCCCTCGATCGTCCGGCAGCCCAGCCGCGCGTAGAACCCCTTGCGCCGCGCCCGCAGAGCCCGGTCCGCGCAGTCCTCCCGGTCGGAGTCTACCTCCACCAGCAGAGGCCGCCCCCTGGCCAGCTCCGCCGCCGCCGCGAACAGCGCCGCCCCCCGCCCGCCGTTCCTGAGGCCCGGCGCCGTCGCGATATAGTCCAGCTGAGCAATCGCGGGCTCGTCTAATGCCTGCACCGAGGCGAACCCGGTCACGGCGCCCGCCTCCTCCATCACCACCATCCGGTAGTCGGGCCGCGCCAGCATCGCCGCCAGATCCGCCGCCGTCCGCCGCTCGCTGGCCGGAAACGCCGCCTCATAGATCGCCAGCACCGCGCCGAACCGCGCGTCGCCGGCCCCCCCCAGCTGAGAAATCCGGCTCAGGCCGGCCCCGCCGCGATATCCACCATGATCTCGCCCGAGATCGCCTCCAGGGCGTCCCGCACGGCCTCGGCGGTCAGGCCCGGGGGAAGCCGCACCCCGGCCTCGAGGTTGAACAGCGGCTTGCCCGAATGCGGTTCGGCGGTGATCCAGGTCCGGAAGGCTTCGATATTCGCTTTCAGGTCGCTAAGGGCGCCGGTCACCTGGTTGACGATGCCTGGCCGGTCCTGGCCTACCACCGAGAGGGTGAGGCTCACTCCCGGCGCCGTGGCGCCTTCGGTCGCCGGCGCGATCCGGACCTCCAGGCCGAGGGCGTCGACGCCCGCCGCCGCGGTCCGCAGGGTCTCGATACCCGCCGGCTCAAGTTCCACCAGCACCGAGCCGACATAGAGCCCGCCGAGTTGGCTCAGGTGGCTCTCCAGCCAGTTGCCCCCAGCCCCCAGCACAGCGCTCGACAGGGCTTCCGTCAGCCCGGGCCGGTCCGACCCCATCACGCTCAGCACCAGCAACGCCATCGGAGTTTCCCGCTTCAGAATCTTGGTCCTCCATACGCCGCCGGAGGGGCGCCACCAAGCCGGCGGCCATCTCTACCCCCCTAAAGGGGCATGCCGCCCCGCGGCCGGGACGCTTTGCTCGCCGGCGAAAGAGGGGACTGCACATGAAACTTATCTACCTGACCGTCACCACGGCGGTGCTTGCCGCCACCCTGGCCGGATGCACCGACAACGCGACCCGCCGCGCCGCCTATCTGCGCGCAAAGGCCGAACGCGAGGCCGCCGCGGCCGGCGAGACTTCGGGGAGCTCCGGCGGCCGCTCCGAAACCTCAGCCCGCAACGAGTCCGGCGCTGCCGCCCGCACACACCCGGCCAGCTGCAATCTTTCGCGCTCCGAAGGCGCGAGCATCCCGGTCCTGCCGGAGAACGCGTCGCGTGGCACGGGCGAGGCGGACTACCGCACCCTCGGCTCGGACGACGAGGTTCTGCCCTCGGGCGAACGCTACGATGTCATGCGCATCAATGTGCAGCAGGCCGGCCAGAGCCTGCAGGTCTCGGTCACCAGCGACGACTTCACCCCGCGTATCATCCTCTACGATACCCGCGGCTGCCCCTGGATGGACGCCGTCGCCGCCGACCGCAACGGCGTCGCCTCGCTTGATGAGCGATTTGATGAGGCTGGCGTCTACCAGATGATCATCACCAGCACCCGCCCTGGCGCCACTGGGGCCTACGACGGCACGCTCAGCCTCTCGACTGAAACCCCGCTTTAGGGCCGCCGGCCCCAGATTACGAAAATCCCGGCCCCGGCCGTGGCTGCCTCGCGGCTCCACGTCGCCGGATCGGAATCGATCACGGTATAGCGGCCGGGCGGCAGCACCACGTCGGGCCTCACCCACCAGTAGATGTTCGGCAGGGCGGGTGAGCCCGCCCCTGCGGCGCGCCAGGGGCCATAGACAGTGCCGTCCTCGGCCCGCAGGGCGATCGTGCCGGGCGTTGCGCCCGATCCATAGTGATAGGTCATGATCTGGCTGACCAGATAGGGCGCGCTCAGCTCGAAGGTGGCCGGCCGGATGGCGCCCGCCGTCACCCCGCCGTCCGCCCCGTTCTTCACGATCACCGGGTCAGGCGGCGATGTCAGCGGTTCGGCGCCCGCCCGGCCGGGCGGCGGCGACCAGGCGGACCGGGGCGCGGGACCGGGGCCGCGCACGGCGGGCGGCGAGGAGCCTGGCGCCGGGGGCGCCGCGCCACGCTTCGAGGGGCCCGGCGGCGCATTGCCGGTGGATGGAGGCGGCGCGCCGACACTGGGCGGCGCCGAGCCGACCCAGACATAGAAGAACTTCTGCACCACCGATCGGAAATAGGTCGGTCCAGCGCTCACGCGCACCACGATTGTCTGGCCCGCCTGACCGGCCGGAATGCGCAGGCCCGCCGCTGGCGCGCGCACGGTTGCGTCGGGGCGGCAGATTTCATCCCCGAGCTGCTAGATGCGTCCGGAATCGAATTCCGTCACCAGGCTGACTGGGCTCATTTTCGTTGAAGTGAATGGCCAACCCGGCCCCATCGTCGATTCCGCACAGGTCTCCGATAGCTCGAAGGGATCCACCTCTCCGGGAACCAGTTGGGGAGGGACCGACCATTTCACCGCATAGGTCTGGCTCATGCTGCTGCGCCAGGCCTCCCGGAAAACGAACTCGGAATTGGAGTGACTCAGCAGCTGGATGCGCACCTCGGACTGCCCGGTCCACTGGTCGGATCCCGCATCATTGACGAACTCGGTGCGGTCCAGACGCCAGTAGCCGTCAGCATGCGCCGCTGGCGCCGCGAGCGCCAGGCTGAGGGCTATTCCGGAAGCGGTGACCCAGGCGGCGCGTACTTTGTTCATGGCGCTTGCCTTTCGCTGAACGGCGCGTACCCCGCCATCATCGCCCGCGCCCCGCACCCGGCCTTGACGCCGATCAATCAGCCGCGTCATCCGAGCCAGTCCGGGAGGGTCCTAAGCCCGAAGGAAGCAGTAGTTGTCCCAGGCTCACTGATCTTCCCTGCTTCCGCGGTCCGATACCCGAAGCCGAAGCCCGGTCACGTCGCCAGAAATAGGGAAAGAATTCCGAGAAGTACGCCAACCACACCGAGCACGAGTGAAATAAGCCCCAGTCTGGAAGCTATACGATAGGCAGGGTCAGTGGCTTCCCAGGTCCAAATGAACTGGCCTACCCACCCGGCGCGGCCGAATTCGAAATGGTAGGAGCGCCCCTCTTCCAGCCCGAGGCGCTTACGCGTCACCATGTCCATGGCGATGCCGTTGCGATGCGAGCCTCTCAAGGCGACTAAGACCGACCGCTTGTTGGCCGTCAGCCGGTAGACATTGTTCTTATGCAGGATGGGCTCGCCGGTCTCGGATTTGAACTCCGTTTGGGAGACCCGAACGATGTCCTTGTACTTCGCTTCGCTTTCCAGCCGGTGCACGAAAAGCTGACCGCGCCAAAGTGACTTCTTCATCTTCATCATTTGCCCACGAGGCCCGGCACCGCACCCCTCTCCCGCCTTAAATCTCACGGCGGCGAGCGTGCGCCCGGGCCTGCCGATGTCAAGGACGGGCCGTCCCGGCCCGCCGCCGCGAGGCGATGCGCTCCGGCGCATCGTCCTTGAGGTGAGGCGCGGCGTGCGCTTGCGCGCGCATGGAAACGCGAAATGCTTCGCGTTTCCCGCATCGAACGCCCGCCTTTGTGGCGGGCCGAGGCTCAAGCGCAGCTTGAGCACGTCAGTCCCGGGCGCTCAAATCCACCATGAGATTGAGGAACGCATCTGGCCCATGACCGTCGCCCGCCTGGCCGCCATCACCGTCTCCGCCCTCGCCGTCCTCACCGGCGCCGGCGGGAAATCCGGTGGCCGGTCGATCTGTTCCTCATTTCCTGGCCCGCGCCCTGGCTCTCTCCCGAACCTCCCACGCATCGCGCCAACAAATTTGTTGTCGCCCATTGCGAACCGAGGATTCCATCCCCACCTCCCCTCCATTTGCCCTTCGCATCTGGAGAACCGCCCAATGTCCCAATCCCCTCCCATCCCCCGCGTCGCCCAAGGCCGCTTCGCCAAAGGCGGCCCCGGCCGCCCGCCGGGCGCGCGTAACAAGCTCTCGCGCCGCATCGTCGCCACGGTCCTGAAGGACTTCGAAGCCCACCACCTGGAAGTCCTGCGCACCCTTCGGCGGGACTTCCTCACCGCCTATGTCACGCTGGTCGGCCGTCTCCTGCCGCGAGATCACGCCCTCGATGATCTCGAGGATGCCGAGCCGCTAGAGGTCAGCCCCGAGGCCCGGGCGGTTGATCTCGCCGCCCAGGCCATCGCCGCCATCGCGGAGGGGCCGTTCGAGGCCAAGGACCTCGCCTGGCTCACCGGCGAGGCGCCGCTGAAAAAATCGCGCCTGGTTCAGCTGATCAAGCGGGCGGGGGAGAACAGCGTGGAGGCGCCCCGTCCGGCGCGCGAGACGGTGGTCTACTCGCACGTCCCCATCGCGGATTTAGCGTTGAAATAGCGTGATAACCCAAAACGGGGACTGGCGTCGCGGGGCCGGCATCGGCCGCCCCGCCTGTCATCCCGGAACGCGCCTCCGCGCGTATCCGGGACTAATCCCCATCCATCTTCAACGCCGCGATGAACGCCTCCTGCGGGATCTCCACCTTCCCGAACTGGCGCATGCGCTTCTTCCCCTCCTTCTGCTTGTCGAGGAGTTTGCGTTTGCGCGTCGCATCGCCGCCATAGCACTTGGCCGTCACGTCCTTCCTGAGGGCCCGCACGGTCTCGCGCGCGATCACCTTGCCGCCGATCGCCGCCTGGATGGGGATCTGGAACATGTGCGGCGGGATGAGGTCCTTCATCTTCTCCACCATGCCGCGGCCGCGCGTCTCGGCCCTCGCCCGGTGCACCAGCATGGAAAGGGCGTCCACGGGCTCGGCATTGACCAGGATCGACATCTTGACGAGGTCGCCCACCCGGTAGTCCTCGATCTGGTAGTCGAAGCTGGCATAGCCCTTCGAGATCGACTTCAGCCGGTCATAGAAATCGAAGACCACCTCGTTCAGCGGCAGGTCATAGACCACCATCGCCCTCGAGCCGACATAGGAGAGCTCGCGCTGGGCGCCCCGCCGGTCCTGGCAGAGCTTGATCACCGCGCCCAGATATTCGTCCGGCGTGAAGATCGTCGCCTTGATCCAGGGCTCGGCGATGGTGGCGATGCGCACCGGGTCGGGCAGGTCGGCCGGATTGTGCAGTTCCAGCACCTCGCCATTGGTCAGGGTGATCTTGTAGACGACGCTGGGCGCCGTCGCGATCAGGTCGAGATCGAACTCGCGGGAGAGCCGCTCCTGGATGATCTCCAGGTGCAGCAGGCCCAGGAACCCGCAGCGGAAGCCGAAGCCCAGGGCCGCGCTCGTCTCCATCTCATAGGTGAAGCTGGCGTCGTTGAGCCGCAGGCGCCCCACGGCGGCGCGCAGGTCCTCGAAGTCGGCCGCGTCCACGGGGAAGAGGCCGCAGAACACCACGGGCTGCACGGGCTGGAAGCCGGGCAGGGCGGTTTCCGCGGGTTTGCGGTCATCGGTCAGGGTGTCCCCGACCGCGGCGTCGGCCACGTCCTTGATCTGGGCGGTGAAGTAGCCCATCTCGCCCGGCCCCAAACTGTCCTGATCGGTCTGTTTCGGCAGGAACACGCCCAGCTTGTCGACCTTGTAGGTCGCCCCGGCGTTCATCATCCGCACCTGCTGGCCGACCTTCAGCACCCCGTCGAAGATCCGCACCAGCACCACGACGCCGAGGTACGGGTCGTACCAGGCGTCCACCAGCAGGGCCTTCAGCGGCGCCGCCGCATCGCCCTTCGGCGGCGGCAGGCGCGTGACGATGGCCTCCAGCACCTCTTCGATGCCGATGCCGCTCTTGGCCGAGCATTCCACGGCGTCGGAGGCGTCGAGGCCGATCACGTCCTCGATCTGCTGGCGCACCCGGTCGGGCTCGGCGGCCGGCAGGTCGATCTTGTTCAGCACCGGCACGATCTCATGATCGTTGTCGATGGCCTGATAGACATTGGCCAGGGTCTGGGCCTCGACCCCTTGGGAGGCGTCCACCACCAGGATCGAGCCCTCGCAGGCCGCCAGCGAGCGGGAGACCTCGTAGGCGAAGTCCACGTGCCCAGGCGTGTCCATCAGGTTCAGGATGTAGGTTTCCCCGTCCTTGGCCTTGTAGGTCAGGCGCACCGTCTGGGCCTTGATGGTGATCCCGCGTTCCCGCTCGATCTCCATGTTGTCCAGCACCTGCTCCTTCATCTCGCGCGCGGAGAGGCCCCCCGTCACCTGGATCAGGCGGTCGGAGAGCGTCGACTTGCCGTGGTCGATGTGGGCGACGATCGAGAAGTTGCGGATGCGCGAGAGAGGCGTGGAACTCATGGGCGTGCCTCTAGCGCAATTCTGCCATTTCCCCAATCTCCGCAAGGTCGCGGTTCCGTGGACGCCTGGAAACCTTGGCGGCGCGGGAACCCCCAATTTGTGGCGTGCAACCTCGGCGGCAACGCAGGTAGGATCAGTCGAAGAGGGACAGTTCGGGTTAGAGGTCACATCTCCATGCGTCTTGCGGGCGCCATCGCGGCGGCAATGCTTTCGACAGCCCCCCTCCTGGGCGGCATCGTCCTGATCGCCCCCACGGAGGCGGCGGCCGCCACGGCCTATGACCGGGCCATGGGCCTCATCGAGGACCATCGCTACGAGGACGCGGTCACCGCGCTCACCGAGGCGATCCGCATCGAGGACCATACGGCGGACGCCTATTCCGCCCGGGGGCTCTGCTACATCAGCCTCGGCAATCCGGATAAGGCCGAGGCCGACTTCAAGGCCTCGATCCGCATCCAGCCCAACGAGATCGCCTATGTCGGCCTCGGCAATCTCTATCTCGATCAGGAAAAGTTCGAGGACGCCCTCGAAAATTTCGAAAAGGCCCTGCGCATTGAGCGCCACTCGTATGAGGGCCTGCTCGGCAAGGGCAGCGTTTACTACAACCAGGGCGCCTTCGATCAGGCCTTGGAATGGTACCAGAAGGCCGTCGACGCCGACGATACCCGCGCCGTGGGCCACACCTATCTGGGCGACGTGCTGGCCATGCTGCGCCGGCCCACCGAGGCGCTCGCCGCCTATGACGCCGCCCTGCGCATCGACCGGCGCGACTTCAACGCCCTGATGGGCAAGGGCAACATCCTGTTCAATCGCGGGGATAGCGAGGCGGCCCTGCCCTATTATCAGGACGCCACCGACGTCGAGCCGCGCAACGCCAAGGCCCAGGCCTATCTCGGCGACACCTATGCCAAGCTTGACCGTCCGGGCGAGGCCATGGCTGCCTACAACGCCGCCCTCGCCGCCGATCCGGCCAACTACGACGCCCTGATGGGCAAGGGGAACCTCTACTACAATCGCGGCGACTATCAGACCTCGATCGCGGTCTACCGCTCGGCTGCCCGCGCCGCACCGACCAACGCGATGGCCCAGGCCTATCTTGGCGACGCCTACTTCAATCTGGAGCGCTTCGACGACGCCCGCACCGCCTATGAGGCGGCCCTGCGCATTGATCCGCAGGACGTGGTCAGCCTGTCAGGCATGATCAAGGTGCTCGTCAAGCAAGGCGATGTAGCCGGCGCCCGGGCCCGGCTGAATGCCCTGAAAGAGATCGACCCCGCCGCCGCCCGCCGTCTGGCCGCCGAAGTGCCGCCGGCGACCTGATCGCCGGCCGCCGGTCTAGGGCGTTGCCGTCTTGGCGCGGCTTGGCATAGTCTCGCCTCGCGTGAGGGACGCGAGTTGAAGGAGTATCAGATGGACCGCCGCGCCCTGATCGTCACAGGCATCAGCCTCGCCGCCCTTGGAACCCGCGCCTGCGCCGCACCGTCGCCGGAAGGTCCGGAAGGCGTCGACGGTTCCTCCGGTGGCCCGCTGCCGCCCACGGCCCCCTCTGGCCCCGATAACGGCCAGGGGCCGGACAATGGCCAAGGCCCCCGGGCCGGGGAAGCGCGGACCTTCACCCGCGAAGAGATGGTCTCCAACGTCTCCGACTTCATGGGCGTCACCGCAGAGAGCGCCGGCGCCGCGGTCGAGCGACTGTTCCGCGAAAATGGCCGCCCCACCGGTTATATCGCCGGCGAGGAAGGCTCCGGAGCCGTCGGCGTGGGCGCCCGTTATGGCCGGGGTCTGCTCTACATGAAGGACCGCCCCACGACCGAGGTGTTCTGGCAGGGTCCCTCCGTCGGCTTCGATGTCGGCGGCAACGCCAGCCGGGTCTTCACCCTCTGCTATAATTTGCAATATCCCGACGCCATCTTCCGGCGCTTCCCGGGGGTGGAAGGGTCGGCCTATGTGGTGGGCGGTCTTGGCATCAACTACCAGCGCGCCGACGGCATCATCCTGGCCCCGATCCGCGCCGGGGTGGGCCTGAGATTGGGCGCGAACATCGGCTACCTGTCCTACAGCCGCAACCGGAACTGGCTGCCCTTCTAAGGGCCTCCTTAGTGGTGGCGGGTCTTCGAGGCCAGCCAGTCCATGCAGGCCATCAGGACGCCGGACACCACGAAGGTCGTGTGAATCACCACCAGCCACATCAGGCGCTGCTGGTCGAAGGCCTCGTGATTCTCGGCGATGGTCAGGAACGCCTTCAGGAGCGCGATGGCCGAGATCGCCACGATCGAGGCGATCAGCTTGATCTTCAGGCCGGAGAAGTCCACCGCCCCCATCCAGCTGGGCCTGTCCTCGTGGCCCGCTGTGTCGATCTTCGAGACGAAGTTCTCATAGCCAGCGAAGATCACCATGATCACCAGATTGGCCGAGAGGCTGAGGTCGATCAGGGACAGCGCCAGCAGGATACCCCCCTCCGTCGTCAGCTCCAGCACGTGCGGCAGGGCCTCGATCAGTTCGCGGGCAAACACCACGACCAGCACGCCTAGCGCCACGACCAGCCCCACATAGAACGGAGCCACCAGCCAGCGGGAAGCGAAGAGGCCGCCTTCCAGATACCGCTCGAACGGCGTCTTGATCTCGGCCAGGTGGGACAGGGCGTGCGGCTTGTGATCGTCACTCATGCTTCGCATGTCGCCGTCCTCAACCGGAAGGTCAACCCCAAGACCCGCGGTTTGCGAGCCTGGAAGCCCATATGTCCCGTCACGCCCTCGCCGATGTGAAATTGAGCCGGATCAATGCGGCCGTTCGCGTCCCTGACACTATGCCGCTCGATCCTTGACGACCGCCCCCCCAACTGGCGTCGGCAAGGGTTTTGACAGCCGGGCGGTTCGTCCGGCGCCGAGTGGCCAGTCCGCCGCCTCTCCCCCGAGAACGGCGAGCTGCAGGGACACGCCCCCCACCGTGCGTGTCCCGCCACTGGCACTCCAGGAGACTTGGGATGCTCGTGGTCTACGACTTCGATCCGGCGATCTATCTCAACGACGAGGTCGCCATCGAGGCCTACCTCGCCGAGGCGCGCAAAAACGGAACCGAGGATGACATCTCGGCCGCCGAGGCCGTCGCCAAGTCGGCCCGGGAGCGCATCGCCATGATCAGTTCGCTGGACTGAACCCGATCAACTGCGCAGCCGGGCGCCCGCCTTGCCCGCCGCCGCGACGATCTTCTGCGACAGGGCCTCGATCTCCGCATCGGTCAGCGTGGCGTCGCGCGGCTGAACCGTCACTTCGACGGCCAGCGATTTCTGCCCCTCCGGCACGCCCTGGCCTTGATAGACATCGAACACCCTCGCGCCGGAGATCAGCGCCTTGTCCGCCCCGGTGATGGCTCGGGTCAGATCTCCGGCCGCCGTCTTGGCATCGACCAGGAAAGCGAAGTCGCGGCTGAGCGGCATCAGGGGTGACATGGCGAGGGCCGGACGGCCCTTGGTCGCCTTCTTCTTCGGCTCGGGAATGGCTTCCAGCCAGATTTCGAACGCGAAGACCGGGCCCTCGACGTCGCGGGCCTTCAGGGTCGCGGGGTGGATTTCGCCGAACTCGGCCAGCACGGCCTTGGGGCCAAGTTGCAGGCGGGCGGAACGGCCGGGGTGCCACCAGGCTGAAGCCTGGCCCTGGGCCAGTTGCAGCGACGCGACGGGCGCGCCGAGTTCTTCCAACAAGGCGAAAAGGTCGGCTTTCAGCGTGTAGAGGTCGTCCCCGGCCGCCTTGTCCCAGCGGCGCGGACCGTGGGGCGCGATCAGGGCGGCGACGGCGGTGCGCTGGTCACCTGGCTCGTCACCGGAGAAGACCGGGCCAATTTCGAAGAGGGCGCAGTCGGGGAAGCCACGCTTGGCGTTGCGGCCCGCGGCCTGGATCAGGCCAGCGAGCGCGGTGGGGCGCATGCAGTCGAGGTCAGACGCGATGGGGTTGGAGACGACCAGCCGGTCATCGCCGCCCCCGAACAGCTTCGCGGTCTCGCGGGCCGTGAACGACCAGCCGATGGTCTCGGCATAGCCGGCCGCGGCGAGGGCCCGGCGGGCGGCGCGGGCCCGGCCTTGGCGGGCGGTGAGGACGCCGCCGGCGGGGCGGGCCAGATCGGGCAGGGGTGTGGAGGGCAGGGCGCCGTAGCCCTCGATCCGCGCCACTTCCTCGACGAGATCGGCCTTGCCTTCGACGTCGCGCCGCCAGGTGGGCGGGGTCACCATCGCGCCGGCGATGGTGAAGCCCAGGGCTTCCAGGATCTGGTGGATGCGCTCCTGGGAAATCTCGAGCCCGGAGAGTTGCTGCACGTAGCCCGGGTCGAACAGCACCGCGTCAGGCGCCGCGGGGATGGCGCCGGCGAGCTGAACGTCCGAGGCCTCGCCGCCGCAGAGGTCGAGGATCAGGCGGGTGGCGAGTTCCAGTCCGGGTACGACGAAGCCGGGATCGACGCCCCGGGCGAAGCGGTATTGCGCATCGGAGGTGATGCCGGTGGCGCGGCCGGTCTGGGCCGTGCGGATCGGGTCGAACCAGGCGCTTTCGACAAAGACGTCGATGGTCTCTTCGGAGGAGCCGGTGCTTTCCCCGCCCATGACGCCGCCGAGGCCGATAGCGCCGGAGCCGTCGGCGATGACGCACATCTCCGGCGTGATCGCATAGGTCTTGCCATCGAGGGCCGCGAGGCTCTCGCCCTGCTCGCCGAGACGCGCCTCGATCACTTCGCCGGTCAGCTTGGCGACGTCATAGACGTGCAGGGGCCGGGCGCGGTCGTAGGAGAGGAGGTTGGTCACGTCGACAAGAGCGTTGATCGGGCGAAGGCCGATTGAGCGCAGCCGGTCCTGAAGCCACTTCGGTGAGGGTCCGTTCTTCACATTGCGGATCACCCGGCCGGCGAAGGCGGGGCAGGCGTCGCCGTCGGTGCGGATCTCGATGGGGCAGGGGAAGCCTCCCTGCACCGGCGTGACCGACAAGTCTTTCAGCGCGCCAAGACCGGCGGCTGCGAGGTCGCGGGCGATGCCGTCGATGCCCAGCCAGTCGGGCCGGTTGGGGGTGACTTCGAAGTCTATGACAGCTTCCAGGCCGAGGGCTTCGGCGGCGCTGGTCCCGACCGGGAGATCGCCCAGTTCGAGAATGCCGTCGCTCTCCTCGGCGGTCTGCAGCTCGGAGGCCGAGCAGAGCATGCCGTTGGAGACGATGCCGCGCACTTCGCGGGCCACCAGAGTCACGTCGAGGCCGGGCACGTAGGTCCCGATCGGCGCATAGATGGTCACGAGGCCGGCCCGGGCATTGGGGGCGCCGCAGACGATTTCCTTGCGGCCATCCTTGGTGTCGACCTGGCAGACGCGCAGGCGGTCGGCATTGGGGTGCTGCAAGGCCTCGACGATCTTGGCGACCGAGAAGGCGCCGAGCTTGGCGGCCGGGTCTTCCACATGCTCGACCTCGAGGCCGGCCATGGTCATGGCGTCGACGACTTCGGCGGCCGTGCCGTCCGTGATCAGGTGATCCTTGAGCCAGGAGAGGGTGAATTTCATCGCTGTCTCTCCTCTAGCTCAGGCCCGAGGCCGGGTTGGGGGCCTGGAAGGCCGAGAAGCCGTAGTGGGAGAGCCACCGGACATCCGAGGCGAACATGTCTCGCAGGTCCGGCATGCCGTATTTCAGCGAGCCCAGGCGGTCGACGCCCATCCCGAAGGCGAAGCCCTGCCATTCATCCGGATCGAGGCCGCAACTGCGCAGCACATTGGGGTGCACCATCCCGCAGCCGAGGATCTCCAGCCAGCTCGTGCCCTGGCCGATCTTCACCTCGCCGCCGGAGCGGTCGCACTGGATGTCCATCTCCGCGGAGGGCTCGGTGAAGGGGAAGTGGTGCGGGCGAAAGCGCGCGACGACGCCATCCACCTCGAAGAAGCGGGCGACGAAGGTTTCCAGGGTCCACTTCAGGTGGCCCATGTGGATGTTCCGGTCGATCACCAGCCCCTCCATCTGGTGGAACATCGGGGTGTGGGTCTGGTCGGAATCCTTGCGGTAGGTGCGGCCGGGCACGATCACGCGGATCGGCGGTTCGATCGCAGACGTGATCCAGGAGGCCGGCGGCGGGGTGTTGGCCTTCTGCATGACCCGCACCTGCACCGGGCTCGTGTGGGTGCGCAGCAGCTTACGCTCCCCGTCCGGGCCGGGATTGAAGAAGAAGGTGTCGTGCATCTCCCGCGCCGGGTGCTTGGGCGGGAAGTTCAGGGCCGTGAAGTTGTGGAAGTCGTCCTCAATGTCCGGCCCCTCGGCGAGGGAGAAGCCCATCTCGGCGAAGATGGCGACCATCTCGTCCATCACCTGCATGGTGGGGTGCACCGAGCCCTTGCGGCGGGGCGGGGCGGGGAGGGAGAGGTCGAGGGTCTCGGCGGCGAGGCGGGCGCCCAGCTCGGCGCCTTCCAGCTCGGTCTTGCGGGCGGCCAGAGCCGCGCCGATGCGGTCGCGCAGGCCGTTGATGGCGGGGCCGGCTTCCTTGCGCTCCTCGGGACTCATCGAGCCGAGGGTTTTCAGGAGGGCGGAGATGGAGCCGGACTTGCCGAGGGCGGCGACGCGGAGCGCCTCCAGAGCGTTCGCGTCGGCGGCGGACGCGATCTGGCCGGCGAGGTCGGCTTCGAGAGTGGAGAGGTCGGTCATGATGGTGAGGTCTTTAGATGGAATCCGGATGCGAAAAAGCCCTCCGGCTCGCTGCCGAAGGGCTTTCCCGAAAATCTTGAGGAGCCAGGGCTCCAAAGGACCTTTAGGCCAGCGCGGCGCGAACCTTGTCGGCGATGGCCTTAAACGCTGCCGGATCGGCGCCCGCGATGTCGGAGAGGACTTTGCGGTCGATGTCGATCTTGGCCACGTCCAGGCCGTGAATAAACGTCGAGTACGTAAAGCCTTCAACGCGCGCGGCGGCGTTGATGCGTTGGATCCACAGGGCGCGGAACGAGCGCTTCCGGACCTTGCGGTCGCGGTAGGCGTATTGGCCGGCCTTATCGACGGCGGCCTTCGCGGTGCGGATGGTGTTCTTGCGGCGGCCCCGGAAGCCCTTGGCTTGCTCGAGAACCTTCTTGTGCTTGGCGTGGGCGACGACGCCCCTTTTGACGCGAGCCATGTGTGTCTAGCTCCCGATCAAAGGCCGTAGGGGATGTAAGTGCGGATCGTGTTCGAATCCGACTTGGCCATCACCTTGGTGCCGCGATTTTGGCGGATGTACTTGCCGTTGTGGCTGATCAGACGGTGGCGCTTACCGGCCACGCCCGCCTTGATCTTTCCGGTGGCCGTAAGCTTGAAACGCTTCTTGGCCCCCGACTTGGTCTTCAGTTTGGGCATTTCGCATCAGGGCCGGAGCCCTGTCCTCTAGAGTCGCATTAAGAACCGCCCTGGCATGCCTTTGGGCCAGGCGGCTCAACGAAGCGGCGGTGAATAGGGGAAGCGGGTGCGAAAAGCAAGGCGCCGTGAGGGCGCGGGGCTTGGGCTGATCGTCAGCGGGCCGAAGGGCGGTCACTGGCAGACTTGAGCTTCAAGACCACCGCCGACCTGATCTGGACGCTCCCTGCCCAGCGCCCATGGAAGGACTGCGCGGTCGTGCTCGGCCGAATCGCGGATCGCTACCAGCAACAACTCGGCAGTGTTCTGCGCCACGGTCACCGGAAGCTGAGCGGAACGCCCGTGCCGGAGCGGTGTTGTCTCCAGCGGAACTGGCTTGGGACACGGCATGGCGAACACGCCCTTCAGAGGGACTGGCGGTGGCTTGGCGAGGATCGACCGGCTGGGCTGGGCGGTCGCGGCAGGCGCGCTTGCTCTGGCCGCGCTCGGCGGGGCGCGTCAGGTCGCGGGCGGTAAGCTCAAGCGCTCGCAAGTCTCGAACTCCGTTGCCGCGCCCAGCCTCGCCGCCGTAGTGGAACGCGGACGGGGCCGGCAAGCGGCCAGCGTCCACGAGATTCCCGTCGCGGGCTGGAAAGACATTGCCCGGCGCACCTACCGTGAGTTCCAGGAAGACAACATCCTGCTGATTTCGGCGGGGGTCACCTTCTACACACTGCTCGCCTTCTTCCCCGGCCTTGCCGCCTTCGTGGCTCTCTACGGCCTGGCCGCTGATGTGCATGATGCTCGCGTCCAGATTCAGTCGATGAGCACGGTCCTGCCTCATGAAGTGATCACCTTCATCGGCGACCAGATGCTGCGCGCGGCAAGCGCCAAATCTCAGGGTCTCTCCCTCGCCCTGGTCGGCGGCCTAGCCCTCTCGATCTGGAGCGCCAATGGGGCGATCAAGGCCATGATCCTCGGTCTCAACATCGCCTATGAGGAAGAGGAGAAACGCAGCTTCCTGATCAGGACGGGCATCTCCCTGGCCTTCACCCTCGGGTTCCTGTTGCTCGCGGCCCTGCTGGCCGCCACGTCGGTCAGCGTAGCGGCTGCTGCCGCCTGGTTTGGGCCGGCCGGCGCCGTCCTGGCGGCCTGGCTGCGTTGGCCGATCCTGGCCTTGGGAGTGGTCGCTGCCGTCACCGTTCTCTACCGATATGGGCCGAGCCGCGACCGGGCCAAGTGGCGCTGGGTGAGTTGGGGGGCAGCAGGTGTGACCGTGGTCTGGGTCGCCGCATCGATCGGGTTTTCATTCTATCTCGACCGGTTCGCCCACTACGACGCCACCTACGGCCCCTTGGGCGCGGCCATCGCCTTCATGATGTGGACCTACCTCTCCGCCGTGATCCTGCTCTGTGGCGCGGAGTTCAACGCCGAGGCCGAGCATCAGACGTTCAAGGATACGACCTCCGGACCCTCGAAGCCTCTTGGTCTGCGCGGCGCTGCCATGGCCGACAGCATCGGCGCGGCCCAGGGCTGACCAGAGATTCTGGTTTCACGCCGCTTCATCAGGTGTGCGAGAACCCTCCCGGCCTGATCGACAGGCGTGTGAGGAACCAATGAGCACCAGCCGCCAGATCCAACTCGTCCGCCGCCCCGTGGGCGTGCCCGTGCCCGCCGATTTCGCCCTGGTGGAGGTGGAGACGCCGGATGCCGCCGATGGCCAGGTGATGGTGCAGGCCCTCTTGATGTCGGTGGACCCCTATATGCGCGGCCGGCTGAACGCTGATCAGCCGTTGAACGCCTCCATGCTGGGGGGCGGCATCGGCCGGGTGGTGCAGTCGAAGAACGAGCGGTTCCAGGTGGGCGACATCGTGCGCCACGGGGCAGGCATGCAGGAGCGCTTCATCTCTGACGGGCGCGGCTTGCAGGTGCTGAACCCCGACCCGGAGCTGTCCCTGACCGTCTATATGCATGCCCTGGGCGGGACTGGCGTGACGGCCTATGGCGGCCTTCTCGGCACGGGCGCGCTGAAGGATGGCGAGCAGGTGTTCGTCTCCACGGCGGGCGGGGCGGTGGGCTCGGCGGCGGCCCAGATCGCGAAGATCAAGGGCTGCTATGTGGTAGGCGCCACGGGGACCGACGAGAAGGCCGCCTGGCTACGCGACGACGTCGGGCTGGATGCGGTGATCAACTACAAGACCCAGAACCTCGCCGAGGCCCTGGCGGCCGCCACGCCCAAGGGCATCGACGTCTATTTCGAGAACGTCGGCGGTGAGCATCTCGACGCCGCCCTGCCGCGCATGAACGTGCGCGGGCGCATCCCCGTCTGCGGCATGATCTCGACCTACAATGGCGACGGAGTGGGGGTGAAGAACCTGTCGGCGATGATCTACAGCCGGGTGCGGATGGAGGGCTTCGTGGCCGGCGACTTCCCGCAGCTGCAGGCCGACTTCCTGCGCGACATGACCGCCTGGCTGAAGGACGGCCGCGTCAAATACCAGGAGACGATCCTGGACGGCTTCGAGCGCGCCCCCGAGGGTCTGATCGGTCTCTTCAGCGGGCTCAACGCCGGCAAGATGCTGATCCGCGTCGCGGACTAAGAACCCTCGCGAAATGGGCTTCGCGGACCTTCCGTCAGCGTGCCAGTGTCGCTTGAAAGACCAGAACGAAATCCCCACGAGGAAACCCATGAAGACGCGCATCACCGAACTCTTCGGCATCGAGCACCCGATCATCCAGGGCGGCATGCACTATGTGGGCCTGGCCGAAATGGCGGCGGCAGTGTCGAACGCCGGGGGCCTCGGCATCATCACCGGCCTGACCCAGCGCACGCCGGCCGATCTGGCCGCCGAGATCAAGAAGTGCCGGGGCATGACCGACAAGCCGTTCGGCGTGAACCTGACCTTCCTGCCCTCGATCAACCCGCCGGACTATCCGGCCTATGTGCAGGCGATCATCGATTCAGGCGTGAAGGCCGTGGAGACGGCCGGCAACAATCCTCAGAAATACATGCCGGACCTGAAGGCCGCCGGGATCAAGGTGATCCATAAGTGCACCTCCGTCCGTCACTCCCTGAAGGCCGAAAGCATCGGCTGTGACGCCATCAGCGTCGACGGCTTCGAGTGCGGCGGCCACCCAGGCGAAGACGACGTGCCGAACTTCATCCTGCTCAATCGCGCGGCCGAGGAGCTGAAGGTGCCGTTCGTGGCCTCAGGCGGCATGGCCAATGGCCGGTCCCTGGCCGCGGCGCTCGCCTTGGGTGCGGACGGCATCAACATGGGCACCCGCTTCATCGCCACGAAGGAAGCCCCGGTGCATGACAATGTGAAGCAGCAGATTCTGGGCGCCAGCGAACTCGATACGCGCCTGATCATGCGCTCGCTGCGCAACACCGAGCGCGTCCTGACCAATGACGCCGTGGAGCGCCTGGTCGCCAAGGAAAAGCAACTCGGAGCCGCCCTGAAGTTCGAGGACATCATCGAGGAAGTCGGCGGGGTCTATCCGCGCGTTATGACCGAGGGCGATATCCAGGCGGGCGCGTGGTCCTGCGGCATGGTCGTGGGCCTGATCCACGACATCCCGACCTGCAAGGAGCTGATCGAGCGCACCGTGGCCGAGGCGACCCAGATCATCCGCGGCCGCCTGGAAGGCATGCTGAACTAGTAATAGTCCCGCTCGCGGCGGCGATCGGAATCGCCGCCGCGGTCGCGATCATAGTCGCGGCGTTCACTGTCCCCGCGGTCATAGTCGCGGTCGTCGTCCCAGCTGCGCCGGCGGTCGGAGTCGCGATCGCGGTCGTCGTCGCCGCCCCGGTCGCGGTCGGCATTGCTGTCACGATCGGCATTGCGCCGGCTTTCACCCGACGAATCCGTGAAGGGCATGTCGGCCAGGCGGCGCTCGATGTCCTCGCCGATGGAGACCTGGGGTTCGGAGGGCGGATCGGCGTCTTCCTCCTCCTCGCGCCGCTCGATGCAAGCCTTCACCTTGCGCGAAAGAGCGATGAAGTCGGCGCTGCGTGGCAGGCTCTCCAGGATGCAGGCGTCGTAGTAGGGGTAGGTGTCGGTGCCGCCGCAGCCGAAGGACGAGCGGTCGGAACGGGCCGCCGTCATGATCATCCGGTTGGGGCCTTCCAGGGCGGGCACAAAAACGCCGGAATGGCAGGCCGAGACGATCACGACGGTGGGCTTGTCGCCGCACCAGTTGTCGATCAGGCGGTTCATGGTGCGCGGATCAAGACCCTCGCGGCGGCCAAAGACGATGCCCTGCTCCGAGCCGTGGGAGGCGAAATAGAAGAGGCAGCCACGGGCGCCGTCCGTGACGTTACCAGCCAGGCGCTCGAAGTTACGGGAATTGGTCTCCTCGACCCCGTCGTCATCGCCCGGATTGACCGACAGTTCGGCGAGGTTGCGGCTGAGGAAGCCGGCCTTCAGGAAGGCGGCGGCGACATCGCGGCGGGCGTTGTCGAAGATTGGGGTCTCATCGCCGTCGGTGGAGCGCCAATCGCCGCCGACCACCACAATGGCCCAGCGATTGAAAGGGGAGGGACCGGTGGGCCTCGCAGGCGCCTTCGGCTGGCCGGGGACACCACAGGCCGCCAGCAGAAATGCCGCCGCCGCCAGAACCCAGAGCGCCTTTTTCACGTTTCATCCCCCGAAATGCCGCCAAGCTAATTGTGCACGTCACGAAAATGCTGTCGACGGTCAGGCGAGGGCGTGAAGTGGCGCCTGGGGGCGGCAGCCAGGAGTATGAGTGAGATGGACCAGGACGTGGACATCATTTTCTACCACAACCCCCGCAGCCGGGCCCGGATCGTCCACTGGATGCTGGAGGAGGCGGAGGCGACCTACCGGATCGCGCCCATCGATTTCGAGAAGGGCGAGCACAAGACACCGGAATTCCTGGCGATCAATCCGATGGGCAAGCTGCCGACCATTGTGCATGGCGAGGTGGTGGTGACCGAGGGCGCGGCGATCTGCGCCTACCTGGCCGACGCCTATCCGGAAAACGAGCTCTGCCCCTGCGATGGCGATCCCGCGCGGGGCGCCTATTACCGCTGGCTGTTCTTCGGGGCGGGATGCGTGGAGCCGGCCTTCATCGATGTGCTGCAGAAGCGCCCGGCGGCGCCGTCGTCGGCCCTCGGCTATGGCAGTCTGGATGATGTGCTGAACGCCCTGCGTGGTGCTCTCAAGGCGTCGCCCTACCTGACCGGCGAGAGTTTTTCGGCGGCGGATGTCTATGTCGGCTCGCAACTGGAGTGGGGGGCCATGGTCGGCGTGCCCGGGATCAAGGGTGATCCGGTGTTCGACCCCTACATCGCCCGTATCACGGCCCGGCCGGCCTACAAGCGCGCCGCCGAGCAGGACGGCTTGACGCCGCCCTGAGCCCCGTCATCGTGCGGGGATGAAGCTGATCGCCTACCGGCTCGAAGGCCACACCGTCGACATCCGCCCGGCCTCAGTGGACCGCGAATGGATGGACGCCACGCATGAGCGTTTCGCATACCGCTGCCTGCCCCTCGCCATCGCCAATGCCCACGGCTGGGAGATCGGCTGTCCGGCCGGGTTCACGGTGTCGTGGACCGGGGAGGATCATGCGGGGAGCGTGATCGTGCGGCCCGATGAGGCGGGTCGCGACCCCATGGCGATCGGCCACTTCGGCTATGGGGTGCTGACCTTTCACATCCCCTGCCTCTTCCGCACCGAGCCGGGCTTTGACCTCTGGGTGCAGGGGCCGGTGAATGCGCCCAAGGACGGCGCCTTCGCCCTGACCGGCGTCGTGGAGACGGACTGGTCGCCCTACACCTTCACCATGAACTGGATGCTGACCGAGCCGGACCTGGAGGTGCGCTTCGAGGCCGGAGAGCCGATCTGCCAGATCTTCCCGGTGCGGCGGCGCGAACTGGAAGCCTTTCAGCCGGAACTGCGAGACCTCGCCGAGGATCCGGAGCTGAAGCGGCAATACGAGGCCTGGCAGGCCAGCCGCAGCGGCTTCAACGCCGGGCTGAAGGAACAGGGCTCTGAAGCCCAGGCCCAGCGCTGGCAGAAGGCGTATTACCGGGGCGCGGACGCGGACGGCCAGCCGGGCGTCGACGATCACCGCACCCGGATACGCCTCGCGGCATTCAAAGCTCCAGGGCCTAAGCCGGGATCATGATCCCGGCCTGGGCGGCGTCTCGCAGACACCGGCCCCGCCCCGCTCGTCCGTCGTACAGACCGTGAGGCTTGCCGCATTGGCGTCGTCGCGGTCGTCGCGGTCAATGACGCTCTGAGCCGAGCCTTCGCCGCCGGAGGTTCCATCCCCCGAAGTCTGGCCGCCGGGCGGGCCGTCTGACGGCGGCTCGGCGGGACCTTCCGCGCCGGCCAATACCGGTGACGTCGTGACGCCCGACACCGGCGGCGGTGGCGGAGGCGGAGGAGGCGGCGGTGGAGGCGGCGGCGGCGGCGGCGGCGGCGGCGGCGGAGGTGGTGGAGGTGGAGGTGGAGGTGGAGGTGGAGGTGGAGGTGGAGGTGGAGGTGGAGGTGGAGGTGGAGGTGGAGGTGGAGGTGGTGGCGGAGGCGGAGGCGGAGGCGGAGGAGGCGGCGGCGGCGGCGACACGCCGGTTACGGTGGCCGTCCCGTTCGCCAGGCTGAAGGCGTAGCCGACGCTGGAACTGAGCGTGCCGAGAGACGGCGTGACGGGGTAGGTCCCGGCGACGCTGGAGGTATCGGCGCTCGTGGAATAGGTCGGCGCCCCCGAATAGGCTTGCCCCGCTGTGTCGCCGTTGACCAGGCCGGTGATCTGACCGGTCAGGGTCGGGTTCGCTTCGCCGGCATTGCGGGTGAAGTTGTCGGCGGTGACGGTCAGGATCGGCTGGCGGCTGAAGATGAAGACATTGCCGTTGGGCAGGGTGATCTGGGCGCCGAAGGTCTGGTTATAGAGGTTCGATCCGGTGAGGCTGCCCCTTGTGTCCAGCGACCAGTCCGAGGACCAGACCCGGAAGGACCGGGATCCGGGCGCGAGGGCGCCGGCGCCGGAGAGGTTGGTGAAGCGGGTTCCGGCAAGTGTCAGGGGATTGCCGGTCGATCCCGTGAGTGTCAGCGCGCCGGACGCAATGGCGATCTCACCGGAGCCCGTTCCCACCCGGCCGCTGTTGATGGCGCTGATGTTGCCGGCGGTGATGGAGCGGAGCGTGATCGCACCGCCGTCACGCTGCGTCTGGCCGACGCCATTGCGCAGCTGCAGGTCGACGCTGCCCGTGCCGGCATCGATGCCGGACCCGGCGCCCATGCGAATTTCCGCCGCCCCCGCGTCGCGGGCCGTGGAATCGACGCCCGACGCGGTCCCGGCATTGGCGATCAGGGTAAGGTCGCCGTTGTCGGTGAAGATCTGGGCGTTGAGGATGATCGAACGCCCGGCCAGCAGGGTGAGGTCGAAGCCGTCACCGGCCGTATTGTTGACGGTGAGGTTGGACTGCAGGGTGATGTCGGAGTTGGCCGAGAGGGACACATTGCCCGTGCGCAGCAGGTTCGCGATGACGCCCGGCGGGATGTACATGGTCGAGCCTGGGGAGAGGCCGAAGTCGACGGTGCGTACCTGAGGCGGCTCAGTAAAGCCCACCGTCACCTGGCCATTGGGGCCCTTGATCAGCATCAGGACGTTGGAGCCATGGCCTCCGGGAATGTTCCCGTCTTCGAACACAGAACCCACATAGGTCAGCGACCCGGGAGCGCTGCCGACCACGCTGTTGCCGGTGGAAATCACGCTGCGCAGGTCCATCGTTTCGCCGGTCTCGATGTCGATCGGCGTGATCGCTCCGACGGTCTGGCCGGCGGAATTTTTGTAGTTCGGCGTGGACAGGGCGTAGAGCGTCACACCGTCAAGCACCCCGCCCGAGCCGATATGCTCGTTCGTCTGGTCGCCCAGGATGGAATTGGCGGAGCTGATCGGTCCTGTCGGCAGATTGTTGGTCCGTACGAACGTGGCCGCGCCGGCGCCGACGATGCCGTTGTTGTTGAAGTCGTTGGTGACGATCACGCCGGTGCGGAACGACCCAAAGTCGCCTGCGAAGGAAATGAAACTGACGTCACCCACCCGGTCGCCTGGCGTCACACCCACCAGGCTGTTGGTCGCGCTTGCCTCGCCGACCAGTGGGACCGTCGGCGAGCCCCAGGCGAGGGCGCCGCGCCCCCCGTTCCAGGTGGGCACGCCGACCCAATAGAAGTCGTTCCAAAGACCGTACTTTGACCCCACCCGATCGCCGTTGACGAGGCCGGCGTCCGCCGTTGTGCCGATGAAGCTGTTGGCCGCGCTGATCGTCCCCGTCCCGTTGGCGGTGGTCCAGGTGTCGCCATTGACGAGCACGGTGGTCATCGCGCCCCGACCGCCGTTCCAGAGCTGGGAGAGAACCAGGAAGTTCTTGAAGTCGGGGTCGGTCAGGTAGAAGCCGCCGGGCTGCAACTTGCTGACGCTGAGCGGGTTGAGAACCGAATTGCCGTTGTTGTTGCCGATCCGGTCGTTGGCATTGGAGCCGACGACGCTGTTCGAGGGCCCGACCGTCCCCGTCAGGGTCAGGTTCATCGAGAAGATCGTCACCGCCCCGGCATTGGTCGCGCCGGTCGCCGTGTTGTCCCAGAGCGGCGAAAAGACGGTGTACATCACCCCGTTGTTGATGCGGGTGGTGGTGGAGGCCGCGCCAATGCGGTCGTCCGTGGTGGAGCCCACCAGGCTGTTGGCGCTGGTGATCGCGCCAACCGCCGCGGAAGGGTTGTTCACATCGATGAGGGTGATGGCGCCCGCCCGGGGCGCGCCCGCCCCGTTCGCCCAGCTCGACGAAATCACCAGCGCCTTGCCGTTGGCCAGGAAGGTCGCGCCGCCGGACAGCGCCGTGTGGAAGGTTCCTGACACTTCGGCGTTGGCAACGCCGATGATGTCGTCCGAACGTGTGCCGACGAGACTGTTGCTGGCATTCACAGCGCCCAGAACGCCGGACATCGGCAGGCCGGTCGAGCCGTTCATCAGGGTGATGGACCCGGCGTTCGTGGCGCCTGTAGCCGTGTTGTCCCAGAACGGCGCGAAGATCAGGTAATTGTTCGAGCCCGGGAAGACCTGCACCCCGCCGCGCGCCAGGTTGAGGCTGCCGATCTGCGAGTGTGGGTCGATGAAGAAGCCCAGCTGATCATTGGCGGTGGACCCGACCATCGAGTTGGCCGCGCTGACGGTGCCGGCCAGCCCGGTCGCCCCGTTCATCCAGGTGACCGCCCCGCGAGCGCCATTCCATAGGCTTGAATCGACGATGACGCTGCCATTGCCCAGGACGGTGATGCCGGCGGGGTTGTTGATCCCGAGGGTCAGGAAGTTCTGAACCAGGGCGATCTGTGACAGGTTGCGGAAGGAGACCCGGTCTCCCACCGACGATCCGACCAGGCTACTGGCGGCGCTAATCGTCATCGTGCCATCGAGGGCGAGGCCCGTGGCCCCGTTGATCCAGGTGACGGCCCCGAGATTGCCGTTCCAGTGGTTGGACGAGATGACGTAATTGCTGTTGGAGCCCAGGCTGAAGACGGTAATCGGGTAGTTGAAGCCGCCGCCGCCGCCGACCGGAGTGTATTCTCCCAGCCCGCCTACGAAATCGAAGCTGTGTGTCCCCACGACGGCGTTGGCCGCGCTGACCAGGCCCGTTGCGCCGGCCGTCCCGCTCCCCCATGCGACAGCCCCGGCGAAAGCAGCGTTGGTGGCGACGTTCTTCCAATGCGGCGAGGCGACCGCATAGTTGCCGTTCGCCAGGGCGAGGACGTTGAACATCTGGTCGTCGGTCGACCCGCCGACCAGGCTGTTGGACGCGCTCACGACGCCCGAGACGCCCGCCGCCGCCGAGCCCCAGGTCGCGGCGCCCGCATTGACGCCGCCCGTGGCGGTGTTGTCCCAGTCAGGAATGGACAGGACGAAGTTGTTGTTGCCGGTCAGGAAGGTGACGGCGCCGCCGCCCACATGGTCGTTGGTCGTGCTGCCCACGAGGCTGTTGGAGGCGCTGACCACGCCCGTCAGCGCGCCGGTGTAGCTGAACCAGGTTACGGCGCCGGCGTCGACCGCGGCCCCATTGTCCCAACCGTTGGTCAGAATCAGCCCGTAGCCGCCCGCCGCGTTGGTGCGGATGGTGAGACCCACCTGGTCTCCCGCCGTCGAGCCGACCAGGCTGTTGCTGCTGGAGACGACGCCGACCGTGGGGGAGGCCGTGTTGAAGAGGGTCACCGCGCCCCGGCCGCCGTTCCATTGCAAGCCGCGGAGCAGGAACTTAGTGGGGCTGATCGAAACGACGGCGGAGCCCACCTGGTCGCCAAAGCCGAAGTTGACGCCAAAGAAGTCGCCATTCACCCCCAGGCCCACCTGATCGTTGGGATTGGAGCCCACCAGGCTGTTCGACGACGACACCGTGGCGCCGAAGAAGCTGTAGCCCGGCGCGATATAGGTCAGGGCCCCCGCATTGGCGGCGCCCGTGGACGGGTTGGTCCAGGTCGATGAGCCAACGAGAATCCCGGCCAAGGCCAGGGTCGAGGTGTCGCCGACCAGGCCATATTCCGCGCCAACCCGGTCGCCCGCGGTTGAGCCGACCAGGCTGTTGGAGGCGCTGACGACGCCGGTGAATCCGGGGCTGCTGAGACGCATATCCAGCCGCGTGAAGGCGCCTCGGTTGCCGTTCCAGCTGGGCGTGGAGACGTAGATCACTTCCGGCGCGATGTCGGTCAGAATGTTGGACCCGACCCCGTCCCCCGCGTGGCTGCCCATCAGTGTGCTGATCAGCTGCCCGGTGCGGACATTGAAGACATAGAGCGCGCCGGCATTGGCCGCGAGGGCGCTGGAGGTGGGGTCGGTAATGATCGCCAGGTCGTTGATGATGGTGCGTTGGACCTGCGCGCCGAACGAATTGCCGGCGGCCGGGGCCGGGTCGAGGAGGTCGAAGCTGAGCCCCTGTGGCGGCGTATCGACGATGACGATGAATTTCGGGTCCAGCAGCAGTTGGCCGCCGCGGCCGTCGGGGCCGGAGAGGTCCGCGGCGCCGTTGAAGCCCGCCTCACCATTCGAGGAAATTTCAATGAAACCGCCGCTCCCGGCGCCCGCGCCTCGGGCGCTCAGGTTGCCTGAAACCCCGGTGGCTGTCGCCGACCACAGCCGGATGTCTCCGCCATTGCCACTGACCGTGGCGTCCGCGCGAATATAGGTCGTGCCGCTGACCCGGACGCTCTCGGCGGGGCCGAGCAGGGCGCCGGTGCGGTCGTCGCCAATGCTGATCACGCCGCCGCCCGCCGCGCCCGACGCGTCCGCCAGGGCGCCGATCAACGAGACAGCGCCGCCACCGACCGTGATCCGGCCGCCCACGCCCCCACTGCCGGTGGCTGACATCTGGCCGGAGCTGAAAAAAGAACCGCCCGCCGTGACATAGATCGAGCCGCCGCTGACGCCGGAGGCGTCGATGCGGCCCCCGGCCGTCTGCAGAAGGTTGCCGTCCGCGACCAGGCGGATGCTCCCGCCTGCGCCGTCGAGACCCACAGCGTCTGCTTCGCCGGACACGAGCGCCGACCGGGTCAACAGATCGATGGATCCGCCCGTGAGACCAGACGCATCGAGGCGGCCGGTCAGGACGAGAACGTCGGAGGTGAGCCGTGCTTGCCCGCCCGCTCGCCCGGTGAGATCCGCGGAACCGGTCAGGTCGATGAGGCGGCCATTGATGGTCAGATTCCCACCATCCCGGCCCGCGCCGCCGGAAAGGTCGATGGTTCCCGCGACCGAAACGTCCTCGTCCCTGGCCGAGAGGACGATGGCGCCGTTCTGGCCGGAGACATTGCGCGCCACCAGGGCGCCGTCGATGCGCACGGCGGCGCGCACGGCCTCGCGCGCCGTGGCCGCGGAGATGACGATGCGGCCGCCATCAGCTTCGGCGCGGCCGGTCACTGAGACCAGGGGCCGTCCCTCGGCGTCGAGGGTTTGCAGCGGTGCGGTCACCTGCAGGAAGCCGCCGCCATTAAGGTCGAGGGTCGCGGCCTCGCCTGCCCCGAGGCCGATGCGTCCGCCAGGCGCGCTGATCACGCCGTTGTTGGAAATGGCGCCGCCCAACAGGGCCACGTAGCCGCCCTGGCTGACATCGATCCGCCCCGCATTGGAGACCGCGCCCGCCTGGCCGGCGAAGCTCAGGCGCCCGGCCAGGAAATCGCTGTCGCTGATGTCGAGGGTGGAGGCGACGAACCCGCCGCCGGCCCGCACCGAACCGGTCGCGGTGATGGCGATGCCGTTGGGATTAATCAGATAGACGGCGCCGGTGCTGTTCACCTGGCCGGCGATCACCGAAGTGGTCGCGCCGGAGACGCGGTTCAACGTGGCGGAACTGGCCGAGGGCTGCACGAACGTCACGCTGGCGTCGGCGCCGACGCTGAATCCTGTCCAGCCGATCACTGCCCGGTCGCTGGATTGGGTGATCGTCGTCGCCCCGCCGGAACTGGTGATCACGGCCTGCCCTGCGCTGACCACCCCACCCGTTGGCAAGGACTCCTGTGCCTGGGCGGCGAGCGGGGCGGCAAGGGTGAGGGCCAGGATGCTCGCCCCGCCCATCCAGCGTTGCGAGATGCGCTTCTTGGCCGGCCGGCGATCGGCGCGGCGGACAATGCGGCGGGACGTGCTGATCATCGGAATCGAAGCCCCAACATGAGGGTGACGCCCCATTCATCGGCGACTGAGCCGTCCAGGTCGGCCTTGCCAAATTCGAGTGTGGCGAAGGCCTCGGCGTCCCGGCCGGGAACGGACCCTGCGAGGTCCACGCCTAAGCCGTAGCCGAACCCATTGGTCCGTGCGGCCTCGACCGCGGTCGGCTGATCCAGCCAGGCGACCGCGGCCGCGCCGTAGACGTAGGGCGTGATCCAGGCATCTCCTGCCGCGATCGGGCGGGCGAAGCGCAGGCGGCCGGCCACGCCGGAATCCCCCGTCACGGCGCCCAAGGCGAGGGCCGACAGCCCGTCCGGCCCGGAAATGTCGAAGTGCTCGGCGCCGGGCAGGCTCCCCGAGAGGCTTGCTTGGAAGCGGAAGGCGGCGCTGAAACTGAATCCGCTGCCGATCGCCCAGTCGCCGCGCGCATCGCCGCTGAGCTTGCTGAAGTCCGGCGTCGCGCCCTGCCGGGAGAACGGAATGCCCGAGGCGAGCACATCAGCCTCGTTGCGGGCCCCCAGGGCATCAAGGCCCTGCTCGGCGGTGAGCCCCGCCGCATATTGCGCGTCCTGGGTGGTCCTTTGCCAATCGAACGCTACCGAGAGGCTGCGCAGCTTGTCCAAAGACAGGACGGAAGCGAAGTCGATGGCGGTCTGGCGCTCATCGACGCCTTCGAAGGCCCCGGTGACGACCAGAGATTCCGTACGCCGCAGCAGGATCGGATAGGAGAGCCGCAGCGCCACACGATCGAATTCGCCCCGCACACGTGGCGCTAGTGGAGCCGGACGCGGATTGGTCTCCACCCAGGTCGCCTCGGCATTGAAGCGCAGGCCATCCAGGCCCAGGGGCGCGCTGAAACCCGCCCCGATCACGCGGCGCGGGGCGCCGGCGTCGAAGCCATCCCCGTCCGGCCGCGCGGTGGCGCTGACATAGATCTGCTCGGCGTGGCCGAAGACGCCATTGAGCGCGACCTCGCCGTTCAGTTCCCAGGACCCGTATTCCTCCCCGAGCCGATTGTCGGCGGAAACCCCGCCACTGACCCCGTTGTGGCTAACTTCGAGGATCAGGCGGGCTCCGCCAGGCTGCTCGCCCGCCGTCAGGGTGCTGCGCACCTCGACGCCCGGCAGGGCGGAGGCCAGGAGCAGCGGCCGTTCGATCTGGGCGAGGGTGAGGCCCCGCTGGCCGACCAGCCGTTGAGCGCGGCGGCGAACCGGACCCGCGACATCTTCTGGGCCCCGCACATCGACGGCCTCGATGAAGCCGTCGACGACGGTGAGCCGCACCGTGGCCCCATCGCGCAGGGTCTGTGGCGGGACGACGACGCGGACGAGGACGAACCCGGAGCGCGCATAGGCCGCTTCCAGATCGCCGGCCAGCTTGTAGAGCTCATCCACCGTGGCGCGGCGGCCTTCGAAGGGGCGGATCAGGGCGGCCGTGGCCGGCGCCAGTTCCGGCCTGCCATTCTCGACGATGACCTCGAGCACCTCGACGGTGAGGTTCGCACCTTCTGTCGGCGGCGTTGCGGGACCGGAGGGCGTGAGGGGCGTCGCGGCGGTGGGCGGCCGATCAGGTTGCAATGTTGGCGGTGCGACCTGGCCGGGCGTCGCGCCCTGGGCCTGGGCGGCGCAACCGGCGCCGAGGGCGGCCAGGGAGACCAGAGCTCCCAACCCGAACCGCACCATGGGCTGACGACGACGCGCCCACCGAGTTCTATCCCGCCCAGACCGCATCCAACGCCACCCTCCACCTGGAGAAAAGGTTAGGGTCCGGTCTCGCGACGCGCTACGTGCGCGCGCTCCTTAGCCAGTACTTACCCCTTGGCGCCCCGTCATGCCCCGATCCGCGCCAGCAGCCGATCAGGCAGTCCTGTCGTCAGGTCTCGCACCGCCCAACTGGCCCGACGCCCGACCGGCGAGAATCGCCAGGATGATGGAGGGTGCGACAATCAGGGCCCCGGTGAAGAACGGAGCG
The DNA here is from genome assembly GCA_046349475.1 of Caulobacteraceae bacterium. Classification (GTDB taxonomy): domain Bacteria; phylum Pseudomonadota; class Alphaproteobacteria; order Caulobacterales; family Caulobacteraceae; genus Acaudatibacter. The sequence continues at coordinate 10,486 of JAXMCG010000028.1, read as the reverse complement.
TCATGTGAGATTATGTCGGTGGTGAAGGCGGCGATCAGCGGCCCCACCACACGGGCCAGGGCGCCCGTGGCGTTGTTCAGCCCCATGATCTGGCCCTGGTGATCCTCGTCGATGGCGCGGCTCATCAGGGCGCCTGAATTGGGAAAGGCGATGGATTGGCAAAGGGCGCTCGACGCCAGGAACGCCACCGTCATCGCCCCGCCATCACTGAATGGCTGCAAGCCGATGGCCAGAGCCGTTCCCCCCATGCCGATGGCCAGCATGCGCGCCTCACCGAACCGCTTGGAGAGGAAGCCGGTTACGAAGAACTGGCAGGTGGACGTCACCACGCCCACGACGCCGAAACAGATGCCGATATCTCTGGGCGTCCAGCCGAAGCGGTCCTTGGTCCACAGGGGAAAGCGGCTCTCGATACCGGTGAAAGCGATGCCGACTAGCAGGGTGAGCAGCATCAGGCGGCCGATTACCGGATGTCGCACCGCATAGCCCATCATTGCCCAGCGGCTGGGCTCGGCCTCGTCCTTGAGCACGCGTCTCTGGCGGCTCTCGGGCACGAAGAAAGCTACGCCCAGGGCCGAACAACCGCCCATCGCCGAGGCGATCAACAGCGGCAGTTGGAAGCCCATGTGGCCTTGCCCGGACTGCACCAGGATGCCGCCAAGGGCCGGGCCGATGATGAAGCCGATATTGTAGGCCGCCCCCATACGCGACATCACGGTCGAGCGCTCGTCCGGCGCTGTGACATCGGCGATGTAGCCCTGCATGACCGAGCCGTTGCCGGCGCACATGCCGCCGATGAAGCGGATCAACATCGCGGTATAAACATCCGGCGCGAAGGCCAGGGCGCCGTAGCAGAGACAGTTGGCCGCCACCGTGCTGATCAGGATCGGGCGGCGCCCGATGCGGTCTGACAGGCGACCCCAGAACGGCTCCCCAAAGAACGACCCCGCGGAATAGGCGGAGAATATGAGGGCGATCTGCCAGTTGGCCGCCTGGAAGCTCTCCGCATAGAAGCCGAGAAGTGGGATGACGATCCCGAAGCCGACCATGTTGATGAACATCACGGACAACAGGATGTAGACCGCCGTCCCTGATCGGGCGGGCGCGTCGCGGGGCGGCGTCTCGCTCATGTGAACGCTGATAAGACGCGCCGCATCGCCGGGCAATGGCGCAGATGCGCGCGGGGGCTCAGGCTTGAGGTTTCAGGGCGTTGATGAACGGGGCGCGGAGGCCCGGCTCTGAAGTGCGGTGCGGAAACGGGATTCCGAAATTCTCAGGAAGGCCTGGCAGCCGGCCGGATCGACGAACGCCGAAGGGTTGCCGGCCAGGAGGGCCGCCCGCTTTTGCTGGAGACGAAAGAAGGCGCCGTGGGAGCCGAGGAATACTTCGCATGGCAGAGTCTTCAGGCGGGCATAGGAGCGGGCGAAGTCCATCGCGATGCCGGGGTAGGACGGCGAAGGGCCGGTCAGCCGGTAGCTCGGCAGGATCGAAAGACTGCAAAGGACGAGGGCGTGGCGTAACGTGCCTGCCACCCGCACAGGGAATGTCCAGGTCGTGCAGCCCCGCGTGTGGCCCGGCGTCAGGCGGGCCGTGAGGATCGTGCCGCCGAGGTTCACCTGTTCGTTGTCGGCGAGGATTTGGTCCACATGCACGGGTGGGAAGCGGTAGGCGGCGCCCAGGGCGAAATCGCTGCGGCCGCCGTCCTCCAGGAGAGGCGCGTCGAGGGCGCTGGAATAGACCTTCGCGCCTGTCGCCGCCTTCAGCGCCGCGAGGCCGCCGGCGTGGTCGGTGTGGCCGTGAGTATTGAGCAGGATCTTCACCTGCCGCGGGTCAAAGCCGAGGCGGCGGATATTGGCGAGGATCTGCGGGGCCGTGGAGGCATAGCCGCCATCGATGACGATGAGGCCGCCCCGCGTGACGATCAGGTAGGAGGCGATGTCTGACGCGCCCACATAGTACAGGCCATCACCGATCTTGAAGGGGGTCTGAGGGGCGTTGCCATCCTCCGCCGCACTGGCGCTCGGCCCGATCGCCAGGCAAAGAAAAAGCGCCGCGGAGGTCAGCCATGACATCCAGCGGCGCTTGAACATGGGCCGAAGGTCCTAGCGCGGGGCCAGGATCATGATCATCTGCCGGCCTTCCATGCGCGGCTCGTACTCGACCTTGGCGATCGGCTCGAAATCGGTCTTCACCTGCTGCAGCAGCTTCATACCCAGTTCCGGGTGACGCATTTCACCGCCTCGGAAGCGCAGGGTGACCTTCACCTTGTCGCCTTCTTCGAAGAAGCGATACATCGCCTTGGCCTTCACTTCGTAGTCGTGAATATCAATATTGGGACGGAGCTTGATCTCCTTGATCTCAACGACCTTCTGGCGCTTGCGCGCCTCATTCTTCTTCTTCTGTTCCTGGAACTTGAACTTGCCGTAGTCGAGAATCTTGCACACCGGCGGATCAGCGGTGGGCACGATTTCCACCAGATCCAACCCCACCTCCTGGGCCGCCTCGAGCGCGGACGCGATGGGCATGATCCCCTGCTTCTCACCGTTCTGATCGATGAGCAGAACACGGGGGACCCGGATGTCTTCATTCATGCGCGGCCCGTCTTTGACAGGCGGCGTGTTGTTGGGACGACGAATAGGCGCGGCTCCTGGCCAGTTGAAACGAACCGTCGATATATGAGCCCCGCCGCCCTAACGATCAAGCGCGGGCAGGACACACTTGGCGCCCGAATTCCCCCTAATTTCTGAAGATCAGGTTTGTGCCGGCCTCGGAAGCAGGGAAAGGCTCGCGTGGGCCACGGTTTGCATAGGGATGTCAGCCATCGGCCCCTGCACCAGGGTGACATGTCCGCGCGGCCCTTCCACCTGCGGATCCGCGCCATCCGGAAGGAGGCAGATGGTCCGGGCGCCGGCCGCCGCCATCAGGTGGACTGCGCCCGTGGCGTTGCCGACGACCAGGGCGGAGCGCACGCCGATCACGGCGATCTGAGCGAAATCGGTACGGCCAGTCAGGTCACGCGTCCGGCTGACCCGGCGCTGGATCACCCGGGCCAGAGCGCTTTCCTGCGGCCCGCCGACAACGATCACGTCGTAGCCCTCCTTGTCGAAATGGACGGCCAGTTCGGCGAACTTCTCGGCCGGCCATCGCTGGTCCGGCGCCGCCTCCGATCCGCCGGGCGCCAGCACGACATAGGGCCGGGTTGAGCTTGCCTGGGGCTGAGCCTTTTTCATGATCCAGGACAGGTCCGGCGGAGGGGCCGAGCCCGGCTCCACGGGAGCATCCGGCCAGATGCCGGCGTCGCGCAGTTGCTCTGCCCGCCGTTCCAGCGGGTGCATTTTCATGCGCTGGGGATTCCGATGGGGCAGGGCGCAGCCCACCGCGGTGCCGGACCAGGCGGGCGGGAAAGGCCTCAACCCTTGAAACAACAGGTTCGTCGCAGCGTTGTTTTCCAGGTCGTAGATGCGTTCATATCGCCCGGACCGCACCCGCCCGATCAGGCCCAGGATCTCACCCGCTCCTGAGGTAAGGGCATAGGGATCGACCGCATTGAAGAACGGGCTAGCGCGGCCCAGCGTCTCGAAGGGGGGCGTAGTCAGAAGGGTGATCCGCGCTTCGCGGTGCGCCTCACGGATGCGTTGCATGGCTGGAAGGGCGGACACGAAGTCGCCCACCGAGCTCAATTTGATGACGAGAACGCGTTGCAGCGGCTTCATGCGAAAGGCGTCTTGCTTCGAACCGATTCTTGAAACCCGACACGGGCTGGGCTGTCCACGGCGTACAACCGCCATGCGTTCCCGAATGTGAGGGCTAGATAGTCTGCGCCGCGGGTGAAGGCCATGCCCGAAACATCCCCCTCACTGAGGCCCTAAGATGGCTCGCAACCCCTCGCGATAGGTCGGATAGGCCGGCCGCCAGCCGAGCTCGGCTTTGGCAAGGGCGTTGGAGACCCGCTTGCTTTCTCCATAAAAGCGCCGCGCGGCGGGGGAGAGGGCGGCTGTCTCGAACGCCTCCTCGGGCGGGATGGCCACGCCCAGTAGCCGCGCTGCTTCGGCGATGACATCGGCGTTGGGGGCCGGGGCGTCATCGCAGATGTTGTAGGCCGCGCCGGGCCGAGGGCGCGCTAGGGAGGCGGCGAGGGCGGTGACCACATCGCCGGTGTGGACCCGCGAGAAGATCTGGCCTTGCCGCACGATACGCCGCGCCGTGCCATCCCTCAGTCTTTCGAAGGCCGAACGGCCTGGGCCGTATAGGCCGGGCAGGCGGAAGGTGCAGGCGCCGAGGGCCAGCCAGATGGTCTCTGCTTCCGCGCGCCTTCGGGCTTCCTCGGATTGAGCGGTGAGCGGGGTCTCCTCGAACACCCAGCGGCCTTGATGGTCGCCATAGACGCCGGTGGTGGAAAGATATGCGGTCCAGGGTGCGATGACCTCCGCGGCGAGGGCGGGGCATCCTTCGGGGCCGGGGGGCGCGGTAATCAAGAGGGCGTCGGCGCGCACCTCACCGCTCTGACCGGGAGCGACGGCTTGGCCGCCGTCGCGCTGAATCCGAAGCCGGTCTTCCAGGGAGCGTGCCGTGGCGGCGATGTCCCAACCCTCGGCCGCCAGGCGCCGGGCGAAAGCCCGACCGATGTCGCCGTAGCCGAAGATGAGGAGTTTCACGTCTTCAGCAGCGCTTCGGCCATGGCGCGGGCCTCGGCGCCAAGGCTGGGGTGCTTCAGAGCGAAGGCGAGGTTTGCGCGCAGCAGACCGACCTTATCGCCGCAGTCATAGGTCGTCCCCTCGTACTCAAGGGCGTGGAAGGGCTGATCGGCCATCAGGCGGATCATCGCGTCGGTGAGCTGGATCTCGCCGCCTGCGCCCGCGCCCTGGCTTTCCAGGAACGGCCAGATGGCCGGCTGCAAGATATAGCGGCCGGAGGCGAAGAGGTTGGAGGGTTCCGTTCCAGGGGCCGGCTTCTCGACCATCCCGGTCATGCGGTTGAGGCGGCCGGAAGGGTTGTCCAGGGCGACGATGCCATATTTGTGGGCCTGGCCTTCGGGGGCGGGCTCGACGACGATGATGTTGCCGCCAACTTTCTCCCAGGCGGCGACGGCCTGGCCGAGCGCGGAGGGTGTGGCGTCGATCAGCATGTCGGGCAGCATGACGGCGAAGGGCTCCTCGCCGATGATCGGGCGAGCGCAGCCGATGGCGTGGCCGAGGCCCAGGGGCTTTTCCTGGCGCACATAGTGCAACTCGCCCGGCCGGCCCATGTCGGCCTGGAGATCTTCCAGGATGTCGGTCCGCCCCTTGGCGGCCAGGGCGGCTTCCAGATCCCTATCAGGGGTGAAGTAGCGGGCGATGGCTTCCTGGCCTTCACCCACCACGATCACGAACGTCTCGATGCCGGCGTCGCGGGCCTCAGCCAGGACATAGGAGAGGATCGGCCGGTCAAAGACGTTCAACAGATTCTTCGGGGTAGCCTTGGAGCCCGGCAGCATGCGGGTGCCGAGGCCCGCCACGGGCAGGACAGCCTTGCGGACTTTGGTCATCGAACGGATTCCTCGAAGCTCAGCGCGGCTTACTCAACGGTGACCGATTTGGCGAGGTTGCGCGGCTGGTCCACATCCGCCCCCTTCTGGACGGCTACGTGATAGGCCAGGAGCTGGATCGGTCCGGAGAAAACCAGGGCGGCGATCAAGGGATCACAGTCCGGCGCGATGATGGTCACGGCGCCCTCCGGAGCGTGCTTCGCGCCCTCGGCGTCGGTCAGCATGATCACCTTGCCGCCCCGGGCCAGAACCTCCTGGGTGTTGGACGCGGTCTTCTCGTAGAGCTCGTCGGAAGGGGCGATCACGATCACCGGAGTGTACTCGTCCACCAAGGCGATGGGGCCGTGCTTCAGCTCGCCGGCCGCATAGCCCTCGGCGTGGATGTAGCTGATCTCCTTCAGCTTCAGGGCGCCTTCCAGAGCCAGCGGGAACATCGCGCCCCGGCCGAGGTAGAGCACGTCCCTAGCCTTCGCGACGGACTGGGAGATGGTGCGGATCTGGTCTTCGACATGCAGGGACTGGGCGATCAGTCGCGGCGTTTCCAGGAGGGCCTGAACCAGGCGCTTTTCCTCCGCATCGTCGATCCTGCCCCGCGCCGCCGCGGCGGCCACGGCGAGGGCCAGGAGGGCGATGACCTGGGAGGTGAAGGCCTTGGTGGAGGCGACGCCGATCTCGACCCCGGCATGGGTCGGCAGCATCAGGTCGGCTTCCCGGGCCATGGTCGAAGTATGGACATTGACGAGGGCGGCCGTGGCCAGCCCCTGGTCCTTGCACCACCGCATGGCGGCCAGGGTGTCGGCGGTCTCGCCGGACTGGGAAATGGCCAGAGCCAGGGAGCCTGGAGTCAGGGACGGTTGCCGGTAACGGAACTCCGAGGCGATCTCGACCTCGCAGGGCAGGCCGGCCAGTTTCTCGAAGGCGTAGCGGGCGATCATGCCGGCGAGCGAGGCGGTGCCGCAGGCGACGATCTGCAGGCGGGTCAGTTTCGCCAGGTCCAGGCCCGCGGGCGGCCGGGTCTTGCCGCTGACCGGGTCGATGTAGGCCGAGAGGGTGTGCTGGCAGGCGTCCGGTTGGTCGTGGATCTCCTTCTCCATGAAGTGCCGGTAGTTGCCCTTCTCCACCAGGGCAGCCGAGGCCGGGATGGTGTGAACGGCGCGCTGAACCGGTTTGCCGGAGGCATCGAACATCCGGGCGCTATCATGGTCGATGACGACGTAGTCGTCGTCTTCGAGGTGGGCGATGGTGTGGGTGTGCGGGCCCACCGCCAGGGCGTCAGACCCTAAGAACATCTCGCCCTGGCCGTAGCCGACCACCAGGGCCGGGCCGCGCCGGGCGCCGAAAATCTTGCCGTCCTCGCCTTCGATCATCACCACCAGGGCAAAGGCGCCGCGCAGGCGGTCGAGGACGGTCTTGAACACTTCGAGGGCCGGCTTGCCAGACTTCAGGCTCTCATCAAGCAGGTGGGCGACGACCTCGGTGTCTGTCTCGCTTTCGAAGACGTGGCCCTTGGCTTTCAGCTCGGCCTTCAGGTCGGCGAAGTTCTCGATGATGCCGTTGTGGACGAGGGTGACGCGGCCGGAGCGGTGCGGGTGGGCATTGCGTTCGGCGGGCACGCCATGGGTCGCCCAGCGGGTGTGGCCGATGCCAGTCTGCCCCGGGAGGGGATTGTCCGCCAGCACGGTCTCCAGGTTGACCAGCTTGCCCTCGGCGCGGCGGCGGTCGATGCGCCCGTCCGAGAAGGCGGCGACACCGGCGGAGTCATAACCGCGATACTCCAGCAGCTTGAGACTGGCGACGAGCCGCCCCGCGACCGGCGCCTTGCCGACGATGCCAATGATGCCGCACATGTGCGTTTAATCCCGTGAGCTGCTTCTAATAGCGACCGTTGTCGATTGGACGAATAGCGTTAATCTTTTCGCACCCAAGCTTTGGCGATGAGCCTTTAGCATTCGCAAAGGGGCGTCAGGTAAATCTCGGTTTCTCAACATTTCCGGACAGCCAGAAACGGTTGACGGCGGGCGGTGCGAAGGGGAAGTCGCCACCATGAGCGAGCGCAAGTATTTCGGCACGGACGGCATCCGCGGCCAGGCCAACACCCATCCGATGACCGCCGAGATCGCCCTTCGCCTGGGCCAGGCGGCGGGCAAGCTGTTCCTGCAGGGCCATGACCGGCGCCACCTGGTGGTGATCGGCAAGGATACCCGTCTTTCCGGCTACATGATCGAGCCGGCCCTGGTGGCGGGGTTCGCCTCGGTGGGCATGGACGTGCGCCTCTTTGGCCCCCTGCCGACCCCGGCCGTGGCGATGATGACCCGGTCCATGCGCGCCGATCTTGGTGTGATGATTTCCGCGTCACACAACAGCTTCGCCGACAACGGCATCAAGCTATTCGGGCCAGACGGCTACAAGCTCTCCGACGCCCGCGAGCTGGAGATCGAGGCCCTCATGGACCTCATCGACCAGAAGCCTGAGGAGGGCTTGGCGGAGCCTAAGCAGCTCGGCCGCGTGCAGCGGATGGATGAAACCCAGGCCCGCTACATTGAGATCGTCAAGGCGACCCTGCCAAGGTCCCTGACCCTCTCCGGGCTGCGGGTCGTGATCGATTGCGCCAATGGAGCGGCCTACAAGGTGGCGCCGACGGCGCTCTACGAGTTGGGCGCCGAGGTGATCCCTGTGGGGGTCTCGCCCAACGGCCTCAACATCAATGAGGAATGCGGCTCGACCTATCCGCAGACCATGGCAAAGGCGGTGAAGGAATTCCGCGCCGACGTCGGCATCGCGCTCGACGGTGACGCCGACCGGGTGACGATCTGCGATGAGAAAGGCCATGTGGTCGACGGCGATCAGATCATGGCGATCATCGCCGCGGCCTGGGCCCGGCAGGGCCGGCTCTCCGGGGGCGGCCTCGTGGCGACAGTGATGTCCAATTTCGGACTCGAGCGGTTTTGCAACGACAAAGGCCTGACGCTGGAGCGCTCTAAAGTGGGCGACCGCTATGTGATGGAACGGATGCGCGAAGGCCGCTTCAACCTCGGCGGCGAGCAGTCCGGTCACATCATCATGAGCGACTATTCGACCACGGGCGACGGCCTGATGGCGGCGCTGCAGGTATTAGCTGAACTTATCTCGTCCGGCCGCAGGATGAGCGAACTTGCCCGCCAGTTCGAACCGGCCCCGCAGGTTCTGGAAAACGTGCGCATCAAGCGCGGTGCGGCCTATGAAACCCCGGCGGTGAAGCAGATCATCGAGGAGGCCGAAAAGCGCCTCTCCGGAGCGGGCCGCATCGTCGTTCGGGCTTCCGGCACCGAGCCCCTGGTGCGGATCATGGCCCAGGGCGATGACGCCAAGCTCGTCGATCAGGTCGTCAAGGACATCGCCGAGGCGGTCAGACAGGCCGCCGCCTGACGCCAATTGTGGCGCGTTGACGCCGCGTCTTTTCAGACTCGACACATTGAAGAAGATTCATCTAACCTCCCTCTGCGCACGCCCCTCGACGGGCGGCGTTCAAAAACGAGATTGCCTTTAGGGAGGCATGAATGCGGCGAGACCCGGCCTGGGCAGGGGAACTGCGTCACTTGGCGAAGCCCAAGGGAACCACTTCCGTCGCCTGTCTGCTGTTCGTCGCTCTGCTTGGCACGGCCTTCTGGTCGGCGGCGCTCTGGGTGTACCAGTTCTGGTTCAACTAGGGGCCCGGTCAGGACACCGGCCAGTTCGAGCGGGGGGCGTTGAGTGCAGCGCGTGATCAGATGGGCCGTTCGCGGCCTGATTGGTCTTATCGTCCTGGCAGCCGTCGGGATCGGCGCGATCTATCTCCTTTCCGAGCGCGAACTTCACAGGGTCTGGCCGGCCAAGGCCTCGACCTTAAGGGTCGTCTCGACGGCGGATTTGATTGCCCAGGGTGATCGCCTGGCGACTGTGATGGGCTGCCGCGATTGTCATGGCGCGGATTTGACCGGGCGGTTGTTCTTCAACGACCCCGCCATCGCCCGGATGTGGGGCCCGAACATCACCCGGCTCGCCCCCAACTATTCGGACGCCCAGTTAGACGTGCTGCTTCGGCAGGGGGTGCGTCCCAATGGCCAGGGCATCATGCTCATGCCCTCCAGCACGTTCGCGACCCTGGATGACCACGAGATATCCGCCCTTATCGCCTTTGTTCGCTCGAAGGCTCCAGCCGGCGAGGCTCGGCCCGCGCCGCGCTACAGCCTGATCGCGCGCCTCGGCCTGCTGATCGGCCAGTTCGCCAACGAACCCACCATCATCGCCAAGGAGTCGGGCCACGGTTTGCCGGACTTCGGCCCGGAATTCGCTCAGGGCCGGTCCCTGGCCCGCGCCTGCACTGAATGCCACGGCGGTGACCTGACCGGGACGACCCAGGCGGCCGCCCCCGACCTACTGATAGGGGCCTCTTACTCCCTCGACGAGCTGAAGGTGCTGTTACGCACCGGGGTCGCCAATTCCGGCAAGCGTTTGGGCCTGATGAGCGACAGCGCTCCACGCCGTTTCAATGTCTGGACTGACGCTCAGATAGAAGCCCTGCACGACTATCTGGTGAAGCGCGCGGAGATGGCGCCCTAACCTTTGGACCAGAATCCTAAGCCCTGCCGATACTGGCGTAGGTGAAGCCCCGGTCGCGCAGTTCGTGGGGCTTGTAGACATTGCGCAGGTCGATGACGACGGGCTGACGCATCAGGAGGCGCACCCGGTCCAGGTCGAGGGCGCGGAACTGGTCCCACTCGGTGAGGATCACCATGGCGTCGGCCCCGGCCACGGCGTCGTAAGCGCCCTCCATGAACGCCACATCGCGGAAGATCTGGCGCGCCTCGTGCCCCTCGGGGTCGAAGGCCTGGATACGCGCGCCCCGGGCCTGCAGAGCCGGCACGATGTCGAGAGAGGGCGCATCGCGCATGTCGTCGGTATTGGGCTTGAAGGTCAGGCCGAGCACCCCGATCACCTTGCCGT
>JAXMCG010000027.1:0-44897 GCA_046349475.1 Caulobacteraceae bacterium | reverse complement strand
GAGCCGCGACGCCCTCGATCCGAACAAGACCGTCTGGCAGGAGGTCTCCCAGGGCCTCGACGTGCTCACCGTCAACAAGCGCGACATCAACACCCGCTCCTATGTCGGCTCCTTCAACTTCAAGGGCGGCGATCAGCAGAAAAAGGTCGGCCAGCTCTCGGGCGGCGAGCGCAACCGTGTCCACCTCGCCAAGACCCTCACGGAGGGCGGCAATCTCATCCTGCTCGACGAACCGACCAACGACCTCGACATCGAGACCTTGCAGAACCTCGAGGAGGCCCTGGAGGAATTCGCCGGCTGCGCCGTGGTCATCAGCCACGACCGCTGGTTCCTCGACCGCCTCGCTACCCACATCCTCGCCTTCGAAGGCGACAGCCACGTCGAATGGTTCGAAGGCAACTTCGAAGCCTACGAGGAAGATAAAAAGCGCCGTCTCGGCACGGACAGCCTGATCCCGCACCGGATCAAGTTTCAGAAGTTCGCCCGATAGACGAAGCCCGTCTTCGGCTTGCTTCAAATCAAGGACCGGCCCGGCAATTGAGAGGCTGATGCGGCGACGTTCCGCGGAGCCTTACTGTCATGCAGATTTTCGTGGCGATGCGCCGCTGGGCCCTGGCCGTGATCGCGGCGATGCTCGCCCTTCTGGCGCTGGGCGCGCCTGCCAACGCGGCGCCCGGCTACTGGCGGTTCACGGGCTATAGCCAGACGCCGAGTGATAGCGAGCTTGCGTCCGCCAGGCCTATTCCTGGGCACGTCTACAAGAAGGATGCGGACACCGGCTTCGGCGGGAGCGGGGGGCGCATCAACATCCATTTCCTGACGGACGACGCGGACGCCAGGCCGATGGAAGCGCGATCACATTTCACATTCTCGGCCGACCGCGACCTCATGGTCCTAACCCCCGGCCAACGGGTGGTCTTCTCCGGCTCTGTGGATGTCAGCGCCAATGACCTGGCCGCGCCCATCGCTTCAGCCTGGGCGCGTGTATCCATTGATAATGGCGACTATATCGTCGATGCGACCGCCCGCGTCGGGAGCCCCGCCCGAGGCAGTGGCGTGGCCGTGATTCCGGGCGGCGTCGCGGGCAGCGTGATGGTCATCCACTTCGCCAACCAACTTGGCCAGAACGGGGCGGTCGGTGTCCAGATCGACGCCAGGTATGAATTCGTGGCCGGCGAAGCGCCCGGCGGGCCATCCTCTGGTGGGCCGGCGCCCGGACTGGGCGGACCCAACACGGGCGGGCCTTCGCCCTATGACTCCCCCGGAGGGCCAGGCGGGCCGTCTTCGGGCTCCCCCTCCGGCCCTGCTCAGACATTCTCGGACAATTGGAACACCGCCGGCTGCGGCATGACCGATACCGCCACCTTGGTGGTCACCCGGTCGACCCGCCTCGATCGGGTGGAGATCTGGTACCACTGGTCTCAGGGCGAGACCCAGGTCGGCTTCTCGGTGGACCGCGACGGCCAGACCATTGGCAGCGGGTTCCTCACCCGGGGCTCCTGCGACCCCTATCAGAACGCCTGGTGCGTGGCGCAGGGCTGGGGTGGCCGCACCCTGCAGCCGGGCCGCTACCGTTTCCGGCTCTATCACCCGCAGATCTGCCAGAACAGCGGCAGCGGCGGGCAGGGGTTTGTGCGGGGCGTCGGCTGGCCGGCGGCGTCGGGCGCTTCCGGGAACGCTGATGGCGGCATTGGCCCCTCCGCCAGCGGCGATTTCAGCGGACGCTGGAACTCGACTGAAGGGGTCATGACCCTCAACCAATCCAGCGGACGCATCACCGGGACCTATGTGAACGACAATGGCCGCATCGAGGCGACGGTCCAGGGCGCCACGGCGAGCGGCTTTTGGGCCGAAGACAGCTCAGGCCAGCGCTGCTCGACCCAGCGGCTGGGCAGCTACTACTGGGGCCGTGTGACCTGGATCATGCGCGCCGACGGCCAGCATTTCGACGGGCGCTGGAGCTATTGCGAGGGCCAGCCCTCCGGCTCCTGGACGGGCGACCGGATCGGCGCCGCGCCCGTTACAGGTAATCCTGGCGGCGGACCATCCTTGCCGCAGAACGATGGCAACTGGACGTCACCGTCCTCTGGCCCAGGGACCTACAACCAACCGGCCGCCATGATCATTGACGTAACCGAAGGTCCCTGGCGCGGAACCTGGACCCAGCGCGTGGCCGGCGGCCCCTTCGAGGCGACCTGGCGCAACGAGCAGACAGGCGCCGTCGCCAGCGACACCCTCACGCTGGAAACCGTTTCCGGCAATCTGCGCGTCTTCTACCGCCAGGGCATGAACGGTCGCTATTACGCCGCGGTGGGGCCCGATGGCCGCAGCCTGGTCGGCACGGGATCCTGGTACAGCGCCAGGGACACCTGGACAGGCCGCATCCGCTAGAACCGCATTCGCCGGCGCCCATTCACATTTCGCGAATAGTTCGCTATATGGGTTCGGATGAACCTGTGTTCGCTAAGCGATCCTTCTCCCCTTGTGGGAGAAGGTGGCCTCCGAAGGAGGCCGGATGAGGGGGCGACGATCTCTCATCGAGCTGCTGCTTGCTCAATCGCCAACCTGACAGTCTCCGTCGACCCCTCATCCGGCCGCTTCGCGTCCACCTTCTCCCGCAAGGGGAGAAGGAATTCCCTCAGATCCCACCGTAAATACGGTCGAAATACGGTGTCAGCAGGTGGCGGCAGGCCCCTCCCGCCACGCGGATTTAGCGTCGATTTAGCGTCAAATCCCCGCCACGAACCGCTCCGCCTCGCGGGTCGTCCGCAGCCTCACCACCCGCGCTTGAGCCGCCATTTTCGGGATCGCCGCCTCGATGCGCAGCCGCCTGGGCTCGAAGTTCCAGGCGTCGCGCAGGAACTGGGGCAGGTCGCCCTTCATGCCTTCTTCGCAGCCTTCCGGCAGGTCAGGCCGGGGGCGGGCGAGAACCGTGCGCCAGAAGGCGCGCCACACGCAGAGCCACCTCGGCGTTTCCAGCAGGACGATGGTGTCGCAGACCGGCAGGCGCATGTCGAAGGTGCGGGAGATGTAGTTGCCTTCGGTGATCCAGCGGCCATCGGCCAGATGGGGCGCGAGACGGGCGCGGAAATTCTCGGTGGTGGGTTCCGTCCAGCCCGGCTCCCAGAACAGACGATCCAGGTGCACGACCGGCAGACCCAGCTTCGCCCCCAAAGCCCGCGCCAAGGTCGACTTGCCGCTGCCGATGTTGCCCAGGATGACGATGCGCTGCATGGGAACGGAGATAGCAAGAAGAGGCAGGGCCCGCATGTCTGAAAACCAACCCGTGGTGATGATCGGCGCCCAGATGCTGGCCGGCCTCGAGGGCCGGCTCGCCGAGCAGGGCTACCGCGTCGCCCGCGCCTGGGAGCCGGCTTCTGTCGCCGAGCTGGGCCCGGAAACGCGCGCCATCATGCATGCCGGAGAGGTGAAGCTGGCCCCGGAGTTCCTGTCCTCTTTGCCGAACCTCGCCCTCATCGCCAATCTAAGCGTCGGCTATGATGGGGTCGACGTGCCCTGGTGCCGGGCCCACGGCATCGAGGTCACCCATGCCCGCGCCCTCAATGCCGATGATGTGGCCGACCACGCCATGGGCCTGCTCATCGGCGCGTGGCGCGGAATCGTCGAAGGCGACCGTGCCCTGCGCGACGGGCAATGGCGCGGCTCGGACCGCCTGCGCCCGCGCCTCGGCCTCAAGGGCCGAAAGGTCGGCGTCGTTGGCCTGGGCGCCATCGGCGAGGCCGTCGCGTTGCGTTGTGCGCCCTTCGGCATGAACGTTTCCTGGTGGGGGCCGCGTGAGAAGCCGGGCGCGGCCTGGCCAAGGGCCGCATCCCTCCTTGAACTGGCCATGGATAGCGACATCCTGGTCATCGCCTGTCGCGCCGATGAGGGGAATCGCGGCATGATCGACAAGCTGGTCATCGAGGCCGTCGGGCCGGCCGGCATGATCGTCAATGTCGCTCGCGGCCAGATCATCGACGAGACCGCCCTCATCGAGGCCCTGAGGTCCGGCGCCCTCGGTCTAGCCGCCCTTGACGTCTTCGAACAGGAACCAACGCCGGTCGAACGCTGGGCCGGTGTGCGCGGCACGGTGCTCACCCCGCACACGGGGGGCGGCACCAGCGATTCTGTCCCACGCATGGTGGCGATGTGCCTGGAAAACCTGCGTTGTTTCTTCGCCGGCGAGGAGCTGCCATCCCCCGTCGCTGAATAATAACGAGAATTCCCACCAGCGCCTGCAAATCCGTTCGTCCCACTTTTCGAGTGGGACGGATACGCGAACGAGCGATGTGGGGTCGATTTGCGTACAAATCCCACTTTTTTTGATAGAAAAGTGGGACGTCGCCGCTTAAGCAGGCCTTCAACCTGACCGCTTAAGACGCCCTCATGCCCCCTCTCTCGACGCCCTTCGCCAGCGCCCTCGGCCCCATCGCCCGCGCTGGAACCCGCGCCTTGAAGCGCCTGAACGTCTCTTTCGAATTCTCGCCGCCGAAGACGCCCGAGGCCGAAGAGACGCTGTGGCAGGCCATCCGCCGGTTGGAACCCCTCGACCCGAAGTTCATCTCCGTCACTTACGGGGCCGGTGGTTCGACCCGTGAATATACGCACCGGACCGTCACACGCGTCCTCGCCGAGACGAAGCTCACGCCTGCCGCCCATCTCACCTGCGTCGAGGCCAGCCGCGATGAAGTCGATGAGGTGGTGCGAGATTATTGGAACGCCGGCATCCGCCATATCGTCGCCCTGCGCGGCGATCCGCCCGGCCAGATCGGCGGCGCCTACACGCCGCGCGCCGATGGGTATGCCAACGCCACCGAGCTGACCCGCGCCATACGGAAGATCGGCGACTTCGAGGTCTCCGTCAGCCTCTACCCACAGACCCATCCCGAAAGCGGCTCCATCGACAAGGACATTGATGTCCTGAAAGCAAAGGTCGACGCCGGAGCAACCCGGGCCATCACCCAGTTCTTCTTCGATGTGGACGGGTTCCTGAGGTTCATGGACCGCGTGCGTAAGGCCGGCGTCACCATCCCGGTCTCGCCGGGCATCATGCCGGTCTCGAACTACAAGGGCCTTCTGCGCATGGCCGATCCTGTGGGCATCACCATCCCGGACTGGTTGGGCAACCTCTTCGACGGTCTCGACAGGGATCCGGACACGCGCCGCCTGCTGGCGGCTTCGGTCGCCACCGAGATGTGCGCGCGTCTTGAGGAAGAAGGCTTCGACGACTTCCACTTCTACACCCTGAACCGGGCGGACCTCGTTTACGCCATCTGCCGAGTCCTCGGCGTGCGTGAACCGCCCAGGAAGCTCAAGAAGAAGGAGGCGGACCAGTGAGCCGCGCCGATCGCCTCGCCGCCCTCAAGGCCGCCGCCAAACAGCGCATCCTGATCCTCGACGGGTCCTGGGGCGTCTACCTGCAGGGCAAGAAGCTGGAGGAGCCCGATTTCCGGGGCGACCGCTTCAAGGGTCACAACATGCCCCTGAAGGGCGACTTCGATGTCCTCAATCTCACCCGGCCCGATCTGATGATTGAGATCGCGGACGCCTACTACGGCGCCGGGGCGGACATCATCGAGACCAACACCTTCAACGCCACCCGCATCAGCCAGGGTGAGTATGGGCTCGAAGGCGCCGTGCGCGACATAAACCTCAACGCCGCCAAACTGGCCCGCGAGGCCGCCGACCGCTGGACCGCCCAGGACCCGTCCAAGCCCCGCTTCGTCGCAGGCTCCATCGGCCCCCTGAACGTGACTCTCTCCATCAGCCCGGACGTCAACGACCCCGGCGCGCGCAAGGTGACCTTCGACGAGGTCTATGCCGCCTACCGCGAGCAGGTCCTGGCCCTGCACGAGGGCGGGGTCGACATGTTCCTGGTGGAGACCATCTTCGACACCCTGAACGCCAAGGCCGCCATCAAGGCGATCCTCGACCTCGAGGACGATGGTCTGGAGGCCCTGCCGCTCTGGATTTCCGGCACCATCACCGACCTCTCCGGCCGCACCCTCTCGGGCCAGACGGTGGAGGCCTTCTGGAACTCGGTGAAGCACGCCAAGCCATTCGCCGTCGGTTTCAACTGCGCGCTGGGGGCAGAGACCATGCGCCCGCACGTGGCCGAGCTCGCGCGCATCGCCGACACCCTCATCGCCGCCTATCCCAATGCCGGCCTGCCCAACGCCTTCGGGGAATATGACGAGCAGCCCCACGACACGGCCTGCATGCTGCAGGAGTGGGCGGATTCAGGTCTCGTGAACATCCTCGGAGGTTGCTGCGGCACCACCCCGGACCACATCCGCCATATCGCCAAGGACGTGGCGGGCATCGCGCCCCGCGTGCCTCCCGAACGGGCGGCGGCCCTGAGATTGTCCGGCCTCGAGCCCTTCGAACTCGCCTCCTGAGCGAAACAGGGGCAAGCTCCGTCTAACTGGCGGAGGAAGCAAAGATGACCACGCGGCGGCAACTGATCCACAGAGTAGGGGCGCTCGGCGGCATTCTGGCCGCCTACTCCGTCATGCGCGAAGTCGGCCTCCTGGGGCCGGACACGGCGCAGGCCGGGCCGCTCAATCTCGCGGCCGGCTCAGGGCGCGGCACGAAGGTGTTGATCCTAGGTGGCGGCCTCTCAGGGCTCGCCAGCGCCTATGAGCTCGGCAAGGCCGGCTATGACTGCACCATCCTCGAAGCCCGCACCCGGGTCGGGGGCCGCAACTGGACGGTCCGTGGCGGCGACAAGATCGAGCAGACGGACGGCACAGTTCAGACCGTCGGCTTCGATCAGGGCCTCTATCTCAACGCCGGCTGCGCCCGCATCCCGAGCCACCACCAGCTCACCCTTGGCTACTGCCGCGAATTCGGGGTCGCCATGGAGACAGTGGTCAACGCCACCCGCTCCGGCCGAATCCAGAGCGACGCCCTCTTCGGCGGCCAGCCCATCCAGCTGCGCCAGGCGATCTACGACACTCGCGGCTTCGTCTCCGAACTCCTCGCAAAGGCTGTGAAGAAGGGCGCCCTCGATCAGGAGGTTTCGGCCGAGGACAAGGCCCGCCTCCTTGAGATGCTGCGTGGCTACGGTGGCCTCAAGGCTGACGACCTCACCTATCGTGGCTCCACTTCCGCCGGTTTCGCCAACTACCCCGGGGCCGGGGATGAGTGGGGCACGGCCCGCGATCCGATCTCCATGCAGGCCCTCCTCGACCGCCGCGTCTGGGGCCGGATGATCTTCGAGGACGACGTCGACATGCAGACCACCATGCTGCAGCC
This sequence comes from Caulobacteraceae bacterium, assembly GCA_046349475.1. Lineage (GTDB taxonomy): Bacteria > Pseudomonadota > Alphaproteobacteria > Caulobacterales > Caulobacteraceae > Acaudatibacter. The sequence continues at coordinate 37,640 of JAXMCG010000027.1, read as the reverse complement.
GGTCGGCGGCATGGACCACATCCCCAAGGCCTTCGAGGCCCGCCTGCCGGGCGTGATCAAGCAGGGCGCTGAAGTTCGCAAGATCGCCCGCACGGCCTCCGGCGTGCAGGTCACCTATTTCGACAAGTCCGCCAACCGCCTGCGCGTCCTCGACGCCAACCTGCTGATCTGCACCATCCCGCTGCCGGTCCTCGCCAAGATCGAGAACGACTTCGCCCCGGCCTACAAGTCGGCGATCCAGAACGCCGTCTATGGCGACGCCGTGAAGGTGGCCTTCCAGTCCGAGCGCTTCTGGGAGCACAAGGATCAGGTCTATGGCGGCCTTTCCTTCACCGACCGCGAGACCAGTGTGGTCTGGTATCCGAGCGGGAACTATGGGGCCTCCCAGGGCATCATCCTCGGCGCCTATAACTGGGACAACCAGGCCTCGACCTTCGCCAGGCGCTCCATCGCCAAGCAGATCGAATATGCCCGCACCTCCATCGACAAGATGCACCCGGGCAATGGCGGCCTGCTCGGCCGGGGCATGTCTGTCCACTGGCAGAAGATCCCTTACAACCTCGGACCCTGGGCGAACTTCAATGAGGAGCCCAGCCCCATCTACGACCTGCTGTCCCAGCCGGACGGCCCGTTCTATTTCGCGGGCGAACACCTCTCCCACGTCGGCGCCTGGCAGCAGGGCGCCTTCGCCTCCGCCCATCGGACGGTCGGCATGATCGACGCCCGGGTCCGGGCCGGCCGCCCCGTCACCGAAACCCGCGCCCAATAGGAGCCCCTATGAAAGCCATCCTCGCCGCTGTTGCCGCCAGCCTGGTCGCCCTCCCGGCCTTCGCCGCGCCCGATGTGTCGCGAACCTATGCGACGCCTGACGCCATCATCGCCTCCACGGTCACGGTGCCTGACGGCTATGAGACGATCTATTTCTCCGGCGCCACGGCCTCGCCGGTGACGCCCGCCACGGCGTCCACGCCGGCGGTCTATGGCAATACCGAGGTCCAGACCGAGTCGGTCCTGGCCCGCCTGGACGCGGCCTTGCAGCTTCAGGGCCTCAGCTTCGCGGACGTCGTGAAAATGACCGTGTTCCTGGTTGGCGACCCGGCCAAGGACGGCAAGATGGACTTCGCAGGCATGATGGCGGCCTACCGCAAGCACTTCGGCACGACGGAACAACAGAACCGCCCGGCGCGGTCGACCGTGCAGGTCGTCTCCCTGGCCGGCCCCGGACAGCTGGTCGAGATCGAGATCATCGCCGTGCGCCGCGCGCCCGCCCCGTAGTTTTCGAAAGCCCTTATGAGACCTGTCTTCGTCAATATCGGCGAGCGGACCAACGTCACCGGTTCCGCCCGCTTCCGTAAGCTTATCGCCGAGGGGGACTACCCCGCGGCGCTCTCGGTCGCGCGCCAGCAGGTCGAGGCGGGCGCCCAGATCATCGACATCAACATGGACGAGGGCCTGCTGGATTCGAAGGCGGCCATGGTCACCTTCCTGAACCTGATCGCCGCCGAGCCGGACATCGCCCGAGTGCCGATCATGATCGACAGCTCCAAATGGGAGGTCATCGAGGCCGGCCTGAAGTGTGTGCAGGGCAAGGCCATCGTCAATTCGATCTCCATGAAGGAGGGCGAGGAGAAGTTCATCGCCGAGGCCAAACGCTGCCTGCGCTACGGGGCCGCCGTCGTGGTCATGGCCTTCGACGAACAGGGCCAGGCAGACACCGCCGCGCGCAAGATCGAGATCTGCGAGCGGGCCTACCGCGTGCTGGTGGAGGAGGTGGGTTTCCCGCCGGAAGACATCATCTTCGACCCCAACATCTTCGCGGTGGCCACGGGGATCGAGGAACACAACAACTACGCCGTCGACTTCATCGAGGCGACGCGGGCCATCAAGCAGATGCTGCCCCATGCCCGGGTCTCGGGCGGCGTGTCCAATGTCAGCTTCAGCTTCCGGGGCAATGAGCCCGTGCGCCGGGCCATCCACTCGGTGTTCCTTTACCACGCCATCAATGCCGGCATGGACATGGGCATCGTCAATGCGGGCGAGCTGCCCGTCTATGACGAGATCGATCCGGAACTTCGCGAGGCCGTCGAGGACGTGATCCTCAACCGCCGGGCGGACGCCACCGAGCGCCTCGTGGACCTCGCCCCGAAGTTCAAGGGCGGAAAGGGCTCGGACGCCAAGGGTCCTGACCTCACCTGGCGCCAGGGCACGGTGGAGCAGCGCCTCAGCCACGCCCTCGTCCACGGGATCACCGACTTCATCGACGCCGACACCGAGGAGGCCCGGCTCGCGGCCGAGCGGCCCCTGCACGTCATCGAAGGCCCGCTGATGGACGGCATGAATGTCGTCGGCGACCTCTTCGGGGCCGGGAAGATGTTCCTGCCCCAGGTGGTGAAATCCGCCCGCGTCATGAAGCAGGCCGTGGCCTGGCTGATGCCGTTCATGGAGGCCGAGAAGGACGGTCAGCCCCGGGAGAGCGCCGGCCGCATCCTGATGGCCACGGTGAAGGGCGACGTGCACGACATCGGCAAGAACATCGTCGGTGTCGTTCTGCAGTGTAACAATTACGAGGTCATCGACCTCGGCGTCATGGTCCCCGCCGACAAGATCCTGGACGCGGCCATCGCCCACAAGGCGGACATCGTCGGCCTCTCGGGCCTGATCACGCCGTCCCTGGATGAGATGGTTTTCGTGGCCGGCGAGATGCAGCGGCGGGGCTTCGATATCCCGCTGCTGATCGGCGGCGCCACCACCTCGAAGACCCATACCGCCGTGCGCATCGAACCGGCCTACAAGGCGGGGTCGACCACCTATGTGCTGGACGCCAGCCGCGCCGTGGGCGTCGTCTCAGGCCTGCGCTCCCCCACCGAGCGGGCCCGCGTCGAAGCCGAGACCCGGGCCGAGTACGTCAAGGTGCGGGAGCAGTTCGCCCGGGGCCAGGAGGCCAAGAACCGCACCCCCATCGCCACGGCCAGGGCCAACGCTTTCCGCATCGACTGGCAGACGTCGCTGCCGCCGAAACCCAGCTTCCTGGGGACGCGCACCTTCAAGTCCTACGACCTGCGCGAACTCGCCAAATACATCGACTGGTCGCCCTTCTTCGCCACCTGGGAGCTGATCGGCCACTACCCCCAAATCCTCGACGATGACGTCGTCGGCGAGGCGGCCCGGGACCTCTGGCGCGATGCCCAGGCGATGATGGACAAGATCCTCGCCGAGAACTGGTTCACCGCCAACGGCGTGGTCGGCTTCTGGCCCGCCAATGGCGACGGTGACGACATCATCGTCTGGCAGGACGAGACTCGCACCACCGAGAAGGCCCGCCTTCACACGCTGCGCCAGCAGATGGCCAAGACCGGCGACAAGGCCAACACGGCCCTCGCCGACTTCATCGCGCCCGTTGGGGCAGGGGCCGACTACATCGGCGGCTTCGCGGTCACGGCCGGCATCGGCGAGCGGGAGATTTCCGAGCGCTTCAAGGCCGCCGGCGACGACTATTCCGCCATCCTGGTCACGGCCCTGGCCGACCGCTTCGCCGAGGCCTTCGCCGAGGCCATGCACCACCGCGTGCGCCGCGAGCTGTGGGGCTATGCGCCGGAGGAGGGGTTCGAGATCGAGGCCCTGATCGGTGAGAAATACCAGGGCATCCGCCCGGCCCCCGGCTATCCGGCCCAGCCCGACCACACCGAGAAGACCACGCTTTTCAGTCTTCTGAACGCCGAAGCCGAGACGGGAATCCAGCTCACCGAGAGCTACGCCATGAGCCCGGCGGCGGCGGTCTCGGGCCTCTACTTCGCCCATCCGGACGCCCACTATTTCGGCGTCGGCCGCATCGACCGCGATCAGGTCGAAAGCTATGCGGCCCGCAAGGGCTGGGAGGTCTCGAAGGCGGAGCGCTGGCTGGCTCCAATCCTGGCCTATGATCAGTACGCCTGAAGGAGCTCACCATGGCCGAAGACCCGCCCTCTGAAGAGACCTCGCTCCAGCGCGCCCTGCGCCTGAAGAACGAAGCCATCGCGGCGCGTGAGAAACCGCCGCGCGGCGGCCGCTTCCAGCGCGAACAGGCCGCAGCCCATCGCTCTGGCTCCAAGTCGAAACCCTGGATGTCTCGCTAGGCCGGCAAATTCCGGCTGATCAGCCGCGCGAGCCGCGCCACCCCATCCTCGATCTCCGCCTCGCTGGGCAGGGAGTAGGAGAGGCGGATCGCATTGGCGGCCGGGACTTCGGCGAAGAACGGCTCGCCCGGCACGAAGGCCACGCGCTCGCTCTCCAGCGCCTGGCCGAGCAGAATCTTACCGTCCATGCCTTCGGGCAGAGTCACCCAGACGAACATGCCGCCCTCGGGCCGCGACCACGTCACCCCCGGCGGCATCAGCTTTTCCAGCGCCGCCTGGATTGAGCGCGCCTTGGCCCCATAGGCGGCGCGCAGGCGGCCAAGATGCTGGTCATAGCCTTCCGCCACCGCGCCATGGGCGGCCATCTGGTTGATGGTCGAGACGTGCAAATCCGCGCCTTGCTTCAACAGCACCAGCTTCTCGATCACCGGCTTGGGCCCCGCGATCCAGCCGATGCGCAGGGCAGGGGAGATGGTCTTGGAGAAGGTGCCGCAGAACAGGGTCCGCGCATTCTCGATGGAACCATGCCGGGCGATGTCGAGGGAGAGCAGGGTCGGCCGCGCCTCGCCGGAGAAGCGCAGTTCGCGATAGGCGGCGTCCTCGATCAGGGTCATCTCCAGGCGCTCGGCCATGTCCAGCAGGGCTTCCCGGTCGGCCAGAGTCAGGCTCTGGCCTGTGGGGTTGGCAAAGTCCGGCACGAAATAGCCGAGGCCGCCCCGGGCCCGTTCCTCTGCGGCATGGTCCAGATGCCCACCCGAGGCGAGGGCGCGTTCGGGCAGGTCGAGATAGTCCGGCTCATAGGCGTTGAAGGCGCCCAGTGCCCCCAGATAGGTCGGCCGGGCCACCATCACCGTGTCGCCTTTGTCGAGGAACAGCTTGCCGATCAGGTCGAGCGCCTGCTGCGAGCCGGCCGTGATCAGGATGTTGTGCTCATCGCAGGGCGAGCCATCCAGCGTCATCCGGTGGGCGAGCCATTGGCGGAGGGGAAGATAGCCCTCGCTCACCGAATATTGCAGGGCCTGCAGGGAGAGGTCCCGGTCGGCCAGGATTGCGTCGAACCCGGCCTGCAGCCGCTCGGTGGGAAAAAGCTCCGGGTCGGGAATGCCGCCCGCGAAGGAGAGGATGTCCGGCTGGTCGAGCAGCTTCAGCAGCTCGCGGATTTCGCTGGCGCGGACGCGGCTCATGCGCTCGCTGAAACGGGTGGCCCAGTCGGGGGAAAGGTTGGTCATGTGAAGAATTCCGTGGAAAGCGCCGCGGCCATAGCCGCCTGTTTGGGCCCACGCGCGCGGGCCCGCCTGAAGAGGTTCAGGAGCGTCGTACGGTGTCGGAGCGGCTCGAAATCCCGGTCATGGGCCCTGCCTAGCGCGAAGCCGCGTCAAAGGAAACCTACATCAGAGGTTCCATGGGCTCGTCTGATGAGACCGGGCCGAGCGGAATCGGCGCCTGGACGATCGGTGGTGGCGCCGGCGGGGCGGGGGCAGGCGCGGCTGGCGCTGGCGCCGTCCGCACTGCCGTCGTGATCGGGGCAGAGGCGGCTGGGGCCGGCGCTGCCTGAGCGGGCCGTGGCGGCGGCGCGGGCGGGGCGATCTGGGGCAGGGCGTTGGTGCTCACCGGCACGGTGGGGGCGGCCTGGGGCGGGGCGCCTTCGCCCACATTTTCGATGATCCGCGAGGGGCGGGCCGCCGAGGCGACCACCGTCGGGGGTGGGGCTGGCGGTGGCGGCGCCGGGCGGGGCATGGTCGCCGCGATCTGGGCCGAGAGCGGAGTTGATCCGCTGGATCCGATCGTCGGCGCGAAGACGCCGGGCGCAGTGGCCGGCATGCGAATTTCGCTGGTGGCTTCGGGCGCTGGGGCCGCCGGGGCGGGCGCTGCCGCCGGCGCGGCCTGGGTGTTGTAGGCGAGGGCTGGAGCCGCCAGGATCGAGCGCTGATAGAGGGCCTGGGCGGTGGCGTCGCAGGCGTCTGGCACCCCCCAATAGAGCCACGCGCGGGCCAACTGCCGCCGAGGCTGGGTCTCGGCCCGCGCCCAGATGCCCCGGCCGCGCTGGATGGATTGGGCGCCTCGCTCGGCGATCGGCCGGGCGCTGGCCTTCTCGGCGGCTTCCATGGCCTTGCCGAACCGGATGACAGCCTCGCGGGCGGCGGCGACGTCGGCGGAATAGGGCCTGTCTTCCACCACCGAGGTGCCGAACTGCCGGTCGATGGCCTGCAGGTCCGGGATCACCTGTTCGTAGATGGTCAGGTACTCGCCGAGCGCACCGTAGCACCAGGCAGTCAGTTCATAGGGATCGCTGGGCGCCCCAGGCGGCAGGGCTTCGCCGGGCGGGGCGCTGCCTTCGGCGGGCGCGGTGGCCATCAGAGCGAGGCCGAGGATCATGCCAGCAATCATCGAACGATCCTTACCCTACGCTCCACGCGGCTTGCCATAGCCGCCGCCGCCCGGGGTCTCGATCTGCAGAACGTCCCCCGGCGCAGCTTGAATGGAAAAACAGCCCGGCAGTTCCTCCTCCTGACCCGATTCCCGGATCAACACCTGCGATCCGGCAGAACCCGGGCCGCCGCCGGCGAGCCCTTGCGGCGCGTGGACCCGGCGAGTGGAGAGGAGGGCGCTCTCCATGGGAGCCAGGAAGCGCAGCCGCCGGGTGACGCCATCACCACCGGGCTGCTCGCCGCTCCCGCCGGAGCCGCGCCGCACCTCGAAAGCCTCCAGGCGCACCGGGAACCGGCGCTCCAGAATCTCCGGGTCGGTGAGGCGCGAATTGGTCATGTGGGTGTGGATCGCCGAGGCTCCGGGCGAATTCATGGCGGCCCCGCCGCCGCCGCAGATCGTTTCGTAGTACTGCCGGGTCTCATCGCCGAAGGTGAAGTTGTTCATCGAGCCCTGGGCATTGGCCATCACGCCGAGCGCCGCATAGAGGGCGTCCACGACATGCTGGCTGGTCTCGACATTGCCCGCGACCACGGCGGCGGGCGGGTGCGGGTTCAGCATCGAGCCTTCCGGCACGATGATCTTCAGCGGGGTCAGGCAACCTGCGTTCAGGGGGATGTCGTCGTCCACCAGGGACCGGAACACATAGAGGGCGGCCGCATCGACGATGGAGGCCGGGGCGTTGAAGTTCGAGCCGAGCTGGGCGCTCGTGCCGGTGAAGTCGAGCACCGCTTCGCCCGCTGTCGCATCGACGCTGATCCGCACCCGGATCTCACCGCCCCCGTCCATGGACACGGCCGCCGATCCGTCCTTCAGGCTGCCAATCGCGCGCCGGACGCAGGCTTCGGCATTGGCCTGGACGAAGCCCATATAGCGCGCCACCGCCTCGCCGCCATGGCGCTGGATCATCCCGGAGACCGCCGCCGCCCCCGCCTGGCAGGCGGCGATCTGGGCCTTGAGGTCGGCGAGGTTGCGGTCCGGCGCGCGGGAGGGCCATGGGCCGGCGAGGAGGGCGGCGCGGGTCTCGGCCTCCAGGAATTGCCCGCCGCGCATGATCGGCAGGGCGTCCAGCATCACGCCCTCCTCATCGATGGTGTGCGAGAAGGGCGGCATCGATCCCGGCTGGATGCCGCCGACATCCGCATGGTGCCCCCGGGCCGCCACATAGAAATCCGCCTCGCCCGCCCCGGAGCCGACAAATACCGGCATCACGACGGTGATGTCCGGCAGGTGGGTGCCGCCCGCATAGGGGTTGTTCAGGGCATAGGCGTCACCGGGGCTGAGGCGCGGGTGGCGGTCCCGCACGGCCCGCACGGAGGCGCCCATCGAACCCAGGTGCACAGGCATGTGCGGGGCATTGGCCACCAGGCCGCCTTCCGCATCGAAGAGGGCGCAGGAGAAATCCAGGCGTTCCTTGATGTTCACCGACTGGGCCGTGCGCTCCAGGGCCGCCCCCATGGCTTCGGCGACCCCCATGAAGCGGCGGTTGAAGAGCTCGAGGGTCACCGGGTCCGGTTTTGAGGTGTCGATCATGGCGTCGTCCGCCTCCGCGATCCGCGTCAGGCGCACCAGGCCATCGGCCTCGGTGACCGCCCGCCAGCCCGGGGCGACATAGATCTGGGTGTCGGGCCGCGCGATCAGGGCGGGGCCGTCAATGGGTGGACTGGAAATGCTGGCAAGGTGGGGCTGAGCGGCATCGGCCGCCGCTTCCGAGGCCTCAGCTTCGACACTCGCGATGAGGATGGTCCGGGCCGGTTCAATGAAGCCGAAGAGGCGCCGGTGCGCGGTCTCGAAATCCGCCTTGGCCTGTTCCGCCCCGCCCAGCGTCACCGGCAGGGCCGCGTCTGAGCCGTCGTAGCGCAGCAGGAGGCGTTGTAGGCCCGCCGCCTCGCCCGCCCCCTGCGCCGACAGGGCTTGGCGCGCTGACGTTTCAAGTCGCGCCGCCACATCCCGCGCGGCGGCAAGTCCGGCCTCATCGAGCGCGACCTCTAGCCCAGCCTGGCGCAGGGCGCTCATCCGGGCCTGCCCGATGCCCCAGGCCGAGAGCAGGGAGGCATGGCGCGGGCTCAGAACCTCGGTGACACCCAGGGCCTCGGCCGTCTGGCAGGCGACCTGGCCCGCGGCCCCGCCGAACGCCACCAGGGCGTGGTCGCGCGGATCGAAACCGCGCTCCGTGGAGATCCGGCGGATGGCCTGGGCGGTCTGTTCGACCGCGACGGCGATGAAGCCCTCCGCCGCCGCCTCGGGGCTTTCCGCGCCCATGGCCGTGGCCAGTTCAGAGAGCCGCGCCCGGGCCGCCGCCACATCGAGGGGCTGATCGCCGCCCGGGCCGAAGATCGCGGGGAATCTCGCCGGATCAAGACGCCCCAGCACCAGATTGGCGTCGGTCACCGTCGCCGGCCCGCCCCGGCCATAGGCGGCGGGCCCTGGATCGGCCCCGGCGCTGGCCGGACCTGCCCGGGCGCGCAGGCCATCGAAAGTGAGGATCGATCCGCCCCCTGCCGCCACGGTTTCCACATCCAGCATCGGGCTGCGCAGCCGCGCCCCGGCCACCTCCGCCTTGTCTCGCCGCTCCAGGGCTCCGGCGAAGCGGCAGACGTCCGTCGAGGTGCCGCCCATGTCGAAGCCGAGGGCCTGGCCCGCGCCCGCCGCGCTGGCTGTCCGCGCCACTCCGACCACGCCGCCGGCCGGGCCGGAGACCACGGCGTCCCGCCCGAGAAACCGATCCGCCGAGACGAGAGCCCCCGCCGAGGTCATGAAAAAGAGCGGCGCCCCCGCTACCGCCGCCGACACCCGGCGCACATAGGCGGCCAGAACCGGGGTCAGATAGGCGTCCGCCACCGTCGTCTCGGCGCGCGGCAGGAAGCGGGGGAGGGGCGAGACCTCGTGGCTCATGCAGACATATTCAAAGCCGATCCGGTGGGCGATTTCCGCGGCCCGGCGCTCATGGGCCGGATTGAGATCGCTGTGCAGGAAGGCGATGGCGATGCTGGCATAGCCCTCCAGGAAGGCGCCGAGCAGGCCAACCTGAGCGCTCCCCGTGTCGAGCGGCGTGACGACGGACCCGTCCGCGGCCAGGCGTTCCTCGATCTCCAGGACGCCGGCGTAAAGCGGGGCAGGGCGCTTGATCTCCAGGGCGAAGAGGTCCGGCCGGGCCTGGTCTCCGATCAGCAGGGAATCGGCGAAGCCGCGCGTGGTGACGAACAGGGTTTTGACGCCTTTGCGCTCCAGGAGGGCATTGGTGGCGACGGTGGTGCCCATCTTGATCGCGGCGACGTCCGAGGCCGGGAACGCATCGCCCGGCCTCACCCCCATCAGCCGCCGCATGCCTTCGACCGCGGCGTCCTCATAGGCCGGTGAAGCGGAGAGCAACTTGGCGCTGTGTTCGCCGCCGCCCGGATCATGGGCGATGATGTCAGTGAAGGTGCCGCCGCGGTCGATCCAGAATGTCCAACCCGGCATTACAGGGCCTTCATTTGTCAGGCGGGCCCGGGCCCTATAGCTTCAGTCATCCCATGACCTTCTGGACCAAGATTGCAAGTCTCGCCGCGCGCCGCTTCGACGCCGCCGAGTGCGAGGATTGTCCGCCCGGCCCGCCCGGCGCGGATCCGGCCTTCTCCACGGCGGTGACGGCGCTTGGCGCCAAACTGGCCAAGGCCGATGGTCATTCCGGCCCTGAGGAATTCGCCGCTTTCAGCCAGGTGTTCGCGACGACCGAGGCCTCGATGCGCGACGTGCGCCGCCTCTATGACCTGGCTCAGCAGACCACGGCCGGCTTCGAAAGCTATGCGCGGCGGCTCGCCAAACGCTACCGCAACTGCCCTCAGATCCTGGAAGATGTACTGGATGGCCTCTTCCATATCGCCAAGGCCGATGGCGCGGTGACCGAGCGCGAGCTGGTCTATCTGGAGCAGGTGGGTGATCTGCTGGGCGTCCCTCCCCTGGCCTTCCGCCGCCTGAAAGCCATCCATGTCGGCTACGGCGTTGATGACCCCTATGTGATCCTCGGCGTCGCCCATGACGCCACCGACGAAGCCGTCCGCCTGATCTGGCGCACCCAGGTGGCGGAATCGCATCCCGACCGGGCCCGCGCCCGGGGCCTTCCGGCGGAATATGTCGAGGTGGCAGAGGCCAAGTCCGCGGCGCTCAATGCCGCATATGACCAGATCATGCGCGAACGCCGGATGCTCGGCGCTTCGGGCGCCGCGCGTTAAGGCGCCGCAGGCCATGAACCTTACCAGAATATTGACGAAAGCCGCCTTCGGGTGGACAAGTCAGACTTCGGGGCGGCTTCGAAAGGACCACTCATGGAACGGCTGACGATGGAACGGCGCGGCGCGATCTCCTCGGCGATGCATGGCCTGATGTGGGTCGGCGGCGCCCTGGCGACAGTGGCGGCGGCCTGCGTGGGAGCGGCCCTGGCCGTGTTCGCGACGGCGACCGTCCTCGTGATCGCCGTCATGGGCACGGCCCTCCTGACCCTTGCCGGCGCCGCCCGCCGGGCCCGCAGCACCGTCCGCGCCAGCGATCCGACCATCATCGAAGCGCGCAAGGTCGGCGGCCACTCCTGGGTCGCCTACGGCTGGGACGGCCAGCAGCGCTAAAGCGCGGCTACTTCCGCCACGACAATCTTGCCCGCCGCCAATCCGGCCCCATAAGGTCGCGCCCAATTCATTTGGGAGAGCTTCATCGTGACCATCGGCATTATCGCGACCTTCAAGGTTCAGGACGGCAAGGGCCCCGAGCTGGAGGCCGTGTTCGCGGAACTGGCGCCCCTGGTGCGGGCCAATGAGCCCGGCAACATCTGCTACCAGCTGACCAAGAGCCGCACCGATCCGAACACCTACAAGGTGCTGGAACTCTACACCGACCAGGCGGCGATCGCCGCCCATGGCGGCTCGGACTACTTCAAGGCCGCGTCGCCGAAGATGGGCGCGTGCCTCGCGGGCCGCCCGGACATCGAAATGCTGGACGGCGTCTAGGCGTTCAGAAGGGCGCCGACCGCCGCGGCTGTCGCTTCCGGGTGGGAGTGAATGGCCATCAGGCCGGCGCCCTCGATCACGCCTTCCGTGAGGCCAGGCAGGTGCGAATAGAGCGGCCGGTCATCCTTGTGGGCGAGGCCCGTGGACCGGATCACCAGCCATCGCCGCCCGCCAGCATTGCCCGGGCCCTTCCAGTCATGGGCATAGGCCTTGTGCTCATCAGCGAAACCCGTACTGGCGCGCGCCGCCAGGGCCTGAGCATCCCGGGCGAGAAATTCCAGGGTCGCGGGGTCCTCGACCAGGCGGCGATCCGCCTCGGTTTCCTGCAAGGCGCGACGCAGCATCATGCGGATGAAATCAGTCCGGGTATGCTTGCGCAGCATTTCGGCGAAGGACGTGATCACTTCCGGATGCCGCAACAGCATACGGGAAATCGAGCCCAGCAAGCTGGTGTCCGTGCGGGTTACCGTTGAGGGGGCGCGGGGATTGAGCAGCATCACCGCCGCGACCCGGTCGGGATGGCGGGATGCGAAGGTGAAGGTCACCGCCGTGGCGAGGTCCCGAGCCAGGATATGCGCCTGGCGCACTTTCAGGAGGTCGAGCAGGCGCGCCATATCGTCGGCCGCGGTGGCGAGGTAATCGCCAGCCGCCCGGTCGGTCAGGCCATAGCCCGGCCGCTGCGGCACGATCGGGCGCCACCCGGCCTGCTGAAGCAGGGCGGTGAATCGCGCCGGCAAGGCCCGGCCCGTCGTGCCGGCGTGCAGGATGAACAGCGGCCGGCCGCGCGCTGGACCATAGTCTATGAACGCAACCCGCCGCGCGTCTCCCCCGGACACAATCCGAAGGCGGCCAGCCTGGTCGACGAGGTCCATCACCGCCTCGGAAGCGCTGGTGAAGGTGGCGAGCGCTCCGGCCTCGAGCGTCAAACGGACCAGATCCTTGGCCTTGTTGACCCCGGTCTTGGCGAACACAGCCTTCAGCTGGCCCCGCACAGTGGCCTCCTTGAGGCCGAGATTGATCGCCACTTCCGAAGCGGTGAGTCCCTCCGCGAACTTCACGGCGGCGCGCGCTTCGGCGGGCGTGGCGTTGAAGGCCGTGCGCAGGACGGCCGCCAGGTCATCCTCGGGCGGGCGCTCGCCGCACATCAGATCCATCATCCGGCGCACCAGATCCGGCGATCGCCGGGCGCCGGATTTCTTCATCGCCCCGCGCAGGGCGTCCCGTGCGGTTTCGCGGCCGACCCCGATCCGCTCGGCGGCTTCATTAAGGGAGGAAGCATCCAGAAGTGCGGCGGCGAGGCGACCTTCCAATGGCGTAAAGCCGAAGGCCTCCGTGGCCCGGGCCGTCAGTTCCGCGGACCTTGACGGGGCGAAGGCGACCAAAACCACGCGCGGCGCCGGCCAGGCCAGGGCGTCGCGGCAGTCGGCCGGAAGCGGCCAGGCGCCTGCCACGCGGGCCAGCCCGGCCCGGGCGGCGATCGCCGCGCCGTCCCTCGCCTCGACCACACCCGAAGCCTCCCCGTCCTTCAAGGCCAGCTTGATGAGGCGCCGAAAGTCGAGCGCCTCGCGCGGCGCTTCGAACCAGGCCTTGAAGGACGGGTCGGCGTAGTGCAACTCGCCCCCGGCGCCCACGACCGCCGTCGCCACGGCGCTAGCCGGCGCCAAGGCGGCCCCGCCGCCGGGGCCGCCTTTGAGCGCCGCTTCGGCGAAGGTGCGGGCCAGACCCTGCGCATCGCGGTCGGCGGCGGCCTCGAAGGTTGGCCAGGTTTCAAGAACGGCGTCGGAAAGCCTTCCGTCGTCAAGTCGACCAACGATATCCTCGGCGCGAATACCAGTGACGGCGAGATTTTCCTCTGCCGCCTCCTCCGCGCTCACTGGTAGCAATGACACTGTTTCAGCCCCAAACCGGTCCCCATACCGGCAGTGGCGATCAAGTTACCTGTATGGAAGCTGAACGGCCAAGAAGAAGTGCGTCACGGGCGAACCGAATTACCCAATTGGCGAATTTCGTGGGCCAAGACTGCATCGCCGCTCAGTTTTTCTCATTGGGAGCGCCCCCGTCCCGCGTCTATCAGTGCCCCATCGAAACCCTCAAGGGAGCCCGCCGTGGCCGCCGACGCCCTCTTCACCCCCTGGTCCTTCAAGGGCCTGAAGCTGCCTAACCGCGTCGTCATGGCGCCGATGACCCGATCTCATTCCCCGGGCGGCGTCGCGACAGAGGCGGTCGCACAATACTATGCCCGGCGCGCCGAGGCCGAAGTGGGCCTGATCATTTCCGAGGGCACGGGCGTCGACCGGCCGGTTTCGCTGAACGACCCGAACGTGCCACGCTTCCATGGCGAGAGCGAACTGGCCGGCTGGAAACGCGTGATCGATGCGGTGCACGCCAAGGGCGGCGTGATGGCGCCCCAACTCTGGCACGTGGGGGCCGTCCGCTCCCGCCATCCCGACTGGCAGCCTGAGAAATACGACAGCCCCTCCGGCAAGTCCCGCCCCGACAAGGTGTTCGGCGAGGCGATGACCGACGAGGAAGTCGCTGACGCCATCCGCGCTTTCGGCGAGGCGGCCCGCCACGCCAAAGAACTCGGTTTCGAGTCCGTCGAACTGCACGGTGCGCACGGCTATCTGATCGACCAGTTCTTCTGGGAGGGCACCAATGAGCGCAACGACGCCTTTGGCGGGCCGATGCTCACCGAACGGGCCCAATTCGCCGCCGAGATCCTGAAGGAAGTGCGCCGCAATGTCGGGCCGGACTACCCGATCATCATTCGCATCTCGCAGTGGAAGCAGCAGGACTATGCCGTGAAGCTGGCCCACACGCCCGCTGAGATGGATGCCTGGTTGAGCGTCCTTGTCGATGCTGGGGCCGACATCCTGCACTGCTCGCAGCGCCGCTTCTGGGAGCCGGAATTCGAGGGCTCAGATCTCAATTTCGCCGGCTGGGCCAAGAAGCTGACGGGTGTGCCAACCATCACTGTGGGCTCGGTGGGCCTGACCGGCGAGTTCATCGCCGCCTACGGAGGCGAGCAGAGCCAACCCGCCTCCCTGGACGAGTTGCTGCGGCGTCTGGAGCGCGACGAGTTTGACCTCGTCGCGGTCGGCCGCGCCTTGCTGCAGGATCCGCTCTGGGCCCAGAAGGTGCACCAGGGCCGCAATGACGAACTGATGGCCTTCGACCGCTCGGCGATGATGACGCTGAGCTAGGCGCCGGACCGGTCAGGCATTGAAGTTCAGCTTCAGCCCTGGCCGGGGCCACCGGCACTTGAAGAGCTTGCCGGTGGACGAACAGGTCACCCAGGCGTCCATCATGTCGGCCCCGCCGAAGCAGATGTTGGTCGTGATGATGTCCGGGAAAGGATAGTGCTCAACGCCTGACCCATCCGGGAAAAAGGCCGTCACGCCGCCGTTGAGGATAGTGGCCACGCAGACATTGCCATTGGCTTCCACGGCGAGGCTGTCCAGCAACTGGCCGCCTTGCAGGTTGTGCACCACGCGGCCAGGCCCGCCGAGGCCGGCCGAGCCGATGACGCCCGGCTCGGTGATGTCATGCGCCCAGAGCCGGCCGAGGCTCGTGTCGGCCACATAGACCGTCTTTTCATCCGGCGAGAGGCCAACTCCGTTGGGGCTGATCATATGGCCGCGCTGGCGTGAGATGTGGGAGCCATCAGCCTTGGCGTAGTAGAGGCCGCCATAGTTCAGAGTGTCGCCCACCGGCTTGGCGTGGTCGGTGAACCAGAAGCCGCCCTGCTTGTCGAAGACCAGGTCGTTGGGCGCCCAGATCGTGTTACCTTCCCAGTTGTCGTAGATGGTCTCGACCTTGCCGGTTTCGATGTCGACCCGCTGGATGTAGCCGCCCGTGTGGCCGGGCGGCGGATTTCCGGGGAACATCAGGCCGTTCATGTCGCGGAATTCGAAGCGGCCGCCATTGTTGGTGACATAGATCTTGCCGTCCGGGCCGATCGCCGCCCCGTTGGGGCCGCCGCCGGTTTCCGCCACCGTGGTGCGCTTGCCGTCCGGGGTGATGCGCGAGAGGCGCTGGCCCTTAATCTCGGTCAGGATCACCGAGCCGTCGTTCATGGCGATGGGGCCTTCCGGAAATTCCAGGCCCTCGCAGACGAGTTCGATATCCATGGCGCTACTCCCCGTTTCTTGTTGCCGGCGACCATGCAACCGGCGGACCGGCGCGTCCAGCCTGCCGCGAGGGCAGCGTCTAGAGGATGTCGAAGGCGTCGAGGGCCGGCTTGCCGTCCTTCATGAAAACGCGGGCGTCGATCCCGGGCTTCAGACGCGCCATGTCGGTCCAGATCGTGCCGCCGGCCGGGATTTCAGCATTGCCGCGCCGGCAGTGGACACGCATGACCACGCCTTGCTCCACCCAATAGGTCTGGCCCCTTTCCACCGCGATGACTTTCGTCGCCAGCTTGCATTCCCCGATTGGCGCCTCCGGGTACACCACCGCCACGACGTGAACGACGATGACATCCGGCGCCTCATCGCGGGCCTGCTGGTAGTATTGCGGGGCCAGCATGGCCCAGGCCGGAAGCGGGGCCATGAGCAAGGCCGCAGCAAGGAGAAGGCGCTTCATTTGCGTTCCAGAACCCGGAAGGTGAAGGGGAAGTCATCTTCTTCCCCGGCCTGAAAGGATCTTCGCTCGATCTCCCGCCAGGCGCCCTCTTCAAAGGGGGGGAACAGAACATCACCCTCGACGTCCGCATCGATGTCAGTGAGGTACATTTTGCGGGCGCGCGGCAGAGCCATTTCGAAGAGGGCCGCCCCGCCGATCACGCAGACCTCGGATGCGCCATCTTCTTCCGCCTGCTCCTTGGCGATCGACCAGGCTTCGGAGAAGTCCTCGCAGACGATCGCCTGCTTCGGCTCGAAGGAACCATCACGGGACAGAACGATGTTAGTGCGGCCGGGCAGGGGCTTGCGAGGCAGGGAGTCCCAGGTCTTGCGGCCCATGATGACGGGTTTGCCCATGGTGGTTTCTTTGAAGATCGCCATGTCGGACTTGAGCCGCCAGGGCAGACCTCCATCGCGGCCGATCACCCCGTTCCTGGCCCGCGCGACAGGCCCCAGTGCTAGCTGGACCGGCATCGGAACTCTCCCCTAAGCTGCGATCCGACCGATGTAGGGGGGCCGCGGCCAATGTCAAAAATAGTTCGGGCGGCCCTGATTGGCCTGGTGGTGGCCTTTGTGGTGGGATTCGGCTTCGGTTGGATCGACAGCCTCAGCGGTGAAGCCTCGTCCATGCCTTATCTGGCGGGCGCGTTCGCCGGCGTTTTTACCACCTACATCCTGGGCAATCTCGCCGGGAACAAGAAGGTGGACACGATCAATGGCGCCGAGAAGGAGCGGGCTCTGGCCTTTGCGCCGTCAGACGGCAAGGCTCTGATCATCGTTTATCGCACCGGCTTCATCGGCAGCGCGGCCGGCCTGAACGTTCGGCTGGACGGCAAGGAAGTGGCCCAGCTGAAGTCGCCGCGTTTCACCATCATCCCCACGGATCCTGGGCCGCGCGTCCTCAGCGCCGGCTTTGGTGGTCTGGCAGGCCCGCAGAATAAGGACGCGGAAACGCCGCTCGTGATCGAGGCGGGGCAGGTGCTCTGTTTCAAGCCGAAGATTTCCATGGGCGCCTTGAGAAATACGGTCACTCTGGAAGAGCAACCGGTGGCGGACGACCTGCGGCGCACCTTACGCGGGATGACGATGGTGAGGGCCGAGATCTAGCTGCCGTTCGGATCCACCGCGGCGTTCACCGCCGCGGCCAGGCCGCCGATCGTGAAGGGCTTGGCTAGACGCAGCAGGGTCGGGTCCACGTCCTCGGGGAGTTCCGCATAGCCGGTGGCGATTATGATCGGCACGGCGGGCCGCGCGGCCCGAAGGTGTTCGGCCAACTGCGCTCCAGTCAGGCCCGGCATGGCCTGGTCGGTGATCACCAGGTCAATGGCGTTGTCCTGTTCGAAAAAGGTCAGGGCTTCCTCGGGCGTATCGGCCATGACGACCTCGTGGCCCATGTCCTCAAGCATGGCGCCTGTGTTGAGGAGCACCAGGTTGTCGTCGTCCACCGCAAGGACCTTAAGCCGTCGTTTGGGCTCTGGAGCCGGACGCCCATCGACCCGCTCCTGTGGGAAAGGCGCATCACGCTCGGCCACCGGCAGCCAGATTTCAAAGGTCGAGCCTTCGCCGGGCGCACTCTTCAGTTTCAGAACGCCGCCCGACTGCGCCGCCAGACCGTGCACCATGGAAAGGCCCAGCCCCGTGCCCTTACCCACGCCTTTGGTCGTGAAGAACGGCTCCATGGCCTTGGCCGCGGTCTCCTCGTCCATGCCTTCGCCCGTGTCCGTGAAGGACAGGCACACATAGTCGCCGATCGGGACGGCGATACTGGGCCGTTCACCCTTCACCAGGCGGCCCGAAATGGTGATGTCTCCGCCATCGGGCATGGCGTCTCTGGCATTGACCGCCAGATTGATCAGCGCGTTTTCCAGCTGGCCGACGTCGCTGCGCACCGGCGGAAGGTCGCTCATCGGACAGACGATTATGCGGATTTGCGGGCCGAGAGTTTGCTGCATGAAGCCTTGCAGGCCTTCCGCCAGGGCTCCGAGATCAACTGCCTGCATGCGCAGTTCCTGTTTGCGCGCGAAGGCTAGCATCCGCTGGGTGAGGCGCGCACCCCGCTCCGCGCCCTGGATGGCGTTGTCCAGCAGCATCGTGACCCTGGGGTCGGGGGGGACGCGCTTGGCCACAAGTTCCAGGCTGCCCATGATCGCCATCAGAAGATTGTTGAAGTCGTGGGCGACCCCTCCCGTCAGCTGGCCGATCGCCTCCATCTTCTGCGACTGGTAGAGCGCCTCGCGCGTCTGTTCGAGGGCCTGCTGCGCGCGGCGCCGCTCGGTGTTGTCGCGGGTGACCTTGGCGAAGCCGATCAGCTCGCCCATGTCGTCGCGGATCGCATCCAGCACGACCTGGGCCCAGAACCGTGAGCCATCCTTGCGCAGCCGCCAGCCCTCATGCTCCCAGCGGCCCTGGCGGCGCGCGGTTTCCAGGCCACTTGCGGGCACGCCGGCGGCCCGGTCCTCCGCTGTGTAGAACATCGAGAAGTTCCGCCCGATGACTTCTTCGGCGGTATAGCCCTTGATGCGTTGCGCGCCGGCGTTCCAGTTCGTCAGATCGCCGTTCGGATCGAGCATGTAGATCGCATAGTCCGTGACGCCCTGCACCAGCAGGCGGAACTGCTGTTCACTGGCCTTCAAGGCGCTCTCGGCGGCCCGCCTCTCGGTAAGGTCACGCGTCACTTTCGCATATCCGATCAGACGGCCATCCGCGTCACGGATCGTGTCGATCACGACGTGGGCCCAGAAACGCGTGCCGTCTTTGCGGACCCTCCATCCTTCCAGTTCGAAGTTGCCCTTGGCGGCCGCCGCCCGGAGTGAGGCTTCGGGCCGGCCGGCGGCGCGGTCCTCCGGGGTGTAGAACTTCGAAAAGTGCTCGCCGATGATCTCGTCCGCCGTGTAGCCCTTGAAACGCTCGGCGCCGGGGTTCCAGCTTGAGACGCGGCCTTCAGCGTCCAGCATGTAGATGGCGTAGTCGGTGATCGCGTCCACCAGAAGGCGGTAGCGGTCATCCGCGGTCAGCTCGCTGTCGAAATGCTCACCGTCGTGCATACGCACCCAATACCCCCTCCGCTCCCGTGGAGGGAGTGGCCCGGCAATGAAATGCGCGCCAGGTACGTTTGTTCCGCCTGCGCCGTGGGTGTCAGGCGATGCGGCGTCCATCCAAGGCCGCCAGCCGTAGCCGGGGCGCGTCCTCGAAATCGGCGCCGGCGATGGATTGCAGGACCAGAGTGCGCACCGTTTCGCCCAAAAGGCGCTGGACCGGCTGGGTGGGCTGCAGCAGACCGAGAAAGCGGTCGGTCTCGCCGCTCACGCCGCGCAGGGGCGCGAAAAGCACCTCAACCGCGAATTCCCGTCCTTCACCGGACCGCGCCTGGGCAGTGGCGACGATGGGGGCGGGAGACCGGCGGGCGAACTCCATTGCCGTACGCATTTCCAGCCGCGAGGCGGGATGCCAGAAATCCAGCAGGTTCTCGCCGCGCAGGTCTCGTCCGAAAAGGTCGCGGATCAACTCGCCCGCCAGACGCACCGGATAGGCCCCGTTGCCCGTGCGCCCGATGATGAAGGTCTGAGGCAGGGCGCGCGCAAAGGTGCGGGGATCCAGCCGTGATCTTTCCGGCGCCTGGCCTGCGAAAACCAAGCGGCGCCAAGAGTCTATCAATAGTTCCGTGTTGGAATGGAACATCGGAGCCTCTCTGGAACCCCCAATTCGCGGCCAAGACACCGCACGAGGGTTGCAGGAAGGAACCGGGCCAGGCGGCGATCGCACCAAAACGGCACAGTCCGGCGCGGTTCTTGCATGGCTTCGAAGGTTTGGAATCGGGGAGCCTGGTATGGCTGGACGCAATTCAATTCTGGCGGTGATCGCCGGCCTGGGCGCGATGTTCTTCGCCTTCGCCCTGCCGACCGCCGCTGCCGCGCAATGCTGCGCGCCGCCGCAACCGCCGTGCTGCGCTCCGCCGCCGCCGTGTTGCCAGCCGCCGTCTCCGCCGCCGGCGAGCCCGCCGTGCTGCACGCCCGGCCACAATATCAACGTGCCCAGCGTCAACGTGTTCGTCGGCGGCGCGGTCATCGTCAACGCCCAGGTGAATGCCAGCGTCAATGCCTCGGCCAGCGGCTCGGGCGGCGGCGTGGTGTACTTCGGCGGTGGCGGCGGCGGCGGTGGCTATGCCCCTCCGGTGGCGACCGGCGTGATCGGCGGCCTCTCGGTGCAAGGCGCCGAGCGCATGAACAGGGTCGCCTACGAGGCCACGCGCACCATCATGCGCCGTGTGGTCATTCAGGCGTTCTGCCTCGACGACCGCCAGATCCCGCACCCGGCATCCCAGGTTCAACCGGACCGGGACGTCAATGACGCCTACGACGGCGAAATCTACCGCTGTATCGCGGGCACCCGAATGCAGGTCACAGTCGCCGAATACAACGGCAGCTCTGTTTCCTTCGCAGGCGGCCAGACTCTGATGTGCGCCAAGGGCGAGGCCCTCTATCATGTGCGCTCAAGTTCGGTGTCGTCCTCGTCCAGCAATGGCTCGACCACGACCGAGAGCTCGTCCAGCTCCGCCACCGTCTCCGGCGGCCGCATGGAATGCCGCCCGCAGGCCCCGGCCCGCGACTGTAACGAGCGCTCCCTGCTTCGCCGCTTCGGCGCGGGCATCAAGATCCTCACGATCCTGATCACCGAGAAGTACACCGCCTACCGCGAGGAACGCGTCACGGAGAGTTCGTCCAGCTCCTCGTCGTCCAGCTTCAGCCTCGACGGCGGCGTCGGCGGTTCGGTCTACTAGGACTCGCTTCCATCAAGACGACGAAGGGCCGGAGAGCGATCTCCGGCCCTTTTGCTATCTGACGTGGGCGCCGAACTCCTGCTCGAACGAGGCGGCGGCCTCGGCCACCGAGGCCTGCATGCGCCGGTAGATGTCGAGCATCGCGCGGCCTTCGTCGGTGAGACGGGCGCCGCCGCCGCCCGCTCCGCCGGCCGCCGTGGACACCAGGGGAAGCTTAAAGGCGCCGTTCATCGCCTCCACCAGCAGCCAGGCGCGGCGGTAGCTCATCTTCATGGCCTTGGCCGCGCCGCTGATCGAGCCTTCGCTTTCGATGAGGGCGAGCAGGTCCGCCTTGCCCGGACCCATGGCCCGGACATCCTCCACCATCACGCGGGGCTTCAGGTCGATGCGCGCCTTTCCCATGCGCGCATCATGCCCGACTCTAGGGAACCAGCACCACCCGGCCGGTGATCTTGCCTTCGCGCAGGTCGTCGAGGGCCTGGTTGGCCTGGTCGAGGGGGCGGGTGGCGACGGGGATCGGATCGATCTCACCGGCCCGCACCTTGGCCATCATGTCCTGGGCGTCCTTCAGGGAACCGACATAGGAACCCTGCACCGTCAATTGGCGCATCGGGAACATCGGCAGGGGCATGCCCATGGCGCCGCCGAACAGGCCGACGATGATGATCTTGCCGCCCCGGCGCACAGCCTGGCTGGCGAAAGCGAAGGTGGCTTCGGAGCCTACGAAGTCGACGATGGCGTAGGCGCCGCCGCCGGTGTCGGCCTGCAGCGTCTTCACCGCTTCCGGGTCCTTGGTGTTGTAGCCGGCCTTGGCCCCGGCCTCGATAGCGGCGGCGATGCGGCCGTCATCGATATCCGCCACCAGAGGCGCCTTGCCGAACAGGGACTTGGCGAACTGGATGCCCATGGACCCGACGCCGCCGGCGCCCAGGACCAGCACGTCATCCAGCGGGCCGAGGTCACCCACCTTATTCATCGCCGAGAAGGCAGTGAGGCCGGAGCACATATAGGCCGCGGCCAGGGCCGGGGAGGTGTTGCCATAGGCGATGAGGTACTT
The DNA here is from genome assembly GCA_046349475.1 of Caulobacteraceae bacterium. Lineage (GTDB taxonomy): Bacteria > Pseudomonadota > Alphaproteobacteria > Caulobacterales > Caulobacteraceae > Acaudatibacter. The sequence continues at coordinate 15,663 of JAXMCG010000027.1, read as the reverse complement.
CTCGTCCGGCACCATCATGTGGGTGGCATAGCCGCCGGCGACGCCGGAGGAGCAGCCGAGGTTGCGGGCCCGGCCGCAGAGGTTTTCCTCGCCGCGCAGGCAGGCGGCGCACTCGCCGCAGCCGATCCAGGGATAGACGGCGAAGCGGTCGCCGACCTTGACGTTCTTCACGTCCGGCCCGACGGCGGCGACCATCCCGGCCGGCTCGTGGCCCAGGGTGTGGGGCAGCTTCATGCTCATGCCGATGGGCAGCTTCGCGCCGCCGCCCATGTCGAAGAAGCCGTCATGGATGTGGACGTCGGAGTGGCAGACGCCGCAGTGCTCGATCTTGATCAACACCTGGCCACCGGTGGGAACCGGGGTGTCGACCTCCACGCATTCCAGGGGTTTGCCGAATTCGACGATGGCTTGGCTACGCATGGAGAGGGTCCTTGGCCAGATTGAAGGGGCGAGGTTTGGCAGAGTGACGCGGCGTCCCGCAAGTCCCTGGACGGCGGAACCCAATCAGCTTTGCCGGATTTGGCAGGGGACGCGAAAACCGGAGAACACCGACATGCGAATCCGTACCCTCGCCCTGACGGGCGCCGCAGTTCTGGCCCTCGCGGCCTGTTCAAAGCCTGCTCAGAAGGAAGCTGCGGAGGCGGCGGACAGCGCGGGCAACGCCGCCGCGATCACGGCTTCGGATGCGGCCAATGCCGCCAAGGACGCCGCCAGCGCCACGGCCGACGCCGCGAGCGACGCCACCGCCGATGTCCGCGACGCCGCGAGCAGCGACGCGCCCGCCACCAGCGAGAAGGACGCCGAGCCTTCTAAGTGAGGTAGAGGCGCATCCGCTCCAGCATCGGCTCAGTGAGGAAGAAAGCGCTGTGGCCGGCCTCCGGAAGGATGTCGACCACCAGGCGCGGAGCCGTGGTGCTCGCTACGAAAGTGGCGACCTCCGCGGTATTCGAATAACGGTCTTTCGCGCCCTGCAGGAAGAACATCGGGGTCGCATAGTCCGGGCCGAGGGTCCGCGCGTCGAAGGCCGCCAGTTCCGGCCAGAGGGCACTGAATGCCGCCATTCCCCGGGCGCGGGGATCATGGTCCGCGGGCGCTGGCCGGAAGCGAGAGAGGGCCTGTAACTCGCTGTGCGTCAAAGCCCCGGCGATCCGTGAGAACACCTCCATGTCCGCCAAATCCGTCCAGGGAGGCGGGCCGATGGCTTTCAGCTCTTCCGCGCCGGGAAGACAGGCGGTGTAGCCAGCGGCGATCTGGGCGGACCAGTTCACGAACTGGCCTGTCCCGACATAGCCGCTGAGGAGATCCGGCCGGGACTTGGCGATCTTCAGGCCGACCACTGAGCCCCCGGAAATGCCGAGCACATTCAGCTTCGCCGCGCCGGTGTGGGCGAGGGCGGCCTCGATGACGGCGATCCCATCCGCCGCCAGGCGATCCAGGGTCAGCGGCGCGTCGCCTGGCGCCCCCCACGGCTGATCCCAGTGGATGACGGTAAAGTGGTCCTCCCAGGCGGCGAAATAATCCGCCATGCTGCTGAGCGCGACGCCCGGGCCGGAGACCACGAGGAGGGGCGCCAGGCCCGGCCGGACGGCGCCGAAGGTGAGCTTCTGATCGCGGCCGTGCAGCCGCACGAACGCCTCCGGGCGAGCGGTCATGGTGAGGTCCTGATGGGTTGAAGTTCAAACTCTGGCAGGCGCGAGACGCGCGCGCAAGTCAGGCGGACATCAGATCGTTGGTGGCTTCGGTGGGGCTGGTGACCTGTTCGATGGCGTCGATCAAACGCGCCAGCTCGATGGGCTTGGGCACCATGGCGTCCATGCCGGCGGCCAGGTATTCGCGCTGGTGATGGCTCATGGCATTGGCGGTCAGGGCGATGATCGGGGTACGGCGGGCGCAGGCCCTGGCTTCGTGCTCCCGAATGGCGCGGGCAGCGGTCGGACCGTCCATCACCGGCATCTGCACGTCCATCAGGATCACGTCCCACTCGCCGTCCTTCGCGGCGGCCACGGCCTGAGCGCCGTCGCCAACGATCTGAACCTGGACGCCAAACTGGGCGAGTAAGGTCTTCAGGACCAGCTGGTTCATGGGATTGTCTTCCGCCGCGAGGATGCGCAGGGGCGGTGCGTCTTCGTCCGACTCGATGCGGGGAGGCTCCTCGGCCACAGCGTGCTCGGCGGCGTCAGCGCGTTCGGCAGGCAGGCGCAGGGTGAAGGTGGACCCGACGCCCTCGGTGCTTTCCACGGCGATGGTTCCGCCCATCAGCTGGGCGAGTTCCTTGCAGATCGACAGACCGAGCCCGGAGCCTCCGAACTTTCGCGTGGTCGAGGCGTCGGCCTGGATGAACTTGCCAAACAAGGCCGACAGCCGGTCGGCAGGAATGCCTGGGCCGGTGTCGGAAACCTTCGCCACCAGTTCGCCCGCCTCAAGACCCACTTCAACGACGACCGAGCCGCGGGAGGTGAACTTGACGGCGTTGGAAACGAGGTTGTTGAGAATCTGGCGAACGCGGGTCGGGTCGCCGCGCCAGAGGCCCGCCACATTCGGGTCGACGCGGTGTTCGAAATGCAGATCCTTCTCGACGGCGAGGGTGGCGAAGGTAGCCCCGGCGCCCTGTACCAAGGTCTCGACATTGACGACGCTGTCTTCCAGTTCCAACCGCCCGGCTTCGATGCGGGCGAGGTCGAGGAGGTCGTTGAGCAGGGCGAGCAGGGTCTCGCCGGACTGGCGGATGACGGATAGGCGTTCACGCTGGATCGGCGGCAACTCATCACGCGCCATGGCCTGGGCCATGCCAAGGACGCCGTTGAGGGGCGTACGAATCTCGTGGCTCATGGTGGCGAGGAAGGTGGACTTGGCGATGTTCGCCGCCTCGGCCTGATCGCGGGCGGCTTTCAAGGTGACGTTCAGCCGCCTCAGGCGCTCCTCGCCGCGCTTCAGCTCGGCGATCGATTGGGTGGCGATGATCGCCCGGACAGGGCCTTCGCCGGCGAAGCGGGACACCGTGGCCCTGAACCATTCGCCGGACTTTGAGTTGTAGGCGCGCATGAAGGTTTCGCGCTTGCCCGAGAGCACCTCGCGGATGCCCTTAATCATGGCTGTCCCGTGCTTTCCGGGAAGTTTGGCCAGGATGGCGAACATGTTGCCGCCGAACGTATATTCCTCCGATCCACGGAGTTGCGAGCCCAAAGTCCTGAAGGCCCGATTGGCTGCGATGATCGCACCCGAACCGTCGATCACCGCCAGATAGGCGCTGACCCCGTCGATGACCCCCATGGCGAACCGCTCGGATTCCAGGACGGTTTCCTGGGCGGCTTTCTTGGCGGTGATGTCCTGGATAGCGCCCCGGATGGCGGTGCAGACGCCGAGCTCGAATTCAGGAGCGCCGATGACATGCAGCCAGATAGGAGCACCCTCCGCATTCACTGACCGCGCCTCGAAGTCCATCGCCGCGCCGCTCAGGACGCAGTCGAAGAACAGCTTGTGGACGCGGTCGCGGTCCTCTGGATGATAGGCTTCGAGGGACGTGATCACTTCCTCGATCTCGGCCCGGCCGAGGAGGGTTTGGACTTCGAGACTCCAGCGGGTCTGGCGCGTTCGCATGTCGACGTCCCAGGCCCCGACCTTGGCCATATTTCCCGCCGACCTCAGAGCCGAATTCACGGCCTCGAGGCGAAGTTCATTGCGGCGAAGATCAGTGATGTTGGTCAGACATAAGACGAAGCCGCCCGGGGCGGGCAGGACGCGAACGTCGATCTCGATGAAAAGACGGCCGGCGCTGCGGGTCCGCGCCGGGAAGCGGAACCGGCCGCCTTCAGCCAAAGCCAACGTCGCCTGCATCTTGGAGAGTTCCCGCGGCGCCTGTTCGGCAATCCGTAGCACGGCGAAGAGATCGCGGCCGGTGACGTCTTCAAGCTCAAATTCGGTGAGGGCACTGAAGGCTTCGTTGACCCATTCGGTCTTGCCGGCCGGGGACAGAATCGCCATCGGCAGGCCGCTCGACATGGCCGCCTGGGCCAGTCTTTCCGACTTGTCCGATGCTGATCGCATTCTTTGACACCCCCGACCTCGCACTCTGGCGTGCAGGGATTAAGGAATTTGCCTAGGTTGGCGCGGGCCTGACGATCAGTCGCCATGACTTTTCGTCGCGCAGGTAGGCCTGGGCGGCGCGCTGGATATCCGCCGGCGTGATGGCGTCGAGGGTTCCGAAGAGTGAGCGGATGAGGTCCAGCCGTCGCGGATCGCGGTCGGCGCCGCCGAGGGCGGAGAGCCAGTATTCATTGGTCTGACGCTGGCGCTGGAGGCCCTCCATGAGAGGCTTGCGGGCGCGGTCGAGCTCATCGGCAGTGACGGGTCCGGTGCGCAGCTCCGCAGCGATCTTGCTGACGGCGGCGAAGAAGCCGTCGACCTTGTCCGGCGGGGTTTCCACCGTGGCCGAGATGTAGCCGTAGCCCGGGAAGACGATCGAAGCGTAGGAGCTGGCATTGGGGGAATAGGAGACGCCCTGCCGCTCGCGGAGCTCATCAAGAACGCGCAGGCGCATGACCTCGGCCAGGAGCGTGACTTCGCGCATGCCCCGGGTGTTGGTGTAGAGGTCGTTGGTGGGCCAGGCGACATAGCCGATGGCCTGGTCGGGACGCCCGGTGTGGGTCAAGACGGTGGGCGGGGCGCCCCCCGCCGGGAAAGCGATCTGGCGGGAGGCCTCGCTGACTGGGGGCGGGCTGGATCGGGCAGGCAGGGCGCCGAAGGTCTTGGCGACGAGGTCGATGGCTTTCTCGACCTGGATGTCGCCGACAATGACCACCTCGATGGCCCCGGTGGAAAGATCGGGGCCGATCTGGTCGCGGAGGTTCTGCAGGGTGGCGGCGGAGACTTCGGCGCGGGTCGGGAAGGTCCATCGCCGGTCGCCGGCATGCATCAGGCCGGCGAGATCGCGGGAGAGGACGCCGCTGTCCGTGCTCTCGAGCTGGTCATTGGCCGTCGCGAAACGGTTGCGCAGGCGGTCGTAAGCCTCCGGCCGCCAGCCCGGATCGGAGACGTAGGCGGCGAGGACCTGCAGTTGGGCTTCCACGTCGTCCGGGCGGGTGGCGCCGGAGAGGGAGAAGGCGTCATCCTCGATACGCAGCTGGCTGTCGAAAACCCGGGCGGCGAGCACCCGCTCCAGATCATCGCGGCCGATCTTGCCAAGGCCGCCCTCGATGAAGGCGTCACTGGCCCAGAACGCGTTCTGCTGGCCAGAGGGCAGGCCGAGCAGACCGCGCCCGACGCGGACGCGCATCAGCACCTGATCGTCCCGGAAGTTGGTGGACTTCACGGTGAGGCGCACGCCGTTGGAGAAGGTGATGAAGCTGGTTTCCAGGTCGATGACATCGCGCCGCTCGGCGACGGCCCCAGGCGTTCCAAAGTCTTCATAGGGCCAGACGACCGTGGCGGTGGCGGCCGGGGCCGTGACGGCCACCTGCCGTGACGTATTCCAGGCGGCGACGAGGGCATCCTGGCCGCCTTCGATGGCGACCGGGGAGGTCATGAAGACAAGGGGCCCGGCGCCCTTGAAGGCGTTGGCGAGGGCGGCGGAGACTTCGGCGGCGGTGATCGTCTTGGCCTGGGCCTCAAAGATGGCGAGGTCCTGGGCGTTGGAGGTAATCACCTGGCGGGGATCGACAGTGCCGATCAGTTCATCGGCGATCGTAGGGGTGCGCTGGGTGGCGGCCTGCTGGGCGCGGATTTCCAGGGCCGCGCGGACCTCGGCGATTTCGCGGTCGAGTTCATCCTGGCGGACGCCGAACTGGGCGGCGCGGCGGGCTTCCTGCTCAGTGGCGGAGAGGGCGGCCTGCCAGCCGTTGGCGCGGGCGGTCACATAGATGGCTGTGACATCGGCTGAGTGAATCTGGTCGCCCTTGAAGGATCCCGCGGAAATGAACGGGGCGTCCGATGCGCGGCTCAAGGCATAGAGTCGGCGGTTGAAAGCCTGCATGGCCAGGTATTCGACCATGTCCCGCCGGCGCTTGGCCTGGCTGTCGGGGCTATAGTCCGGCGGCTGAACCCAGGCCAACTGGATGGCGGTGGGGGCTCCGGGCTGGGTGATCAGCTTGAACTGGGTCTGGCGCTGAGAGGTCGTCCCGTAGTTGGGCTCGGGGCCGGCATTGCCCTTGGGCCTCCAGTCGGCGAAGCGGGCCTGAATCTTGGCTTCCATCACCGCCGGATCGAAGTCGCCGACCATGATCAGGACCGCCCGGTCGGGGCGATAGTAGCGGGCGTAGTAGTCGGCGATCTGATCTCGTGTTGCGGTTTGTAGAATGGTCGCCTGGCCGATGGGCATGCGGTTCGGTGCGAGCTGGCCGTCGAGCAGGAAGGCAAGGCGAGCCTTGGTGACGCGGTAGGCCGGTGAATCGCTGGAGCGCTCCTCGGAAAGGACGACGCCACGTTCGCGGTCGACAGCCTCCTGGGAGATGGTCAGCTCGCTGGCGGTCTCCCGCATCAGCATCAGGGCGGTGTCGACGGTTTCGTCGGAAACATTGGGCAGGTCGAGCTTGTAGACGGTCTGGGTGAAGCTGGTGGAGGCGTTGGTGTCGGCCCCGAAGGAGAGGCCGAGGCGCTCCAGGATCTTGACCATCTCGCCTTCCGGCACGTGGGTGGAGCCGTTGAAGGCCATGTGCTCAAGGAAGTGGGCGAGGCCCTGCTGGGCATCGGTTTCCATCATCGAACCGGCGTCGAAACGCAGGCGGATCGAGGCCTGGCCCGGAGGCGAGGCGCTGCGCTGCAGGGCATAGCGCATGCCGTTCGGGAGGGTCCCAAAGCGGACAGCCGGGTCCGGCGCGATGTCGGAGGCCGCCTGCGGCCATGCCGTGGCGGCGGGCAGGGTAGGTGCGCGGGTTTCCTCGCGCGGCGCCGGCGGAGCCTTGTCGCGGCCGCCGAAGAACGGAATGCGGAAGGCGTCGGCCTGGGAGGCGACCAGGCTGAGCGCCAGGGCCAGGGCGATGGCGGCGCGCGCGGTGCGGATCATCCGTGGCCTTTCTCGACTGATGCGGGCGGGACCTTGGCCGGGGCTTGCGGCGAGAGCAAGGCGGGGGCGTTCGGGGGGCTTTCACCGTATTCGCACCGTATTTGACCGTATTTGTGACTCTTAGCGCCAGCTAGCGCGCGTTCCGTGCCGCTTGCCGCGCTTACCGTGCGCGGTAGGTGCAGGTTCGTGCGGCCTGAGCGCCGGCTACGCGCCCATTCCCCAACGACCGTCATCCGGGCACGGAGGCCCGGGCTGACGAAGAGAGGGGCGGATGTTGCGCGCCGGTTCATGAAATCACATATAGCGAACATTCACATTTCGCGAAAGATGAAATTCTCGGCGCCGAACCCGCCAGCATCTTGGGAACCCTTTCCTCACGCCGCCGCTTGTGGCGTTGTGAAGGGGAAGCGGACCCCCCGAGGAGTACAGACATGAGCATGGACAACGACACCGCCACTTCAGGTGGGCGGCGCAAGGCCAATGGCGAGGCCAAGGTTGAGGCTGTGGCTGACGACATCGAAGCCAAGGTCGACGACGCGGCGGAGAAAGCCCAGGAGGCGATCAACCGCCTGACTGAAAAGGCGACGGCGGCGATCGGAGAGATCAGCCGGCGCGGCCAGGAGGCCTATGACCAGGCCGCCGAACGGGTGAAGGACCTGAACGAGAAGGTGCGCCCGATGGTGGTGGAAAAGCCTTATCCGGCCTTGGCCGTGGCCCTCGGCGCCGGTTTCGTGCTGGGCGCGCTGCTGATGGGACGCGGACCGAAGGTGATCTACGTCAAGCCAAGGATGTAGAGGCAGAGGCCTTGGCGTTCGTCGCCTCGCGCCGCTAAGAGGGAAGCCTGACCCCTGGCGCGAGGAGCCTCCTGAATGATTACCGGTATCCGGTCCGCCCTCATCTGCGAGCGCGTGACCATGGGGTCGAGCGGTTTCCCAACCCTGGTCAATGTGTTTGGCGACCAGATCCAGACTTCGGCCCAGCCGAGCATGGTGGAATTCACACTGGCCCTGATGCTCGCCGTCGACGGACATGCCACCAAGGCCGAGTTGTCCCTGAGCCTTGGCGACTTCAAGATTTCCACCCCCATCGAGATCGCCGCCAGCCCCAACGCCGCGACTCTGCACCTGCCGGTGATCGTGCCCATTCTGGAGCCGGGGATTCTGACCCTGACGATCGACGATGTGGAGGGCGGGACCTTCACCCAGTCCTGGCGGGCCGATTTCGCGCCGAACGCCAGGGTGTTGAACGATGCTGACGCCGCCAAGGTCCGGGACTTCGCCGTGCAAGCCGCAAGACAATTGGAACCGAGGCAGCCTGCTCAGAGCTTTACCTAGGAACGCCCTATCCCGGGGCCTCGCGACAAGGAGAGACCCGATGATCCGCAAAGCCAAGGCCGCCTGGCGCGGCACGGGGCGCGATGGCGCCGGGGACCTTTCAAGCGAGTCCGGCGTACTGGATGAGACGCCCTATTCGTTCAAGACGCGCTACGAGAACGAGAAGGGGACCAACCCCGAGGAACTGATCGCGGCGGCCCATGCGGGCTGTTTCACCATGGCCTTGGCCTTTCAGCTGCAGAACGCCGGTTACGACCCCACCGAGCTGGTGACCGAGGCGGCGGTGAGCCTGGACCCGGCCGAGGGGGGCGGGTTCTCGATCACCACATCAGCCCTCACCCTGACCGCCGACGTGCCGATGCTGGATCAGGCGAAGTTCGAGGAACTGGCGGCCGTGGCGAAGGCCAACTGCCCGGTGTCGAAACTGCTGAAGGCGGAGATCACACTCAGCGCCACGCTGAAATGAAATCCAGGGCAGCGCGGGCAATTGCCCTGTGGCACAGGTTGTAGTCCTCTGCGGTCATGACTCGATGGCTCGCTGGATTGGTTTGCGCTGTGCTTTGCGTCTCATCAGCCGTCGCTGATGAGAGTTCCGAACTGCGGCGCGCACGAGAGGCCTCCGTCGAGGATCTTCGTAAGGAGGCTTTCGCGGAGATTGCCGACGCGTTCGTGGAGGTCGAGCGCCCCACGTTTTCGGGCATGCTCGGCCCGCGGGCGCCCAGCGTGCTCTATTTCGCAACCAAGCCAAGGTCTGCGGGATTTCCGGGTCTCTGCCAAGCGACCGTTGTGGGCGTGCGCCGGCTGCCCATCGACGACATTCCACCCGTCAGGGCGATGTCGACGTATCGGGTGGTGGGCGATCTCTCCCCGTTGCCAGGCCTCTGGAACGACGCCTATGGCGCGCGCCTGGAGGCGCTCTGTGAGAAGGCAGGACGTGTCTTGCGCACCGAGAGCGGCGACCTCGGTCAGGTCGCCTTTTTCCGGGCCGCGCCAGACGACAGTGGGACCGCCTACGTCGGTGCGCGCGCCCTGGAACTGGCAATCAAGAATGCAGCTTCCGCCGACCTAGACGTCACTTGCGACATGCCACGGGACTCAGCGGGCGCGCCCCTGGCGCGGGCCGACGCAGAAATCGGCCCCGGGCAGCCGGGTCCGCATGACTGCGATGATGCGCGAGGCGCGCTAGCTGCGTTGTCGCTGTCGCGTCTGGTGGGCCTGTCGATGGAGCCCTGCGCCGACGACGCAAAGCTGTCTTGCTTGAAGGCGACATTTGTCCGCGGCGCCGCGGACAACATGCAGTTTCTCTGGATGCTGGACTTGCGCGCCCGGGTGGTGCGGGAGGACAGCCAGAACGAAGTCACGGTCCTTGCCGTGAAGATGTTTTCCTCTTGGATGAATTACGACTGAGTGAGGAGCCCAAGTCAGTCGAGGTAACGTCTTGGCTCAGGCAAATGCCCCCATGACGTCCACCGAAGCTGACGGGGGGACACGTACCTGAAGGAATGAAAAAAGGCCCCGCCGGAGCGGGGCCTTTCCGAGTTTCCCAGACGACGCTGCCTAGTTCGTCGGCTGGGTAACGTAGAAGCTGGCGGAGTTGCCGACGGCGGTGGAGGAGCCGATCGTCGTGCGGCCCGAGCCATCGACGGTGACCGAGGAGGTCGCCGAGACGCCGTTGGAATTGGTCTGGCGGTTGGTGGCCGTCATCGAAGGCTGGCAAAGGCTGCAGGCATAGCCGGTGACGGCGTTGCCCATGGCCGTGGCCGAAGCGTAGGCGTCGTAGCCGTCCGTGCCGGAGAAAGACGCGATGGCGTCAACCCCGCCGGAATTGACCTGGGTGTTATCCACCGTGACGTTCGGGCCGTAATTGCCGGCCAGGACCGAGTTGCCGACGCCGTAGGCCTGGGCCGTGGCGCCGCCGAAGGAATAGGAGGTCTCTTCGGCCTGGGCGCGGACATAGGCGCCGTTGTCCTGGCTGGTGATCACGTTGAGGTCGCCGCCGGTGTTGGTGGCGTTGACGTTATTGGCCGAGGCGGTGGCGTTGGTGATCGTGCCCTGGCTGTTACCGAGCGCAGTGAAGAAGGTGGCCTGAACCACACCTGTGCCGGAATCCTGGGTGACCGAATAGGTCTGGTTCGACGTGCCGGCCGAGGTCGCGGTGGCGTTGTTGGCCACGGCGCCGGAGGAGAACGAGTTCGTATCGCCCGGCAGGTATTGATAGGTGGCCGCGGCGTCGGCGCGGACATCGGCGGCGTTCACCTGGCCGACCGCATAGTCGACCGTGGAATCGGTAGCGCCGAAGCCCACTGAGTTGCCGATGGCCTGGTTGGAGATCGCGGCGGCGCCGGTGGTGGCCGTGGGGCCTTGAATGTCGGTGACGCCGGTGACCGCGGAGGCCCCGGAGATGAACTGGTTGGACGTACCGGTCAGCGAGCCGCCGCCGGAAATGCCCATATCCGCCGTATTGCCCGTGGCCGCGTTGTTGACCGTGGTGTTCGGACCGGAATCCGAGGTCACGTTGACGGTCGTCTGGGCGCCCACCTGGCCGGTGAGGTTCTGGTTGTTCTGCACGTCGAGCGAGCCGGTCGCCACCGAACCCACCAGCGAGTTGCCGGTGGAGGTGGTCACCTGGGTCGTATCACCAGAGGAGGTGACGACGTTGAGGGTCCCCGAGGCGAAGATATCCCCGGACTGGTCCTGGTCGTTGACGACCTGACTAGTAGCGACCCCGCAGAGTAGAGCCAGCAGTGGAATCGCGGTTAGCGTTCCAGCGATCAGCGTCCTGGCGGGTCTGGCCATTATTGGTGTCCGTGTTGGGGTAAGCAGGGGTGTAGCCGCCGGTGGTGCCGGTGGTGGCGGCCGGCGTGTTGGCGCCGAGCGGATCGTTGCGCAGGCACGATTGCGGGCCCGGCATGCCGTAGAGATTGGCGGTCATTTCGACGGCGGCGCGCTCGACCATGGCCCGGACGGCCAGTTGCAGGGGCTCAAGAGCGCCCGTGCCGGCGGAGAGGTCGAAAACGTTGCCGTTCATGAAGTCGAAGAAGCCGAGGCTGACTTCGCGGCCGACGACCTGCTTCTGATAGGAGATCACATCCACCACCTCGAGGGTGCGGGTGTTGATCAGGCGCAGATCGAGGCCGACGTTCATGACGAAGACGCGGCCCCGGAAGGCGCCCTTCGGATCAGTGGCATCCACGTCGCCGACCGACAGATCGGCGCCTTGCGAGCGGATGTTGTAGTTCAGCTCGGTGATGCCGCCGACGATGTAGAAGTCGGAGCCCGGGACCTGACCGGCCATGATGCGGCGGTAGTCGGCGGGGGTTTCGCCGCCCGGAACCGGGTTGTCGGAGATCAGGCGGTTGTTGGCGTACTTCAGCTCCAGCTCGGAGACTGATGTGTCGAAGCGCTCGACGAGGGGCATGCCGGCCTTGGCGAAGGCGCTCATCGCCATCAGGGACGCGCCCTGGGTGATCTTGCGGCCCGAACCGTCGGCTTCTTCCTTGCCCGTGTAGTCGGCGATGCGGCCGATGGCGATGCGCGGGGCGACGATGCGGTTGGCCCGGGCATATTCGGCCAGGCAAACCAGGGCGCCGGAATAGGGCGTCGGGTTGGCTGTGACCGGGGCGGTGCCGATCGGCGTCGCGTAAAGGCCGTTGGATCCCGCGACCGGAGTGGCGCAGGCGGAAAGCAGCATTGCGGCGGCCGAAACCGCGGCCGGGACGCGCCCAGCCTTGATGAGAGACCTGATAATCATTGAACGCCCCCGTTCAGCGTCGTCGAGGCGCTGACGTCGCCATTGTTGATCTGTGTCGAATTGACGATGACCGTGTTGTAGTTGCCCTGGGTGATCACAACGAGATTGTTGCCGATCGCCGAAGCCCCCGACCCGATGCCCACGCCGCCCGAGGCTTCGCCGGACGCCGAAGCCGAAGCCTCGGCGAACACACTCTGGTCCACGCCCGTCTGGATGATGCCGTCGATGATGACGCGATTACCGTTGGCGTCCCGCGTGCCGGCCGCGACCGGGCGGTTTTCCTGGCCGTTCACCCGGCCGTATCCGCCATTATAGCTGGCGGAATTGGTATCGATGGATTGCGCGGCAGCCGGGCAAACCATGCCGAGCGCGCAGGCTCCAATCAGGGCCGAGGTAGGCAAAAAGCGCTTCATGACGGCCATTGGCCACTCCAAAAGACTAGGGCTTAACCATGTGAAGCAATGGCCGTGCCAATTCAGGACAGCCGCATCATGGGGACAAACACCTCGCGATTTGGTTAAGAGCGGAACCGTTGCACGGTGGACTTGATGGATAACGAGGGTTTGGAGACCGGACGGCGCGAACCGTTCCTGAAGGCGCCGGCGTCTTTGCTGGTGTTGTGCGGTCTCCTGGCGGCGAGTTACGCGGCCGAACTCTGGTTTGGGCGCGACGGTGCGATCGCGCTTTTCGGCTTCACCCCGGCGGATCTGACGGGGGCGTCGTGGTGGCGGATCTTCACCGCGCTCTTCCTCCACGCCAATTTCCTGCACATCGCGATGAACACCGGCTTCGTGCTAGCCCTGGGCGGACCTCCGGCCCGAGTGATCGGGCGGGGAATTCGCGGCGGCGTGGCCTACCTGCTGTTCTTCCTGGCCTGCGGTGGCCTGGCCAGTCTCTTCCACACGGCGATCGAGCAGGGGCGCGACTGGATCCTGATCGGCGCATCGGGCGCCGCGTCCGGCCTCTTCGGAGCGAGCGCGCGAATCCTGCAGGGAGAGGGGGTGATCGGCTCGCTCCTGGGACGCAGATTTCTTGGCATGGCGGCGGGATGGATCGTCTTCAACATGATTTTCGTGATCCGGCCGGTGGGCGAGCTGATGGCGGGCGGCCCGGTTTCCTGGCAGGCCCATGTGGGCGGGTTCATCGCCGGCGCCCTGCTGATCGGAGTGTTCCAAAGATTCGGTGGCGGCGCTCTGGAGCGTGGTTACTGAGGCGCGCAAGACCTCACGTTTCGATCACGCAATATCGCTTTGCGCATTCCCCAGCGGCGCGCGAAGGTTCCAGGGCAAGGGCGCCGGAGGAACACAATGCTTGTTGCCCAAATACTCAAGGACAAGGGAGACATCGTCTTCACAGCTTCACCGACCGACACGGTCGGCGCGGCGGCTGCCTTGCTGCACAGCAGGAAGGTGGGGGCGATGGTGGTGCTTGACGCCGACCAGAGCGTGGTCGGCATTCTGTCTGAACGCGACATCATACGCATGGTGGCCGAAGCCGGGGCTGGCGCCCTGGAGCGGCCGATCTCCTCGGCGATGACCGAAGAGGTGCTGTTCGCGGATCCCACGGAGAGCGTGGACGTGCTGCTCAGCCGGATGACGGACCGGAGGGTGCGTCATCTGCCCGTGTGCCGGAACGGCCGTCTGGTGGGAATCGTCTCGATCGGGGATCTGGTGAAAACCAAGATCGCCGAGATCGAAGCCGAAGCGAACGGATTGAAGGCCTATATCTCGGCCTGACGCCGCAGCTGCGTATGCGAATTTTGCCGGCCTCCTGTCGGAGCGGCCGCCCCCCGTTCGTCGTTCCGGTAGAAAGGGCCGCACCGGCCTTTGAAACCGACAGGAGAACGGGATGCGTGTGATTGTGTTCGTGAAGGCGACGGCCGAGAGCGAGACGGGGGCGATTCCCTCGACAGACCTTATCGAGGCCATGACCACCTACAATGAACAGCTGGTCGCCGCCGGGATCATGAAGGGCGGGGAGGGGCTGCATCCCTCATCGGCCGGCAAGCGCGTGGCGTTCGATGGGACGAGCCGCACCGTGATCGACGGGCCGTTCGCCGCGACCTCAGAGCTCGTCGCCGGGTTCTGGCTGTGGGAGGTCAAGGACATGGATGAGGCGGTGGCCTGGGTGAAGAAGTGCCCCAATCCGATGAGCGGCCCCAGCGAGATCGAGATTCGCCCGATGTTCGAAACCGCCGACTTTGGCGACGCCGTGACGCCGGAATTGGCCGAGCGGGAAGAGAAGATGCGCCGGCAGGTCGAGGGCTGAGGCCTAAACCGTGACCGCGCCGGCGGCGGCGTCAGCCAGGCTGTAGCCCTCCAGCACGGCCGCCGTCGCCTCGCGGGCCCGCATGAGCGCCTCGCGAATCGTGCAGGTCTCCAGGTCTGGACAGTCATCGCACTTTCGGAAGGCGGTCTTCGAGACACAGGGGGCGAGCGCCAGAGGGCCGTCGATGACACGGATCACTTCAGCGAAAGAGATGTCCGCGGGCGCGCGCGCGAGGGCGTAACCGCCGAATTTGCCGCGGCGGGAGACGGTGATGTGCCGCCGGGCCAGCTCGAGCAGAATCGCTTCGAGGAATTTTCGCGGCGCATCGGCGCGCAGGGCGAGCTCTCCTGCCGTAACCTGGCCAGACGGCTCGCGGGCCAGTTCGACCAACGCCCGAAGCGCATATCTTGCCTTATGGGACAACATCTTAGGGCCCGCCGCCGTTGCCCGGTCTTATTGGCCGCCGACGGATGGCCGCGCAAGAGCAGGCCGAGAAAAGGCGGCCTGCGACAAGAAATGCGTTCCCATGGGGTTGCGCATCCAAATCCCCCCCCATATAAGCCGCGCCTCGCCGGGCAACCGGTGACGGACGGCCGGACGACCGGGCGGCGAACTGACGAAATGAGTGGCGCGCGGCGCCTTGATTTTCGCCAAATTCGTTGCTACACACCCGGCTCCAATCGAATCGAGCTGGACTGATGAGGGAAGCACCTCGCGGCCCCAGGGCGGTTTTTGGCTTTTATGTTGGACGGCTTCGGCCAGAAAAACATTTGAGACAGTCGATTGACACGAAATTCGGGGGCGACTAGATACGCCGCTCCTCGCCGCCACCGGCGCTAAACAGTGGGTTCGGCGAGAGCCGATCGGGTCTTTGACATCGTTGATTTGGAAAGAGAAACGCAGGCGGCGGCGTCCTGGCGATGACCTTCGGGTCATCTCGACGCTGACGTATGTGGTCTCTTTAAGACAATACCATGTTCGTTTTCGCGGGCTTCGGCCAGCGAGAGCGATATGGGAACTCGTCAATAGAACTACGTACAACGAACGCTTCACTGACCTGCCCGGTCGGTGAAACTTCAAGTCAGATGTCAACTCAACCTGAGAGTTTGATCCTGGCTCAGAGCGAACGCTGGCGGCAGGCCTAAAACATGCAAGTCGAACGGATCCTTCGGGATTAGTGGCGGACGGGTGAGTAACACGTGGGAACGTGCCTTTAGGTTCGGAACAACTCAGGGAAACTTGAGCTAATACCGAATGTGCCCTTCGGGGGAAAGATTTATCGCCTTTAGAGCGGCCCGCGTCTGATTAGCTTG
>JAXMCG010000026.1:0-48200 GCA_046349475.1 Caulobacteraceae bacterium | reverse complement strand
CCCGGAAGGGGCGCGGTCTTAGTAACCCTGGATGCGGGCGTAGCGGTCGCGGTGATAGGCCTGGTTGCCATAGGCCGCTTCAGCCGCGCGGGCGCGCTTCAGGTAGAAGCCCGCGTCGTGGGCGTCGGTCATGCCGATGCCGCCGTGCATCTGCACCATCTCGTTGGAGATCAGGTGGAAGGTGTCGCCCATCTTGGCCTTGGCCAGGGACACCAGCTCCGGAACGTCCGGCGAGTTGTTGTCGATGGCGGCGAGGGCCGCTTCGACGCAGGAGCGCGACAGTTCGAGGTCGGTGAACATCTTGGCCGCGCGGTGTTGCAGGGCCTGGAACGAACCGATGACCTGGTCGAACTGCTTGCGGGTCTTCAGGTAGTCGAGGGTGGTCTCGAAGGCCTGGGTGGCCGAGCCGAGCATTTCGGCGGCGACGCCGGCGCGGGCGCGGTCGAGGGTCTTCTCGAGCAGGTCCCAGCCCTTGCCTTCTTCACCGAGCAGGGCGTCGGCCCCGACGGAGACGTTGGCGAAGGTGACATTGGCCGCGCCGCGGCTGTCGGCCAGCTTCAGGGTCTGACGCGACACGCCAGCGGCGTCACCGTCCACGAGGAAGAGGCTGATGCCGTCCTTATCGCCCGGCTTGCCCGAGGAGCGGGCCGAAACGACGAACACGCCGGCCGCGCCGCCTTCGAGCACGAAGGTCTTCGTGCCGTTGAGGGTGTAGCCCGCGCCGGACTTGGTGGCCGTCAGGGCGACCTTTTCCGGAGCGTGGTGGGCGCCTTCGTCAACCGCCAGGGCGCCGACAAGCGAGCCTTCGGCGATCTGCGGCAGGTACTTCGACTTCTGGGCGTCCGAGCCGCCGAGCACGATGGCGGAGGCCGAGGCCAGGGCGGAGGCCAGCAGCGGGGAGGCCGTCAGGGTGCGGCCGGTTTCTTCCAGGACGAGGCCCAGGGAGAGGTAGCCGAAATCCGAGCCGCCGTAGGCTTCCGGGATGATGACGCCGGTCCAGCCCATTTCCGCCATTTCGGCGAAAGCGGCGGGATCGTAGCCGTTGGGGGCGCCGCTATCGCGCATCTTGCGGAAAGCGCCGACCGGCGACTTTTCCTG
Organism: Caulobacteraceae bacterium; assembly: GCA_046349475.1. Classification (GTDB taxonomy): domain Bacteria; phylum Pseudomonadota; class Alphaproteobacteria; order Caulobacterales; family Caulobacteraceae; genus Acaudatibacter. Next base: position 47,102 of record JAXMCG010000026.1, on the reverse strand, counting down.
GGTCCAGGTGCGCGCCATGTCGCGCAGCATGCTTTGTTCTTCGTTGAGAACGGCCATGATCAAATATCTCCCTTAATTCGAATTGCTGGTGATCTCCGGCAGACCCAGGATCCGCTTGGAGATGATGTTGTTCTGGATCTCGAAAGACCCACCATAGATCGTCGTGGCCTTGCCGCCGAGCCAGCCGCGAACAGCGGCCAGTTCCTCGGCCTTGAAGCCCTCGCCTTCCCAACCCAGACCCTGGTGACCCATGATCTCGAGGGTGAGTTCGGCGCGGTCCTGGCCGACCTTGGTGCCCGCGTTCTTCATGATTGAAGTCGAGGCGTTGGGGCCGGTGTTGGAACGGGCTTCCATCATCGAGCGGAAGGCCGTCAGCTGGAACGCCTTGGAATCCATCTCGTGCTGGATGATGCGGTTGCGCACATCGGTGTCGGCGATGCGGCCCTTGCCGTCCTCGCCGATGTAGGACTTGGCCATCTGGGCAAGCGGACCGCCGCCCATGCCCATCATGCCTGCCGCGCCGCCACCGCCGCCGCCGCCGCGGGCCCCGGCCGGGGGACCGCCGCCGCCGCCGCCCGAGAGGCCGGAGCGTTCGAACTGCAGGAGGCGCTTGGCCACCGTCCAGCCGCCGTTCAGCGGGCCGACGAGATCTTCTTTCTTGGCGATCGCATCGGTGAAGAAGGTTTCGCAGAAGGGCGAGGAGCCGGCGATCAGCTTGATCGGGCGCACTTCAACGCCCGGCTGATGCATGGTGAAGAGCACGAAGGAGATGCCCTCGTGCTTGCGGGTCTGGTCGGTGCGGACGAGGCAGAAGCACCAGTCGGCGAACTGGCCGCCGGAGGTCCAGATCTTGGAGCCGTTGATGACGAAGTGATCGCCCTTGTCCTCGGCCTTGGTCTGCAGGCCGGCGAGGTCTGAACCGGCGCCCGGCTCGGAGAAGCCCTGGCACCAGCGGACTTCACCCTTGGCGATGCCCGGGATGTGGCGGTGCTTTTGTTCCTCGGTGCCGTACTCAAGGAGGGTGGGGCCGAACATCATCACGCCCATGCCGCCGATCGGATTGAAGGCGCCCGCGCGCTGCATTTCCTGCTGCACGATGCGGGCGTCGGCCGCGGAAAGCCCGCCGCCGCCGTAAGCCTTGGGCCAGGTGGGTACGCCCCACCCCTTTTCGCCGATGCGCTTGCGCCAAAGGTCAGCGTCACCCGCCGGGCGCTGTTCCCCCATCATCGCCTGCATGGCGGCTTCGGGGTTGCGGCTCAGTGACTTGGGGAAATTCTCCTCAAACCACGCGCGAACCTCGGCCCGGAAGGCTTCGGGATCGCCGCCTGAGTCAGCCATTGAAATCGTCTCCTAATAGGTTCCGGTGAAAAATACCGGGTTCAAAAAAAAGGTCGTATCACACCGAACGCGAGGAGTCTGGCAGTCCCAGAATTCGCTTGGAGATGATGTTGCTCTGGATCTCCTGGGAGCCCCCGAAGATCGTCGTCGCCTTCCCCGACAGCCAGGACCGGACCGAACTGGTTTCCTCGCTGTTGAAGTTGTCGCCCTCCCATCCGAGGCCCTGGTGGCCCATGATTTCGAGGGTCAGCTCCGCCTTCAGCTGCCCGAGCTGAGTTCCGGCGTTCTTCATGATCGAGGTGGCGGCCGACGGGCTGGAATTGCCCCGGCTTTCCTCGGCCACGCGGGCGAGAGTGAGTTCGAAGGCGCGCTGGCCCATCTTCTGCTCGATGACGCGGGTCCGCAGGTCGAGGTCGGAAATGCGGCCGGTCTCATCGGTCCCCACATACTTCTTGGCGAGGTCGGAAAGGTCCGAGCCGGCGACCATGCGGCCGGAGCCCTGGCCCTGGCGCTCGAACTGGAGGAGGCGCTTGCCGACCGTCCAGCCGCCGTTCATCGGGCCCAGCATGTCGTTTTTTTCGACCCGGGCGTCGGTGAAGAAGGTTTCGCAGAAGGGTGAATTCCCGGCGATCAGCTTGATCGGGCGAGTCTCGACGCCTGGCTGGCGCATGTTGATCAGCACGAAGGAGATGCCCTCGTGCTTCTTCGTCGTATCGGTGCGGACCAGGCAGAAGCACCAGTCGGCGTATTGGGCGCCGGAGGTCCAGATCTTCTGGCCGTTGACCACCCAGTGGTCGCCGCGGTCCTCGAGCTTGGTTTGCAGGCCGGCCAGGTCCGACCCCGCGCCAGGCTCGGAATAGCCCTGACACCACCAGACCTCGCCCGTGGCGATGCCCGGCATATGGCGGCGCTTCTGATCTTCAGTGCCGTATTCGAGAAGGGTGGGGCCAAACATGCCCACGCCCATGCCGCCGATGGGATTATACGCCCCGGCGCGGTTCATCTCTTCCTGCAGGACCTTGTTCTGCTGATGGGTGAGGCCGCCGCCGCCGTATTCGGCCGGCCAGGTCGGGATGCCCCAGCCCTTGGCGCCCATCGCCTTTTTCCAGGCGCGGGTGTCATCATTTTCCTTGGGCGGGCCTTCGAGGCCGCCCATTTGATTGTGGCCCTTCAGGGAGGACGGGAAATTCGCCTCGATCCAGGCGCGAGCCTCGGCGCGGAAGGCGTCGAGATCAGTGGAGCCGAAATCAGCCATCTGGAAAATTCTCCTTAAAAATCCAGCTTTCAATCAGCCTTGCGCAGCGTCAGGCAAGCCCAGGATACGCTTGGAGACGATGTTGTTCTGGATTTCGAAGGAGCCGGAATAGATGGTCGAGGCCTTGTCGGCCAGCCAGCGCCGCGTGAGGTTGAGTTCCTTTTCGTTGAAGGCGTCGCCCTCCCAGCCGAGACCCTGGTGGCCCATGATCTTCAGCATCACCTCCTGGCGCTCCTGATTGGTGCGCGTAGCGGCGTTTTTCATGAAAGAGGTGTTGGCAGTGACGTTCTGCTTGCCCTTGGCCTCGGCGGCCTGACGCTCGAAGGTCAGGGCCACGGCCTTACGATCCATCATCGAACGGGTGACCGCCTGGCGGATGTCATGGTCGGCGAGGCGCCCGTCCTCATCGACGCCGATGTAGCGCTTGGCGGTCTCACCGAGGCTCTCGCCGGCGTCCATGCCCGGGCCGCCGCCGCCTGAGCGTTCGAACTGCAGGAGGCGCTTGCCCACGGTCCAACCGCCGTTCCACGGGCCGACGAGATCGTCCTTCTCGGCGCGCGCGTCGGTGAAGAAGGTCTCGCAGAAGGGGGTGCTATCGTCGATCAGGCGGATCGGACGGGCGAGCACGCCCGGCTGGCGCATGTTGATCAGCACGAAGGAGATGCCCTCGTGCTTCTTCGTATTGTCGGTGCGGGTCAGGCAGAAGCACCAGTCGGCGAGGTGGGCGCCGGAGGTCCAGATCTTCTGGCCGTTGATCAGGAAGTGGTCGCCCTTGTCCTCGCACTTGGTCTGCAGGGAGGCGAGGTCCGAGCCGGAGCCCGGCTCGGAATAGCCCTGGCACCAGCGCTTCTCACCGCGCGCGATGGGGGGCAGGTGGCGCAGCTTCTGTTCGTGGGTGCCGTATTCGAGCAATGTCGGGGCGAACATGATCATGCCCATGCCCTGCGACGGGTTCGGAGCTTTGATCCGGACGAGTTCCTCGTCGATCACCCGGCCTTGCGGCACGGTGAGGCCGCCGCCGCCATATTCTTTCGGCCAGGTCGCCGCGCTCCAGCCCTTGTCGGCCAGGCGGATGCGCCAGGTGTTCATGTCCTCGGTGTTGTCGAGCTGGGCGCCCGGGCCCGTGGCGTTGCCCGTGCCGCGCACGGAGGCGGGGCAGTTGGCTTCCAGCCAGGTGCGGACTTCCTGACGGAAGAGGTCGAGATCGGTCATGCCTGCGTCAACCATGGGACTACACCGACCGCGTGGCGTCGGGCAGGCCGAGGATGCGCTTGGAGATGATGTTCCACTGCACTTCCTGCGAGCCGCCGGCAATGGTGCCGGACTTGGTGCGCAGCATGCCCTTGATGGTGTTCACTTCGTCCTTGGTGAAGCCTTCGGAGGCTTCCCAGCCGACGCCGCGCAGACCCATGATCTCCACGGCCAGTTCGGCTCGCTCCTTGCGGTTCTGCGAGCCCTGGTTCTTGAGGATCGAGGAGGCGGCGGTGGGGCCGCGGTTGGACTTGGCTTCGTCGGCCATGCGCCGGCCGGTGAGGGCGAGGGCGGCCGTGTCCATCAGGTGGACGGTGATGCGGCTGCGCAGGTCGAGGTCGTTGAGGCGGCCGTCTTCGTCGACGCCGAGATATTCCTTGGCGATGTCCTGGATCGGACCGGCCGCGCCGGTAACGGGGGCGCCCCCACCGTTGACGCCGGAGATCGACTGACGCTCGTGCTGCAGGAGGCGCTTGGCCACCGTCCAGCCGCCGTTCAGCGGGCCAACGATATTGCCCTTGGGCACCTTCACGTCAGTGAAGAAGGTCTCGCAGAAGGGCGAGGTGTCGTTGATCAGGCGGATGGGGCGCGGCTCGACGCCGCCCTCGTGCATGGGGATCATGAGGAAGGAGATGCCTTCATGCTTCTTGGTCTGATCGGTGCGGGTCAGGCAGAAGCACCAGTCGGCGTACTGGGCGCCGGAAGTCCAGATCTTCTGGCCGTTGACCAGGAAGTGGTCGCCCTTGTCCTCGGCCTTGGTTTGCAGGCCGGCGAGGTCGGAGCCGGCGCCCGGCTCGGAGAAGCCCTGGCACCAGCGGCGCTCACCGCGGGCGATAAAGGGGATGTGCTCGGCCTTCTGCTCGTGGGTGCCGTATTCGAGGAGGGTGGGGCCGAACATGGCCACGCCCATGCCGCCGATGGGATTGCGGGCCCCGACGGCGGCCATTTCTTCCTGCAGCACCTTGGCCTCGGCTGGGGAGAGGCCGCCGCCGCCATATTCCTTCGGCCAGGTGGGAACGCCCCAACCCTTGGCGCCCATGCGCTGGCGCCAGAGTTCGGCGTCGCCCGTGGGCTTCTCACCGCCGCCCTCGGCCTCCGGATCGGGCGCGCGGGCCAGAGACTTGGGGAAGTTTTCCTCAAGCCAGGTGCGGGCCTCCGCGCGGAAGGTTTCCAGTTCACTCCCGAAGTCGGCCATCACTGTCTCTCCCTAAAGGTGCCGGGCTTATCGCCTCTTGTGGTTTTTCACCTCACACCGAACGGGTGGCGTCCGGCAAGCCCAGGATGCGCTTGGAGATGATGTTGCTCTGAATTTCGTTGGAGCCGCCGAAGATCGATCCGGCCTTTCCGGAGAGCCAGCCGCGAACGGCGGAAAGCTCCTGGGGCGAGAAGCCCTCGCCCTCCCAGCCCAGACCCTGGTGGCCCATGATTTCCAGCATCAGTTCGGCGCGGTCCTGGCTGACCTTCATGGAGGCGTTCTTCATGATCGAGGTCGCGGCGGAGGGGCCCGTATTGGAGCGCGCCTCGGCCATATTGCGCAGGTTGGTGACGCGCAGGGCGCGCTCGGACATCTGCCAGTCGATCAGGCGGTTGCGGATGTCGAGGTCGGCGATGCGGCCCTTGGCGTCGGTGCCGATGTACTTCTTGGCGGCTTCGATGACCGGGTGCTCCGGCTTCTTCTCGCCGGGCTTAGGACGATCCTCGGCGGCGCCTCGGGCCCCGCCCATGCCGGAACGCTCATGCTGCAGCAGCCGCTTGGCGACCGTCCAGCCGCCGTTGACCGGGCCCACCGTGTCTTCCTTGGAGGCCTTGGCGTCGGTGAAAAAGGTTTCGCAAAAGGGCGAGGAGCCGGCGATCAGCTTGATCGGCCGCACTTCGACGCCGTTGTTGTGCATCGGCACGAGGATGAAGGTGATGCCTTCGTGCTTGCGGGTGGTGTCGGTGCGGGTCAGGCAGAAGCACCAGTCGGCGTACTGGCCGCCGGAGGTCCAGATCTTCGAGCCGTTGATCAGCCAGTGATCGCCCTTGTCCTCGGCCTTGGTCTGCAGGCCGGCGAGGTCTGAGCCGGCGCCCGGTTCTGAGAAGCCCTGGCACCAGCGCTGTTCGCCACGGGAGATGGGGATCAGGTGGCGCAGCTTCTGCTCCTCGGTGCCGTATTCCAGGAGGGTGGCGCCGAACATGCCGGGGCCCATGCCCTGGATCGGATTGACCGCCCCGATCTTGCGCATCTCGGATTGCAGGACGGCGTTCTGCTGAGGGGTGAGGCCGCCGCCGCCGTACTTTTTCGGCCAAAGGGGTGTGCCCCAGCCCTTTTCGCCCATGGCCTTGCGCCACTGATCCTGGGCGTCGGTGCGGCTGGTGGGATCGTAGGCGGCCTGCTCCTGCTCCTCGGCGGTCATCTTGCGCAGGGCCTTGGGGTAGTTGGCTTCGAGCCAGTCACGCACCTCGGTGCGGAAGGCGTCCAGATCGACGGTCGCGCCATCGGCCATTGAAATCTCTCCCTTTGAAAATCGTTGTTTTGAATCGAAAAATCACAGCCGCCGGGGCTTTCGCAAGCCCCGGCGGACCTTAGGTCAATTTTACTTCGGGTCGGGCAGGCCGAGAACCCGCTTGGAGACCACGTTAATATTGATCTCCGAGGTGCCGCCCTCGATGGAATTGCCTTTCGAGCGCAGCCAGCCGCGGACGGTCTGAAGCTCGTTGGAATTGAAGCCCTCGCCTTCCCAGCCGAGGCCGCCATGGCCCATGGCCTCGACCAGCAGTTCGTTGCGGTCCTGGGCGATCTTGGCGCCGGCGTATTTCATGATCGACGAGGCCGGGGAGGGGCCGGAGTTCGACTTGGCTTCCGCCGCCGTGCGCCGGATGGTCAGGCCGAAGGCGTGGTTTTCCATCTTGTGATCGATGATCCGGCGGCGAAGGTCGAGGTCGGCGAGCCGGCCGTCTTCATCGACGCCGATGTACTTCTTGGCGGTGTCCTCCACCGAGCCAGCCGCGCCCATGCCGCCGCCACCGCCGCCGCCGAGGCTGCCGGAGATGTTGTCGCGTTCGAACTGCAGGAGGCGCTTGGCGATCGTCCAGCCGCCGTTGAGTGGGCCAACCATCTGGTCCTTGGGCACCTTCACGTCGGTGAAGAAGGTCTCGCAGAAGACCGAGCCGCCGTTGATCAGGGTGAGCGGGCGCGGATCAACACCCGGGGTCTTCATGTCGAAGACGATGAAGGAGATGCCTTCATGCTTCTTGGAGGTGTCGGTGCGGACGAGGCAGAAGCACCAGTCGGCGGTGTGGGCGCCGGAGGTCCAGATCTTTTGGCCGTTGACCAGCCAGTGGTCGCCCTTGTCCTCACACTTGGTGGAAAGGCTGGCGAGGTCGGAACCGGAGCCCGGCTCGGAGTAGCCCTGACACCAGCGGACTTCGCCCTTGATGATGCCGGGCAGGAAGCGCTGCTTCTGCTCTTCGTTGCCGAACTCGATGAGGGTGGGGCCGAACATCATCACGCCCATGCCGCCGATCGGGTTGCGGGCGCCGACCTTGGCCATTTCTTCGCCGAGCACGCGGGCCTCGGCGCGGGAGAGGCCGCCGCCACCATAGGCCGCCGGCCAGGTAGGCGTGCCCCAGCCCTTGTCGCCCATGCGCTGGCGCCAGAGCTCGGCGTCGGCATTCACCGGCCCGCCCATCATGGCCGCCATCTGGGCCATCGGGTTCTGCTTCAGAGACTCCGGAAAGTTCTCATCGAGCCAGGCCTTGGCCTGGGCGCGGAAGGCTTCAAGCGCGTCGGCTCCGGAATCAGCCATGGGGACACCTCTTAAAAATCGACGTTGTCATTTTCGAATGACCCTTAGCGGGCCGCAATTGCCCGAGGCCAGAAAAACCTCGCGTCAGGCAGAACCTATTTCGGATCGGGGAGCATCAGCACCCGCTTGGAGATGATGTTGAGGTTCACCTCCGAGGTGCCGCCCTCAATGGAGTTGGCCTTGGCGCGCAGCCAGCCGCGCACGGCGGTGATCTCCGGCATCGAGAACTGCTCGCCCTCCCAGCCCAGGCCCTGGCCGCCCATCGATTCCACCATCAGCTCCGAGCGCTCCTGGGCGAAGGCCGCGGCGGCGTACTTGATGATCGAGGTGGCTGCGGAAGGGCCGGCGTTGGTGCGGCTCTCGGCGGCGATGCGGCCGGTGGTCAAGGCGAAGGACTGGAAGTCCATCTTGTTCTTGGTGATGCGGCTGCGGAGGTCGAGGTCAGCCAGGCGGCCATCCTCATCCGTGCCGATGTAGCGCTTGGCGATATTGGCGAGGTCGCCTGAGGCGCCGCCCGCCCCGCCGCCGCCGCCGAAGCCGCCGGAGATGTTCTGGCGTTCGTATTGCAGGAGGCGCTTGGCGATTTCCCAGCCACCGTTCATGCGGCCCACGAGGTTGCCCTTGGGAATCTTCACGTCGGTGAAGAAGGTCTCGCAGAAGGGGCTTTCGCCGCTGATCAGCTGGATCGGGCGGGTTTCCACGCCCGGGCTCTTCATGTCGATCAGCACGAAGGAGATGCCCTCGTGCTTCTTGGAGGTGTCGGTGCGGACCAGGCAGAAGCACCAGTCGGCCATGTTGGCGTAGGAGGTCCAGATCTTCGAACCATTGATCAGCCAGTGATCGCCCTTGTCCTCGCAGCGGGTCTGCAGGCCGGCGAGGTCGGAGCCAGCGCCCGGCTCGGAATAGCCCTGGCACCAGCGGATCTCGCCGTTGATGATCTTGGGCAGGTGTTCCTTCTTCTGCTCCTCGTTGGCGAACTCGAGGAGGACAGGGCCCAGCATCCAGATGCCGAAGGAGGTGAGCGGCGGGCGAAGGCCCATGCGGTTCATCTCGCTCTCGACAATGCGAGCCTGGGCCGGGATGAGGCCGCCGCCGCCATATTCCTTGGGCCAGGTCGGGGCCGTCCAACCCTGCTTGCCGGCGATGCGCATCCACTTGATCTGCGGATCGGTGGTGTTGTTCGCGAAGGCCCGGCCGCCCCATATGGCTTCCGGATCGACCTTGGCTTTCGGGTCCTTCAGCTCGGCCGGATAGTTGGCTTCCAGCCAGGCGCGGACCTCGCCGCGGAAAGCTTCAAGCTCGGCGCCGCCGAAGTCGGCCATAGTCGTTCTCCCAGGTGTTTCTTGGTTGGCGGCACTCTAGCGATGCGCGGCTCGTGAAGCAAAACATCGGGTATGGCGGCGCTGGGGTGAATTCGCCCTTTCGCCGCCAAGAGGCAAGCGCGGTCACGGAAATATGGTTATGCTGGCGGGGACGGCCCTCGCGGCAGGAGTAACATGCGCCCCTTCAAGGAACTCTGGCCCGCGGCGCTCGCCGCCGCGCCGACGGTTCTGGCGATGGCCACGGCGGGCGCCGGGATCATGCTGCTGGCTTCCGGCGCGACGCCGTCGGACCCGTTCCGCCTGGCTTGGCTCGCCCATGTGGCGCCGGCCCTGCTGATCGAGATCGCTCACTTCGCCTCCAGCATCCTCGGTCTGATCCTGGTGCTGCTGGCCTTCGGGCTGTCGCGGCGGCTGGACGCGGCCTGGGCGGCCACGGCGATGATGCTGCCCGTGGCCTCGGTGCTGGCCCTGGCCAAGGGGGTGAACTGGGAAGAATCGGCGGTGCTGGCGGCCTTGCTGCTGGTGCTGGCGCCGTTCCGGGAGGCCTTCCCGCGGCATGCGCGGCTGGTGCGCATGGAGATCAGTGTCGGCTGGATGGTCTCGGCCATGGCGGCCGTCGCCGGGGCGGGGCTGCTGGGGTACTGGTCATTCCAGAATCTTGGCTATGGCGATACGGCCTGGTGGCGCCTGATGGCCGACGCCGATGCGGAGCGGGCGATCCGCTCTTCGGCGGGCGCGGCGATCGCCCTGCTGGCGTTCGGGGTCTGGCGCCTGATCGTCACCCCGGCGACGCCGCCCATTGTCGGCGAGGCGGACCCGAACTTCTCGCAGGTGCGAGCGATCCTGGCTGAGGCTGACACGGCCGAACCCCAGTCGAACCTCGCCCTGCTGGGCGACAAGCGATTCCTGTTCTCGGCCTCAGGCAAGAGCTTCCTGATGTTCGGGGTGCGGGGCCGCTCGTGGATCGCCATGGGGGCGCCGGTGGGCCGGGCCGACGAGCAACTGGACCTACTCTGGCGGTTCCGCGAACTGGCCGACGCCCATGCGGCGCGGGCCGGGGTCTATGGGGTCGGGCCGGAGGACCTGCCGGACCTCGTGGAACTGGGTTTCTCCATCCAGAAGATCGGCGAGAGCGCCATGGTGCCGCTGGAAGGGTTTTCGCTGGAAGGACGCCGCCGCGAAGTTTTGCGGCGCAACTGGCGCAAGGCGGGGAAGGGCGGGGCCTGCTTCGAAGTCGTGCCGCCAGAGGGCGTGGCGGCGATCCTCGACGATCTGGAGCGCGTCTCCGATTCGTGGCTCGAGGGCCAGACCGGCGGCGAGAAGAGCTTCTCCCTGGGCGGGTTCGATCCTGGCTACGTGGCGGAATTTCCGGTGGCGGTGGTGCGGTCCGGCGGCCGTATCGTGGCCTTCGCGACTCTCTGGACGACGGCTTCCAGGGGAGCGTTTTCCATGGATTTGATGCGCTACGCCAAGGACGCGCCGAAGAACGTCATGGACTATCTGTTCGTGGAATTGCTGCAATGGGGCCGCGAGCAGGAGTATGACGCGTTTGATTTCGGCATGGCCCCACTGGCGGGCCTGGAAGACCGGCCTTTGGCGCCGATCATGAGTCGAGTCGGCCGCCTGCTCTTCGAACAGGGCGAGGACATCTACAATTTCAGGGGGGTCCGCCGATATAAGGACAAGTACGATCCTACCTGGCAGGCGCGCTACATTGCCGCGCCGTTGAAGTGGACGATCCCGTTCCTGATGGCGGACGTCGGTTTCTTGTCATCGAGCGGCGTCGAGGGCCTGGCGCGCATCCCGCGCCGCCGCAGCATGCCGCCCGTTCAGGCCAAGGCCGCCTAGATTCCCCTCAACAAATCAACGTAGTGCACGGCGATGAGCAGGGCCGCCGTGGTGAAGAGCAGCATCAGGGCGCGCCAGGGAATAAGGCGCGGACCCTTGATCGGATTCGACTTTTTGGCGCCCCGCCAACCGCAGAAGACCGCCAGAACGAGGGCGCCGATGACCGCCGAAAGTGTGAGGTTCTGCTCGGTCACCCGCCGTTAACCTTAATTGGCCGTTAAGACCTCGGACCCCATCGTTAACACGTCGTCCAAGGAGTGGGCGCCGCCCCTGGGATGGAGGCAAGGGCAAGACGCTACATCTAGCGCCTAAGCCCACGTTTACACACCAGGAATCGGTCGGTAGCGTCTAAAAGGCGCGTCAATGGAGTTGATTCGCAGATGACCTCGGGGGGGCCCCGCAGTGTGAAGGGTTTGGACCCGCAGGCGCGAGCGATCCTCCAGGATCTCGCCCGGCGTGAGGGCTTGACGACTGCCGATCTGCTGCAACGACTGATGGCGGAAGAGGGGCCCGAAGAGGTCGCCTCCCAGGACTTTTTTCAACAGACGGTGACGCACCCGTACCTCGCCATGCCGCGCGGACGCACCTCTGATCCGGAGCGCATCGAGGCCCCGTCTCATCCCGCGGATGAAGTCGGCGCGGTGACCGTCGCCCTGGACCGGTTGGCGGGCCGGATCGAGCAGGCCGAGGAGCGCTCCACACTCGCCATCACCGGCGTCGAACAATCCGTGCGCGGCGTGATCGCCCGCCTGGACAGCGCCGAACGCGAACAGGTGGCCGTCGCCGCTCGCTTCGAAGGCGCGGTTCAGGAGGCCCAGGCCGACACCCAGCGCATCGCCGAGCGCCTGCGCAAGGTCGAAACCGAGGCGGCGGGCCCCCGCTCCGCCGAAGCCCTGCGCTCCATCGAAGGCACGCTCGGCAAGGTCGCGAGCCATGTCTATGACGGCGAAGCGCGCACTCAAGGGGCCCTGGCGAAGCTGACGGACCGCCTGGAACAGGTGGAAGCCGGCGGCGGCACGATCAATGACGCCGTGGTGGCGCGGATCACCGAGCGCTTCGAAGAGGCCGCCAACCGCACCAATGGCGCGATCCGTGAACTACAGACTGCTTTCGTGGCCCTTGATGGGCGCATGAAGCGCGTCGAAGGCGGCGGGCCCGCTGGCGGGCCATCGGCCACCGATATCGACCGGCGCCTGGAAACCCTCGCCGCGTCCCTGGCCAAGCGGGTAGACGACGCTCGCGCGGAAATGGCCGAACGCATGCGCGTCACCGCTGATGGCCGGTTCGACCGGATGGAACGCGCGATCAGCGAAATGTCGGCCCACGTGAAGACAGCCGAACAGCGCTCCGCGCAGGCCATCGAGCATATGGGCCGGGAGGTGGTCAGCATGGCCGAGACCCTCGGACGCCGTGTCCAGGGCGTCGAAAGCCGCAACGCCGAAGCCATCGAGCAGGTCGGCGGCGAAGTGGCCCGCATCGCTCAGGCAGTCGAAACCAAGATCCATCACGCTGACAGCGTCCAGGCGCAGGCTCTTGAAAAGCTCGGGAGCGAAATCGCCCGCATCACCGAACGGCTCGCCGAACGGATCGCCAATGCCGAGCGCCGCTCGGCCCAGGCCATCGACGACGTGGGCGAGCAGATGGCCCGGGTCAGCGAGCGGATGAATGACCGAGCGGAACGCTCGTCGTCGGAATTGGCCGACCGTATTCGCCAGAGCGAAGAGCGCACCGCCAAGCTGCTGGAGGAGGCCCGCGAAAAGCTAGACGCGCGCCTTGCCGATAATGCCCGGCGTCAGGAAGAAGCCGTGGCCGCTGTCGCGACGCCTGCGCCTTTCGCACGCGGCTATGACAATCCGGACCTGTCGCCCTTCGCCGAGGACCCCTTCGCGCCTCTCGCCCACGTCGCAGAAGCTCCGCCGCCTGCGGCCCCGGCGCCTCCGGCCTTCGCCGATCTGATCCCCCGCCGCGACCGTCCCCGCGCCTATGGCGCGCCTACCGAGCCTGGGCAGGTCGCCCCGGCCGCATCGCGGGATGCATTCCAGGACGCCCCGTTCCCGGCGGCCCCGTCATTCGAGCCCGCCACGCCCTTCGAAGCAGAAAGCGCTTTCGCGCCGCCGGCCCAGTTCGAGGACGGCGACTTCGCGCCGGCGGCCGCGGTGGAGAGCCCGTCGCCCTTCGCCAGCGCACCTCCGTTCGCCGGGGCCCCCGAACTGCCCCCGATCCCTGCGATGGCGCCCGTCCCGCCGCCGGCCCCTGTGCCGCCGCCTGGCCAATACCACCCGCCGACCTTCGCGCAGGAAGACTTCGACGCGGCCGATGGCTTCACGACCAAAGCGTTCGACGATCGCTCCGCCGCTGCGGACGATCCGGAAGTGGGCGCGCCGTCCGTTTTCTCCGAGGACACGGGAAGCCTGGTCGCGGACAGCTTTTCATCGGCGCCCGCCGCGGCCGCGCCCGGCTCCAATGCCGGTCTCTCCACCCGCGAGGTCATCGAACGGGCCCGGGCCGCGGCTCGCGGCGGCGCCCCGTCGCCGGCCGCCATCCCAGCAGCCGATCCGCAGCCGCGCATGGCGGAGGATGAGACCCTTTCGCCGGCTGGAAGCCTCTTCAGCCGTATGCTGACCCCGAAGAAGCGCCAAGGTTCGACCCTTCAAACCGCGCTCCTCGTCTCAGGTCTCGCCGCCGGGTTCGGCGTGGCCAGCATCGGCGCGGTGACCCTGTTCGGCCAGCCGGGCGGCGCGACATCCGAGCGGTTCGCCCGCGCCGTGGCCCTGACCCGGATGGTGGGCGAAGTCCGCACCACTGAAGTCGACACCACCCCTCGTCCGGCGCCGGCCGCGGGGCCCCGTCTTGCGGTGGCGCTCAATCCGACGCCGATCACGGCCACCGCCGCGACCACCACGCCGGCCGCCGCTCCCGCGCTCGCCGCGTCCCCTACCGCTGCGCCTGCCACGGCCGCCGCCAACACGCCGGCTGTCATTTACGCCCAGGCTGTCGCCGCCATCGATCGGGGCGACAACAAGGGCGTCGAGGCCCTGCGCCGCGCCGCCAATTCCGGCTACGCCCCGGCCCAATTCTATCTGGCCAAGCTCTATGAAGCCGGGCGCGCCGGGGTGCCCAAGAACGCCGCCGAGGCGCGCCGATGGACCGAACGGGCCGCCCTGGGCGGTGATCGCTGGGCGCAGCACAACCTGGCGCTCTACTACTACGAAGCCGGTTCTGGCCAACCGACCGCGGCCAGCGCGGCCACCGCCGCTCAATGGTTCCGCCGGGCCGCCGACCAGGGTCTGGTGGACAGCCAGTACAATCTCGGACGCCTCTACGAGACCGGCGTCGGGGTCAGCCAGAATACGGCTGAAGCCTACAAGTGGTACCTCATCGCCGCCGCATCAGGTGACGCGGACGCCCGGGCCAGCGCCCTTCGTCTGAAAGGCCAACTTTCGAGCGACGCGCGCACGGCCGCCGAACGGTCCGCCGCCGCCTTCCGCACGGCCAACCGCCCGGCGGGGACCGCCGCCACGGCGGCCCGTCCTGCTGCTCCAGCCATTACGTCAAGCGATGCGGCGATGGCGCAGCGGGCTCTGACACGGCTCGGCTACTACCATGGACCTATCGACGGCACGGCTTCGGCCGCGCTCGGCCCTGCGCTCGCCGCCTACCAGCGCGACCAGAACCTGCCGGCTACCGGCCTGCCGGATGCCGCGACCCTGGCAAAGCTGACACCGTTCTCGAGCTAGCAACACCGCCCTAGCGGAACTGAGCGCGCCAGCCGACGGCATGGGCGCGTCCGGCGTTCAAAAGCACCAGCAGCGGATCGCGGGCGAAGAGCCCGGCGAAGGCTGGATCGCGCACGGAGAGGCCGCCCGTATAGGCGCCGAATGCCGGCAGGATGATCCGATCCCCATCCGAGACGAAGCAGCGCCGGCGCACGGCCTGACCCCGCCCAACCACGGTGGCGCAGGGGTGCAGGTGGCCGGAGACCTCATGCGGGGCAGAGCCATCGGCGGGCTCGTGCCGCAGGCGCAGACCCGCCACGTCCAGTTCATCGGCGATCTCGCCGGGCAGGGCTTTGGGGCCGTCGGCATCGTGATTGCCCACCACCCAGATCAGGGTGCGCCCGGAGGCGAGGGCGGCGAGGCGCGCGGCGTCGTCCGGAGCGAGGCGATCCTCGGCCCCGCGGTCATGGAAGCTGTCGCCCAGCAAGATCAGGGTGCGGGGGGCGAGGGCGGCAATCTCGCGCTCCAGCTGGGTGAGGGTCTCGCGGGTGTCATAGGGCGGCAACATCTGGCCGCGCGCCGCATAGGACGACCCCTTCTCGAAATGCAGGTCGGCAACGACGAGGGCGCTTTCAGCCTCCAGATAAAGGGCGCCGGACGGCCGGCAGATGACCTGGCTCGCCGCCATGTCCAGACGAACGGCGCCGTCTTCAGACGGCGCGAAAGCATAGCGATGCGCCGCCGCCAGGGCGCTCACGACAGGGCCTCGGCGATCAGCTCGCTCTCGGCGTCGCGCAGGATCATGTCAGCGGCGGCCGAGCCCGCCACCCGTTCCTTGCCAATCTCCAGCATGATCGGCACGGCGAAGGGCGAGACGTGGTCGAGGCGGGCATGGAGGATGCGGCCCTTGATGCGCTTCAGCATGTCCCCCACCCGGGCGACATCGACGAGACCGGTGGCGGCGTCGGCCCGGGCGCAGCGCAAGAGGAGATGGTCGGGCTCATGCTTGCGCAGGACGTCGTAGATCAGGTCGGTGGAGAAGGTGATCTGCCGGCCGGATTTCTGCTCACCGGGATAGCGCCTTTCGATCAAGCCGGCGACCAGGGCGACCCCCTTGAAGGCGCGTTTCATCATGAAGCTATCGGCCAGCCAGTTCTCAAGATCGTCACCCAGCATGTCCTCTTCGAACAGTGAGTCGAAATCGAGGTCACCCATGGGAGCCAGGGACCAGATGGCGAAGGCGTAGTCATTGCAGACAAACCCGAGTGGCCCGACCCCGCTGCGTTCCATGCGCCGGGTGAGCAGCATAGCCAGGGTGGTGTGAGCCAGGCGCCCCTCGAAGGGGTAGCAAACCAGATAGTGACGGTTACCCCGCTGGAAGGTCTCCAGCAGCATCTCGTCCTCGCCGGGGATGCGCGAAATGCTTTCCTGGATTTCCAGCCATTCACGGACGTCGTTCGGTAGCACCGTCCAGTGGCGGGTGTCGCTCATCAGCTGGCGCACCTTCTGGGCCAGGAAGGTGGAGAGCGCGAATTTCGAGGAGCCCCAGGAGGGCATCTTCGGATCGGCGTTCGGGGCGGGGGAGACGAGCACGTCGAGCCCGGTGACGGCATTCAGACGCCAGACGCCGCCCCCGAAGATGAAGGTGTCGCCCGGCTCCAGCATCTCGAGATAGCCCTCCTCGACCTCGCCGATCTTGCGCCCCGGCGTGGCGCGCTTGCCGTTGGAGATCCGCAAATTGAGTGTGGCAGGGGAGACGATGGCGCCGACATTCAGCCGGTGGCGCCGGGCCATCTCCTCGTTGCGGACCTGCCAGAGGCCATCCTTGGTCTTCACGATGCGGCGGAAGCGGTCGTAGGTCTTGAGCGCATAGCCGCCGGTGGAGACGAAATCGACGACGGTTTCGAAGTCTTCCCAGGAGAGGGCTTTATAGGGGCCGGAGGAGGTGACCTCCGCATAGAGGGCCTGAAGGTCGAAGGGCTCTGAGCAGGCGCAGCCCATGACGTGCTGGGCGAGAACGTCGAGGGCTCCGGTGCGCTCGATCTCCTGGTCGAAGAGGTTCTCGGCGATGGCCTCGCGGGCGGCCTGGCATTCCAGCATCTCGAAGCGGTTGGCCGGCACGAAGAGGGCGCGGCTGGGCTCATCGGGGCGGTGATTGGCCCTGCCGATCCGCTGCACCATGCGGCTGGCGCCCTTGGGCGAGGCGAGCTGGATGACGAGATCGACGTCACCCCAGTCGATGCCGAGATCGAGGGTGGAGGTGCAGACCACGGCCCGGAGCGCGCCCCTGGCCATGGCAGCCTCGACCTTGCGGCGTTGCTCTGCGGCCAGGGACCCATGGTGCAGGGCGATCGGCAGGTCGTCTTCGTTGAGCTTCCACAGCTCCTGGAAGGCGAACTCGGCCTGGAAGCGGGTGTTGACGAAGACGAGGGCGGTCTTGGCCCGGCGGATGACGTCATAGACCTCGGGCATGGCGTGCTGGGCGGTGTGGCCGCTCCAGGGAACGCGGCCTTCGGAGAGCAGGACGTCGACGATGGGCTGGGTGCCGCCCCGGCCGCGCACGAGGGCCACCTCCTCGGCCGCGCCGGGGGAGAGCCAGCGGCGAATGACGTCCGGATCATCGACCGTGGCCGAGAGGCCGACCCGGCGCAGGGTGGGGGCGAACTGCTGCAGGCGAGCCAGGCAGAGGCTGAGGAGGTCGCCGCGCTTGGAAGGCCAGACCGAGTGGATCTCGTCGAAGATCACGCAGCGCAGGTCTTCGAAATAGGCGCGGGCCCCTTCCCAGGCGCAGAAGAGGGCCAGCTGTTCGGGGGTGGTGAGGAGGATGTCCGGCGGCTTCACGCGCTGGCGCTGGCGCCGGGACATACCGGTATCGCCGGTGCGGCTCTCGGCGACGATGGGTAGGCCCATTTCGAGAATGGGCGTCATCAGATTGCGCTCGATGTCGACGGCGAGCGCCTTCAGCGGCGAGATGTAGAGGGTGTGGACGCCGGAGGGCGTGTTGCGGGGCGGCCGTTCGGCAAGCTCGATCAGGCTGGGCAGGAACCCGGCCAGGGTCTTGCCGCCGCCCGTGGGAGCGATGAGCAGGGCATGACGCCCGGCCCGGCCCTCGGCGACCATTTCCAGCTGATGCTCACGCGCCGCCCAGCCCCGCCGCTCGAACCAGGCGGCGAAGCGGGGCGGGAGCGGAGGAAACGCGGCGCCATCCATCTTTCGGGCTATAGCATGTTCCCGTTCCGTTTCTACCGGGAGTCGGCTACGACAGCCGGGTGAACGCCCCCGCCGTCAGTCTTGATCTTGCTCCTGCCCTGGCGGTCGCGCCGGGGCCGAGGGCTTCGGTGGCGGACGGGGGCGGGGCGCGGAGCCTGGCGCCGCCTCATGCGCGGGAGCTGTTTCTGCAGGGGCCGGCGCTGGTGGCGCATGCCTCCATGACCGGCCGGCGGCTGGGTCTGAACGCGCCGCCGCGCGTGCCGGGGATCTTCGACGCCCTGGAGCTCTTCGCCTTCGTGCGGCCGGCGAAATTCTGTGCCCCGTCGGCCGCGGGGCTGGCCGTGGCCCTGGGGATGCCGGAGCCGAAGACGGGGGCCGAGCAGGCCGAGGCGCTACGCGAAGCCTGCCGGGTGTTGCTGACGGAGTTAGCTGACGACCCGCTGCCGACCCGGGAGGAGGCCCTGGCGGTGGCCGAGACCATGGGCAAGGCCGGCTGGCCGTGGGCGGCGGCGGCGGCGGGGGCCTTGCGCTCCAAGCCGATCCGCACGGCGTTTCGCGGCAGTGGCCTGGAGGTCTGGAACCGGACGGCGGAGTGGGAAGATCAGGCCTCGCCCGGCGAACCCGGGACCCGGCCCCTGGCGGAGGCGGATGTCGCCCAGCGGCTGACGGATCTGCTGCAGCGTTCCGGGCTGGATGAAGCGCGGCCGATGCAGGCCGACTATGCCCTTGAGACGGCCTATGCCTTCCAGCCGCGTGAGAAGGAGGGCGAGCCCCGGGTGATCCTCGCCGAAGCCGGAACGGGGGTGGGCAAGACCCTGGGCTATCTGGCGCCGGCCTCTGTCTGGGCCGAGCAGAACGGCCCGTCCGTGTGGATCTCGACCTATACCCGCGCTCTGCAGAGACAGATTGAGCGGGAGAGCCACTCGGTGTTTCCCGATCCGATCCTCAGGGCTCGCAAGGCCGTGGTGCGCAAGGGGCGGGAGAACTACCTGTGCCTGCTCAATCTGCATGAGGGCGTCAACGCGGCCCTGCTTGGGAATGGCGATCTCGTGGGCCATGGCCTCGTCACCCGCTGGGCGAGGTTCACCCGCGACGGGGACATGACAGGCGGGGATTTCCCCGCCTGGCTGCCGACCCTGTTCGCCATCGGGCCGGCGGGGCAGGCGAGCGCGGGCAATCTGGTGGACCGGCGGGGCGAGTGCGTGCATGCGGGCTGCGCCCACTACCGGGCCTGCCATGTGGAGCGGGCGATCCGGGCCTCGAAGCACGCCGACATCGTCATCGCCAACCATGCCCTGGTGATGAGCCAGGCGGCCTTTGATGGGGCCCGCACGGCCCGAGGCCAGAAGAGCGATATTGAAAGCGTCGCCCTGAAGCGCATCGTCTTTGACGAAGGCCACCACCTGTTCGAGGCCGCCGACAGCGCTTTTTCCGCCGTGCTGTCGGGCGCGGAAGCCGCCGAGCTGCGCCGCTGGATCCGGGGGCCGGAAGGGCGCGGGCGGCGGGGCCGGGGCCTGGAGCAGCGGCTGATGGAGCTGGTGGGGGAACGGGAGCATGCCCGCGAGGCCCTGAACGCGGCGATCCGGGCGGCGGGCGCCTTGCCGGGTGAGGGTTGGTCGAACCGGATCGCGGCGCCGAACGGGGATGTGGCGCCGTCCGGTCCGGTGGAACATTTTCTCGTCGCGGTTCTGGAGCAACTGAAGGCGCGGGCCGAACCCTCCGAGATTGGCATGGAATGCGCGGCGCGACCGGCCACGGACCTCGTGCGGGAGACCGCCCGAACGGCCGCTGAAGCCCTGGCGGCGCTTGAAGCGCCTCTGCTCTCTTTGGCGCGCAACCTCGCCGACATGCTGGACGACGAGAGCGACACCCTGACCACAGTGGACCGGGCGCGCATCGAGGGGGCGCTTCGCGGCCTCGACCGGCGGGCGCGCATGCACCTGCCATCCTGGCGCTCAATGTTGAAGGCCATCGAGGAGAATGCCGAGGACGACCCGGATTTCGTCGACTGGTTCGACGCGACCTTCCTCTATGGCCGGGTGGTGGACGCCGCCGCGCGCCGCAACTACGTGGACCCGTCACAGCCCCTGATCTCGGCGGTGATCGAACCGGCCCATGGGGTGCTGGTGACCAGCGCGACCTTGGCCGATCCCTCGACGGAGGACCCCTTTGGCCTGGCGGAACTGCGCACGGGCACAGCGCGGCTGGCAGCGCCGGCGCGGACCCTGCGGCTGGCCTCGCCCTTCGACTACGAGAACCAGGCCCGCGCCTTCGTGGTGACGGACGTGGGCAAGGATGATCCGCGCCAGGTGGCGGCGGCGATGCGGGAGCTGTTCCTGGCGGCGGGTGGCGGGGCGCTCGGCCTCTTCACGGCGATCCGCCGGTTGCGGGCCGTTTATGACCGCATCGCCGGGCCCCTGGCCGACAAAGGCTTGCCGCTCTACGCCCAGCACGTCGATCCCCTGGAGGTGGGCGCCTTGGTGGACATTTTCCGGGCCGAGGAAGACGCCTGCCTGCTGGGCACCGATGCGGTGCGGGACGGGGTGGATGTGCCGGGCAAATCCCTGCGGCTGCTGGTCTTTGATCGGGCGCCGTGGCCCAGGCCGGACCTGCTGCACAAGGCCCGTCGCCAGAGGTTCGCTGGGCGGGCCTATGACGACGCCCTGGCGCGCGGCCGCATCGCCCAGGCGTTCGGGCGGCTGATCCGCCGCGCCGATGACAAGGGCGTCTTCGTGATGCTGGACGCTGCCAGCCCGACGCGGCTGTTCTCCGGCCTGCCGGAAGGGGTGAAACTGCAAAGGGTGGGATTGGTGGAAGCGGTGGAGGCGACGGCCGCGTTCCTGAAGCACGCCATGCCCTAGAAGAGTATTTATTCTCCAGACGCGTGGGGGGATCATCCGAATGTATGGACGAAGCGTAGTTATGGCCGTGGCGGTCCTCGTCGCGATGGGCCTGGCGGCCTGTGAGTATCTGGAACCGCCGCCGAAGCTGGCTAAGGCCGAGCAGTGCTACCGGGAGGGGGAATATGAGTGTGCCGCCCATGAGTTCAGCCGCCTCGCCAAGGCCAATCCCGCCGACAACCGCATGGCCGCCCTGGCGGCGATGAGTCTGACCCGGGCCGGCCGCCATCAGGAGGCGTTGGCGTTCTACGAGCAGGCGGTGAAGGCAGGTCTGGCGACCTATGACCTCTTCGCGCCCTATGCCGAAAGCCTGGAGGCGACGGGCCAGCTCGACATGGCGATCCTCTATAATCGCAAGGCCCTCGATATCGTGCCGAACCTGGTGGATGTGCGCGGCGCTTTGGCGCGGGAGCTGTCGCGGACGGGGCGGCGGGACGAGGCCCTGAAGCTGCTGCGCGACTTCGACGCCCAGCTCGTGGAGCGCGGCGAGGCGCCCTATTTCACCGCCCAGATCGTCGCCATCGAGGAGGGCGCCGCGGCCCCTGCCGGGAAGTCTGTTCCGTGAACAAAGTCTGACGACCCGCTTCAGTCTTCCTTATGACCCAATGGGTTAGGGTCCGCGCCTGATCCGAACCCGATGGAGGGTGTGATGGCTCTGGTGTTTGTCGCGATGGGTGTGGTGCTCAGCCTCTTTGCTGCCGCCGCCGCGGTGTGGGTGGCCGAGACGGGCGGGCGCGTTCCCACCCTTTAGTGCTTGCCGCGGTCCCGCCCGAAGTTCGGTTCGGCGCTTTCCTGACCGGCGTCGATGATGCCCCGGCGGATGGCGCGGGTGCGCGTGAAGAGCTCATGCAGCTTGTCGCCCTCGCCCCAGCGGATGGCGCGCGACAGGGCCTGCAGGTCCTCGGTGAAGCGGCCGAGAATTTCCAGAACCGCGTCCTTGTTGGCGATGAAGATGTCGCGCCACATGGTGGGGTCCGAGGCCGCGATGCGGGTGAAGTCCCGGAAGCCGCCGGCGGAATACTTCATCACCTCGGCGGCGGTGACCTTCTCCATGTCGGCGGCGGTGCCGACGATATTGTAGGCGATCAGGTGGGGCAGGTGAGAGGTCACGGCCAGGACGAGGTCGTGGTGGTTCTCATCCATGGTTTCGACGTTGGCGCCGAGGGCCGTCCAGAAGCGGGTGAGCTTTTCGACCGCCTCGAGATAGGGGGCGTCGTCGCGCTTCTGCGGCGTGAGGATCGTCCAGCGGTTCTGAAAGAGCTCGGCGAAGCCGGCATCCGGGCCGGAGCGTTCGGTGCCGGCGATGGGGTGGCCCGGAATGACAAACACACCTTCCGGAGCGAGGGCCGCCAGGTCGCGCGCCACCGAGGCCTTCACGGAGCCCACATCCGAGACCACGGCGCCGGCCGAAAGGCCAGGCGCGGCGGCTTTCATGGCGTCGGCGATGGCCAGAACTGGGGCGGCGAAAATCACCAGATCAGAACCGGCGACGGCGGCGGCGAAATCGCCTGAGACCTCATCGGCGAAGCCGAGGGCGGTGACGCGCTCGCGCACCTCGGCGCTGGGATCACAGGCGACGATCCAGGCGGCGGCGCCGGCCTCACGGGCGGCGCGCATTACTGACGAGCCGATCAGGCCGCAGCCGATGACGGTCAGGCGCTGGAACACGGGCTGGCTCATTCGCGCCCCATGAAGCGGGCGAGGGTGTCGACGATGCCGCGGTTATGCTCTTCCAGGCCGATGGTGATGCGCAGGTGGTTGGGCAGGCCGTAGTTGGAGACGCCGCGCACGATGAGGCCCTGGGCCGCCAGGAAATCCTCGGCCTCCTGGGCGGTGCGTCCCTGAGTGGTGGGAAAGCCGACCAGGATGAAGTTCGCCTGGGAGGGCACGACCTCGAGGCCCAGCCCGCCCAGCTGTTGGGTCAGCCAGGGCCGCCAGGTGGTCACCAGCTGCAGGGACCGGTCCTGGAAGTCCTTGTCGGCGAGGGCTGCCACGGCCGCGACCTGACCCAGCAGGGAGGTGTTGAACGGCAAGCGGATGCGGTCCACGGCCTCGGAGATGTGCAGCGGCGCCACCGCCCAGCCGACGCGCAGGGTGGCCAGGCCATGCATCTTGGAGAAGGTCTTGGTGACGACGAGGTTGGGGAATTCGTCACCCCGCGCCAGGTCGATCCCGTCGCTGAAGTCCGGGTCGGTGGCGAATTCCGAATAGGCGCCGTCCAGCACCAGCACCACCGACTTCGGGAGGGATTGCAGCAGGCGCACCACTTCCTCTTCCGGCAGGAAGGTGCCGGTGGGATTGGCCGGATTGGCGATGAAGACGATGCGGGTGCGATCGTCGACGACCTTGAGGATTTCATCGACGTCGATGCGGTAATTGGGTTCTTTGGCGAAGCGGATCTCCGCCTGGCAGGCCGCCGCGCCGATGGCGTAGGCGGAAAAGCCGTATTCGCCCTGCACCATGTTGTCGCCCGGCTGCAGGAAGGTCTGGTTCAGCAGCTGGAAAATCTCGTCGGTGCCGCAGCCGAGGATGATGCGGTGCGGGTCGAGGCCATAGGTGTCGGAGATGGCGTTGCGCAGGATGCCACCGCGGCCGTCCGGATAGAGGGCGACCTTGTCGATGACATCACGGATGGCCTTCTTGGCCTCATCCGAGCAGCCGAGGATATTCTCGTTGGCCGACAGCTTCACCGGATCGGCCACGCCCGCCGCGCCGGATTTACCGGGCTTGTAGGCGACGATATCGAGGATGCCAGGTTTGGCTTCAGGGCGAGTGGGCAGGGCGTCGGTCATAGGGCGTCAAAAGCAATGGGGGCGGCGCCGATGACGCCAGTCAGACGGCCGGGCGCCCGGGCAAGGCGCTCGTCATTGGGCATATAGAACCCGGCCAGGGAAAACAGCATCAGGCCGCCGGCATCGCCGATCAGGGAGGCGGCCACGCCGTCCCGGGCGAGGGCGTCGATGATGGCGTGGGGCTGGCGCGGCGCGTCGGTCAGCCAGAAGGTCTGGTCATCGCCGGTGGGCTCAATCTCCACCTTGGCGGCGGCGAGGGCCCCGGTGGGGCCCCATTGGGCGAGGCACGGCAGGGCCGCGAACACCTTCAGTTCCGGCTCGACCAGCAGACGGCCCCACCAGGCGCGCTCGCTGGCGAGGGACAGCACGGCGACGCCGCCGGGGGTCTTGGCCGCGGCGATGGCGGCTTCCGGTGTGGCGGCCATCTCGATGGGCGGGGCATTGCCGAAACGCATGCGCGCCTGGTCGACCGCGCGGGCCGGATCAGCGCCGCCGAAGACGGAGAGATGGAAAGGCCCCTGGCGCGCGAGGCTGTCGCCGATCAGCTCACGCCAAAGACGCACCGTAAGCGCCGCACCGGCGCCCTGGCGGGGGGTGGCGAGAAGCTGGCGCAGCACCTGGGCTTCGCGGGCGGGGCGCAGGGCGAACTTGTCGGCGTCACCGGCGGCGCGCTTGGCCTCGGCGACCAGATTGGCGATGGAGGCGCGCTCATCGACGAGCTTCAGGATCTGGGCGTCGAGCACGTCCAGCCTTGCCCGAACCTGGCTCAGGTCCGGCGAGCTCTGAGGGGCCTTACCCGATGTACTGAATTCCTGGGCCATGTGGGGCCGCCGAAGTCTCCCGATCAAGGGGCGGACCTATAGAGCCTCAGCGGCGCGAGGCAAGCGCGCCGGCTCAGAACACTTTCGGGGCGGGGGCGACGATGACCGGGCCGAGGGTCGTGACTCCGGCCTGGAATTGCAGATTGATCTGGGCGCTGTCGCCTTCGGTGCGGGCGAGAGCGACTGCTCCGGCGGCGAGGGCCGCATCGGGTGGAATAGCCCCTGAGACGCCCATGGCCGTGATCACGGCCGGCGCCTTCTTGAGCGCGATATTGACCGCGCCGATGACCCTGCCGTCTGGGCCTACCGTCAGCGGCCCGGCGGCGGAGAGGGTGACGACCGCATCGCCCGCGGTCATGCCGCCGGTACGTACGGTGATCGCGCCGCCGGCCCGGGACCAGGCGCGCCAGGCATTGGCCCAGCTGTCACCGGCAAGGGCAGACGCCTTGGAAATAATCAGGTCGAGCTGCACGGAGACCGGCTTGGCCCCCGCGATGCGGCCCACCAGGGTGTCCGCCGCGGCCTTGGCCCCATCCAGCCTGAAGAACAGGCCGCCTTCGTTATTGGGTCCAGGCAGCACATGGAATTGCAGATCCTCCGCCGAGGCCAGCGCGAAGGGCTGGGCCCCCGGGGCGGGGGCGAAGGTGAGCTTGTGGCCTTCAACAGACAGGCGCGGGATGTGGGCGGAAGGATCGACCAGGCTGGCCCGGAGAACTTCGGCCCTCACGACCACCGGCCCGCCGCGCGGCCGGATGAAGGTGACGCCTTGCGGGGCGGTCGCCACCCAATGGTTCAGGGCATAGACGAAGGCCTCGGCATCGAGCCGGGGGGCGGTGAGGGCCCAGCCGGAGGGATCGCGGATCGTCACGTCCTCGAAGCTGGCGTCGAGGCGGAAG
The DNA here is from genome assembly GCA_046349475.1 of Caulobacteraceae bacterium. Classification (GTDB taxonomy): domain Bacteria; phylum Pseudomonadota; class Alphaproteobacteria; order Caulobacterales; family Caulobacteraceae; genus Acaudatibacter. Next base: position 21,965 of record JAXMCG010000026.1, on the reverse strand, counting down.
GGATAGCCGCCGAAGGTGCGCGACTTCCAGGTGAGGCTGTAGCCCTGCTGACGCAGGCTCTCGGCGGTGAGGTCGAGCTGGCGGCCCGCCTCCATGCGCAGCCAGAACCAGCCGGCCGAATAGACCAGCGCGACCAGGACCACGATCGCGAACGGCAGATAGAGGCCGAGGCGGCGTTTGCGCGGGGCGGGGGGATCGGGCAGGGTCATTTCAAGTCAGGTTTTCGCGGGCGGAGCGCGGTTTGTCGAGCAAGCTTTCGGGCGAGCACTGGGTGTTCGGATATGGCTCGCTGATGTGGCGGCCGGGCTTTGAGTTCGCCGAGCGCCATGCCGCCACCCTGCATGGCCGCCGCCGCGCCTTCTGCATCTATTCGGTCCATCACAGGGGAACGTACCAAAGGCCGGGTTTGGTCCTCGGTCTGGCGGCGGGCGGCGCCGTGCGGGGCGTCGCCTATCGTGTGGCGCCGAAGGACTGGGACGAGGTCTATGCCTACCTGCGTGAGCGCGAACAGCCGACCGAAACCTATGTGGAGGCCAGCGCCGATGTGCGGCTCTCTGATGGCCGCCGGGTCAGCTGCCTGACTTTTCTCTCCGACACGGGGCACCCGCAATGGGCGGGCAACCTCTCCCTCGAACGGCAAGCGGAGCTGATCGCCGGATCAACGGGGCTGTCGGGCCGAAATGTCGACTATCTGCGGGACCTCGTGGATCACCTTCGCCAGGAGGGCATCACGGATCGCGGCATGACGCGGCTATTGGCCCTGGTCGAGGCGCGGGAGCTGGCCGGGGCCGGCTAAAGGGCGGACCCCAGTCTTTCACGACACCCTCTTCGGGGACTTGTGGTTCTCCAGAAGGCCGATTGCACGCCGCGCGGACAAAGCTAAGATCGAGAGTTGAACAGCTTGCTTCCGCAACGAGAAATTACGGCACGCTAAGGCATGGCCATCACCCAGCAGATCGTCCGAATAGCTCAAACCACCCTCGAGGAAGCATCTACCGACACCGCCGTTTTGGAGCGGCTCCTGCGGTTCGAACTAGCCGGATCTCAAGATACCTTGGATCTCAATTGGGCGCCTGTGGGGCTACTGGCTCTTGCTCGGGCTTCCCTGGCTGAAGCGCAATGCGCGGCGCTGCGAGACCTAATAGAAGGAACAAAGATCCTAAACGAGGAATGCGCGGCGGGACCGCAACACGACCAAGTTTATTCAGATGTAACCTGCCTTTTCGCTCCTGGGGTTCGACGTGCAGCAGACATCTTGGTCGGTCTGAGCTCCGCCGACATCATTCGCTCACTTCCGGCAACGCGGCAGGGGCAGCGGGAGCTCCTTGGCGCGGAATTGCCAGAGGAGCCGGCCGACTACTACAAAGCCCACTTCGAGGCCCTCCTAGACTTTGCCAGAGGGGCGGCGGATGGAGGCCTCGGGCTTGCGCAGTGGTGGGACTGAGGCGCCTGCTCCCAGCAACTAAGGCCTGTAGCCATCGCAAACATCGGCGCTCACAGCGGCTTCAACCAGCCGACCGCGCGGTAGTCCGCGCCCTCCGGCGGAATGAGGACATAACCCTTCTCCTTGAGCGTCGCGGCCAGTCTGGCGCCCTTTCCGCCCCAGGTGTCGGCATCGACATCGAAGGCGTTGAAGTAGGTCCAGCGCGCCACGTCGCGGGGAAGGTTGGAGCCGGCGATGTCCCTCGTCAGAGCGGCCCGTGTCGTCCCGCCGTGGAAGACATAGACTCTCATCCCGGCTCCTTGTGACGAAGCGTCATCGGCCAATGCTCAGATTGAACGCCTTGCGCGCCGCTGTCGAGGACGGGCCCGTCAGTCCATCGCCCCGATATAGGGCAGGCCGCGCCACTTGCCGCCGTCGTCGAGGCCGTAGCCAACCAGGAAGCGGGCCGGCGCCTCCCAGGCGACGAAATCCGGGGTGAGGGCGCGCTCCTGAGGCCAGGGTTTGCGGGCGAAGACAGTGGTCAGCACCTCGCTGGCGCCGGCGTCGCCGACGAGGCGGACGGCTTCGGAGAGGGAGAGGCCGCTGTCGAACACGTCATCGACGATGAGCGCCTTGCGGCCGACCAGGGGGCGTTGCAGGTCGGCGCGGACTTCACAGCGGCCGGAGGAGGCTCGGGCGTCGTGGTAGGAGGCGAGCCAGAGGGCGTCGAAGGCGACATCCCGGCCCCGGCGAGAGGGCTCGGCTGAGGTCCGCCGCGTACCAGATGCCGCCGGTGAGCAGCACCACGGCAACGGTGTCGTCATCGATGCGAGGGGCGATGCGTTCGGCAACGGCTTCAACGGCCGCGGCCACATCGGCTTCGGCGAGCAGGACTTCAGGCAGCACGAAACTTCCCCTTAGCGCCACCCTCAAGGAGGGCGGATACCGGACCTAGTGGTGGCGAAGCCGGCGCGGGGCAGGATAGGGCGAGTCGCCATCGCCTTGAGGGCCGCTTCGGCCACCTGCGGGGCTTCCGGCGGCGGCGGCGTGGCTGACCCGCGCAGGGCCAGGTCCGGGGCGGCCTTAGCGGCCGGGGCGGCGGCGGGGCGGGCAGGCGCCGCTGGCGCCCGCGCCACGGGGACCGAACCGTCGAGGACGAAGGCGATCTCCAGATTGCCCGTGCTGGAGGGCGGATCGATGACGGCGATGGCGAAGTGGCGGGTCTGGCCGGCCGGGATCACGGCCTGGCCGGGGAGAGCGATCTGGCCGCCGACGCGCTTGCCCTGCGGCGTGAAGAGATTGATGCGCACGGGCGGCGGGGTGACGGCGCGGTCGACCACGTTGCGGATGACGCCGGTGACGGAGAGGGCGGCGTGGCCATCTTTCAAGGTGGGTTCGGCCTTCACCTGTTCGATGACGAGGCCGACCGGGTTCACCGGCAGGCCAACGGCGGCATAGGCCGTGGCCGAGCGTGGCCAGAGGCGCACGACATCGACGCGGAAGATCACGGCCGAGCCCACCAGGGCCGCGAACACCATGGCCATGCCGGCCCAGATGACGCCGCTGACCGCCGCTTCGCGGATCTTGCGGGTGGTCTGCACCTTGCCGCGATAGGCCTTGGGCAGGTCCGCGCCGGTGATCGGCGTCATGTCCACGACCGGCGGCGCCGAAATTGGCTCCAGGCCAATAGCGCCCAGCGAGTCGGTCTTGATGAGTTCAAGCGGCGCTTCGGGCATGGCCCGCCAGCGCGCGCCGCAAGCGGCGCACTTCACGGAACGGCCTTCCGGGCCTACCTTGCCATCATCGACAAAGTAGCCGGTGGCGCACTCTGGACAGGTCAGTATCATCGCCAGCGAATCGGACGCCTTATACAGCTTAGATCGAGGTCGCCGATTTCCCAGGGCATGTCCATTCACCCAATAGACGCAGCAGAGACGGCGGCGGCCGAGCCCATCGTCAGCTTCGATGGCGTGTCCATGAAATATGGACGCGAATCGGAGATTCTGAAGGACGTGTCCTTTGGTATAGAACGCGGGTCTTTCCACTTTCTGACCGGCGCTTCCGGCTCCGGAAAGACAACGCTCCTGAAGATGATCTATCTGGCGGAGAAGGCGAGCGGCGGGCAGGTCACTCTGTTCGGCCGCGATGTGGCCAATCTGGCGCCGAAGGAAAAGCCGCATATGCGCCGGCGCCTAGGGGTCGTCTATCAGGAATTCCGCCTGTTGGAGCACCTGTCGGCCTTTGACAATGTCGCCCTGCCGCAACGGATCATGGGCCACAAGCCGGCCAAATACCGGGCCGATATCGCCGAGCTCATGAACTGGGTGGGGCTCGGGGCGCGGATGAGCGCCATGCCGGCGGCGCTTTCGGGGGGAGAGAAGCAGCGCCTCGCCATCGCCCGGGCGGTCGTGCACCGTCCGGACATCCTCCTGGCGGACGAGCCGACCGGCAATGTCGACCCGGCCATGGCGATGCGCCTTCTCCGGCTCTTTCTTGAGCTCAATCGTGTGGGCATGACGGTGCTGATCGCCAGCCACGACGAGGACATGGTGGCCCGCTCGGGGATGCCGGTTCTGCATCTGGAGGACGGCCGCATCCGTTATTTCGGGGGGGCCAGGTGAGCGAGCCCGCCCCGCCTTCCCAGGCCTTCAACCTGGCGCGCTGGTACCCGGGCGCCCTCCTGCCGCGTGAGGACGGCGCGTCTTCCGCCCTGGTGCTGGTGGTGACGATCCTGGCCTTCCTGGCCTGTCTGGCCGGTATGGGCGCCCTTGCCGCCGGGCGGGCGGCCGATGGCTGGGTGGGGCAGCTGAAGGGCTCGGCTACTGTCGTGGTTCGGCCCACGGGCCTGGAGACCCCGGATTCAGCGGCCGCGCGGGCGGCTCAGGCCCTGGCCAGCGTGCGGGGCGTGGCGGAGGTGAGGGCCCTGGAGCCCGCCAAGGCCGAAGCCCTGGTGGCGCCCTGGTTCGGACCTGAGGGATTGCCGCCTGGCCTGCCTGTGCCCAGGCTCGTGGCTGTGGATCTCGACCGGACGGCGCCGGCCACGCCCGCGGCCATGACCGCGGCGCTGAAGGCCGCCGGTATAGATGCGACGGTGGATGACCATACGGTCTGGATGGCCGACATCCAGCGGGCGGGCCTGGCGGCGCGCGGCTTCGCGCTGGCGCTCTTTCTCCTGATCGCCATTGCTTGCGGATCCGTGATTGTCTTCGCCACCAGCCAGGGCCTGACCGGCCGGCGAGACCTGATTGAGGTGCTGCATATCGCCGGGGCGACGGATGAGTTCATCGCCCGCATGTTTCAGGCCAGGTTTGCACAGGTGGCGGCGCGGGGCGGCATCTACGGCGGGGTCCTTGCGATCGCCCTGGCGGCGAGCTTCAAGCTCTATGGCGGACCGGGCGGCCTGGCCTCCGTGCTGCCCCTGCAATGGACCGACCTGATCGTTGTCGCGCCCTGCCCGGTGGTCGCCGCGCTGATTGCCGCCGTCACGGCCCGGGGCGCGGCCCTGGCTCAACTCGGGGCGCAAACGTGAAGCGGATTCTGCGCTCCCTGGCCCTGCTTGCCGTTCTTGCCCTGATATGGGCGGCCGGTCTGATGGCATTCGCCGCGCGCGTTCGTCAGTCGACTCCGGCGATCGATCCCGCCCCGGCCGAGGCGATCATCGTCCTGACCGGCGCTGCGGATCAGCGCATCGAGGCGGCAGCGCGGCTGCTGGCGGCGAAGAAGGGCCAGAGGCTGCTGATCTCCGGCGTCAATCCGGCGGCGACGCGGGCCGATGTTCAGAGGCTCTCGGGGATTCCCCGGCCGATGTACGAGTGTTGCGTCGATCTCGGCTTCCTGGCCGAAAACACCCTTGGCAACGGCATCGAGTCCGCCGAATGGGCGAGGGGCAAGCACTACCGCCGCCTGATCCTGGTGACGGCGGATTTCCACATGCCGCGGGCCATGCTGGAGCTGAAAGCCGCCATGCCGGAGGCTGAGGTATCAGCCTATCCTGTGGCGACAGGGGCGCTCGATGCGCGCCGCTGGTGGATGACGGGCAAGGGGGCCCGGCGAATGATCCTGGAATATTCGAAGTACCTGGCGATCCTCTCGCGCGAAGCCTTTCTGAGCCTCGGCCCGCGCGACCAGCCGAAGGCGGAGGCGGCGAAGTGATCGTCGTCCGCTCGCTGATTTTCTCCCTGGTCTTCTACCTGTGGTCAGGAACGCTTTCGATCCTGATGACGCCGCTGTTCCTGGGGCCGCGCCGCTGGGTCGTCAAAGCGCTGGGGCTCTGGAGCCGGGGCATCAAGGTGATGCTGTGGGTGATCTGCGGCGTGAAGGTGGAGATCCGGGGGCGTGAGCACATCCCCACCGGCCCGGCCCTGATCGCGCCCAAGCACCAGTGCATGTACGACACCATGAGCCTCTGGGAGGTTCTGGACGACGCCTGCTACGTCCTGAAGAAGGAACTGCTGATCATTCCCTACTTCGGCTGGTATGCGGTCAAGGGCGGGATGATCGCGATCGACCGCGGGGGCCACGCCTCGGCGCTGAAGAAGCTGGTCAAGGATTCCAAGAACCGCCTCGAGGACAACCGCCAGATTCTGATCTTTCCAGAGGGCACACGCACGCCTCCAGGCGAAACCAACACCTACAAGCCGGGCGTGGCGGCGCTCTACAGTCAGCTCGGATTGCCGGTCGTGCCGATGGCGACCAATTCCGGCTATCACTGGCCGGCCCATGGCTTCATTCGCCGGCCGGGGACCATCGTCTATGAGTTCCTTGAACCCATTCCCGCGGGCCTGAAGCGGCCCGAGTTCATGCGCCTTCTGGAAGAGCGGGTGGAAACCGCCTCCAAGGCCCTGGCTCAGCTCTGAGGCCGCCTTGCGCCTCGCCGCCTCTTTCGCCTTCACCGCCGGCTTCTACCTCTGGAGCGCCGTCCTGCTCATCCTGGCCCTGCCTCTGCTGGCAGGTCCTCGCGCCGGCGTGATCTGGCTGCTGCAGTTGTGGAATTCGGGGCTGGTGGTGATGCTGCGGGGGCTCTGCGGCGTGCGGGTGGAAATCCGCGGGCGTGAGCACCTGCCCAAGGGCGCGGCGCTGATCGCCATGAAGCACCAGTGCATGTTCGACGCCATGGGGCTTTGGCATGACCTGCCGGGCGCCTGTTACGTGCTGAAGAAGTCGCTGATGCTGATCCCGCTCTTCGGGTTGTTCGCGGCCAAGGCGCGGATGATCGTGGTCGACCGCCAGGGCCACGCCAAGGCCCTGCGCCAGATGATGTCCGACGCCGCGCTGCGTGTGAAGGAAGGCCGCCAGGTGATCATCTTCCCGGAGGGCACGCGCAAGAAGCCGGGTGCGCCCGCCGATTACAAACCCGGAGTGGCGGGGCTCTACCGCGACCTCGGCCTGCCGGTGATCCCGGTGGCCACCAATGCCGGGATGCATTGGAGCGCGCTCACCAAGACGCCTGGGACCATCGTCTACGAATTCCTCGAACCCATCGCGCCCGGCCTGAAGCGGGCCGATTTCATGCGCGAACTGGAGGCGCGGATCGAGACGGCCTCGAGCGCCCTAGCCGCCCTTTAGCCAATCGGCCACCGGCTCCCGCGCCAGCATTTCATCATAGGTCGGGCGGGGGCGGATGACCGCGAACTGGTCGCCCTTGACCAGCACTTCGGGGATCAGCAGGCGACTGTTGTATTCGCTCGACATCGCCGCCCCGTAGGCGCCGGCCGTCATGAAGGCCACGAGGTCGCCCGGGGCGAGGCGGGGTAAGGCCCGCCCACGCGTAAAGGTGTCTCCGCTCTCGCAGATCGGGCCGACCACGTCTTGTTTGACAGGCTCGGTGACCGTTTCGCGGACGGGGCGGATGTCGTGGAAGCTGTCATACATGGCGGGCCGGACCAGGTCGTTCATGGCTGCGTCGACGACGAGGAAGGTGCGGTTTTCCGGGCGGTCATGGGTGTGGATCACGCTCGCCACCAGGATCCCGGCATTGGCCGCGATCATGCGGCCGGGCTCGAAGGCGAGCTGGACGCCGAGATTGCCGATCACTTCGGCGGTGAGGGCCGCGAATTCGTCCGGACCTGGCGGATCGGGCTCGTGGAAATAGGGCACGCCGAGGCCGCCGCCGAGATCGAGGCGATCGACGGTGTAGCCGGCGTCGCGCAGTTCGATGACCAGGTCCTTCATCTTGCGATAGGCCGCTTCGAGGGCGGAGAACTCAGTGATCTGGCTGCCGATGTGGACGGTCAGACCCACGGGATTGAGGTGCGGGCTGGCGGCGGCCTTAGCGTAGAGCCGGTGCGCTTCGGAGATCGAGACGCCGAACTTGTTGTCGGCCTTGCCGGTGGTGATCTTGGCATTGGCCCCGTCGCCGACGTCCGGATTGATGCGGATGGCGATGGAGGGCTTGGCGCCCTTGGCGGCGGCGATCTCGGCCAGGGTGTCGAGCTCCGGCTCGGACTCGACATTGATTTCCAGGACGCCCGTGGCGATGGCGAATTCCAGCTCGCTGCGGGTCTTACCGCAGCCGGAGAAGACGATGCGCTCTGGCGGGATGCCGGCGGCGAGGGCGCGTCTGATTTCACCTTCGGAGACCGTGTCGGCGCCGGCCCCGGCATTGCCGAGGGTACGCAGCACCGAGACGTTGGAATTGGCCTTCACCGCATAGGCGACCAGTGGCTTTCCGAGGGCCGGATGCGCTGAAAAAGCGTTGGAAAACACCTCCAGGTGCCGCTCGAGCGTGGCGGTGGAATAGACATAGAATGGCGTGCCGACGGCCTCGGCGATCTTGGCGAGGGGCACGCCCTCGCAGTGCATCTCGCCGTCCAGATACTCGAAGTGGTTCATTGGGCGGGCGCGGGAGCCGGCGCGCCGGCGGCGGCGCGGGCGCGGTCTTCCTCGGCCTTGCGGGCCGCGGCCTCACGGGCGGCCTTGGCTTCCGGACCCCAGAGCGGGCCGGGGCGTTCCAGGTCGCCCTGCTTGCCGCAAGCCGTCAGCGCCACGCAGGCGGCGAGAACAAAGAGAAGCCGGGTCATGCGAGGATTTCCTTCCAGCGGGCGATTTGGCGGCGCACCTGCTCGGGCGCCGTGCCGCCGTGGCTCATCCGGCTGGCGGCCGAGGCGGCTGGGGTCAGCACATCATAGACACTGGCCGTGATGCCGGGCTCGATGGCCTGCAACTCGGAAAGCGGCAGATCCGGCAGATCGACGCCCAGGGCCTCCGCGCGCTTCACGGCGGCGCCGGTGATGTGGTGGGCCTGACGGAAGGGGATGCCGAGGTTGCGCACCACCCAGTCGGCGAGGTCGGTCGCGGTGGAGAACCCCGAACCGGCGTCGGCGGCCATGCGCGTCTCCACCGGCTCCATGTCGGAGGCCATGCCGGCCATGGCCAGCAGGGAGAGCTCCAGGGCGTCGAAGGCCTCGAAGGTCGGGACCTTATCCTCCTGCATGTCCTTGCCGTAGGTGAGGGGCAGGCCCTTCATCACCAGGGTCAGGCTGGTCAGAGCGCCCATTACGCGGCCCACCTTGGCGCGCACCAGCTCGGCGGCGTCCGGGTTCTTCTTCTGCGGCATGATCGACGAGCCGGTTGTGAAGGCGTCCGACAGCCGGATGAAGCCGAACTGCGGCGTCATCCAGATGACAATCTCCTCGGCCAGGCGCGAGAGGTTCACCGCGCAGATTGAGGCCGCGGAGAGGGCTTCCAAGGCGAAGTCCCGCGAGGCGACAGCGTCCAGCGAATTGGCCATGGGGCCATCGAACCCCAGGGCCGTGGCCGTGGCGTGGCGGTCGATCGGGAAGGACGATCCCGCCAGGGCGGCGGCGCCGAGCGGGCTTTCGTTCATCCGCGCCCTCGCGTCGCGGAAGCGGCTGGCGTCGCGGCCAAACATCTCCACATAGGCCATCAAGTGGTGGCCGAAGGTCACGGGCTGGGCGGGCTGCAGGTGCGTGAAGCCCGGCATCAGGGTCGCGGCATGGGCCTCGGCCTTGGCGATCAGGGCCCGTTGCAGGGCTTCGATCTGGTCGATGGTGCGGTCGGCGGCGTCCCGCACCCAGAGCCGGAAATCCAGAGCCACCTGGTCGTTGCGCGAGCGCGCCGTATGCAGGCGCCCGGAGGTCGGCCCGATGAGTTCGGCCAGCCGCGCTTCCACATTCATGTGGATGTCTTCGTACTCATCGCGGAACGGGAAGACGCCGGTGGAAATCTCTTCCGCGATCGCATTGAGGCCCCGTTGGATCGCGGCCTCGTCTTCAGGTGAGATGACGCCCTGGGCGCGCAGCATGGCGGCGTGGGCCTTGGAGCCGGCGAGGTCCTGCTCGGCCATGCGCTTGTCGAAGCCGATGGAGACGTTGATCGCCTGCATCAGATCGCCGGGCTTGCTCGAAAACCGCCCGCCCCATAGGGAGTTGCCGGTCTTGTCGGAGGGATCGGTCATGGGCGCGGTCAGAACTTGGCTTGAGCGGGGCGCCATCGTCTTGGGCGCGTTGGCGGTCCTATATGTCATGCCGGGCTGCACCTCCAGACCGGCGGACCTGAAGAGCCTGGCCACAGGTGAAATGGCCAAGCTTACCGTACCCGCTACACCTACCCCCTCTCCGGCCACGCCTTTCGTGGACGCCCAGGGCCGCAGCCACACGCTCGCGGAGTTCAGAGGCAAGGTGGTGGTGCTGAATTTCTGGGCCTCCTGGTGCGCGCCTTGCCGCGCCGAACTGCCCAGCCTTGGCCGTCTGGCGGCCGCCTACCAGGGCAAGGATGTGGTGGTGGTGGCGCTGAACGTCGACCGGGATAGCGAGATGAACCTGGTCAACGCCGACATCGCCAAGGCCGCGCCGCTGAGCCTCTACCGGGACATCGGCTACAAGGTGGCGTTCGCGATGAAACCCAGCGCCGCCGGCCTGCCGGTGACGGTCATCCTCGATCGCCAGGGCAATGAGCGCGCCCGGCTTTCGGGCGGCGCGGACTGGTCCGGACCTGAGGCCAAGGCCGTGATTGAGGCCGTGCGCGCCCTTCCCTGAAACAGGGTGGATTGAAGCTTAACCATTGAGCGAACACCGGTTTGTCAATTGACCTCCAAGCCTCGCCATGGGCAGGTGCGCCCGCAACCCGAGGTATGGGTGAGCGGGCGATCCCTGGCGTTCAAGCCGGACGATGTGAACGCCTCTCCCGGATCGCGGAGCTTGCTGCCGGTGCGCCAGCCCCTTGATGCGCCGGTACACTTCGATGGGCTTTCAGGGAGATGCCATCACATGGCGAGCGGTACTGTTAAATGGTTCAATTCCACCAAGGGCTTCGGCTTCATTCAGCCGGATGACGGCGGTAAGGACGTCTTCGTGCATGTCAGCGCCGTGGAGCGGGCTGGATTACGCGGACTGAACGAAGGACAGAAGATCAACTTCGAACTGCAGGACGAGCGCGGCCGTACGGCGGCGGTCAATCTGCAGCCGCAATAGACTTCAAGTCTGGGGCTAGAGGGGTAGCGTCGGTCGCCTGACCGGCGCTTTTTCTCATTTAGGGGTCCCCATTTCGGGTAGCGGGAGCCCGGCCACAAGCTCTTGAGCGCTCAGACCGCCAGCGCGCAACTCACGCAAAGTCTCAGCCTTGTCCCGCTTGGCGAAGCGCTTGCCGTCTGGTCCCATCAGCAGACGGTGGTGGCGATAGATCGGCGTCGGCAAGCCAAGGAGCGCCTGTAACAGGCGCTGGATATGGGTCGCCTCGAAGAGATCCTCGCCCCGGATCACGTGGTTGACGCCTTGCAAGGCGTCATCGACGACCACGGCCAGATGGTAGGCAACGCCCACCTCCTTGCGCGCCAGCACGATATCTCCCGCCAGGTCAGGACGCGCCGCCACGTCGCCCCGGCCGTCTTCAACAAAGTTCAGGCCGTGAAAGCCGCCAAGGCGATCGCGCGCGGCGGCCAGCGACAGACGCCAGGCGAACGGCCGCCCCTCCGCGAGGAGCGCGGCTTCTTCATCGTTCGCCAGGGCGGATCCGACAAAGGCTGGCGTCAAGCCATGCGGCGCCCGGGTGATCTCTTCGGCGATCTCGCGCCGCGTCCTGAAGCACCGGTAGAGCAGCCCTCCGGCGCGCAGTTGCTCCAGCGCCGCCTCATAGTCGCCCATGTGCTCGGACTGCCGGCGGACGGGCTCCTCCCAGGTGAGGCCCAGCCAGGCGAGATCTTCAAGGATCGCGGCCTCGAACTGCGGACGGCAACGGGTGACGTCGATGTCCTCGATGCGAAGGATGAAGCGTCCATTGGCTTCCCGCGCCGCGCGCCAAGCGGTCAGGGCCGAAACGGCATGGCCCCGGTGCAGATATCCGGTCGGGGAGGGGGCGAAGCGGGTGGAGAAAGGGCTCACCCGCCAAGGCTATCTCAATGCTGCGACTTGGCGAACATGCCCAGGTGATCGAGCACGGCGCGAATGAAGGCTTCTTCGCCTCCGAGTTCGGTCTTCAGGCGCTTGAATTGGGGAAAGCTGGAGAGTTCCGCCAGGCCGTGGGCCGCGCACCAGGCGGCGATGGTGGCGAGTTCGACATCCAGGTCGGAGGCCTGACCGTGGGTTCCGGAGGCGATCGACCGCTGCACGAAGCCGTAGGCCGAGCTTTCGTCTTCCTCCATGCTCTTGCCGTCATGGTCATAGGATCGGTTCACATCGCCCATGACCCGGTAAAGCGCCGGATTGGCCTGCGCGAACTTCACATAGGCGAGCCCCATGGAGGTTCGCCGCTCGTCCGAGGTCTTCGCCTCGGCCAGGGCCTGCTGCATCTGCTCGCCCAATTCATCCCAGCCTTCATGAGCGATGGCCTTCATCAGCTCGCCCTTGTCCTTGAAGTGATGATAGGGCGCCGCCGGGCTGACGCCGGCCTCCCGCGCCACGGCTCTCAGGGACAGGGCTTGCGGCCCCTCGGCTTCGAGGATTCGGCGCGCGGCGTCGACCAGGGCGCGGGACAGATCGCCATGGTGGTACGGTTTGGCCGGAGCGTTTCCAGTTTCTCTCATTGAAGCCACGCTAAAACTATATCCAAACACTGTAAAGATCATGTTGACACCGTTTAGATCGGTGCTATCTTAGCACTGTCCAGATCGGACGGCCCCTCGCTCCCCCGAGGGGTGGAACTTGAAAAACTTGGAGTTTGTTATGTCTCTCGCTCACCTGACCGCTTTTGAACGCTTCTTCGACCGCACGGTTGCGGTGTTCTTCGTCGGCCTGGGCCTTGTGCTTGGCGGCGCGACTGCGATCCTCGGCGCCTAAGCCGGGGCCGCTTTGATGAAGCTCAAAATCATGCCCCGAGGGGGGCTCCGTTTGTCCGGATGTCTCCCCTCGACCGCTTGTTCAGGATCGCTGAAATAAGATCTTGATCCGCACGGTCCAAGACCCCGGTGGCCCTGGACCCCCTCCGCGAAAAAAGGCGGACCTCCCCGCTCAGGACGAGCGGATTCCCAGACCAATCCTCTAAATCCCAACCGCCCCCGCGCCGGTCAGGCGCTGCGCCGCCCGAACGAAGGCGTTTCCGGGACAGCAGCGGGGGCTTCCTGGGCCGCTGGCGGCGCGTCCAGCAATTGACGCAAGGCCGGATGAATGTCCGGGCTTTCCGCACGCAGGAACGCGATAACGGCCCGTTCGGCTGCATCGAAACGACCATTCCGGCCAATCCGGCTGGCCAGCCACAGCGCCTCGTCCTCATTTATGAGCTCGGCCCGCGCCATGGCGTCTTCCTCGACGGCGTTCTGATCGCGCCAGGCGCGCAACTGCGACCCCCCGGCATAGAGAAGGTCGTCGAGATCGATTTTCTGCCGGCCGAGCGCACCGAAGAACTGGCCGATGAAGCCGCTCACGTCATTCTCGGGAGCGCTCAGCCAGGCTTCCCGGCGGGCCGCGTCCTCAATGGCGACCGGCTGGTAGCCGGAAACGGTCATTACTGCCGCGCTGATCGCCTTGGAGAACAGGTCGATCCAAGCCGGATCGGCATTCGCGCCCGCGTCGTCATTGAGATCGAACAGAACCTCGGCCTCGGCGCGGGTGATGGCGACATTGCCATCGCTGCAAGCGGCGTAGAGGACCCGCCGCAGAAGTGCGACCTCACCGGCGCTGATCACGCCCTTGGTCAAGGCGCCGCCGGCATTGGGCCCCGGCGCCAGGTTCCCCTCGCCATTCAGAACCGCGTCTTTGACCTGCGCCATCACCCAGTCGGCGAAGCCGCGGGGCACGCCGTCAGCGCGCTCAAGAATGTGCGCAAGGGCTTCCATCTCGCTTTCGCTCTCAATGCGTCCATCGCGGCAGAAGAGACTTTTCAGCCATTCAGCCTTTCCGGCGTCGATGTATCCTCGTGGGACCTGCTGGTTGACCACGATGTCGCAGATCATCTCCGCGAACGCCTGGTCCCACTCGCGGCACCGGCCGTTGACCTGTTCGTTGAGGGCGACGATGGCTTCGGCCTCTCCGCGGGTGACGTCCAGTTCGCCATAAACTTCGCGCCGGACTTCGAGCACCTCGTCGGGCGTGATGCGGGCGTCGGCTGATAGCCGGGCGATCAGATCGGAAAGGGGCATTGCGTTGTCGCGTCCTTGGATGGCGAGGGCGTATCCTTCGCGCCACGGTTACGCCAAAGCCGTTATGGTCGGCTTAATCGCCTGCACGCCTGTCATGGCGATGTCGCGGGAAGTGTCCTAGATTTGACCCAGGTGAGCTGGGAATCACCCCGCCGCCTGCGATCAGGAGCGTGTCTTCAGTCTCGTAAGCACGACCGTCTTGAAGGATTTGCTGCATGGGGGGCGCCGCCATGCAGGTGCTTAGCCGCCCGCCGTCCGGCTGGCCCGCCCTCGTCCTGAACGCCGATTTCCGGCCTCTTTCCTATTACCCGCTGTCGCTCTGGCCTTGGCAGGAAACCGTCAAAGCGGTCTTCCTCGACCGCGTCGACGTGGTCTCGACCTATGACCATTGCGTGCGTTCGCCGTCCTTCGAGATGCGCATTCCCAGCGTCGTCTCTCTGAAGAGCTATGTGGCGCAGGATCGGCCTCCGGCGTTCACGCGATTCAATCTATTCCTGCGCGACGCCTTCAGCTGCCAGTACTGCGGCTGTGGAGACGATCTGACCTTCGACCATGTGACTCCGCGCTCGCGTGGCGGGCGGACGACCTGGGAAAATATCGTCACGGCCTGCGCGCGCTGCAACCTCATGAAGGGCGGGCGCACGCCGCGCGAGGCCGGGATGATTCCCCATCGCGCGCCCCGGAGGCCAACCATGTATGAACTGCAGGATCGCGGCCGGCGCTTCCCGCCGGGACACCTGCATGAGAGCTGGCTCGACTACCTCTACTGGGACATCGAACTGGAAGCCTAGCGGGTCGGTTGCGCCCGGCCGCAGGCGATTTCCAGTATGGCCGCGTCCGGCGTTCCATCGGCGATATAGATCCACTCGCTGGTCCGGTTCGCGGTCTCGGTGCGTCCGGTCAGATTGTGTTCCGCGTAGTAGAGGGTCGTGGTTGCGCGGACCCGGTGCTGGGGGCAGTCATAGGATTTCATGGCGAGGGTGGAATAGTAGCTGGCCGGGCCTCGACGGACGGGAACCACCGCCTCGAAACGCACCCAGACATTGCGGTATCCGGTGCGCCGGGCCGTGACGATCAGGGGCGTCGTACCCACGCGGCGCAGAAAGGTCGCTCCATCGCCGTCCAGTGAGATGCGCCGGTCGGCGCCGGGCTCTATGTTGTTGCGATACCAGAGGTCCTGGTCGCTGACAGGCTGCGCCTGTGCACCGGGTTGGGCCGCGGTGGCGGCCAGGAGAACGATCGCCGCGAGTCCGCAGACCCAGGGGCGCAAGGTGTGGCCCCCGCTTTCCATGATCTAGAACGGCACTTCTGGAGAGGCCGGCGCGGTGTTGGCGGGCGGCGGGGCGGGCTCAACCGCCGGCGGCGGCTCGGCGGCCTTGGGCGGCGGTGGCGCGATCTTCGTGGGTTCCGGCGCCGCCGGTGGTTCTTCTTCTTCCGGCGCTTCCTCGTCTTCCTCCGCCTTTGGCGCTTCAGCCGCCTTCGGCGGGGCCGGGATATCCTCCGGCCGCAAAGTCACTTCCGGCAGGGCGACGGCATCCCTAACGTTGGCGGGGCCGGACTGGATCGTCCCGCCAACCGTGTCCCGGGATTCGCCCTTCTGCCAGCCGGTCATGAAGCCCAAAACCAGGGAAAGGACCGCCACGGCGCCAAGGATCACGCCGGCCGCCCGCGAGATCCAAGGGCGGGGCAGAGAAATCGGGTTATCGCTGCGCCAGATTGAGGACATGTCCGCAGCCTAAGGCAGCCGCACCCCGCGCGCCAAGGGCGGATCGGCAGAAACCGAAAGACCAAGCCCGCTTTGAGCGGCGGATTGTCGCAAGAAGGCTTGAAGCAATAGGGAATTTACCGCGTCCGCCGAGGCTGCCTCGCGAGAAGGGGACAGTCTCGAACGCCATGAGCAGGACAGACCAGCAGGATGATGCGCCGAACGGGCCAGCGCCTACGGGAACCGAAGGCGACGCCGCACAGGCGGCCGCCTGGTTCTTCGAGACCAGCGACGACATCTTCGTGGTTGTTCGCGCGGGCATCGTGCTGCGCGCTAATCCCGCCTGGTCCCGACTGACAGGCTGGGGGCCGGACGAGATCGTCGGCCGCTCCTTTAAGACGCCGGTGCACCCCGATGATCTCGAGCTTGTCCGGCGCACCGCCGCGAGCATGGCGCCCGGCGACACGGTGAGCTACGAGCACCGCCTGGTCACCAAGGCGGGGGCGGAACTCTGGGTGCACTCCCGCGTGAAGCTCACCGAGACCGGTGAAGCTCTAGTGACGCTGCGGGACATCACCAGCCAGCGCCGCAACGCCCAGCACATGCAACGCTCCAAACACATGTCGGACCTGTTGCGCGGCACATCCGGCGTCTCCGTCTGGGTCTTCGATCCCCAGATCAATTGCTACGATCTGGATCCCTCCACCGCCGGTACGCGCACCCCGGAGGAGGACGTTCACTACCAGGTGCCGGCGGCGCTGCTTCAGGACGCTATCCACCCGGATGATCGCGACGCCGTGGACGCCATCTGGCAAAGAGCCCTCGCCACGGGCGCCGATGATGTCGTCGAATACCGAAGTCAGATTCCGTTCCAGGAAGGCATGCGGCGCCTCCGCAGCGCCTGGATCGGCTCGCACATGGCCGCCAATGGGCAGTGGATCATCCATGGCCTCACCCAGGACATAACCGATCTTGTCGAAGCTCGTGACGCCGCCCTGGCCGCTTCGCGCACCAAGACCCAGTTCCTGGCCAACATGAGCCACGAACTGCGCACGCCGATGAACGGGGTGCTGGGAGTTCTGCATCTTCTGAAAGCCAATCCCTATGCCCCAGACGCCGCCAGCCTGATCAAGGACGCCCTGGCCGCCGGACAGGGGCTTTCGCAGTTACTGAGCGATACGGTCGACTTCGCGCAGCTGGAAGATGGACGCATCGAGTTGTCGCCCGCCCCTACGGATGTGGCGGAAACCCTGGACAGTGTGGTCCGCCTCTTGCGGGAAGAGGCGCAGGAGCGGGGGCTCTGGCTGACGACCGACATCGCGCCTGATGTGGGCTGGGTGGATATCGACACGGCCCGCCTGCGTCAGGTGGTCTTCCAACTCCTGGCCAACGCGCTCAAGTTCACCCTGAAAGGCGGCGTTGATGTCCGGGTTCGCGCCTCGGGCGCGCCCACGGCCCGGCGCCTGCGCATCGAAGTGGCCGATACCGGCGTTGGCATCCGCCAGGAGGACCAGGACAGCGTCTTCGACCGGTTCATCCAGGCGGACGGATCGACGACGCGCCGCTTCGGCGGCATCGGCATCGGCCTGCCGATCGCCAGGCGCCTCGCCCAGCTGATGGATGGCGACGTGGGCTTTGAAAGCCGCGAAGGCCAGGGATCGACCTTTTGGATTGAGATCTCGGCCCCGGCGTGCGCCGCGCCGGGATCATCGCCGCTCACTGAAGGCGAGGGGTGGCTCTCCGGGCTCACCGTGCTGGTGGTGGAGGATAACGCCACCAATCGGCTCGTCGCCACCAAGATGCTGGCCCAGCTGGGCGCCGATGTGGTTGTCGCCGAGGACGGTGCGCAGGGTTACGAGGCCGCCGCCCTGCAGGTGTTCGACCTGATCTTCATGGACATCCAGATGCCCGTGATGGACGGCATCGCCGCCACCAAGGCCATTCGGGCCCTGCCGGCGCCTTTCGGTTCGGCGCCGATCGTGGCGACGACGGCCAACGTGCTGGCGCACCAGATCAAGGCCTATCGCGACAGCGGTATGAACGGCTGCGTGGCCAAGCCCATCTCTCCGGCCGCCCTGTTGAATGAGCTGGCCCGTCTGGCCAACGACGAAGGCCTGGCCTCCGAACCGGAAGTCCTCAGCGCTTAGGCCGGCTGAGGATCGCGCCACATGCTCCACATATTGGGGGCGTCGGCCCGGGCCTTGTGCTCGGAAATCACCTCGAAGCCATGGCGCTGATAAAGGGCGACGTTGCGGGTCGTACCCGTCTCCAAATAAGCCGGCATCGCGTCCCGGTCGAGCCGGTCGGTGGCGGCCTTGAGCAGGCGAGACCCGATACCATGACCTTGCGCGTCGGTCGCGACGCCGAGCAGCCAAAGGTACATGTGCGGCCGGTCCATGGGATGGTGTTTGTCCATATCTTCGCGGATCGCCAGAAGGCGTCCGAAGCGTGACCACCCTGTAGCGCGCAGTAGGGTAGGGATGGCGCGAAGCTCCTGGATCAGGCTGTTGGGGCCGAGGGCCTCGAAGGGCATCCAAACCGCCGCCGCGCCGCCGCCGGCTGGCCGGTCGATCCGGCCATCGGCCATGGCCAGCTCGCCGACCAGCAGACGGAAGAAATCAGCGCGCGCCGCCGCTTTCTTCGCGTCATCGCGGAAGAACCAGTTCATGTGCGGGTCGACGGCGAAAGCATCGGTCAGATCCGCCACCACGCTCTCCAGATCCGCGGCGGTGGCGCGGGAGGGCGTCTCGGCGGCCAGGCGGATGGCTTCGATATCCCGCATCACACCTTCTCGCTGATCTTGATCGCCGCCTTGCATCCGGCGCGGATCACCGCCGATAGCAGGCCATACCCCGGAGCCTCGCGGGCGCCTTCTTCGATGGCGTGATCGCGGTGAGCCAATTCTTCATCGCGGAATCGCGTCAGCTCGGCGGCGAGGCCGGGGTGGGCATCGGATACCTCGGCGATCTGGCCGGCGTAGTGTTGCTCGATGACGCTCTCTACCGCCTCGGTGCAGGCATGGGCTGCCTTGTCGCCGAGCAGCGCCGTGGCCGCGCCGAGGGTGAAGGCGGCGGCACGCCAGAGCGGCGCCATGAGGGTCGGGCGGACGTGGTGCTCATTGAGAAGAACGTCGAACCGGGAGAGATGGACCTGTTCGTGGCCCTCCATCTCGGCCAGCTGCTCTGTGATGCGCTCGTGGCCCGGCGCACGGCCCAGAACGGCTTGCTGGCCACGGTAGATGTGCACGGCGCCCAGTTCCCCGGCGTGGTCCACGCGGAGAATTTCGGCGAGCCGGCGGCGCGGCGCGCCTGGACCGGGGCGCGGCGGGATCGGGCGTTCGGTTGTGGCGGCGTCTGTCATAAGGCTCTGGTTCCCCGGCGTGCGGCCCAGGCGGAGAGAAAGGCGAGGCCAAAGGAGATAAGCGCATTCCACCCGGCCATGGAAAGCCCCAGGAACACCCAGGCGGCCTTGTCACAATGCGGCTCTTCCAGGCGCCCGCCGTTCATGGCGCGCATGACGTCCTCCGCATTGACCGCGAGGGCCCCGCCGCCCGAAGCGCAGGTCTTTGGCCCATCCCAGAATCCCCACTCGGCGCCGGCGTGCCAGACGGCAATGCCCGCGCCATAGAGAAAGATCACGCCTAGGATCACGCAGAGCACGGAAAACAGACGCCCCCGTAGCGGCGTCAGGCTGAGGACCGAGCCGGCGGCGGCCACGCTCAACGCCACCCAATAAACTTCCCTCTGGCGCAAACAAAGCGTGCAAGGCGGCAGGTGGCCGAAGGTCTCGAAGGCATGGGCGATCGCCAGCATGCCCGCCGAAGCGATCAGAGCCACGAACGGCCAGAGCCGGAGCAGGGGACGGAGCAGCGCGTTCATCGACACCAAGCTAAGCTTTGTAAGCCCCCATCAAAAGAACCGGATAGCCAGAATTATGGCGATCAGAACCGCAACGCCGATGATCGTGTACAGGGTAAGGCGCTTTTCGACCTGTTCCCTCACCGCCTCGCCATACCGCTTCAGCAGAAACGCTGTCAGGGTGAAGCGTGCGCCGCGCGTGACCACCGAGGCTGCGATGAACACCGGCAAGGAGAAGTGGGCGAGGCCGGAGGTGATGGTCACCAGCTTGTAGGGGATCGGGGTCAGGCCTTTGATCAGGATCACCCAGAGGCCCCACTGGCTGTACCAGGCCCTGAACGCCGCCTCGCCGTCGGCGTGGCCCAGGATCGAGAGCAGCCACAGGCCGACGGGGGTCAGGTAGTATCCGATCGCATAGCCCAGCAGCCCGCCGAGCACCGACGCCAGGGTGCAAAGTCCCGCATAGACATAGGCCCGCTCACGCCGGGCCACGACCATCGGCGCCAGCATCACGTCCGGCGGAATCGGAAAGAAGGAGCTCTCTGTGAAGGAGACCGCGAAAAGCGCCAAAGGGGCGTGCCGGGAGGCGGCCAGGCCCATCACCCAATCATAAAGGCGGCGCAACATCAGGCGCGCCTACCATGTCCGCCCGGACTTGTCGCGGAGAAGCCGTGGCCAAGGCTGGAACCGCCGGCTGGCGCGGGGAATTGCCCCTGCCAGTTGAACAGACGTGAGGATGCCGACATGCCACGCGGTGAAAAGTCGAAATACACGGACAAGCAGGAACGCAAGGCCGACCACATCGCCGAGGGTTACGAGGCCAAGGGCGTCTCCGAAAAGGAGGCGGAACGGCGGGCGTGGGCGACCGTCAACAGGGATGACGGCGGCGGTAAGGCGCCAGGAGGAGCCGGCCGCGGCAAGGCGACGGGCCATCCGGCCGCCCACAAGGGCGGCGAAAAAGGCGGCAAGGCCGCTGCCGCGCGGCCGGCTGCCGAGCGCAGCGCCTCGGCCAGGAAAGCCGCCGCGACCCGCAAGCGTAACGCCGAGCACCGCGCGCACTGACCCGTCCGTTCGCCTTACAGGCCTGGCGACGCCACCTGCCGCAACCCTGGCTCATGCGACCTTTCGCGCTCTGCCCGATGGTTAAGTTCGGTTTCATGATGAACGCGCCTGGATCGGGCGCGCTGTTGCGAAACCGGTCAGGGCACAAGGATTTGAAAGTGACACTGGCTTTCGAGACGCCTGAGCCGGAAGGCGAGGCCACTGAGGACGAGGCGGCACGCGCCCTGGAAAACGCCCTTCTTCGCCGGGCGGCCGAGGTCGATCGCGCCACCGCGGCCCGGGCCGATTTCATCGCCCATGTCAGTCACGATATCCGAACCCCGCTGACCGCGATCCTCGGCTACAGCGAGCGGCTTTCGAAACGCACTGACCTTCCTGCGGACGCCCTGGTGCAGATCGAGCGCGTTCTGGCGGGCAGCGAAGCCTTGCTGGCGATGGTCGATAACCTTTCGGATCTCTCGCGGCTTGAGTCCGGCAAGGCGGCCGTGTCGCTGGCCCCCGCCGATGTGGCGAAGGTCCTGCAGGACGTAATTGTCCAGTTAGCTCCGGATGCCCAGTCGCGCGGCCTGCCCCTGGAACTCGGGCCGCTGAGCGCCTTGCCGCCGCGGGTGATGATCGACGCCGTGCGCTTGAAGCAGGTGCTGGTCAGCATAATCGGTGAGCGTCTGAAGGCGGCCGGCGGCGGCCCGCTCAGTCTTACAGCGGCCTTCGACGCCGTGACCGAACGGCTGAAAGTCATTGTGGAAAGCAGTTCCGGCCCGCGCGAGCTCTACCTGCCCGTCCTCAAAGCCGCCGTTTGTCACGCCCTTCTCGGGGCGATGGGCGGCGAAATGGTGACGGTCAGCCGTATGGAAGGCGGCGTCGCCGTGCATGTCGATATCGACGCCCCCCTGGCCGGTGTCGCCGGCGAGTATGGCCTGCTGGCCCGCGAAGACGGATTGGCGGGCCTGAAGGTGCTGGTGGTCGACGATCACGCCACCAACCGCGAGCTGGCCGGCGCCGTGCTGTCGGCGTTCGGGGCGGATGTCGTTGAAGCGGCGGATGGGGCGGAGGCCCTGGAGCGGCTCGCCGGGGAGACTTTTTCCGCGGTTCTGCTCGATCTGCGCATGCCGGGACTCGACGGCTTCGAGGTGCTGAAACAACTGCGCGCCCAACACGGCCCCAACGTTGCCGTTCCGGTCCTCGCCTTCTCGGCGGACGGCCTGGAATCGGCGGCGGAAACCCGCTCCGCGTTCAATGGCCGCGTCACCAAGCCGATCCGCGCGGAGAATCTGGTCGTTGAAGTGACGCGGGTCGCGCGCTAGGAGCGGCCATCGCTGCCCCAGTGGCGAAATGGTAGACGCGGTAGACTCAAAATCTATTGCCGAGAGGCGTGCTGGTTCGAGTCCG
>JAXMCG010000025.1:0-50106 GCA_046349475.1 Caulobacteraceae bacterium | reverse complement strand
CCTGGAAAGCGCCGCAAAGGCCGGCTGCGAGATCCTGCTCCCCATCGATGTGGTGGTCGCCAAGACCGTGGCGCCCAATACGCCCAGCGAGGTGAAGGCACTCGACGCCATCGCCGCCGATGACCGCATCCTCGACGCCGGGCCAAAGTCCGCTGAGCGCCTCATCGCCGCCATGGACGCCTCCAAGACCCTGATCTGGAACGGCCCTCTTGGGGTATTCGAGGTGCCGCCCTTCGACGCCGCCACCGTCGCCGCCGCGAAGGAAGCGGCAAAGCAGGCCCGCGCCGGCGCCCTGATCGCGGTCGCCGGCGGCGGCGATACAGTCGCGGCCCTGAATCATGCGAAGGTCGCTGACGGTTTCACCTTCGTCTCCACAGCGGGCGGCGCCTTCCTTGAATGGATGGAAGGCAAGACCCTGCCTGGCGTGGCGGCTCTGTCCCAAGCTTGAACATTTTGACCTGCGATTTTCTGGGGAGTGACTTGAAATGGACCTGACGGCTCTCAACGAGATCGCGGAGAAGATGGTGGCCCCGGGCAAGGGCATCCTGGCGGCGGACGAAAGCTCCGGAACCATCAAGAAGCGCTTTGACGCCATCGGCGTGGAATGCGTGGAGGACAATCGCCGCGACTATCGCGAGTTGCTGTTCCGCTCGGACGAGGCGATGAACCAGTACATTTCCGGCGTCATCCTGTTCGAGGAAACGCTCTACCAGAACGCCGCCGATGGCACGCCCCTGGTGGACCTGATCACCAAGTCCGGCGCGGTGCCGGGCATCAAGGTCGACAAGGGCGCCAAGCCCCTGCCCGGTTTCCCCGGCGAATTGATCACTGAAGGCCTCGATGGCCTCGGGGCGCGCCTGGAAAAGGACTATGAGCGCGGCGCGCGCTTCGCCAAGTGGCGGGCCGTGATCGACATCGCGGGGGGCATTCCGACCCGCGGCGCCATCAAGGCCAACGCCCATGCCCTGGCCCGCTACGCCGCGATCTGCCAGGAGGCGCAGATCGTGCCGATCGTGGAGCCGGAGGTGCTGATGGACGGGGCCCATGACATCGCCCGATGCGATGAGGTCACGCGTGAAGTACTGCAGGTGGTGTTCGCCGAGCTCCACGACGCCCGTGTCGCCCTCGAAGGCATCGTGCTGAAGCCGAACATGGTGATCAGCGGCAAGGGCGCCGCCCACCGGGCGTCGGTGGAAGAAGTCGCGGTCCGCACCATCGCGGCGCTGAAGGCTACGGTGCCGGCCGCCGTGCCGGGGATCGCGTACCTCTCCGGGGGCCAGTCGGACGAGGAAGCCACCGCCCACCTCAATGCCATGAACGCGCTTGGCGGTTTCCCCTGGAAGATGACCTTTTCCTACGGTCGCGCCCTGCAGGCGGCCCCGCAGAAGGCCTGGTCCGGTGAGAAACAGAACGTTCCGGCCGCGCAACGCGCCTTCACGCACCGGGCGAAGATGAATAGCTTGGCCAGCCTTGGCCGATGGGAAGGGGCGCTAGAGAGCGCCGCCTGAGCCCGAAGGCGCTGTTGAAGGGCGTTCCATGATCATCGAGCCGCGTATCCGGGGCTTTATCTGCACCACCGCCCATCCGGCGGGCTGCGCCATGCACGTGCATCAGGAGGTCGCCTATACCCGTGCCAAGGGGCCCATCGAGGGGGCGCCGAAGCGGGTGCTGGTATTGGGCTGTTCGGGGGGGTACGGGCTCGCCTCCCGGATCGTCGCCACATTCGGTGGAGGCGCCGATACGGTGGGTGTCTCGTTTGAAAAAGAACCCACCGAAAGCAAGACGGCGACAGCCGGCTGGTACAACAACAAGGCCTTCGAGCTGGAAGCCAAGGCGGCGGGCCGCAAAGCCGTGACCCTCGACGGTGACGCCTTCTCTAACGAACTGAAAGCCCAGACCATCGAGGCAATCCGCGAGACCCTCGGCCAGGTAGACATGGTGGTCTATTCCCTGGCCTCGCCCGTGCGCACCGATCCGACGGACGGCGTGACCTACCGCTCGGCCATCAAGCCGCTTGGCGAGCCGGTCTCCATCAAGACCCTCAACACTGACAAGGGCGAGGTCACCGAGACCACCCTGCAGCCCGCCACGCCGGAAGAGACCCTCGGCACCGTCAAGGTGATGGGCGGCGAGGACTGGGAGCTGTGGATCGAGGCACTCTCCAAGGCCGGCGTCCTGGCCAAGGATTTCCGAACCCTGAGCTACACCTATATCGGCTCCGAACTGACCTGGCCGATCTACTGGAAGGCCACCCTCGGCAAGGCCAAGGAAGACCTCGACCGCGCCGCCAAGGCGATCCGCGCCAAGCATGGCGGCGACGCCGCCCGCGTGGTGGTGCTGAAAGCCGTGGTCACCCAGGCGAGCTCGGCCATTCCGGCCGTCCCGCTCTATGGCGTGATCCTGTTCCGCGTCATGGAGGAGCAGGGGCTGCACGAGGGCTGTATTGAGCAGATCGACCGCATGTTCCGCACCAAGCTCTTTCGCCAGCCGAACGATCTCGATGACGCGGGTCGGCTGCGCCTCGATGACTGGGAGCTGTCTGAACCGGTCCAGACCGAAGTTCGAAAACGTTGGGATGCGATCTCCACCGAGACCCTTCCGGCGCTCGCCGACCTGCCCCTGCACAAGAGCGACTTCCTGAAGATTTTCGGCTTTGGCTTGGCGGGCGTGGACTACGGGGCGGATGCCGATCCCAGGGTAGTTCCGGACCTTTCCGAGGCTTAGTGGATGGTCGGCCTTGAGCCGTTCTTTCGCCAAAGCTCTTCGGTAAGGACATTGGCGAACCCGATCCAGCCGAGATAGGGCGCCGCCAGGTTCGAGGCAGGGGCATCCACCTTTCGAGCCTCCCAGGCATAAGCGGCGGCTGTGCCCAGCGTCGCGACAGCCGTCGCCAGCTGGCCGCCTAGCCGTCTCGGGCCGAGCGCCATCCACATGGCGTTGAAGGCCTGAATCAAGCCCCAGAGCGTGAGGGCGCGGGTGCGTTCCAGGCTCTTCGGCGCATTCCAGATGCGCAGTCCGGAGAGCGTGAGGGCCATGAAAAGCGCCGGCCATACAACGCCGAACACCACTGCCGGCGGCTGCAGCGGCGTCTGGGTCAGCTGATCGTACTGCGCCTTCACCTCCGGATGACTCGGGCTGGGTGAATGGCGCGCCGCAATCAGAGCCGAGGTCATCACCGCGCCGCCCGTAATCACCAGCCCAAGAAGGACATGTCCGGCCGTACGACCTCGGCTATTGGCGATATCCATGGCGGGCCTCCTGTTCGGGACCCAAACCGCCGCGAACGGTCTTGGTTCCAGGGAGGCCCAGCCGCCCTCGAACTCACCCGTCGCCCGAGATGAAGTTGGTCGCTGGTGCGATGCGGCGTCTAGTCTTCGTCGTCGCCGTCGTCGGCGAACACGCGGTCCAGATCGACGTCGGGTTCAGCGTCATCCTCGTCATCGAGCGGCCCTTCGGCCTCCGCCTCCGCGGCGCCGGCGGGGCGCAGGGTGTCGCCTTCCGGATAGGTGATGCCCTTCTTCGCGTCGTCCTTGGCCTTTTTCTCGGCCGCCTTCTTGACCAGGGCGTCGAGCTCAAGCTGCAGGATGAGGCCGAGGGTCACCGGGTCCACCGGTTTGATGTTGGCCTTGTTCCAGTGCGTGCCGTTGCGCACCTGCTCGATGGTCGCCTTGGTGGTGCCGAGCGCCTTGGAGATCTGGGCGTCGGTGACTTCCGGGTGGTTGCGAATGAACCAGGCGATAGCGTCCGGGCGGTCCTGGCGGCGCGACACCGGCGTATAGCGCGGCGCCTTCTTCTGCGGCTTCAGCAGTTCGGCGTGGCGGCTCTTCTGGGCGCGCATGCGGTACTTGTCATTGTCCTGCGCCGCGTCCAGCTCTTCGCGGGTCAGCTGGCC
Source organism: Caulobacteraceae bacterium (assembly GCA_046349475.1). Lineage (GTDB taxonomy): Bacteria > Pseudomonadota > Alphaproteobacteria > Caulobacterales > Caulobacteraceae > Acaudatibacter. The sequence continues at coordinate 46,214 of JAXMCG010000025.1, read as the reverse complement.
ATTGGCGATCGGATCGGCGCCGCGGATGTCGCGCGCGACCTCGCCGTCGGCGATGCCCTTCACTTCCAGAGGGTGAAGTCCGCAGAAGTCAGCGATCTGCTCGAAGGTCAGAGAGGTGTTGTCCACGAGCCAGACGGCGGTGGCCTTCGGCATCAGAATTTGGTCAGCCATGGCAGGCTCCTAAAACAGCGGCGCCCGGCCTTTCGGCCGGGCGGTTGGTGAACCCGTCTATATTACCCTTCGTTGCAGGAGGGAAGAAAATCCGACGGGCGCGTCAGATCGGCCCGGCGCAGCGCCCTAGGCCCAGGGATCCATCATCACTTTGCCCACATGGGCGCCGCTTTCCAGGAAGGCGTGCGCTTCGGCGGCTTTCCCGAGCGGGAACACGCGGTCGACCACGGCCTTGACCTTCCCCCCGGCGACCCAAGGCCAGACGACGCGCTCGACCTCGCCGGCGAGACGGGCCTTCTCTTCGGGCGGGCGGGGGCGAAGGGTGGAGCCGGTGATGTAGCCGCGCTTCTGCATAAGGGCGCCGATCGGCAGCTGCACCTGGCCGCCGGCCTGGGAGGCGATGTAGCAGATGCGCCCGCCGATCTTCAGAGCGGCGAGGTTCTTGGCGAAATAGTCCCCGCCGACCATGTCCAGCACCACATCGACGCCGCCCTCGGCCTTGGCGATTTCCTCGAAGTCCTGGCTGGTGACGTCTATCGAGACATCGGCGCCCAGGCGTTTGGCCTCGGCGGCCTTTTCGGCGCCCCGGCTCGTGGCGATCACCTTGGCGCCCACGGCCTTGGCCATCTGAATCGCGGCGACGCCGATGCCGGAGGTGGCACCATGGACCATGAAGGTCTCACCAGCCTTCAGGGAGCCGTGCTCGAAGGCGTTGGCATAGACGGTGAACACCGTCTCCGGCAGAGCGGCCGCCTGCATCGGCGTGAGGCCCGCCGGGATCGGCAGGGCGTGGCGTGCATCGACCACGGCGTATTGGGCATAGCCGCCCCCGCCCAGGAGGGCGCAGATCATGTCCCCTTCTTTCCAGCGTCCTGCGCCCTTCACGACCTCGCCGGCGATTTCCAGGCCCATGGTGTCGGGCGAGCCCGGCGGCGGCGGGTAAAAGCCCATGCGCTGCGCCAGATCAGGACGGTTCACCCCAGCGGCCAGCACCTTGACCAGAATCTGGCCCTCGCCCGGGTGCGGCGTCGGGATTTCGGAGAGCCGCAGGGCGTCCGCCGCCCCCCGCCCGCCTTCGATGATCACGGCCTGCATGGTGGCGGGGAGGGCGGTCATGAATGTGTCCTGGTCTTGCGCGAGGGTCTGGGTCGGCGTCTGATAAGCCTCCAGGGGCGGACGGCAAAGGGAGGCAAGATAAATTGGAAGAACCAGCCGAACCAAAGCGGGGCCGCGGCGCGGCACTCACCGAGGCCTTGCGCGAGGATCTGGAGGCCTATGCTGTCTCCGATCTGGAGGAGCGTATCGCGGCGCTCGAGGGCGAGATCGCCCGCAGCAGGGCCCAGATCGAGAAGAAGAAGTCCAGCCGCGCAGCGGCTGACGCCTTCTTCAAGCAGGGCTGAGCCCCCCCGGCTAGGACTTTTGAAACGCCTCTCCGCTAGAAACGCGAATCGGCCCTGGCACGCGCATTGCTGTCATCAGGCTCAGGTGTCCACTTTCGGCGCGCCCGAGCAGAGATAGGTAGGTTCAGATGGACGGAAGCGGTTTGAGCGGAGCGCCCAAGCGAGCCACCGTGATCCGTGATTTCGCAGAATCGGAGCTGTTCGACCGGACCTTCCAGGAGGGCATGACCCTGGTGGAGGAGACAGCCGCCTATCTCGACGGGGCGGGCCGACAGGATTCCAAGCTTTTGTCGCGCAACGCGGCCTTGGCCTATGCCTCGGAAAGCATGCGTCTGACCACGCGCCTGATGCAGGTGGCCTCGTGGCTCCTGGTGCAGCGTGCGGTGCGCGAAGGCGACATGGCGCCGGAACTGGCTTGTGACGACAACTACCGACTGACCAATGAAGGCCCGGCCGGCCGCACCGGCGCGCCCGATGGCCTGCCATCGGCCCTCGTGCAGCTGCTGGAGCGCGCTGAGCGCCTCTATATCCGCGTGCGTCACCTCGACCAGAGAATGTACATCGACGCTGGCGCGGGAGAGGACACGGACAACCCTGTGCTCGCCCAAATGGACCGCCTGCGCGGCGCCTTCGGCGCGGCCTAAGGCCGCGGCGCGACATTTAGCAAAAACGAAAACGGCGCGCCCGCGAAGGCGCGCCGTTGTGATTCCAGCCCTGAATGAGCTCGGAAAGCCTACTTCTTGCCGGTGAAGGCGCCGAACTTGGCGTTGAAGCGCGACACGCGGCCGCCGCGGTCGAGCAGCTGCTGGTTGCCGCCGGTCCAGGCCGGGTGGGTCTTCGGGTCGATGTCCAGATTGAGGACAGCGCCTTCCTTGCCGTAGGTCGAGCGGGTCTGATAGCTCGTGCCATCCGTCATGGTGACGGTGATGAAGTGATAGTCGGGATGGGTGTCTTGTTTCATGGGGCGGTCCGGCCGACTTGAAGGCGTATGAGGCTCACCCCGAAGGGGGCGGGCGAAAAGGAAGCGCGCTAATAGACGAGGCGGCGCTGTAAGGCAAGGGAAGCCATGAGCGATCAGAGCGCGGCCATCGGCCGCCCCGGTGAGGGCGAGGTGCTGGCCACCCAGATGGCGCAGGACGCCGCCGCCCGGCCGAAGACGCGGGACCTCGGCCCTCTGCGTCATCTCGTGCCCTTCGTGCTGGCGCACAAGATCGACACTGGCCTTGCCACCTTCTTCCTGCTGCTCTCCACCTCGGCCAGTCTGGGACTGACCGGCGCGGTGCGGTTGCTGTTCGATCGCGGCTTCGCGGTGGGCAGCGCCGAAGCGCTCAACAAGTACTTCCTGGTCTTCGCCGCCGTGGCCGCCGGACTCGCCGCCGCGACGGCCTGCCGCTTCTTCTTCGTTACCAAGGTGGGCGAGCGCGTGGTGGCCGACCTGCGCATCGCCCTCTACCGCCATGTGCTCACCCTCGATCAGGCGCAGTTCCTGACCACCCGCACCGGCGAAGTGCTGTCGCGAATGACCACCGACATGACCATCGTCGAGAACATGGTCGCCAGCCAGGTCTCGGTAGCCCTGCGCAATATCCTGACCTTGATCGGATCGATGGCCTTCCTGATCTTCGTCTCGCCCCGCCTCACGGGTTTCGTGGTGCTGGTCGGGGCCGGGGTGATCGTGCCCCTCCTCCTGATGGGCCGGACCGTGCGCGGCCTCTCGGTCAGCGCCCAGCAGAAGTTCGCCGAAGCGGTCGGTTATGCCGGCGAGACCCTCGACGCCATCGACACCATCCAGGCCTTCGGGCGCGAGAAGAGCGCCGGCGCCAAGTTCACCGGCGCCGTGGAGGGGGCCTTCAACGCCTCCGTCCGGCGTATCGCGGCGCGCTCGACCATGACAGCCCTTGTCATGATCCTTGTCGCCGGCGGCATCGGGCTCGTCATGTGGTGGGCCGCCCACGCCGTCTTCGTCACCCACACCATGAGCGGCGGGACCCTGGTGCAGTTCGTGGTGCTGTCGGTCATGGCCGCGGGCTCAGTAGGGGCCCTCGGCGAGGTCTGGGGCGATGTACAGAAAACGGCCGGCGCCATGCAGCGGATTGGCGAGCTCTTGAACGCCAAGCCGGCCATCGCCGCCCCGCCGTCGCCCAAGGCCCTCCCCCAGCCGCCGCGCGGCGAAATCACCTTCACGGACGTCGCCTTCGCCTATCCCGGCCGTCCGGACCTGGCCGCCCTCAGCGGCTTCTCCCTGCACGTGAAGCCTGGCGAGCGGGTCGCCCTGGTCGGACCCTCCGGCGCAGGCAAGAGCACGGTCTTCCGCCTGCTGCTGCGCCTCTACGACCCGCAGTCCGGTACTGTAGCCATCGACGGGGTCGCCCTGCCGGACGCCGATCCGGCCGAGGTCAGGAAGCGCATGGCCCTGGTCGCGCAGGACGCCCCCCTCTTCTCCGGCTCAGCCCTCGACAACCTCCGCTTTGGCCGCGAGGAGGCCACGGTCGAGGAGTTGAAGGCCGCTGCCCGCGCCGCCGAGGCCGAGGCCTTCCTGACCGCCCTGCCCCAGGGCTTCGAGACGCCGCTGGGCGAACGCGCCAAGACCCTCTCCGGCGGCCAGAAACAGCGCCTCGCCATCGCCCGCGCCCTGGTGCGCGAGGCACCCATCCTGCTCCTGGACGAGGCCACCAGCGCCCTCGACGCCGAGAACGAGCGCCTGGTGCAGCAGGCCCTGGCCGAGGCCATGGCGGGCCGCACCACCCTGGTCATCGCCCACCGCCTGGCGACCGTTCTGGAGGCTGACAGGATCGTGGTCATGGAGGCCGGCCGCGTGGTCGAGGAAGGCTCTCATACGGAGCTCACGGCCCGGGGCGGCCTCTATGCCCGCCTGGCCCGCCTGCAGTTCGGCGGCGAGGCTGCTTAAGGACCCATGCCGCTCCTGAAACCGTTCGGCCCGGACATCTGGCTCGCCGACGGCGGCGAGGCCGAGGTCATCGGCTTTCGCTATCCGACCCGCATGGCGGTGATCCGCCTGACTGGTGGCGGCCTCTTCATCTGGTCGCCCATCACCCTGACGGAAGGGTTGAAGCGGGAACTGTCGGCGCTCGGCGAGGTGGCTCACATCGTCGCCCCCAACAGCCTGCATCACCTCTTCATCGCCGAGTGGGTTGTAGGTTATCCGACGGCGAGCCTGCATGCCGCGCCGGGCCTCGCAGGCAAGCGTCCGGACCTCGATTTTGACGGCGAGCTTGGCGCCCGGCCACCGCCCGAGTGGTCCGCCGACATCGACCAGACCCCAGTGCTCGGCAACCGCATCACCACCGAGGTCGTCTTCTTTCACCAGGCCAGCGGCTCAGCCCTCTTCTGCGACCTGATCCAGCAGTTCCCGAAGGGCTGGTTCAAGGGCTGGCGCGCCCTCATCGCCCGCCTGGACCTGATGACCGAGGCCGAGCCCGCCGTGCCCCGTAAATTCCGCGTGGCCTTCTCGGACAGGCAGGCGGGCCGCCAGTCCATCTCCAGGATCTTCGACTGGCCGGTGCAGAAGGTGGTGATGGCGCATGGGACGCCCGTCGAAACGGACGGCGCCCTCTTCATCTCCCGCGCCTTCCGCTGGCTGACCGGCCGGCCCTAGGCCGCCAGACGGCCATCGTTGAACGCGGCGCCTTCATGCCGCAACAGCCAGCGCTTGCGCTCGATGCCGCCGCCATAGCCGGTCAGCGAGCCGTCGGCGCCGATCACCCGGTGGCAGGGGATGATCAGACCGATCGGGTTGGCCCCGTTGGCGAGGCCGACAGCGCGAACGGCCTTGGGCTTGCCGATGACGACGGCCTGCTGGCCATAGGAGCGGGTTTCTCCGGCTGGGATCTCTGTCAGGGCCGCCCAGCAGGCGCACTGAAATTCCGTGCCTCCGGTTTCCAGGTCAAGGCTGTCGAAGGCGGCGAAATCGCCCTGGAAATAGGCGTTGAGGGCGCTACGCACCGCGTCGGGCGCCGGGCCTTCCTCGAGCACAGAGCCTGCATTGTAACGGGCCACCAGGCGGCGCATGCGCGGCTCATGGTCGGCCCAATCGAAGGCGCGGACCTTGGCTTCGGCGTCGGTGACGACCAGGGCCTCGCCGATCGGCGTCGGCAGGCGTGAGAGGGTCAGGGCTTCAAGCGGCTTTTGAGCGGGCATCGGATTTCTCCTTCGGGTTCGGATGGGGTTCGGAGGCCCAGAGGTGCTGGGCGGCATAGGCGCGCCAGGGCCTCCAGGCCTCGGCATGGGCGGCGAGTTCGGCGGGGGACGGGCGCACCCCGTCCGGCCCGGCATAGGCCCGCATCAGGCCGATATCGGCGGCGGGGAAGGCGTCCGGCTCGCGCAGCTCGCGCATGGCAATGTATTGCGCCGTCCACTCCCCGATCCCCGGCAGGGCCTTCAACTGCTTAATGGCGTCATCCAGCTCGCGGGTCGGGCCGAAAATCAGGGGATCAGCGACAATCGCCTGGGCCATGGATGACAGGGCCCGCTGCCGGGCGCCCGGCATGGGCAGGCCCGAAAGGTCCGCCGCCGCCAGTTGAGCCGGGGTCGGGAAGACATGGGTCAGGCCTTCCAGGCCGGGCACAGGGACGGCAAGCCGCGTCCCATGCTCGGCGACGATCTTCCCCGCCAGGACGATGGCCGCAGGCACGGTGATCTGCTGGCCGAGAATGGCCCGCACGGCCAGTTCAAAGCCGTCCCATGCGCCCGGCACCCGAAGGCCTGGCCGCGCCTCGATCAGCGGCGCCAGAACCGGATCGCGGCTCAGCTGGGCGCCGATATCCTGCGGGTCGGCGGCAAGATCGAAGGTGCGGCGCACCCGGGCGATGATCTGGGGCAGGGCCGCCAGACGCGGGAAGCGCACGGCGACATTCAGCCGGTCCCCCTCCCCCTGGCTGACACTGACGACGCCGGTCTCGTTGCCGAACGCGATGGTCCGCGACCACACCCCGTTCTTCACCTGCTCGACGCCCGGAATGGCGCGCAGGGTCAGAAAGGCAATCTGGGCGTCCCAGTCATAGGGGGCCCGGTAGGGCAGGCTGACACTGACGGCGCCCGCCTCCCCGGCGCTCAGCTCCGGCCCGCCCTTGCGGCGTAGGGAGGCCGGCGGGCGGCGGAAGAGCTGGGCGAAGGTCTCGTTGAACCGCCTCACCGAGCCGAAGCCGGAGGCGAGCGCCACCTCGGCCATCGGCAGCCGCGTCTCGTGGATCAGCTGCTTGGCCAGCAGCACCCGCCGGGTCTGGGCCACGGCCACCGGCGAGGCGCCGAGGTGCTGCTGGAAGAGCCGCCGGAGCTGCCGCTCCCCCACTCCCAGGCGGCCCGCGAGCGTATCCACATCCCCCTCATCCAGGGCGCCGCTCTCGATCAGAGAGAGGGCGCGCGAGACGGTGTTCGACGTGCCCCGCCAGGACGCCAGATCCGGCGAGGTCTCCGGGCGGCAGCGCAAACAGGGCCGGAAACCCGCCTCCTGGGCCGCCGCGGCCGTGGGATGGAAGGTCACGTTCTTGCGCATCGGCGTGCGGGCCGGGCAGATCGGGCGGCAATAGATCCCCGTCGACTTCACCCCTACGAAGAGCCGCCCGTCGAAACGGGCGTCGCGGGTCAGAAGGGCGCGGTAGCAGGCGTCGTCATCCATATCCATGCGAGGAGGATGAGCGCGGGCGAGGCCTGAGTCTCGCGGTTTTCGGACATCAATCGCGCCGAACTCGCGGAAAACGGACGTCAGCGTCGGCCGGGGGGCCGCGCCATCAGCTGCAAAGCCTGGGTCCGCGCCTTAACCGCCAGCCCCGGGAAATCGCTGAACACCCCGTCGAGCCGCGTCATGAAGAGCGCGATCAGGAGGCCGTTGATATTCCCCGCCTGCGCCGGGAAGCCCGGCCGCCGCGCATCGCCCTTCTGCAGGGACCTCGGCAGGAATTGGTTCTCCTGCCGCGCCGTCCAGGAATGCACCAGCAGCCCCGCGTCATGAGCCGCGCGGACAATGCCCGTGTCGGCCGGAAACGGCTCGGCGTTGAGATCCAGCACCAGGCCCTGATCGAGGCCCACCGCGTCCGCATAGGCCTTCACGCCCCGCAGGCCCGCCGGGGTCAGCATGTCCCGATAGAACGGATCGAGGCTCATCAGCTGCACCGTCCTGGCGCGCGACAGGCGGCGGAAGGTCTTCAGCGATTCCGCCTCGAAGCTCTGCACGAACACGGCGGCGGCGGCATAGTCATAGCCATTGGTCCGCAGGGCGCTCGCCACCTTCGGCTCGATCGGCATGTCGAGACCCGCGAAATAGGCCGGATGCTTCATCTCCGGATAGATTCCGATCACCCGCGCCGTCCGCACTGACCCCGCCCGCGCGATATCGATCACCTCCTGGAAGGTGAGGATCGGCTCCGGCGTCCTCCAGGCGGCGCTCTTCGGCCGCAGGGTCGGCAGGCGCTCCCTGCAGACCAAGGTCTTCAGCTCGGCGAGGGTGAAGTCCTCGGTGAACCAGCCGTTGACGCTCTCCCCATCGATCACCTTGGTGACCCGCCGTCCGGCGAATTGGGGACGGGCCGAGACATCCGTGGTGTCGGTCAGATTGTTCTCATGGCGCGCGACGAGAGCGCCGTCCTTGGTGACCACGAGGTCCGGCTCAATGAAGTCCGCCCCCTGGTCGATGGCCAGGTCGTAGGCCGCGCGGGTGTGTTCCGGCCGCTCTCCCGAGGCCCCGCGATGGCCGATGACGATGGGCTGGCGGCTCTGGGCGGCGGCGAGGCTGGGGGCCAATCCGGCGGCGGCGGCCAAGACGGCGATCTGGCGGCGTGTGAGGCTCATGGCGCTGATACTGCCAATCCTCCGTGGCGAGCGCTACTCAGGTCGCGCGGGTGACGCGCCAGATACCGGCCTCGACGCCACGCACCTTCGGCCGGGCCATGCCCTCCACTGACAGCTTGCCCACGGCCAGGGCCGCCTTGCGCAGGGCCGCGTCATCGCTGGTGATGAAGACGCCGCGCCAGTCGGGGGCCGCGTGGGCCAGGGCGTTCTTCAGCACAGCCGCGTAGAAGGCCTGGTTGCCGCCCTCGCTCTCATAGCGCTTGCCCCAGGGCAGGTTGGCGAGGGTCAGGGTGATGTCGGCGCGCCCGGGATCCGCCACGGCGGCGTTGGCCTCGACGAGGGCGGCTTTCCCGCCCAGCCGCGCGCCGGCGATCTCCAAGGCTTCCGCATCCACGTCCGAGCCGATCAGGGTGCTGCCCGGCGAGGCCGCCGCGGCCTCGACCAGTAGGGAGCCTGACCCACAGACAGGGTCCCAGATCACTTCCACCGGGCCGGGGTTGGCCGCGAAGACCGTCGCCGCCGCGATCGTCTGGGGCAGAGCGCCGGACCGGTCCGGGCTGTCGGCGCGGCCCGTTAGGTCATGATGGTTGAAGCGCTGGAAGCCGAAATAGAAAGCCTGGTCGACGACGATCAGCCAACAGGGCCGCTCCGGCTCCGGCGACAGGGACACCCCTCGCTCCGCCAGCTGCTTGCTCACCCAGCGCACCAGGTCCTGCCGGGCAAAACCCGTCCCCATCACCGTCGAGGTCAAGCCATCGGCCTTCTCCCGCGCGAAAGCGGCGGCGAGGCGTTCGAGCTGGCCAGGCGTGATCCCCGTGCGCCCGAACACCGGCACGTTCAGCGCATTCAGCGTCAGGCGCAGGCCCTTCGGCGCGCCGGTGACCACCGCGTCCGGCAGCAGGACGGCGTCCTGATTGCGCAGAGCCAGCCGCGTCGGGCGGGCATTGCGGGCAATGACCTTGCGGGCCTTCAGCTCCTTCATGGCCAGATCAGTGAGGCCGGGTTCGGATAGGAACAGCCACATCGGCCGGTCGGACGGCGGACGTTTGTCGGCGCGCTCCGGCTGTGACGAGGCGTCGGTCTTCGGCGCCCAGCCAGCCCCACTGCCGCCGGCGGGGCCCGGTCCACGATTGGGATTTCTCGGGCGCTTCATCGGCTTAGCGCGCGGCGCGAAGCCGCTCCAGCAATCCGGCGTGCAGATCGGGATTGACCGCGCAGACCGAGCCTTCGCCCAGCACATCCTCGCCGCCATCCGCCGTCGACACCTTGCCGCCCGCCTCGGTGACCAGCAGCATGCCCGCCGCCAGGTCCCAGGGCTTCAGGTCGCGCTCCCAGAAGCCGTCGAACCGGCCGGCCGCAACGTAAGCCAGGTCCAGGGCCGCCGCCCCGAACCGCCGCACCCCGGCCACCTTTTGGGTGATCTGGTGCAGCTCCTTCAGGAACCGCGCGTGCTGTCCGTGGCCGGCATAAGGAATGCCCGTGGCGAACACCGCCTCTTCCATCCGGTTGCGGGCCGAGACGCGGATGCGCCGGTCATTGAGAAAGGCGCCCTTGCCCCGCTCGGACCAGAAGGTGTCGCCCAGCACGGGATTATAGGTCACCGCCGCCACGATCTGTCCGTCGCGCTCCAGGGCGATGTTGATCGCGAAGTGAGGGATGGCGTGCAGGAAGTTGGTCGTCCCATCCAGCGGATCAACGATCCAGCGGTGGGTCTTGTCCGTGCCTTCGATCAGGCCGCGTTCCTCGCCCAGGAAGGAATAGCCGGGCCGGGCCTTGGTCAGCTCTTCAAAGAGGGTCTGTTCGGCCTTCAAGTCAGCGGCGGAGACGAAGTCCGCCGCGCCCTTGCGGGACACTTGCAGCTCTTCCAGCTCGCCAAAATCGCGCGTCAGCCGGCGCCCCGCCTTGCGGGCGGCATCGGTCATCACTTTCAGGAGGGCGGAGGCGGTGGCCACGGAAATCCTTATCCGGCGAGGGCGCGGAAACTAGTGGCGGGGGGCCGTGAACGCAAGGCGCTCAAAAGCCGCGCTCCGAAACGCCCCTGGCCATTTCGGCGTTGAACGCCGCCACGGCCGCCGCCGGCCCCTCCGGATAGCCCCAAACCCCGGCCGTCACGGCTAGGTAGTCGGCGCCCGCCCGGGCCATATCGGCGGCGGTGGTGACGGTGATCCCGCCGATGGCCACGCAGGGCGTCAGCATGTCCTGTTGCCAGCCCGTCAGCAGATCCGGTTCAGGCCGAAATTCCGTATCCTTGGTGCTGGTCGGGTAGAAGGCGCCAAACGCAACATAGTCCGCCCCGGCCTCGGCCGCCTCCATGGCCAGGTGCAGGCTGTCATGGCAGGTCACGCCCACCACCCGGTCCTTACCCATCAGCCGCCGCGCCTCGTCATAGGGCGCATCCGACTGGCCGATATGCACGCCGTCGCAGCCCAGGCGCGCAGCGAGATCCGGGCGGTCATTGAGGATCACCATCACGTCCTTGCGGGCGCACACCGGCGTCAGGGCGGCCACAGCCTCGGCGATCTGGCGCTCATCGGCATCCTTCAGGCGGACCTGCAAAGCCGCGACATCTCCACCGGAGAAGGCGTCCTCCAGACGGCGCACGAACGCGGACAGGTCCGGCAAGGCCGGGGGCGTGATCAGATAGAGTCGGCAGTCGGCCATAGCGGTTCATGTAGCGCGGATGCTTACCGGGGACATGTACTTGTTACGTGTCCCCTTGCTGGACTGTTGCTGCCGCGAGCGAGGCTTGGGGACGCGTAACAAGTACACGTCCCCGTCTACCGCAAGAGGGCCTTCAGGCCATAGGCGACCGCAGCTGTGGCCAGGGTCGATGTGACCGCGATGCCAAAGAACCAGGCCAGCCGCTTCCAGAGCGGCGCTTCAGTGGTATCCGGCATCGGCGGCCACCTTTCCGCGGAACACCCAATAGACCCAGGCCGTGTAGCCGAGGATCACCGGCAGCAGGATCGCCGTGCCCGCCGCCATTAGTTCCAAAGCATTCTCCGCATTGGCCGCCTGCCGGAAGGTCAGGGCATAGGGCGCCACATAGGGGAAGAAGCTGGCCGCGAGGCCGAGGTATCCGGAGATGAACGCCATCGCCGCCCCCGCGAAGGGCAGGCCATGCGACCGGCGTTTCAGGCCAACACCGATCACCACGAAACCGGCGAGCCCCAGGATCGGGATCGGCAGGAGCGGCAGCAGGCGGGCAAGATCGGGCATGGTCCCCAGTCCCCAGCGCTCGGCGATGCGCTCCTGTACGAAGAGGGTCGCCAGGCTGACCGTCGCCAGGAGCCCGGCCGTCAGCCCGGCCGCGAAGGCCGCCCAGCGGCGGGCATGGCCGTGCAGGTCATCTTCCGTCCTCAGGATCAGCCAGGTCGCGCCCAGGAGGGCATATCCCGCCACCAGGCCCACAGCGGTGAGGATCGCATAGGGTGAGAGCCAGTCGAACGGCCCGCCGATGAAGACATTGCCGCGCACGGCGATGCCCTGAACGAACCCGCCCAGCACCAGGCCCTGGGCGAGCGCCGCCGTCAGGGACCCGCCGGAAAAGGCGATTGTCCAGGCAAGCTTGCCCCAACCCTTGGCCCGCAGCCGGAATTCGAAGGCGACCCCCCGCAGGATCAGGGCCAGCAGCATCAGGATCAGCGGCAGATATAGGGCCGGCGCCACCACCCCATAGGCCAGAGGGAAGGCCGCGAAGAGCCCTCCCCCGCCCAGCACCAGCCAGGTTTCGTTGCCATCCCAATAGGGGGCGATGGTGTTCATCATCGCATCACGGTCCGCGCTCGTGCGGGCCAGCGGAAAGAGGATGCCCACCCCCAGATCGAAACCATCGAGCAGCACATAGAGCAGCACCGACGCCGCGATCAGGCCGGCCCAGATCAGGGGGTAGTCGAGGTTCATGGCGCGGCCTCGTCCGGCGCGGCGGCCAGCGGCGTGCCGGGCGCGCGCTGCACCGTCGGCATGGGCTCGGCGGCGCCGTCCACCGGTCCCTCGGCGATCAGGCGCAGGATGTAGATCGCCCCCGCGCTGAACACGATGGCGTACACGATGAGAAAGGCGATCAGGGAGGCCGAGACCTGCCCGGCCCCCACGGGTGAGACCGCATCGGCGGTCCGCAGGACGCCATAGATCACATAGGGCTGGCGCCCCGCTTCGGCCACCACCCAACCGGCGATGACGGCGCCGAACCCGCTTGGCCCCATCAGCACCGCCGCGCGCAGGAAAAGCCGGGTGGTTTCGATCCGGCCCCGCGCCCAGAGCCAGAGCCCCCAGATGCCGAGCCCCACCATGGCGAGACCCAGACCAACCATGATCCGGAACGACCAGAACACCAGCCAAACCACCGGCCAATCCTCACGCGGATAACCGTCGAGACCGGAAAGCACCTCGCCGCGCGGACCCCCCTGCACCCAGTTGCCAATGCCGGGGATGGCCACGCCGTAACGGTTCTCAGCCGCGTCCCGGTCCGGAATGCCGACCAGGTCCAGGGGCTGATCGGCCCTCGTCTCCCACCAGCCTTCGATGGCGGCGGTCTTCAAAGGCTGGTGCTCCAGGACGAGTTCCCCGGAGAGGTGCCCGGCCGCCACCTGCAACGGCGCGACCAGAGCGAACATGCCGATGGCCATGCGCAGGGCGATGCGGCTCTCGGCCTCCGCGGGCGCCTTCAGCAGGCGGAACGCCGATGCCGCTCCCACCACCAGGGAGGTGGTCAGGAACGCCGCCAGGACCATGTGCAACAGCCTCACGGGGAAGGTCGGCGAAAAGATCACCGCGCTCCAGTCGGTCGCCCGAAGCGCCCCGCCGGCGATCACCTCATAGCCCGAAGGGACCTGCATCCAGCTGTTGGCCGAAATGATCCAGAAGGCTGAGACCAGGGTGCCGAAGGCCACCATCACGCTGGCGAAGAAGTGCAGGCCCTTGCCCACTTTCTTCCAGCCGAACAGCATCACGCCCAGGAAGCTCGCTTCGAGGAAGAACGCCGTCAGCACTTCGAAGGCGAGAAGCGGCCCGATCACTGGCGCAGCGGCGGCGGAGAAGCCGCTCCAGTTCGTGCCCAGCTCGTAGCTCATCACCACGCCAGATACGACGCCCATCCCGAAGGAGAGTGCGAAAATCTTGATCCAGAAGAGATAGAGGGTGCGGAATGCCTCGCGCCCGGTGCTCAGCCACAGCCCCTCGAGCACGGCGAGGAAACTCGCTAGGCCGATAGAGAAGCTTGGAAAGATGATGTGAAACGCGATCGTGAAAGCGAATTGCAGCCGCGACAGCAGGAGCGCGTCAAATTCCATGACCCGCCTACTCTAGGACGCGACGCCTTGCGGCGCCAGCCTTGGCAGGCTCCTGGAATCTCGAAATGAGCAAAGCCCCACGCTGGCTTCAGCGAGGCCTTGGTGCGCTCCGGCGGCCGCCCCAGGCCCGCCGTCGATGGCCGATGAAACCGGGTTGATCGGCGCCAGCGGCGCTAGTGAACCCGGCCCCGCAGCACTTCCATCTCTTCCTTCAGTCTCAGTTTCTGCCTCTTCAACTCACGCAGCCGCGTGGTGTCGGAGGAGGGGCGGCTCATCTCTTCCTCTATCGCACGTTCAAGCGTCTGGTGACGATTGCCGAGTTCGCGGATACGGGCTTCGACGGCCATGGGCATGGACTCCTCAGTTGCCTGACGACAAGAGAACACCCGCTGCGCCGCCGTGTCAGATCACATATGCTTGCGCCTAGTTGCGCTAGGTTTGCGGTGACGCGGACCGCCGGAGGACCCATCGCCCTTGCCCGAAAATGATCGCGAGAAGCTAGTCATCGGCGTCTCTGGAGCCTCCGGCATCATCTATGCCCTGCGCGCCTTGGACGCCTGCCGCGACCTCGGTGTCGAAACGCATCTTGTCGTCAGCCGCGCCGCCGGCCTGACCCTTGCCCAGGAAACCGGCCTCTCCCCGGCGGATCTCGAAGCCAAGGCCCACATCGCCTACAAGGTCGCCGATGTGGGCGCCGCCATTGCCTCGGGCTCCTTCCGCACCATGGGCATGCTGATCGCCCCCTGCTCGGTGCGCACCATGAGTGAGATCGCCACCGGCGTGACCTCCTCTCTCCTCACCCGCGCCGCCGACGTGACCCTGAAGGAACGCCGGCCTCTGGTGCTGATGGTGCGCGAAACGCCCCTCCACCTTGGCCACCTGCGCACCTTGGTGAAGCTCGCCGAAATGGGCGCCGTGATCGCCCCGCCGCTTCCGGCCTTCTACGCCAAGCCCCAGACCCTCGAGGAGATGATCGATCAGTCGGTGGGCCGCGCCCTCGATCCTTTCGGCCTCTCCTGGCAGGCCGTGCGCCGCTGGGGCGAAGACATCGGCCCTGGGGCAGCGGGTTGACCCTCTGGGACTTCGCGGTCCGTGCCTATGCCGCGCCCGGCGTCGAGGCCGCCTGTCTCAGCCTGCAGGACGATCACGGCCAATCCGTCCCCCTGCTCCTCTGGGCCGCCTGGGCGGGATCGCAAGAAGATCTGATCCTCGCCCAGGCCGTCGCCATCACCCAGGCCTGGACCGGCGCCGCCATCGAGCCCCTGCGCCACGCGCGCCGCGCCTTAAAGCTTTCCCTCCCGGGAGCGGCCGAACCGCGTCTCGCCCTGCGGACCAGCATCAAGACGGCTGAGATTGAAGCCGAGCGCCTGTTGCTGGAGGCGCTGGAAGCGCTCGGGCCGCCCCGCTCTAAGAGTACAGCCAACGCTTTGGCCGCCGTGGCCACTGCCTGGGGCGATCCGCCGCCCCCGGACGCCGTTTCGCGGCTTGCCGAAGCCCTTCGCGCGGCGACCGCGCTCTGATATTCCGGCGCGGTTTTCTCGGGCGGGGCCATGAACGACGACGAACAGCCGGCATCCGGAGATGTGGCCGCCTTGCGTATGCAACTGGCCGTTCTGCGCCAGGAACACACCGACCTGGACCAGGCGATCTCCGCCATGGAGGCGGCGCCAGCCTCTGATCAACTGCGGATCGCGCGCCTGAAGAAGCGCAAGCTCATCCTCCGCGACCAGATTGTCAGCCTGGAAAACCGGCTCACACCGGATATTATCGCCTAGGGCGTCCGGCCTTGCCCTCGCCTCCCCGGGCGGGCAGAACCCGCCACCCGTTCAATGGAAGCCACAGCTCATGACCCCCGCCGGCCACGCCGCCTCGCTCTGGGCGGGTCTGCATCTCTTCCTGCTGCTGATCCTGTCAATGCTTGTGGTGCGCCAACGGCAAAAGCACCACGTCGCCTTTGGTGACGAAGGGATTCCTGAGCTGGCTCAGGCGATCCGCGCCCAGGCCAATGCCGCCGAATACATTCCCGCGGGCATCGCCGCGATCGCCGCCCTGGCCGTGGCCGGGGCGCCGCCCCTGGTGATCCACCTGGGCGGTGTGGCTCTGTTTCTGGGACGCGTAATCCACGCTGTCGCCCTGTCACGCAGCACGGGCTCTTCCATGGCCCGGTCCATCGGCATGCTGGCCACGTGGGTGGCCTACATCTTCATCGGCAGTTGCTTGCTCGTCTTCGCGATGTTCTGAGGCGGTCATGCCGGACCTTCGCCCTGAGGACGGCCGACGCGCCTTCGGCCGGGATCCCGCTGCCTATGACCGCTCGCGCCCAGACTACCCGGATATTGTCTTCGAGACGCTCGACGCCCTCACCGGCCCTGGACCTTGGCCCGCCTTCGAGATCGGTCCCGGCGGCGGCCTGGCGACACGCAAACTCCTGAGCGCAGGCGCCGCGCCCCTCATCGCCATAGAGCCGGACGCGCGCCTGGCGGGGTACCTTGCGGAGGCGGGGCACGCCAACCTGCATGTGCTGAACGCGACATTCGAAGAGGCCGATTTGCCGCCGGAGAGCTTCGACCTTGGCGTCGCGGCCACCTCCCTGCACTGGCTGGACCAAGGCCTCGCCCTCGCCAAGGCGGCCAAGTCCCTCCGACCCGGCGGCTGGTTCTGCCATTTCGCCAACGTCTTCGGTGACCCCCGACGTCAGGATGACTTTCACGACGCCACCGACGCCCTCCTCAACCCTTTGCCGATGAGCCGCTCCGGCGGCGGAAGCGCCCTACCCTTCGCCCTCGACACCCTCACAAGGCTCGATGATCTGACGCGACACTTCGGGGAGGTGCGC
This sequence comes from Caulobacteraceae bacterium, assembly GCA_046349475.1. Classification (GTDB taxonomy): domain Bacteria; phylum Pseudomonadota; class Alphaproteobacteria; order Caulobacterales; family Caulobacteraceae; genus Acaudatibacter. The sequence continues at coordinate 29,712 of JAXMCG010000025.1, read as the reverse complement.
GTGGAATATTGGCCCTGGACACTGGTTCTCGACAGCGCCGCCACACGGGCCCTCTACGCCACCTTCTCGAACATCACCCTGCTGCCCGACGCCGATCGCGAGCGCATCCTCGACGGCCTCTTCGACATCGCCGAGCGCCAGTTCGCCGGGCGGGTCGAGCGCAACATGGTAACGTCCTTCTACGCGGCGCGGCGCAACGCCTGAGGGTTGTCCAAAGGGCGGCCATCCCTCATATCGGAAGCGATGGACGAGAACCTGTTGCATGACGTCGTCGCCGCCGCGCGCAAGGCCGGTGCGGACGCGGCCGAGGCGGCCTTCGCCGAACGCCAATCCCTCTCGATCAATGTGCGCCTCGGCGCCCTGGAAGAGGTGGAGCGCGAAGAGTCCCGCGACCTCGGCGTCCGGGTCTTCGTCGGCCAGAGACACGCCTCGGTTTCCGGATCGGACATTTCCAGCGACGGATGGAAGAAGCTGGTCGAGCGCGCCGTCGCCATGGCCAAGCTCGCCCCGGAGGATCCCTATGCCGGCCTCGCCCCCAAAGACCGCCTGGCGAGATCCCGGGATATGGACCTCGACCTTTTTGATCCCGTGGAGTTGGAGCCCGAAGCCCTGGAAGCCCTCGGCCGCGCCGCCGAGGAGTCCGCCCGCGCCGTCGCCGGCGTAACCAATTCGGACGGCGGCTCGGCCACCTGGTCTGCCGGACACTGGCGCCTCGTCACCAGCGGCGGCTTTTCCGGCGTGCACAAGGCCTCCACCTTTGGGCTCTCGGTTTCGGCGATCGCGTCCGACGCCGGCGGCATGGAGCGCGGCGGCGATGGCCGGGCCGCCCGCTGGAAGAGCGACCTGCCGAGCCCGGAAGCCATCGGGGCCGAAGCCGGCAAGCGCGCCGTGCAGCGCCTGGGGGCCCGCAAGATCGCCTCCACCACCGCCCCCGTGATCTTCGAGAACCGCGGCGCCGGGATGATCTTCGGCGCCCTGATCGGCGCCATCTCTGGCCCCTCCGTGGCGCGTGGCGTCTCCTTCCTGAAGGAAAAGCTCGGCCAGCAGATCTTTTCCAAGTCGGTCACCATCACCGACGATCCACACCGCCGCCGTGGTCTCGGCTCCTCGCCGTTCGATGACGAGGGCGTGGCCAACGAGGCGATGAAGATCGTTGACGAGGGCGTGCTTACCACCTGGCTGCTCAACACCGCATCGGCCCGCCAGCTGGGTCTTGAAACGACAGGACATGCCTCCAGGGGCCTCGCCGGCCCGCCCGGCGTCTCGCCCTGCAACCTCACCCTCTCGCCGGGCGAGAAGGACCTCTCCGGCCTGATGGGCGATGCGAGCAAGGGCGTCCTCGTCACCTCGATGTTCGGCCCCTCCCTCAACGCCAATACGGGGGACTGGTCAGTGGGCTGCTCCGGGTTCTGGTTCGAGGACGGCGAGATCGCCTATCCGGTCAGCGAGATCACCGTGGCGGGCAACCTCCTCGATATCTACGCCCGCCTCGTCCCCGGCTCGGACCTGGAATTCCGGGGCTCACACAACAGCCCCTCCCTGCTCGTCGACGGACTCGCCATTGCCGGCAAATGAGGCCCTGAACGCTGAAGACCTGGCCCTGATCACCGAGGCTGCCCGGGCCGCGGGCGACATGGCCTTGCGGTACAAGGCCAAGGGTCTGATCACCGAGTACAAGAAAGGCAATTCCCCGGTCACCGACGCCGACCTGGCCGTGGACGCCCTCCTCAAGGACACCCTCCTCGCGGCGCGCCCCGACTATGGCTGGCTCTCTGAGGAAACCGTCGACGACCCGGCCCGCATGGACTGCGAGCGCCTCTTCGTGGTCGATCCCATCGACGGCACCCGCGCCTATATCAGAGGGCGCCCCTGGTGGGTGGTGGCCATCGGGGTGGTGGACCGCGGTGAGGCCGTGGCCGGGGTTGTGCATGCCCCGGACCTTGCCGACACCTACAGCGCCGTTACCGGTGGCGGGGCGCGCCTCAATGGCCTGCCCATGCAACCGAGCGCCCAGGCCGAGATCGCCGACTGCGCCATGATCGGCGATGCCGGTTTCTTCTCGCACCCAGCCTGGCCGGAGCCCTGGCCCGCCATGCGCCTCGCCAGCCGCAACGCCACGGCCCTGCGCATGTGCCTGGTCGGCGCAGGGGAATTCGACGCCACGGTGACCCTCGCCCCCAAGGCCGACTGGGACGTCGCCGCCGCCGACCTGATCGCGCGCGAGGCAGGGGCTGTTGTCCTGGACCACAAGGGCGGCCGATTTGCCTATAATCGCGCCGATGCGCGCCAGCTGAGCCTGGTCTGCGCAGGCCCGGCCCTGGCCCCGTTGATCTTGTCACGCACCGCGCCTATCGACCTGCCGCGGTCAACGCCCTGAAGGAATGAGTTCGATGTCGAAGCAGCTGTTGCATTTGGTGATCGGCGGAGAACTTGAGAGCGTCGATTCCACCACCTTCCGCGACCTGAAAAAGATCGATCTGGTCGGCGCCTTTCCCAACTATCAGGAGGCATACAAAGCCTGGCAGGCACACGCCCAGGCCACGGTCGACAACGCCCACATGCGGTATTTCATCATCCACGCTCACAAGCTGCTCGATCCGCACCAGACCGGTGAGCACCATGAGGATGACGATCACGATCATTGAGATCGTGGCGAGCGTTTCTGCGGCCACGATCCCGATGCCTTGCCCTTGGCCTTACTCGCGCCGCAGAACTTTTTCGGTGAAAAACCGCCCGAGCCACGTCGACTTGAAGTCTTCCTTGATCTGGTCCGGATCGTATTCAGGCCGCTGAACCCACTCGAGGAAGGTCAGTCCGGCCGGCTCGCCTTCGTTTAGGTACCGCTCGAAGGTGTAGTCCAGCACGCCAGTCAGTCCGGCGCTCATGTGACCGTACTTGAGAGACAGCTCCTGCTTGGCCTCGCGGATCGGGAGCCCTTCGCGGAAGTGCTTGTAGAAGACGCTCATGATCCCGGCCCGGTCCGAGCCGGACTTGCAGTGCATCATCGCCGGATATTCGATCGTGTCGAACATCGCCTTGGCGCCCTCGACCTCGGCGCGGGTCGGCACGGCGCGCGAATAGATCGTGAAGTCGTGCATGGCGATCCCATGGCGCGCGCACGCCTCCTTCTCCAGAAGGTGCAGGCCCATGCCGTTGGCGCCGCGCAGATTGATGATCGTCTTGATGCCCCGCCGGGCCCACCAGGCGATCTGGAACGGGTGCGGCTGGTTCGCCCGCACGACCTCCTGGCCGGGCGTGCGGTTCAGCCAATGGGCATTCTGGAAGCCCATGCGCAGCCAGCCGTGATCGGTCCAGATCAGGTTGAAATAGGCCTCGATCCGGCCGCGCAGCGTATCGAGCGGCCGGGCCGGAACCTTGGCGTGGGAGCTTCCCGTCATGGCCGGTATCTAGGGCGGGTTGGGCCGGACGGCAACGTCGGGCGGGCGAGCCCGACTTGACAGGGGCGGCGCGTCGGACGACGCCAGGGCCGATGACCCAAGTCCCGCAGCCGCTGGAGCCGAGCGACCGCGCCCTCATGGCGCGCGTGGCCAGGGTCTATCTGGCGCCCCGCTGGAAGGGCCTCGTCGCCGCGACCTTTTTCGCGGCCATCGTCGCGGGCTTCACCGCCGCCCTAGCCGCCATCCTCGAGCCGGCCACCAACCGGATGATCGTCAATCCGGAGGTCGAGGCCCTCTGGCAGATTCCCCTGATCATCGCCGTCCTCGCCATCGTCCGCGGCCTCGCCCAGGTCTTGCAGGCGGTGATCACCAATCGCATCGGCCACGGCATTGTCGGCGATATCCAGGCAGAGTTGTTCGGCAAGCTACTGCGGGCTGACCTGGCGCGGCTGCGGGCCGGCCATTCGGGTGAGATCGTCGCCTCCGTGCTCTATGACGCCGGCCTGATCCGCGAAGCCGCCGCCAGCGGCCTGATCAGCTACCTCGGCCAGGGCATGATCCTCGTCGCCTCCCTGGGGGTGATGCTGTGGAAGGACTGGCTGCTGACTCTCATCGCCCTGGTCGCCGCCCCCCTCGCCGATTTCATCATGCGCAACTATGTGCGCCGCACCACCTCCGCCGCCCGCGACGCCATGGCCGAGACCAGCTCCCTCTCCACCGCCGTCATGGAGAGCCTCGACGGCATCCGGGTGGTCAAGATCGAGAACCGTGAGGCCTATGAGCAGGGCCGCGTCGCCGACGTCATCGACCGCCGCCAGGCCCACATCGTCCGAGGCGCCAACGCCAAGGCCTCGGCCGCCCCCACCACCGACACTCTGACCACCCTGATCGTCGCCGGCGTCCTGGCCTATGCCGGCTGGCGGGCGCTGGGCGGCCACGCCAATCCGGGCAGCTTCTTCGCCTTCCTGACGGCGCTCACCATCGGCTCACAGTCCCTGCGCCAGCTCGCCAACGTCCAGACCGTGGTCGGGGAAGGCCTCGCCGCCGCCCGGCGCCTCTTCCAGCAGCTGGATATAGAAGCGAAAATCACCGACGCCGCCGGCGCCATTCCCCTCCCGGATGGCGAGGGCCGGGTCCGCTTCGAGGCCGTGTCCTTCGCTTATGAGGACGGTCAGCCCGTGCTCGCCGATGTCACCCTTGAGGTCGGGCGCGGTGAGACGGTGGCCCTCGTGGGCCCCTCCGGCGGCGGCAAAAGCACCATCCTCAACCTCATTCCACGCTTCTATGATGTGGGCGCCGGCCGCGTGACCATCGACGGGCGGGACGTGCGCGACCTCACCCTCGCCTCCCTGCGCGGCCACATCGCCCTCGTCACCCAGGAGCCCTTCCTGTTCGACGACACCATCGCCGCCAACATCGCCTATAGCCGCCCTGAGGCCAGCCAGGCCGAGATCGAGGAGGCCGCGCGCCAAGCCGCCGCCCACGACTTCATTGCCGCTCTGCCCCGCGGCTACGACACCCCCGTGGGTGAGGCTGGGACGCGTCTCTCCGGCGGCCAGCGCCAGCGCATCGCCATCGCTCGGGCCTTCCTGAAGAACGCGCCCATCCTGCTCCTCGATGAGGCCACCAGCGCCCTCGACACCGAGAGCGAGGCCCAGGTCCAGGCCGCCCTCGCCCGCCTGATGGCCGGCCGGGCGACCGTGCTCATTGCCCACCGGCTCTCCACCGTGAAGAACGCCGACCGCATCTATGTCCTGGAGGGGGGCCGCATCGTCGAGACCGGCGTCCATGCCGACCTCACCCGCCAGGGCGGCCTCTATGCGCGTCTCGCCCGCACCCAGGACCTGGAGACGGCGTGAAGAGCCTGCTGAAATCCGAGGGCTTCCAGAGGTTCGCCGCCTGGCTCATCGCCAGCTACCTGAACTTCGCCCTGCGTACCTCCCGCTGGACGCTGGTGAACCGGGCGGTCATCGATGGCGTCGTCGATGATCCCGCCGGCGCGATCTTCTGTTTCTGGCATGGCCGCATCGCCTTCTCCCCGACCCTCGGCCAGTATGTGAAGGGCCGGCCCCGCCGCGCCCTGATTTCGCGCTCAAAGGACGGCGAACTGATCGCCCTGACTGTCGATCGCCTGGGCTATCCGGCCATTCGCGGCTCGACCGACCGGGAGGGCATGGACAAGGGCGGGGGCGCGGCCTTCCGCGAAATCGTGCGCTTTCTCAAGGGCGGCGGCCTGGTCGCCGTGACCCCGGATGGCCCGCGCGGCCCCAACCAGGTGATGACCCCCGGCCTGCCGACTCTGCTGCGCGTGGCCGGGGTGAAGACCATGCTGGTGGGCTTCGCCGCGACACCGGCCATCCAGACCAAAGGCTGGGATCTGCACCGAATTCCCCTCCCCTTCGCGCGGGCCGTGGTGGTCTTCGACGGGCCCTATGGCGCCAGCCGCGAAGACGACCCCGACATCCTGGCCGCCCAATGGGGTGCGCGGTTGAACGCGATCCAGGGCGAGGCCGAGGCGATGTTGCGCACCTGACCCGCGCGGTTGCCTCTTTTCGGAACGGGCGGTCAGTGGGATGAAGGGGCATGGCGCATACTCACCCGGCCCACGATCACGGCCATGATCATGATCACGGCGATCACGATCACCACCACCATCATGACCACAAGAAGGGCGGCCATTCCCACGGCCACGGCCATGCGCACGATCACCACCATCATCAAGGCGGCGATTTCTCCACCGCCTTCGCCATCGGCGCGGCCCTGAACCTGGCTTTCGTTGCCGCGGAATTTTCCGCCGGCCTGATCACCCAGTCCCTCTCCCTGATCGCCGACGCCGGCCACAATCTCTCGGACGTGCTCGGCCTCGTCCTCGCCTGGGGCGCCGCGGCCCTGGCCAAGCGGGCCCCCACCGGGCGGCGCACCTACGGTATGCGCAAGGCCACCGTGCTCGCCTCCCTCGCCAATGGCGGGCTCCTGCTGGTGGCGGTGGGCGCCATTGCCTGGGAAGCCGTCCGCCGTTTCGCCGCGCCCGAGCCCGTGGCCACCCAGACGGTGATGATCGTCGCGGCCATCGGCGTCCTCGTGAACGGTTTCACCGCCTGGCTCTTCATGCGCGGCGCCAAGGAGGACCTCAATGTCCGGGGCGCCTTCCTGCACATGGCCTCCGACGCCCTCGTCTCCGTGGGCGTGGTGATCTCGGCCCTGGTCATGGGCATGACCGGCTGGATGTGGCTCGACCCCGCCGTCAGCCTGGTCATCGTCGCGGTGATCCTGGTGGGCACGTGGGGCCTGCTGCGCGAGAGCCTGGATCTCTCCATGGACGCCGTACCCGCCCACATCGACGCCGAGGCGGTGCGCGACTGGCTCTGCAAGCTTCCGGGCGTGGCCGGCGTCCATGACCTGCACATCTGGGCCATGAGCACCACTGAGTCCGCCCTCACCGTGCACATCGTCCGGCCCGCCAATGACGATGGTGACGCCTTCCTGCAGGCGGCGGAGGACGGCCTCCACGAGCGGTTCGGCATCGGCCACGCCACCTTGCAGGTCGAAACCGATGGCGAGCGGGTCTGCAAGCTCGCTCCCGCCGACGTGGTGTGACCATCTCTCCCGCGCTCGCGGCCTATCGCGGCCTCACCGGCCTCTTGGAAGGCGTCGCGCCGCTGTTCCTGCGCCGGCGCGTCAAGGCCGGGAAGGAAGACCCGCGCCGCCTGCCTGAGCGCCTCGGCCATGCCAGCCTGCCCCGCCCTGCCGGTCCCCTGATCTGGATGCACGGCGCCAGTGTCGGCGAAAGCCTCTCCCTGCTGGCCCTGATCGATCGCCTCCGCGCCGAGCGCCCGGCCAGTCCCATCCTCGTCACCTCCGGCACGGTGACCAGCGCTGAACTGCTCGCCAAACGCCTTCCAGAAGGGGTGATCCACCAGTTCGCCCCGATCGATGCGCCCGCCGCCTGCCGCCGCTTCCTGGCCCATTGGCGCCCCGACATGGTGGTCTTCGCCGAGAGCGAGTTCTGGCCGAACCTGATCCTGGGGGCCAAGGCCTCGGGGGCCAAGATCGTCCTGGTGTCCGGCAAGATGAGCGAGGCCAGCGCCCGGGGCTGGACCCGCTGGCCCGCCGCCGCCCGCCGCCTGCTCGGCGCCTACGACCTGATCCTCGCCCAGGATGAGCGCTCGGCGGAGCGCCTGCGGCGGCTGGGCGGCACGGTCTTGGGCCTCGCCGATCTGAAGTTCGGCGCCGCGCCTCTGCCTTGCGACCGGGCGGCGCTGGAAACCGCGCGTCAGGCCCTAGGTGCGCGGCCCGTGATCCTCGCCGCCAGCACGCACCCCGGCGAGGACGAGGTCGTGCTTTCCGCCTTCACGGCCCGGCGCGGCGAGGCCCGGCTGGTCATCGCGCCCCGCCACCCAGACCGTGGCCCAGCCATCGCCGACCTCGCCCGTTCCAGAGGATTTTCCGTTGCCCGCCGCGCCGCCGGCGAAGCGCCCGGCGGGGCCGAGGTCTATGTCGCCGACACCCTGGGCGAACTCGGCCTATGGTTCCGTCTGGCCCGCTTCGCCATCGTCTGCGGCAGCTTCAAGCCGGACATCGGCGGGCATAACCCCCTGGAGCCGGCCCGCCTCGGATGCGCGGCGATCAGCGGGCCCCACGTCACCAATTGGCAAGGCGTCTTCGACGATCTCGCCGAGGCGGGCGGCGTCACGATGGTTCAGGACGGGGCGGCCCTGGCCGGCGCCCTCGCCATGCCGGAAGAAGCGCGTGAAGCCCTTGCCGCCGACGCCCTCGCCTTCGCCCAGCGGCGGGACGCCGAGGCCCTGGCCGGGCTATCCCGCATCGTCGAGATGGCCCCTTGAAGCTGGCAACGCCCCGCTGGTGGTACGTTCGCGAGCGCCCGGCCATGCCGGTGACGCGCTTCCTCCTGACCCCGTTCGGCTGGATCGCCGCCGCCCTCACCGCCCGCCGGATCGCGACAACGACACCGGTTGATCCCGGCGTCCCGGTGATCTGCGTCGGCAACTTCACGGTCGGCGGCACGGGCAAGACCCCCATCGTCCGGGAACTGCTGCACCGGCTGAAGGCCCGGGGCCTCGCCGCACATGCCCTGACGCGTGGCTACGGCGGCTCGCTGCCGGGCCCCGTTCGAGTGGACCCCGCCCTTCACACCGCCAGGGAGGTTGGCGACGAGCCCCTGATGCTCTGCGCTGACGGGCCGGTCTGGGTGTCGCGCGACCGCCCGCAAGGCGCCTGGGCAGCCATTGTCGAAGGCGCCGATGTCATCGTCATGGATGACGGGCACCAGAACCCGACCCTGAAGAAGACTCTCAGCCTTGTCGTCGTCGATGGCGAGACGCGGGATAATGAGTGGCCCTTCGGCGACGGCGCCGTCTTCCCGGCCGGGCCGATGCGCGAGCCCCTGAGGGCCGGCCTCGCCCGTACGGACGCCGTCATCCTGATGATGCCCGCCGACCTCGCAGAACCCGACCCGGCCCTGCTGAACCTCTTCGGCGCCATCCCGGTGCTCGTCGCCCGGCTGGAACCCGTCGCCCCGCCGCCGGCCGGCCCCATCCTCGCCTTTGCCGGCATCGGCAAGCCCTGGAAGGTGGAGCGCAGCCTGACCGCCGCCGGCGCCGACCTCGCCGATTTCATCCGCTTCGGCGATCACCAGCCCTATGATGAGGCGACCCTCGCCACCCTTGACAGCCAGGCCAAGGCCGCCAACGCCACCCTGCTCACCACCGAGAAGGACTGGGCCCGCCTGCCGCCGGCCTGGCGCGGCCGGGTCACGTCCTGGCCTGTCGTGGCCCGCTTCGAGGATCCGGCCGCCCTTGAGGCGCTTCTGGAAACCGCCATCCATTGAGGAGCCGACCATGCTCTATGCCTTCCTGGCCTATCACGACGAGAGCGTGATCACCGCCCTCAGCGCCAGCGAGGACGAGGCCCTGATGTCCGAACTGCACAGGGTGCATGACCGGCTGGCCGGGGATGGCCGCCTCGGGCCGGCGGCGCGGCTGGGTGCGACAGGAGACGCCAAGACCTGGCGACGGGTGGACGGCCAAATCCGGGTGATCGATGGCCCGTTCGCCGAGACCAAGGAACAGTTACTTGGCCTATATGTCATCGAATGCGCCGATTGGGACGCGGCGCTTGAGGCCGCGGCGGCGCTGGGCCGTGCAAACCCCAGCGCCGTCTATGAGATCCGGCCGATCCTGCTTTTCCTGCCCGGCGTCCTGCCGGCCTAGACCGCGCCGGCCTTCTGGGCAAAGGCCCAGCTGGCATTGGCGAGGGCCACGACGCGCGGCCCCATCTGCGAGGCGGCGGCCGAGTTGGCCGTGCCATCCCGGGCCCGGCCGACGATGCCCTGAATGATCCCGGCCAGGCGGAAGATATTGTAGCTGAAGTACCAGTTGAGATCCGGCAGCCCGTCGCGGCCCGTCAGCTCGCAATAATAGGCCACCGCCTCGTCCATGGTCGGAATGCCGTATTCCGGCTTGTCCTTGTAGGGCTGCAGCACCCCGTTCACCCACTGCATCAGCAGATTGGAGAAGTCGGCCAAGGGGTTGCCGATGGTGGAAAGCTCCCAGTCCAGCACGGCGATGACGCGCGGCTCGGTGGGGTGCATGACCATGTTATCCAACCGGTAGTCGGCGTGCACCACCGAGTGCTGGGTGTCTTCCGGACAGGTTTTCGGCAACCACTCGATCAGCTTTTCCATCTTCTCGATGTGCTGGGTCTCGGAAGCCTTGTACTGCTTCGTCCAGCGATCAATCTGGCGCATCATGTAGTTGCCCTCGCGACCGAAATCGCCGAGCCCGATGGCCTTGTAGTCGGTATTGTGCAGGTCGGCCAAAGTCTTGATTGAGGCCATGTGGATCTTGTGCCGCATCGCCGGCTCGTAGTTTGGCAGGGTCTGATCCCAGAAGATCCGGCCTTCCATGAAGTCCATCACGTAGAACATGGTGCCGACCACGCTGTCGTCAGCTTCCAAGCCATAGGTGCGCGGCACGGGGAAGCCGGTGGAATGCAGGGCCGTGATCACCTTGTATTCGCGGTCGACGGCGTGGGCGCTGGGCAGCAGCTTGCCGGCCGGCTTGCGGCGCATCACGTACTTCGCCTTCGGGGTGGCGATTTCGTAGGTGTAGTTCGACTGGCCGCCCGCGAACTGCTTCACGGCGATCGGACCCTCAAAGCCGGGGACGTGGGCCTTCATCCAGTCGACCAACCCGGCCTCGTTGAACTTGTGGCTTTCGACCACGTCCTGGACGCCGGTGCTCTCACCGGTGCGGCCGCCTTCGCGGGCGGGCGTTGGGGCTGGCGTGTCGGCCATGGCGCTTCCTCTTACGCTTGTTTGAATTCACTCTAGCGGCGGGCGAAGGCCGTGCAAAGCCGCAGGCCGGACTGATCACCGATTAGCTGCGCGCCAGCTCTCGCCAGGCGATGTCGGAGCGATAGAATCCGCCCGGCCAGTTGATCTTGGAGATGGCATCGTAAACCCGCTCCCGCGCCTCAGCGAGGTCCGCTCCACGCGCGCAGACGTTGAGCACCCGCCCCGTCCCGCCGATCAGTTCGCCGGCCTCATTGCGGCTGGTGCCGGCATGGAAGACCACCACATCCGGCCCGAAATCAGCCTCGGCGCCCTCGATCACCGTCCCGCCCACTGGCGCGTCGGGATAGCCCTTCGGCGCCATGACGACGCAGATGGCCGCCTCGTCGCGCCACTCTGGGTCCGGCAGGTCCTTCAGACTGCCTTTCGCAGCCGCCAGCAGGTAGGGCACGAGATCACTCTGCAGGCGCAGCATCAGCACCTGGCACTCCGGATCGCCGAAACGGGAATTGAATTCCACGAGCCGCGCCCGGCCCCCTTCCAGCATCAGCCCGGCGAAAATCACCCCGCGGTAAGGGCTGCCCTCGGCCTTCATCCCGGCCACGGCCTTGTCAATCATCAGCCGCTTGGCCTGGTCGGCCAGGTCCGGCGTCAGCACCGGGGCGGGGGAATAGGTCCCCATGCCGCCCGTGTTCGGGCCCTTGTCGCCATCGAAGGCGCGCTTGTGGTCCTGGGCCGCCCCGAACAGGATCGCGGTCTCGCCGTCGCAGAGGGCAAAGAGGCTGGCCTCCTCCCCGGGCATGAACTCCTCGATCACCACCTTCGAGCCCGAGGCGCCGAACTTGCCGCCGAACATCTCGTCGATGGCCGCCCCGGCCTCGGCCTTTGTGGCCGCCAGAACGACGCCTTTGCCGGACGCCAAGCCATCAGCCTTGATCACGTAGGGCGCCGGCCGGTTGAGCCCGGCGATGTGAGCCTTGGCCGCGCCCGCACTGGAAAAGCTCTCGTGCTCGGCGCTCGGCAGCTTGTGGCGGGCCGCGAAATCCTTGGAGAAGACCTTGCTGGTCTCCAGACGGGCGGCGGCGGCCGTCGGTCCGAAACAGGGAATGCCCAGGGCGGCGAGTCGGTCAGCGACCCCTTTTTCCAGAGCCGCCTCCGGCCCGATCACCACCAGGTCCGCGCCGATCGTCTCGGCCAGGTCGACCAGGGCGTCTGTGTCGGTCACGCTGATGTTCCGGCAGTCGGCGATGGCCTCGATCCCGGGATTTCCGGGCGCGCAAACGAGCCTGTCGCAGAGCGGCGACTGTACGATTTTCCAGGCCAGGGCGTGCTCACGCCCCCCAGAGCCGACGAGCAGGATGTTCATGGCGCGCCTTTGCGGCGCCGCGATCCGCCGGTCAATGATTCGACGCCGCGAGCCACGCCTTGGGCCTCTCCACCGACCTCTTATCCCCGGTCACGGCGGCCGGCGGCCAGGTGATCTTCAGGGTCGTCCCTTCAGGATCGGGACAGTATTGGCGGACCCGCTCCAGATGACCGTCGGGCCAGTATTCGGCTTCCGCCGCCTCATGCCGGGCGCGCCAGGCGTCGAGGTCCTCCGCGCTTTCGGTGGAAAACGCATAGCGGCGCATGTCCACCAGTCTAGCGCGACGCCTCTCGCTTGGCGCGGACCAGATTGGCCTGGTCCTTGGCGGGCAAGGGCCCCAAGGCTGCTGCCCTTTCGTATTGCGCCGCGGCGCGCGCCCACGTCCCGTCGCCGCCCAGGTCACGGGCAATCTGGAACAGGGTCAGGGCAAGGTCGCGCTGAGCCGCAGGGTTCGAGGGCTCCTCTCCGGCGACGAAAGCGGCCGCTTCCCTGCTGCGGCGGTAGTTCTTCGCCGCACCTTCACGGTCACCCGCTTTCGCCTGCGCTTCCGCGAGATCGCGGGCATACTCCACGAGGTCTCGCTGGTAGGTGCGGTTGTCGGCCTGATCCCTGACGATGGAAAGTTGAAGGTCCACGGCGCGCGTCAGGCTGGCAACCGCGGCCGCGAGATCGGAGCGCGCCTTGGCCGTCACGCCAAGACGCCAGGCGATGTGAGCATTGTCCGCCCTCGGCTGCAGTCCGCCCGGATTGGACTGCAACGGCGGCGCAAGGATCGCCTCTGCCTGCCTGAAGGCCGCGTCGGCCTCGATGTACTTGCCTTCCTGCATGAGCATTGCGCCAATGCGGTCATAGCCGATCGCAATATTCCGGCGCTGATCCAGGTCAGTTGGACTGGCCTCTGACGCCGCACGGGCGATCACCAGGCTGCGCTGATAGGCGTCGCGAGCTTTCGCCCAGTCGCCCATCTCCGAATAGACGCCGCCGAGCCGATCGAGCGTGTCATCCAGAAGGCCGCGATAGTATTGATCCCCGGGATCGGAGGCGTTCAACGCCTCTGCGGCCACAAGCGCCATCTTGTACTCTTCGAGGGCGCCTTGCAGATTGTCCTGGTCGGCGGCCAAGGCCCCGCGCATGAGCCGAAGGACGCAGATATTGGTGCGATCCGTTTGGTCCAACCCGGTCTTCTGCAACTCGTCATAGACCTGCAGCACCATGTCATAGATCTGACCGGCGACGGCGAGGTTGCCGACGCGGTGCATCTTGCCGCCGGCATTGAGGCCGGTGCTGGCCGCCAGTTGGGCGTTCGAATTGTCCGGCTGCAACTTGTAGATCTCGATCGCCATGAAAAGAGCGCGGGTGATGCTCTCTCTCGCCTGAGCCGACTGGCCGGCATCCATCTGGACATCGGAGAGGCGCGTCAGGCTGATGACGAGGTTGGCCTTGAGGATGAGGTCGGCGGGATCCGCCTTGCTTCGAGCTTCGGCCAGAGCGGCCATGCGTTGCAGGGCCGCCACGGCACCAGCCCTGTCATGCACGCGTAGCATGATATCGGCCTGGCCAGCGAGAATGCTCACCCGCTGATCGTCATCGGTCGCCTTCGCCATGGCCGCGTCGAAGGCTGTCCTTGCACTCTCCAGCCGGCCGAGCCGGAAGCGCAGGCGGCCGAGTTGGATAAGGCTCCAGACGTCGTCGGCATCGAGGTCGCACACCTGGACGAAGATCGCCTCCGCCTTGTCCGCGGTGAGTTCACCCCGTTGCAGCATGTCGAGGGCCTGCGCCCCCAAGGCCCGCATATTGGCGGCATTGGCTCTGCGCCGGGCCTGATCAAGGGCCGCGGCTGCCCGGTCCCGCGCGGCGTTCTCCGCCTCGGTGATCTGCTGCAGCACCGGGAAGGCGCCGATCCGGTCACCGGCGGCATAACGCTCCAGAGCGGCCAACTTCTCGGGTCCGGCCTGGGCCACCACCCCGCTCATCAGCTCGCGGTAGGCAGCGATCTCCTGCGCATAGGCCTGATCCTTGGCGGCAATCTCGTCGGCCAGGGCTTTCTTCTCGGCGGTGAGGCGAGCCAGCTCGGCCGCACTGGTCGATTGCGCCGCGCGCAGGGCTTTCTCCGCCGCCTCCAGCCGCCGGGCCCGGTCAGCATATTGCGCCGACCAGCGCGCATCGTTGGCGGCGAGCGCATTGGCCCGCTCAATGGTCAGCCGCTCGATGAGGGCCTGCTCGCGCTGAACCGAGGACGCGGCCGGTGGAACAGGCGTCGCCGGCGCGGCCAGGGCGGCGGCGGGGGCGAGAACCAGCAGAGCAGCGAGTATCAGGGCGCGCATGTGCCTATTCTGCGCGCGCTCACGGCACGGTGAAGCTCAAAAAAGGGGGGCCTTCAGGCCTCCATATCGATGGAATAGCCAGCCGAACGGACCGTTCGGATCGGGTCGATTTCGTCTTCCCGCATCAGGGCCTTTCGCAGACGGCCGATATGCACGTCGACGGTACGGGCCTCGACATAGACGTCCGAGCCCCAGACCGCATCGAGCAGCTGTTCACGGCTGAACACCCGGCCCGGGTGCTGCATAAGATAGTCGAGCAGGCGAAACTCGGTGGGGCCGAGGTGAATTTCCTTGCCGCTGCGCTTCACGCGATGCGCCACCCGGTCGATGACGATGTCGCCATGGCGGACGCGGTCCTCGGCGAGGCCCGGCCGGATCCGGCGCAGCACGGCGCGGATGCGGGCCGCCAGTTCGCTCATCGCCACGGGCTTGACCACATAGTCGTCGGCGCCTGTGTCCAGGCCGCGGATACGATCGGTTTCCTCGCCACGAGCCGTCATCATGATGATCGGCAGGTTGCGTGTTTCGGTCCTCTGCCGAAGGCGCCGGCAGACCTCGATGCCCGAGACCCCCGGCAGCATCCAGTCAAGCACCACCAGGTCCGGCTGGCGCTCGTCGATCAGGGTAAGAGCCTCCTCGCCATCTCCGCAGAGCTGGACGTGATAGCCCTCCTTTTCGAGGTTGTATTGCAGCAGGGTGGCCAGGGCGTCTTCGTCTTCGACCACCAGGATATGGGGGATCAAGTCGGGGCTCCTTCCTAGGGCGTCCTACAGCGAGTCCAGCTTGGGACGTTCGCTGGTCAGTTCTTCCCCCGTGAACTGGTAGTTGATGATCTCGGCGATGTTGGTGGCGTGATCGCCGATGCGTTCCAGGTTCTTGGCCACGAACAGCAGATGCGCACAGGCCGTGATCATGCGCGGATCGCCCATCATGTAGGTGAGCAGCTCGCGGAACAGGCTATCGTAGTGCTCATCCACCTCGCGGTCGCGGCTCCAGACGGCGATAGCCCGCTCGACGTCACCCGAAGTGTAGCTGTCGAGCACGTCCTTCAGCCGCTGTGAGACCAGCCGCCCCATGCGCTCGATCGAGCGAGTGAGGGGCGTGATCGGTTCAGCCTCGGCGATGACGATGGCGCGCTTGGCGATGTTTTTGGCAAGGTCACCGCAGCGCTCGAGGTTGGTGGCGATCTTCATGGCCGCCACGGCGCGGCGCAGATCGTTGGCCATGGGCTGGCGCAGCGCGATCAGCCGGATCGACTTTTTCTCGATGTCGATCTGCAGCGTGTCGAGGCGCTCGTCGCGGCCAATAACATTGTTGGCGATGGCCAGGTCGCGCCGGGCGATGGCATCGATGGCTTCAGCGACGGCCGCTTCGGCCAAGCCCCCCAGCCGGGCGACCTCGGCGGTCAGGTGGTCGAGTTCCTCACCGTAGGATTTGACGATGTGTTCATTCATGGCCATGTCCTTGCCCTTCCACCCTTAACCGAACCGGCCGGTGATGTAGGCCTGGGTGCGCTCCTCGCGAGGGTTGGTGAAGATGTCCTCGGTCGTCCCCTCTTCCACCAGGTTGCCGAGGTGGAAGAAGCAGGTGCGTTGCGAGACCCGGGCGGCCTGGGCCATCGAGTGGGTGACGATGACGATGCAGTACTGCTTGCGCAGCTCGTCGATCAGTTCCTCGATGCGGGCCGTGGCGATCGGGTCGAGTGCCGAGCAGGGCTCGTCCATCAGGATGACTTCGGGCGAGACGGCGATGGCTCTGGCGATGACGAGGCGTTGCTGCTGGCCGCCGGAGAGACCGGTGCCAGGCTGGTGCAGGCGGTCCTTCACTTCTTCCCAAAGACTGGCCTTCTTCAGCGAGCTCTCGACTATGGCCTCCAGCTCCGCCTTCGAGCCGGCGAGACCATGGATGCGGGGTCCATAGGCGACGTTCTCGAAGATCGTCTTGGGGAACGGGTTCGGCTTCTGGAACACCATGCCCACCCGGGCGCGAAGCACCACAGGATCGACATCCTTGGAATTGACGTCCCGGCCATCCATCTCGACCTTTCCGGTTACCCGGGCGCCCGGAATGGTGTCGTTCATCCGGTTGATGCAGCGGAGGAAGGTGGACTTGCCGCAGCCGGAAGGTCCGATGAACGCCGTCACAGCTTTGTCGGGGATATCCACCGAGACGCCGAACAGGGCCTGCTTCTCGCCATAGAAGACGCTGACGTCCCGGGCGCGCACCTTGGCCGGGCCAACAGGGGCCTCGGCGTGCTCTGCGACGATTTGGTGGAGGATCTTTCCCTCCTCGGGCGCTTGCGTCATGGGGTCCTTGTCTTGCGTGGCCGCGAACGGCGGGTCTTCGAGCGCCATCACCATCTCCTCTCGAAACGGCTGCGCAGGAAGATCGCCAGGCCGTTCATGATGATCATGAAGGTCAGCAGCACCATGATCGCGGCCGCCGTACGTTCATGGAAACCGCGTTCGGAAGCGTTTTCCCAGATGAACACCTGCACCGGCAGCACCGTAGCGGCGCTGGCGAAGCCCTGAGGAAGCCCGGTCATCGAGATCACCATGCCGATCATCAACAAGGGCGCGGTCTCGCCCAGGGCATGCGACATCGACAGGATCGCCCCGGTCATGATGCCGGGCCCTGCCAGGGGCAGGACGTGGTGGAACACCGTCTGGGTCTTCGAGGCGCCGACACCGAGCGCGGCCTCGCGCACCGAGGGCGGCACGGCCTTCAGGGCCGAGCGGGTGGCGATGATCATGGTCGGCAAAGCCATCAGGGCCAGGACCAGCCCGCCCACAAGCGGCGAAGACCTCGGCACATGCAGCCAGTTGATGAAAACCGCGAGGCCTAGCAGGCCGTAAACAATGGAGGGCACGGCCGCGAGGTTGTTGACGTTGACCTCGATCAGGTCGGTCCAGCGGTTCTTCGGCGCGAATTCCTCGAGCCACACCGCCGCCAGCACGCCGATCGGCACGGCCAGCAGTCCCGCCACCAGCAGGGTCATGGCCGAGCCGATGATCGCCCCCAGGACGCCGGCCTGTTCGGCCTCAGTGGAGTCTCCATGGGTCAGGAAGGTGGTGTTGAAGCCGGAGCGGATCGCGCCCGCGCCTTTAAGCCGGTCGAGCCAGGCGATCTGGCGGTTGGTCAGCTGCCGCTCGCTTTCCGGGGTCGCCAGCTTGATCTCGCCCTTGAAGTAGAGGTCCGCCTTGGTGCCGACGAGGCCGGTCAGGGTCACGGTCTGGCCGATCAGGTTCGGATTGGCCTTCACCATGTCGAGGATGCGGAAGCCGAAATCGCGGGACGCCAGTTCACCGGCTTCGCCGGACCGCTCGCCGAGATCATCGTCTGTCTCACCGACCGCCTTCAGCAGGGCCTCGGAGACCATGTAGTCGAAATTGACCCCAGGCAGGTTCGTGCGGTCGATCTTGGCCGGGTCGAGATAGACCGCGACAGTGATCTCGTGGGTCCAGAACGTGCTGATCCCTTGCGAGACGATCCGGCCGATGAGGATCACCAGGAAGGCCAGGGCGACAATGATCGCCGCGCGGCCATACCACTGGAAGCGGCGTTCGGCCGCGTAGCGCTTGGCCAGCCGCTTGCCGGCCGCTTCGGCGATGGAAGAGGGCGCCTCAGTCATATTGTTCCCGAAAGCGGCGGACGATGTGGTGGGCGACGACATTGAGGCCCAGCGTCACCAGGAAGAGCGCCAGGGCGAGGCCGAAGGCTGACAGGGTCTTGGGGCTGTCGAACTCCTGGTCGCCGGTCAGCAGAGTGACGATCTGAACTGTCACGGTGGTGACAGTTTCGAGCGGATTGGCCGTCAGCTTGGCCTGCAGGCCCGCCGCCAGGGTGACGATCATGGTCTCGCCCACGGCCCGGGAGATCGCCAGCAGCATGGCGGCCATGACCCCCGGCAGGGCAGCCGGCAGGATCACCCGCTTCACCGTCTCGGACTTGGTGGCGCCCATGGCGTAGCTGCCGTCGCGCAGGGATTGCGGCACGGCATTGATGATGTCGTCGGAAAGGGAGGACACGAACGGGATCAGCATGATCCCCATGACGGCTCCGGCCACCAGGGCCATCTGGTTCTGCACCTGGGAGAGATAAAGGCCGAGATCGTTGAGCGGCCCACCCATCAGCTTGGCGCCGAGGGCGTTGAACCCCGCCCGGAAGAGCGGCCCCACCGTCAGGGCGGCGAAGAAGCCGTAGACCACGGTCGGCACCCCGGCGAGGATCTCCAGGGCCGGCTTCACAAAGGCGCGGGTGCGCGCCGAGGCGTATTCCGAAAGATAGATCGCCGCGTAGAGCCCCACCGGCGCGGCCACCAGCATGGCGATGAAGGTGATCAGGAAGGTGCCGGCGAACAGCGGCACGGCGCCGAACGCGCCCGCTGCCGCCACCTGATCGGTGCGCATGGCGATTTGCGGGCTCCACTGCAGGCCGAACAGAAAGTCGATGGGCGAGACGCTCTGGAAGAACCGCCAGCTTTCCACGGCGAGGGAGGCGACAATGCCCACCGTCCCCAGCACCGCGATCAGGGCGCAAGCGCCCAATACCAAACCCACCCAGTCCTCAACCCGGTTGCGGGCCCGGAACGCCGCGCCGATACGCGGATAGGCATAGGCAAAGCCACCGCCGGCCAGGACCAGGGCCAGGGCCACGGCCACGATCCGGACCATCCAGATGACGCCCGTGGCGTCCTTGGCCTCGGCGGCGAGGGCGGCTTTCAGAGCCGGCTCATATGTCACGTGGCTCTGCTCTTCGCCGGAACCGGCGGCGATCACATCATGCCAGAAGAGTTCGGCCCGCTCGGCCGGCAGGGCCGCCACCACGGCCGGCGGATTGGCGCTGACGATGGCGGTCTCGATCCGCCCAGCAAAGACGGCGATCAGCAGCAGCACTAGGATCGCGGGAGCCGCGGCCCAGAGGGCGACAAACAGGCCATGATAGCCGGGCAGGGAATGCAGGGCCGCCTGCCGGCCGCCAACGCCGGCCAAGGCGCGCGCACGGCCCATGCGGTAGAGCGCGAACGACGACGCCGTCAGGATCAGGATGACAGACCAGATCAGCATGGGCCGGAAAGGCTCTTATGACCGCCAAAACCACCCGCTGTTTGACGGGCGAATGCTGTTCCTGCGCGACAGTTTCGTGACGGTTTTATTACACCGCCGGCCCATTCCCTGGCTTCGCCATCGGCACATAGGCCGTGAAGCTGGTCCCGGATCCGATCTGGCTCTCCACCACCAGCCCGCCGCGGTGGCGGTTGATGATGTGCTTGACAATGGCGAGGCCGAGGCCTGTGCCGGACCGCTCCCCGCTCTTCTGGCCCTCCACCCGGTAGAAGCGTTCGGAGAGCCGCGGCAGGTGCTCCCGCGCCAACCCTGGGCCGGCGTCCGTGACCCGAAGCGCTGCATAGCGTTCACCGGCGGCGTGATCGGGGTTGAGCAGCGATAGGCGGGCGGCGTCATTGTCCTCGGGCATGGTCGCCTCCGTGGCGGTCAGACCGGCCAGAATCCGCACCTTTACGGTCGCGCCTTCCGGCGAATATTTGATCGCGTTGTCGATCAGGTTCTGGGCCACCTGGACCAACTGGTCCCGGTCGCCCACGGCCAGGGCCTCGTTCGCTTCCGGTCCCTCTATGGTGATCGTCACGCCCCGGTCCCGGGCCTGTGGGCCAAGCGCATCCGTTACATCGCGGGCCACCAGTGTCAGATCCACATCACCGGCCGGCGGGATGTGTTCGTTGAGCTCAATGCGCGACAGGCTCATCAGGTCTTCCACCAGTCGGCTCATCCGCTCGGCCTGGGCCTGCATGATGCCAAGGAACTTGTCGCGGGCCGCGGGGTCGTCCTTGGCGTGACCACGCAGAGTTTCGATAAACCCCGTGAGCGAGGCCAGCGGCGTTCTTAGTTCGTGGCTGGCATTGGCCAGAAAGTCGGCGCGCGTGCGGTCCGTGCGGCGGTTTTCGGTGTCGTCACGCAAGTAGAGCGCCGCCCGCCGCGACCCGTCCATCCCTGGCGGAAGGGGCCGCACCAAGGCGCGCCAGGTGCGTTCCTGAACCCCTGCGGCGGCGTAGTCCGCCTCGCTTTCCCGGCCTTCGAAGAGGCATTGCCCTACGGCGTCGAGCACGGAGGGGTCACGGATCACGGTGACCAAGGGACCTTCGGCCCGCTGGACGCGGAGCAGGTCCCGCGCCGCCGGGTTGGCTTTCACGAAGCGCCAGTCCGTAGGTTCGCGCGACGATCCGGCCCGCAGCAGCAGAACGGGGTCCGGAATGGAATCCAGTAGACCCGCCTCGGCGCCCAGATTGGTCTCAGCATTCGCGGCGACGGATCGCTCCGACGGCGCCGTCTCACGCGCCGGGCCCTCCACGGCCCAAGGCCACCGCCATCGCGGCGCTCCGGCGTTGGGGGGCGGAATGGCGGTCATGCGAGGCTTCCGAATCGCGGCAACCCGATCACAGTGCTGGTTTGTGACGTGCGCATGACGGGGCCTTCGACAGTGCGGCCTTGAACCTCGCCGCATTGCCGACGTAATAGGCTGCAGGAGTGCCGCGCGGAAGGCGTTGGTCCACGACGGGGAGTATTCGGTTTACATGAAGAGGTCCCTGATCGCCGCGGCGGCACTGGCGCCCCTCGTCATCGCCGCGGCCGGCACCGCGCGCGCCGAAACCGTGATTTCCACGTCCGTGACCACGCCCGTGGTGACGTCCAAGGCCAACAGCGGCGCCGCGGATGACGTGAAGATCGCCAGCGGAGGCAACGCCTCCACAACCAGCGCCGGCGCGATCGTCACGGTGGATTCCAACAACACCTTCCGCAACGAAGGCACGGTGGCGGCCAACAATACGGACGGCGTCATCGGCGTGCAGGTGAATGGTGGGCTGAAGGGCGCCGTCACCAATGCCGGGATCATCAGCATCCTGGAAGACTACACCGCCACCGACACCGATTCGGACGGGGACATCGACGGCCCCTTCGCCAAGGGCTCGAACCGCATCGGCATCCGCCTCTCCGGCGCTGGCGTCTATGATGGTTCAATCAATAATATAATCGGCGGTTCGATCACGGTTGAGGGCAACACCTCCTATGGGGTCCTCCTGGAGAACGGCCTGACCGGGAACGTCTTCACGCCCGGCTCCATCACCGTTTTCGGCGACAAGAGCGTCGGCCTGGACGTCAAAGGCGATGTCAGCGGCAATGTCAGGGTCGGCGCGGTCAACGTCGTGGGCGATGGGTCTTCGGCCGTTATCGTCGACGCCAATGTGACCGGCGGGGTCAATATCGGCGGCGCCGTGTCCTCCACCGGCTATCGCTATACGACGCGCCCTTCGACGAAGGCCGTCATAACCGCGCTCGATTCCGATGACCTGCTGCAGGGCGGCGCGGCAGTGCGCATTTCCGGCGACGTAGGCAAGGGACTGATCCTCTCGGCGCCGCCTGCGGACAATGACACCAAGAACGACGACGAGGACGGCGACGGCGTGCCCGACGCGTCCCAAGGCACTGGCACGATCGCCCAGCGCGGCGGCGCCCCTGCACTGCAGATCGGCGCCCTGGGCAAGAGCGTCACCTTCGGGACGGTAGGAACCGGAACCAGCGCCTACGGCGTTATCAACCAAGGCACCATTCTGGCCGACGGCGTCTACGATAATGTCGCCTCCACGGCGATCGACATCGGCCTCGACGGCGGCGGCGCGGTTACCATTACCGGTGGCATCCGCAATGCCGGATCTATTCTGTCGAACGCCTATGAGGCCAATGCCACCGGGATCAGCATCGGCGACGGCGCCAATGCCGGCGTCTTCGTAAATGAGTCGATCATCAGTGCTGTCTCGACGACGGCCGGCGCCAACCAAGCGCGCGCCATCGATATCGCCGCGACCGGCACGCTCACCAAGATCGACAATACCGGCACCCTGTCGTCCGGGGTCAATGGTTCCCTCGCCGACGCTCGCACCATCGTCGATGCCTCGGGCACGCTGACGGCGATTACCAACACCGGCATCATCCAGGCCGTGATCACCCCCAGTTCGACCGTCGCCCAGACCGGCGTCGCGGTCGCGGTTGACGCGTCCGCCAACACCACCGGCCTTTCCATCACCCAGACTCAGTCGGCGGTAAAGGATGCGGCCGCACCGACCCTTAAGGGCGCGATCATCTTCGGCTCGGGCGCCGACACCCTTGACCTGGAAGCTGGTACGGCAACCGGAACGGTGCTCTTCGGGGCGGGTGCGGACGTCCTGAAGATCGATGGCGGGGCGAATCTGACCGGCGCTATCGGCGATTCCGGCGGCGACCTGGCCATCACGGTGAACAAGGGGACGCTGCAGGTCCTCAATGCCCAGACGATCGGCATCACCAGCCTGAACCTCGGGGCCGAGTCTTCACTGATCGTCGCCGCTGACCCGCAGAACGCCAATCCCAGCCTGCGAGTCACCCGTTTCGAAGCCACCACCGCCAACATCACCACCGGCGCGCAAATCGGCCTGTCACTGCAGAGCTTGCTGCTCGACCCGACCAAGTTCACCGTGGTCAAGGCCGGAACGCTGACCAGCGGCACACTTAGTCAGACCCTGCTGCAGAACGCCCCGTTCCTTTATGTCGCCCAAGCCTCCGCCGACACGAAGCTGGGCGAGGTCTATCTCGATGTGCGCCGCCGCACGACCGCGGAACTCGGCTTCCGCACCGCTCAGTCGCAAGCCTATGACGCCGTCTTCGACGCCCTGAAGTACGATTCCGGCATTCAAGGCGCTCTGCTGTCCAAGACGGACGCTGCCGGCCTCACCGAGGTCTACGACCAACTGCTGCCGGACCAGGGCGAAGGCGTTTTCTCCGCCCTCGACAATACCTCACAGCTGATGGCCAACATGGTCGATGCGCGGCCCGATCCCGAACAACGGATTGGCGGCGACTCGGTCTGGCTGCAGGAGGTGAACGGCCGCGTCTCGCGTGAGACCACCAGCACCCTCGGCTCTGAGGTTAAGGCGTTCGGTCTCATCGGCGGCTACGAAAGCATGGCCTCCACTGGCAGCGCCTACGGTGTCACGCTCGGTTTCGTCAGCGCCCAGGATGACGACGATGTCGCCGCGGTCGGCGAACACGTGGTCGCCTCGATCCTCGAGGCCGGCGCCTATGCGCGCTACACCCCCGGCAACTGGCGATTCACGGTGCGTGGCGCGGGTGGCGTGGTTTGGCTGAACTCGACCCGGCGATTCGTCACTACCGGCGTGCAGCGCGAAGCTCAGGCGGACTGGAGTGGCGTCTTCGCTTCCGGCCACGTCGGAGCGGCTTATGAGGCGAAATGGGGCCGCTTCTATGCCCGTCCGGAACTAAGCCTCGACTACATCTACCTCTCGGAAGGCGACCGCACCGAGACGGGCGGCGGAGACGGCTTCAATCTCGAGGTCTCCCAACGTAAGAGCGACCGGCTGACAGGCTCGGCGATCATGGTGGTGGGCGCCCAGTTCGGCCGCACCTCATGGCTGCGCACCGAGTTCAGGGCAGGCTACCGCAGCATAATTTCCGGCGAGGTCGGCTCGACCACGGCCCGTTTCATCAACGCCACGGGGACGCCCTTCACGCTTACCCCGGACAATTCGAACTCCGGATACGTGGTGCTTGGCTTCTCGCTGCGCGGCGGCACGGAACTGTCCTACGTGGCGGTTGAAGGCGACGCTGAACTCGGCGATGGGGAACAGCGCTTCAACGTGCGCCTTGCCGGTAGGGCGATGTTCTAAGGGCCTCCAGGCTTTACGCGTAGTCTCAGGCTCGGAACGGCAGCGGCATGCCTGCCTGACGCCCTAAGGCCAGGGACGGACGCGATCCACCGGACCCATCGCTTGATCTACCGCAACATATTGAACTTGTTATGAGTTTTCCGGCCTTGCAGAAAACCTGAAACAGCTCGCCCCTTTTCTCTATTTAGCAGATAGGATTTAAACGGTTTAAGACGCCCCACGAACACGAGCGAGGGGCTCCCCACCCATGATTGATTACCGCGCCATCCGTATCGCCTTGGCTTCCAGCGCCGCCATCGGCGCCCTGGCCGTGGCCTCCACCGCCATGGCGGATACCACCGACGACGAACAGAACGCGCGCATCGCGCGGCTTGAAGCGGCCGTCGCCCAGCTTTCGCAACTTGTCGCTCAGAAGGATGCGGCGAATGCGGAGGAGAAGGCGCGCAACGCCGAGCTCAGCGCGCAGGTCGAAGGCCTCGAGGCCCAGATTGTCGACCTGAAAACCTCCAGCGCGGCCGCCATCTCCGAGGTGCGGACCACGGCTGTCGCAACCTTGCCCAGCCTTAACAACGGCCGCCCGACCTTCACCAGCGCCGACGGCCAATTCACGGCTGCTCTGCGCGGAGTGTTCCAGCTCGACTCGGCGATCTACGTGCAGGACGCGCCCGGCCCGATCGGCTCGGACTTCCGGCGCGGCTCATTCAACGACGCCACCGAAAACGACCACGCCCGTGACCTCAACGACGGAACGAACTTCCGCCGGGCCAGAATCGGCATCGAAGGCAAGGCGTTCGGCGATTTTGAATACAACTTCCTCTATGACTTCGGCGGCGCTGGCAACGAAGAGGCCGGAAAGATTTCCTCGGCGTGGGTGCAATGGAACGCCAATCCCAATCTGCGCTTCCGCATCGGCGCCTTCTCGCCGCCGGCAGGCCTGGAAGAAGTCGCCTCGACCAACGGCTCGCTGTTCGCCGAACGGGCTAGCCCGTCTGAACTGGTCCGCGGCATCGCCGCCGGCGACGGGCGAGTGGCGGCGGGCGTCTTCGCCAATGGTGAGCGCTGGCAGTTGTCGGCGGCCCTCAGCGGCAACGTCGTCACCACCCAGACCTTTGACGAGCAATTGGCTTTCGTCGGCCGCTTCTCGGTCGTGCCTTACAAGCGCACGGACTCGATCCTGCACCTCGGGCTTAACACCACGATCGTCATCGATCCGGCAGCGACCGCTCCGAACGTAGTGCCCGGCGTCGCCACCAACCTGCGCCTTCGTGACCGGCCGGAACTGCGCGTCGATGGCACGCGCCTTGTCGACACCGGGAATATCGACTCCGACGGCCTGACCGAGATCGGCGCCGAGTTCGCCTATCAATGGCGCAACTTCTATGCCCAGGCCGAGTACTTCGACATCACGGTCCAGCGCCGCGCCAGCGCCCTTACCGATCCGCACTTCAACGGCTGGTATGTGCAAGGCTCCTGGGTGCTGACCGGCGAGGCGAGGCGCTACACCATCGCCACCGGCGCCTTCGATAGCCCCCGCCCGGATAAGCCCTTCAACCCGGCCCTCGGCCAGTGGGGCGCCTGGGAGCTTGGCGTCCGCTATTCGGACCTAGATCTAAACTACAACGAGGGGACATCCGTTCTCCTGCCGGCGGACGCTGTGCGCGGCGGCGAGCAGCAGATCTTCTCCCTGGGCCTTAACTGGTACCTGAACAACGTCTTCCGCTTCCAGGCCGCTTTCCAGAACGTCGAAGTCGATCGCCTCTCGCCTGGCGGCACAGCCTTCGTTGCCGGCTCCACCCCAGCGGCCGGGACCCAGGTCGGCCAGGACCTGCAGATCTGGTCTCTGCGCACCCAGTACGCCTTCTAACCTCCCAATATTGCGAACCCAGGACGACAGCCCATGACCAAGACCTTTCAAAATCCCAGCCGCCGCGGCCTTCTCGCCGCTGCCGGGGCCACGGGCCTTGCCGGCGGCCTGGTCGGCGCGGAAGCCCTGGCCGCGAGTCCCGCCGCACCGGCGAATATCTCCCTGCTCAACGTCAGCTATGACCCGACCCGCGAGCTCTACAAGGAAGTCAACACCGCCTTCGCCGCCTGGTGGAAGGGGCGCACCAACCAGACGATCACCATCCAGCAGTCGCACGGCGGATCGGGCAAGCAGGCACGCTCCGTGATCGACGGCCTGCAGGCCGATGTGGTGACTCTGGCACTGGCGGCGGACATCGACGAGATCGCGGCCAAGGCGCACCTCCTGCCGGCCAACTGGCAATCGCGCCTGCCGAACAATTCGACGCCCTACACCTCGACCATTGTGTTTCTGGTGCGCAAAGGGAACCCGTGGCGAATCCGCGACTGGGGCGACCTGATCAAGCCGGGTATCGGTGTCATTACGCCCAATCCGAAAACGTCCGGCGGCGCGCGCTGGAACTACCTCGCGGCCTGGGCATGGGCGCTGAAGCAACCGGGCGGCTCCGAAGCGAGCGCCAAGGCCTTCGTGGAAAAGCTCTACAAACAGGTTCCTGTGCTCGACACCGGCGCCCGGGGCGCCACGGTCACCTTCGCTCAGCGCGGGATCGGCGATGTGCTCCTGGCCTGGGAAAATGAAGCCTGGCTCGCCACCGACGAGTTCGGCCCGAAATTCGACATTGTCTATCCGTCGCTTTCGATCCTGGCCGAGCCGCCCGTGGCCGTTGTTGACAAGGTCGTCGATCGCAAGCGGACGCGCGTCTATGCCGAGGGCTATCTCAACTACCTCTACAGCCCCGCCGGCCAGGACATCATCGGCAGGCACAAGTACCGCCCCCGCAATCCCGACGCCCTGGCCAAATACGCTCGCTTCTTCCCGCGCATGAACCTGGTCAACATCGCCGACTTCGGCGGCTGGCGCTCGGCCCAGGCCAAGCATTTCGCCGACCGGGGCATTTTCGACCAGATCTACCGCCCCTGAGGAAATAGCGAAGCTTCAGGGAACCTGAAGGCCGGGCGCCTTGTTCTAAGCCCGATCGCTTCCTCCCCGGCGATCGCTTTGCGTCCTGGCCGCGCCGCGCATCCCCCGCGGCGCGGCCTTTGTTTGCCCCGAACGGCATGCATGGAAAAAAGCGGCAGGCTTCCGGAACCGGCGACGAACCCGTTCGTTCATCATGTCGTTATGAGGGGCAATCCGACGGGACAGTTTCGCAGAACCAGAGCATCGCTCTGGGTGCGTGCATGTCATCTCAACGTCAGCCGCCTCGAGGCTTGAGGAAATCCATATGGTCCCGCCGACCTATACGCCCCTGATCGAAGCGCTTGGCGGCCTTGCCGCGATCTGTTCGATGGTGAGCTTCACGCCGCAAATCCTGAAGATCTGGCGCGAGAAGGACGCTACGGCGATCTCCTCACGGATGTACTTCATCACGGTGCTCGGTTTCGCCCAGTGGACCACCTACGGCGCCCTGATCGGTTCGTGGCCGTTGGTGCTCTCCAACCTCGTCTGCCTCAGCCTTTCAGCCGGGATCCTGGTTCTTAAGTGGTGGTACTCCAACCGCCCCCAGCACCAGCCAACTCCTGCGTTAGGGGGACGTCGGTGACGAGTTCCGCCCGCAAGCGCGCAAGCCGTCCTTAACCAAGCTTTCTAACCGAGCCTAAAGCGGTGGCGAGGCATGCTTGCCTCGTGAACGCTCAGACCTTCTCCTCCACCCGTCCTTCCCATTCTGCGCCGGCGCGCGTGCGAATCCTCGGCGGCGAGGTGGATTTGATCACGCCGAAAGAGATGCTGCACCTGACCGACGCCCTGGTCAGTGCTGGCGGACCGGCGGTTATCGCCAACCATAACGCCCATTCCCTGGCCCTCACCCGCCGCTCGCCGGCCATGCAGGCCTTCTTCGCGGACGCCGATCTGGTGCAGATCGACTCGACCCCGATGATCCTCTGGGGCCGCCTCCTTGGCCTGCCTGTCGAACGCCGCCACCGCTCCACCTATCTCGACTGGCGCGGCGACTTCTGGACTCTGGCCAATGCCCGCCGCTGGAAGGTGTACTATCTGGGTGGAGCGCCCGGCGTCGCCGAGACAGCGTGCAAGCGCCTCGCCGAGATCGTGCCCGATGTCGTCTTCGGTTGGCATGACGGCTATTTCGACGCCGCGCCTGGGTCAGACGACAATCGCGAAGTTCTGGCCCAACTCGAAGCCTTCGATGCTGATATCCTTTTCGTGGGCATGGGCATGCCCCGCCAGGAGGAATGGATCGCCGCGCATCGGGACGAGTTGACCGCAAGCGTCATCTTCCCTGTCGGGGCGGCCTTCGACTACGAGGCGGGCGTCCAGACCCCGGCGCCCCGCTGGATGGGACGCCTCGGCCTGGAGTGGGTGTTCCGCCTCGCCACCCAGCCGGCCCGCCTCGCCCATCGCTACCTGATAGAACCCTGGGCGCTCCTGCCCCAGGCCCTCTTGGACGTGAAGGCCGCCTTGGCGCGCTGAAATTGTCACCGCCACGGTGACAGAGCATTGACGCCTCCCCCCCATTTAGGCTCCATACCGGACGGGACGAACCGCGCCGGAAACAAGGCGCTCAAAGGGAAAAGGCATTCATGCGAGCCCTCAAAGGCAATCTGACCACCGCCATCGCCTGCCTGGCCATCGGCGCCATCTTCTCCACCGCCGCCCTTGCCGCGCCCTTGACCGCGGCCCAGGCCATCGCCGCCCGGCAGGCTGGCTATAAGCAGGTTGGCGGCGCCTTCAAGACGATCAATGACCAGCTGAAGGCCGACAACACAGACATGGCGGCCGTGCTTGCCGCCGCCAAGGTGATCAACGCCAACGCCAATGCCGTCTCCGGCTGGTTCCCGGCCGGCTCCGGCCCTGAAGCCGGCGTCCCCACCAAGGCCAAGCCGGAAATCTGGTCGGACAGCGCCGGCTTCGCCGCCGCCGCCGCCGCCTTCCGCACCCAGGCCGGCGCCATGCAGGCTGCGGCCCAATCCGGCGACAAGGCCGCCGTGGCCGCTCAGGTCGGACCGCTCTTCGGCGCCTGCCGCACCTGCCACACCGCTTACAGGGCTCAATAGTCCGCCCGTATGAGTGATCTGGTGCGCAAGAAGGTCTGGGACGTTCCTGTCCGGCTTGCGCACTGGGCCCTGCCGTTCCTGATCGCCTTTTCCTGGTGGTCGGCGGAGATGTCGAAGGACATCAACGCCATGTCCTGGCACATGCTGTGCGGCGAGATCGTGCTCGGCATCCTGATCTTCCGCCTGTACTGGGGCGTTTTCGGCTCGGAGACCGCCCGCTTCGGCCACTTCGTGCGCGGCCCGAAAACCATCGTCGCCCATGTGCGCGGCCAGAAGGTTGACCGGCTAGGCCATAACCCCTTGGGCGCTGTCAGTGTCGTCATCATGCTGCTGCTGCTTGTCGCCCAAGTCGTCCTAGGCCTCTTCGGCATCGACGAATATGAGCTGACCATGGGCCCTCTGCAGCCCTATATCCCGGCGGAGCTAGCCCACAAGG
This sequence comes from Caulobacteraceae bacterium, assembly GCA_046349475.1. Taxonomy (GTDB): domain Bacteria; phylum Pseudomonadota; class Alphaproteobacteria; order Caulobacterales; family Caulobacteraceae; genus Acaudatibacter. Next base: position 106 of record JAXMCG010000025.1, on the reverse strand, counting down.
CCACCGCCCTGCACGGCAAACTCTTCTGGGTGTTGCTGGCCGTAATTGCGATCCACCTGGCCGCCATCGCCCTCTACCGCCTTCGCGGTCAAAACCTAATTGGCCC
>JAXMCG010000024.1:0-51046 GCA_046349475.1 Caulobacteraceae bacterium | reverse complement strand
TTCACCGCCGTGGAGATCGCCGGGCTGGGGACGACGATCCTGATGGTGCTGCCGGGCGGGCCGAACACCGCGACCTGCTATGGCGACGGGCCGGGGCAGCTGAGCCTCTTCCAGCGCACGCCGTCGGGCTTCAAGCTGATCTTCGAGGCTCAGGGCTATATCGGCGTGCTGAGCACCTCGACGGGAGGTGTGCGGGATATCGCCGTCGGCGGGCCGGGCTTCTCCTTTCCGGTCTATGTGTGGAACGGCAGCGCCTATGCCGCCTCGCGGCGGACGGTGAGCGATACGGTTTATGGGGCAGCGCCGTCCTATCCGTAGGGGCATCGGGCTAGGGCCAGCGAATCGAGTTCTCCCGGCAAGTGTTCGGCGGCGCAGCCGCCTGGAACTCACGCTTGGGGGCGGGCGCCAGAGGAACCACGGGCACGGCCGGGCATTCCCTCGGCATGGCCAAATCCTCAAAGACGACCGACCGGCGGATGCCGCGGCACTGGCTGGCGGATATCGGTTGGTCGCGCGGCGCGCTGTTGATCCGGAAGACCGGGGTGAGGCTGCCGCTGAACCGGGCCCTCGTACATGAGGTTCTGCTCTGGATTCCCTACATGGCCAGACTGGGGCTCGCCGCGATGGCGGCGCGATGGGCCAACTCCAAACGGCCGACCATATGGTTCGAACCCGACACGCCACGTCCCTGGTACCTGATGGGCGGAGCTGCCCTGTGGGGTGGGATGCGCCGGGCGCGGTCGCGGGCCGAGGCTGACGCCGCGTTCTATTTCGAGGACATCACGACCGGCGAGCGCCTGGACCCGCCCCTTGGCGCGGCCGCCTTCAACTATGGCTGCACCGACATTTCCAAGAGCAGGGTCGCGGCCGTTTTCGAGGAGGTTTTCGGATATCCCCTGACCGTCGACCCCATGGCCTTCGCCGGACCGATAGTGGAAAAGCCGGAGAAGAACGGCGTGCATGCCGGACGGATCTACGAGCCCGGTGATCCGATGCGTCCGGATCATGTCTATCAGCGCCTGATCGATACCGCGGACGGCACAGGACGGCTCACCGACCTGCGGACGCTTTGCGCGGCCGGGCAGCCGCTCCTGATCTGGAAGAAGCTGAAGAGGCCGGGCGGGCGGTTTCCTATCCACAGCCTCAGGACGACGCTGCACGAACCGGCCTCACAGTTCACGCCCACTGAATTGGAGCGGATCTGCGCCTTCACGGCGCGGATGGGTCTCGACTGGGGCGGGCTGGACATCCTTCGGGACCGCGCCGAAGGGCGGATTTACATCGTCGACGTCAACAAGACGGACCTGGGTCCGGTGATCTCGCTCAGCTGGGCGGACAAGATCCGATCCATGCGACGGCTGGCCGGCGCCATGCAGGAAATGGTCGCCATGCGCGCCGCAGAGGCCAAAGCGGCGGCCACACCTATCGTTGCCCCTATCGTCCCGGAGGCCGCGCTTGCTGCCTAGCACCTCACTTCTTGGGCAAGCGGATAAAGCCGCGTTGGAGAGGCGGTTCCGGGACTTCGTCGCGGACCAGGCGTTCCCCTGTGTGGGGGCCAAGTCCGCCCTGGCGCGGGGCGGTATGGAAATCGTCATCGCCAGGGACATCACCTCGGCCTGGGACGATGTGCGCATCTGCGAGGTCCTGCTGGATTTCGCGGCGCGCTACCGGGCCGATCCAGGGCCTTTCAAGAGCCTCGCCGTGGTCTTCGCGGGGCCCGTTGTGATGACGGAAGCCGCCTTCGAAGCTGCGCTTTGGCAGAGGTTGCAGTCCCTCTCGGACAAGGACGGCTGGCTGGGCCAAGCTTACGACCCGCGGGTCAGCGACGACCCGGACAACCCGCATTTCTCGCTCAGCTTCGGCGGGGAAGCCTTCTTCGTTGTGGGCCTGCATCCCGGCGCGAGCCGCCCGGCCAGACGGTTCGAGACGCCCGCCCTCGTGTTCAACACCCACGACCAGTTCGACCGGCTGCGCCAAGATGGCCGCTATGAGCAGCTTCGTTCGAAAATCATCGAACGGGATGTCGCCCTGTCCGCGACCCCCAATCCCATGCTGGCGCGGTTCGGGGAGCGGTCGGAAGCGCGGCAATACAGCGGCCGCGTCGCCCCGGAAGACTGGACCTGCCCTTTCGAGCCCAAGCCCCGGAGCAAACATGACGCATGAGATCGCCCCGCGCAGCGGCGCAGCCTTCCGCATGAAGCGGGGTGAGCTCTTGCGGGTCATCGATCCGCAAGGCGAACAGGTGTCCGATCTGTTGGCGTTCAATGCCGAAGACACCCGCGAGGTGATCTCCTCCGGCCGCACGCTTGACTACGCGTCGAAGCTCTTCTTGACGACGGGCGACCCGCTCTACTCCAACCGCAGCCGGGTCATGCTTCGGATTGTCGAAGATACCGTCGGACGGCACGATTTCCTCCTGACGCCGTGTTCGCGGGATACGTTCCGGATCATCTATGGCGATGAGCACCCCCACCAGGGCTGTTTCGGCAACCTCGCCGAGGCTCTCGCGCCTTACGGCATCGTCGAGGATCAGATCCCGGTGGCTTTCAATGTGTTCATGAACGTCCGCGTGGATGGAGAAGACGGACGACTGACCGTCGCGCCGCCTCTCAGCAAGCCGGGCGACCATGTGCTCCTGCGGGCGGAAATGGATCTCATCATCGGCCTGACGGCCTGTTCGGCCCTGCAGTCGAACAACTATGCCTTCAAGCCCATTCACTACGCGGTCGAGGCGGCCCCATGATGCGCGCCGCCCTGATCATGACGTTGACCCTTGGCCTCGTATCCGGCGCGTGGGCCGGGCCGGCGGACGAAGCTGGCCTTGCTCCGGCATTCGGCAATACCATCGTCTCGACACACCCGGACGGCCGACAGGCCCGTCTTTGGCTGCGCGGCGATCATACGTTCGAGGCCCAGGGGCGGGCCGGCAACCGCTCCAGCGGAACCTGGCGGGTGAGAGCTGGGAAGCTATGCCTTACCCAGAAGCGGCCCGTGGCGATCCCCTTTTCCTACTGCCACGCCTTTCCGCGCGTCAGCGTCGGCGCCAGTTGGCGGGACACCGCGTCCAACGGCGATTCCGTGGTCAATCGGATCGTGCGGGGCCGGTGAAACCGGTGGCCTGGACGGGTGCGCCCTGGACCGGTCTCATCGACGCCTTCAACCACCATGCCCTGGCCTGGCGCGCGATTGCCCAGACAAGGCCGATCTTCTCCTTGGCGGTGTTCGTACTGACCTATGGCTGCGCCGTCGCGAGCTTCCTCCCTGTGGCCCTCGTGCTCACCGGCATCGGCGGATTTCTGTTTGGGGGGTGGATCGCCACGGCCGCCGCGGTCACCGGCGCAACGCTGGGAGGCCTGGTGGTCTATGGTCTCGCGCGGGGTGCTCTCGCCAATCGTCTCGCCAAGGGAGGAAGGGGACGGGGACGGTGGGCCGGGCGAATTCTCGAAGACGCGAAGCGCGGCGCCTTCGGCTACGTTCTTACCCTCAGGCTACTTCCAATGGCGCCCTTCGGCTTGGTCAGCCTCGCGGCGGGAGCCGGGCGAATGCGGCTTGGACCCTACCTCCTGGCCACCACCCTGAGCATCGTTCCCGAATGCGCCATCTACGCATTCGCGGGCGAGGCCCTTCAAGGGATCGTTCGACGGGGAGAACATGTGAGCTGGGATGACCTGGCGCGGCCCCAGGCTTTCGCGCCCCTCTTCGGCCTCGCCTTGCTCAGTATCACGACACTTGCCCTGCGGCGGCGGGGCATGCGGCGCTGATCCCACGCCCGTGGAAAGGGGCGGAGCGCATTGTATTTTAACAAGTAAAGATCGCTCTGCTCAGGTCTCCGTTGATATGACAGGCCGTGCAATTCCGCCATGAACGCGGCGCACCTGAAGCTTGGCGGCCGCCATCGCGACGGCGCAAGATGAATTCCGTTCATTGCCTCCGTGCCTCCCCGCGAGGGCGGAGAGGAACGAACCCTGATGTCAGGGGTGGGCGCCCAGCCCAAACCATCCTAGGGCCGCCAGCACCACCCACACCCCGATCGCCGCGAAGATCACCGCGGCGATGATCCGCACCACGTTCAGCGGGATGACCTTGGTGGCCGCTTCGCCCAGGAGCACGGCAGGGACATTGGCGATCATCATGCCCAGCGTCGTGCCCACCGTGACGAGGGCGATCTGGTGGAAGCGGGCGGCGAGGAGTGAGGTGGCGATCTGGGTCTTGTCGCCGATCTCGACGATGAAGAAGGCGACGAGGGTGGTCAGGAACACCCCGCCCACCGAGCGGTTGGAGCCCGCCTCATCCTCCTTGTCGGGCACGAGGGCCCAGGCGGCCATGGCGATGAAGGCCACCCCGACAATGATCTGGAAGAGCTTCCCGGTCAGCCAGGCGGAGATCAGGTAGCCGAGGGTCGCGGCGGCGGCGTGGTTGAGGAGGGTGGCCGCGAGAATCCCGAGGATGATCGGGACAGGCTTCTTGAACTTGGCGGCGAGGACGATGGCAAGCAGCTGGGTCTTGTCACCGATCTCGGCGATGGCGACGACGAAGGCGGAAATGCCGATGGCTTCCATGGGACTGAAATACTCCGGGCCAGGCGCTAGAACACGACGATGCGCGTCCGCCGCTGGCCGAATGCCGGAGGACGACATCGCCGGTCTCGCCAATCCGGATCTGATCGATCCGCCGCCCGCGCCATGCCCGAAGGCAAGTATGTTGACGCTGGGCTTCGCTGGGATACGCGAACGGCTACTCCCCGAAGATAGGCGGTGTTTAGCGGGGGAAGGTGCGGTTGGCAAACCCATCCCATCCGCTCATCCCGGCGAAAGCCGGGACCCAGGTTTTTTTGCTTGGGTGTCAGGCACGGACCCAAACATCGCGGCTGGAGCACTTAGCCAGAAAACGCCTGGGTCCCGGCTTTCGCCGGGATGAGCGGCTATCGGGGGTTAGCGCACCAGCGGCAAGATCGCCCGCACTTTCGGGTCGCGCAGCCACAGGCCGAGCCAGGCGGCGATGCCGAGGTAGATGCCGAAGAGGATGTGGGTGAAGAGGGGGCTGCCGACCTGGAGGTGGGTGGCCGCCGTGCCGCCGAAGACGCCGGTGAAGAGCACGGCGCCGAGGATGCGGGTGGGCGGCAGGAGGTAGAACACCAGGCAGGCGCCCTCGATCACCGTGATGATCGGGATATTCCAGGCGGGAATGCCGATAGTGGCCGAATATTCCGTCACCTGCGGGGCGCCGGAGAGCTTCATGCCGATATCCATCAGCATGAAGGCGGTGAAGAGGCCGGAGAATACCCAGCCGGCGATGGTCATGGCCCGCGGGTTGGCGGCCTTCGAAGCGTCAACGGACATGGGTGGGTCTCCTTTCCCCAACGGACGTGGTCAGACCTGATTGACCGGCTGATTGATGGCCCACATGACGCCGAACGGGTCGACGACCTGGCCATACTTGTCGCCCCAGAACATCTGCTCGAAGGGGGTCTTGGCGGTGCAGCCGGCGGCGATGGCGCGGTCGTACCAGGCCTTGCCGTCCGCGACGACCAGGGTGAGGTGGACGTTGTCGCCGATGACCGTCTTGTTCTCGCCCATGTTGAAGACGTCCGACAGCATGATCGAGCCGCCATTGATGAAGAGGTGGGCGTGGATGATCATGTCCGGGTTGTCCGGCGCGCCCATGGGCGGGGCCAGGACCTCGGCGGCGAAGGCCTTCCGGTAGAATTCGACGGCCTTCACGGCGCCGTTGACGGCGACGTAGGGGATGACGCCGAGCATCTTCGACATCGGGACGGGGGCGGGTGTGTCGGCCATGGTTGGCTCCTTCGTTTGGGTCTGACCCTAGGACGTTCGGGGCAGTCAGGCTCCGACAATCGATCTTGAGAAAACTATGCGGACCGCGCGGCGGCTTCTTTGGAGAGATTGTCCAGGTGCATGCGGATATGGGCCGCCTCGGCGGGGCTGTTGGCCAGAGAGATGGCGCGGTTGAAGGCTTCGCGGGCCTCGGCGGCGCGGCCGAGCTCCTTCAGGAAGGCGCCCCGCGCCCCGTGGAAGTGGAAGTAGCCGCCGAGACGGGGCTCCAGGGGGTCGATCATCTCCAGGGCGGCGGCCGGGCCGCGCACCTTCCAGACCGCGACGGCGCGGTTGAGGGTGACCACCGGAGAGGGCTCCAGTTGTTCAAGGGCGCCGTAGAGAAGGTCGATCTGGGCCCAGTCGGTGTCGGCGGCCTTGGCGGCTCTGGCATGCAGGGCGGCGATGGCGGCCTGGACCTGATATGGGCCCCGGCGGCGGTGGCGCATGGCCTTGTCGAGGAGGGCGAAGCCCTCGGCGATGAGCTGTGGGTTCCAGAGGGCGCGGTCCTGATCCTCCAGCAGGATCACCTGGCCGTCCGGGGCATAGCGGGCCGCGCTGCGGGCGTGCTGCAGCAGCATGAGGGCGGTGAGGCCCATGATCTCCGGCTCGTTCTGAAAGAGGCGGATGAGCAGGCGCGCCAAGCGAATGGCTTCGTCGCAGAGCCGGGCGCGGGCTTGCTGGTCGGCGCCAGCCGAATAGCCCTCGTTGAAGACGAGGTAAATCATGGTGGCGACGGCGGCGAGGCGCTGAGACCGCTCGATGGCGCCAGGGGTCTCGAAGCTGGCGCCCGATGCGGCGATCCTGCCCTTGGCGCGGGTGATGCGCTGTTCCATGGCCGCCTCGGAGACGAGGAAGGCGCGGGCGATCTGCACCACGGAGAGGCCGGAGACGATGCGCAGGGCCAGGGCGACCTGCTGGGTGGCGGGGAGGTCCGGATGGCAGCAGATGAACATCAGGCGCAGGACATCGTCGCGGTAGCTGTCGCCGTCCACCTGATCGGCGGCGGCCTCCTCTGCGTCTCCGAGGTCGGAGATCAGTTCCTCGGCGGGGAGGGGCTTTAAGCGGCTGGTTTTGCGCACCTGGTCGAGGGCGGCGTTGCGGCCGACGAGGATCAGCCAGGCGGCCGGATCACGGGGCGGGCCGTTCTGGGGCCAGGACTTCAGGGCGCGGAGGCAGGCATCCTGATAGGCCTCCTCGGCGGTGTCGAGGTCGCGGAAATAGCGCATCAGGGCGCCCACCGCCTGGGGACGGGCGGCCGTCAGCGCCGCTTCGATCCAGGCGAGGTCGCTCATGCGGGCGCGGTCTCCGCCGCTTGCGCCTTCCAGTCATGGAACACCAGCAAGGGGCGGACCTCGAAGGCGCCGGCCGAGCCGGAGGCGGCGGCGAGATCCTTGGCGACGGAGAGGGCATGGTCGAGGTCGTCGCAGTCGATGACGTAGAAGCCGAGAAGCTGCTCCTTGGTCTCGGCGAAGGGGCCGTCGAGGATGACCTGATCCTTGCCCTTGCGCAGGGTGGTGGCCGAGGTGGTGGGCAGGAGCCGGGCGACCGGGCCCATGCGCCCCTCCGCATGCAGCTTGTCCTGCACGGCCATCAGGCGGCTCATGACGGCCTCCTCATGGTCCTTCGGCCAGGCGAAGACCGCGTCTTCGTTGTCGTAGCAGAGGATGGCGTAGAGCATATAAGCCTCGTTGGGTCTCAGGACGGACGACTTTGCCCGATGCCGACAGGGCCCGGCGAGAAAAATGCAACCGGCGCTTGGCGGCTCAGAGTTCCAGAAAGGTCTCGAATCCGCCGACGATCATGCGTTGCATGTCGAAGGGCATCTCGGACGGCATGGTGTCGTCATCCATGATCCTGGCGTTGGCGGCGTCGCGCGTGGCTTTGTCGGGGTAGGTGATCCAGGAAAAAATGACGACTTCATCGTCCTTGGCCATGACCGCGCGCGGGAAACTGGTGAGTTCGCCCTGTGGCACCTCGTCGCCAACACATTCCACATAGGAGAGGGCGCCGAGAGCTTTCCACTTGGGGCCGAAATCGCGGGCGATCTTCTTGTATTCCTCCAGCCGGTCCTTCGGGACAGCGATCACGAAACCATCGACGTAAGCCATGGGGGGCCTCCTTGTGGGGATGTTACGTCTGGAAGACGGGCGGGTGCGCGGTGTTCCGACAGGGTGTAGGCGATTTTTCGCCAGGGATGCCTAGAGGAGCTCCGTCGGCGGCGCCGGGGAGCCGCCACGGCGGTCGGCGTCAAAGCTCTGGGCCTCGATGAAGACCTGATGCACCTGCGGGTAGGCGGTTTTGATCTTCACCTCGAGACGCGTGACGATGCGTTCCACCTCGCCGGCGGGGAGGGTGTCCTCGAAATCGAGGCTGAGCACCACGAACACCTCGTTGGGGCCGAAATGCATGGTCCGGGCCTGGTTGAGGCCGACGATACCGGGCTCGGCGCGGGCGATACGGTTGATGCCGACGCGGGTGTCGTGATCGGCGCTCTCGCCGGTCAGCAGGCTCTGGCTCTCGTAGGCTAGGAACAGCGCTGTCAGGCCAAGCAGTACGCCGATGGCCATGGACGCGACGCCGTCGATGACCGGCAGGTTCAGCACCTGGGAAAAGAACACGCCCAGCAGGGCGATGGCGAGGCCGAGGAGGGCGGCCGTATCCTCGAAGAGCACCGTGAAGACGGTGGGATCCTTGGACTGGCGCACGGCGGAAATCCAGCCGCGCCCGCCGCGCTCCTTGTTGAAGGCGCGCAGGGCCACGATCCAGACCGCGCCTTCGAAGACGACGCCGAAGCCCAGCACCAGGTAGTTCACCCAGGCATGCTCCACCGGCTCGGGATGCATGACCTTCTCCAGGCCATGCATGAAGGACACCACGGCGCCCACACCGAAGATCAGCACCGACACGACGAAGGTGTAGAAATAGAGCTGCAGGCCGTAGCCGAAGGGGTGGCGGGCGCTCGGCGGCTTGGCGGCGCGCCGCAGGCCCCAGAGCAGCAGCAACTGGTTGCCCGTATCGACCACCGAGTGGATGGCCTCCGACAGCATCGCCGCGCTGCCGGTGAAGAACGCGGCGGCGAACTTGGTCGCGGCGATGGCCGTATTGCCGGCGAGCGCCGAATAGATGACGGACTTCGATGTATGGGAGGCCATGGTCGGCGGACCCTATGGGCGCTCCCCGCTCTTGCCAAGCTCGCGCTGGCTCAACCTCAGGCCATGAGCCCGAATTCCCGTATGGCCGGTATGAAATTGTCGCCGTCGTGACCCGGCGCCTACAGTTTGTAGAGGGCGAAGCGCCGCAGCCGGTCCATGGAGCGGGATTTGACCGGGCGCCTGCGGACCGGGCAATGCTCATGGGCGTTCGCTAAGGAGGCGTCCATGGCCGTCGACATGACCTATGAGGGCGATCTGCGCTGCCGCATCGTGCATGGCCCGTCCGGCGACGTGATCCTGACAGACGCCCCGCCGGATCATGAGGGCAGAGGGGAGAGCTTCTCCCCCACGGACCTGCTGGCGGCGTCTCTCGGGTCCTGCATCCTCAGCGTCATGGCCACCGCGGCCCGCGTTCAGAATGTCCCTTTCGAGGGGGCCAGCGCGCGCGTGGAAAAGACGATGCGGAAAAAGCCTTCCCACCGGGTCGAGGCCATGGCGGTGACGATCCGCATGCCCCACGCCCCGGAGCCCTTGATCCGAACCAAGCTGGAACGCGCTGCCGCGACGTGCCCGGTCAAGCACGCGCTGAGCAAGGACCTCGCTGTGTCGGTGGCGTTCGTGTGGGGGTGAAGTCCTGGCTCAGGCGATCCGGCGGCGCAGGGCGGTGGGAGTCGATCCGGTCATGCGGCGCACAAAACGGGAGAAATAGGAGAGGTCCGCGAAGCCCAGGTCGTAGGCGATCTGCGAGACCGGCGAAGGGGTGTAGGCGAGGCGGCGGCGAATTTCCGCGGCCAGCTTTTGCTGCACGAAGCGCATGGCGCTGGTTCCCACGATAGCCCTGCACGCCCGGTCGAGGGTCGAGGCGCTGGTATTGAGCGCGGCGGCATAGGCGCCCAGCGTCCAGTGATCGGCAAGGTGCTCGGACACGCTTCCGCGGAACGCCCCCATCAGGCGCTGCTGGTCCCCGACGGCGGCCAGGGCGATGGCGTTGGCCCTGCGGGACAGGACCATCAGGGCCGTGGCGAGCAGGCCGGCGGCGATCGGCCAAGGGCCTCCGAGCTCCTGTTCGCGCGGTAGACCGGCGGCCAGGGCGCCCAGGAGCCGCCAGTCGGGATCGTCCGGTCCGAACGGGATACTCACGGGCCCTCCAAGGAGGGAGCTGCCGATCGCGGCGCGCGCGCTGGGAGCGATGCCCAGGCCTTCCAGGCCCGCGAGCGACAGAACGAGACCTTCCGAGCCGGACTGAAAGCGGAAAGCGTGGGCGACGCCGGACGGGATCGTCCAAACCGCCGGCGCGCTCAGGCGCCTGTCCGCCCCATCGAGGGACAGCAGGGCTTCTCCCTCGGACAGGATGAAGATCTGGTCGATCGCCTGGTGCACATGCGGCTGGATCTCCCAGGCGTGCAGGGCGCTCCGTAAACTGAGAGCCTCGATGTGAAAGGCGTCGATCGGCGCCGCGCCGGCCTCACCATAGAGCACGAACGTGGGCAGGGCGGGGCGCAGCGCGGACGGCATCTGACGGGAAAGTCCCAATCTTAGCGGCGATCAGCCATTCGCCCGGCGGGCCCACGCGCCCATGCTGGACCCAACGCCACGTTTAGAGGGCGGCGAGGAGGCGAACCTTGATCGAGTTCAATCCGTACAGCCCGGCGTTCGACGCTAATCCCTTCGATGTTTACAAGCAGCTGCGCGACGAGGCGCCCTGCTTCTGGAGCGATCACGCCCGCATGTGGGTGCTGACGCGGCACGAAGACATCTCGCGCGCCCTGCAGGATTGGGAGACCTACTCCTCCGCGACTGGCAACCTGATGGACGAACTGCCCGGCAGGGCCGGGGCGACGCTTGGAACCACGGACCCACCTCGTCACGACAGGTTGCGGGCCCTTGTCCAGCACGCCTTCGTCCGCCGGAACCTTGACTGGATGGAGGCCGATATCCGCACGGCGACGGCGGCGTCGATCGACGCGATCGGAAGCGCCCGCCGGTTCGATTTCGTCAATGACTTCGCCGCCAAGATCACCGTCAAGGCGCTCTTCAAACTGCTCGGCCTGCCTCTGGAAGACGAGGATCTTATCCGCGAGAAAGCCGTGCTGATGGTGCAGTCAGATCCGGTCACCCGGGGCAAGGGGCCGGAGCATTTGGCGGCGTTCGAGTGGATGAAGGATTTCGCCGCCGGAGTGATCGCCGAACGCCGCGAGGCGCCCACGGGCGACCTCATCTCGCAGTTCAGCCTCGCCGAGATCGACGGCGACCGGCTGGAAGAGCGCGAGGTTCTCCTGACCACCACGACCCTGATCATGGCGGGGGTGGAATCCCTTGGGGGGTTCCTGGCAATGTTTGGTCTGAACCTGGCCGATTTCGACGATGCGCGCCGGCGTTGCGCGGCCGATCCAAAGCTGATCGGCCAGGCCATCGACGAATCCCTTCGCTTCAACACCTCCGCCCAGCGCTTCAAGCGCCGGATCATGAAAGAGACGCCCCTGCACGGCCAGGTGATGAAGCCCGGCGACTTCGTCTGTCTCGCCTACGGCGCCGGCAACCGCGACGAACGCAAATTTCCGGATCCGGACACCTACGACCTCGACCGCAAACCGATGGGGCACCTGGGCTTCGGCGGCGGCGTACATGCCTGCCTGGGCGCGCCGATCGCCAAGTTCGCCACCCAGCTGATCGCCGAGGAGCTGCTGGCGCGCATGCCGGACTTCAAGCGCGTTGATGAAAATCTCGACTGGGCGCCGTCCTCGACGTTCCGCAGTCCGGTCAGTTTGATCGTGGAGCGCGCCTGACATGTCCACAACGGCGCTGGGTGTTGAACTCTTCGACGGAGAGGCCGCCCTCAAAGGCTATGCGCTGAACCGCATGTGCTTTTCGTTCAACGACGCGGCCAATCGCGAGGCCTTCCGTGCGGACGAGGCCGGCTTTTGCGCGCGTTACGGCCTCACCGCCGAACAGACGGCGGCAGTCCTGGCCAAGAACGTCAGGGCGATGATCGCGGCGGGGGGCAACATCTACTACCTCGCCAAGATGGCGGGCATTTGGGGGCTGTCGGTGCAGGATGTCGGCGCCCAGCAGACTGGAGTGAGCGTTGAGGCCTTCCGCGAGAAGCTTCTCGCGGCCGGGAGAGACACCTGATGTCGAAGATGATTGGCGGGATCGCCACCTCCCATGTCCCCGGCATCGGCGCGGCCATCGCCAAGGGCCTGCAGAAGGATCCGTACTGGGCGCCATTCTTCGATGGCTTTCCGCCGGCCCATGCCTGGCTGGCTGAGCGCCGGCCGGACGCCATCGTCATGTTCTACAACGACCATGGCCTGAACTTCTTCCTGGATAACCAGCCGACCTTCGCGGTCGGGGCGGCGCCCGTCTATGAGAACGCCGATGAGGGCTGGGGCCTGCCGGTGACCGACCCGTTCCCCGGGGACCCGGCCCTGTCCTGGCGGATCATCGAGCATCTGGTGGCCAATGAGTTCGACGTCGCCACCTGCCAGGCGATGAAGGTCGACCATGCCTTCGCGATCCCCATGCAGCTGCTCTGGCCGGACGGAACGCGGATCCCCACCGTGCCCATCGCGATCAACACGGTGCAGCATCCCATCCCGTCGGTGAGCCGCTGCTTCAAGCTGGGCCGGGCCGTGGGCGATGCGGTCCGCGCCGCGCCGGACGAGCGGCGCGTGCTTGTGATCGCCAGTGGCGGGCTTTCGCACCAGTTGGAGGGTGATCGCGCCGGGTTCATCAACAAGGCCTTCGACCTTGAATTCCTGGCGGCCCTGGAGAAGGACCCGCAGAGCCTTTGCCGCTATTCCACGCGGGAGATCGTCGATCTGGCGGGCTCGCAGGGGGTGGAACTGCTGTCCTGGGTGGCGATGCGCGCCGCGCTCGGCGAACGGGCCAGCCAAGCGCACCTCAACTATCACATCCCGATCTCCAACACGGCGTCGTGCCTGCTGGTGCTGGATCCGGCCTGAGGCCTCGGCGCGGGGAATTTGGCCGGACGGCCGGTTTGATCTATCGGAAGCGGGCGGCAACGCCGCCAGGATCCGAACCCAGGCTTCATGCTGACCCCCACCCCCGCCCACCGGCTCTCCGTGGCCCCGATGATGGACTGGACCGACCGGCATTGCCGAGCGCTGCACCGTGTCCTGTCTCGGCGGGCCTTGCTCTATACGGAGATGGTGACGACCGGGGCGGTGCTGCACGGCGACCGGGATCGGCTGCTGGCCTTTTCGCCGGAGGAGCATCCGGTAGCGCTGCAGTTGGGCGGTTCGGAGCCGGCCGATCTGGCGGCATCGGCGCGGATCGGGGCGGACCTCGGCTATGACGAGATCAACCTCAACGTCGGCTGCCCGTCGGACCGGGTGCAGTCGGGGCGGTTCGGCGCCTGTTTGATGCGTGAGCCTGACCTGGTGGCCGAGTGCGTGGCGGCGATGGGCGCGGTTGTGAGTGTGCCCGTGACCGTGAAGTGCCGCATCGGGGTCGATGACCAGGACCCAGAAGAGAGTCTCTTCGGACTGGTGGACAAGTGCGCGGCGGCGGGCGTGACCAGCTTCACCGTCCATGCCCGCAAGGCTTGGCTTAAGGGCCTCTCGCCGAAGGAAAACCGGGACATCCCGCCCCTCGACTACCCCCTGGTTTACCGGCTGAAGGCCGAACGGCCGCACCTGACCATCGCCATCAATGGCGGGGTGCCGGACCTCGCGGCGGCGCAGTTGCACCTCAAACACGTCGACGGGGTGATGCTGGGCCGGGCCGCCTATCACACGCCGGGACTGCTAGGTGAAGTCGACCGTCAAGTGTTTGGGGAGGCGGGCGGAGACGTGACCGCTTTCGAGGCGGTGGAAAAATACCGGCCTTACCTTACGGCACAGCTGGCGAAGGGCTTTCACTTGGCCGCGATGACGCGTCATATGCTGGGACTGTTCCACGGAACGCCAGGAGCGCGCGCATGGCGGCGCATCCTGACCGTCGATGGATCGAAGGGTGGAGCCGGGATGGACGTGATTGATCGGGCGTTGGACGCCCTGCGGGAGGCGGCCGCGCGCGCGGCTGTCGCGGCCTAGGAGGCCATGAACCCGCGCCTCTTCGTTCTGGCGCTTTCGACGTTTTCGTTCGGATCTGGCGCTTTCATCTTCGCCGGCCTTTTGAAGGAACTGGCGGCGGATTTGCACGTGGCGCCGGGCGTGGCCGGGCAGCTGCAGACGGTTTACGTCCTGACCTCGGCCTTTGCCGGACCGTTGCTGGCCAACTGGCTGCAGAGGTTCGACCGCAAGCTGATCCTGGTCAGTTCCCTCGGGATCGCCGTGGCCCTGAACCTGCTCTGCGTGCTGATCAATGACTTCAACCATCTGATCGTCATTCGCGCCGTGCTGGGCGCGACAGGGGCAATGGCCGCCCCAGCGGCCTCCACCGCAGCGGCGGCCTTGGCTCCGCCTGAGCGCCGGGGCTCGGCCATGGCGATCGTATCCTCCGGGATCACGGTGGCCTTCCTGATGGGCATCCCACTCGGCACTGTAGTGGGTTCGATGTTCGGATGGCGCGCCTGCTTTGGCCTGACGGTGGCGATGTCGACGATCGCTCTTCTGGGCGTGTCCCTGCTTCTGCCGCGCATCGCCGCGCCGCCCAGGAGTGCGACCGGACGCTTCACCCTGGCTGCGACCCTGCCCACCTACCTCTTCACCTTCTTCGCCTTCGCGGCCAACTTCTCTGTCAGCATCTACATCTCCGTGATCCTGGATATTCAAACCCATCTGGCGACAAAGTGGATCAGCATCTTCCAGATGGTGGTTGGCGTGGGCAGCTTGGCGGGCCTGACCATCGGCGGGCGAGCGGCCGATGGTGGCTATGGCGGCCGGGCGGTGACGGTGGCCATCGGCTGCCTCATCCTGGCCCTCGCCTCACATACCAATGAACTGCTGGGCGGCGCGCCGCCTGGTTGGCCAACCTATGTGGTCGTGGCGATCACGATGGTCGTGGCGTCCAGCGCCCTTTTCTCGATCGGCCCAATCAACTCCACGCGCCTGATCGCCGCAGCCCCGGCTTCAGCGCCCCTGGCCTTGTCGCTGAACGGCTCAGCGGGAAGCCTTGGGCAGGCGTTCGCCGGCGCCGTGGGGGGCTTCATGCTGATCCACGCCGGACCCACCGGGATTACCCTCTCGGCGATGGTCTGGGGCGTTATCGCCCTCTTGCTCTGGGTGCTCTGGGTTTCACGGGCCAGCGAGCCGAAGGCGCAGGCGGCCGAGGTTTAGGGCCTAAGGATCAGTGACGTCTGGCTGGCTTCGAAGCGCGACAGGCGGCCAAGATAGGTCATGCCAAGGAGCGAGGTCTCCAGGCCGTGGTCGATGACATAGGCCTCCACATCATCGACACGCGCCCCGGCCACGGAAACGCTGCGCAGGGAGACCTTGGCGGCCTTGGCCTCGCCGTTCGCGGTCTGCACCGAGTACGTGTAGTCAAGGCTGGAAGGGTTGATGCCGAGGCGCTGGGCGTCGGTGGCGGTCAGAGCGACGGCGGTGGCGCCGGTGTCGACCAGGAAGCGGATGGCATGGCCGTCGACATTGGCCTCGGCCCAGAAGTGTCCGTCCGGGCCCTTGGTGATCTGGGCGGGGCTGCCGCCGGCATAGGCGGGCGGCGAGGCGGTGGGGGCAGGGGCCGTCACGGCTGCGGCCTGGGCCTGGCCGTGGGCCGCATCCAGCGACATCACGACCTTGGCCGCGCCTACCGCGGTCAGCATGGCCGCCAGGGCGGTCAGCGCGAACTTCATCATCCCATCACCTTGCCGTTCCGGCTTTTGACGACCGCTTCTCGGCCGCTCTGGAACGGCAGCTTATGCTGGGAAGGTTGGTAACGGGTTTACGCGGGCGAAGATCAGAAGAGGCCGAGCTTCAGAAGAGTCCTAGCTTTTCCGGCCGGATACGGCTGCGGCGGGAGGGCAGTTCCTCCATGATCTCGGCGCGGCGTTCGTCGCTGAGGCGCGCCCAGCCGGCGATTTCCTGCATTTCCCGGTGGCAGCCGAGGCAGAGGCCGCTCTCGCCGTCGACGATGCAAACCTTGACGCAAGGCGTGGCGATCGGGGCGGGAGGCTTATCCATGCACGCCTTGATGCCGTTCTGGAGGCGCTGAGGCAAGCTTCGCCGCGACATCTGTTCTCTGTAAAGATTACAGGCCGTTCATGAAGCAACCTATACTTTCTTTAATTTGCGGTCGAAGAGGAAGCCAAGCATCCTCAACCCACAAACGAGTGGGAGTTTTCTGACATGCGCAAGTTCATCGCAACGGCCTTCGCCGTCGCGGGCCTCGCCGCCGCGACCCAGGCCGCCGCCGCCGACACGACCCGGATGACTGACCAGCAGTTCGTCGCCGCCGCCCGCTGCCGGGGCCTGGCCGGTTCGGACGCCCTCGGCCGGATCGACACCACCACCATTGACGCGGCCATCAAGGCCAGTTCGCGCAATCGCCCGCAATTCGTCAGCGATGCGGCCGCTAAGGCCCGCGACGACGCCGAGCGCCAGGCCCGCCGCGCTGACGAAGCCGGACGCACGCGCCTCACCGCTGAGCGCGACGCCCTCTGCACCTCGGTGCAGCAGTTCGGCGGCGGCAATGCCGGCGTGATGTCCACGGCCCGGACGCCCGAAGCTCAATAAAAGCAACTCCAGCGCCCCCAGCGCTATTTGCGTCCGCGCCCTTCCCCGGTGCGGGCGCGGCTTTTTGCCTGAACAGGCCTGTGCGATACTCGGCTCTCATCGCGGCCGCCGGGAAACGCCATGATCCAGAAACTGCACCACGCCGCCTATCGCTGCCGCTCCTCCGAGGAGACGCGAAAGTTCTATGAGGATTTCCTGGGCCTGAAGCTGGTCGGATCGCTGGAAATCTCGACCACGGCAACGGGGCGCGCGGCCAATGTTCTGCACACCTTCTATGCCATGGAGGACGGGGCCTGCATCGCCTTCTTCGAGGAGCCGGACGCGCCCTTCGACTTCCATGACCAGCGCGATTTCGATCTGCACATCGCCCTGGAGGTCTCAGAGGAAGAGCTGCAGTCGCGTTTCGCCGCGGCCAAGGCAGCGGGGATCGAGGTGCGCGGCGTCTCCGACCACAAGATGTGCCACTCGATCTATTTCCGCGATCCGAACGGCTATGTGCTGGAGCTGGCCGCCTCGACGCCGGACTATGACCGCCTGATGGACCCGGCCCAGAACCAGGCCCGCGACATCCTCGACCGCTGGACGGCCGCTAGAAGCTAGATCTGCTCGTGTGGCAGGACATAGGTGACCGTCGCATGGGCGACCAGCTGGTCGGGATCTTCCGTCCATAGGCCCACGTCGATCACGGCATTGCGCCGGCCGAGCCGCAGCATGGTGGCGTCCGCATTGAGATCGCCGGCCGTCGCCTGGCGCAGGAAGTGCACGATCAAGGAACTCGTCACCGCCATGGGCTTTTCCCCGATGTGGGCGAGCACCAAAGCGTAGGCGGCGGAATCCGCCAGCGACATCAGGGTCGGACCGGAGATCAGGTCCCCGGGCCGCAGCATGCTTTGCCGGAAAGGCAGGGTCATGCGCAGGAAGTTCAGCTTCAGCTCCCCCACGCGCCCGATGTCACGGGAGTCCGTGTTGGGAAAGAGCCTGCGCATGAGGGCCGTCAGACCCTCGGCGTCGAAGTAGAGAGCCGAGTCTGCCATGGCGGCTTTCATAGCAAATCCGGCCCGGCTCTGACGATTTCAAACATGAAGCATGAGGGCGGGATTTCGTCTTTCGAGCCCGGCCGTACTTGCTGGCGGACGGAACGCGCCGACCGCTGCGCCTTCCTGGTCGATTACCAGGCCTACTTCTCGGCGCTGCGCGAAGCCCTCCAGTTGGCGCGGCGGCAGATCACCATCCTCGGCTGGGGCTTCGATCCGCGCGCCCGGCTGGCCCCGGATGGTCACAGGGGCGGGCGCCATCCGGACGCCATCGCCCAGGTTCTGATGGCGCTGTGCGCCGATCGGCCGGAGCTGGAGGTGCGTATTCTGGCCTGGAAGTCGGCCCTGCCGGTCAGCGCCTCCCAGGAATTCTTCCCGCACCGGGCGCGCGCCTGGTTCAAGGGCTCCAGGGTCCATTTCGAGCTGGACGACGCCGTGCCCTTCGGCGCCTGCCATCACCAGAAGGTGGTGGTGATCGACGATGTCCTGGCCTTCTCCGGCTCCGGGGACATTGCCTGCGACCGCTGGGATTCCGAGGCCCATCTGGCTGACGATGCGCGCCGGATCATGCCCGGCGGGGCGCGGCACGGCCCCCGGCACGAAGTGATGAGCCTGGTCAGCGGCCCCGCCGCCAAGGCGCTGGGAGACCTCGCCCGTGAACGTTGGCGGCGCATGCTGGGGGAGGAGATCATTCCGCCGCCGCCGCTGGCGCCGGTCTGGCCTGCCTCGGTGACACCTGACCTTTCCGGCGCCGCGACGGCGATCGCCCGCACCGAGCCGGCCTGGGCCGGGCGGCCCTGCACGGAGGAGAACGAGGCCCTGACCCTGGCCCTGATCGCCGAGGCCAAGACCACGCTCTATCTAGAGAACCAGTACTTCACGGCGCCGGTTATCGCCGAAGCCCTGGCGGCCCGGCTGGGGGAACCCGAGGGGCCGGAGATCATCCTCGTCTCCACGGGCCGTTCCCCCTCCTGGTTCGACCAGCTGACCATGGACCGGGCCCGCGCCGTACAGCTCTGGCGCCTGCGCGCCGCGGACATTTTCGGCCGCTTCCGCGCCTGGCAGCCCTGCGCGGCCGATGGCCAGCGTCTGATCGTGCATTCCAAGGTGATGGTGATCGACGACCGCATTGCGCGCGTCGGCTCGGCCAATCTGAACAACCGCTCAGGCGGCTTTGATACGGAGTGTGACCTGGCCTTCGAAGCGGCCGACGAGACTCAGCGGGCCGCCATCGCCGGCTTCCGCGATCACCTCCTGGCCCACTTCGTCTCCCGCAAGCCGCAGGATCTGGCTCTGGCGCGCGAACGGGCGGGGGGCAGCCTGATCGCCGCCGTCGAGGCGCTGAATCACGGTGGCCGACTGACGCCCATCGAAGCGCCGAAGATGACGGCCTTCGGCGAACTCATCGCCCGCCATCACCTGGGCGACCCGGCCAGTGTGACCGACGCGTGGCGGCCTGTGGCCCGGCGTGAGCGCCTCTATGACCGGGCCCGGCTGGAGATTCAGTCCGTGAAGACGATATCCGCCACCAGCGGCAGGTGATCCGACGCGGCCTTGGCCAGGGTGCTTTGCGGCACGCGCATCGCCTCCACCCGCAATCCCTTACCGATGAACATGTGATCCAGCCGCAGCACCGGAAACGGGGAGGGAAAGGTGGCGCTGACCGGCCATTTCGCCTGCCGCCGCGCGTCGGTCAGGCCGGCCGTGAGGGTGCGGTAGACCACCGTCCCCGGCGTCGCGTTGAAATCCCCGGTCAGCAGCAGCGGCCCCTCCGGCGCGGCGCCCAGCCAGCCCGGCCCGGCGATGTCCTGCGCCTGCAGCTGCTGCTCGCGCGGGACGAGGCCCAGGTGGGTGTTGATGATGTTCAGGGTTCGCGCGCCCTCGGTCACGGCCACCCAGATCGCTCCCCGTGGCTCTAACTGCGGGATACGGCGGTAGCCGGGCAGGGGGCCGGCCTTGATCAGCTTCTCCGGAAGGGCGGTGAGGATCGCATCGCCGTAGCGCTCCTCCTCGACCTTGAGCGCGGCGTTGAAATGAAACGCCATGCCGAGCCGCTTGGCGATCTCGTGGGCCTGGTCGACGTGGCCGGTGCGCCGGCGCCCGACATCCACCTCCTGCAGGGCCACGACATCCGGCGCCTCGGCGGCGATCACCGCCGCTACCCGCCCGACATCCAGCCGTCCGTCCGTGCCGACGCAGCGGTGAACGTTGTAGGTGAGGATCCGCATCGCCCTCACTCCTGCGCGCAGAGACGACGATCAACAAGCGTGGCCATTTGCTTACGTTGACGCAAGCGTCATCTTTTCTCCGCGGCGAGGCGCCTCTATGGGTGCTTGTCAGACCGAGGGCCTTCTAAGCGGCCCCTGAGGAGCCCCCGATGGACCTGGATTTCTCCCCCGAAGACCTCGCCTTCCGCGACGAGGCTCGCAAGTTCCTGGCCGAGAACTATCCCAAAGCCCTGCGCGAGAAACAGGATCGCGGCGAGGAACTCGGGAAAGAGGATTACCTTTCCTGGCACCGCATCCTGGCCGCCAAGGGCTGGAGCGCGCCGAACTGGCCGGCCGAGCACGGTGGCCAGAACTGGACGCCGACCCAGAAGTACATCTGGTCCGAGGAACAGGCCCTTGCCGACACCCTGGGAATCCTGCCCTTCGGCGTTTCGATGCTGGCCCCGGTGATCTACACCTTCGGCACCGAGGAGCAGAAGGCGCGCTTCCTGCCGGACATCAAGGACGGCAAGATCTGGTGGTGCCAGGGTTATTCCGAGCCGGGCGCCGGCTCCGACCTCGCCTCGCTCAAGACCCGCGCCGATCGCATCACCGGCGATGACGGCAAGGAATACTACCTGGTCAACGGCCAGAAGACCTGGACGACCCTCGGCCAGCACGCCGACTGGGGCTTCTTCCTGGTGCGTACGGACCAGAACGCCAAGCCGCAGGCCGGCATCTCCTTCCTGCTGATCGACATGAAGACGCCGGGCATCACCGTGCGCCCGATCATCACCCTGGAGGGCGGCCACGAGGTCAATGACGTCTTCCTCGACAATGTGAAGGTGCCCGTCGAAAACCGCATCTTCCACGAAAACCAGGGCTGGACCTGCGCCAAGGCGCTGCTCGCCCACGAGCGCTCCGGCATCGCTGGGGTCGCCCGCTCCAAGCGCGGCCTGGAGAAGATCCGAGAAATCGCCACCACCGAACGCGCCGATGACTCGGGCCCGCTGCTGCAGGACGCCTTCTTCAAGCGCAAGGTGGCCGAGCTGGAACTCGATCTGATGGCCCTGGAGTTCACCGAGTTGCGCACGCTCGCCGGTGAAAGCTCAGGCAAGGGGCCGGGCCCGGAAAGCTCGATCCTCAAGATCAAGGGCACGGAAATCCAGCAGCGCCTCAATGAGCTCGCCCTGGAGGCCGTCGGCCACTATGGCGCGCCCAACCTGCGGGGCCTGCCGCACAATTCCGGCGCCATCGGCCCGGACTATGCCGAGGGCCTGGCCGGCGAGTACTTCAACGGCCGCAAGACCTCGATCTACGGCGGCTCCAACGAAATCCAGCGCAACATCATCGCCAAGATGGTGCTGGGGCTCTGACCTACCTCTAAATCCGCTCATCCCGGCGAAAGCCGGGAACCAGGTTTTTTGGTCCAGGGTGTTCCTGAAAGACCGGGGCGGCGGAGAGAAACTGAAAACGCCTGGGTCCCGGCTTTCGCCGGGATGAGCGGAGTGATTTGGAATGGATTTCTCGTTCACCGACGAACAGACGATGCTGCGCGACACGGTCGCCAGCTACCTGCGGGACAACTACGATATCGAAAAGCGCCGCGCGGCGATCAAGTCGGAAGCCGGCTGGCGGCCCGCCGTCTGGAAGGCCTTCGCCGATGAGCTGGGCATTCTCGGCGCACCGTTCTCCGAAGAGCATGGCGGTCTGGGCGGCGGTGCGCTCGAGAACATGATCGTCATGGAAGAGTTCGGCAAAGCCCTGGTGGTGGAGCCCTATCTCGGCACGGTGGTGATCGGCGGCGGCTTCCTGAAGGCGGCCGGCGGGGGCCTGGCGGTAGACCGCATCGGCCAGATCATCTCGGGCGAGGCCACCTACGCGTTCGCCTATGCCGAGCCGCAGGGCCGCTACAATCTGGCGGACCTGAAGACGACGGCGAAGAAGGATGGATCCGGCTGGGTGCTGAACGGCGCCAAGGCCGTGGTCATCGGCGCCCCCTGGGCCAGCCACCTGATCGTCACGGCCCGCACGGGCGGCGGCCAGCGTGACGCGCAAGGCGTGTCGGTGTTCGTGGTGGAGAAGGGCGCGAAGGGCGTCACCACGCGGGACTATCCCACCGTCGATGGCCAACGCGCCTCCGAGGTGATGTTCGAGAACGTGTCCCTGGGCGCTGAAGCGTTGATCGGGGCCGAAGGGGCGGGCCTGCCCCTGGTGGAGCAGGTGACGGACGAGGCGATCATCGCCCTCTGCGGCGAAGCGGTGGGCGTGCTCTCCACGGCCCAGCAGATGACCGTGGAATACTGCAAGCAGCGCAAGCAGTTCGGCCAGCCGATCGGCCAGTTCCAGGTGCTGCAGCACCGCATGGTCGACATGTTCATTCAGGTCGAGCAGTCGATCTCGATGACCTACATGGCCCACATCCGTATGACCGAAGGCGCCGATGCCCGCGCCAAGGCCGCTTCCGCCGCCAAGGCCCAGATCGGCAAGGCCTGCAAGTTCGTCGGCCAGAACGCCATCCAGCTGCACGGCGGAATGGGCATGACCGACGAAATGGCCATCGGCCACTACTTCAAGCGCGCCACGGCGATCGAGGCCCTGTTCGGCAATACGGACCATCACCTGGCCCGTTACGAGCACTATTCGATCGGCAAGGCCGCCTAAGGCCCATGGGCAAGGAGGCTCAGGTCCAGGCCAGCTTCGGCGGCGCCCTGGACCAGGGCCGCCTGCAGCTTGAGCTTCCGAAATTGATTTTCCGGGGCGCCGAGCGGCGGGTCTTCGAGGGCCCGGCTCTGGCGGGCGTCCGGGCGGAGGGCGACGACCTCGTCCTCACCGGCGGAGAACGCTTCACCCTCGGCGCCAGGCAGGCCGCCAGCTGGGCCGAGGCGATCCTCAATCCACCGTCCCGCGCCAAGAAGCTCGGGATCAAGGAGGGCCAGCGGATCGGCCTGGAGAACCTCGAGGACGCGGAGCTCCAGCCCCTGGCTCAGCCCGCCGGCGCAGACGCCCTCGACCTGCTGTTCTATGGCGCGGACAGCGCCGAAGACCTCGCGGCTATTCCTCGGCTGATCCCCCGTCTCGCGGACAATGGCGCCCTCTGGATCGTCTCGCTGAAGGGCAAGCTGCTGAGGGTGAAGGACACCGAGGTCATGGCCGCCGCCAAGGCCGCGGGCCTGGTGGACAACAAGGTGGTCAGCTTCTCGGAGACGCGGACCGCCCTGCGGTTCACTCGCCGTCGCGGCTAGACCTGTCCCTCTCTGACCTATCCCCGTCAGACCTGTCTCCATCAGACCGGTCGCTCTGAGGCCGCTCAGGCGCGACGAAAGGCGCCTTGCCGAAGGGATTGGTCTGGGTCGCGGCATAGAGGCCGTCCATGGCGCGGCCGAAGTCGCGGTTGGCGACGCCGATGCCGTCCATGGCGTCCATTCGGCGGTTGAAGTCCCGGCGCAGGCTGGAACTGTCGAACATCACCGTCGCCCCGTCCATGTTCCAGGCGTCGCGGTTGCGGCGCAGCAGGCCGACCACCGCCTTGGCGTCATCAGCGGCGTTGCGCATCGTCCGGCAATAGCGGCCGACCTCGCCGGAGACGGCCTCTTCGCGCCGGGCCCAGTCGGCGTCGAACTGGAAGCGGGTCTGCTCGGAGGTCTTCATGGCGGCAATCTGGGTCCGCGCCTCGGCGGCGCGTTTGGCTGGGGCGTCGCAGAACACCTCCAGAGCGCCGCTAAGTTGTTCGACGCGGTCCCGGGTCGCCGAGAGGGTCTCATCCTCT
Source organism: Caulobacteraceae bacterium (assembly GCA_046349475.1). Classification (GTDB taxonomy): domain Bacteria; phylum Pseudomonadota; class Alphaproteobacteria; order Caulobacterales; family Caulobacteraceae; genus Acaudatibacter. The sequence goes on along the minus strand of JAXMCG010000024.1, from coordinate 27,413 downwards.
TCGAAGGTGCGGGTGTCGATGAGAGGCTCCCCGACCCGGGCCGCGGTCTTGAAGGTCTCCATGTCGGCGCGCAGGGCCGTCCAATATGCGGTCTCGATCTTCGGACCCTGGGTCGCAGGGGAGGCCGCCACGGTCCCCACCAACACCACGGCCAGGAGGGCGCCGGCGATGGAGGCCACGGCACAGACGGCCATCAGGTGGGCGTAGTAGCGGAGCGGCGATTGCCCCTGCTTGTCCTTGGTGAAAACGAACCAGATGAGCGCCAGGAGCAGGCCGACCAGGATCGCCGACAATAGGGTCTGGCCGAGGATCGCCGCCGTGGCGAAGCCCATATTGGCGCCGCCATCGCCGGGATGGGCTAGAGCATTCAGCGCGACGCCCTTGCCGCCCTGGCAGCCAGACGGGAAAGCGAAGAGGGCGACGATGATCATACCGATCACCATCGGCAGCGGCCAGCGCGAGGCGGCCTTCGCGTTCTGCTCGTCAGCCACTGATCGCTCCCCCTCGCGGCGTGCGGTTAATCTACAAGCCAGGGTCTGCGCGGCAAGCGTTGCGGCGGGACCCTCAGCCCGACTAGGTTGGCCCGATGCCCTTGCCTGTCGGCACCCCCGCTCCCGATTTCCGTGCGCCCACGCACCGGCGCCTCGATTTCCTGTTCAGTTCGCTGGGCGGTTTCTATGTCCTGCTGGCTTTCCTGCCGGCGGATCGGGCCGCACGAGATGCGGCCATGTCGGCGCTGATGGCGCACCGGCCGCTCTTCGATGACCGCACCCGCATCGCCTTCAGTGTCATCGGCGAGGAGGCCTATTTCCAGACCCAGGAGATGCACCTGCCGGGTCTGCGCCACTTCCTCGATGCGGACGGCGCCATCGCCTCAGCCTACAAGATCGGCCCGGAAGGGGCCTGGGTGATCCTCGATCCGGGGCTGCGGCTCCTGGCCAGTTTCCCCGCCGCGGCCAGCGCCGCCTGCTTCGGTCAGTTGACCCAGCTCGACAATCCGGATGTCCATGCCGGAACCCTGATCTCCGCCCCGGTTCTGGTGGTGCCCCGCGGCTTCGAACCGGAGGTCTGTGCGGAGCTGATGGCCAACCATGCGGCCTTGGGCGGGCGCCTCACGGGGGTGATGCGCGAGGTAGACGGCCTGACGGTGGAGGTCCACGACGACTTCAAGAGCCGCCGCGACGTGCTGGTGGAGGACGAGGCCATGAAGGCCCGTCTGCGCGCCATGATCGTGGCGCGCCTGAAGCCGGAGATGGCCAAGGCCTTCGCCTTCATCGCCACGCGTCTCGAGCGCTATCTGATCGCCCGCTATGACGCCGAGGAGGGCGGACATTTCCAGCCGCACCGGGACAACACCACCCGGGGCACGGCGCACCGGCAGTTCGCTTGCACCATCAACCTCAATGCCGAGGCCTATGACGGCGGCGATCTTCGCTTTCCGGAGTTCGGGTCCCGCACCTATCGGGCGCCGACCGGCGGGGCGATCGTCTTCTCCTGCTCGCTCCTACACGAGGTGACGCCAATGACGCGCGGCGCCCGCTACGCCTTCCTGCCGTTCTTCTTCAACGAGGATGGTGAGCGCCTGCGCCAGCAGAATCTGCGGTTCGTACGGGGCCTGGACCAACAGGCGGGCTGACGGACGCCGGGGAAATCAGGCTAAAGCCTCCCGATGTCCCTGCGCGACTTCGCAATCCTTGTCGGCATCTGCGTCATTTGGGCGTCGAACAACATCATCTCGCGCATCGTGGTGACGGACTTCGCGGCCCCACCGCTGGCCTATGCGGCCTTAAGGTTCCTGGTGGTGGCCCTGGTCGTCTCGCCCTGGCTGCTGCCGGCCCCGAAGCCGCTCGGCAAGCTGATCCTCACCGCCTTCCTGATGGGGGGCGGCAACTTCGCCCTGATGTTCATCGCCCTGCAGACCGCCACGCCCTCCAGCGCCGCCGTGGTGCTGCAGGTGGGCGTGCCGATGACCATCCTGATGTCGGTGATTTTCCTGAAGGAGACGATCTCCTGGCGGCGGGGGCTTGGCATCGGGGTCACTGTGGCCGGGGCCTTGCTGGTCATCTGGGATCCGCGCGGCCTGACCCTCTCGGCCGGCCTGCTGCTCGTGGCGCTGTCCTGCTTCATCTATGCGATCGGGGCGACCATGCTGCGCACCATGGAGAACATCAAACCCCTGCAGCTACAGGCCTGGGTGGGGCTCTCCTCCTTCGTGCCTCTGGCGATCCTGACCACGCTTCTGGAGCGCCAGGGCTGGCCGGCCATGGCCCAGCACTGGCTGGGGTTCGGGGCGGCGGTGATCTTCTCGGCTCTGGTGGTTTCTGTCTTGGCCCACACCTTCTTCTATGGCCTGATCCAGCGCTATGACGCGGGGCTGCTGCAGCCGATCACCCTGATGACGCCGCTGCTGACCATCATCGGCGGGCTGGTAATCACCCATGATCACTTCGACGGGCGGATCGCGATCGGGGCCGGGATCACCCTCGTCGGCGTGCTGATCATCGTGCTGCGCGCCGGGCACATCATGCCGCTGCTGGCCATGCTACGCTCGCGGTCATGAGTCTCAACTTCATCGAGGCGCCATCGGCCAATTTCGATGAGCGCACCGCCCCGCCGGACATGATCGTCCTGCACTATACCGGCATGCGTACAGGTGATGAGGCCCTGGCTCGCCTGCGTGATCCCAACGCCCCGCGGGTCTCGGCCCACTACATGGTGGAGGAGGACGGGCGCATCTTCCGCCTGGTGCCGGAGGAGCGGCGGGCCTGGCATGCGGGCCTTTCGTTCTGGCGCGGACAGACCAACCTTAACGGCGTTTCCATCGGCATCGAGATCGTCAATCCGGGCCATGAGTTCGGCTACAGACCATTTCCCGCCGCCCAGATCGACTCCGTGATCGACCTCGTCGCCGACATCCGCACCAGATGGGAGGTGCCCAATGAGCGGATCGTCGGCCACTCCGACGTGGCGCCCGACCGCAAGGATGATCCGGGCGAGCTCTTCCCCTGGAAGAAGCTGGCCGCCGCGGGCCATGGGGTCTGGGTCGATGTGCTGCCGGCCCCGGGGGCGGTGCTGAAGGAAGGCGATGAGGGGACCGGGGTCTTCGCCCTGCAGGCCGGGCTCACACGGCTCGGCTATGATTGTGCGCCCACGGGGACATACGACGCCCACACCACGGCGGTGGTGAAAGCCTTCCAGCGCCACTGGGTGCAGACCCGTTTCGACGGCGCCGCTGACGGGGTCACCCGGGCCCGGCTGGTGGCGGTGCTGCGCGCGGAGCAGGCTTGAGCCGCGAGCGCTTCCTCGGCGGCCTGGCCTGGGGCGGCTTCGCCACCGACCGGTTCGCCCTCAGCCCTTTGAGTCCCGCGGACCGCGCCGACCTTTTCGCGCACCTGCGCCAGCCGGAGGTCACCGACTTCATGGACATAGACGCCCTCGCGGATGTGTCGGAGGCGGATGGCGTGATCTCCTGGGCCCAGTCGATCCTGAACCTGGAAAGCGGTGTGCGCTGGGGCATTCGCGACCGGGCAGGGGCCTTCGTCGGCACCTGCGGCTTCAACCAGATCGTTATAGACCGGGCCCGCCGGGGCGAGATCGCTTATGACGTCTCCCCCGCCTGGTGGGGCCAGAAGGTGATGGACGAGATCATGCCCCACCTGACCGACATCGGCTTCCACCTTGCGGGCCTGCGCCGCCTGGAGGCCATGGTCACGGCCGGCAACACCCCCTCCTGCCGCCTCCTGGAGCGCCACGGTTTCGTCTGGGAAGGCCTGATGAAGGACCACGCCTTCTGGAAGGGCCGCTACTGGGACCAGATCGTGTTTGGGCGCGTGGCCGGTTGACCAATCCCGTCTGATCCCCCACTGGTCGCGGCGGACCAGACGGCCGGGCGGTCGCGTCGCCTTCGGGCGCCGAGGAAAGTCCGGGCTCCACAGCGACAAGGCGGCGGGTAACGCCCGCCGGGGGTGACCTCAGGGATAGCGCCACAGAAAGCAAACCGCCTCGCTCTTCGGAGCGGGGTAAGGGTGAAAGGGTGGGGTAAGAGCCCACCGCGCCGGTGGTGACATCGGCGGCATGGCAAGCCCCGCCTGGAGCAAGACCGAATAGGGATACCGCGCCTTCGCAAGAGGGTAGGGCTGTCGCCGGCCCGAGGTTTCCGGGTAGGTTGCCAGAGCCCCGCCGCGAGGCTGGGCCTAGAGGAATGACCGCCGCGCGCTTCGGCGTGGCACAGAACCCGGCTTACAGGCCGTCTGGTCCGTTCCGCTCCCAGGGGCCCACCTGAGGCCGATGGGCGGCGATGACACCAAGCTTGACCGCAAATGCGGCCCGATCGGGGCGAATACCTCTTTTACTCACAGTTCTCTGTATGTTCTGTGAACAATTCAGATTCGTTAAGCTCCTAACCTGCGACAATCACAGCATTTCGTAGAAAAGGCATTTAGAGTCATTGCTTCCCAGTTAGCCCCATGTTAACCCAAAGACACTGCTTCAAAGGGGCGGAAGTGTCGTCAGCGGGGGCGCGGACTGCACGAGAATCGAGGAGTGGCGGGCGTCCTCGCGGGCGCCGTGGTTCGGAACAGGCGGGGCGCTGGTGTTTTTCTCGACCTTCGAGAAACAGCTGGATGCGAAGCGGCGGATCGTTGTGCCGCAGGAATTCCGCGCCGCCGTCTCCGGCCCCTTCGACGGTATTGTCTGCTTTCCCTCCATCGATGCCGACTGCCTGGAGGGCGGGGGCAGGGCCCTGTTCGAAAGCTACCAGGCAATGATCGCCGAGTTCGATGTGGGCGACGAACTCCGCTTTGCCCTGCAAACCACCATCAACGGCGGCCGGGCCGAACTTGCCTTTGATACCGCCGGACGCATCACCCTCCCGGAGAGCCTCTGCGATCAGTTTGGCCTCACCGATTGGGTCAGTGTCGTCGGCCTCGGCGATCGCTTTCAGATCTGGAACCGCGAGGCCTTCCAAGCTCACCGCGCCCAGCAGCGCGAAGTCGCCCGCACGGGCCTCGCCGCCTACCGCGCCCAGCAGCGCGCCGCCCGTCTGGGGGTGTCGGATGAGTGAAGCTCCGCACATTTCCGTGCTGCTGCCGGAAGTTCTAAAGGCGCTGGCCATCCAGCCGGGCGAAACCATCGTCGATGGAACCTTCGGGGCCGGAGGCTACACCCGCGCGTTCCTGGCGGCCGGGGCCAACGTCATCGCCTTCGATCGCGATCCCAGCGTCACGGCCTTTGGCGCGGATTTGCCACAGTTTCGCTTCCGTCTCGTGGGGGCAAACTTTTCGGCCATGGACGAAGTGATTCCCGCCGGCCAGGCGGACGGCGTCGCCCTCGACCTGGGTGTCTCTTCGATGCAGCTCGATGAAGCCGATCGCGGTTTCTCGTTCATGCGCGACGGGCCCCTGGATATGCGCATGGGCGCCGAGGGCCGCACCGCCGCTGACCTGGTCAATGAAGACGAGCCGGCCGAGCTCGCCCGCATCTTCCGCCTCTACGGGGAAGAGCGTGAGGCGCGCCGTGTCGCCAGCTTCATCGCCCGGCGCCGCGCCGAACGGCCCTTCACCCGCACCCTCGACCTCGCCGAGGTGGTCGAACGGGCCCTCGGCGGGCGCCGGGGCGCCAAGACCCATCCGGCCACCAAGGTGTTCCAGGCCCTGCGCATCGCCGTGAACGACGAGATCGCCGAGCTTGAGGCGGGCCTTGTCGCCGCCGAGACCGTCCTGAAGCCCGGCGGCCGTTTCGCTGTCGTCACCTTTCACTCCCTGGAAGACCGCGTCGTGAAGGCCTTCTTCACCGAGCGCGCCGGCAAGGCGCCCGCCGGGTCGCGCCACGCCCCGCCGAAGAGCGCCGCCGCCGCCCCCAGCTTCCGCCTGATCCACAATGGCGCTCAAGGTCCCTCCGAGGCCGAGATCGCTGCCAATCCCCGCGCCCGTTCGGCCAAGCTACGCGCCGCCGTCCGAACCGAGGCGCCCGTCTGGCGGATGGCGGCATGATCCGGGCCTTGCTCCGCAGCCGTTTCCGCGGCTTCCGCATCGTTGATCTCGCGGCCTTGACCCTCGTCGCTGTCCTGGCGCTCGGTGTCTATGCGGCCAAGACCTTCGCCGGCCGGGAGCGCGCCGCCATTGCCCAGGTCGAACGTGAAATAGCCCTCGAGCGCAAGCGCACACGCCTTCTGGAGGCCGAGATCGCCTATCTGGAGCGCCCCGACCGCATCGGCCGCCTGGCTGGCGACCATCTGGCCATGGCTCCGGTGAAGGCCGAGCAGGAAGCCGGCCCCGAGGCCCTGGCCGAGATTGCCGCGCGGGGTCAGCGCCCATGACCGCGATCGGCCCCGTCCCCAACCCGTTCCCCCGGCTCGGCCGCATCCTCACCCGCGCCATGTGGTGGATGGAGCACGCCTTCGAGCGCGCCCGGGCCTCCGGCAAGGCCGAGGATGATGCGCGCCTTCGGATCTTCTTCGTCCTGGCGATCTTCTTTGCCGGTTTCTGCACACTGGGCGTTTTCGCGACCAAGGCGGCCCTGTTCTCCGGCCTCAGCGCCGGGACGACAGGCGTTGTCGCCACGCCCGGCCAGCGCGCGGACCTCGTCGACCGCGACGGCCGCCTCCTGGCCCTCGACCTCGTCCACTACCGCCTTTTCATCGATCCGCGCGAAGTCACCGATGTGGCCGCCACGCGCGCGGCGCTCTTGTCCGCACAGCCGGATATTTCTCCCGCCCGCCTCGACCGCGCCCTGGCCGGGGAGAGCCGGGTGTTCCTGACCGGCGGCCTGACCCCGCAGGATCGTCAGCGCGTCCACGACCTCGCCATGCCCGGCATCTCCTTCGAGGAAGAGGGTGGCCGCGCCTATCCGCTTGGCATCACCGGTGCCCACGTGATCGGCTATGCCTCCAGCGACGGCCGTGGTCTCGCGGGCGCCGAGCGGGCCTTCGACTCCACGATCATCGCCCAGGCTGGCCAGGCCGACGTGCCCCTCTCCATCGACCTGCGCGTCCAGGCCGCCCTGCAGGAAGAGCTGCGCCGCGCCGCAACGGGCTTCACGGCCAATGGCGCAGCCGGCATCGTCGTCAATGTCCGCACCGGCGAGATCCTCGCCTTGGCCAGCTATCCGGATTTCGACCCGAACAATCCCGGCGCCGCCAGTCCCGCCGCCCTGAAGAACAACGTCGCCAACGCCCTCTATGAGCCGGGCTCGGTGATGAAGATCTTCACCGTCGCCATGGGCCTCGACGCCGGTGTGGCCAACGTCAACACCATGCTGGATGCGCGCACCCCGCTCGCCCTCGGCGGCCAGACGATCAACGACTACGACCACGACAACGCCATGCTGCCGCTCTGGGAAGTGTTCACCCACTCCTCGAACATCGGCTCGGCGCGCCTGGGCATGATGGTCGGGCCCCAGCGCATGGAGCAGTACTGGCGCAGGTTCGGCCTCTTCAACGCCGCCCCCTCCGAACTGATGGAAAGCGCCCGGCCGATCACGCCGCGCGCCATGACCTCCAACGTCGTCGCCTCCATGGCCTTCGGCCACGCCATCGCCGTGACCCCGCTTTCCCTCGCCACGGGGATGAGCTCGATCCTCAATGGCGGCGTCTATCGCCCACTCACTCTTCGCCGCCTGCAGCCGGGCCAGTCGCCCGCCCCGGGCCGCCGGGTGATCTCCGCGGCCACCTCGCGCACCATGCTCAACCTGATGCGCCTCAACGTCACCAACGGTACGGGCGGCAAGGCCAATGCGCCCGGCCTGCGGGTCGGCGGCAAGACCGGTTCAGCGGAAAAGCCCGCCGGCGGGACCTATGCGCGCAATCGGCTGGTTTCCTCTTTCGCGGCAGTCTTCCCCACCGACGGGCCCCTGGAAGCCGACCGGTATCTGGTGCTGATCATGCTCGATGAGCCCCATGCCACGGCCGAGACCTTCGGCTTCGCCACCGGCGGCTGGACCGCGGCGCCCGCCGCCGGACGGGTGATCGACCGCATCGGTCCGCTGCTCGGCGTGCGCCGCATCCTCCTGCCCTCCGACACGGGCCCCCGTGCGCCGGTCAATCCCGCCATGCTAACCGGCGGGGAGGAGCAGTGATGTCGGCCCGTCTGTCGGATCTCCTGCACCGTGATCTGGCCGAAGACCCGATGATCTCTGGCGTCACCGCCGACAGCCGCAAGGTGAAACCGGGCTGGCTGTTCGCCGCTCTCCCGGGCACCCAATCCGACGGCCGCGCCTTCATCCCCGCCGCCCTCAAGGCCGGCGCCGCCGCCATCCTCGCCCCCAATGACGTGGCCGGGCTCTCCGCCCCGGTGGTCAATGTGCTGGACCCGCGCCGCGCCTATGCCCTGGCCGCCGCCGCCTTCTGGGGGGATCAGCCGAAGACCGTGGTCGCCGTCACCGGCACCAACGGCAAGACCTCCGTCGCCACCTTCTGCCGCCAGATCTTCGCCGCCGGCGGCCACAGCGCCGCCTCCATGGGCACCCTCGGCCTGCAGGTCGCCGAGGACGGCGCCATCCGCCAGGTCACGCCCGCCGGCATGACCACGCCGGACGCCGCCGACGTCGCCGAACTCCTGGCCCGCATCGCCTCGGAGGGCGTCACCCACCTGGCCATGGAGGCCTCCTCCCACGGCATCGACCAGCGCCGCATCGATGGGGTGGACCTCACGGCCGCGGGGTTCCTGAACCTCACCCAGGATCACCTCGACTATCACGTCACCATGGGCGCCTACCGCACCGCCAAGCTGCGCCTCTTTGAAACCCTGCTGCCGCGCGGCCGCACCGCCGTCCTGAACGCTGACAGCGACGCCTTCCCGGTATTCGCGGCGGGTTGCGTCACCTCGGGTCTCACCGTGATGTCGGTGGGCGCCATGGGACAGGGGATCACCCTCGTCGAACGCACCCTTCTGCCCGACGGCCAGCGCCTCAAACTCGCCTGCCAGGCCCGGACCTACGATATCCGCTTGCCGCTCGCCGGCGCGTTCCAGGCCAGCAACGCCCTTGTCGCCGCCGGGCTCTGCATCGCCGCCGGTGAGGCGCCGGAGACGGTCTTCGCCGCCCTGGAGCACCTGCAAGGCGCCCCGGGCCGCCTGCAGCGCGTCGGCGCCGGGTCCAAGGGGGGCGAGGCCTATGTCGACTATGCCCACACCCCCGATGGGCTGCGCACCGTGCTCGAAGCCCTGCGCCCCCACGCCACGGGCAAGCTGATCTGCGTCTTCGGCTGCGGCGGCGACCGCGACCGCGGCAAGCGGCCGATCATGGGCTCCATCGCCGCCGACCTGGCGGACATCGCCATCGTCACCGACGACAATCCCCGCACCGAAGAGGCGGCGGACATCCGCGCCGAGGTGCTCGCAGGCGATCCCAGACTGCGCGAAATCGGCGACCGCCGCGAAGCGATCCGCGCCGGCGCCGCCTTCCTCGGCGAAGGCGATGTGCTGATCGTCGCCGGCAAGGGCCACGAACAGGGCATGGTCATCGGCCATGTCACCCACCCCTTCGACGATATCGAAGAAACGCTGGGGGCGCTCCGTGGCTGAACCCCTCTGGACCTCCGACGCCATCGCCAAGGCCACGGGCGGAACCGCCTCGCAGGCGTTCACTGCCAACGGCGTCTCCATCGACACCCGCACCATCGAGCCGGGCGACCTCTTCGTCGTTCTCGCCGGGGCCCGTGACGCCCACGACTTCGTGCCAGGCGCCTTGAAGTCCGGCGCCTCCGGGTCCCTGGTCACCCGCGCCGTCGAAGGCCCGCATGTGGTGGTGGGTGAGACCCTCGAAGCCCTCGAAAAGCTTGGCATCGCGTCGCGCGAGCGGGCCCCGCAGGTCCGCCGGGGGGCCGTGACGGGTTCGGTGGGCAAGACCTCTGTCACACAGGCGATCCGCGCCGGCCTCGCCATGGCCGGCCGCGCCCACTCCTCGGTGCTTTCCTACAACAACCACATCGGCGTGCCGCTCACCCTAGCCCGCATGCCGGCAGACACCGAGCGCGCCGTCTTCGAGATCGGCATGAACCACGCCGATGAGATCACCCCCCTCGTGAAGATGGTTCGCCCCCACGCCGTGGTCATCACCACGGTGGGCGCCGTGCACGTCGAGAACTTCCCCGATGGGGAACAGGGTGTCGCCGCCGCCAAGGCGGAGATCTTCGCCGGGCTTGAGCCGGGCGGCGTCGCCGTGCTCAACGCCGACAATCACTGGTTCGACTACCTCAAGGCCGAGGCCGGGAAAGTGGGCGCCACGGTCAAAGCCTTCGGCTCCGCGCCCGGCTGCGCCGCCCGCCTGATCTCCATCGAGGGCGGCCCGCAAGGCTCCACCATCCATGCCGAGTTCGACGGCGCGCCGGTGACCTTCACCATCCGCCAGAGCGGCGTCCACTGGGGCCTCAACAGCCTCGCCGTCCTGCTCATGCTTCAGGCCCTGGATGTCGACCTCGCGACCGGTCTCGCCGCCCTCGCCGAGTTCGCCCCCCTGGGCGGCCGGGGCGCGGAGACGCAGGTGAAGATCCCCGGCGGCGCTTTCACCCTGGTGGACGATAGCTACAACGCCAACCCGATCTCGCTGGCCGCGTCTTTGCGCACGCTCGGCGCCCGCACCCATGCCGGCCGCAAGATCGCCGTCCTCACCGACATGCTCGAACTCGGCCCCGACGCCGCCGAGGTTCATGCTGGCATGGCGCCCGCCATCGAGGCGGCCGGTGTCGGTCTCGTCTTCTGTTCCGGCCCCCTGATGAATTCCCTCTGGCAGGCCCTTCCGCCGACTCGCCGGGGCGGCTACGCGGAGTCTGCGGCTGAGCTGGAGCCGCTGGTCGTACGGGCCATTGAACCCGGCGATCTGGTGCTGGTGAAGGGGTCGAAGGGGTCGAAGGCCGTGGCGCTCGCCGAAGCGCTCGCCGCGCTTGATCCTGCTTCGGGGGATAACGGCTGATGCTCTATTGGCTCTACGAGCAGCTGTCGGCCGGCGGTCACTATGTGCCGGTCCTTAACCTGCTGAAATACCAAACCTTTCGCACCGGCCTGGCGATCTTCGTCGCCCAGCTGGTGGTCATCGCCCTGGGCTCGCGCTTCATCCGCTGGATGCAGGCCCGCCAAGGCAAGGGCCAGCCGATCCGCACCGACGGCATCGAGCGCCACGTCATCGAAAAGGCGGGCACGCCGACCATGGGCGGCCTGATGTTCCTGGCGGGGATTTCGGTCTCCACCCTGCTGCTGGCGGACCTACGCAACATCTATGTCTGGGCGGTCCTGATGATCGTCCTCGGCTTCGGGTTCCTGGGTTTCCTCGACGACTACGCCAAGGTCACCAAGCAGAGCACGGCCGGCATTTCCGGCAAGCTGCGCCTCGTCGTCGAGTTCGGCCTCGCGGGCCTCGCGATCTTCCTGATGGTCCAGTTCGGGGCCCCGTCGCCCACCAGCCCGCACCTGGCCACCTCGGTGCAGTTCCCGGTTTTCAAGGACGCCATCTTCAATATCGGCTGGTTCTATCTGGCCTGGGGCGCTTTCGTGATCGTTGGGGCCTCCAACGCCGTGAACTTCACCGACGGCCTGGATGGCCTGGCCACCGTGCCCGTGATGATCGCCGCGGCCGCCTTCGGCTTCATCGCTTACGTGATCGGCAACGCCGTCTTCGCCAAATACCTGCAGATCCATCAGGTGCCGGGCGCCGGCGAGGTGGCGATCATCTGCGGCGCGTTCCTGGGCTCGGGCCTTGGCTTCCTCTGGTACAACGCTCCCCCGGCCAAGATCTTCATGGGCGACAGTGGCGCCCTCTCTCTCGGCGGCGGCCTTGGCGCCATCGCCGTGGCCACCAAGCATGAGATCGTGCTCGGCATCGTCGGCGGCCTCTTCGTGGTCGAGACCCTCTCGGTGATGATCCAGGTGCTCTATTTCCGCGCCACCGGGCGGCGGATCTTCCTGATGGCGCCGATCCACCACCACTTCGAAAAGCTCGGCTGGAAAGAGCCGACCATCGTGATCCGCTTTTGGATCGTCGCCGTTGTCCTGGCCATTCTCGGCCTGGCCACGCTGAAGATCAGGTAGGGGAGGGCGCTGGCGCGATGATCCCCGTCCGTGGTTTCGAGGGCAAGACGGTGGCGGTGTTCGGCCTTGGCCGCACCGGGCTGACCGCCGCGCGCGCCCTGGCCGCCGGGGGCGCCAAACCCGTGCTCTGGGACGAGAACGCCAAGGCCCGCGAGACCGCCGCCGCCGAGGGCTTCACCCTCCTCGACCTCACCACCGCCGACTGGTTCAAGATCGACGCTCTGATGCTCTCGCCAGGCGTGCCTCTGACCCATCCGAAACCGCACTGGACGGTGGAAAAGGCCAAGGCGGCCAATGTCGAAATCCTCGGCGACATCGAGCTCTTCGCACGCACCGTCGCCGCGGCCCCGGCCCACAAGCGCCCAAAGATCGTCGCCATCACCGGCACCAACGGTAAGTCGACCACCACCGCCCTGATCGGCCACATCGTCGCTCATGCCGGCCGCGACGTTCGGGTCGGCGGCAATATCGGCCTCGGCGTCCTCGGCCTCGAGGATATGCACGGTGGCGCCGTCTACGTGCTGGAGCTCTCTTCCTATCAGCTGGACCTCACCTCCAGCCTGAAGCCCGATGTGGCCATCATCCTCAATATCACGCCGGACCATCTGGAACGGCACGGGGACATGGCGGGCTACGTGGCCGCCAAGCGGCGAATCCTCTTGAACCAGACCAAGGGCGACACCGCCGTGATCGGCGCCGAGGATGCCTGGTGCCAGCAGATCTGCACCGAGATCACCGCCGCCAACCACCGCACCATCCGCCCGATCGCGGTCGATAAGGCCATGGGCCGGGGCATCTATGTGCTGGGCGGCATGCTCTATGACGGTACGGGCGAGCGCGTCGCCGAGATCGCCGACCTGAAGCGCATCCGCTCCCTGCCGGGCCGCCACAACTGGCAGAACGCCGCCGCGGCCTACGCCGCCGCCCGGGCGCTCAACATCCCCGCCGTCCAGATCGCCGAGGGCCTCGCCACCTTCCCTGGCCTCGCCCATCGCATGGAAACCGTCGGCGTGATTGGCAAGGTCCGCTTCGTCAACGACAGCAAAGCCACCAATGCCGACGCGGCGCGCCAGGCCCTGCAGTCCTATCCGAAGGTCTACTGGATCGCCGGGGGCCGCCCGAAAACCGACGGCATCGACCCTCTGCCGGATCTCTTCCCGCGGGTGACAAAGGCCTATCTGATCGGCGAGGCGGCCGACGCCTTCGCCAAGGTGCTGGACGGCAAGGCCCCCTACGCCAAGTCCGGCGACATCCGCACCGCCACGGCCGCCGCCTTCGCCGACGCCGCCAAGACCGGCCAGGAAGCCATCGTCCTGCTCTCCCCCGCGTGCGCCTCCTTCGACCAGTTCACCGACTTCGAAGCCCGCGGCGAAGCCTTCCGCGAAGCCGTACGGGAGCTCAGCCAGCCGAAGCTGAAGGAGGCGAAGGGGTAGGGGGGCAACCCACCACCCTTCTGTCATCCCGGAATTCGCGCCAGCGAATATCCGGAACCTCCGACCGGTCTCCCAGATTGATCCCAATAGCGCTTGCCGCGGCAGGCGCCGTTCAGAGGTCCCGGATATCGGCTGCGCCGATTCCGGGATGACAGAGGGTGTGGTGGGATTGGCGATGTCCGCGCATCCAACCGCCCCGCACCTCGTATAGGCTCCCCAAGGCCTAGAATCGGGGAACCCGCCCATGCTGCTTCGCAAAGCCGCCCAGCCGGCCCGCACGATCGCGCCCGCCGAGGCCGCCGCCATGGTGAAGCCCGGCATGTGGCTCGACTACGGGGGTTCAGTAAGCCAGCCGGAGGTGTTCGATGCGGCCCTCGCGGCGCGGGTGAAAGAGCTGACCAATGTCGGCATCCGGGGCGCCCTGACCACCCGGCCGCTGGCCACCCTGATGGCGGACGCGGCCTGCGAGCACGTCCACTTCCATTCCTGGCACTTCTCGGTGATCGACCGGATGATGTCGGACGCCGGCCTCTGCCGGTACATCCCTCTCAATCTCGGCGAGGCGCCGGACTACTACCGCCGCTTCATCGACCCGGTGGACATCGTCATCGTCAAGGCGCGCCCGGCCGATGAGGGGGGCTGGCTGAACGGCGGGCCGATGAACGCCTGGTTCCGGGCGGTGATCGAACGGGCCCGCTGCGTCATCGTCGAACTCTGCGAGGGCGTCCCTTACGTCCTGCCGCAGGAGAACGGGCTGCATATCAGCGAGGTGGATTTCTTCATCGAGGGTCCGCCAACTCCACCGGTCATCCTGCCCGAACAGCCGACCACGGAGACGGATAGGGCCATCGCCCGCCTGATCGCCCCGGAAATCGGCGATGGGGCCTGCCTTCAGATCGGCATCGGCGCCCTGCCGGACGCGGTCTGCGGTCTGCTGAAAACCAGCGGCGCCAAGGACCTCGGCGTCCATACGGAGATGCTCACCAGCGGCGTTGTCGATCTCTACAAGGCCGGCCTGATCACCGGCGCGCGCAAGCAGATCGACCCGGGCAAGGTTACCTTCACCTTCGCCCTGGGGGACGCGGAGCTCTACCAGACCCTCGACCGCAATCCGGACATGGCCTGCCTGCCGGTGGACTACATCAACGCCCCGCACATCATCATGCAGAACCACGACGTGGTCTCGATCAACTCCACCACCCAGGTCGACCTGCAGGGCCAGGCCGCCTCCGAGAGCGACGGCCACCGCCACATCTCCGGCACGGGCGGCCAGCTGCAATTCGTGCGCGGGGCCTATGCCTCCCCGGGCGGCAAGAGCTTCATCTGCCTGCCGTCGACCTACGACAAGAAGGGCGTCCGCAAGAGCCGGATCGTGCTGGACCATGCGCCCGGCAACATCATCACCACGCCGCGCACCGACGTCATGTACGTGGTCACGGAGTTCGGCATGGCCAATCTGAAGGGCAAGTCCGTCCCCCAGCGCGCCGCCGCCCTGATCGGTCTTGCCCACCCCGATTTCCGGGAGGGACTTGAGCGCCAGGCGCGAGAGGCCGGCTTGTTGCCCAAGTGGTACGCCCTGGGCGGCGCGGCCAGGCTGGCCTAGCGGCCGCGCATCAGTTTCAGATAGGCCACCAGGTCGGAAAGTTCGGCTTCGCTGACCCTCAAAGGCGGCATCCGGTAGTGGCCGGTCTCGAGGTCCGCCAGGCGGCGGGATAGCTCGACATCGCTGTAGCGGGTGGCGATGCGGCGAAACGGCGTCGCCGCCCGGTTCGGGCTCGATCCCTCGCCGCCGATGTCGTGGCAGCGTGAGCAGGTCGCATCGGCGAAGGCCCGGCCGCGCGCCGCCGGCGTGCCCTCCGCCGGCTGAGGGCCCGGCGTGGCGCAGGCGGAAAGCGCGCCGGTGAGGATGAAAATGAGAAGGCCGCGACGCATATCCGGCTCGCCTTTCTGCCCGTGGCGCGGGCCCATGCCTAAGCTTATTCGCCAATTACCGCGCCAGCCGCCCTTGCGTCACTGTTGCAAACCGCCGCGCGCCGCGTCTTGATGGGCGTCAAAGGCCCGTAAGGCCGATCACAACAATGAATTTCAGGGAGCCCTTTGATGATTAAGACCGCGATTACGGAGATGTTCGGCGTCGAGACCCCGCTCGTGATGGGCGGCATGACCGGCGTCGGTTACGGTGATCTGGTGGCGGCGGTGGCCGAGGCCGGCGCGCTCGGCTTCCTGGTGGCCCACCACTTCCAGTCCGGTGAGGAGCTGATCGCCGAGATCCGCCGCATTCAGGGCATGACCAAGAAGCCCTTCGGCGTGAACCTCACCCTGCTGCCCTCCCTCAACCCGATCCCCTACGACGAATACCGCAAGGCCATCATCGAGAGCGGCATCAAGATCGTCGAAACCGCCGGCCGCAGCCCGATCGACCACCTGCCGGACTTCAAGGCCAATGGCGTGAAGGTCATCCACAAGTGCACCAGCGCCCGTCACGCCGTCACCGCCGAGCGCCTGGGCGTCGATGTGATCTCCATCGACGGCTTCGAATGCGCCGGCCACCCGGGCGAGGATGATGTGGGCCTGGTGGTCCTGCTGCCCTCCACGGTGGACCAGGTGTCGATCCCGGTGATTGCGTCCGGCGGCATGGCGGACGGCCGTTCCCTCGTGGCCGCCCTGGCCCTCGGCGCCGACGGCGTCAACATGGGCTCGCGCTTCATGGCCACCCAGGAGTGCGCCATCCACCCGAACGTCAAGCAGGGCATCGTCGACGGCAAGGAAACCGACACGATGCTGATCAACCGCACCCTCAGGAACACCTCGCGCGTGGCCAAGAACGCCATCTCCGAAGAGGTCTCCCGCATCCAGATGGACACCACCAAGACCATCGAGGACGTGCGCGAACTGGTGGCGGGCGTGCGCGGCCGCACCAATGTCATGAAGGGCGGTGATCTGGACGGCGGCATCTGGACGGTCGGCCAGTCCCAGGGCCTCATCCACGACATCCCGACCTGCAAGGAAATGGTCCGGAACGTCATGGCCCAGGCCGAAGCCATCATCGCCAAGCGCATCGACAAGATGGCCACGGGCCAGAAGGCCGAAAGCGCCCGCGTGGCCCTCCCGGCCTAGGTCGATTGGGGGCGCGGGCCCGGCTTGCGTCCCCATCCTCCTCCCACCAGGAACGACCTCATGACCAGCCACCTGATCGAGACCTTCGAAGACGGGGTCATGACCCTGACCATGAACCGGCCGGAGGCGCGCAACGCCCTGTCAGGTGAGATGGGCGCGGCCCTGTCCGACGGCGTGCAGCGCGCGGCCTCCGATCCGAAGGTGCGCTGCCTGGTCCTGACCGGGGCGGGCGGGGCGTTCTGCGCCGGCGGAGATGTGAAGGGTTTCGCGGCCGATACGGGCCGGGGCGCTGGCGTCGGTTCCGATGAAGGCCCGACCATGGAGCAGCGCGTCGCGGGGCTGCGCAAGGGCATGGAGCTGGTCAAATGACTGCATGAAATGCCCAAGCCGACCCTGGCCGTGCTGCCCGGTCCCGCGGCTGGAGCCGGCCTCTCCATCGCGCTCGCCTGCGACCTGCGGATCAGTCTGGACACCGCCAAGCTCACCACCGCCTTCTCGAAGATCGGCCTGGCGGGCGACTACGGCGGCTCCTGGTTTCTCACCCATCTGGTGGGCGCCGCCAAGGTGCGCGAACTCTACTTCACCGCCGATGTGATCACCGGCGCGGAGGCAGCGGCCCTCGGCATCGTCAACAAGGCGGTCACCGCCGAGGATCTGCCCGGGGAAGCCGCCGCCATGGCCAGGCGCCTGGCCTCCCTGCCCACCCTGGCCGTGGGCTACATGAAGCGAAACCTCAACGCCGCCGCCCATGCGACCCTGTCCGAGGTACTGGATCTCGAGGCCATGCACATGGTCCGCACCATGATGACCGCCGACCACGCCTCCGCGTCCCAGGCTTTTGTCGAAAAGCGCCCGCCGGTGTTCAGCGGCCGCTGACCGCCCGTCGCTGTCTGCGAGAGACCGCGCCGCCTCGCCGCAGCCATGCCGCCGCGGAATCAACGTTTCGTTGACCATGTCGGCGCGAAATAGGCCGGTCATGACCGCCGCCGCCGCGCCATCTCCCACCAGGGCTCCCCGCCGGGCCCAGCCCCGCGCATTCGCCCGGACGGATCGCTCCGCCCTCGGCGTCTGGTGGTGGACGACGGATCACGTCCTCCTGGGCGTCACCGCCGCCCTGATCGGGCTCGGCGTCTTGCTCTCTTTCGGCACCAGCCCGGCCGCCGCGGCGCGCCTGGATGTCGCCTTTCCATTCCACTTCGCCGTACGCCAGTGCGTCTTCGCCTGCATCTCGGCCAGCCTTGTGCTCGGCGTTTCGATGCTGTCGCCGAAGGGCGTCAAACGTGCGGCCTTCTTCATCTATATCGGCGCCATCGGCATCATGATCGCCCTGCCGTTCCTGGGCCACGCCGCCAAGGGCGCCACGCGCTGGCTGGAATTCGCGGGCTTCACCCTGCAGCCTTCGGAATTCATGAAGCCGGCCCTGATCGTGCTCATCGCCTGGATGTTCTCCGAGGGCCAGAAAGGGCAGGGGGTGCCCGGCGTCTCCATCGCCTTTGGCCTCTATGGCCTGGCCGTCGTGCTCCTCCTCCTGCAGCCGGACATCGGCCAGACGGTGCTGATCACCTTCGCCTTCGGGGTCGCCTTCTGGATGGCCGGGGTGCCGATCTCCTGGATCATGGTGCTGGGCGGCACGGCCGTCACCGGCCTCATCTCCACCTATTTCTTCTTCGATCACGTGGCCGCCCGGGTGGACAAGTTCCTCTCCCCGGACAAGGCCGACACCACCCAGGTCGACCGCGCCGCCGAGGCCATCGCCGCCGGCGGGTTCTTCGGGCGCGGCCCGGGGGAGGGCATCATGAAGCGCCACGTGCCCGATATGCACACCGACTTCGCCTACTCCGCCTCGGCCGAGGAATGGGGCCTCTGGTTCTCCCTCACCCTCATCGCCCTCTTCTGCATTCTGGTCACCCGCGGCCTCTTCAAGGCGATGAAGCTGAACGACACCTTCGAGCAGGTGGCCGCTGCCGGCCTCTTCTCCATGGTGGGGGCCCAGGCCTTCATCAATGTGGCCGTGAACCTGCACCTCATCCCCACCAAGGGTATGACCCTGCCGTTCATTTCCTACGGCGGCTCCTCGGTGATCGCCATGGGTCTGACCATGGGCATGGCGTTGGCGCTCACAAGGCGGAGACCGGGCGCGTTCCTGCCCTCTGACGGGCTCGCCAAGGCTGGCGCCTTCGCCTAACGCTAGGCCCATGGCTCAGCGACTCGCCGTCATCGCCGCCGGGGGCACCGGAGGCCACCTGTTTCCCGCCCAGGCCCTCGCCGAGGTGCTGAAGGCGCGCGGCTGGCGCATCGTTCTGGCCACGGATGAGCGGGTCGCCGGGATGAGCGACACCTTCCCGGCCGAGGAGCAGGTGGGCCTGCCCGCCGCCACCTTGAGCCTCGGCAATCCGGTCAAGGCCGTGCCGGCCCTCTTCACCCTGCTGCGCGGCCTCCTGAAGGGCCGGGCCATGCTCTCGCGGCTGAATCCGGACATTGTCGTCGGCTTCGGCGGCTATCCCTCCCTGCCGGCCCTGATGGCGGCCGTCAGCCAAGGCCGAAAGAGCGTCATTCACGAACAGAACGCTGTCATGGGCCGGGCCAACCGGCTTGTCGCCTCAAGGGTGACCGCCATCGGCTGCGCCTTCCCGACCCTGCAGAAGGCGCCGGAAAGCGTGAAGGCTAGAGCCGTGGTCATGGGCAACCCGATCCGCCCGGAAATCCGCGCGCTCTACGACCAGCCCTATGTGAAACCCACCCCCAACGGAGAGATCTGCCTCCTGGTCACCGGCGGCTCGCAGGGCGCCCGCCTCCTCTCCGAGCTCGTCCCGGCCGCTGTCGCCAAGCTGCCGGAGGCCCTGCGCGACCGCCTCACCGTCATGCAGCAGGCCCGCAAGGAGAGCATGGAGGGGGCCCGCCAGACCTACCTCAACGCCGGGGTGAAGGCCGAGGTCGCGCCCTTCTTCCGGGACATGGCCTCGCGCCTGGCCAAGGCCCACCTGGTCATCGGCCGGGGCGGGGCCGGCACGGTCTGCGAATTCGCCGTTGCCGGGCGCCCCGCGATCCTGGTGCCCCTGCAGATCGCCCTGGATGATGACCAGGGCCAGAACGCCCTCCTGATGGCCGAGGCCGGCGGCGCTGTCGTGGCGCGCGAACACGAACTGACCCTGGCCAGCATGACCAAGGCCCTGGAGCTGCTGCTGGGCGATCCAGACAAGCTCGAAAAGATGGCCGCCGCCTCCCACTCGGTGGGTAAGCCCGACGCCGCCGAGCGGTTGGCGGATCTGGTGGAGCGCGCTGCAGGCGCCCAGGCTTTGCTCAAATAAACGCGGAGCACCCAGGCGAAGGCCGGGGCCCAAGCGGTGCTCAGGTTCGTCAACGGATTAAAGGCTTCTTCACTGACGGCTTGGGTCCCGGCTTTCGCCGGGATGCATCGTGGTGAGGAATCCGCTAGCACTTTCCCATGAACAGACGCCCCGTCCCCTTCGAACTCGGCCCCGTGCATTTCATCGGCATCGGCGGCATCGGCATGAGCGGCATCGCCGAGATCATGATCCGCATCGGCTATACGGTGCAGGGCTCCGACGCCAAGGCCAGCGCCAATACGGAACGGCTGGAAAAGCTGGGGGCCAAGATCTTCATCGGCCATGACGGCGCCCACATCGAGGGAGCCTCGGCGATCGTCTATTCCACGGCGGTCAAGCACGACAATCCGGAGATGGTGGCTGGCCGCGAGAAGCGCCTGCCTCTCGTCCGCCGCGCCGAAATGCTGGCCGAGCTAATGCGCCTGCAGTTCTCCGTGGCCGTCGGCGGAACCCACGGCAAGACCACCACGACCTCGATGGTGGCGACAATTCTCGACGCCGGCGGCCTCGATCCCACCGTGGTCAATGGCGGCATTATCAACGCCTACGGCACCAATGCGAAGGTGGGGGAGGGCGACTGGATCGTCGTCGAGGCTGACGAGAGCGATGGCACGTTCCTGCGCCTGCGCTCCACAGTCGCCGTGGTCACCAATATCGACCCGGAACATCTCGACCACTACGGCACGTTCGACGCCGTGAAGAAAGCCTTCCTGGACTTCGTGGAGAACATCCCGTTCTACGGTTTCGCCGCCGTCTGCACCGACGATCCGGACGTCCAGGTCATGGCCGCCCAGGTGGAAAACCGCCGCCTGATCACCTACGGGACCAACCCTCAGGCTGAAATCCGAGCTTTCGACATCACCATGGGCCCGGAAGGCGCTCACTACGACGTCCTGATCACCGCGCCGGACGGGGCCCAGACCACGCTCGGCGACATCACCCTGCCCATGGCCGGCCTGCACAACGTGCTCAATTCCCTTGCCGCCATCGCAGTGGCGCGGGAGCTCGGCGTTTCTGAGCGCGCCATTCGCAAGGGCCTGAAGGAATTCGGCGGCGTGAAGCGGCGTTTCACTACAACAGGTGTCGTGAACGGCGTTCGCATCGTCGACGACTACGGCCACCACCCGGTGGAGATCGCCTCGGCCCTGAAGGCCGCCCGCGCCGTCACCAATGGCAAGGTCATCGCCGTGGTCCAGCCGCACCGCTATTCGCGCCTGCACGACCTCTTCGATGAGTTCTGCCGCTGCTTCAACGACGCCGACACCCTGATCGTGGCGGACGTCTATGCGGCCGGTGAGGCGCCCATTGAGGGCGTCTCGAGGGACAGTCTGGTGGAGGGGCTTCGCCGTTTCGGCCACCGCCGGGTGATCCCGCTGGGCAGCCCGACCGATCTTCCCACCCTTATTAGGGATGAAGCCACCGGGAACGACCTCGTAATCTTCCTCGGCGCCGGGGACATCACGACCTGGGCCTACGCCCTGCCGGGCCAGCTGGAAGCCGCGGAAAAATGACCTTTAAAGCGTTCGTACTACCCCTCGCCGGCCTCATCGCCGGCCTGACCCTCGCTGCCTGCCAGGAGCGAACGCCGCAGGCCCAGGGCAGGGACTGCGAACGCGCCGCTGCCCGTTATCTCCCGGGCGGCTGGGGGCCGCGCACGACCGAGGTGATCGGCGATAGTTGGTCGGACCTCACCGTCAAGATGTCCGCCAAAGGCCAGACGGCCAGCGCCCATTGCACCTTCCAGATCACCAAGTTCGGCGCCTCATTGGATGAGATGACGCTCGAGGGCGTCGAGCCCTGGCCGATGCAGATGTATTATCCCAGCACCCGGCGCTGGCTGACCGAGGAAGAACGCCAGGCGCGAATCCGCAATGAACTTTCGCCGCGCGACGGCGCCTATGCCGGCCAGACGTGGCAGCCAGGCTGGGGTCCCTACGAGGCGGGCCTCCGGCTCAGCGGCCGCTGCTGGAAGATGCAGGGAACCGCCTCCTATAGCGCCAATACCCTTCATGCCTGCGGCGCGGAGCAAGGGTTCCGGTATTTCGTGACCGGAAAGCGAGTGTGGATCGAACTCCCCGGCCTGCCGCCCGGGATCCCCGAGCCCGGCCCGAACAAAATGGAAGACGGGGCGCCGGCGCCGCCGGCCACGGTCTTCACCTGGGGCCCGGAAGACGGCGGTCCCTTCAACCCGCCGCAGGAGCCGCAGACCGAAGCCGCAGATGAGGCCACGGAAGCGACTTCTGACGCACCGGCGGCGGAGGGCAGCGCGAAGTGAGTCTCGAACGCCTCCGCCAGCGGGCTGAGGCCTTGTCGGCGCAACTTGGCGCGCCGCGGATCATCTGGCCGGAGATTGACGGCAAGACCCACGAGGGCCGCCTCGGCGTGCTGCGCAGCGTCTTCGGCGAATATTCCATCGTCTATGCCGAGCGCGGCGTGGACCGGGTCGAACTGAAGACCCGTTCGGAGGACGAGGTGCTGGAGCACCTGATCTCAAACCTCGCCTGGACCCTTGCCGTCGACCACGAGATGAAGCATCGGCGTGTGGGTGAGGAAGCGCGCCGCCAGATTTTCGAGCTTCACGCCGCCATGCTGGATAAGGTCGATCCCGCCTGGGCGGAGCGCGCCCGCCATCGGGCCGCCGGCTATATGAAGGAAAATCCCCTGGACGAAGCGCCCCAGCCCTGGATCGACCACCTGCCCCCCGCCCGGGGCCGGATCGTCAAACACGAGCCCCTCGCGCCCTTCACCTGGCTGCGAGTCGGTGGGCCGGCCGATGTGCTGTTTCTCCCCGCTGATGCGGAGGACCTCGCGAGTTTCGCCAAGGCCCTGCACAAGACGATCGCCCTCACCACAATCGGCGTCGGCTCGAACCTCCTGGTGCGGGACGGCGGTGTGGACGGCGTGGTGGTGCGTCTGGGCCGGGCCTTCGCGACGATCGAGCCGCGCGGCGAAAACCGCATCTATGCCGGCGCCGCGGCCCTCGACGCCCAGGTCGCCAAGGCCGCCGCCGCCGCCGGGATCGCTGGATTGGAATTCTATTCCGGAATCCCCGGCACGATCGGCGGCGCGCTCACCATGAACGCCGGTTGCTATGGCTCGGAGACTAAGGACGTCCTCGTCGAGGCCTATGCCATCAACCGCTACACCGGCGAGACCATCACCCTTTCGAACAAGGAGATGAAGTTCTCCTACCGCCATGCCTATCCCGGCCCGGGAGAGCTGGTCATGGAAGGCCTGATTTTCGTGGGCGCCCTGTTCCAGGGAACCCCGGACGATCCCGCCGCCGTCCAGGCCCGCATCGACGAGATCAGCGCTCGCCGCGAAACGACCCAGCCGATCCGCGAAAAAACCGGCGGCTCCACCTTCGCCAACCCGCCCGGAAACTCCTCATGGAAGCTGGTCGACGGCGCCGGCTGGCGCGGCAAGCTCTTCGGCGGCGCCAAATTCTCCGAACTCCACGCCAACTTCCTGATCAACACCGGCGACGCGACGGCGGCCGACTTAGAGGGCCTCGGCGAGGCGGTGAGGGCCGACGTGAAAGAAAAGTTCGGCGTGAACCTCGAATGGGAGATCAAGCGGATCGGGCGGCGATAACGCAAAGAAATCCCTCCCCTTCAGGGGAGGGCAGAGCCCGAAGGGCGAGGGTGGGGGACCGCTCGGCCAACCTTTAGACCGCCTCCGGAAGTCCCCCACCCGTCCCGCTGCGCGGTCCGACCTCCCCTAAAGGTGAGGTTTTCCGAGATTTACTCCGCCGGCTCCGCCACATGCACGGGGACCTCGTCCTCATCCTCGGCGATGAACCCGTCCGTCTGGCGGCTCCAGAGGCGGGCATAGAGGCCGCCGGCGTTCACCAGCCGGCTGTGCGGACCGTCCTCGACGATGGCGCCTTCGTCCAGCACGATCAGGCGGTCCATGCGGGCGATGGTCGAGAGGCGGTGGGCAATGGCGATCACTGTCTTGCCGCGCATCAGTTCGGCCAGGCTGTCCTGAATGGCCGCCTCGACCTCCGAATCCAAAGCGCTGGTCGCCTCGTCCAGCACCAGGATCGGCGCGTCCTTCAACAGCACCCGGGCGATGGCGATGCGCTGGCGCTGGCCGCCGGAGAGGTTCACCCCCCGCTCGCCCACATGCGCCTCATAGGCCTTGCGCCCCTTGCCGTCCTCGAGGCCGAGAATGAAGTCGTGGGCATGGGCTCGCCTGGCCGCATCGATCACCTCGGCGTCCGTGGCGCCCGGCCGGCCGTAGCGGATGTTCTCGGCCACCGAGCGGTGGAGGAGGGCGGTGTCCTGGGTCACCACGCCGATCTGGGCGCGCAGGCTCTCCTGGGCCACGGCGGCGATGTTCTGGCCGTCGATCAGCACCTGGCCGCGCTCCACGTCGTAGAGCCGCAGCAGCAGGCTGGTCAGGGTCGACTTGCCGGCCCCGGACGGTCCCACAAGACCCACCCGCTCCTGCGGCTTGATGGTCAGGCTGAAGTCGCCCAGCACGCCGCTCTCGCGCCCATAGTTGAAGGTCACGTCGTCGTAGCGGATCTCGCCCTTCTTCACGTAGAGCCGCCCGGCGGCCGGAACGTCCGTCACATTCAGGGGCCGCGACAGGGTTTTCACCCCGTCCTGCACGGTGCCGATGTTCTCGAAGAAAGCCGCCGCCTCCCAGAGGATCCACTGGCTCATCCCCTGCAGGCGCTGCACGAGGGCAATGGCGATGGCGATATCGCCGGGCGTCACGGCGCGGATGCTCCAGAGCCAGATCGACATGGCCGACATGGCGAAGAGCAGGGAATAGTTCAGGCCGAACAGCCACATGTTCAGCTGCGTCGACATCCGCATCTGCCGGTACACGGTGTCCATGAAGCCGGTCATGCTCTCGCGGGCATAGCCGACCTCGCCGTCCGTATGGGCGAAGAGCTTCACGGTGAGGATGTTGGAGTAGCTATCTACCACGCGCCCGGTCATCACCGAGCGCGCGTCCGCCTGCTGTTCGGCGATCTTCTGCAGGCGCGGCACGAAGTACATCGACACCGCGATATAGCCGGCCAGCCAGCCCATCAGCGGCACGGCCAGCCGCCAGTCGGCCGTGAACACGAGGGCCAGGGCCGAGAGGAAATAGACCCCCACATAGACGCCGATATCGATGATCTTGGTGATGCTTTCGCGCACGGCCAGCGAGGTCTGCATCACCGTGTTGGCGATGCGCCCGGCCATGTCGTCCTGGAAGAAGGCGATCGACTGGCGCAGCAGGTAGGTGTGCATCCGCCACCGCGCCATCATCGGCAGATTGCCCATCAGGCCCTGGTGGAACACCAGCTGCCAGATCACCTGACAGAGGGGCAGGGCGACCAGCAGGATCAGCCCGATCATCCAGAGGTCCCCGCCATGGTCGGAGAAGAACGTCTCCGGCGTCGATTTGGTCAGCCAGTCGACCAGCTGGCCCAGGAACTTGAAGACCATCACTTCGGTCACGGCGATGGCCGCCGCGAACACCGCCACCGCCGTCAGCAGCGGCCAGGTGGCCTTGATGAACCAGCCCATGAAGGCGCGCGCATTGGCCGGCGGGCCGGCCATGCCCTCCGCCGGATATGGATCGATGATGCGCTCGAACAGCCTGAACATGGTTCCCTCGGCCGAAGGTTCTACGCCTCCGGACCCCTCCGCGTCTTGACCGCAACGGGGGAAACGCCCAAGCGCGGCTTTGAAGTCACACCTCAGTGGCGGCCGGGGACATGTACTCGTTACGTGTCCCCAATCCCCATATGCTTCAGCTCGAAGGGGACACGTCACAAGGACATGTCCCCACCCTCCGCCAGAAGAGGACGCATGCTCATGACCCAGGCCCGCCTCATCCTCATCAAGCACGCCCAGCCTCAGATCGACCCCGATGTGCCCTCCGCCCTCTGGGTGCTGGGCGAAGAGGGGAGGGCGGCCGCGGCTGAAATGGGCCGCCGCCTGCAGGGGCTCGGCGCCAAGGCGGTGATCTCCTCCACGGAGCCCAAGGCCGTCGAGACGGGCCAGATCATCGCCCGGGCGCTCGGGCTCACCGCCACCGCCGACGAGGATTTCGGCGAGACCAAGCGCGAGACGGTGGGCTTCCTGCCGCGCGAAGCTTTCGACGCGGGCATCTGCAAATTCTTCGCCGAGCCGGTGGACCTCGTCTTCGGCGAGGAGACCGCCGACCAGGCCTATGAGCGCTTCTCCGCCGCCATCGACCGGCACGAGGCCGCCGGGGAGGGCCCGCTGATCATCGCGGCGCATGGCACGGTCATCAGCCTCTTTCTGTCCCGCCGCACGGGGGCGGACGCCATGGAGACCTGGCGGTCCTTGCAACTGCCCCATGCCTTGGTGCTAGGTTTCGATCTGCAACTGATCGACAGTGTGACGACGGCTTGAGGGGGAACGGGAATATGGATCGCAGGCAGGTTCTGGCGGGCGCCTTGAGCGCCCTGGCGGCGGGCGCGGGCCCGGCTTTCGGGCAGAGCGCCGATCAGGTCGCCACGGCGATCGCCCTGCGCGACAAGGCCCTTTCCGATCCCACCGCCTTCAACCTGCTGGAATCCCTGACCACCGAGATCGGGGCCCGCCAGTCCGGCACCCCCGCCGCCGCCAGGGCCAAGGACTGGGGCATGGCCAAGCTGAAGGCCATGGGCTTTTCCAATGTCCGCGCCGAGCCCTTCCCAGTCACGTCCTGGGTGCGCGGCGTCGAGCGCTGCGAGGTCACGGCCCCCTTCCCGCAGGCCCTGCATATCCTCGGCCTTGGCAATTCCGTGCCCACTCCCGCCGCCGGGATCGAGGCCGAGATCGCCGTCTTCACCACCTACCAGGCCCTGCTGGACGCGCCGGTCGGCTCCCTCACAGGCAAGATCGCCGTCTGCACCCAGCCGATGATGCGGGCCCAGGACGGGTCCGGCTACGGCGCCATGAACCCCGCCCGCCGCCAGGGCCCATCGGAAGCCGCCCGCCGCGGGGCCGTGGCCTATCTCGTCCGCTCCCTCTCCACCGGCTCCGGCCCGCTGCCCCATACGGGGGCCATGGCCTACCTGGACGGCGCCCCGAAAATCCCCTGCGCGGCCCTGGGCGTGTCGGACGCCGAGCTCATCGACCGCATGGTCCGCTACGCGGCGGGCAAGCCGATCCGCATCCGCCTCTACATGGAGAGCACCTCGACCCCGAACGCCCCGGCCTGGAACGTCTCGGGCGAAATCACCGGCTCGGAGAAGCCCGAGGAGCTGGTCATCATCGGCGGCCACCTGGACAGCTGGGATCCCGGCACGGGGGCCATCGATGACGGGGCGGGCGTGGTCATCACCACGGCCGCGGCCAAGCTGATCGGCGACCTGCCCCGCCACCCGAAGCGCACCGTCCGCGTCGTGATGTTCGGCGCCGAGGAAATGGATTTCTCCGGCCGCGCCTACGCCGCCGCCCACCAGGACGAGATCAAGAACATGGTCCTGGCCGCCGAGAGCGACAGTGGCTCAGACCGCGTCTGGTCCCTGCGCCTGCCCG
>JAXMCG010000023.1:0-56643 GCA_046349475.1 Caulobacteraceae bacterium | reverse complement strand
GCCCTCGTTGCCGACGGGCATGGACTGGTCAATGCGCGCGGCCATGGCGCGCAGGAACTGCGGCGCGACCTTGGCGGTCATCACCGGGCTCTCATCGGAGCCGGAGAGCTGGGCCGTGGAGAGGTCGGCCGGTCCGAGCAGCAGGCCGAGGTCAGAGGGGTTCAGTGGCGAGGCCTCGACCCGCACCAGAATCTCGTCATCCGCCGGCTCGGGGATGGGTTCGCGCACGAGGGAGAGCTCCAGCTCCCCGCTCGACTTGATCAGCGAGCGCAGTTGCAGGCCCGTGCCCTGGTTGCCGTCGGCCATTTCGTCTCTCCCGGAGTCTGTCGCGCCATGAGGCGTGTTGCTTTAGGCAACCCAATAGCGCGGCGGCGGCGGAGCGGGGAGGGACTTTTTCTGAAAGGCGGCCCTACTTCTCGGGCCGCGCGGGCGGCGGCATGAAGTTGAGGCGGCTGGTCTCGCGGATGCGGGGGCCGGAGGCGTCGCCTTCCACCAGTTCGTAGCCCATCAGGGCGAAGACGCGGTTGCCGATGAAGATCGGGCGGGAATTGCCGTACCAGTCGACGCAGGAGACGACGCAGCCCGTATCGGCCCGCTCCGGGGTGCGCGAGGCAAGCTCGCCGAAATCCGAGAAGCGGCGGTTGGCGCGGCGCAGGAACATCACCGCCGCGGCGCTATCCACATAGTCGCCCTGGCCGTCGGCCTGGCGCTCGACCGGCAGGCCGAGAAGGCCGGAAATGCCGCCGGGCGAACCGGCGTCGGGGCTGTAGAAGAAGCCGTGGCTGCGCCCTTCGGCCTCGGCAGCGCCAGGAGAAACATAGGTGTCGGCGACGGTGGGGCGGCCCATGCCCACCGGCGGCAGGGCGATGGCGGAGAAGACGAGGTCCGGCCCCTGCGAGCCGATGATCACGGCGTCCTGGCCCATCAGCTCGATCCGGGTCGCTTCCTGCGGCAGGCCGATGGTGGTGATCTGGCCGCCCCGCACCGGCACGGCGACAAGCCGGGTCGTGGCCGAGAAATCGGCCCGCAGGTCGCAGACCGGACAGGGCTCTCCCGTCGTGACGTCGATGGTGGCGGTGTAGAGCAGATAGTCGCCGGCGAAACGGTTGCGCAGCGTCTCGGTCTCCTCGGAAATGCCGGGTAGGCGGCGATAGGCCGAAACCGGCGCCTCCCGCGTCCCGTCACCGAAGCGGCTCAACGGAATGGTCACCAGGGCCGCGGCCCCCATCGTAAACTGCGAGCGCCACATGGCGTCGCCGCCGCCGCGGGAGAAGACCAGCACATTCAAGGCGCCGGAGCCGGCGTCCTCCCGGAAGGAGAATTGGTCGAACGGTTGGCCCCGCACCCCGATCGCGCCCGGCGCCTCATTGGCGGCATAGGGCATGCGGTAGAGCATGGAGAGGGGCAGGCGGGCGGCGCGGATGTCGGAGGCGTCGGAGTCCGCCTCGACGTCGTCATAGACGTTCTCCCGGCTGTCGTCTGAGAGCCAGAGGTACACCGCTCCGGTGGAGGCGTAGTAGCTGCGCGATTCCGGCCCCAATATGCCGACGGCATCGCAGCGCAGCTTCGGGGCGGTGAGGTTGCACGTGGTCAGGGTGTGCAGGGTGACGATGCTCTCGGGCCGCCGGCGCATGGCGGGGGAGATGTAGATGTCCGAGGCCTTGGTGGTGCGGGCAAAGCCTTCGTCCTCACCCGCCTGGCCTTTCCACTCGCGCATGGCCGGCAGGGCCTCCAGCGGGTCGTCGTCGTACCAGAGCGGCATGGGCGCATAGAGGACGAGCCGGTTGCCCACCAGGCGCGAGGCGTAGTTGCGGTCCGAATAGTAGTCGCTGGAGCGGATCTGATAGGTGTCGACGTAGGTCAGACCCCCATCGGCGGCGAGCTTGAAGCGGTTCACCTCCGTGCCGCCCCGTCCGTAGGAATAGCCGACCACCACCACGTAGGACCCGCTGACCAGCATCTCGTCGTACCAGTCATCCCGGGCGTCGACGCCGGGCGGATAGGCGTTGATCATCGCCACCTGGCGCAAGGTCCCGCCGGCCGTGGAGATCGTGAAGAGCCGGCCCCGGCGCAGGACGATCAGGAAGTCCCCCCGCCGTTTGACAATATCGCCCTCGTCGACCCCCTGTTCCTGCACATTAGTGATGCTGGGTTCGGCGGCGCTGTCGCTTTCGATCCGCGAGGCGGTGACCTGAATGTTGGAGATCGCCGAATTGTCCGCCATGCCCGCGGAAGGCGGCGGGGCCGAGGGCGCCGCGGCCGGCGCCTGCACGGAAGGGCTGGGGATCGCTGGCGCCATCACCGGCGGCGGCGGCGGCGGCGGCGGGGGAGGCGGCAGAGGCGGGCCCTGCACGCGGCGCAGGAATTGGCGCAGCTCCGCATCGCTACGGAACGGCGTCAGGCCACCCCGGGCCTGGCCGGCGGCGTCGGACGCCACGGCCAATCCGGCGAGGAGGGCCAGCAGTCCGGCGAAAACAGCGCGCATGGAAACTCCGGGTTCAGGCGTGGCCGGCGAACTCGCTCACCGCGTCGCCCCGGATGCGAGAATGGTACATCACGCGGGGCCGCGCCAAGTCCCACATGCAGGTGCGGTGGAGCAGGCAGCGTCTGGTCTTGGCCGGGTGAGGCGTGGCTTAGTGGGCGCGACCAAGGAGGAACAGCCATGACCGAACGTGTGATCGCCATCAGCGGCGCCTTCGGGGCGCTGGGACGGGCCGTGGCGGCGATGGCGGCGCGGCGGGGCCTGAGCCTCGCCCTGATCGACCAGGCGCCCATCGCGCCGCCGGAGCTGGAGGGGGCGAACACCCTGATCCTCCCCGGCGCGGACCTGGCCTCCGAGCTTGGCGCGGCGGCGGCGATGGCGGCGATCCGCACCCGCTTCGGGCGGCTGGATGGCCTGCTCAACATCGCCGGGACGTTCAAGTGGACGCCGCTGGAGGATAGCCAGCCGGCGGATTGGGACCTGCTCTGGCGGGTGAATGTCCAGACCTGCGCCAATATGTGCCGGGCCGCGATCCCGCTGCTGAAGGCGTCCGGCGCCGGGCGGATCGTCAATGTCGGGGCCGGGGCGGCGGCAGGGAAAGCCGCGGCGGGAATGGGCCCCTACACCGCCTCCAAGGCCGGCGTGCACAAGCTGACAGAAGCCCTGGCCGATGAACTGAAGGGCGAGGGGATCACGGTCAACGCCGTCCTGCCCTCGAAGATCGACACCCCCGCCAATCGCAAGGACATGCCGGACGCGAAGTTCGACACCTGGGTGCGGCCCGATGAATTGGCCGAAGTCATGCTGTTCCTGGCCTCGCCGGAGGCGTCGGGAATCACCGGGGCATTGATCGCTGTCTCGGGCCGGGTGTGAGGCGGCGCCAGGCGGGAGCCTGACGCCGGCAGAGGCGCTTTAGTATTCGGGCCGTTCTAGAACTCAGTTTGGGCGGGCGTGCCCTTGTTCATCCGGAAGGCGGCGTAACGCTCGGCGCGGGCGGCGCGCTGGTCGGCCTTGGCTTCCTTCTTGCGCTCGCGGCGGCCGGCCCGGATGGCTTCCAGGTCATTGGCTTCGGCTTCGGCCTTGGCGGCCAAGCGGGCGGCTTCGGCCGCCGCCTGAGCGGCCTTGGCGGCGGCCCGGGCTTCGGCGCGCTCGGCGCGGACGCGCTCGAGTTCAGCCTGCTTTTCAGCCTCGCGGCTGACGAAATTGGGGTCTTGCTTGGCCTCGCGCGGCTTGAACTTGGCCATCATGGCCTTCTTGGCTTCGGCGGCGGCTTTTTGGCGGTCGGTAAAATTGACGTTGTAGCTCATGAGGCTTTCGGACTGGCGCTCCCGGTCGGACGATCCGGCGGGGCGATGCGGTTTTCAGCATGGGATGAGGTCCCGGCAGGGAACCGGAACGCGGGGTGCGACATAGTGGGCTTCGTCAAGAAAATCCAGATGCCGTAACGCCTCAGTCGCCGGAAAAGACCAGATTTCTTGACTCCGTCGCACAAGCGCCGCATCGCCTTCACCGGGCGTGGACCTAGCGTCACGAACCCCAACGAGAACAAATGTGAGGAGAAGGCGGGATGGCTCCTATTCCCAAGGGCGGCATCGTGGCCGTGACCGGCGCGGCCGGTTTCATTGGCGGGCATGTGGTGAAGCAGCTGCTCGACAAGGGCTACCGGGTGCGGGCCTGCGTGCGCGACACCGAGGATGGCGCCAAGACCGGGTTCCTGAAGGCCATGCCGGGCTATGCCTCCGGGCGGCTGACCCTGCACGCCGCCGACCTCGACCAGGAAGGCTGCTTCGATAAGGTGTTTCTGGGGGCGCATGGCGTGGCCCACCTCAGCCATGTGACCACCTACAATGACGAGGCCTACATCCGGAAGGTCTGCGGGCACATCATTGAAAGCATTAATAAATCCGGGTCGGTGACGCGGGTCGCCGTGACCTCCTCCACCGCCGCGATCATGAGCGAGGCGGACATGAATGAGCTGGTCCGCCGGCCGGTGGTCTATGAGGACCGCTTCCCCGACGAGACCAATCCGAAACGCACGGCCGACAAGGGCCAGGGCTATTCGATGGGCAAGGTCTATGCCGAGCGCGCCTTCGCCGACGCGGCCGAGGAACATGGCGGCTGGGAGGCGGTGACCTGCTGCCCGGGGGACAATGTCGGGCCGATCCAGTCGCCGCACCAGGTGCGGGGCGGGCCCTGGCAGAGCATCATCGCCGGCATGCTGGGGGGCCGCTACACCCAGAACGGCGCCTACCGGCCGTGGGTGACGGTGGATGTGCGCGACACGGCCGAGGCCCATATCCGGCTTCTGGAGAGCGTCTGGGTCTCGAACGGCGAGCGCTACATGGCCGCCTCGGGCGATAAGCGGAACTGCGAGGACGTCTGCGCCTCCATCGGCCGGCTGCTGCCGGAGCTGAACCATGCGGTGACCGCGCCGATCGACAACTTCCCGGACCACATCAAGGAGCGGGAAGCTAAGTACCGGGGCATCTGGGCCGGCGTGCAGATCCGCAACGACCGCAGCCGCGAGACCCTGGGCATGGAGTACCGGGATCTGGACACCTCGATCCGCGACTGCGCGGAGAGCCTGATCGCCATTGCCGGGGTGAAGGTGAAGACGGCGGAGGCGGTGCCGGTGGAGGCCTAGGGGGCTTTTCCACGCTATTTCGACGCTATTGCCGCGTCTCCGCACGTATTTCACCCGCCTACGCCGAGGCTTCGGCGGGCAAGCCGTATTCGCACCGTAATCACCGTATTTGCGCGCGTTATTGGCGCCGCAAATACGGGATGTGCGCCTTAGCGCGCGGTCTGCGCCGCTTGCTGCGCTTTGCGTGCGTGGTGAATGCGCGCTTATGGCGGGACCGCGCGCGCTTGCTGACCGCCTCCCCTTCAGGGGACCGTTGCGCTACGGGCCGGGATTGAGGGTCTGCGGGTTAGCGGCGTGCTCTGTGGTCCTCCGATGAGGTCTTGGGGTGGTTCTCGGTCGACGGACGCACCTTGGGCGTGGTCAGGCGGCGGTGAGAACCGCGGCGCGTCTGAGGTTGAAGGCCATGGCGGTGAGCAGGACCTGACCGGCGACCTTGGCCAGGCCGATGTAGCGGGTCCGGGCCAGGCCCATGCGCCGCTTCCAGGTGGCGAAGGTCGTCTCCACAGCGGCTCGTCTTCGGGCGATGAGGTCGTTCAGCCGCTGCTGGCGGGGCGTCAGTGTGTGATACTTGTTGGGCCTGCGCATCAGCGCCGGGACTTGTTCCGCGGCCTTCAGGGCCGCGTGCCTGGCATGGGTGTAATAGGCCTTGTCGGCATAGACCGCACCTTCGTCGCCCCGGATCAGACCGTCGGCCGGGGTGGTGTCGTTGACGTTGTTCGGCGTGGTGATCACCGCGCGCACGATGCCCGAGCCCTGGTCGACGCCAACGTGGGCCTTGTAGCCGTAATAGGTTGGGCCCTTGCCCTTATGCTTCAGGATGGTCGCCGCCGGATCGGTAGCCTGGGCCTCCTTGCCCGGAGGGGGCTTCGGTCCCGCCGCCGCGATCAGGGTGGCGTCCAGCATCGTGCCTTCCTTCAGCACCAGGCCCGCCGACTCCAACTGGCGGTCCAACTCACTGAACAGCTTCTCCAGCAGCCGCGCGGAGACCAGCTGGTTGCGGAACCGGCACAAGGTCGTGTGGTCGGGGACTTCATCTTCCAGGCTGAGCCCCACGAAGCGCCCGAACGCGAGGCTATCGCCCAGCCTGAACTCCAGCTCGGCATCCGAGAGGCCATACCAAGCCTGCAGCAGCAGCGCCTTGAACATCAGCAAAGGCCGATAACCCGGACGGCCAGGACCTTCCTCGCGAAGGCCAGACAAGGTCCGCTCAACCGCCCCCCAGTCCACCAGCGACGCCACCCGCTCCAGAGCCGGGCTCCCGCGACGGCCACTCAAGGCCAGATCGCTGAACCCCAACTGCCCCGTTCCCTTCACCGACATCCAGCACCTCCGCTCCAACAGCAGAGAATCACGATCAGCGAATTACGCAACGGTCCCCTGAAGGGGAGGGTGAACTGAGTTGGTGATGTCGACCGTTGATCCATGATCACACATATAGCGAACTATTCGCGAAATGTGAAGGCGGCTTTCCGAAGGGTTCGGCCTCAGGCCATAGTGCCAAACCGTGTGGTGACGAGCGGAGACGGTGATGCGATCGACCTGGCTTTGGACTTTGACGGCCCTGGCGGCGGCCGCGGCGCCCGCGAGCTTTGCCGCGCCCGCGACGGAGGAGGTGAAGGTCTATTCGAGCTCGTGCCTCGCGCCGGGCGAGACCCAGCCTCAGGGGCGCAGCCTCTTCGTGATTACGACGCCCGGGCGGCCAGGTGTGCGGCTGCTGCTGGCTGGGCCGCCGGTGCGGCGCGGGGCCGAAGCGGTCACCGGGCGTGTCGTGGGCGAGACGATTTCCTTCGAAATCCCGGACGCCGAGGGTCGGGTGCGCTCGCGGTTCGTGGGGACGATCAGCGAGGAGTTCGTTACCGGCAAGATGACCACCAGCTGGCCGCAGGGGCCGGAGGTGGAGACCTTCAACCTGGCCCGCGCCAACGAGAACGACCCGCCGCCGCCGTGCGAATAGGCGGACATCGGGGCCCGCATCGCCGTTTGTCATTTCCGGAGGACTTGTCTTTCGCAGGGGAAATGGGCCACCTCTGACGCCAGGGCGCCGGCCGTCATGGCAGGGCCGCCCGCAAGGACGTCAGCCAGGAGGATTTGACCCATGACTTCGCCCGCCACCGACAGTGAAGCTTTCCGTCAGTCCGTCCGCGCCTGGGTGGCCGAGAACTTTCCGGCGGGATTGAAGAGCGCGCCCAATCCCATGGCCCGCGAGGAGCGCACCGAGCCGACGCCGGACATGGAAGCCTGGCGCAAGGCGGTGGGGGAGAAGGGCTGGGGCGTGCCGACCTGGCCGGCGGAATATGGCGGCGGCGGGCTCTCGGCGGCCGATGCGCGGATCGTGCAGAGCGAGTTCGCCCGGGCCGGGGCCTACAACCCGATCGGCGGCATGGGCGTGATGATGTTCGGGCCGACCTTGCTCGAATACGGCACCGACGCCCAGAAGCGCGAGCACATCCCGCCGATCTGCCGGGGTGAGGTGCAGTGGTGCCAGGGCTTCTCCGAGCCGGGGGCGGGGTCGGACCTCGCCTCCTTGCAGACCAAGTGCGTCGACAAGGGCGACCACTTCGAGATCAACGGTCAGAAGATCTGGACCAGCGGCGCGCAATACGCCGACTGGTGCTTCTGCCTGGTGCGGACGGACACCACCAAGAAGCACGAGGGCATCAGCTTCGTGCTCTTCACCATGCATCAGCCGGGGGTGGAGGTGCGGCCGATCCCGCTGATCGCCGGCAATTCGCCGTTCTGCGAGACGTTCTTCACCGACGCCCGGGCGGAGAAGAAGGACCTCTTGGGCCCCCTCAACGGCGGCTGGACCATCGCCAAGCGCCTCCTGCAGCACGAACGCTCCGGTCTCTCGGGCGGCGGTGGCGGCGGCGGCGAGATGATGGGCATGACCAAGCCCATCCAGGTGCTGGCGGCGGACTATGTGGGCCGCGACGGCCAGGGCCGCATCGCTGATGCGGACCTGCGCACCCGCATCGCCCGCCACGTGATGGACTGGCACGCCTTCCAGCAGACGGCGTTCCGGACCATGGCGGAGTCGCGCAGCAATTCCGGCCCCTCGGCGGCCACCTCGATCATGAAGAACGCCGGCACGACCCTGATGCAGGAACAGCATGAACTGACCCTGGAGGTGATGGGCCATCAGGGCCTGGGCTGGGAAGGGGACACCTTCAGCCCGGCGGAAATCGGCGCCGTGCGCGGCTGGCTGTTTGGGAAGGCCTTCACGATCTTCGGGGGATCACAGGAGGTGCAGTCGAATATCATCTCGAAGCGGATTTTGGGGCTCCCGGACGCGACGCAGTCGAGTTGAGGGGGGTAGGAAGAGCTGAGACCGGGCTAAGTGCGAGCAACGCATTTTGGGGAATGGAAACCTGTCACTGGATTTCCCGCGCCGGGCATGGCGATTGCCCCGGCACCGCGGCTCCGGCATGACATCGGAATGAGATTTCGGCTAAAGGATTCGGACTTGCGTGCGGCGGCGATGGGCCGCCTCCTGGCGCATGCGGCCAGCACACCAGGCACTCTGATTGTCAATGAACTGGGCCTCAGCCACGGCGCCTCGCGTGTCGACATTGCGGTCATCAACGGCCACATCCGTGGTGTTGAGATCAAGGCTGAGGCGGACAGCCTCGATCGCTTGCCGCGACAGGTCGAGGCCTACGGTCGCGTCGTCGATCGGGCGACCTTAATCGCCGACGTGCGTCACCTCCCGCAGGCCCTTTCGCTCCTTCCAGACTGGTGGGGGGTCGTCTCGGCCCGCCGCGCGGCGAACGGGGCTGTCGTCTTCCGGAGACTTCGCGCGGAACGAACCAACCGATCGACGGATCCGATGACCGTAGCGCGGTTGCTCTGGCGCGACGAGGTCCGCGTCATTCTCGAGCGTCATGACTGCGACACTCGCCTCCTTCGGGCCCCGCGGACAGTTCTCTACGCCGAGCTGGTGGCACGCTATCCCAAGACGAAATTGGCCGACCTCGTGCGCCGGACCCTCAAGGACCGTGGAAACTGGCGAGATCGTCCACGACCCGCGTGATGTGGTGATTGGTCCCCACCCAGCGCCAAGTCGTCAGGTTGCCCGTGCTTTTCGTCTTGGCGTGGCAGTCGCGTACGTAGTCGCTACCGGCAGAATACCCCGTCGCCGCCATATGGCCTGACGATATGACCGTCCCGCACTGGCCCTGATACTGGGCGAAGCCGTTGTCGCGGACATTGTTGCCCTTGGTGACGAACCAGCCGTCCGTGACGGTGTAGCGAATGGTGGCTGAGGGCTTGAGCAGCCGCATGTCGCCCCCAGGAATGTCGGCGGATGCGATGGCGTAGTCGCCGAAAGAGAGCGCTCGGAAACCTGCGGGGAGGGCCCCCACGACGCCTTTGTACAGCTTCCATTCCTGCCTCGGCAGGGTGTGGCTGCCCATCTTGACCTCGCCCATGGACGCCGGGAAGGAAGTTCCGATCAGGACCAGGCTCCGCACTTCGATATAGACGGGGCTCGACTGCAATAGGCCGCTCACCAGAGCGGTCAGATCGGCGAGTGGCTCAAAGTTCTTTGCGGCCAGATCGATGACTAGGTCGGTCTGTGTCAGGGTCGCGTCCAAAGAGCTTACCAGGCTGGCCAGCGTCGCCGGAAAGTCCGGGTCCGCGATTTCATCCAGACTGACCCGCACGGCGAGCCCCCGGACGTCTGTCGCGAGGGCGGATGCGACCGCATTGTAGTGGGCGAGATCCCGGCCCAAGCTCGTGACCGGGGTGACGGTTCCGCCTCGGGACCGGGCCTCATCCATCAGGTAGGTCAAGGGATGCATGCCGCCGATCATCCGCGCGACGGGATCGAGCAAGCTCGTGTCAAGGAAGGCTGGACGCGTCCCCCACTTCTTCTCTAGCCGTGAGGCGAAGGGCGCCAACTGACTGTCGATGGTCTTCTTGAGTTTGTTTGTCTCGAAGTCCCATTCCGGCGGTGTCACCTCGATCAGGGGCATGACCTGCGCCTTGGTGGCGGCGTGAAGCCGCATCAGGGCTTGGTATTCGCCCTGCCTCCATTTCAGCACGGGAACATAGGTTTTGGCGCTCATTCCCATGTCAGACCCTCCTGCGCCGCCTGCCGTCGAACCTCGCCGGTGCCGACGAGACCGCGCAGCAAGGTGTAGTCACCGGCCTCACGGCGGATCCTGCCGGCGATGATCGCGGGATGGAGGCCCAGGCGAGCTGCGTCGGTCGCGACGGCCTTCTCCGAGCGGGTGAAGCGCGACACGCAGAGGCGCCACTGTTCCTCAGGGATGAGCGCCTGCTGGGCGAACCTGTCCGCCTCGTCCTCGACCGGGGAGGCGTCCGGGGCGTCCGTATCGTCGAAGATGGCTTGGTAGCCGCCTTCCCGGATGTGCAGAGCCAAGTGGCCGACTTCATGCAGCAGGGTGAACCAGAAATTGTCCAGCCGGTTATGACGCAGGGTGAGGGCTGCGATCGCGACGTGCGACTGACTTCGGAGCGCCGCCCCGTCGAGCAGGGTGCCGGGCAGGTGAGGTTCCAGAACCAGGGCGATGCCGGCGTCGAAGAGATACCGCCGAGCGCGCGCGACGCCGTCCTCGTACGGGCTCAGTCGAACCAGGCCGTTCAGCCAGTCGGGAGTGACCGTCGACGGGTCGAATGCCGAAGGCGGGCGTTGCCGGTCCGCCAGGATACAGACCCTCGCTTCCCACGCCGCCAAGGCGCCCATCTGCGGGTTCGAGCCGCTGCGGAAGGTCCGGCGATGCATCGCCATCGGTTGCAAGGCGTAGGCGGCCTGCCGGAAGAAGGCGGGAACGAGGACTTCGGCGGTCTTCCGCGCCT
Organism: Caulobacteraceae bacterium; assembly: GCA_046349475.1. GTDB lineage: Bacteria > Pseudomonadota > Alphaproteobacteria > Caulobacterales > Caulobacteraceae > Acaudatibacter. Next base: position 45,697 of record JAXMCG010000023.1, on the reverse strand, counting down.
CAGCAGCATTTCCGCCGAAGTCGTCGAAATAGCCGCGCTTGAACATCTCGGTGACCGGATAGGTAGCCAGGGCGGCGTCGGCGGTCGGTGGCGCGGCGCGAAGTTGGGCGCTTTCCCGCACGGTGATGTCGAGTGCGGCCGTCACTTCGGACAGTCGTTCGAGACTGGCCGACCGGTAGCGTTCCGCCTCGTAGCGCTGCACCTGCTGTTCGGCGATCCCGAGGAAGGTGCCCAGGTCCTTCTGACTCATTCGCCGGGCGATCCGGGCGCGGATCAGAATGTCCGGAAGGTCGTGCAGCCCCTCGGCCTCGAAGTCCGTGACCGCACCGGACTGGAGCGCATCATACTCGGCCACCTCAGCTTCCAGCTCGTCGATCTGGCTTTCCAGCCCATCCGACTTGGCCTTGTGCAGGAGCGGATGAACCTCGGTCTTCGGCTCGCCGAGGCGGCGGAGGTCGGCTTTGAGCCGCTCGATGGCCGCGCGGGCCGACCGGTACTGTTTGTCGTTGGTGATCACAGGGTCGCTCCTTTCGGCGCGTTGAGGGTGATGCGGATGATTCCCTTGGGGCGATCGGTGAATTTCTCGGTCTGGAAGAAATCCAGAAATCCAAGATCGTGCGGCAGCTCCACGAGGAACATCTCCCCGAGATACTTGGCCTTTTGCGCCGCCCTCTTGTTGTTGAAGTCCAGCAACACCGGATCCAGCTTATGCGGATCGACACCAGTGAGGTCCCAGCAGCCGTCGAAGTCCCCGGGGTGAGGTTTGGCCGTGATGAAGCTGCCGTCCAGGAATACGGTCCGACATCCCGCTGCCTCGAGATTCTCGACGACGCGCAGGAAGCCTCCATAGAGCCAGGTCCGATGCGGCGTCGTGGCGAACCGAGCCGACACCTCCGCGAGAGTGGCGTCGTGAACGCCGGGAGGCAAGACCGGCCAGGGTGCCGTCGAGCCCAGATCGATGAAATCAGGGATCATTTCAACACAATGATATTGTTGTGTGGAAAAGTCAACTTTCGCGGGGTGGTGAGCGATTTGATGGCGAGTTCACAAAGCGCGCAAAGAGATAGGGCCGATGAGAACTCAAAGCGTCCGGTCGCTTCGCGCGTATGCGGCGAGCGGCGAGCCCGCGTGCAGACGCCGACCATGTTGATGCGCTTGATATCAATGAGCGGGAGAGGCGTCAGAATGTCCGCGGCGCACTGGGGGCCTCCACCCGCACCATTGAAAAGGCGACCAAATTGCGCCTTCCGCTATGTCGGGGCACTCATGCCGCCAGGGCCCGTACGCGGAACTCGGCGTCAGGTGGATCAATCTCGCTGCTCCGCCGCCCCCTACGACCGGAAATACCGGATCGGATCCGCCCCATCCCACCCCTCCGCCGCCCGGCGTATATGCGCGAAGGTGCGCGCCTTCGGCCCGCTAATGTCGGAGATTTCGATGATCGTGCCGGGGTGGGACTGGGTGTCGAAATAGGCGAAGCGGCCTTGCTCGCCGCCGATGGAGCCTTCGTGGCCGACCACGTAGCCGAGGCTGAGGGCCTTGTCGTAGAGGCCCTGATAGTCGGTGGTCCAATAGGACATGTGCTGCAGGCCCTCGTGGCCGGCGTCGAGGAATTCCTTGTACATGGAGGGGGCGTCGTTGAGCTGCTGGATCAGTTCGATCTGCAGGTCGCCGGAATTGGCGAGGGCGACGGACATCTTCATGTCTGAGGGGACGCCGCGGTGCTTGAACCAGTCGGTCTTGACCTCCGGGATGTGGAACCAGGGGCCGACGCCCATGACGTCGATCCAGTGCTTCATGGCCCCTTCGATGTCGCGCACGACATAGCCGTTCTGGCAGACCTTTCCGAAAATGCGGCTCATGAGGGCCTCCGGCGGGGGGCTTTCGTGACCCACCCGGTTCGCTGTGTGACCCATCTTAGGGCCCTGACGCCAAAGCAGAAGCCTGGGTGGGGCGAGAGGGCTGGCGAACGTTGACGGAAGAGGGGACGCGTAACGAGTACACGTCCCCGGTGGGGAGGGGTTGGAGGCCTGGCCGAGAATCGAACTCGGGTACGCGGATTTGCAGTCCGTGAGGACTCTCAGTGATTCAATATTTTGCAGTCAAACTGGCGTCAAATGGATGCTAGTCAATTCAAACACTTAGAGTGCTTCTGCAAACCGGCAAAGCAGTGATTGCAGGTGCTGAGGTCCGACATTGCGATGCCCAATCAGATTCTGTGATCCCCGCCTAGAGAGCGCCCCTTCGCGTTCCGAAGGTTTAGTATTTCAGAGCTCGATGCCCGTCTGCCTGACACAGAATGAGGCGAGAAGCGCCCCTGAAACCCGTTGCGACTATGCGGCTGGCCGCCACCGCAGAAGCCGCAGGGCGTTCAGCGTCACCAGCACCGTGGCTCCTGTGTCGGCGAGGATCGCGGGCCATAGGCCGGTGACGCCGATCAGGGTGGTGACGAGGAACAGGGTCTTGAAGCCCAGGGACACGCCGATGTTCTGGTAGATGTTCGCCAGGGCGGCGCGGGACAGGCCGATCAGGCGGGAGACGTCGAGGACACGGTTGTGCAGCAGGCTGGCGTCGGCGGTCTCCAGGGCGACGTCCGTCCCAGCCCCCATGGCGATGCCTACGTCGGCGGCGGCCAATGCGGGGGCGTCGTTGATCCCGTCGCCGATCATGGCGACCTTGCCGTCCAGCTTCAGCTTGCCGATCAGATCGAGCTTGTCCTGCGGCATTAGTTCGGCGGTGGCGTCGAGGCCGAGGGCCGCGCCGATGGCGCTGGCGGTGCGTTGGTTGTCGCCGCTGAGCATCAGGCTGCGGACGCCCATGGCGGTGAGGGCAGCGATGCCAGCCGCCGCGTCTGGGCGGGGTTCGTCGCGCACGGCGATCAGGCCGATAGCCGCGCCGTCTCGAAGCACCACGACCACGGTCTTGCCGGAAGACTCCAGCGCCTCGATCCGGGCCAGGGCGTCGGCGGGGACGACCCCTCCCGCGATGGACCTCGGCGACGCGACCTCCACCAGGGCGCCAGCGACCCGTGCGCTGACGGATTTGCCGGGTTCGGCCTTGGCGTCGGTGACCGGGCGGACGGGCACCTCCTGGGCCTTGGAGTGGGCGGTGATGGCCAGGGCGATGGGGTGGCTGGACTTGGACTCCACGGACGCCGCCAGGTCGATGAGGGCGCGCTCCACGGTCTCGCCCAAGGGCAGCACGTCGATGACCTGGGGGTGGCCACTGGTCAGCGTGCCGGTCTTGTCGAAGGCGACGGTGCGAACCCGTCCAATCAGTTCCAGTGCGCCGCCGCCCTTCACCAAGAGGCCGAAGCGGGCGCCGGTGGCCAGGGCCGAGGCGATGGCGGCGGGCGTGGATAGGACCAGGGCGCATGGGCAGGCGACGAGCAGCAGGGCCAGGCCGCGATAAATCCAGGTCTCCCACGTGCCCCATCCAGCCAGGGGCGGCACGGTCATGACCAGGACGGAGAAGAAGAACGCGGCCGGCGTATAGCGGGCGCTGAACACGTCGATGAAGCGGGCGGTGGGCGACTTAGCGGACTGGGCTTGCTCCACGAGGTGGAGGACACGGGCGATGGTGTTGTCCTGGGCCGCGCTGCTGACGCGCAGTTGCAGGGCGCCGTCCGCGTTGATCGAGCCCGCGAACACCTTGTCGCCGACCTGTTTGGCGACGGGGGCGGACTCGCCCGTGATGGCGCTCTCATCGACCGTGGAAACGCCGTCGGTGATCTCGCCGTCGGCCGGGGACCGGTCGCCGGGGCGCAGCAGGACGAGCTGGCCGACTTCTAGACTGGAGGCAGGGACTTCCTTCACCGCGCCATCCTCGCCGATCAGGCGGGCCGTTTTCGGCACGAGGCGCGAGAGGGCGACGATGCCAGCACGGGCGCGCCGGGCAGCCAGGCCCTCCAGCATTTCGCCGGTGGCAAACAGGAACACCACCACGCCCGCCTCGGACGCGGCGCCGATGAAGAGGGCTCCAGTCACGGCCACCGACATCAGCATTTCGATGGAGAACGGCGAGCCCGCAAGGGCGGCGGCGATGGCGCGGCGGCCGCAATAGATCAGGCCAAGCACGGCTGCGGGCGCGTAGGACCAGATGCCGGTGGGGGCGCCAAGCTTCTCGGCGACGAAGCCGGCCGCCCAAAGCAGACCCACGGCGGCGGCAAGCTGAGCCTTAGGCGTCTTCCAGATCGGCGTGTCGCCTTCGGCGCCGTGGTCGTGATCGTGGTTATGTCCGTCGTGATCGCTGTGGCCCGCGTCGGCGCCCTGACTGGCAAGTTCCTCGGCGGTGCTTTGGCGTGCAATGCCGTAGCCTAGGCCGGTGACCTGCTTCTCGATCCGCTCGTGGGCACCCTTGGTTTCGTCGAGCGACAGCTCCAGAAGCCCGCGCTGATAGTTGACCTTCACATTGGACACGCCCGGCAGGCGGCACACGGCGGTCTCGATCTTCGACTCGCAGGAAGGGCAATCCATGCCCGTCACCTTGAAACGAAGGGTGGACCGCACCGGTGCCGCTTGGTCGAAGGTCTCGTCGATACGCACGGCTACACTCCCAATTTGTCAGAGAACCTACGTCCTCCAGCCCCTAGAGGATCAAGCTCGCATTCACGAGCCGGCCTCAGACGCCTAGCGTGGGGTCGGACTTCCGGCCGCTTATCAAAAAGCCCAATGCCATGACGAGGATCGTCGCCGCCTGAGCAACCAACCCCTCCACCGTCGGAAACACCCCAAGAACTTCGATGCGCGGGACAATGTTGAGTGGATGGATGTCGAGCATGCCAGCCTCTTGCAGGGCCGATACACCCTTGCCCGCTAGCACAACGGCCAGCACAGCGATGAGGATCGAGCTGTACGCGAAGAACTTGGAGATCGGCAGGCGCTGACTAAACTTGAGTAGCGCCCAGGCTATTGCCGCCAACGCAACGACCGCGACGGCGGCGCCGGCCAGCATCGCAAGGCCGCCCCCTTGGCTCCATAGAGCGGCGTAGAACAAAATTGTCTCGAAGACTTCCCGGTAAACAACGATGAACGCCAATAGGAAGAGAAACCACGCTGACCGTTTCGAGAGGGCCGCTGAAAGCTTTTGCTTTATGTAGACTTGCCACGCGTCGGCTTGCCCTTTGCCGTGCATCCAAACGCCGACAGATATGAGCACCACGGCGGAGAGTATCGAGCCAAAGCCTTCCGTTAGTTCTCGGCTCGCCCCGCTGATCGAGATCAGGTAGGTCGCTGCGGCCCAAGTCAGCCCGCCGGCTATCAGGGCGGAGACCCAACCGGCGTGGACAAATCCGACCACGTCAGGTCTGTCAGCCTTCTGCAAGAAGGCGAGCATTGCGACGACGATCAAGAGCGCCTCTAGGCCCTCGCGAAGGAGAATCGTCAGCGCGCCCAGAAAGCTCGAAGCCACACTTGCTTCCTCGGGTGACAGGGCATGCTCAGCCGCGTCAAGGAGCGCGCCGATGCGCTCCGTGCGCTGTCCGACCTCGCTTGCCGGCGCATGGGCGGAGATGCTCGCCCGCAATTGCCCCATGGCCTCTTCAACTCGGGCCAGAAGCGCCGGGTCTCGCGCGGACAGCGCAGGCTCTACGGGTTCAAATCCATCCAGATAGGCCGCCAGCGCCAACTCTTCCGCTCTACGGGCATCGCCTGCCTCGTAAGCATCTAGGCTCTGAGCGAGTTTTGTGCGCGCTATCGCGAGGCTTCCGACACCCCTCACCAGGACCACTTCTGGATGGCGCCGAAGGTAGGCGATCACCTGTCTGGACCGCGCTTCCCCGATCTCCTGCGCCAGCGCCGCCGGTGTTGGTTGGGTCAGGCTCGCCAGGTTTGTAAAGCGGGAACGTAGGTCCGAATCCGACTCCCAGGCGCGTTTGCCCGTCTCAGCTTCTTCGTCAGTGAACGCGAAACCGCCAACGTAAAAGGCGAGGGCCCATCGGTCCTGACTTGGCAGACTGCTGAAGTTCGCCATCGCGGTGCCATCCAGGCCCTGACTGATCACCTGATAGAGGCCGAACGTGCTGCGCAAGCGTGCCCGGCCGAGGTCGCTGAACGCAACAGGGCGAGGATCTAGGTTCGCCGCGCTCGGCCCGTCGCCACGACCGCTAGCGCCATGGCAGATCGCACATTGCTGACTGTACAGGGCCTGTCCGCGCGCCAAACTTGGCGCTGTGGTTGGCGCCAGCGCGGTCGGGTAAGCAATCAGCAACTCCGCGCCGAGTTGATGGGCCTTGTCCGCGATTTCCGACGCTGGTGCTTTTCTACCGATAGCTGCTCGCAATTCCGTGGCTTCAGCAATCAGTTTCGGTTGCGCCTCGGTGCGCGGCAAGCTGTTCAGTCGTGCCACCACGGAGTCGGAAAACTCGATCATTTCCGCATATTCAGCGGCATTCTTGATTTCGCCATTTGTCACCGCACCCGCGTAGTCCACCGCGAGGTAGTCAAGCAGCCTCCAAGCCACTTGGGCCTCAGGCACCGGCGCCTGTGCCCGGCTTGCGGACGGCGACAATGCACAACTGATGACGAGCAACAAAAGCATCCCCTGCAGGAAACGACGCAGAGGAGTCACATGCGAATGCGAATACCTATCAACGGATCGCCGCGAGGAGGCCGGATTGATCATGCGCGGAATTCCAATGTGAGGAGGCGCCAAGAGTGAATGCTCTAGTGGCTAGAGGATCAAGGGATTTGTTGAAATGTCGACGGTCGAGGCAGGAGCGACTCGGACCTTGATCCTCCAGCTACTAGAGGATGCATGCTTCCGCGACAAGATTCATTCGACAAGTCACATGAGGCGCGCCGTGGCCAGAACTCCTAGCTTTCACGATGACGATGACGGTGACCACGATCATGCGGGCGGCCAATCGCCTGGCCGCGATCACTCCAGCCATGACCCTTCGGAACGGACCCATGATGACGGCGCCGCTTCGCATGCTGGTCACACTCACTCCAAAGGCGAATCGCACGCCGGCCACTCCCACGCAGCGCCTCCGAACGACTGGCGGTACGCCGTCGGGATTGGTCTAAACACGGCTTTCGTTGTGATCGAGGCTGGTTATGGCTTGTGGGCAAACTCCACGGCCTTGCTAGCCGATGCTGGCCACAACCTCTCGGACGTCCTTGGCCTCGCTCTGGCCGGCGGTGCAGCGTGGCTGGCGAAGCGCCAGAGTGCAGCGCATCGCACCTACGGATTTGGCAAGGCTACGATTCTCGCGGCGCTCGGCAACGCGCTGCTACTGGTCTTCGCGTGTGGAGCGATCGTCTGGGAGGCGATTGATCGCTTTGGCCACCCCGAGCCAGTTCAGTTCGGCGTGGTGATGATCGTCGCGGCCGTCGGCGTCCTGGTGAACGGTGCGACGGCTTTGCTCTTCATGGCCGGCCGCAAGAGCGACGTGAATGTTCGCGGCGCCTTCCTGCATATGGCGTCGGATGCGGCAGTCTCGGTGGGCGTCATCATCGCAGGGGGTGCTATTGCGCTCACTGGACTTACGTGGATCGATCCTGTCACCAGCCTCCTCATCGTCGCGGTCATCATGGTCGGTACGTGGGGTCTCCTGAAAGAATCGATGGACTTGGCGATCGATGCGGCGCCGGCCGGGTTCGAATTGGACGAACTGCGCACCTACTTGCTGACACAACCGGGCGTGGCTGACGTACACGATCTTCACGTCTGGAATTTCAGCACAACCGAAACCGCAGTGACGGCGCACATTGTGCATCCAGGCGGGCCCGACCCCACGTTTCTCAGTGGAATCCTCAAGAGGCTGCGAGAGCGGTTTGGCGTTGAGCACGCTACGCTGCAAGTCGAGGCCGCGGCGCAGCCGAACTGCCCTCGGCACTGAGTCTGGGGTGTCGCGCTACCGCGTCGTCATGAGGCGCGGCCGCCGGGGGTCCGATGCTGCGTCTGGCAAAGCGCATGATCCGCCAATGCTTCGATCACGCTGCATTTTCCGACCGTTCCGCCTTTGCACGCCTTGGTGATGCGCGCCAACTCCAGACGAAGCGATTCAAGCTGAGCTATCTTACCCTCGACCGACGAGAGCTGCTCAGCTGCAATGCGGTCAGCCGCGTCGCAGGGAAGGTCCGGATGGCTTGAAAGATCGAGCAGGGATCTGATGGCTTCAATCGGAAAGCCGAGGTCCCGCGCATGACGGATGAAACTCAAGCGCCGCGCGTCCGCATCATCATAAAGCCGCCGATCGCTGACAGTTCGAGAAGGGCTCGGAAGCAGCCCAATACCTTCATAATAACGGATCGTCGTGACCTTAACGCCCGCTGACTTCGCCAACACGCCGATAGTATTCATTTTCGGCATTCATGCCTCCTTTTCGCGGTGAGACTCCCACAGGTGCCCCATACTTCTCGTCGCAAGTTGCTGCATCATCGGTGCGGCGCGACGTGACGGCTGCCGTACCGAAGAACCTCGATCTTCTCGATGGTCACCAGACCGATGTGCCGCAGATCAGCGAGGGAGTCCGCGAACAGACGCGCGGCGTCCTCCTGATCCACGATCTCGATAACCATCGGGAGATTGACTTTCAGGTCGAAGGGCTCATGCGCGTGGACACGGGCAGATTCCCCGAAACCGACGCGACCACGCAGGACAGTCGCCCCCGCGAGCCCCGCTGCACGGGCCCGGCGAACGACGGCGGTGTAGAGGCGCTGCGCTCCGGCAAGAGCTTCCTCGTCAGTGTAAATGCGAAGTAGCACGGCTTGTCCAGAAAGTGGCATCCGCGAGCCTTTCAACTTGTTGCCGCCGTGGGCGGTATAGGCGCCTCGGCTGGCAGGTGAGAGTTCATCCTGTTCGGAATTGGCGGGCTGATGCGCAGGATCAGCTTGGAGATTGCCGGCAGCACGAAAAGGGTCAGGACGGTGGCGGTGATCAGACCGCCGATGACGACCGTGGCCAATGGCTTTTGAACCTCAGCGCCCGTGCCGTGAGCGACGGCCATTGGGATAAAGCCGATGGCAGGCACTAGGCCGGTCATGATCACGGGCCGCACCCGCTCCATCACGCCTTTGACGATGGCTTCGGAGAGCGGCAGGCCGTTATCGAGCTGCTGGCGGATCGAGGTCATCACCACCAAACCGTTCAGCACAGCGACGCCCGCCAGACAGATGAAACCGACGGCGGCAGAGATCGACAGCGGGATGCCGGTGAGGGCCAACGTGAACACCCCGCCGGCCAGGGCCATCGGCACGGCCGAAAACACCGCCGTTGCGGGGCGGGCGCCGCCAAGCGCCATGAACAGGATGGCGAAGATCAGCACAAAGCAGACAGGCACGATCAGGCCGAGGCGCTGGGCCGCCGCCTGGAGGTTCTCGAATTGCCCGCCCCAGCGCAGGTAGGACCCGGTGGGCAGGGTCACCTCGCGCGCCACGGCGGCCTGGGCCTCGGCGACAAAGGATCCGAGATCGCGGCCCCGCACATTGGCCTGCACGACGATCCGGCGACTGCCGCCATCCCGGCTGACCTGATTGAGCCCCTCGGAGAAACTGAACGTGGCCAGCTCGCGCAGCGGAATGGAGTGGCTTGGCGAGCCGTCCGTCTCCGGCAGCATCACCGGCAAGGCGCCAAGGGCGGCCAGATCGTTGCGTTGGGCCAGAGGCAGACGCACGACAATATCGAAGCGCCGGTCTCCCTCGAAGACCAGGCCGGCGTCCTGACCCCCTAGGGCGACAGCGACCGTCTCTGCCACTTCGTCGATGGTCAGGCCGTAGCGGGCGATGGCGGTGCGGTTGAACTTCAGATCAAGGGTTGGGAAGCCCGCCGTCTGTTCGACCCGAAGGTCTGCGACGCCCGGCACGCCTTGCAGCACACGCGCCACCTGGGCCGCCGTCGCGCCCATCTTGTCGAGATCGTCGCCATAAATCTGCACGGCGACATCACCCCGGACACCGGCGATCAGCTCATTGAAACGCATCTGAATCGGTTGAGTGAGTTCGTAGTTATTTCCCACCGTGCTGGCGATGCGTTCTTCTATGCGGCGTAGCACGTCGGCCTTGGTGCGGACGCCAGCGGGCCACTCCGATTGAGGCCGGAGCATGATGAAGGAGTCCGACGCGTTAGGCGGCATCGGGTCGGTCGCTACTTCGGCGGTGCCGGTCTTGGAGAACACCATGGCCACTTCCGGTAGGGTGGAGATGGCGCGCTCTAGGGCCATCTGCATGGCGACCGACTGATCGAGCGACGTGGACGGAATACGGATGGCCTGCATCGCGACATCCTTCTCGTCGAGCTGAGGGATAAACTCACGGCCCAGCGTCATGAACACCATGCCGGACACGGCGAAGACGGCGAGCCCGCCGAACACGTAGCGCCAGGGGTGGCTGACTGTGTCGCGCAGGCGGGGCTCATAGACCCGCTTGAACCATTGCAGGGCGCGCACTTCCTTCTCGGCCACCTTGCCCCGAACCAGGATTGCGACCATGGCCGGCACGAAGGTCAGGGACAGGATGAAGGCCGCGGCAAGGGCCAGCATCAGGGTGATGGCCATCGGAGAGAACATCTTGCCCTCAACCCCGGTGAACGTGAGGAGTGGCACGAACACCAGGAAGATGATGGCCTGCCCGTAGACCGTGGGCCGGATCATTTCGCGGCCCGCCTCTATGGTTTCGGCATGACGCTCTTCGAGCGTCAGCAGCCTTCCCTCGCGGTGCTGCCGCTCTGCGAGGCGGCGCAGGCTGTTCTCGATCACGATCACCGTGCCATCGACGATCAGTCCGAAGTCGAGGGCGCCCAGACTCATCAGATTGCCGGAGACGCCCAGTGTGTTCATGCCGATGGCGGTCATCAGCATCGAAAAAGGGATGATCAGGGTGGCGATGATCGCCGCACGCACATTGCCCAGCAGGAGGAACAATGACGCGGCGACCAGAAGCGCGCCCTCAAGCAGATTTCGCTGCACGGTGGCAATGGTCGCGTTGACGAGCACGGAGCGGTCATAAGCGGTGGTGGCCACGACGCCCGGCGGCAAGGAGCGCTTCACCTCGTCCAGCCGTAGCGATACGGCGCGGGCCACCGTCCGGCTGTTTTCGCCGGTGAGCATCAGGGCGGTGCCTATAACGACCTCCTGACCGTTCCTGGAGGCCGCGCCGGTCCGCAGATCACCACCGACCCGCACCGTGGCGACATCGCGCACGGCGATGGGCACGCCGTTCCGCGAGGCGATTACGGTCTCGGCGATTTCATCCTTCGTGCGGATGCGGGCGTCCGCCCGGACGAGGTAAGCCTCACCCGCGCGCTGCACATAGTTGGCGCCGACGGAGAGGTTGGCGCGCTCCAGCGACTCGGCCAGCTGAGCGAAGGAGATGCCGTAGCTGGACATCCGCACGACGTCCGGCTCGACGACATAGTGCTTCTCGTAGCCGCCGATGGAGTCGATTCCCGCCACACCGGTGACGGATCGCAGCTGAGGCCGGATGATCCAGTCCTGCACGGTGCGCAGATAGCCGGTCTGGGCCATGGCGTCGGTGAGGCGCTCGCCTTCGGGGGTGAGGAACGACCCGTCACTCTGCCAGCCCGGCTGGCCGTCCACGATCCGCGCGCCACGCCCGCCAGGATGGGCGAACTGGACCGAATACATGAAGACTTCCCCGAGGCCGGTGCTGACCGGCCCCATCTGGGGCTCGGCGCCCTGAGGGAGGCTTTCGCGCGCCTGCCCCAGTCGCTCGGCGACCTGTTGGCGCGCAAAGTAGAGATCAACGTTTTCCTCGAAGACCGCGGTGACCTGCGAGAAGCCGTTGCGCGAGATCGAGCGCGTACGCTGCAAGCCCGGAATCCCGGATAGGGCCGTCTCAATGGGGAAGGTGACGCGACGCTCGACCTCAAGCGGGGAGAGCGACGGCGTCAGGGTGTTGATCTGCACCTGCTTGTTGGTGATGTCGGGGACAGCGTCGATGGGCAGCTTGGTGACCTGCCAGGCGCCGAGGATGGCCACCACCAGGGTGACGAACAGCACCACCCAGCGTGCGCGCACCGACAGAAGCAGAATTTGACCGAACATGGCGATGGTTCCGATTTCTGGAGGTGCGCGAACTAGTCGTCATGCTCGGCCTCGGCCTTGCCGAGTTCGGCCTTGAGGAGGAAGGCTCCCCGCGTGGCGATCTGCTGTCCGGCGGTGAGGCCGCGCAGAATCTCGACGCGGCCATTACTGCGCTGGCCGACCGTCACCGGCTGAGCCCTGAAGCCGGTGGTAGTGCGAACGAAGACCACTGTATTCCCTTCCACCTGCTGCACGGCGTCCTCGGGCACCGCGATGCCGCTGCCCCGGCCAGTCTTTGGCGACAGGCGCGCCTGCACCAATTGCCCAGGCTGCAAGCCCGATGGCGCCGAAAGCGCGAGGACCACGGTGGCGGTACGGGTCTCCACGTTCACCGATGGCGTGACGGAGAGAACCCGCGCATCGATGCGCAAACCCCCCGGCCCCTCGACGACGGCGGCGTCACCCGGAAGCACGCGACGGGCGTCTTCGGCGGTGACGGCGACCTCAACCCTGATGCGGGCGGGATCAGCGATGCGGAAGAGTTCGGTCTCCGGCTGTACATAGGCGCCCAAGGTCACGGTGGTTGCGGTCACCCGCCCGGAGATCGGACTGGCGACCACAACGTGGCGGCCGTCGCTGGACACGCGCATGGCCCCGGCGGCCGAGTTGGCGCGCGCGGCCTCCGCCTCGGCGACGGCGAGTTCCGAGAGGGCGCGCTCAAGGTCCTGACGCGGCGTGACACCTTGCTCATTGAGGCGGCGCTCGCGGGCCACGACCTGGCGAGCTAGGGCGACCCGGCTGGCGGCCACACGCCGCTCAGCGGCGATGGCCGAGGCGTCGGCGCTCTCGATGAGGGCGAGCGTCTCGCCGATCCGCACCGGGTCACCCAGGTGCTTGAAGATGCGCACCACCGCGCCGGGCGCTCTGGCGGTTAAAACGGCTTGGCCATCGGGCGCGGCTGCCACCGACCCTTGGCCCAGGATCTCAGAACTGAGGCCTCCGGCCGCCAGCGCCTCAACGGCTATGCCGGCAGCGCGCAGGCGCGCAGCGTCCATCACCAAGACACCTTCCTGTCCCTCTTCGTGACCTTCCTCCTTCTCGTCGCCTGGCGCGGTCGCGGCCGCCGGGGCCTGAGATGGGGCGCTCAGCCGGGCGATGCCGAAGCCCCCGCCAGCGGCCAAGGCGAGGGCGCCGGAGGCGATGAGCCAGTTGCGGTTAGGGCGGATCATAGGGGGCCTCCGAACGGGGCGCGGCCTTGCAGGCGGGCAATGGCCGCCTCTGCGCGAACGCGGTTGAGCTGAGCATCAAGGGTTCTGAGCCGGGCCTCCGAGAGGGCGCGGCGCGCGACGACGACTTCGCTGAGCGGCAGCCGGCCGCTTTCGTAGCCAATACGGGTCAGGCGATAGACCTCCTCAGCCGCGCGCTCGACCTCGGCGGCGGCGGCGACCTGGCTTTCCGCCACGCCGATCTGCCGGTAGCCGATGCGGATGTCCGCCTCGGCCTCGCCACGCACGCCATCAAGCCGGGCCTCGGCGGCGCGCAGTTCGGCCTGGGCAGCGGAGACCGCGCCCCGGTTCTGGTCAAAGACCGGCAGCGGCACGCTCACCCCTGCGACCAAGGCGGTGGCGTCATCGCCAGCATAGCGGCGAGCCCCGACCGAGACCGTGGCGTCAGGGGCGGCGCGCGTGCGCTCGACCTGGACACGGCTGGCGGCGGCGTCACGTTCTGCACTGGCGACCATCACCGCCGGCACGGTCATCACATCGATGGGGGTGTTGGCGGTTACGGGCGGCGTGAGCGTCAGTAGGCTGCCCGAGAGGGAAGTGAAGGGCACGGCGGCGCCCGACATGGCGGATAGACGCGCCAGGGCTTCGTCCGCAGCGACCTTCGCGGCATCGAGATCGGCTCGCGCGGCGGCGACAGCGGACCTGGCCTGAATGGCGCGGACTTCGGCTTCGCGGCCGGCTTCCACCAGGGCCGTGGCGATGCGGGCGTCTTCCATGGCCAGGGTCAGGGCGACCTCTGCCTGCCCCACCTTCCGCGCTGCGGCCTCGGCCTCGGCATAGGCAATGGCCAGATCATGGGCGAGATCAGCCCGTGCCTGAGTGCGGCGGGCGCGGGCTGTCGCCAGTTCTGCACGCGCCGAACCGATGCGAGCCGGCCGCTTTCCCCCCAGCTCGAATGTCTGGCTGACCTCAACCGTGGTCTCGGCTTGATCGAACCCGCGATAGGGTCCGCTGCCAGCGAAACTCTCTACCGCGATGCCGACTTCCGGATTGGGCCGGGTCCCGGCCTGACGCAGCTGACCTTCCGCCTGATCGACCCCGGCATCGGCTTCGCGCGTTCTGGGCGCGGTCTCAGCAGCACGAAGCAGCTCCGGGAAAGCAGGGGCCGGCTCACCCCAGGCAATGGCCGGGGCGAGGCTCTCAAGCGCCAGAACGGCTGCAAGCGCCGTGGCAAGGACCCTGAGGCGGCGCCCCGGTCCGGAATATGGAATTGGCATGTATCTCTTCCGCAATTGAACGACAGACCGGCGCGTGTGCGCCGAGACGTTCAAATGCGGGGCGGTCGCTCTTGCAGGGGGACTTCGCCGCCTGGCCGGAAGGTCGAACAGGCAGGCGGCCAGGTTACGGCCAGCATCGTCGGGGCCGGATCAGCAAGTGTGGAAGGCAGGGCGCCGGTGGCGTGGGCGACGCACGCACAGGCGCAGCCACTACTCTCCGGAGACGTGATGTCGCCATTGGCCGAGGCGCCGGCGGCTTCGGCCGCTGTTACGTCCGACGGGGCCGAGAACGCTTCAGCATGGGAGGGCGACGCCCCCAGGGTCACGGCAATCACCAAGGCCAGCAATAGGCCAATGCCGAGAGACACGACCCGCGAACGCGGGACTCGAATCACGGAAAGGGCGGCGAAAGCGATCATCGGCGTCGAGTTAATTCCTCCAGCCGGTGGAGGATCAAGAGCTATCTCGCTCCGGTTCAATCAAAGGTTCCCACGGAGGTAGGCTTTTGAAGGTTCTATCGGGGTCACACAGTGCGTGGCCCCAGATAGATGACTGCTGCGCCGACCAAGCAAAGGCCGCCGCCGATCGAATCCCAGCGGTCAGGCCTAACCCCCTCCGCTGCCCAAAGCCAAGCCAATGACGCCACAATGTAGATGCCGCCATACGTCGCGTAGGTGCCGCCGGCGGCGGCCGAATCCACCCGTGTAAGCAACCACGCAAACAGGACGAGGCTTGCGACGCCTGGAAGCAGCCACCAGACGGAGGCGTCGCGCCGGAGCCATGCCCAAAAGGCAAAGCACCCGGCTATTTCCGCGATGGCGGCTACAACGAAGATGACGCTTGAGGGCATGCGCGGGTCCTAGTGCGAGGCGATGCACCAGACCCCAGGTCAGCAGCAGCTACAAGACGGCGGCGCGGAGGTTGCGCTGAAACCGTCAAAGAAGTCCCCAGCGACGCGGCGCGCGTCTTCCTGGGCCGTGATCGTGACCACAACCGCCCCAGCCTCATCGGCCAGGGAGAAGCCAAGGAAGCCGCAGCACGCTCGCTCTTGTTCCACCATGCGTTCCACCTTTCGCGCACGGCGGGCGAAAACCGGAGCCTCAATGTCAGGTCGCGACGTTCGGCGCTGAGCAGGCCATCATTGGCGAGGGCCGCGAGCTCCCCTTTGCGGTTCTCGAGCGACGCCGCGTCTAGGGTACAGGCGTTGGGCGCGTTCATCAGACAGCCTCCGACGGGCATGCGAAGTCTTTGTTCGCCTTTCGCCGCCGCGTGAAGACCAGGAGCGCAATCGCGGCCGCCGCTCCAACGCCACCGGCCACCGAGAGCCCGGCGGGGCTGCACAGCGCCGCGGCGACGCCGGCTAGCGTTCCGGCCCCGATGACCGTGCCTCCTAAGAGCATCAGGCCCGACGGGATTGCGCAGCAGGCAGCACAGGCAGCCGCGCCGAGCCCAAGGATTTTCATGAAATTCTGCATCTCGCTCACCATTTCTTGCCGCTTGAAATCAGCGACGATCCTGGCTCACTTCTTCAAGTAACTTGAAGTTCAAGGGGTATTTTGTGTGACGATGAATCAGCGCGGGCACTCCATCGGCGCCCTTGCCGCTCTAAGCGGCCTCACCACCCCAACCGTCCGCTACTACGAGGAAATCGGGCTCATCCGGCCCGCCGAACGCCAGGCGAGCGGCCATCGACGGTATGGTGCCGAGGATGTCAGTCGCCTGACATTCATCCGTCGCTGCCGGGACTTCGGTTTTCCTTTGGACGACGTGCGAAAGCTGGCGGCATTGATCGAGGACGGCGAGCGATCCTGTTCAGAAGTACGGGACATCGGCCTGCGGCATTTGGAAATCGTGCGCGGGAAACTGGTGGAATTGCAGGAGCTGGAGAAGAGCCTGACGGCATTCGTCAAAGACTGCTATGACAGTTGCAGCGGCGGGCCAACAAGCGACTGCATCCACTCCAAGACCGGTAGATAGCCAGGGAGCGACAGCGTCCAGCCAAGGCGCGCCCCGACGCGGCCCGCTAGGTCTTGCTGACCGATGATTGTCGAATGGCCCCTCAAGCCGCTTGGCGGCAGGCTCGGCTGGACCGGAGCGCGCAGACGCGCAGTCGTTCACCTACCTGCGGCGCCCAATCAGTCGAGATACTGTAGACGGCGCAACGCGCGCCCCGGCCCGAAAGGCCGCTCACGCGGGTTCGGTGGGTGGATATCACGGCGCCATTGGAGCCGATGCGCTCAAGCTGGACATGGGTGGGCGCGATGACGGCCGACCCCCGGCAGACGAAGCCCCTCATCTGGGCGCCTGTCGTGGTCAGCGTGGTGGCGGGGGCATAGAGCCGAATGCCTTGCGCGGGCTCAATCTGAGCCGCCTCATTCAACGACGCCGGACGATCAATGCCGGCGCAGGCCGTCTGGGCAACCGCCAGAGCGCCAACGACGAACAGACGGACCATAGTCGGCATGCGGCCCACAAAGGCGGTTTGAAGAGGCAAGGTGGTCTCCGGAGCGTGGTGTCGACAGCTTTGTCCAGAGGTTTGCATCCTCCACCAGATAGAGGATCAAGCGTTTTTCCTTGCGGCGAATTGACCCGTGCCGAGCCTGACATCGGCCCCCTAGGTCGAAGGAATTCAAGGCGTAGCGATAGCTACGGACGCTGCCTATGCGAGATTTCCAACGGTCGCGTCATGTCTGAAAGCACGAAGCAACGCTTCTGCCGGCCGGCAACTGGGCATTGGCGTCCTGATCCGATTTTGTGCGCAAGCCGTCGATGAAGGGTCACTGGGCAGCTTGCTCCTATCCCCCCCCATAGGATAACAACTCCTCATGTAATGGAGGATTGGATGCCCCAATTTGCCGACTTGGTGGCGCAGGGAACAGCGAATGCGTGGCTGTTCATCCCGAGCGCCATTTTGCTTGGAGCGCTCCACGGTTTGGAGCCCGGTCACTCCAAAACAATGATGGCGGCCTTTGTCATCGCGATTCGCGGCACCATCAAACAGGCCATTCTCCTGGGGCTGTGCGCCACCTTCTCCCACACCCTGATCGTATGGGTGATTGCCCTCGGCGGCATGTTCCTCTGGAGCGGCATCAGCACCGAGTCCATCGAGCCCTACCTTCAACTCGCTTCAGCGGTGATCATCGTGGGCATGGCTGTCTGGATGATTTGGCGGACTTACCGCGATCAGGAAGCGGCTGCCGCATCGGCCCGCCATGATCACGGCGGTCATAGAGGAGGTGCTCACGAGCACCACCACGATACTACGCACCCGCACCCGCACCCGCACCCGCACCCGCACGCGGGCCACGGCCCCCACGACGGTCAGCATAGCCATGACGAGATCCGCCATATCGAGACGGGTCATGGCACGATCCGACTGGAAATTTTCGAGGAAGGCGTTCCCCCCCGCTTCCGTGTCGCCGCTGAACGCGGCCCCCATTGGGCTGCCAGTGACGTGGTGCTGGTAACCGAGCGGGCAACAGGTGTGCGGCAGACGTTCCGCTTCGTTCAGAAAGACGGCTATCTCGAATCCGCCGAGGCGATTCCAGAGCCTCATGAATTCACCGTCCGCATTACGCTCTCCCACGGCGATCACGGACACAGCTGTGACCTGGTGTTCCGGGAGCACAGCCACGGCGACGACCACATCCACGAAGAATTGCGTGGCCTCGACGTTTCATCGGGTGGCTATCAGGACGCGCATGAACTGGCGCACGCCAATGGCATCCGTCGACGCTTCGCTGATCGCAAGGTCACAACCGGCCAGATCATACTCTTCGGTCTCACAGGCGGACTGATCCCGTGCCCAGGGGCGATCACCGTCTTGCTGCTATGCCTTCAGCTAAAACAGATGGCGATCGGCGCGGCCTTGGTGCTGTGTTTCAGCGTTGGTCTTGCATTGACGATGGTGCTCTCCGGCGTGATCGCGGCGATCAGCGTGCGCACTGTTTCAAAACGATGGACTGGATTCGGGGAGATCGTGCGCAAGGCCCCCTACTTTTCCGGTGGCGTGATCCTGCTGATCGGTCTCTACATGGGCGTCAACGGTTGGCTCGCCCTCGCGCACTAGGAGGACGAACATGAGCCACACGACTGACAAGGAACTGCTTAACCGCCTCAAGCGGGCCGGTGGTCATCTGACGACCATCATCAAAATGATCGAAGACGACCGCGATGGTTTGGAGATTGCCCAGCAGATGCAGGCCGTGGTCAACGCCCTGGAGGCCGCGAAGAAGACTCTCGTCATTGACCATATCGAGCATCACCTTGAGGACGTCGTCGGACCGCTCTCGAGGGAGGCTCGGGACAAGTTGGCGAGCCTTGGAAAGCTCGCCAAATACCTTTGATGAGGGCTGCTGATATTGGAGGCGGCACCTACAGGCGGCTAGCTGAAGCGGATCTGGAAGCTGTACATACCCATGCTGCAGACGCCCGTAAGCGTGGAACCCGCGCTTTGGGGCGGCACGTCGATGCGCGTTAGGCCGGCTTGACCCAAGAACTGCTGCACATTCAGGGCAGGTATGCGAAAAGCCGCCGAGCAGTCATACGAAGCAGTCTCGAATTCGAGGACGGTGGGGGTGCCCGCCTGAGCGACGATGTCATTCGGCGTGTATCCCCGCGCTGCAACGATATGGATAATCTGGCGGCAGTTCTCCTGGCGCACGGCCGCCGCCGTCAATGCGGCCGCACGCCTTTTGCCGACAATTGGAAAACTTGTGACCTCTCTGGCGATGGCTTACTGCCGCAGGCCGATCATCGAGATCCGCCGGGCCCCTTTCGCGCTATTTCTTGCGGAGAGCTGTCACCTCGCTTGCGCCGCCCTGAATGCGCACATCGAACTCGACATGATCTCCCACCGAAATGCCCGTGAGTAGGCCAGGGCTGGCTTTGAAGGTCATGAGCATCGGGGGCCAATTTGCCTCGGGTATGGCGCCATGGTCGATGGAGACCGTACCGGCCGCCATGTCCACCGCCGTCACGGTTCCCGAGCCATGTGCGCTCACAGGCGATGCTTCGGCTGGCATTGGCGCCATGGGTTGCTCGTTAGCGGCTGGCCCTGGAGCCGCCGGCGCAGGTGTGGGAGGCGCCGGTGCAGGAGGTGTTGGGCCGCACGCGGCGAGGAGGCCGCCAAGGGCGAGTGCGGCAAGCAAAGCAGCAGAGGACTTCATTTTGGATCTCCAGGTAGGGTTTCGGGGTGTTTGAGAGTGCGGCGGCGCTGCACCAACAGGAACGCGGCCGGAATTACGAACATAGAGAGCAGGGGGGCGGTGAGCATGCCCCCAATCATCGGGGCGGCGATGCGACTCATCACTTCTGATCCGGCCCCATGGCCGATGAGGATCGGAACGAGGCCAGCCAGGATCACGGCGACGGTCATGGCCTTGGGGCGAACGCGGAGTAGGGCCCCTTCGCGGATCGCAGCCTCGGTGTCCGCACGGGCGGGGTTATCCCCTCGCTCAGCGAGTGCTTGCTTGAGATAGATCAGCATGACCACGCCAAATTCCGCCGAGACACCGGCGAGCGCGATGAAGCCGACCCCTGTCGCAACGGATTGGTGGTAGCCGAGGAGGTAGAGTGTCCAGATCCCGCCAGTCAGAGCGAACGGCAAGGTTCCCATGATCAATGCTGCCTCGTCGACACGGCCGAATGTGAGGACCAGCAGGGTGAAGATGATGAGGAGCGTTACCGGTATGACGATCTTAAGCCGCTCAGCGGCGCGCTGGAGGTATTCGAACTGTCCCGAATAGGCGATGCTGACGCCTGGCGAGAGGCGCACGTCACGCGCGACGGTGCGCTGCAGGTCGTTGACCACAGAAGCCAAATCGCGGCCCCGGACATCAACATAAACCCAGACCGAAGGCCGTCCGTTCTCGGTCTTGAGCATTGGCGGGCCGTCCGACACGTCGATGGAAGCCACAGAGCCGAGCGTGATCTGCTGCCCGGAAGGCGTCAGGATCGGCAGGGCCCGCAAGCCTTCGAGGCTGTCGCGAAGTTCACGCGGATAGCGAACGCTGATCGGGTAGCGAGCCAGGCCCTCCACGGTCTGCCCGACGTTCTCGCCGCCGATCGCGCCGCTGACGATCTCCTGCACGTCCGCGATGTTCAGTCCGAATCTCGCGGCGGCTGCCCGGTCGATCCGCACATCGACATAACGTCCGCCGGAGAGGCGCTCCGCCAGCGCCGAGCTGACTCCCGGAACGGCTTTGGCCACCCGCTCCACTTCGGCCGCGATGCGGTCCAACTCATCAAGGTTCGGCCCTGATACCTTCACTCCGATCGGGCTCTTCACGCCCGTCGCCAGCATGTCGATGCGGTTGCGTATTGGCGGCACCCAGACGTTGGAGAGCCCGGGAACCCGAACCACCCGGTCCAGTTCCTCGACCAATTTCTCGGGCGTCATCCCCGGTCGCCACTCATTCCTCGGCCGAAACTGAATTGTGGTCTCGAACATTTCCAGCGGGGCTGGGTCTGTCGCCGTTTCCGCGCGCCCGGCCTTGCCGAACACGGTGCGCACCTCTGGTACGCTCAGGATCAACCGATCAGTCCTCTGTAGCAGGGCCGAGGCCTGTGCGGCGGAAAGCCCGGGCAGGGCCGAAGGCATGTAGAGTAAATCGCCTTCGTCCATGCTCGGTAGGAATTCGCCCCCCAACTGACTGAGCGGCCAAGCGGTGGTCGCAAAGGCGAGCGCGGCGAGCACGAGCACAATCCTTGGACGCCGAAGCGACCAGTCGAGGGCAGGGCGGTAAGCAGCGGTGAGCCAGCGATTTAGAACGTTGGCGTTCTCCGGCGGTATCCGGCCGCGAATGAGATAGCCCATCAGGACGGGCACGAGCGTGACCGAAAGGAACGCCGCGGCCGCCATGGCGTAGCTCTTGGTGAACGCCAACGGCGCGAACAGGCGGCCTTCCTGTGCCTGCAGGGTGAAGACAGGGATGAAGGAGAGGGTGATGATCAGAAGACTGAAAAACAGCGCCGGTCCTACCTCCACGGCTGCGTCAGTCGTCACCCGCCATCGCTCCTCGCCGGCCAGCAATTGGCCTGGATGATCGCGTTCCCAGCGTTCGATCTTCTTGTGCGCGTTCTCGATCATGACAATAGCGGCATCGACCATGGCGCCGACCGCGATCGCGATGCCGCCCAGGGACATGATGTTCGCATTCACGCCCTGGAATTTCATCATCAAGAGCGCCGCGAGAACGCCAAGCGGCAGGGTCAGGATCGCGACCAGGGCTGAGCGACCGTGCCAGAGGAAGAGACCGCACACGAGCGCGACAACCAGGAATTCCTCCATCAGTTTGGAGCGCAAGTTGTCGATGGCGCGGTCGATCAGCCCCGATCGGTCATAGGTCGTCACGATCTCCACGCCGGGCGGCAGACTGCGCTTCAGCTCTGCGAGCTTCGCCTGCACCGCCGCGATGGTGGTGCGTGCGTTGGCGCCTGAGCGCAGGATCACGACGCCCCCGGCGACCTCGCCCTGCCCATTCAATTCAGCGATGCCGCGCCGCATCTCCGGACCGATCTGGATGGTCGCCAGGTCGCCGAGACGTACGGGGATTCCGCCTGTCGAGGTCCGCAGTGGAATGGCGCGGAAGTCGTCGAGACTGGTCAGATAGCCGTTGGCCCGCACCACATATTCGGCCTCGCCCATCTCCAGCACCGACCCGCCAGTCTCTTGATTGGCGCGTTGGATGGCCGCGACGACCTGCTGATGCGTGACACCAAAGGCGGCCAGCTTGGAGGGGTCCAGCACCACCTGGTACTGCCGCACCATGCCGCCGACGCTGGCGACCTCGGCCACGCCGGACAGACTTTTCAGCTCGTAGCGAAGCGACCAGTCTTGCAGGGCGCGCAGCTGCGACAGGTCATGGCCTCCTGTCCGATCCACCAGCGCATACTCATAGATCCACCCGACACCCGTAGCATCGGGGCCAAGAGACGGGCGAACGCCCTCCGGCATCCGGCCCTGGACCTGATTGAGATACTCCAGCACTCGTGATCTGGCCCAATAGAGGTCCGTGCCGTCCTCGAAGATCACATAGACAAAGCTGTCGCCGAAGAAGGAATAGCCACGGACCGACTTCGCGCCTGGCACCGAGAGCATGGTATTGGCCAGGGGATAGGTGACCTGATTTTCGACGATCTGAGGCGCCTGGCCAGGATAGGTCGTGCGAATGATGACTTGCACATCTGACAGGTCCGGCAGGGCGTCGACGGAGGTTTCACGAACCGCCCACACGCCGGCTAGAACCAGGGCAAGAGCGCCCATCAGCACCAGATACCGGGCTCGAACGGACGCTCGGATGATGGCGGCGATCATTGGCCGGCCGCCAAACGACTGATCTGTCGCACCGTGGGGATACGCCCCGGCTGGTCAAAGGCAAAGGTCACCCTATCGCCGACTCGGAAGCCATCCGTCAGCCGCGGGTCGCGCAGGGCGAAAGACATCGTCATCGCGGGCCAGCCGAGCGATGCGATCGGTCCATGCGAGAACGTCACCGAGTTCGCCGTGATCTGCTCAATCCGACCGGTGGCCCTCACCAGCGTGGTTGGGGAAGCCGTCGCGGCGACGGATGCATTCTCATCGGTTATCGGACGCGGTGTGACGCCCGACAAACTGGCTTCCGAGTCGATCAGAAATTGGCCCGACGCGACCACTTGTTCACCTTCAGCAAGGCCCGCCGTGATCTCGGTTTCACCGTTGCCCTCACGCCCGGTGCGCACCTCGGCTGGTCGGTAGGATCCACCTGGGCCCGCCAGCATCACCAGCGTCCGAGTTCCGGTGCGGATGACGGCTTCAGAGGGAACCAGCAGGACCTCGGCGCCGCCGACCGCGAAGTTGACCTGTCCGTACATTCCTGGGTGAAGACGGCCACCAGCGTTCGCCAATTCGACGCGAGCTGTGAGTGTGCGTGTCTCTGCCACGGCCTCGGGCAGGATGGCCGTGACGCGCCCGTGAAAAGTCTCGCCCGGGTAGGCCGTGAGAGTGAAAGCCACGGCTTGGCCCTGCCGCACCTGCGTTGAAAGGCTTTCGGGAATTGAGACATTCAACCAGACAGTGCCGATGCCGTTCACCTCGGCCAAGGTCTGCCCAGGGGAGACACTCATGCCCGCGCGCACCGAGAGTGTCCGAACGACGCCGCCGATCGGGCTCGACACTGTGGTCACGGTGATTGGCCGTCCCGTGCGTTCCACGGCGGTGATCAGGCCCTCGGGCATGCCCAGGAGGCGCAGCCGCTGACGGGAGGCGGCGATCAGGTCCGTGTTACTCGTACGCCGAACCGCGAGATACTCAGACTGAGCGCCAGCCCACTCAGGGGTCAGAATATCGACCAAAGGCGCTCCGGCTCGGATGATGTCACCAGGAGCGCGGCCATAAGCACGCTGGACGAACCCGGCCGTTCTGGCCTGGACGATGGCGACGTCGCGTTGATTGAACTCTATGACCCCGGGGGCGGTTACAGAAGATTGCAGGGTGCCGCGCCGGACCTTCACCACTCGCATACCGGCGTTTTGGACACTATCGGTACCGATGCGAACGCCAGGGGTTGCCGTTGGCCCGGCCTCGTCCGCGTACCGGGGGACCAGCTGCATATCCATGAACGGCGATTTGCCGGGCCGATCAAAATGCTGTGCCGGCATCATCGGATCGTACCAGTAGAGGACGGGTCGGGCCGCCACAGCTGGCGCTGGCGCCGGGGTCGCGATGAGAGGCAACTTCGCAACGCCAAATCCCAGGGCGCCGCCGGCTGCGAGGATCGCGACGGCCGCGATGCCCAACCGGTATGTTGTGAGGTCGAGGCGGATCATTGGCGTTCGGTCCCGTAGAGGATGCTAATGCGGGCAGAATCCCGGACGACAGCATTCTCGCGCGCCAGGACTTCGAGTTTGGCTTTGGCGAGGGCGGTGAAGGCCTCCAGCACATCGTTGACTGTGGCGGTTCCCGCGCCGTAGCTGGCGGTTTCGAGGTCGGCCTGCTGCTGGGCGGCCGGCAGCACGATGTCACGCCACCGCATCCACTGCTCGTGGTGCATCGCGTGGTCAGCCATGTCAGCGTCGAACCCGGCCGTCAGTGCGCGCAGCGCGTCCACACTCTCGGTTTGAGCGCTCGTCAGGTCAGAGGCCCGCGCGGTGATCAGGGGCTCCTGACGCCTGCCTTGAAACAAAGGTAGGTTGATTGTGACGCCGGCCGAGACCATGTCGCCAAACGCCGGACTGCGACGTCCATAGCTGACCTCGAACGACCAGTCCGGCCGCGTTGCGGCCCTGGCCGCCGATAGGTCCGCGTCCGCGCGCGCCGCTTCAGCACGGTAGGAGAGAAGTGTCGGGTTGTTGCCAAGACTCGATCTCATCCTCTCGGCGTCGATCGGTAAGTCTGGCGGGGCACCTTCAAGCGTCGGGGCGGGATCGCCTGTCCAACGGCCAAGTGCGGCACGGGCACGCGCCACGTTGGCGGTCAGCTCGCTCCGCATGTCCTCCAATTCGGCGCGCATTCGGATCGGGGCGAGGGTCTGGGCTGGGCGGAGTGAGCCGTTGGTGAGGCCTTGCGGCGCGGCATCCCAAAGAGGCGAGAGCGAACTCAGCACGCTCTCCAACGCCGTCAGACGACGCTGCGCATAGTAGTAGTCGATCCAGGCCAAGGCCGTGGCCAGTCGAACCTCGCGCGTCGCCACCGCGAGCCGTGCGCGAGCCATGTCAATATCAGCTTGTGCTTGCTGTCGCTCCGCTTCGCGACGCGCGCGGTTGGGCACATCCTGCGTCACGCCTATGCGTGCCATGGTCATCTCATCGGCGTCGAACCGTCCGGCAAGAGACCCGGAGAGAGGAAGGTTCTCTAGGCTAAGGCCCAAGCGTGGATCCGGTAGGGCGCCGGAGGCAACCGATGCTGTGGTGGCCGATTCCAATCGAAGGCGCGCTGCCGCCAGGATGGGTGCGTTGGTTTGAGCGCGGGCGAGCGCTTGATCAAAGGTCTGCGGGTCAGCGCGCGCGGACGTCGTGAAGATGAGAGCTATTAAGAGACCCATCGCCGACTTGAGGGGGTGCATTATTCCAAACTCCTTCTGGGAGGCGCAGGAGCGCCAAGACCAGCGCAGGGGAGCGCTGGGTCAGCCGGTCAGAGTTGGATGGGTGGTCGAAGGTTGCGGTCCGGGGGGCGGGACGGCGCAAAGCGCGCGGAAAGGAGATTGTGAATGGCGACCGCGACGCTTGGCGCGGTCAGTCCCCTTGCAACGGGCAACACGGCCGAGACAGTCGATACCTGGCAACCCTGTCCTTGCTTGCAC
Source organism: Caulobacteraceae bacterium (assembly GCA_046349475.1). Classification (GTDB taxonomy): domain Bacteria; phylum Pseudomonadota; class Alphaproteobacteria; order Caulobacterales; family Caulobacteraceae; genus Acaudatibacter. Next base: position 19,932 of record JAXMCG010000023.1, on the reverse strand, counting down.
GGAGTGTCGGAGGTGGGGGGGGCTTTGTGGTGGTCCGCTGAGACCATTGGCGCAGCCGTTGCCGACATCATCGGACAGTCGGGCGGGCAAGATTCGCAAGATACTGTTTCTGTAACCGGCGCGCCAGTGATCACCACTGCGATCACTGCCAGACATACCAACAAGTTCGACCAATGACGCAGTTTTTTAGTCTCCTCGCCCAATCTCATGACGGACATGAGCGACTACTACAAGAAGCAACTCGTGAGATCCTTACGGTGAGTCAAGAGGTCACACTGCCGACCGCATTTTCTACGCGCGTCAAGTATGGTTCCTTTTTGTCCTAGCCGAGGGCGCGAGTGCCACCGTCGAGCAGTGTCGATGGAGCCAGGCTGTTGGCTTCGTCGAACAATTGGATGGTCGGGGCTGCGATCGCACTTGCTGCGGTCATCCCGCCAACACCAGTGCCCAGCACCAACGAAAGCGCCAGAGCAGCAAAGCGCGCGGGCCCGGCCACGCGGGCTTCGCCCCGGCGAACGGACAAGCGGCGTTGAACATCGCCTTCCAGCTGACCCAGCGGGTGATCCGAACCCTCCGCGCTCAATTGGCTCAACAGCCGATCTAGTTCATCGCTCATGGTCGTGCTCGCAAGCTCCCCTCCCAACCATACGCACCCGCCGCGACAAGCCCTTACAAATTTCTCGGCCCCCCTTGAACTGAGGGGAGTGGCGAGGCCGCGCGTATCTTGATGGACGGCTCGTCACGACGTGCCCAGTAAAAGGATACCTGAAATGAAGCGTCCCATGATGGCAGCCGTATTCGCGGCCCTTATGAGCACTGTCCTCGTCGCGCCGGTTGCGCAGGCCCATGAAGGCCATGTGGCATCGCCGAACGCTGTAGCCGGTGAAGGGGTTATTCGCGCTGTTGATACCCAAGCGGGCACAGTCACGATCGCGCACACAGGCGTTCCAGCGCTCGGTTGGGCGGCGGCAACGGCTCGCTTTCGGCTGGAAAACGCCGCGGTGATGACGGGTTTCAGTGTCGGCCAGCGCGTTCACTTCGAGCTGAAGAATGTCGATGGCCGACCGGTCATTGCCAAGCTCCACCACCTGTAACTCATGCGCCCCGCCGCCCAAGCATTGCTTGCCCTACGCGCTTGGATGCTCGGTCTTTTAGTGGCGATGACACTCGTCATCGGCCCGCCGTCCGGGGCGGTGCTCGCTGAACCGTCTTCTCCGCCGTCGCCAACCGGATCCTCAGCAGCCGCGGCTCCAGCGGCTGACGACATTCCGATTATGGATACCTGGCCGACGGACACGGCCCCCATGACCATGGAGCGTCCCAAGACGTTCTCGGGCCGCCTGCAAATGTGGTTGGGGATGTGGCATCCAGCGGTGATCCACTTTCCGATCGCGCTCGTGCTGACCGTGGCGTTTCTTGAGCTGGCGGCGGTCATCAGGCGGAAGCCGATCTACGCCGCGAGCACGAAGCTGCTGCTGGCCGTTGCGGTCGCCGGGGCGGTCATCGCGGCGCCGCTTGGTTGGCTCAACGCGGGCATGCCCGCCGCCGACGATAGCCTGACGCTCACCGCGCATCGATGGCTCGGCACCGCGATGCCAGTTCTGTTGGCGGGGTTGTGGGCGCTCAAACGGCCGTCCGAGGCTGCGGCGGTGCGTCTATCTCCCCGGGGCTATGAACTCGCGCTTGCGATGACTGTCGTCCTCATTCTGGTCCAGGCCTATCTCGGCGCGGAAATCACCCATGGGGCGGGCCATATGGCGTTTTAGCCTGAGGGCTCGGCTCCCGGCTTGCGTAGACCAAAGTCTCGGACCGCGCGGCGCCGCGGTGACGATGTGAGAGAATGCATGCCCGACTTTGCTAGACGGAAGTTTTTGCAGGACACCGGCCTATTGGGTGCGGGTGTCGCCATGGCTGGCCTTTTTCCAGCATGGGCCCGCAGCAATACGACGGGCCTGACCCCATCTACCGCCGAGCTTTCTGGCTCTGACATTCAGCTTCGCGTCGGGCATTCGATGTGGCCGGTTGATGGGCGACGCGGCCATGCCGTCACCATCAATGGCACGGTCCCCGGCCCCTTGATCCGTCTGCGCGAAGGTCAGACGGCGCGGATCGCCGTGCGCAATGATTTGCCTGAGGACACCTCCATCCATTGGCACGGCGTCCTGGTGCCGTTCCAGATGGACGGCGTGCCAGGCCTCAGCTTCCCCGGCATTCGTCCAGGGGCGACGTTTCAGTACGAGTTCCCCGTCGTGCAGTCAGGCACCTATTGGTACCACAGCCACTCGGGCCTGCAGGAACAGGAGGGCCACTACGGGCCGATCATCATCGACCCGAAAGGCGCTGATCCGGTCGCATTCGACCGTGAATATGTGGTCGTGCTGTCTGACTTCGCTTTCATTCATCCTCACGAGATCTTCCGGCGCCTCAAGCAGCAAGCAGGGACGTTCAACTTCCAACGCCAGACCGTGGCAGGGCTGCTGGCGGGGCGTGACCAGTCGCTGGCGGAGCGGCAGCAGTGGGCGGCGATGCGGATGGATCCGACGGATGTCTCCGATGTCACGGGCTCCATCTACACCTTCCTCATGAACGGGCATGGTCCAAAGGATAATTGGACAGCGCTGTTCAACCCGGGCGAACGCGTGAGGCTGCGCTTCATCAACGCGTCCGCGATGACGATCTTCAACGTGCGCATTCCAGATTTGCCGATGCAGATCGTGCAGGCCGATGGCCAGCACGTGAAACCGTTCGAGACCGACGAGTTTCAGATCTCCGTGGCCGAAACCTATGACGTGATTGTGCGGCCGACCGCGGACCGTGCGTTCACGCTGGTCGCTGAGGCCGCGGACCGTTCCGGCATGGCGCGTGGGACGCTTTCACCACGCGCCGGCATGGTCGCCGCCGTGCCGGCTCTTCGCGAACGCCCGCTCGCCACGATGCGCGACATGGGAATGGATATGGGCGGAATGGCCGGGATGGATTCCTCGGCCATGGAAGGCATGGATCACGGATCGATGGACATGCGTGATCAGGCGAACGCGCCTCAAGTGCCCCTGGGCCCTGGCGTTCAGACGATCGCTCCGATGCCGACGGACCGTACCAACGAGCCTGGCCAAGGGCTGGAGAACGCTGGCCATCGTGTGCTGGTTTACCGCGACCTGGAGGCGCTGGAGCCAAATCCCGACGCGTGCGCGCCTTCCCGCTCGCTGGAGCTGCATCTCACGGGGAATATGGAGCGATTCATGTGGTCGTTCGATGGTGAGCGGTTCAGCGAAGTCACGGCCCCGATCCCCTTTCGACATAACGAGCGGGTGCGGGTGACGCTGATCAATGACTCCATGATGGCGCACCCCATTCACCTGCACGGGCATTTCTTTGAGTTGCTGACGGGGCATCCTGGACGGCAACCGCGCAAGCACACCGTCAATGTGGCGCCGGGCGGAAAAGTGACGTTTGACCTCACCGCGGATGCGCCGGGCGATTGGGCGTTTCACTGCCACATGCTGTACCACATGCATGCGGGGATGTTCCGCGTGGTCAGCGTCCGGCCCCTTGAAGGAGCCGGCACATGAGGCTGGCCCTGCTGACGCTGAGTGCGGTGTTTCTGATAGCGAGCCCCGCTCTCGCCCAACATGCCGGCCATGATATGGGCGACAAGGCGGAAACCGCCGCTACCCCCGCCGCTCCGCCGACAAGTACCGCCGCGCCTACCCCGCCGCCGGCCGAAGAAGAGGTCACGGACGCTCCGGCATGGCCGACCAATCCGCCGCCGATGCCGGAAGGTGGTGGCGCCATGGCGGGAATGGATCATAGCGGCATTGACACGGTCGATAACGGCCCCGTTGGCAACGAGGCAGCGCCCGAGCCACCGACCGACTACGCGGCGGAGCGTTTCTATGACCGGGCCGCGATGGAAGACGCTCGCGAACAGCTGAAGCGCGAGCATGGCGGCAATCGCGTCGGCAGTTTCATGATCAATCTCGGCGAATGGCAATTTCGCGATGGAGAAGACGGCTACCGATGGGATGCTGAGGGCTGGTACGGCGACGACATCCATCGCTTTGTGTTCAAGACCGAAGGCGCTGGGGGACAGAGTGCGGGCGTCATGGACGCCGAAGTGCAGGGTCTCTATTCGCGGGCCATCTCGCCCTATTTCGATCTGCAAGCCGGGCTGCGTCAGGATTTACGACGGGGACCTGACCGCACCTATGCCGTGGTCGGATTTGAGGGCCTCGCTCCCTATTGGTTTGAGACGTCGGGCGCTCTCTTCCTCTCCACCGAAGGTGAGCTACTCGGCCGGCTGGAAGGAAGCTACGATCTGCGGCTCACGCAACGCTGGATTTTGCAGCCTCGCGCCGAAGTCAATCTATCCGCCCAGGACGTTCCAGAGCTTGAGCTTGGAGACGGCGTGACGGACCTCGAACTGGGCCTGCGTCTTCGCTACGACATCAACCGCCGACTGGCGCCCTATGTGGGAGTTTCCTACGATCGCTTGGTCGGAAGCACGGCGGACATGGCCCGCGCACGCGGAGACAGCGTGGAGTCCACAAGCATCGTGGTTGGCATTCGCGCCTGGTTCTAGCGCTCGCTACCGAGGGCATCGGCGAGGGCGCGCCGCGCCCGATAAACACGGACCTCAATCGCTTTGGCGCTCAGCCCCAGCAGTTTGCCAGCCTCCTCGTGACTTAGCTCGTCGAACACCGTGAGAAGCAGCGGCTCTTTCAGAGAGGCAGGAAGACGCGCAATGGCGGCATCGAGCTGGGCGAGCCGCTGCCGATCGGCGAGTTGGGTTTCCGCTGACGGGTCGCTGGTGGCGAGCGATGCTCCGGTCGTACTCTCGATGGAGTCGCTATGGGTCAACCAGCGCCGCACCATCCGTCGGCGCGACCAGTCGCGACATTTGTTGAGGGCAATGCTGCGCAGCCATGTGTCGAATGGCCGTACGTGATCGTAGCGCCGCAGGGCGCTCCATGCGGAGGCGAAGCTCTCCTGAAGTAGGTCGTAGGCTTCATCACCCTCGCCGGTGTAGCGGCGGATGAATCGATAGAGGCGGTCCTTGTGCCGTTGCATCAACGCCGCGAAGGCGCGCTCGTCGCCGGCAATCGCCGCCGCGACAAGGGCAGAATCCTCGGGCTGGGAAGGAGGGCTCACCGCCCCTCTTGGGTCAGCGCGGCCTTCACTTCCTTGTCAAACGCGCGGGCTTGATCGGGTGTGAGGATAGCCCGCATGGCGAACACATGGGCGATGGTCGCTTTCTGCAGTTCGCCCATGGCGTGGTGCAGATGTTCAATCGCCGGTTCAAGCCTTGGCGAGTCTGGTCCTTCCTCGATCGCCTCGGCAAGCTCACGGTTCGCCGCACGAATTGCGGCTTCGAGGCGCTTGCGCTGCGCGGCGTATTCCAGTTCCACCGCATCGAGTCGCCGCATCTGCTCGGCACTGAGGTTGAGATCTCGGTGGACGATGTCGTGCAACGATGGCGCAGCACGAGGATGGCGGATGGCGTACTGCGCGCCCATCCACCCAGCGCCTCCAGCGGCAATCACCGCGAGTGTGATGGTGATGAGGATAGTGCGCCAACTGGACGTCATAGAGACCTCGTGATGAGCGGTGAAACGGCGGCGGTACAAGAGCAAAAGCCCTCAGATCTCGAAACCACATTACGCACCGGGAGCGCGCCGCCCTCAATCGATTCAAAAAACATGGGTCGGCGTTGAGGGGCCTGAAGGTCAGCGGCGTATAGCAAAGGAGCGCGGATTTGCTGCCGCACGGCGCTCACTCTCGTAGGCGCTGGTGCTGGGGGCTGCATCATGTATCCGTCCGATATACGTCCATTGACATCGCTGCGGATCATCGCGGCTATTTGGGTATTAGTCTATCACTTCCGAGATCATCTCGGATTAGACATCGACCGGATAGGGGTCGTTGCCAAAGGCTATCTCGGAGTCGATCTCTTCTTTATTTTATCCGGCTTCATCCTAAGCCATGTCTATTTGCCGAAGTGGGAGGCTAAGGCCTTTCAATACGGATCGTTCCTGTGGGCGCGGCTTTCTCGCATCTATCCTGTGCATTTGGTGACACTCGCGGCCACGGTAGCGATTTGGTTCGTCGCAACTCGGATCGGCGCGACATTCAATCCGGTCGCGTTTGACCCGGCGGCTATTCCGCAGCACCTCCTGCTGATCCACGCGTGGGGCACGACGCCCGGCATGCAGTGGAATTTCCCCTCCTGGTCTATTTCGGCAGAATGGTTTGCCTATCTCTGCTTCCCACTGGCAGCGGTCACAGTCCTCGGTCTGCAACGCTGGCAATGGGCGCCGATCGCGGTTGCGGGCGTGCTCTTTGGGCTGATGTTCTGGGCAGTGGAGAGCCATGGCCTGCCACTCGGTGAGGTGACGCGGCTAGGATTCATCCGGATCGTACCGGAGTTCCTAATGGGTGCGGCGCTCTATCAGTTCGGTCGCAGCGTCTCTCTACCCCGTGGCCTCCCACTCATCCTTGCCGCTGGCTCAATCGTCTGGATAGCAGTCGCGGCCACCTATCGGCTGAGCGATGCCGTGATCTGGCCAGGCTTGGCGGCACTCATATTTGCGCTCGCGGAGACTTCCAAACATCAGCCGCGTGGCATTCTCGGCGCGCCAGCGTTCGTCTATTTGGGCGAGGTCTCCTACGCGGTCTACATGACCCACCTACCGGTCGACATCGTCTACTTCCACGGCCTGGAGCGGCTCGCACCGGACATCGCTGGTCCTGCTGCTTGGGCAGCCTGGCTAGGCGTGTTTGTCGCCACGTTGATAGCGGCGATGGCCACCTACCACCTGGTGGAACGCCCGGCGCGCAACTGGATGCGGGCGCATGACCCATTTGTTCGCAAGCCACCACCCGAGCCGCGGCATGAGCCGGTGATCTGAGTGCTCCGCAAGGAAAGCTGCCATTTGGCTTGAGCTGAGGGGTCCTTCAGCGGGACGCGTATCACTGGGTAGGGAGCAGCCCCCGGTGATAGATGCAGATCAAGATAGGCGTCATTCTAGCTGTGGTGATGGCGTCTCTAGGCCACGAGATCACCGTCTTGATCAAACGTGTCGACGAAGGCGTCGCGCACCGACTGTTGCAAGGCGGGCCTCTGGGCTTCCTTGCGCTTCTCGAACTGCGCTTTCAGCCGGCTTTCGAACCGGAGTGGAGACCAGCGGTCGCCGAGGTGCGTCAACGCGGCATTTAAGGTGACTAGATCGATGCCGAGTGTGCGCCGGGCTTCATCCAGACCCTCGGCGTCGCGGCAAACGGCGATCATCGATAGCGCGGCCAGCGCGTCCGCACCGTGCTTCAGAAGGATCGCCGAAATTTCGGCGTCTTCAAGCAGCACGTCGTCCTTCGCCAAGACGGCTTGGGCGGCTTCCGGACCCACCAGCACGTGGACCGCGGGGATCAGCGAGTCGAAGAGCCTGCGGTTGGTAGAGCGGAGGGATCGGTAGATTTCCTGAACCCGGGGAAGGGTGCTGTTGAGCGCCTGCGCGACGCTCCGGTCATCTGGACGATCGAGGCGGCCGGGGAGCGACGACTGAAGCCGCTCAAGCTCCAGGAAAGCCACTCGAAATGGCAACGCCAGGCTTGGACGGCCTAGGGCGATCGGCAACCCGCGGGACACGCGCGCGAGCGTCGACCAATCCAGGTCGTTGGAGATGCTCTCGACGACAATCGTCGGAAACTCTGCGTGAGGAACGGCCAGGACCCCATCCAACACGTCCGGGAGGGGCCCATCGCGACCGTCGATCTCGACGGTGACCCTCTTGGCGAACACGACACGGAGCTTTCGGAAGTCGTCGTAGAGCGCCTGACGGGCTCTCGCGGTGTTGCGGTTCGTTAGACCCTCATTGAATTCGAGCACGAGCACAGCAATTTCCGCTAGCCATTCGCGGCCGGGGATGACGAGCTGTGGTGCTTCCACACCGGCGGGTAGGATTGCACCATCAGCCCTGATGATAAGATCCGCAGTCGGCAGGGGATGGAATCCGGCGCCGGCCGATTGTTCAAGCGCCCTGGCCGCTTCCGGCGTCACCCCTGGTGTGAGCGATAGCACCATATGGCCGAGTGCCGTGACCAACTGCTCACGCATTTGATCTGCGCCATCGCTAAGGAAGACGGCGAGACGTTCCGGGTCGTCCTTTTTCAAGGCTAGGGCGCGGAGACGGCCGCCGGCTTGGACGGCGAGCGTCAAGTCGCTTGGGAGCCCGGGTCGCGGCTCCAAACTGTGCCAATCGGCCCAGGCTTCGCGGTAGACCTTGCGGAACGTGTCATGGTCCGCCTCGGCAATCCCATTCGCTATGATCTCGCCAAGGGCCTGCAACCGGGATACGGCCGTGTTGGGATCCGTCCACAGTCGCAGACCCAGGCGACTGGAAGCGAGATCACGTGCGGCTTGGGACGTCTCCAGGGTGTCGCGAGCGGATCTGTCGATGCGGGGCACGAACCGGGGTAGTGGCTCGGCTCGGGGCGAGAACCAGCATTCTGCCGGAGGCTTCCAGGATAGGTCTTCCGCCCCCCCGACCGGAATCCACGCGGCGAGCTGAAGGAATGCCGCCAAAGGACTCGGCCAGGCGAAGCTATCGCTCAGACCTGACGTTTTTGTCAGCCGTGTGTTCAAATAGGCTGGCGGCATTTCGGTCAGCGCCGCGACGACGAGCTTGGCATAGGCTGCCTTCGCACGGTCGCTCATCGCGCCGTGCTCGGCCTGTCCAGGGAGCGCATAGAGGGTCGTGGCCGTTTCGTATTGACCGGTCTGATAGCGGAAGTCGCCCCACGGTTCGGACGTGCGGAGCGCAGCCCGCCAATATGGACCCAGGTTGGGCTCGACCGTCAAAGTCGCCCAATCTGAGCTTCTGAAGCTAACCCACTCGGGGACTGATCGGCTGACCGACGGGTAGTAAACCGGAACGAGGCCGTCTCGCACGCCCAGCAGGCGAAGGAATGTGACCCATTCAGTCGCGGTGCCGCGCTCCTTGAGGGGCCATGACTCCCAATTCCCGAGGAGCCCATCACGCTGGTTCCTGATCGTGCGAGCGCCGTCGGGCGCAGCCTCGATGAAATCCGCGAGTAGGTCGCCGCGGGAGTCCTTCCATCCCGCCCCAAAGTAGGAGTTGGAGGCCTGCCGGCTCGCGCCCGATGCGACGGGAACCAGGAGGTTCGCGGACTTCAGGGCCTGCTCCACTTCGGGCGTCTTGTGCGCCTTCCACGCCGCGAAGGCCCATCCTAAGGCCGCAACAACGGAAGGGCGCTTTGGTCGCTTGCCGAGCAGTTTGCTCATCCGAGCAAGCACGCGGGGCAGGCTATACTCCGTGGCAAGCTGAGCATCGAAGAACGCCTTGGCGACGTTCGGCGGCCAGACAAGGCCTGGATCCGCAAACACCATCTTCTTGGCGATGCTTTCGGGTGGGAAGAGGGTCGTACCGCCCAACCTCTGCCGACGGCGAGCGACTCCTTCCGCCGGAGGGCTGATGAACAGCTCCTGCTCTTCGGTCCGATCCCCGGAGTTCGCTTTCGCGACCTTGCCATCCTCCATACGGAAGATTGGCGTGCCTCTCAGGTGAGAAAGTATCGAGGGCATGGACGCCAAGTCACCGTAGAAGTCCTCCCATTCCCGCCGGACTAATTTCTTACGCCGCGCGAGGTCGCTGGCGAGCGCCGGCGCCCAGTCCTTCCAGTTCTCGTCGCTCGGATTGAGACCCCATTCGGTATCTTCGAGGAAGGCCGTCAGGGCCTCGGTCCGTTTCCCGCCCAGGCGGCGAGGCAGCATCGGAAGGTCGCAGACTCTGACGAGCCAAGCGCTATCGATGATCTTGAAGTCTTGGTCGGCCCAACCGTAGATCTCATCGAGGCGGGCCCAGCGGCTCTGAGTTTCTTTCCCGCGCATCGCGGGAAGGCGAAGCCCGCCTACGTCCAGATCCGCCCGCTTGCAGGCTGCAAGTAACCGACGAGGGTCATCGGACCACGCTAGCGCGTCGATTGCTGCGTTCGTGAATTCGGAGCGAGTCTCCTCGGCGTCTGCGAAGGTCTCCGCGATAGCCAGGCAAAGATCGGCAATCTGATCTAGGAGGAAATCGTTGAGTGGGATCGTGAGGCTAAGGTCGCGGCGGCTAGCGTCTGGATAGAAGGGCGCGTCGAGGCAGCCGTTGAACGGTGCGGCCCGATCCATCGGCAAAAAGGCATAGAAGTTCCCGGATCGCCCGTCGGGGCTCAACGGCAGCGCCACCGACACCCGTGGCGTGCCGGACCAATCTCGCCACCGTTCCACCGGCTGGCGCGCCCGAACGGATGCATCGACGCTCTCCCGGAAGAGCGCGTCGTCGACATCCATTTGGCCGAAGAGAAACCGCCTCTTGTCGACCGTGACCTCCTCAAGCCGCAGGTTTCGGCCTTTGGAGCCCGTCGCCAGCGGCTTCGCCCTGCGGCTCAAGGCGCGGACCTCGCTTCCGCCGTCGCGCTCCAATTGTTCGATAGTGAGTGATGTCAGTCTGTCGAGAAAGAGCGTGATCGGTGCCTTCTCGTCGAACAGCAGGCGCAACTCCTCGGCTGCCCTCGCTGCGGCGGCCTGGTCGCGCAACGGCAACTTCACCACAGTGGCAAAGCCCAACGTCGCGAACTCGCCGATCCCGGGACTGGAGGGCGATTGGGGCACTGGCAGCTGCAAACGGTGCACCCGGCCGACGATTTGCGGCGCCAAATCTACTTCGCCCTTCTCCTGCAGCCAGGCCGACTCGTCTTCGGGGTGCGCGAACCTGAAGCAGAAGCCGTCGAATTGTCCTCCGGCCCGTCCGAAGGTGGCGACAGAGAAAATCTGGACGTCGTCTGACAGGAGTTCGACGCTACGAAATCCCAGACCCTTGTGGCCGATGAAGTTCCCGGGGGTCTTGTTGCTCATTGCTGGGCTAACGACGGCGTCGACGTTTCCCCGCGTGAAACCCTGACCGTTGTTCGCGACGTATAAGGTTCCGTGCTCGCCCTGACTCAGGTCTAAACGCAGCAGGATTTGCGGTTCTTCCGCATTGGCCGCCCCGTCAAAGGCGTTCTGGATTAGCTCTCGCAATACTCGCTTCGCGTACAGATTCGCCGCCTCCTTGGTGAGGTTGCGCATGGCCTCGTCGCGCGGCGAGCCAGCCTTCAGGTTATGGAGCGTGACCCCCATCTCGCGATCGAAGATCGCACGGATGCTTTGCCCAAATGGGGAGTCGGCAGGCTCCGGGAGCCTCAGGTCGCGTGAGATCGTCCCCAATTTGTCCGCCTGCCATACTGACCGTTGAGATTGTCGGCGAACCTACGTCTAAGCGTCGCTTTGGTCTAATGCGGTCTCGCCTGGGTTGCTCCTCCGGCGGCCTCGCCGAAGCGAACGTGCGGAGTTCGGCCCGGCGTCTAATGTCCCTGAAGGCCCGCTCCCTGCCGTGGGTCCGATGTCCGCTCTTGGCGCATTGCAGACGCTGCAGCTCGACGCGGAGCAAATGCGGTGCGCGGTGCCACCCATGTCGACGCGTGGCGGCTTCCGCCAATTCTGGTGCTCAGGCCACCAAGGCTGGTACCTCCAAGTGCCGGCAATGCTAAGGCCCGCAGGCGGTGGAAGTGACGATCTGAGTGACGGGGTCTCCCTTCGGCTCCGTCGTGATCGTGGAGTCTCCTGACGCTCGCAGAGCGGAGGATGCAGGATCATCAAGTATGAAGAGGCAGTCGCGCGTCGTGCCCGGCACAGTTTGCCGTCACGCAAATCTCGATAGGCGTTATCAGAACATCTCAAAATGGCCCGTTCGATCCGGTGGCCACGCCTATGATTGAGCGTCGTCGTTTCACCAGATTAGACGTCCACCGTGCTCTCTGCGGCGTTATCAGCGCCGGTCTAGTTCCGGAGGAGGTGATCATCACTCCTTCGGGTGAAATTCGCGTGCGGACTCAGCGGGCTGAAGAGTATTCTTCGCGCGAGGTGACGGACGAATTGGAGCGGCATTTTGGCAAGAGCAGGCCCTAAGCGCGCCTACCCGAAGGGCGTCTGGTTTCAGCCTAAACGGCTCGCCGATGGGGCTGTCGTTCGATATGGCTACTTTGGGCGGGGCAGGGGGGCTGTATCGCTCGGGCGGGAAGGCTCGACAGAGTTCTATCAAGCCTTGGCCGATGCGACCCGGCGCGAGCCGCAGCGCGAAAATGTTCAGCGCCTGATCTGGCAGTACAAGCAGGCGCCCGAGTTCCTGAAGCTCCGGCCGCGCACGCAGGCCGACTACCGGCTGTTCCTCGACAAGATCCAAGAAGCCTTCGGGCCGCTCTCCATGGCGGCCATGGATGCGCGCGAAGTCGCACGTCACATTTTCAACTGGCGCGATGGCATGGCGAGCTCTCCTCGGCGGGCGGACTACGCGGTCCAGGTGCTGAAGGTGCTGCTGTCCTGGGCGGTTAAGCGCGGCCTGATGGAGCACAATCGCGCCGCGGGCGTGGGGCGGATCGGGCATTCCGACCGCCGCGAGACCATATGGTCGGACGCCCAGGTCGAGGCCTTCTTGAAGCACGCCCCTGAGCCGCTGCGGCGAGCCATGATCCTGGCGATCGAGACCGGGCAACGACAGGGGGATCTGCTGGCCCTGCCTTGGTCCGCGATCCGAGGCGACGTCATTCAACTGCGGCAGGCTAAAACCGGCGCCCGCGTGGCGATTCCGATCTCGCCTCGCCTACGATTGTGCCTTGACTCGACCCCTCGTCGTGACGGGCTGGTGGTGCTCACGAAGTCGGACGGGATGCCGTGGGATTCCAAAGGCAACGGCTTCCGGTCTGCTTGGTGGGACGTCTGCGACGCCGCGGGGATCAAGGGCGTGACCTTCCACGACCTGCGCGGAACCTTCGTCACGCGGCGCCTGGCGGAGGGATGGACGACGCAGGAAGTGGCTATGTGCACCGGCCATTCGTTGCGGGATTTGGCCTCGCTGGACACCTACGCTGACCGCGCGACCATCGCCGAAGCCACGGCTCAGCGGGTCAATGCGAGAACCTCCGGGACCAAGACGTGAACGATTTTTGCAAACTGCCTGCAAACTAAGAACCGTTCGCAGAACCTATCTCATTGAGAAGGTTGGAGGCCTGGCCGAGAATCGAACTCGGGTGCGCGGATTTGCAGTCCGCTGCGTCACCACTCCGCCACCAGGCCGCCGGTGTTCGAGGCGAGGCCCCGATGGTGAGGGCGTGGAGCTAACAGATGCTTTCCGGGCGGGCAATGGCGAGGTGGGCAGTTTGAGTGGGCGAGCCCGATTCTGGATTTTGGAGGAAGGACCAAAATCCATCGGGCTCTCGCCGATTGCGCGGATTGGGCCCTGAGACCTATAAGCGCGGGATCATTCCAGCCTTTGAGTCACGACCGCCCATGAGCGCCGATTTCGCCACCGCCCGCGAGAACATGCTGGACAGCCAGGTGCGCACCCAGGACGTCACCGATCTCAACATCATCGACGCCATGCGGGCCGTGGCGCGCGAGGAGGTGGTTCCCGTGGGCCGGGCCTTTCAGGCCTATGCCGACCTGGAAGTGGAATATGCGCCGGGGCGCTCGCTGCTGAAGCCGCGCGACATCGCCAAGGCCTTGCAGACCCTGAAGCCGAAGCGCGGCGAGAGGGCCCTGGCCATCGCGGCGCCCTATGGGGCGCGGGTGCTGGAGGCGATGGGCCTGGATGTGGCCGTGGCCAATGGCGACGACCTGACGGCCCTGCCGGGCGGCGGCTATGACGTGATCCTGGTGGAAGGGGCGGTGAGCGAGACGCCTGCGGCCTGGACGGCGGCCCTGGGGCCGGGCGGGCGGCTCGTTGTCGTCGAGCGCGAGGCTCAGGTCGGGCGGCTGATGCTCTACCAGCGCTCGGAAGATGGGGTGGGCAAGCGGCCCGTATTCGATGCAACGCCGCCCTATCTGGCGGGTTTTGAGCCAAAGGTGCGCTTTGCCTTCTGAAAGAGGCTTGCAACACCTTCGAAACAGGTGCGTGAAAAAAGCTTAATTCGGTCCGCGCTGGCGAACAGTGGATGTTCCCGGCATATAGCGGGCCGTCTCTATGTGCGCCTCTCGGGGATAACGGATGTCGAATAGTCGTCGCGCGGGTCTGCTGGCCGCCGTCTTCAGCGCAGGGATCTTCGCGATCGCCGCCGGCGCCCATGCCGAGACCCTGGCCGATGCGGCCTCCGTGACCTACGAGACCAACCCGACCCTGCAGGCCCAGCGCGCCAGCCAGCGCGCCCTGGATGAGACCTATGTGCAGGCCCAGTCCGGCCTTGGCCCCACGGTCAGCGCCTCGGCCTCGGTCTCGACCACCAACAACAGCCCCGAGAGCGTGCTCTCGCCCAACCCGATCAATTCCTCCAGCGTCGCCCTGACCATTTCGCAGCCCCTCTATACGGGCGGGCGGACAACGGCCTCGATGAGCGCCGCCGAGGCCGATGTGCTGGCCGGCCGCGAAGGCCTGCGCCGGGTCGAGCAAACGGTGCTGCAGAGTGTGATCCAGGCCTATGTGGATGTGCGCCGCGACCAGCAGCGCCTGTCGATCGCCAATGAGAACGTCTCGGTGCTGGAGCGCCAGCTGCGCGAGGCGCGCGCCCGCTTCCAGGTGGGGGAGATCACCCGCACCGATGTCGCCCAGTCCGAAGCCCGGCTCGCCGCGGCCCAGGCCTCGCGCTCGGCCGCCCAGGCCCAGCTGTCGATCAGCCGCGCCGCCTACGCCGTCGTGGTGGGCCAGAACCCGGGGACCCTGGCGGCGGAGCCGCCGCTCTCCAGCCTGTTGCCGGCCTCGATCGATGACGCCTTCACCCTGGCCGAGCGCAACAATCCGCAGGTGCGCGCCGCAGACTACACCGAGCAGGGCAGCGCCGCGCGTCTGGCCTCGACCCGCGCCCTGACGCGGCCGAGCGTGTCGGCCCGCCTGTCCGTGGGCGTGGCCGGGGGCGGCCCGGACGGGGCCTCGCCCTTCGCCGACTATTCGACCCAGATCTCCGGCTCGCTGGCGGCCAATGTGCCGATCTTCACGGCCGGCCTGACGACCTCGCAAATCCGCGCCGCCACCGAGCGCAACAATGTCGACCGCATCGGCATCGAGACGGCGCGCCGTCAGGTGCTGCAGCAGGTGTCGATCGCCTGGAGCCAGCTGCTCTCGGCCCGCGCCCAGCTGGTCTCGACGGAGCAGCAGGTGAGGGCGGCGACCATCGCCTTCGAAGGCACCCGCCAGGAGGCCCAGGTCGGCCTGCGCACCACCCTCGACGTGCTGAACGCCGAGCAGGAACTGCGCAACGCCCAGCTGGCCCTGGTCAACGCCAAGCACGACGAATACGTGGCCAGCGCCTCGGTGCTGGCGGCGGTGGGGGCGCTCGATATCGCGTCGATCGTGCCGAACGCGCCGCGCTATGACCCGGCGGCCAACTTCGACGATGTACGCCGCGGCTTCGGCTATCTGCCCTACCAGCCGGCCCTGGAGGCCCTGGACCGGGCCGGCGGGCCGGAAATTCAGGTGCGTCCGGCGCCGAGCCCCGCTCCGCCCACCGATCAGGGCGACCCGGGCGCCCCGCAATCGACCGCCGCGCCCTAGCCGAAAAAAGGGGCCGCGTTTACCCAAACCTCCCGGTTTGCCGGGGGAAGCGGGCTCCTGCGACACCAACACGCCTTTTCGCGTGACAAGGGAAATTGCAGTATCGTCTCTTCGCGCGTAGCGTAGTGCCCGGGATTCTTCCCTCTTCCTCATTAATCATAACGGCCGCGTCTCATGTCTGATCAGACCCAGGAACCCACCATGGAGGAAATTCTCGCCTCCATTCGGCGGATCATCTCTGAAGATGACGCCCCGGTCGCCGAGGCGCCGCCTCCCGCGGCCGAGCCGGAATCGGAACCCGTGGCCGCCGCGCCCGAACCGGCCCCGGCTCCGGAACCCTTCGCCGCCGAGATGGAGGAAGAGGAAGACGACGTTCTGGAACTCACCGAGCGCGTCGATGGCCCGGCCGAGACGGTGGGCGACCTGGATGTCTATGAGCGCCCGGCCGAGGTGATCCCGCCGCCGGCCCCCCTGCCGGAGCCGGAACCGGCCTATGCCGCGCCGGAGCCGCCGCGCTTCGAAGCGCCGGTGGTCAACATGGAAGCCGGCCTGGTCAGCGCCGCCGCCGCCAGCGCCGCCGCCTCCGCCTTTGGCGCGCTCAACGCCACCATCGCCATGCCCCAGGCCGGGCGGACGCTGGAAGACCTGGTGCGCGAGCTGCTCGGCCCGCTGCTGCAGCCGATGCTGAAGGCCTGGCTGGACGAGAACCTGCCGGCCATCGTGCAGGCCAAGGTGGACGAGGAAGTGCAGCGCATCGCCCGCGGGCGAGTACGCTAGGCTGTCATAAGCCGGGAGAAATCCCGGCCAGCCGCTTCGCTTTCAGACCTGATCCCTGATAGGAACCCGGCGCCCCAGCTAGGATGCGCCGCGATTACCCATGCTCGATAAGACCTTCGATTCTAAGTCCGTTGAACCGCGCCTCTATGCGGCCTGGGAGAGCTCGGGCGCCTTCGCCCCGACCAGCGACCCGGCCGCGGAGCCCTATTCGATTGTCATCCCGCCGCCAAACGTCACGGGCTCGCTGCACATTGGCCATGCCCTGAATAATACGCTGCAGGACGTGCTGATCCGCTTCAACCGCATGCGCGGCAAGGCGGCCTTGTGGCTGCCGGGCACCGACCATGCCGGCATCGCCACCCAGATGGTGGTGGAGCGCCAGCTGGCCGCAGCGGGCAATATCGGCCGGCGCGACATGGGCCGCGAGGCCTTCGTGGCCAAGGTCTGGGAATGGAAGGCCGAGAGCGGCGGGACAATCGTCAACCAGCTGCGCCGGCTGGGGGCGTCCTGTGACTGGAGCCGCGAGCGGTTCACCCTTGACGAGGGCCTGTCGGCCGCCGTGCGCAAGGTGTTCGTGCAGCTCTACAAACAGAAGCTGATCTACCGCGACAAACGCCTGGTGAACTGGGACCCGCACTTCCAGACGGCGATCAGCGACATCGAGGTGCTGTCGAAAGAGGTGGAAGGCCACTACTGGCACTTCGCCTATCCGCTGGAAAATGGCGCCGGTGAGATCGTGGTGGCGACGACCCGGCCGGAGACCATGCTGGGCGACACGGCGGTGGCGGTGCATCCCGACGATGAACGCTACAAGCACCTGATCGGCCAATGCGTGCGGCTGCCGATCGTGGGGCGGCCGATCCCGATCATCGCCGACCGCTATGCCGACCCGGAGAAGGGCTCGGGCGCGGTGAAGATCACCCCGGCTCATGACTTCAACGACTTCCAGGTGGGCAAGCGCCACAACCTGCCGTCCATCAATATCCTGGACGACTTCGCCCATCTGAACGGCGACGTGCCGGAGGCCTATCGCGGCCTCGACCGCTTCGTGGCGCGCAAGAAGGTGGTGGAGGAGTTCGAGGCGCTCGGCCTGCTGCGCGGGATCGAGAAGACGGTGCACGCCGTGCCGCACGGGGACCGTTCCGGCGTGGTGCTCGAGCCCTACCTGACCGACCAGTGGTACGTCGACGCCAAGGTCCTGGCCCAGCCGGCGATCAAGGCGGTGGAGGAAGGGCGAACCAAGATCCATCCGCCGGCCTGGGAGAAGACCTACTACGAGTGGATGCGCAACATCGAGCCCTGGTGCATTTCGCGCCAGCTCTGGTGGGGTCACCGTATCCCGGCCTGGTTCGGGCCGGACGGGCGGATCTTCGTGGAGGAGACCGAGGCCGAGGCGCAAAGGCAGGCCGATGAGCACTATGGCCGCCCGACGCCCCTGCGCCAGGACGAGGATGTGCTCGATACCTGGTTCTCCTCCGGGCTCTGGCCGTTCTCGACCCTCGGCTGGCCGGCCAAGACGGACGACCTGGCCAGGTTCTATCCGACCAACGACCTGGTGACCGGGTTCGACATCATCTTCTTCTGGGTGGCCCGGATGATGATGATGGGCCTGCATTTCACCGGCGAGGTTCCGTTCAGGAATGTGTTCTTCAACGCCCTGGTGCGCGACGCGGCCGGGGCCAAGATGTCGAAGTCCAAAGGCAATGTGATGGACCCGCTGGAACTGGTGGACCAGTTCGGCGCCGACGCCCTGCGCTTCACCCTGACCGCGATGTCGGGCCAGGGGAGAGATATCAAGCTCTCGACCCAGCGCATTGAAGGCTATCGCAATTTCGGCACCAAGCTGTGGAACGCGGCGCGCTTCTGCCAGATGAACGAGTGCGTGCGGACCGAGGGGTTCGACCCGGCGGGCGCGCAGGTGATGATCAACCGCTGGATCCGGGGCGAAACCCTGAAGGCGGCGAAGGACGTGACGGCGGCGCTCGAAACGTTCGGCTTCGACGAGGCCGCGACGGTGCTCTACCGGTTCATCTGGAACGTGTTCTGCGACTGGTATCTTGAGCTGGCGAAGCCGGTGCTGAACGGGGATTCCGAGACCGCCAAGGCCGAGACCCGCTGCATGACGGCCTGGGTGCTGGACGTGATCCTGCAGCTGCTGCACCCGATCATGCCGTTCATCACCGAGGAATTGTGGGCCGAGACGGCCCAGTCCGGCGCGCCGCGTGACGGCTTCCTGATGACGGCTCGCTGGCCGGACCTGCCGGAAAGCTATGCCGACACCGAAGCCGAAGGGGAGATCGGCTGGCTGGTGGATGTCGTCACAGAGGTGCGGCAGATCCGCGCCGAGATGAACGTGCCGCCTTCGGCCAGGCCGCCCCTGACCCTGGTGGGCGCCGGCGCCGAGACCGAAGGCCGGGTGGCGCGGCTGAAGGACCTGATCCTGTCGCTCGGGCGGCTGGATGCGGTGAAAACCGGCGACACAGCGCCAGCCGGCGCCGTGCCCTTCGTCATCGGTGAAGCGACGGGGGCCCTGGCCATCGCCGAGTTCATCGACCTGGCGGCGGAACGGGCGCGTCTGACCAAGGAAATCGGCAACCTGACCGGCGAGATCGAGAAGACCTCCAAGAAGCTCGGCAACGCCGATTTCGTGGCCCGGGCCCCGGAGGAGGTGGTCGAGGAAAACCGCGAACGACTCGCCGAAGCCGAGGCCGCGCGCGAGAAGCTGAGCGCGGCGCTGGGGCGGTTGGAAGGGGTGAGTTAGCGCCCCTCATCCTCCCCGCGATGCGGGGAGGTGGCGCCGCCTACGGCGGTGACGGAGGGGTCTCCTGACGGTTGCCGGGGACGTGTACTTGTTACGCGTCCCCAATTCTGAGGCCGGGCAGCTAGGCGGCATCTTCTGGCTGTGGGTAGGGGACGCGTAACAAGTACACGTCCCCGGCGCGGCCGGTGCTAGGCCTCACGCATCATTCGGCCAACGGCTGTGGCGTTGCGGATTTCGATGAGTTCGCTGCGGGCAAGGTCACTGCCAAAGAAGAAGTCCGGGTCGTCATCGAAGAGCGACTCGATAGGCCCGCGTGTGAGCAGCTTATTGCTGGCTTGCCCGAGATGCGCTGAAGTACTGGACCAGGGCCAATCGCCAGCTGACTCGACCAAGCCAGCCCGCACCGGGTTCATGGCGACGTAGCGCACGCATCTGGCCAGATAGGTCCAGTCCATCGGCGCGGAGGCGAAACGGCCTTGCCAGAGGTGGCCTGAGCGGCCCTCTCGCTGATTGATGATGGTGGTGTAGCGCAGGTGCGTCCGGCCGACGGCGCGGGAGAGACCGATCTCATCTGAAGGTGTCGCGATCAGATGCACGTGGTTCGGCATGAGGCAGTAGGCCCAGACCTCCACCTCAGCGGCAACGAACTCCTGAGCCGCGAGAGCGAGGTAGAGATCGTAGTCGGCGGGGGAAAAGAACGTCCGCTGACGGTGGTTGCCGCGCTGGGTGACATGGTGGGGTAAGGAGGGCCGGATAACGCGCGATTGTCTGGGCATGACCATCCTCTATGTTCTTCCAATGTTCTAATTATTCGTGAGGAAA
>JAXMCG010000022.1:0-62378 GCA_046349475.1 Caulobacteraceae bacterium | reverse complement strand
CTATCAGTGGTAGCCTGACGGCTCCTCCCGAGAGGGGCGAAACTACGGAGCGGGCCGGTCGCAAGACCGGCCCGTTTCATTTTCAGCTGCCTGAATTCGGTCAGACGGCGGCCTTCATCGGCCTGGCAGGCGCAGCCGGGCGCCACGGCAGAAATTCGTGGCATTCCGGCCACGCCGCGTCTTTGAGATATCGACGTTACGGCGGCTCGTTCTGAGCTGGTTCGCTTTGTATAGCTTTTGACGAACGTAAAGCGCTCAAGACGCTTCGACTTTGCCACCCTAGCAACGTCACGTTGCAATACGTGACCGCCGAGTTGAAGGCTCGGCTGAAGCGCTTTTTCTAAACGCCCGTAACTTCGGCAAGCCGACCAGGCGAATGTTCAACGGGCCCCCAACCCTCCTACTATTGGCAAAAGTCGCATTGCCGTCACAGTGTGTCCGCTTCAGAAGAGACTTGCGGACCGAGGCCTTCATTTGGCATGGATTGCCCTAAGTGTGGCGGCATGCCGCACCGTTGTCAGGGATTGAGCGCATCCGTCCGGGCGCGCCGTACGAGGGGTTAAAACCGTCTATGTCCGTTACCAAGACGCCGCGCCGCCGCCTGGCGCTTCTCGCCAGCAGCCAGTTGCTCGCTTCCACCCTTCTGATCGGCGCCAGCGGCCTGGCCCTGGTTCCGGGTACGGCGCTCGCCGCCAATGAGTGCGGCGACCCGAACGCCAACCTGTTTTTCGCGGACGCTTTCAGCTGTCCCGCGGCCACCTACCCCACCGGCATCGATTATTCCGCCGGCACCAACGGCGACATCGTTCTGACCTTGCAAGACGGCGTGGTGACCACCACGGGCGGCATCATCGTCACCGGCAAGGCCGGCGACCAGATCACCATCAACCGTCAGGTCGTCACCCCGAATAATGGTGACCCCTCGATCACCAACCTCGCCGGCGCCGGAATCACGGTCACCAGCCCCGACGAAGACGTGTTCGTGCTGCTTCAGGACGGCGACGCGGGCGACACGCCGATCAAGGTCAAGGGTTCTACGAACGGCATCGACGTCAACAACGGCACCGGCGGCGGCCTGGAAGTCACTGTCACCAACGGCACGGTCGAAGGGACGGCGGGCGACGCCGTCAAGGTGCAGAACACCAACGGCAACGTCACGGTGAACACCCAGGGCGCGACCCTGACCGCGGGCCAGGACGGCATCGATGCGATCACCACCAACTCGCTGAACCTGCACGTCGACGCCGGTGCGATCACCGCGGGCGGCCAAGGCGTGAACGTCGACCATGGCGGCGGCAGCACCGGCCTCCTGGTCGTCACGGCTCACGGCAACATCGGCTCGACGGGCGATGCGATCAACGTCGATACCAATGGCACGGGCGTCGCCCAGGTCTTTTCCGACGTGGGCACGTCCCTCGTGTCTTCTGGCGATGACGGCGTGGATATCAATGCCTCGAACGGCGGCGGCGCCTTCCTGCGCATGGGCGGGACGGTGTCGGGCGCTGACCGGGGCATCACGGTCCTCGCCTCTGGCGGCGGCAACGTCGACGTTCAGACTTTCGCGGTGGGCGGCCAGACCGGTATTGAACTGAAGGTCCAGGGCGGGGCGGGCGACATCACGCTGAAGTCGACCAACACCACGACCGCGACCAACGGCGACGGCGTCAACACCAACAACACCACGGGCAAGACGACCATCGAAACGGCGATCGTCACCTCGGCGGGCGGCACGGGCACAGCCATCCGTGCCCAGTCGACCACGGGCGACATCGGCATCACGACCAACGGCAACGTGCTTTCCTCCGCGGTCGGCATCTGGGCCAGCAGCGCGAGCGGCAATCTTACCCTCGACCAGAAGGGCTTCGTTCATTCGGACACCAACGGCTCGGCCGTGAGTCTGGTCACCGGCGGCGCTGGTAATGTCACGGCGGACATCAAGGGCGATATCTCGGGCATCGACGGTGGCCTCATCGTCACCCTCGCCAGCGGCTACGCCGACATCGACGTCAAGAACACGATCGCCGGCGACAGCAATGACGGCGGCTTCGGCGACGCCATCAACGTGATCTCGACCACCGGTACGATCGATATCGCCACCTCTTCGGCCGGCGCCATCAGCGGGCTTTCCAACTACGGCATCTACGCCCAGAGCACCGGAGCGGGCGATGGCGGATCGAACAAGGTCGGCGACGGCCATGTCACGATCGATGTCGGCGCAGCGATCGGCTCCACGGGTAACAGCGTCGGTTCAGACGCCGTTTACGCGCGCATCAACAACGGCCTCAGCAACGGCAACCTGACCGTGACTGACAACGCCGATGTGACGGCGGGGCTGGGCGGTCTCCACATCGAGCAGGACGGCCTCGGCAGCACCACGATCAGCTACGGCACGAAGGCCGATTCCGCCCAGAAGATGACCGCCGGGGTGACCGGTATCGAAGTCCAGCAATCCTCCGGCGCAAACATCAAGGGTATCACGGTCAATGTCGGCGGGTCCGGCACGGGCACGACGGAGATCGCCGCCGGCCGGGCCGGTGTTCTGATCAATGGATCAGGAACGGGCGTGGCTCTGGCCAATCTCGGTGACAATGTGAAGATCGACCCGAACGACTGGGGCATCTTCGTCAAGAACAACGGCGATGCGACCGTGGTTGCCGGCGCCAACCTGGACATCGCCGTCGACGACGCGACCGATTTGGACAATGTCGGTTTCGGCATCTACGCCCAAAGCAACAAGGCCACGGATACGGCCCCGGGCGACGCCTCTGTTGAAGTCACGGTCGGCGCCAACGCCAAATTCGTGGTCAACAGCGACGACGGCGCGGCGATCGCGGCGCTCAACGGCGCCGGCGGCGCCGGCACGGGTTCCGTCAAGGTGGTGACCGGCAACGGGCTCAGCATGACTGTTACGGGCGATGGCGCCCAGGGCATCGTCGCCGCGACGACGCTGCTCGCCGCCGACAACCGCGGCTCCGGCGACGTCACCGTTCTGACCGGAACCGGCGCGATCTCGGTCGATTCTACGGTGACGGTGAACACCGGCAACGGCGATATCGCCAATGCGGCCGGCATCATCGCGGCCAGCAAGGGCAACGTGGTGGTCAACACCAACAACGCCGGCGCGGGCAACCTGAACATCCTCGTCAAGAACGACCTGGCCGACACCGACGGCCAGGGCATCGGCGCCTATTCTTCGGCGGGCACCGTGACGGTGACGCAGTCGGGCACCATCGCGATCAGCGGCAACACCGACAACATCGGCATCGACGTGTCATCCTTCGGCGGCGCCATCATCAATACCGACGCCGACCTGGACGGGGTGGGCTCCATCACCTCCAGCGGCGACGGCATCTCTGCAGAAGTGCTCGGCGCGACGGGCGGCATCACGCTCAATTCGCGCTCGACCGTCACGGCCGACAACGGCGATGCGATCCATACCGAAACCGTCGACGGCAATCAGATCATCACGGTGACGGGCAGCCTCGACGCCAATAATGCCGGCCTGTCGCAGGACGGCATCGACGCCACGACGCAACGCGGCACGCTCAACATCTCCACGGCGGCCGGCCAGACCGTGCTCGCCGACTTCGCCGGCATCCGGGCCGCCGTGACCGGCAATGGCGATGGCGGCGCGAACCTGGTGAACGATGGCAACATCATCATCACCGGCGGATCCGTGCTCGGCACGAGCGTCAACAAGGTCGCCACCGGCATCATCGCCTCCGAACTCAGCGCGGGCAGCGCCGGCACGATTTCCGCCACTCAGAACGCCAATATCAACGCCTCGAACTTCGGCATCTCGACCCTCAACAACGGTACGGGCGCGGTGACGGTGAACTTCGGGACGGCGGCCGGGTCTTCCCTGACGCTGACTTCGGGCAATATCGGCATCAACACTCAGAGCAACAATGCCGGCGCCACGGGCGCGGTGAACATCAATGTCGGCAATTCCGGCATCGGCGCCGGGACGACCACGATCACGGCCACCAACCGCGGCATCTCGTCCACGGCCGTCGGCGTGACCAACACGACCGTCGCCCTGGGCGACAATGTGAAGATCGACCCGGCCGACTACGGCATCTTCATCAAGACGGGGGGCGATGCGACGGTCACGACCGGCAACGCGACCTCGATCACGGTCAACGACACGGTCGATAAGGACAATGTCGGGGTCGGCATCTACGCTGAAAGCACCCGGGCCGCGGATCTCGCCGTCGGCAATCCGAGTGTTGAAGTGACTCTCGGCACGAACGCGACCTTCAGCATCAACAGCAACAACGGCCAGGCCATCCGCGCCGTGAACAGCGGCAACGGCACGGGCGGGGTTTCGGTGATCACCGGGGCCGGCCTTAGCATCGACGTGAAGGGCGACCACGCCTCCGCCATCGTGGCCATCGCCGACACCAATGGTGACCTCGCCGCGAACGGGGCGGGCAACATCAACGTCAAGACCGGCAGCGGTCTGATCAAGGTTGACGGCACGGTCGATGTTTCCGGCGTCGCCGGAACGTTGGGCACCAGCAACGGCATCCTCGGCGCCAGCGCCGGCGGCAATGTGCTGATCGACACCAACCAGAGCGTCGCTGACACCGTAATCAGCGTGAAGAGCAGCCCGGGTCACGCCCAGGCGATCGGCGTCTCCGCCGCCACCAGCGGCGCGGGCACGATCAGCGTGACGCTGGGCGGTGACGTCAGCGCCACGGGCGTGACTTCGGCCCGCGGCGTCAGCGCCATCGGCGGGTCCGGCCCCATCACCATCACCACCAACGCCGACCTCGATCTGGACGGCGAAATCGTCTCCTCCGGCCTTGGCATTCTTGCCCAGGGCACGGGCGCGATCACCGTCACCACCAACGACGATGTGCAGGCCGACAGCGGTGACGGCATCGTCGCCACCGGCGGCGTGGGCAACGTGGCGGTGAACGTCAATGCCAACTCGAATATCGATGCGGACAATGCCGGCGCCTCGGGCAAGGGCATCAACGCCACGTCGACGACGGGCAACGTGACGGTGACCACCGCCACGGGCACGAACATCACGGCCGACAGCGACGGCATCGTGGCGAGTTCGACCGGCATCGGCGATGGCGGCACGGACCTGGCGAACGACGGCAATGTCTCCGTGAACGCCAGCGGCAGCGTCGGTCTCGGCAATCGTGTTGAAGGCCGCGGCATCGCCGCCTCGGTGACCAACGGCGCCAGCGCCGGACGCGTCGATGTTCAACTGGCCTCGACCGCCCAGGTGTTCTCATCGCAAGCGGGCATTCAGGCCGCCAACAACGGCCTCGGCGACGGCAACTTCGCAACGGTTGGGGTTAATGTCGTCACTGGCGTCAACACGGTCGTCGATGCGGCGGGCACCTCGTCCGCGAACTCCGGCATCAGTGCGAGCATCACGGGCGCGACCAACGTCAACCAACTGGTTGTCACAGCGAACGGTTCGGTGACCGGCAAGGGCGCTTCGGGAAGCCCGGATGGCATCAATGTCGCGAACGCCGGTCTCGGCGCCACGACCATCACCACGGGCTCCTCGAGCACCGTGAACGGTGGCGATGACGCGATCCAGGTGCAGGTGACCAACGCGGCCAACACCAAGGCGACGACGATCACGGTCAATGGCGCGCTGAACGCCAATGCGACCAGCGGCGCGGGCTGGGGGGTCAACTCCTCCACGGCCGGCACGGGCGGCATCACCACGACGATCAGCTCCACCGGGACGATCTCCGGCGTGGCTACCAACGGCGTTGTTCAGAGCGATAGCGGCACGGCCGGTGACAACACCGTCCTCGTCAACGGCGTGATCGGTTCGTCGGGCAATCCGATTGACTTCGACGGCGTTAGCGCCAGCCAGACCAATGGCGCCACGACGGGTGTCGTCAATGTCACGGTGAACGGGTCGATCTTCGCCGCCTCCAACGGCGTGATCGCGTCCAACGCGTCCAAGGGGCTGACGGTCAGCGTGAATACTGGCGCGACTGTGACGGGCGGCGGCTCGAATGCGGCCAATGCGGTGATCTTCGTGGACTCCGCCTCCGGCCAGACCTCGACCATCAACACCGCCGGCACGGGCCTGGTTCGCTCCAACGACGCCACGCTCGCCGGCCAATATGGCGCCGTGGCCTTGGCGGGTCAGAACGGCAATGTGGTCATCAACAACGGCGGCACCCTGCGCGGCCGGGTCGACTTCTCGGGTCTGACGGGCACGAACAACGTCACCTTCAACAACACGAGCAGCACGTCCTGGCACTCCACGGGCACCAGCACCTTCTCGGCGGGCAACGATACGCTCACCAACACGGCGCCGGGCCTGATCGCCACCTCGGCCACCACGACCTTCGCCTTCGGGGCCGATACCGGCGCCGGCACGAAGGACACCTTCACCAACCAGGGCCTGGTGATCGCCGGCGAATTCGCCGGCGCCTCGCAGCTCTCCCTGACGGGCCTGGAGAACCTCAACAACTCCGGCACGGTGGTGTTCGGCTCGCTGACGGGCAACGCGGTCTCCGATAACGAGACCAACGACCGGATCTCGGCCGCCACCGGCACGAAGTTCACCGCTTCGGCGGGCAGCCTCTTCGTCCTCGATGCGACCTTGGGCAATTCCACCCAGACAAGCTGCGCGGCCGGCCCCAGCGTGGCCGACTGCCTCAGCCTCGCGGGCGGCTCGGTGACCGGCGTCCAGACCCTGATCCGGGTCAACGACACCAATACCCAGGCGGCGACCTACAACCCGACGGGCATCGTGCTGGTGGACGTCAACGGTGGAACGTCGGCGGCGGCCAACTTCGAGCTGGAAACCGGCTCGGAATGGTACGTCAACAAGCCGGTGATCGGGCCGGTGCTCGACAAGGGCCTGTTCTTCTATGATCTCGTCTATGACGCGGCCAACCAGCGTCACCTGCTGGTCGGCGTGCCGGATGTGGAGGCCTTCGAGTTCTCCGTCTACGGCACGGCGGCCCAAGGCCTCTGGTATGACTCTACGCAAACCTGGTTCGACCGTCAGGCCGACCTGCGTGACGAGATCGCCGGCCGCGCCGCGGACGGCGGCCCCCGCGCCGGGATCTGGCTGAAGGCGATCGGCTCCTGGACGGACCGTGACCTCGTGCAGAGCGTGACCATCCTGGGCACGACCTACAACTTCGACGTCAGCCACCGTCAGGACACGGCCGGTCTGATCGGCGGGGTCGACTTCCTGAACCTGCGTGATGGCAACCGCGCCTTCGTGCTGGGCGGGCAGTTCGGCTATGTCGACAGCGACATCCGCTTCCAGAACACCGCGACGCGCGCGGACATGAACGGCATCGTCGCCGGCCTCTACGGGACCTACCTCTCCGGTCCGCTCTTCGTGGACGCCATCATCACCGGCAACTGGCTGCAACTGGATGCCGACATCCCGTCGATCCCGAGCCCGCCGGCGCCGTTCACGACGCCGAGCCACATCGAGACCTACGGCGCCCAACTCGAACTCGGCTACACCATGGCCCTGGGCGACAACGGCTTCTGGGAACCGATCGCGACGGTGTCCTACGTGACCTCCGACCTGCGTGACATGTCGGTCCCGGGCGGCTCGGTGATCTACGACAACCAGAACAGCCTGCGCGGCGCCATCGGCGTGCGTCTGGGCGCCAATGCGGACTTCCAGTTCTACAAGGTGAAGGTCAACCTCACCGGCCGGGTCTGGGACGAGTTCGACGGCGACAACACCTCCATCATCTCGACGGGCACGCCCTTCGTGATGGTCGACGACTTCTCCGGCGTGTTCGGCGAAATCGGCGCGGGTGTGAACCTGTACTCCAACAACAATGGCTTCTCGGCTTTCGCCAACGCCTCTGTGAAGTTGAAGGACAGCTATCAGAGCACAAGCGTGACGGCCGGCTTCCGCTATCAGTGGTAAACAGCTGATCTGAGCCCTAACAGGCAGGCCGGATCCGGGAGGGTCCGGCCTGTTTGTATTTCCAGTCGAAGTCTCTAAAACACCGGCGATACGTGACTGGCATCGCCCCGCCGAGAGGATCCGCAATGGCTAAGAAGCCGACCAGCAAGGAAGAGCCCGCGATGGCCAACGCCCCTGTTGCAGCCCCGGCCGCTGCACCCCCACCCGCTGCAGGCAATGGGCCAGAGCTGCGCTACGAAGACCGTCCCGACCTGCAGGAAACCTTCGTCGACAACGTGCAGCGCATGACTTTCGATGGCCGCACCCTGCGCATCGAATTTTGCGTCACCCGCCTGGACGAGCCTACCCCGGCCAAGCCGCGCGCGGGCCGCTCCATTCCGATCTGCCGCCTGGTGCTTGACCTGGAAGGCGCGGTCGACCTGTTCAACAAGCTCAACAATCTGCAATCCGCCCTGGAAAGCCGCGGTGTGATCCGCAAGGGTTGAGACCTCCATCCCGTGGGGCGCCGGCAAGCTTGGCCTTGAAGACGCCCACTTCCGCCGTCTTGATCGCGGCGACCCCACAACAAACCCCCTTGAGGAGAAATCCCTTGAAGCGATCCTTGGTCATCGGCGCCCTGATGGCGCTGGCTTGCGGCGCGGCTTCCGCGCAGCCCGCTCCCGGCGCCGCCCCCGCCGCACCGCCCGCGTCGCCCGTCGGCCCGCCGCGCGCTTTCACCGGCTACACCCAGCCTGACATCACGCCAGGCCTTTGCCGCACCGTGAGCCCGCAAGTCGCGGAATGCACGATCCCGCAGAACACGGCCGGCCGTTACGTGATCGAAGCTCAGGGCACGTCGAGCGCCCCGAAGCCGAATGCCAAGCAGCAGATTTCGATCTATCTGTTTGACGGGGCCTACGGCCGCCTTTGCGGTCAAACCCAGCCCGTCGCCTGGACCACGGGCGCCCGGACGATCAAGCTGAATTGCCTTGTCACCATCGTCACCGACCGTCCAATCCTGGTGCGCGTGACCTATGCCGATGAGAACGCGACGCGCGATCCGGCCGGTCCGAAGATGATCATCCGCCGTCTGAACTGGGACGGCATTGTCGAAATGTCGGCCTCGGCCCCTCAGCAGTAACCGCTGATCATCAAACCTGCTAAGGCTCTTGTCCCCGCGGCTGCAGGTCAGCCGGGGGTGACCGGAGGACCTGAGCATGCGTGACATCGGACACTTCATCGCCGGCGCCCGGACCCCGGGCGCCGGTTCGCGTTTCGGCGATATTTTCGATCCGAACACGGGCGAGGTGCAGGCGCGCGTGGCGCTGGCGGAGGTCTCCGAGATCGACCGCGCCGTGGCCGCCGCCAAGGCCGCCCAGCCTGACTGGGCCGCCACAAATCCGCAGCGGCGCGCCCGGGTGATGTTCGAGTTCAAACGCCTGGTGGAGGCCCGCATGGAGGAGCTGGCCGTGCTGCTTTCCTCCGAGCATGGCAAGGTGGTGGCCGACAGCCGGGGCGATATCCAGCGGGGCCTGGAGGTGATCGAGTTCGCCTGCGGCATCCCCCATGCCCTGAAGGGCGAATACACCGAGGGAGCAGGACCAGGCATCGACGTCTATTCAATGCGCCAGCCCCTGGGCGTGGCGGCGGGGATCACCCCGTTCAACTTCCCGGCCATGATCCCGATGTGGATGTTCGGGGTGGCCATTGCTGTCGGCAACACCTTCGTCCTCAAGCCTTCTGAGAAAGACCCGTCCGTGCCGATCCGGCTGGCGGAACTGATGCTGGAAGCCGGGGCGCCAGCTGGCGTGCTGAACGTCATCCAGGGCGACAAGGTGGCGGTGGACGCCATTCTCGATCACCCGGACATCGCCGCCGTCAGCTTCGTGGGATCGTCCGATATCGCCCACTACGTCTATTCGCGAGGCACGGCGGCCGGAAAGCGCGTCCAGGCCATGGGCGGCGCCAAGAACCACGGCATCATCATGCCGGACGCGGATCTCGATCAGGCCGTGAAGGACATCATCGGCGCGGCCTATGGCTCGGCGGGCGAGCGCTGCATGGCCCTGCCCGTGACCGTGCCGGTGGGCGCCAAGACGGCCCAGGCTCTGCGCGAAAAGCTGCTGACCGAGATCGAGACCCTGAAAGTCGGCGTCTCCACGGACGCCGCAGCGCAGTACGGCCCGGTCGTCACCGCGGCCCACCGCCAGAAGATCAGCGACTACATCCAGCTGGGCGTCGAGGAGGGCGCCGAACTGGTGGTCGATGGCCGGGACTTCAAGCTGCAGGGCTATGAGAAGGGCTTCTTCATCGGCCCCAGCCTGTTCGACCAGGTAAAGACCAATATGCGCACCTACAAGGAAGAGATCTTCGGGCCGGTCCTGCAGATCGTCCGCGCCGAGAGCTTCGAGGAGGCCGTGGCCCTGCCCAGCGAGCACGCCTACGGCAACGGCGTCGCCATCTTCACCCGCAATGGCCGGGCGGCGCGCGAATTCGCCAGCCGGGTGCAGGTGGGCATGGTGGGCATCAATGTGCCGATCCCCGTGCCCGTCGCCTATCACACCTTCGGTGGCTGGAAGCGCAGCGCCTTTGGCGACGCCAACCAGCACGGCATGGAGGGGGTGAGGTTCTATACCAAGGTGAAGACGGTGACGGCGCGCTGGCCGGAAGGCGAGACGGGCGACTCGGCCTTCATCATTCCGACGATGAAGTAGGCCATGGACTTCGGTCTCAGCGACGACCAGCGCGCCATCCAGGCGGCGGCCGAGGCCTTTGCCGCGGATGAACTTGCTCCGCACTCGGCCCGCTGGGACGCCGAGCGCCATTTCCCGGTGGAGAGCCTCCGCCAGGCCGCCGCCCTGGGCTTCGGCGGCATCTATGTGCGTGAGGACGTGGGCGGGTCCGGCCTCGGGCGGCTGGATGCGGCCCTGATCTTCGAGGCGCTCTCCGGCGGTGATGTCGCCACGGCGGCGTTCCTGTCGATCCACAACATGGCGTCCTGGATGATCGACAGGTTCGGGTCCGAGAACCTGCGCGCGAAATACCTGCCGCGCCTGACCACCATGGAGCTGATCGCGTCCTACTGCCTCACCGAGCCGGGCGCCGGTTCGGATGCGGCGGGGCTCGCCACCACCGCCACGCGGGACGGTGACGACTACATTCTGAACGGAACCAAGGCCTTCATCTCCGGCGCCGGGACCTCGGACCTCTATGTCGTCATGGCCCGCACGGGCGGGGCGGGCGGCGGTGGGGTCTCGACCCTGGTGGTCGAGAAGGACATGCCCGGCCTCTCCTTCGGCGCCGAGGAGCGCAAGATGGGCTGGAACGCCCAGCCGACGGCCATGGTGCATTTCGACAAGGTGCGCGTGCCGGCGGCCAATCGTGTGGGCGAGGAGGGGCAGGGGTTCCGCATCGCCATGGCGGGGCTGGATGGGGGCCGCGTGAACATCGCCGCCTGCTCCCTCGGCGGGGCTTCCACGGCACTGGCCTTGGCCAAGGACTACATCACCCAGCGCCGCCAGTTCGGCCGTCCCCTGGCGGATTTCCAGGCCCTGCAGTTCAAGCTGGCGGACATGGCCACTGAGCTGGAAGCCGCCCGGCTTATGGTGCGCAGGGCCGCCGCCGCCATGGATGCCGGAGATCCCGCCGCCACCCGCCTCTGCGCCATGGCCAAACGCTTCGCTACCGACGCGGGCTTCGAGGTGGCCAACCAGGCCCTGCAGCTGCACGGCGGCTATGGCTACCTGAAGGACTACCCCTTGGAGCGCATCGTCCGCGACCTCCGCGTCCACCAGATTCTCGAGGGAACCAACGAGATCATGCGGGTGATCATCGCCCGCGAGTTGCTACGCGGATGAGCGAGGTCATCATCCGCACCGAAGGCCGCGTTGGGCGGCTGACCCTCAGCCGGCCAGACGCCCTGGGGGCCCTGACCCTCGGCATGTGCGAGGCGATGATCGCGGCCCTGATGGCCTGGAAGGACGATCCGGCTGTCGCCCTCGTCCTGATCGATCACACGGGCGGGCGCGGGTTCAGCGCGGGCGGGGACATCCGCACCCTGGCGGATTCGGCGCAAGGCGATGGGACTGCCAGCCGGGCCTTCTTCTTCACGGAGTATCGCCTGGACCACCTGATCTTCGAATTCCCCAAGCCAGTGGCGACCATCATGGATGGGGTGGTCATGGGCGGTGGGGTCGGCATTTCCTGGACGGCCCGCTATCGCATCGCCACCGAGCGGACGACCTTCGCCATGCCGGAGACCGGCATCGGTCTCTTCCCGGATGTGGGGGCCGGCTGGTTCCTGCCGCGCATGTCCGGCCATGCGGGGATGTGGCTGGGCCTCACCGGGGCGCGGCTAAAGGCGGCGGACTGCGAGCTCTTCGGCATCGCCACCGACGTGATCGCCGCCGATCAGCTAGATGCTTTCAAAGCGGCTGTTATCGCGGACCCAGAAGCCATCGAAACCCTGCTCACGGAATACGAGCTCGACGCCGGCCGGCCCGCCAGCGCCCCGCACCATGACGACATCGCCCGCCTCTTCGCCGGTTCCAGCGTCGAGGCCATCCTGGCCGATCTGGATGCGGCCGGCCCCGGATGGGCGGCGGAGCAGGCGGCGATCCTGCGTACAAAGTCGCCCACCAGCCTGAAAGTCGCGCACCGCCTGATCCGGGAAGGGGCCGCCTTCGGTTCCTTCGCCGAGGACATGCTGGTGGAGCACCGCATTGCCATGCGCCTGGCTTTTGGCGCCGATTTCATCGAAGGCGTGCGCGCCGTGATCATCGACAAAGACAACGCGCCCGTCTGGTCGCCCGCCGCGCTTTCCGGCGTCACCGAAGCCAATCTGGAGGCGATCTTCGCCGCCCTGCCGGGCGCGGAATGGTCGCCTCTGCCCCACCTTGAAGGACAGCCCCATGGCCTATGAGACACTGATCGTCGAGCAGGACGGCCCCGTCACCCTGATCCGGCTGAACCGGCCCGAGGCGCTGAACGCCCTCAACAACCAGCTGATGGATGAGCTGACCGCCGCCCTGGACGCCGCCGAGGCCGACCCGGCCATCGGGGCCATGGTGATCACCGGCTCGGAACGCGCGTTCGCCGCCGGCGCCGACATCAAGGAGATGGCCTCGAAATCCTATGCCGACGTCTATGGCGAGGACTTCATCACCCGCAACTGGGAGCGCGCCGCCACCTGCCGCAAGCCGGTGATCGCCGCTGTCTCCGGCTACGCCCTGGGCGGAGGCTGTGAGCTGGCCATGATGTGCGACTTCATCATCGCCGCCGACAATGCCCGCTTTGGCCAGCCGGAGATCACCCTTGGCGTCTCGCCGGGCGCCGGCGGCACCCAGCGCCTGACCCGCTTCGTCGGCAAGTCCAAGGCCATGGACATGGTGCTGACCGGCCGGATGATGGACGCCGCCGAGGCCGAGCGCTCAGGCCTCGTCAGCCGGGTCGTGCCAAAGGAGGAACTGATCGCCACGGCGATGGAGGCGGCGAAGAAGATCGCCGCCCTGTCGCCCAATGCGGTGAAGCTGACCAAGGAGATGGTCAATGCGGCCTATGAAACGC
Organism: Caulobacteraceae bacterium; assembly: GCA_046349475.1. GTDB lineage: Bacteria > Pseudomonadota > Alphaproteobacteria > Caulobacterales > Caulobacteraceae > Acaudatibacter. The sequence continues at coordinate 48,940 of JAXMCG010000022.1, read as the reverse complement.
CGCTTTCCCAGGGCGTGAAGCTGGAACGGCGCCTGTTCCATTCGCTCTTCGCCTTCGAGGACCAGAAGGAAGGCATGGCGGCCTTCATCGAAAAGCGCCAAGCTGAGTTCAAGGGCCGCTAGAGCCTCGCAAAACACGAAGATCGTCTGGGAGGACGCTGAAATGACCACGCGCGCATTGGTTCTGGGCGGCGGCGGCCCGGTGGGGATCGCCTGGGAAGCCGGTCTCGCGGCGGGCCTCAAGGAAGGCGGCGTCGACCTCGCCAAGGCCGACTACATCCTCGGCACCTCGGCCGGATCCTTCGTCGGCTCGCAGCTGGCCGCAGGACGTGATGCCCAGGCCATGACCGACGCCATCCTGGCCGAGGCCCAGCGCGGCAAGTCGGCGGCTGACAGCGGCGAGCCCCCGGCCTCGGGCGGCGCCCGCACGTCCTCCGGCCCCACCAATATGATGACCCTGATGAAGCTCATGCAGGAGGCCGCCTCCGGCCAGCGCTCAGGCGAGGAAGTGCGCAAGGAGCTTGGCGCGTTTGCGCTTGGGGCTCAGACGGTGGACGAAGAGACCTTCATCCGAAGCTTCGGCCGCTCCCTTTCCGAAGGCGGGCAGGGCGCCTGGCCGGAACACCACTTCGCCTGCACGGCCGTCGACACGGCCACGGGCGAGTTTCAGGTGTGGGACAATTCCACCGGCGTGCCCCTGGCCAAGGCCGTGGCCTCGTCCTGCTCGGTGCCGGGTGTCTATCCGCCGATCACCATCAATGGAAAGCGCTACATGGACGGCGGCATGCGGTCGGGCACCAATGCCGACCTCGCCAAGGGCCATGACAAGGTGATCCTGGTCGCCGTGCGCATCGGCGCCGGCGATCCGGCCGCTCTGGAGCGCTCCAAGGCGGCCCTCGACAAGGAGATTAAGGTGCTGACCGACAGCGGCGCCGAGGTCGAGGTGATCACGCCGGATGAGGCCAGCGCCGCGGCCTTCGGCAACAACCTGATGAACGCGCGCGTCCGCCCCGCCGCCGCCCAGGCCGGCCTGGAACAGGGCCGGGCCCTGGCCGCCAAGTTGAAGGCCTTCTGGGGCTGAGGCGCCTATGCCGTCGTCTCTCCGGCGGTTCACCAGACCCCGGGCAGGAGGCGGAAGCGCACCTTGGCCGCATAGGCCTCGTAGCCGGCCAGCTCGGCACGCAGCATCGCCTCCTCTCCGCGAATCCGCACAGCCAGCAGGGGCACGATCAGGGCCGTTCCGACGAGGCCCCAGAGCGATCCGGCGGTCAGGGGCATGCCGATGAACATCAGCACCGCGGCGGCGTACATCGGGTGGCGCACGAGCGCGTAGGGGCCGGTGTCGACGACGGTCTGGGTCCGCTCCTCCTGCATCCGCACCACAGGCGCGGCGAAGCTGTTGGCGGCATAGACCCACATCACCCCGCCATAGCCGATCAGGATCAAAGCCCCGCCCAGGACTTGCGCCCACACCGGGACCGCCGACCAGGCATAGCGCTTGGCGTCCAGGGCCATCACCACGAACCAGGCGTGAAAGCCGATCATCAGGAGCGCCAGGAAGATCCGGTCCCAGGCCTTCTGGCCTTCCTGCAGCGGGCCGCCGAGGCGCTCGTTCAGGAGCCCCGGATCGCGCCGCGCCAGCCAGAGTCCGATCAGCAGACCCGGTCCGGCCAGGAGCGCGATCAACGCCCAGCCCCCCGGCCAGGCGAGCGTGCCGGCCGGCCAGAACAGCAGGGGGACCATCAGGCCGGCCCAGACGAAAGTCTGCAGGACCAGCTTGATGATCATCGGATCAGCGCCGTCCGCGCGGGGTAGGGGCCGCCGGAGCGGGCGCGGCCGGGAAGTAGATCACCGGCAGAACCAGGGCGGTGGGGTGATCCCGGTCGAAGTAGACCGTGTTGGTCGCCACCCGGGGCGGCAGGGTGGAGAGCCCCGGCGCTTCACCGGTGTTCGGGTTGACCTCGAAGCGCTGAGAATTCGACGAGGTGATCACCAGCATGATCCGGTGGCCGCGCTCGAAGGTGATCGCGGTCTGCCAGAGGTCGATGACCATCTTCTCAGGCTTGCCCGGCGTCATCGGCATGGCCTGGTCCGGCCCACGGCCATTGCGGTAGCGGGCCCGGATCGGGGCGTCGAGCACGAGGGCCTCATAACCGTCGGGATAGACATCGATCAGCTTGGCGACGAAGTCGGTGTCCGGCCCATCGGTGGCGGCCCAGACCTCGACGCTGACCTTCCCGGCGATGGCCACCTCCTGGGTCAGAACCGGGGTCTGGAAGCGCAGATAGTCCTGGCGCTGGCCGACGGCGCGCTGGTCCATGGGGCCGCGCTCGAAGGTCAGGTTCGCCCCACCAAAGGTCGGCACGGGATTGGCCGGGTCGAAACGGTAGGCCAGCCGCGAGAGGCCGATGCTGGGGGCGGTGGTGGAAAGGCCACCGTCGGCGCTCGGATAGTAGCGCACCCCCCGGCTGGCGGGCGGCCAGTTGGCGGCGCTGATCCAGCGGTTGAGGGGCGAGAAGGCGCCTTTGCGGGCGCTGGCCATCATGAAGTAGCGCACGGGCGGCTCGTCCATGATCCCGTTCTCTTCGCCCTTGAGCCAGTAGTTGAACCAGCGGATGTCCTCGCCCGTATTGTCGCCGATGGAATCGACGCCAGGGTAGGCGAGGTCGCCGGAGAGCGGCCCGTGGCCAAACGGGCCCATCAGCAGCTTCTGATTGCCTCTGGCGCCGTCCGCGCCCTGGTTCTGCAGGTAGGTGAAGTTCGACGTATTGCCGTTGTCGAAGATGTCGTACCAGCCGCCGACGTTGTAGATGGGGATCCGCACATAGCGCAGGCCCTGGCTGAGGTCGTTGCGCTGCCAGAAGACGTCATGCACGGGCCGGGACCTGAGCGCATTGATCGCCTCGTCCGTCACGCCCTGGCCGCGCATCCAGCCGAAGGTGTCGCGCTCCTTGGCCACTCCGCCCATGAACGAGTAGTCGAAGCGGTCCTGCGGGGCGACGATGACGAAGGCCGCCGTCAGGTGCGGCGGGGCGGCAATGGCCGCGAAATTGGCGGTGATCCCGACGGCGGACGCACCCGTGATGCCGATCTTGCCCGTGGACCAGGGCTGGGCGGCGATCCACTCGATGGTGTCATAGCCGTCCGGAATGTCGTCGTTGTAGGGGATGTAGAAGCCCTGGCTGTGGCCCTTGCCCCGTACGTCCTGCAGCACATAGACGAAGCCCGCATCGGTGTAGCGCTTGGCCGTGGCGTTGGCCGAGGCGACGTCCTTCAGATAGGGCGTGCGAGAGACGATCACGGGCCAGGGGCCGGGCCCCGCGGGTTTGTAGACATTCGCCGCCAGCTTCAGGCCGTCCCGCATGGTCATGAAGACCTCTTCGTGCGGAACCTCCGGGACGGGCGCGGCGGCGGGGGCCGCTGGAGCCGGGCGAGCCGGACGCGCGGGCTGGCCTTGCACCGATCCGGCGGCGAAGAGGGCGAGGGCGGCGACGGCAAGGATAAGGCGTTTCATGGGCCAAACCCTCCCTAGCGCCGGCCGCGCCGCGCGGGCGGCGGGGCGGGCTCTGGCGGCGGCGTGTCCGGATAGATCACGGGCAGGACGAGCGCCGTTGGCCGCGAGCGGTCGAAATAGACGGTATTGGTCGCCACCCGGGCCGGGATCGACGTCCCGCCCGGGGCCTCGCCTGTATTGGGATTGATCTCGAAGCGCGGCGAGTTGGACGAGGTGATCACCAGCATGATCCGGTGGCCTTTCTCGAAAGTGATCGCCGTCTGCCACATGTCGATGGTGAGCTTTTCCGGCGCGCCGGGGGTCATCAGGCGCACCTCATCGCGGCTCCGGCCATTGCGGTAGCGGGCCCGGATCGGGGCGTCGAGCACCAGGGCCTCATAGCCGTCCGGATAGACGTCGATCAGCTTGGCCATGAAGTCGGTGTCCGTGCCGTCCGTCGCGCCCCAAACCTCGACGCTGACCTTGCCGGCGATGACCACGTCATTGGTCAGGACGGGGGTCTGGAAGCGCAGGTAGTCCTGGCGCTGGCCGACAGCACGCTGGTCCATGGGGCCGCGATCGAAGGTCAGGTTCGCCCCGCCAAAGGTCGGAACCGGATTGGCCGGATCGAAGCGGTAGGCGAGGAAGGACTGCTCGGCCATGGGCCGCCGGGTGGAGAGGCCGCCGTCGGCGCTGGCATAGTAGCGGGTCTCGCGGCTGGCCGGGGGCCAGTTGGCGGCATTGATGAAGCGGTTGAGGGGGGAGAGGGCGCCTTTGCGAGCGCTGGCCATCATGTAGTAGCGCACCGGCGGCTCATCCATGATCCCGTTCTGCTCGCCCTTGAGCCAGTAGTTGAACCAGCGGATTTCCTGATCGCCGTTGGCGGCGCGGATATTGTCGGCGCCCGGATAGGCGAGGTCGCCGGAGAGCGGGCCATGCCCGAACGGGCCCATCAGCAGCTTCTGATTGCCCCTGGCGCCCTCGGCGCCGAAGTTCTGCAGGTAGGTGAAGTTGGCCGTGTTGCCGCTGTCGAAGATGTCGTACCAGCCGCCGACATTGTAGATCGGGATGCGAATGTAGCGCAGGCCCTGGACCATGTCGTTGCGGTCGGTCAGCACGCCCCGGATGACACTGAGCCGGATCGAGCGCTCTACTTCCGCCGTCAGGCCGCCCTGACCCCGCGTCCAGCCGATGGTGTCCTTGTCCTTCAGGACGCCGCCCATGAAGGAGTTGTCGTTCCGGTCGGTGGGGGCCACCACCACATAGGCCGCCAGGAGGTGGGGCGGGGCGGCGATGGCGGCCATGTTGGCCGTGATGCCGAGGGCCGAGCCGCCGGTGATGCCGACCTTGCCGGTGGACCAGGACTGTGCGGCGATCCACTCGATCGTGTCATAGCCATCGGGAATGTCGTCGGTGAAGGCCGAATAGAAGCCCTCGGAGTGGCCCTTGCCGCGCACGTCCACCACCACATAGACGAAGCCGGCGTCGACATAGCGCTTGGCCGCCGCGCCCGCGCCGCGGGCGTCCTTGATGTAGGGGGTGCGCGCCACGATCACCGGCCAGGGCCCGGCGCCTTCGGGCTTGTAGACATTGGCCGCCAGCTTGATGCCGTCCCGCATTGGGATGAACACCTCGGTGTGCGGAACTTCCGGCAGCGGGGCGGGCGTCGCGGCGGGGGCTGGTGCGGCGGCCGGCCCGACGGCTGGCTGTGCCCAAACTGGCGATGAAATGAGAAATGCCGCGGCGAGCGCGGTCAAAACCGTCCGAAACATATCCAGCCCCAACGCAAAATAGTGTTTTCACGCCCGGCTTATTGGCCGGGTCGCACTCAGCTTAGCATCCTTGAAGCTTCGGGAAAGCCGGTCCTAGCGGGGTAGCCGTTCGTCCCCGTAGAGCACCGAGAACTCCTTACGCTTCGGCCCGAGGTAGCCGAACAGAAACGCGCCCACTTTGCGCATTTGGATCTCCTCGGAGCCCTCGGTGATGCGGTAGCGGCGGTGGTGGCGCAGGATGTGTTCGAAGGGCTTGTGACGGGAATAGCCGATGGCGCCGTGGGTCTGGATCGCCTGATCGGCGGCCTGGAACACCAGCCGGTTGCCCCAGTAGTTGCACATGGAGACCTGATCGGAGATTTCCCGCTCCACCTCGCGGTGGGTCATCTGGTCCATCTGCCAGGCCGTCTTGCGGATCAGCAGGCGCAGCATCTCGGCCTGGGTGTGCAGCTCGATCAGCGGCCATTGGATGGCCTGGTTTTCCGAGAGCGGCCGGCCGAAGGGCTTGCGCTCGCGGGCATAGCGGACGGATTGGTCGATACAGTAGACCGCCGCGCCGAGAGAGGACGCCGCCTGACGAATACGATTCTGGTGCACGAAGCTTTGGCCGAGGCCGAGGCCGCGGTCGATCTCGCCCCAATAGGAGTCTTCCGGGATCCACACGTCCTTCAGGGTCACCCGAGGGTGGTCGGTGGGCATGTTGAAGGTCCAGAGATATTCCTCGACCGTCACGCCGGGGGTGTCAGCGGGCACCAGGAAGCAGGTGATGCCGGTGGCGTCGCCGTCGTTCCCGGAGGTGCGGGTGAAGCACATGATGTAGTTGGCCACGTGCATCCCCGTGGTCCACATCTTCTCGCCATTGATCAGCCAGCCGGGCTGGCCGTCCTTGTCCTGGCGAACGGCGCGCGTCTCCATGTAGGTGGCGTCCGACCCGTGGTTTGGCTCGGTCAGGCCGAAGGCCGTGCGCAGTTCGCCCTTGAGCAGCCGGTCGGCATAGCGGTCGTACTGGGCGTTGGTGGCGAACTCCTTGAACATCAGGATGAAGGGGTTGTTGCCGACGATCGAGTGCTCGTTCTGCAGATCGTTGTGCAGGCCAAGGCCCTTGGCCGCGAGGTGCTCGCGGATGATCGCCATGTCGAGATTGGAGCCGCCCTTGCCGCCCATCTCCACCGGCCAGGCATAGCGCAGGTGCCCGGCCGCGTCGGCCTTCGCCCGGGCCTTGCCCAGCAGTTCTTCCCATTCCTTCTTCGGCAGGCCGCCCTTGTCCCAGTCGGTCCGTTCGAACTCCCGGCGGTGGTCGAAGAAGCGGATGTTGTCGTCAGCCTCTTCGAGCGGCTTGATCTCCGCCTCGATGAAGGCGTCCAGCTCGTCCAGGTAGGCCTGCAGGCGGGGTTCGACGGTGAAATCCATGGGGAAGGTTCCTCACGCGCCCCGTTCGGCCAGGGCGGCTTTGTATCCGGAGTAGTTGGGCTGATCGACTTCCAGCTTGGCCAGGGTGGTCGCCCAGAGGTGGTCGGTGAAGCCGGGCGTAGCGAAGGTGATCTCGCCGGCCTCGATCTTTTCGCAGAGGCGCTGGTTGAGCGACGCCAGAGTCCCGTCTTCGCCCAGCAGGGCCTTAAGGCGCGCCAGCTCCTCGGCGTCGGACTTGGGCGCCAGGGTCAGTTCCCGCTTGGCGATGTCGAGGCCATTGGCGGCGACGCGGGAGATGAAGGCTGCGTGGGGCGCGGCTTCCGGCGGCACGGGGGTGCGCATAAAGGTGGCGGCGGCCGCGAGGATGGTCGGCGGGTGCGGTGGGTCCTGCATCAGGCGGCTCCTCTCGGGTCCAGAAGGCGCATCAGGTCGACTTCGGTTTCCGAGGCGCGGCGCGCGATCACGGCCCGGTCGATGGGCGGCTCGCCGGCCAGGCTCACCGACATGCCGGCGCACATCACGCCCCAGCGTAGGGTGCCCAGCACTTCCCAGAAGAGGGCGTGCTGCCGGTTCACTTTCTCGCCCGAAGCGGCCTCATAGCCGGCCCAGAGGTCTTCCCTCTGGCCAAAGCCGCCGACGGGCTTGTCGACCACGCCGAAGCGCCAGGAATTCACGCAGATCCAGCCCAGATCCTCCATGGGATCGCCCACATGGACGAGCTCCCAGTCAAGCACGGCGGAGATGCCGCCCGGCTTGATCAGGATGTTGCCATTGCGGAAATCGCCGTGGACGAGGCGGGGATTTTCCGGCGGGGGCGGGCAGTGGGCTTCCAGCCACTTGAACGTTGCGGCGAACACCGGGCGCGGCCAGTTGGTGGCGAGATAGCTGGTCTTCCACTGGGCTACGACCTCGGCCGGGGTCTGGCGGTTCAGGTGGGCGGGGACGCGGCTGATGTCGGCCTTGTGCACGAGGGCGATGGCTTCGCCGCATTGGCGGGCGAGATCCGGCGTCGCCAGGGCCGGGTCCTTGACGATGCGGTTGCCGAGGCCCTCCCCCTCGGAGAAGGTCATGATGAAACCGGCGCCCAGGTCGTCCTCGGCGTTCAGGACGTGCAGGATTTTCGGCACCGGCGCCCCGGTTTCGCCAGCCAAGGTCATCACCTCGGCTTCGGTGGCGAGGCCGACTGCGCTCGCCAACTGATTGCCGCCGGGAGCGCGGCGCAGGATGATCGGCTCGCCGTCCGCCATCTCCAGCCGGAACAGCTCCTGAATCGCTCCCCCGGAAAGCCGGCGAAGGCCGGTCATCTCCCGCCCGAGCCGGGACTTCACCACCTGGCCCAATTTGTCCGCGAATTCGCTCATGGGCCGAGACCCTAGGCCCGGATTTCCGCCCCGCCAACGCTGACGCGAGGGCAGTAGCGCCGACTATTTTCCCTTCAGCGCCGCGTCGTAGGCCGCCCACATCGGGGCGCAGTCGATCATCTGCTTCTCGTCCATGGCCCGGTCGATGGCCATGACGGTAAGGCCGGCCTCCATGGAATCCTCTGGCGTCACTGGGAAGGGGACGCCGTTCTCCAGGGTGTTCAAGAGGTCCCGGGCCATCTCCTGATCGGCGCCGTTGTGGCCATCGTCTGTGCGGGTGGAGAAGTCGATGCGCTCCGGCTTGCCCCGGTCCAGCACCCGGCGGAGCATCAGCTTGTTGCGCACAAGGTCGGCGATCAGGGTGCCTTCCGTGCCGGCGATGTACCAGCGCCGCTCCTGCAGGGAGACCTGGCTGTTGGAGTGGAAGGAAAGGGCGACGCCGTTCTCATATTCCACCATCGCGGTCTGATGGTCGGCGACATCCATGTCGGAGGCGAAAGCGTCTTCGAAACCGGCCCAGCCGGAGGGCGTGCGGGTGAAGGCCGGCGTGCCGTCGTCATATTCGCGGGAGCGATTGGCCTGGCCTGGATGGAAGATCCGCCGGCCGCCGAAGGAGGCGACGCGGGCGGGGCGAGCCCCGACCAGACGCCCGAAGATATCGAAGTCGTGGCAGACCTTGTCCAGCATGAAGGAGCCGCCGTAGTCCCGCCGCCGGCGCCAATTGCGGGCGAGGTAGGCGCCGTGCTCCGGCCCCAGATGCTCCGTGGCGTCGATGGAGATGATCTCGCCGATCGCGCCCGCGTCGATGCGGGCGATGGTCTCGCGCACGATCGGCATGGAGCGCATGACCAGGCCAATGAAGAGGTTTCCCGGCGGCCGGGCGCGGATCAGGCCGGCCAGCTCCACAGTCTCCTCCATGGTCCTTACAATCGGCTTCTCGGCGAACACCGGGCAGCCGAGGGTCCAGGCGAATTTCAGATAGTCGAGATGCAGGTGGTTGGGCGTCGCCACCATGACGAGGTCGAAGGGCGGGGCGGCGGCGAAGGCGGCCTTGTCGGAAAAGGCATGGCCCGGATCGATACCGGCGTGTTCAAGGATCGAGAGGCCGACCGGTTCAGGGTCGAGATAGCCCGCGATCTGCATTGACCAGCCGACTTCCTTCATGGCGGCGAGCACGTGGGCGATGCGTTGGCCAAGGCCGATGACGCCAATGCGATAGGTCTTCATTCCGGCCCCCTCTTGTTGCGAATGCTAGTCTCTGTCACCGTCGCGGCCAACGGTTATCGCCGATAAGACACCCGCCGAAGCGGGGCAGGAGGAGCGTATGAAGTTCACCTGGTTCAACCTTATGCCATGGCCCTATCTGCCGGACGATTTCCGGGAGAAGAACCGCTCGGTCTGGGTCGATATCGATCAGCGCCTGTTCGATCCGGACAAGAGCCATGAGGTCTACAACACCTACATGGACCTCCTCGAATATGCCGACACTCTCGGCTTCGACGGGGTGGGGGTGAACGAGCACCACCAGAACGGCTACGGCATCATGCCCAGCCCGAACATCATCGCCGCCGGCCTGGCGCGCCGGACCAAGAACGCCGCCGTGGTGGTGCTGGGCAACTCCATCGCCCTCTACAATCCGCCGGTCCGCGTAGCCGAAGAGTTCGCCATGCTGGACTGCATTTCCGGCGGGCGGCTGGTGGCGGGGTTCCCGGTGGGGACCTCGATGGACACCAACTACTGCTACGGCCAGATCCCGGCCCTGACGCGGGAGAAGTACGCCGAGGCCCACGAGCTGATCAAACGGGCCTGGACCGAGCGCGACCCCTTCGCCTTCAACGGCCGCTACAACAAGCTGCGCCACGTGAACATCTGGCCGCGGCCGATCCAGCAGCCGATGCCGCCGGTGCACATTCCGGGCGGCGGGTCGGTGGAGACCTACGACTTCTGCATCGACCACACCTATTCGTACTCGTACCTGAGCTTCTCCGGGTACCTGCGGGCCAAGGCCCTGATGCAGGGCTATTGGGACCGGGTGGCCGAGCGCAACACGCCGGACGCCTCGCCCTACCGGGCCGGTTTCGCCCAGACGATCTGCGTGGCCGAGACCGACGAGGAGGCCGAGCGGCTCTACTCCGAGCACATCAGCTACTTCTACAATCGCTGCCTGCACGTCTATCCGGGCTTCGCCGACGCGCCGGGCTACCGGACGATCAAGACGATCCAGACAGGTGCGCTCAGCCAGTACGCCCCGCCGCGCGGCGGCTATACGCAGCTGACCTGGAAGGAACTGACCGAGCAGGGCCATGTGATCGCCGGCTCGCCGGAGACGGTGCGCCAGCGGATCGAGGACCTGGCCAAGAGCCTCAACGTCGGCAACCTCTTCTGCCTGATGCACGTGGGGAACATGCCGGCCGACAAGTGCATGTATTCCACCAGGCTCTTCGCCGAGAAGGTGATGCCGAAGCTGCGCAACGTGTTCCCCGAATACGCCGACGACAACCGCTTCTGGTGCAAGCCCCTCGACCAGCGCGTGACCGCTGGCTCCCTGCCGAAGGAGCCGCCGACTTCCGCCCAGCTCGCCGCCAAATATGGCGTGCGTGAACCGGCCGAATAGGGAGGGGTGATCATGGAACTGAAGACAGTCCGCACGCCCCGCGCGCCGGTGCGCTACTTCGAAGGCGGCTCTGGCGAGCCTCTGGTGTTCCTGCACGGGGCCGGGGGCGTCACCGCCGAGGACGGGTTCCTGAACGCGCTCGCGGCCAAGTACCACGTCTATGCCCCGCTGCTGCCGGGCTATGGCGATTCAGAGGAGTGCGAGGATGTCCGCGACATGCTCGACTTCACCCTGCACACGGCCGACGTGGTCGAGGCGCTCGGCCTGAAGGACCCGATCCTGGTCGGGCACTCAATGGGCGGGATGATCGCCGCGGAAATGGCGGCCATCGCGCCGCACGATGTCTCGCGCCTGGTCTTGATCTGCCCGGCGGGCCTGTGGAGCGACGACTATCCGATCCCGGACATGTTCTCGCTGATGCCCTACGAGATGCCGGCCATGATGTTCCATGACGCGGCGGCCGGGGCGGCCCTGATGACGGCCGGGCGCAATGTCGCCGACCCCAACTTCCTGCAGACCTATTTGGTGACCAATGCCCGGCAGATGGGCATGGCGGGGAAGATCCTGTTCCCGATCCCGGAACGGGGCCTCGCCACCCGGCTCTACCGGGTGAAGGCCAAGACGGTGGTGGTCTGGGGCGAGAGCGACAAGATGATCCCGCCGATCTACGGCTCGCTGTTCAAGGCCGCGATCAAGGGCGCCGAGCTGGTGACGGCGCCCGAGGCCAGCCACATGGTGATCGTCGAGCAGACGGATGCGGTGATGGGGGCGATCGCGAAGGTCGCCTGAGGGCGCTTTGCCCCGTATTCGCACCGTATTTGCCGTATTTGCGCGCGTTAGTGCGCCTTCCGGGCGTGGTAAGGGCGCGTTGATGCGCTGTCCGCGGCGCTTGCCGCGCCTTCCGTGCGCGGTGAGGGCCAGCACGTGCGGGGTCCGTGCGCGCTTCCTTCTCCCCTTGCGGGAGAAGGGTCGCGTGGCGAACACGCGCCCATGGCCACATATATAGCGAACTATTCGCGAATTGTGAAGTCTTGCCTACCCCAGCAAATGCTCCCGCACGAAGTCGAACACCACGTCGGGGAATGACAGGGTGTTGTGGCTGCAAGCGGGTATTTCGGCGTAGGCCTTCTTGGGGGCGGTGATTTCGCCGATCCACTCGCGCGCGAGGCTGGCGGGGCAGTTGTAGTCAAGCTCGCCCTGGATGACGAAGACGGGGACTTCGAAGCGCGGTCCGAGGTCGCGGATTTCCCAGCGCGCCGCCTCCTGGAAGACGGCGGTTTGCGTCGCCATGAACACGGCCATCCCGTCCTGAGGCGGCAGACCTTTGGCCATGTAAGTGGTGTCTGGCGGCGGGGCCTGGAAGACGGCGGCGACCTGGGCGCTGGCGGCGGCTTCGGCGGGGCTGAGGGGCATGCCCGGCGGGTTGGTGTATTGCTGGCGCACGAGGAAGTCGGCGAAGGCGGCATAGGGACCTGGGCCGACACGGGTGAGGGCCGCGACGCCGGCCGCATCGCCCCGGACCTTGGCGGCTTCGAGGCCGAGCCGCCAGCCCAGCGGACCGCCGCGCGGGCCTGAAACAGGCTGTGAGGCGCCGACATAGCCGCTGTAGAGGTCCGGCCGCTGGTGGATCAGGTTAGCGCCCAGCACCGAGCCCCAGGACATGCCGAAGAGGGCGACCTTGGGCACGCCCAGGCGGGCGCAGATGTGTTCAGTGACAGCGATGGCGTCGCGGATGTAGCGGGCGCGGGTAAGCTCGCCCTGGCCCTGGGGCGTCTTCGACCAGGTGGCGCCGCTGCCGGGCTGGTCCCACTGGACGAGAGTGAAATGGTCCTCCCAGGGCGAGAACAGCGGCGTCATGAAGCTCATCGGGATGCCGGGGCCGCCGTGCAGCATGAGCAGGACCGGCTTGCCCGGCGCCGCGGCGCGGATGGTGATCCATTGGGGCAGGCCGTTGATGTCGGCGAAATAACCTTCGCGGATTGGGTCGGCGGAGGGGGCGGCGTCGGCGGCCATGGCGATCTCCGGGAGGATAAGAGGGGCGGCCATCGCGGCGGCGAATTCACGGCGGGACAGCATCGGGCGCTCCGGGCTTGAAGAATGGTGGGAGAGAACATACCGTGAGTATGTTTCTACTACATACCGACGGTATGTTTTTTGGTCAAGGGGTCTTGCGAATGGTGGCGGACGAACCTCAGGCGATGAGCGCGAAGCGGGCCAGGACCCGGGACAACCTCCTGCGCGCCACCTTGGAGCTAATGGCGACGGGCGGGCTGCACGGGATCTCGCTCGACGCCGTCGCTAAGCGGGCCGGGGTCACCAAGGGGGCGATCTACGACAACTTCGAGAGCAAGGACGCGATGATCGTGGCGGCCCTGGCGGCGACCGGCGGGCAGGGCATGGAGGGCTTTGACTGGCCGCGCGGCCATGACGGCACGGTGCGCGAGCGGCTGAGGCGGCTGGGACGGGCAGTGCTGGTTGGCGCGGGCATGACCGAGGGCCGGGCGGCGGCGCGGGCCGAATTCCTGCTCTATGCCCTGACCCATCCGGACCTGCGCAAACGTATGATCGAGCTCTCGGCGCTGGGGCCGACGCGGGGGGCGGAGAATGTGCTGGGGCTTTTCCGGGAGGAGGAACTGCCCATGCCGCCGAAGGCCTTCGCCTGGATGATTTCCAGTCTGGTGACCGGGCTGACCTTCAACCGCATCGTCGCGCCGGCCCCGCCGGATGATGAGACGGTGCTGGCGATGTTCGAGGGCCTGGTGCGGCCCGCCTAGCCCTCGGAGTAGACGACCACGGACGCGGCGATGCAGGCAAAGGCGGCAGGGGTGATCCAGGCGCCGAGACCCGGCGTGACCAGGCCGGTCTGGCCGAGGGCGGTCATCAGGCCATCGAGCACGACATAAAGCATCCCCGCGGCCGGAACATAGACGAGCTGCCAGGTCGGTGGCCCCTGGCGGATGGAGGCCAGGGCAAGGGGAAGGGCGATCAGCAGCATGATCAGAGGCGCGAGAGGCTCGGCGAAAGCGCGGTGCAGACGTGTCGCCAGGTAGGCTTCGGCCTGATCGGTCGGCGCCCCGCCGCGCAGGGCCCGCCAGGCGGTCACCGCGGATATCTGCAGCGGCCTGGCGAACATGTCCGCAAGATCCGCCGGGCGGATCGGGGTGACCCAGTCAAAGGTCGTGCGCCTGGGGGCCGTGGCCGGCAAGGTGGCCAGTGAAGTGACCGTCACGTCCTCGAGCCGCCAGCCTCCGGGCGCCGCAAAGGCCCGCGGCGCGGAAATCTTGGCGGCAAGCGCGCCCCGCGGATCGCGCTGAAAAATTTCAACGCCCTCCAGGCGCAAGGCGCCGGGTCCCGCACGCGCCGTGACAATCAGGGGGCCTGCCCGGAACCAGCGGCGCGCATCCGGCCCGCCATCGAGACCGAGAGAGGATTGCGCCCACCGCGACAGGGCCACCTGGCAGCGCGGTGAGACCCATTCCGCGAGGCTGAAGGTGAGAAGGCTCATGCCCACGACCACGGGAAGGGTCATGCCGAGGAGCTGATAGAGGGAGACGCCGCAAGCCCGCAGCGCCACCACTTCGCCCCGTCTGGCCAGGCCCATGAAAGCGAAGGCCGCTCCGGCCAGGGTCGCCAGACCCGCGGACTGCTCGGCGAGGATCGGCGCGCGCAGAACGGCGTACCGGGCCACGGCGAGGTAGTCCCCGCCCGCCCCCAAGATGTCGTCGGTGCGTTCGAAGAGGTCGATGCCGCCCACCAGCGCCGTCATCCCGGCCAGGGCGCTCAAGGTGGCGGCGGCGAAGGTCATGGCGATATACGCGCCCGCTGACCGCGGCGCCCTGTGCCTTGCTGCTTTCCGAGCGGGCTTCAATCGGCCCAGCAGGTCCTTCCCCTCGGCGATCAGGCGCACCAGGGATTGGTCGCCCCGAAGCCGGCGGTTCGCGACGAAGAACGAGAAGAGCAGGACAGCGAACGCGGTGAACAGGCCTCCGATGGCGGAGACGGGCTCAAGAACCTCCTGGGCCGCGAGGGATTGCGACAGGCGGATCGCTTCATGAAAGGCAAGGAGGATGATGACCGCGAGCGCCCCGCCGCCGCCCTGCCGCCCACGGCCGCCGCCGATGGCGAGGGGAAACGCGAGGAGCGGCATGAGGGGCATCGCCAAGGCCCGCGCGATCCGGCCCAGCAGTTCAGCCTTGAGTCCGGGCTGCTCCACGGCCTGAAGGAGTTCAGGCGTCGTCCATTCACGCGGGTAAAGGCCGCGCGGCGGCGAGGGCGCGGCCGGCGGAAGGGGCACGCGGGTGGCGTAGGCGCCGAACTGGCCCACCAGGGGCCTGCGTCTTGGCCGTTCATACAGCACCCGCCCGCGCTGAAGATCGACCAGGGTCGTGCGGCCATCCCACCAAAGGCCCAGGGCGCCGCGCTCGGCGGTAAAAATCGTTTCCGAACCCTTGGCGGTGCGCAGGGCGATGAACGGCCGGGCCAAGACTCGGCCCGTGGCGTCCGATCCGTCGGCGGTGATGATCGCGACGTCAGGTTGGCCGAGGAACGCGCCCGCGCGGAGCTGAGCAGTCCAGCCCGCGTCGACGGCCGCCGCGCGCTGGGCGCGATAAGCAAAATGCCCGAGAGGCTCGGCCTCGGCCCCGAGCCAGAGGCCCGCTGCTCCGAGCAGGGCGCCCAGCGCAATCAGGGGCGCCACCAGGCGGCTATAGGAGAGGCCGCTGGTCAGCATGACCTCGATCTCCAGATCCTCGTCGAGCCGGGCCACCGTCATCATCAGGCCCACCACGAAGGCCGGTGGGATGGTCATGCCGAGATAGTAGGGAACGAGGCCGGCCAGGATCGGCGGCAGGAAGCCGAAATGGGCGCCGGAGGCCGCCATCTGGTTGACGATCCGCAAGGCGCGTTCGAGCATCAGGGCCATGAAGATCATCGCCCCGAACGCCAGGGCGTAGCCGCCGACCGTCCGCAAAAGATAGGCGTCGATCAAGGTGAAGCGCGCACCAATTCCCGCCTGCCGGCGGGGTTGGCGTGGCGCGGTCAAAAGCGCAATCCCATGAGGTGGGCCAGGTCAAAAACCACCTGGCGGAACACAAAGTGTTCGGGGTGAGCGTAGAACGGGCCGATGCGGGTCGACAGGCCGAGCACCACCTGGGTCAGTGCGCCCAATACGGCATGGCTGACACCGACCAGAAGCGTGCTCGGGTGGCGATAGAAGGCCCAGGCCCACCCTATTCCGGCCGAAAAAGTCAGGGCCACGACGGGCCAGTTGGGCATGTGCAGGGCGGCGAAGGCCCCGGCCGTGGCAAGGATCACCGTCGCTGGAGCCCGGGCCGCCTCGAATGGAAGCGCTGCAAAGCCGGTGCGCAGGCGCGTCATGATGAACCCGAACGCCATGAAGGCCTGGACCTGGGCGAAGACCAGATAGCGGGCGAGACGCCAGGGAAGGTCCTGCCAGGCGATGCGCGACATCGCTTCCGGACCGCGGGCGATGGCCAGAATCGTCACGACGACGAGGCCAAGACCCGTGAGCAGGGCATAAAGCGGCCAGGCTTTCGCCGCCACCCCCTTGGACGGCGGAGGAGGCGCGCCCCATCCGCGGAGGGCTGGTGGGTCCCGGTGCAGCACTATGGGAGAGAGCCAAAGGACGAGACCGGCGGCGCCCGCCAGCAGAACCAGAACCAAGGGGCCCGCCCAGGGCCGGACCTCAAGCTGTGGCCCAAGCACCCACAACGTGACGAAGAATAGAGCCAGGAAGCCCGCGACTTCCGCAAGGCCCCAAAGGGGCGAGATCGGTCCGCTCCGGATCATCAGGGCTTGGGGTGGCGCCAGCGGTAGAGGCGGCGGCGCAGGTCCAGATAGATGACATAGGCCGACGCGCCGACGAGGTTGGAGATCAGATCCTGCATGTTGTTGTCGTAGTCGCCGACGCCGGAGTGCTTCACCGTCAGCGTGACCAGGTATTCGAGAATCTCGACGATGGCGCCGCCGCCAAGGACGGTCAGGAGGATCACCGCCGGCTTGGCCGGTAGATGGGCATTGTCGCGCGAAAGGAGGTGGGCGACGATCGACGCCCCCGCGAAGGCGTTGAAAGCATGGACGTACTTGTCGTAGCGCACGCCGAGAATGTGCGCATCGTAGAGGCGCCCGCCGTCGATGGGTATGAAGGCGCCGCAGAAGTGCGCGATGATCCCAGCCTGAACGACGATGAGCAGCCAGGTGGGCCAATGCAGCCGGCGCAGGAAATAGGCTCCCAGGCCGATCGCTGTCAGGATCGCCGCGGCGTAAAAGAAAAACTCATGCAGGTTTCCGGCGCCCCGATAGGTGACGAAGCGGTCGTAATAGACCGTCCCGCACATGAAGCAGAACAGAGCGGCGTTGACTGCGGCGAACATGTCGGTGTTGCGCCAGCCCGTCCGGCCATCCGGTTGCAGGACGGACGGAGCGGGCCGCGGGTTGGTTGTTGTCATGCGGCGATCCCTTCGCCGCACACGAACACTACATCGGCGCGTCAGGAGCCTTGACGCAGGTCAAGCGCACCCACGCCTCGGCCCTGCGCGCGAAAAAGGAACAATCGGAAACGAAGGGCGGAGTGGCCCTGTCATCATACTTCGCCCACCCTGGCGGGCCTTTGGCCCGCCGGTCCCTCCCCCCGCTTGCCGCGCGGCGGGGGGTGGCCGCGCGTTAAGGGGCGCTGAAGGGTTAGATCTCTCTCGCGCGGCCGGCCCAGTAGGGCTTGCGCACTTTGCCGCGCTGGATCTTGCCGGCCGGGCTGCGGGGCAGCTCGTCAACGAAATCGATGGAGCGGGGGACCTTGTAGCCGGCGAGATGGCCGCGGGCGAAGGTGAGGATGTCCTTGGCCAGCTCCGGCGAAGGCTCGAAGCCCGGATTCAGCGTAATGACCGCCTTCACCTCTTCGCCCCACTCGTCATTGGGAGCGCCGATGACGCAGCTGTCCTCGACGGCCGGATGCTTGATCAGCTCGTTGTCGATTTCCTGCGGATAGATGTTCACGCCGCCAGAGATGATCGTCTCGGCATTGCGGCCGGTCAGGAACAGGTACTGCTCGTCATCGAGGAAGCCGACATCGCCCAGGGTGAAATAGTCTCCTTTGTGGGCGTTCTTGGTCTTCTCCGGGTCCTTGTAATATTCGAAGGGCGCGATCGGCGAGACCTTGAAGTAAATGGTGCCAGAGACATTCGGCGGGCATTCATTGCCCTCGTCATCAAGGATGATGGCGGAGCCCGGCATGGGGAGTTTGCCCACGGTGCCCGGCTTGGACAGCCATTCCTGGGAGGTCGTGGCGAAGCCCGCCCCGCCTTCGGAGCCGGCGTAGTACTCGTTAATGATCGGGCCGAACCACTCGATCATGGCGTGCTTCACTTCTGGCGAGCACGGAGCCGCGCCGTGGATGATGTAGTTCATCGAAGAGATGTCGTACCTGGCCTTCACCTCGGGCGGCAGGGCCAGAAGCCGCTGGAACATGATCGGCACTAGGTGGGCGCGGGTGATCTTGTAGTCCTGGATCAACTTCAGGACGCCTTCGGAATCCCACTTGTCGACGAAGACCAGGGTGTTGCCGGCCGACATGGCGGCGCCGACATCGAAGGCGAGAGGTGCGGCATGATAGGCGGGACCGGCGCAGAGCTGCACATCATTGGGCGCGCCCGGCACGGGCGGCGGCACCAGCCCCGGGGCCGGCTTGCGATAGACGCCCTTGGGGCGGCCGGTGGTGCCCGAGGTATAGAGCATCTGACCGCCAGGGGTCGGGTCAGGAATGTCCGAGCCGTCTTCCTTGGCGATGGTGGCGTGGTAATCCTTGAAGCCTTCGGCCTGGCCGTTGAAGGCCAGCTTGATCCGCACGTGCGGGCAATTGGCCTCGGTGGCGGCGGGATAGCGCAGCTCGGCAATCAGGGCCTTCGCGTCGCAATCGTTGATGATGTACTCGGCTTCGTCCGTGGACAGGTGCCAGTTGACCGGGGTCAGGCGGAAGCCGCCGCGCTGGCAGGCGGCGCGCACCTCGATGAACTCGGCGCGGTTGGAGCAGAGCAGGGCGACCGCATCGCCGGCTTCGAGGCCGGCCTTGCGCAGCACACGCACGATGCGGTTGGCGTTCTCGTTGATTTTCTTAAAGCTGTGCGTCGTGCCGTCAGGGTCGATGACGGCAATATGGTTGGGCTTTTCCCGGGCCCAGATCGCTGTGGTCATCCCTTGGCCGGCGGCCACGCGCAGGTCTTCGAGCAGATCCGTCATTGAAATACCTCCCTGCGCTTGAATGCCGGGCGGGGCCACTTTTGGACCTCTCATGCCCAGCGCGCGCGTCTTGAATTGAGCGATGTCGCTATTCCCAATGACCCAGTGGACGCCGCCGCGTCAAGGGTGGTGAAAAGCCTTGCCGCGTAACGGGATTTTGCCGATCTGCAACAAGCGTGATTTCAGTTACCGGTATGGCCGCATGAGGCATGGTGAATCCGGCATTTACAGTAAATATCACCGTAACTATAAGTAAAAATCAAGGTTTATTCTGATTCACCCCACTCCTTAACGTCAATTCAAGAGGGTGTCTCGCAGATTAGGCGTGCGATTGCGCGGGTTTGCGCAAGTAAGACATGTCAGGGCGGGCACATGCGTATCGGCACCATCGTCAGTCTGGCGGCTTCAGCCGCGCTTGGTCTCGGCGCGCTTCTGGTGGCCAAGGTGTGGTTGCCGGCCCAGACCGCCCGGACCTCCGAGGCCGCCCAGGCTCAGGCCGCGGCGGCGACCGTGCCGATGGTGGTGGCGTCCTCCGCGATCCCCTACGGGGCCAAGATGGAAGCCAAGTACCTGACCGTTGTCCGGGTGCCGACCGGGGCCCTGCCGCAGGGCGCGTTTTCGAGCGTCGACCAGATTTTGAACCAGCCGGATGGCGCGCCCATCGCCCTTGTGCCGATGAGCGCCAAGGAGCCTGTGCTGCCGACCAAACTTTCCGGAGGCGGGGCGCGGCCGATTCTGGCGGCGCGGATCGCCGAAGGGTTTCGCGGGTACACCATCGGGATCACCGATGTGCTGGGCGGCGGCGGCTATATCATGCCGGGCGACCGCGTCGATGTGATCCTGACGCGCGAACTGACCAGTGAGAGCGAGCGGGCGGGAAATACCGGCAAGGTGCTGGTGACTGATCTGGTGGTGCAGGATGTTCGCGTCCTGGGCATGGACCTCAATGCCGATCCGAGTTCGACCACCGCCGCGATCGCCCGGACCGCGACCCTGGAGCTGACGCCGGCCGATACGGCCCGCATGGCGCTCGCCAGCCAGGCCGGCACGCTCTCCCTGGCCCTGCGCCGCACCGGCGAGACAGATCAGGTGCAGACCCGCGCGACCCGGATCAGCGATGTGACCAGCGGCGTCTATCGTCCGGCCACCGCCACGGACGCAGGCCTGCTGAACACCTCCGCCGGCGCCCCCCGGCCGCCGCGCCGCGCCCCGGCGCGGCCCATCTATGCCCCCCTGCCTTAAGCGCCGCCCCGCGCCCGCGGCATCGTTGTCACCCACGGCGACAATCGCGCCACCGTGGAAGTCCCGGCCGACCGCGCCGGCGCTTAAAGCCCCTTTCAGGTCCTCGGAGCTGACGTCATGAAACGTCTCATCGCCCTTACTGTGTCCGCGGCCCTGGCCTTCGCGCCGATGGTCACGGTCTCCACGCCGGCCGCCGCTCAGGTCGCCACCGACCAGTCCGCTTCGCGCACCGTGGTGGTGCCCAAGGACAAGTCCCTGGCCTTTCATCTGGACTATGCGGCTTCGGAAATCGTCGTGGCCGCGCCGGACACCCTGCAACTGGTGGCCACCACGGACCGCAGCTTCTATGTGCGCGGCAAGGCGGTCGGGATGACCAACATCCTGATCTATGACAGCCAGCACCGCCTGGCCCAGGTGGTCGATGTGCGCGTCGGCTACGACGTGGAAAGTCTGCAAGACGATCTGCGCCTGGCTCTGCCCGGTGAGCGGATCACCGCCCAGAACTTCGCCGGTGGCATCCTGCTGACCGGGGAGGTCTCAACCTCTGGCGCCGCTCTGCGCGCCAAGGCCATTGCCGAACGTTATGCCCCGCAACAGGTGCAGTCCGCCCTGACCATGCGCCAGGCCCAGCAGGTGCAGGTGGAAGTGCGGGTGCTGGAAGTCTCGCGCTCGGCGATGAAGGACCTCGGCGTCAACCTGTCGATCACCAACGCCAACGGCCTGAACATCCAGACCGGGACGGGCCTGGTCGGCAATACTCCGGCGCAGGCCACGATCGGCTTCACCAGCAATATCGGCACGACGGATATCGCCGCGACGATCCGGGCTCTGGAACAACGTGGCGCCATCCGCACCCTGGCCCAGCCGACCCTGATCGCCATGTCTGGCGAGGAGGCCAGTTTCCTGGCCGGCGGCGAGTTTCCGTTTCCCGTGCCCAATGGCCAGAACGGCGTCTCCATCGAGTTTCGCACCTTCGGCGTGAAGCTGAACCTGACGCCGGCGGTGCAGGATAGCGGCCAGATTCGCCTGAAGGTGGCCCCGGAAGTCTCGCAGCTCGATCCGCGCAATTCCCTGCGTATCCAGGGCTACGAGGTGCCGGGCCTGACCACCCGCCGCGCCGCGACCACGGTGGAACTGCGGGACGGTGAGAGCTTCGCCATCGCCGGCCTCTTCCAGCAGGACTACGTCAATGCGGTGAACCAGATCCCCTGGGCCGGCTCAGTGCCAATTCTGGGCGCCCTGTTCCGTTCGGCCAGCTGGCGGCGGCAGGAGACCGAACTGGTGATCATCGTCACGCCGCACCTGACAACCCCGACCAACGACATCTCTACCCTTCCCAACCCCCTCGCCCCGCCTGACGAGCCCAACGCCATCGACCTGATCCTGATGGGCCGTTCGACGAGCCAGCCCCTGGCCCCGGTAGGTGAAGGCGTACCGCCGCCCCCGCCGGTCCTGCCTCCGGCCGACCAGCCTGTGCCGCGGCCGATGACCGCCCCGGTGGCCGGAGCTCCGCCGGAAACCCCCGTGGCCGCCGGACCGACGCCGACGCCCGCATCCTAGTGACCCGCATCAGTTCTGTTTCGCGAGAAAGAGTACCTACCCCATGAGCCATCCCGTCCTGCAAGGCCGCCGTATCCTGGTCATCGGTCAAAGGCTCGCTCCGGTGGCCGAGGAGGCCATGCCGACCGCGGTGTTCGAGGTGGCGGGCGCCGAACGACTGGAACTGCTCTCAAGCCTGCACGACGCGATCGAACTGGTTCTGATCGACGCCGAGGCGGCCGATCCGGCGGTGCTGGCCGGCGCGGTCCAAGGCCTGGCGGCCCGGCCCTCACCGCCGGCGGTGATTCTGGCGGGGTCGCACCTTCCGGCCCAACTGGTGCGCGCCTTCGTGAAGTTGCCGCGCTCCGACATTCTGGAATCGCCCTTTTCATCGGTGGATCTCTCGCGCGCCGCCGCTGCCCTCCTTGTGGAGGCGGCCGCCGCCGGCGCGACGCATCACTCGCGCTGCTGGAGTGTGATGGGCGCGGTAGGGGGCTGCGGGGCGACGACCATCGCCGTGGAAATCGCCACGACCCTGGCCCGCCGCTCGGCCGGCGACCGGCGGGTGGCGCTGGTGGATCTCAATCTCGTCGACGGGGCGGCCAGCGCCTATCTGGGCGCCGCGCCCTCAATGCTGCTGACAGAAGCCTCGGCGACCCCGGAACGCATCGATCAGGCCCTGCTGGAAGCATTCTGCGCCCGGGTGTCCGGCGGGCTCGATCTGTTCGCCGCGCCGCGCGATCCGAAAGCCTTCGCCAAGGTCAATCCACAGGCCGTCTGCCGGCTGCTGGAGGTGGCCTGCCAGGTCTATGACTGGGTGATCGTCGATGTGCCGCGCCACCATCAGCCGTGGACCCTGGATGTCCTGGCCGGGTCCGACGAGGTGCTCGTGGTCTCCGAACTGACCGTGCCGGCCCTGCTCGCGGCCCGCGCCCTGGCCTCTGAGATCGAGATGGAAATTCCCGATGGCGCGCCGCCGCGCATCATCCTGAACCGCCTCGCCAATCGGGTGCTGGGCCCCGCGCCCTCCCTCGCCGAGGCCGAGAAGGCCCTGGAGCGCAAGGCCGAGGGCGGTGTCACCAGCGATTGGGAGGCGGCCGCCGCCTCGGTGAACCTCGGCGGTGCGATCTGCCAGCACCGGCCGCGCTCGAAGATCGTGCGTGACATCGCCGCTATCGTCGACCGCCTGGCGTCGCCCAGCGCCAAGACGCATCCCCTGCGCGTGAGGGCCGCCTGATGAGCCGCTTCAGCTTCCGTAAAGCGCCCGTCTCCGCCCCTGCGACCGCCGCGCCGGAGACGCCCGCCCCAGCCCCCGAGAGCGCCGCGGCGCCTGTCGTCTCCGCGCCGGCGCCAGCAGCGCCGCGCCTGATCGTCGAAGAACCGCCGCCGCCGGCCGCGAGCACCTCCGACCCGATGCTGGATATGCGCATTCGCATCCACGGCCGGCTGATCGAGGAGATTGACCTCTCCAAACTCGACAAGCTCGACGAGGGCGAAATGCGCCGCCAGGTGCGTAAGCTGGTCGGAGAGACCGCCAAGTCCGAGCGGCTGGCCCTGAATTCCGCCGAACTGGACAAGCTAGGCGACGAAGTTTTCGATGAGATGGTGGGCCTCGGCCCTATCGAGCCCCTGCTGGGCGACGACGCCATCGCCGACATTCTGATCAATGGCCCGTTCCAGGTGTTCGTGGAGCGGCGCGGCGAGCTGGAGCTCACCGAGGTCAAGTTCAAGGACAACGATCACCTGCTGCGCATCGTCAACCGCATCGTGGCCACGGTGGGCCGGCGGATCGATGAGAGCCAGCCGATGGTGGACGCGCGCCTGCCCGATGGCAGCCGCGTGAACGCGGCCATCGCGCCGGTGGCGATCGACGGGGCCTCGGTCTCGATCCGGAAGTTTTCCAAGAAGCCCTACAATCTTGACCGTCTGGTTGGGGTCGGCGCCATGCCGGCTGCGGTGGCGGAATTCCTGCATGGGGCCTGCCGCAGCCGGGTCTCGACGGTGATTTCCGGCGGCACGGGCTCGGGGAAGACGACATTGCTGAACGCGCTCTCCGCCGCGATCAGCCACAAGGAACGCCTGATCACCATCGAGGACGCCGCCGAGCTGCAACTGCAGCAGCCGCACGTGGTGCGCATGGAAACAAGGCCGCCGAATATCGAGGGAAAGGGCGAGATCCGCCAACGCGAGCTGGTCAAGAACGCCCTGCGGATGCGCCCAGACCGGGTGATCCTGGGGGAAGTCCGGGGCGAGGAAGCCTTTGACATGCTGCAGGCCATGAACACCGGCCACGAAGGCTCGATGGCCACGATCCACGCCAATACGGCCCGCGACGCCATCACCCGCCTCGAACAGATGGTGGCGATGAGCGGCATGCGCCTGGAGCCCAGCGCCATCCGCGGCCAGATCGCTTCGGCGGTGGGGATGATCATCCAGATCATGCGTCTTTCGGACGGCACCCGGAAAATGATGAGCGTCTCGGAGATCGTCGGCATGGAGGGCAATGTCGTGCAGATGCAGGACATCTTCGTCTTCCACCGCATCGCCACCGATGCGGACGGCAAGGTGCAGGGCGAGTTCCGGGCCACCGGCCTGAGGCCAAAGTGCCTCGACGAGATGATCCGCCGGGGCATCCACTACGACACCTCCAATTTCGATCCGGGCAAGGCGCTCTAGAATGGTGATCGCGGCGTTTCAGTTCGATGCGCGCATCGCGTTCCTGATCCTGGTGGCGGGGGCGGCGATCTCCGTCGGGCAGGCGGTTTCGGGCCTGGTGCGCATGGGCACGGCCAAGCGCAATGTGAACAAGCGCCTGGCGGTGGCCGAACGGGCCGGATCGCTGGGGGAGCTGGTCATCGAACTGCGCAAGCAGCGCGGATATGGCGCCGACGGGCAGAGTCTCCTGAAATGGGACTGGTTCGCCGACCTGATCATCCGCTCAGGCGTGACCTATGACCCGCGCCGCTGGGTGATGGTGGTCGTCGGGGTGGCCCTGGGTGTCTGGCTCCTGGTGTTCCTGCTCTTCCACAACGCGCTCTTTGGCATTCCCGCGGGCCTCCTGGCCGGAGCGCTGGGACCGCTGATGTTCCTCAATCTCAAGGCGGGAAACCGGGCCAAGGCCTTGGGCGCGCAGTTGCCCAACGCCCTGGAGGTGATCGTCCGCTCGCTGGAGGCGGGCCACCCTGTGCCGACGGCTGTGGGCCTGGTGGGCCGCGAAATGCCGGACCCGATCGGCTCCGAGTTCGGCATGGCGGCCGACGAGATCGCCTATGGCGCCACGCTTGAGCAGGCTGTCGCGCGGATCGCGGACCGCTGCCGCCATCCGGACGTGGACCTCTTCGCGGCCAATATCCGACTGCAGGAGCGCTCCGGCGGCAATCTGACGGGGCTGCTCAAGACCCTGGCCCGCACAGTGCGCGAACGCCAGAAAATGCGCATGAAGGTCAAGGCGGCCTCGGCCGAGGGCAATGCCTCGGCGATCATTCTGACGGCGGCGCCGTTCTGCGTGTTCATTTTCCTGTGGGTGGCGAGCCCGCACTTCTATGGCGACGTGATCAATGAACGCCCGATCCAGATCGGCCTGGGGCTGCTCCTCGGCTGGATGGGTGTGGGCAACATCATCATGCGCAAGATGATCGATATGAGGATCTAGGACCCATGGATCCGGTGCAGCTCGAAACCTATCTGACCATCGCCGCGATGATCCTGATCGCCGCCGGCGTTGGGGGCGGGGCGTTCGTGTTCCTCTCGAACCTGCAGAATACGGCCCGCCGCAAGGCGCGGCTCGCGGGCAACGTGGTGATTTCCGGCGCCGCCCCGGTGGTGGGAGCCGGCGCCCTGGGCGAGGTGGTTCAGGGGGTGAAGCGCATCGGCGATCGCATCGCCGTACAGGATCCGGCCCAGGTGACGGCCTTGCGCCAGACCCTGATGCAGGCCGGTTTCGCTTCCCGCGAGGCGGTGACGATCTATCTGGGCGCCAAGGCCGCGGCGATGGCCGTCGCAATCGTGGCGGTTTTGCTGCTGCTGCCCTGGGCGATGGGCGGGGCCGGTGGGATCGGCGCCATCTGCCTGGCCGGCGTCTTCGCCGTGGCCGCGATTCTCGGGCCCGACCGGGTGGTGGCGGCGCGGCGCGCCAAGCGCGAACTGGAATACCGCGATGGTTTCCCGGACCTCCTCGACCTGTTGGTGGCGTCCGTTGAGGCGGGCCTCTCCCTAGACGCGGCGGTGAACCGGGTGGGCGATGAGCTGGCCCGGCGTTATCCAAATCTCGCGGAGCACCTGCGCTTCCTGACCCTGGAACTGCGGGCCGGCAAGAGCCGCAAGGAATCCTGGTCGTCCTTCGCCGAGCGGCTGAACATCGATGAGGCGGCTTCGCTGGCCACCATGCTGCGTCAGGCCGAGGAGATGGGCACGAGTCTGGGTGACACCCTGGCGGTGTTCTCGGACGACATGCGGGCGAAAAGGATGCTGCGGGCGGAGGAAAAAGCCATGGCCTTGCCGGCCAAGCTGATGATTCCGCTGATCCTGTTTATCTTCCCCTGTCTGATGGGGGTGCTGATCCTTCCGGCCGGCTACCACATCGCCCAGACTCTGGCGAAGTAGGCGCTGGCGGTGTCGCTCATGGCTGGCGCGGGATGCCCGTGCGGCTGTTGGCCATCTGGTCGCGAACCTGTTCGGGATGGGCGGTCGCCTGCTGGTCGTACTGGGCCAGTTCCTCGGGCACGTACCAGTGCAGCTTGTCGGAATGGTAGGCGCCCCACACGGCCTCGGCGACGGCGGTGGGCGGCATCAGGCGCCACATGCCGCTGGCCGGGGCATTCTCCGCGGCGGTGGGGGGCAGGATCGGGGTGTCGATCAGGCCGGGCAGGGTGTCCGCCACCCGCACCCCATCATTGCGCAGCTCGACGCTGAGCGCCTCGGTCAGGCCCTTCACGGCGTGTTTGGTGGCCGAATACACAGCAATGCCGGCCATACCGAAGGTGGCTGAGGATGACGACGTGGTGAAGCAGAGGGAATTCGGCGTCGCCTTCAGCATCGGGATGGCGAGGTGAATGCCGATCAGGACGCCGACGAAATTGACGTTCACCACCGCCATGATGTCTTCGAACGACATCAGCTCAAACGGTCCGCCGCGGCCGATCCCGGCATTGTTGAAGAGGATGTCCATCTGGCCGGCGGTGGCCTCGGAAAACTGCTGCAGCGCCTGCGCGTAGGCGGCGCGGTCGGTGACGTCGAGGACACCGGTGATGCAGTTTTCCGCTCCAATTTCCTGCTTCAGCGTCTCCAGACCGTGCGCATTGACGTCGAAGGCGCCGACGAACCAGCCCTTTTCGAAGAACAGGATGGCCGTGGCCCGGCCCATGCCAGAGGCCGCGCCGGTGATGAAGATGGTCTTGCGGCCCTTGGAGGGGTTCATGGCCTCAGATCTCGATGACTTCGTTGGAGATGGCGTTCACATCCTCGCCCTCGTGCGGGAAGTGCTTCTTGAGCTCGACGCCGACCAGTTCGACCGCCTTGATGATGCCGCTGGCGGGATCGCCGGCCTTCATGCCGGCCTGGACATCGGCCACCACCTGATCCCAGACGGCCTGACCGGCGAGGTCGTGGATGGCCTTGTCCGCGATCACCTCAACCTGGCGCTCCATCATCGACACGAAGATCAGCACGCCGGTGCGCGCATCCGTCCGGCCGGCAGCGGCCGTCTGGAACTGGGCGACGGCGGTCGAGCGGACCCGCTCGCGCTTGATGAAATTCGGGGTCGCCAGATTGCGCAGCTGCGGCACGGAGACGAGGCCCCAGACCAGCACGAACAGCACCACCTGGATCATCGCATAGGCCGAGAGGGCGAAGGCGATCTGGGCGTGCACCGAACCGCCGTGAGCCGCGGTCCAGGATCCCGGACTGGCGGTCAGCAGCAGGGGATGGATGCCGAGGACGAGGGTAATCGGCGGCAGGACGAGCGACATGATGGTGGCCCAGGCGAGGGCCACTTCCCGATAGTCCGACGCCTCGCGCGCCACGACGCAGACGATTTCGCCCCAGGTGTGCGACTCGGCGGCTGTAACCGCCTCCTCGATCCGATGATGCTGGTCTTTCGTCAGGATCACGTCACCACCTCCCCGAAGCGCCGCCGCCCCCGAAGGAGCCGCCCCCGCCGCTAAATCCGCCACCACCGCCGCCGAAGCTGCCGCCTCCGCCCCACCGATCGTTCGGTCCCCTAGGATCGTCCCAGGCCCTGCGGCCAGCGATCCGATCGCCATAGGTCAGTGCGCCAATAACGAACAGGGGAAAGATAGCGCCGCGCCGCCGGTATGATCCGAACAGCATCATCCGTAGGCCCCAAATGATCACGAAGCCAAGCAGAATGGCCCACCATGGGGCGTTGCCGGCGGTGCGCGAGCGGCTGGATGCGTCGGCCACGGCGGCCCGGGCCTGGTCGTCCGGCAGGGCCAGCTGCTCGATGAGGGCGTCCGTGCCGTCGATGACGCCCTTCTCGACATTGCCAGTCCTAAAAGCGGGCAGGACCTTCGTTTGCAGGATGACGCTGGAAAGGGCGTCGGTGAGGACGCCTTCTAGGCCGTAGCCGACCTCGACCCGCACCTGGCGGTCATTGGGGGCGATGATGAAGAGGGCGCCGTCGTTGACGCCGGCCCGGCCGATCCGCCATTCGCGGCCCAGCTGGTAGCCGTAGTCCTCGATCTCGCGGCCCTGCAGGGAGCGCAAGGTGACCACCACCAGCTGGCGGTGGGTCTTGTTCTCAAGGTCCTCCAGCTTGCGGGACAGGTCCGCCTCGGTCTGGGCCGAAAGCACGCCGGCATCGTCCACCACCCGGCCCGACAGACGGGGGAAATCGAGGTCCGCGGCGAGCGCCAGGCTCGCTGCGAAGAGAAGGGCCGCGAAGGCGGCGACGCCCGCGAAAGGACGAAAGCGCGCCATCTACTTCGCAGGTTCCGGCGGCGCCGAACCAGGCGCGGCGCCCGGTGCGGGCGGGCCGCCGCCCGGCGCGGCAGAGGGCTGATCGAAGTTCACCACCGGCGCGTTCTGGGCGGCGGCCGAAGCGGTGAAGAGCTGCATCGGCCGCGAGGACGAGTAGAAGATTTTCGCCTCGATGGCCCCCGGGAAGGTGCGCAGGGTGGTGTTGTAGTCCTGGACAGCGCGATTGTAGTCCATGCGCGCGACGTTGATGCGGTTCTCTGTACCCTCGAGCTGGCTTTGCAGGGTCAGGAAATTCGCGTTCGAACGCAGCTCCGGATAGTTCTCGGTGACCATCATCAGCCGTCCGAGCACGCCCGAGAGCCGGTCCTGGGCCGCCGCATAGCGGGCGAAAGCGGCCTCATCGGTGAGAGTCGACGCGTCCACATTGACCCGCGTGGCGCTGGCGCGGGCTTCAGTCACCTCGGTGAGCACGCGCTCTTCCTGGGCGGCATAGCCCTTAACGGTGGCCACGAGGTTGGGAATGAGGTCGGCGCGGCGCTGATACTGGCTTTGCACGTCGGCCCAGCGCGCCTTGGCCGCTTCTTCCTTAGTGGGCACGGCGTTGCAGGCGGTCAGGGCCAGCGGCGTCGCGATGATGAGCACAAGGGCGGCCAGGCGGCCGGCAAGGGTGTTCACGGTGAAGATCTCCCCGATCAAGCGCGGCCCTAGGCGGCGGCGCGAGGAGAACTTAGGGGCGACTCCCCCCGGGCGCTAGTGAGGGGTTTGTAAGGAACCGCCCCCTGAGGCTTAGGTCATCATTACTTCGCGGTCGGCCTTGGCTTCACCCTCGCCCGGGAGGTCGTCGAAGGAACCATGGCTGGACGAGTAGAGCCGCGAATAGAGGCCCTTGTTCTGCATCAGCTCTTCGTGCGGCCCTTGCTCGACCACGTGGCCGTTCTGCAGGACGACGATCTTATCGGCGTCCCGGACGGTGGCGAGGCGGTGAGCGATGACGAGGCAGGTGCGGCCCGCGAAGAGGACGCGCAAAGCCTTCTGGATGGCGAGCTCGGTGAACGAGTCGATATTCGCCGTCGCTTCATCGAGGATCAGGATTTGCGGATCGGCCACCAGGGCGCGGGCAAAGGAGATCAACTGCCGCTGACCCACCGAGACGTTGCGGCCCCGCTGGCCAAGATCGGTGTCGTAGCCTTCCGGCAGGCGCATGATGAAGTCGTGGGCCTGCACGGCCTTGGCCGCGGCGATGATGTCCTCGCGGGTGGCCGACAGGGTATTGTAGCGGATGTTCTCCTCGATGGTGCCGGAGAACAGGAAAGGCTCCTGCAGCACCATGCCGATCACCCGCCCGAGGCTTTCGAGGGAGATATCCCGGACATCATGGCCGCCGACCAGGACGGCCCCCTGATCCACCTCGTAGAAGCGGTGCACGAGGCTCATGATCGAGGTCTTGCCCGACCCCGTCGGCCCGACGAGGGCGACCACCTGGCGCGGCTCCACCTTCAGGGAGACGTCGTGCAGGATCACCCGGTCCGGGTTGTAGCCGAAGGTGACGTTCTTCAGCTCGACCGTGGAGTTCATGGTCTTCTTGTCGAGCTCGACGGCATTGGGCTTGTCATCGATGGAGATCGGCACGTCGAGGACCTCGAAGATCCGCGCCCCGGCCGCCATGGCCCGTTGCATCACCGTGTATTGCATAGAGAGCATGCGCACCGGCTCGAAGAACCGCTGCACGAAGAGGATATAGGCCACCATGGCGCCGACCCTGAGCTCGCCGCCCAGCACCTCATTGCCGCCGACAACGATCACGGTGGCCATGGCCAGGCCCGTGAGGATGTCCACGGTGGGCGTCATGATCTGGCTCATGAATGACGAATCCACCGCCGCCTTGAAGTTCGCCTCGTTCTTCTCCTCATAGAGGGTGAAGTTCATGGATTCCCGACGGGTTTCCTGCACGGTGCGGATGCCGTTGATGTTCTCGGCCAGGGCCCCGTTGGCGATCGACGATGCGATCCGGGCGCGCATGAAGGTCTTCTTCGAATACGGCAGCCAGATCGCCCGCACCCCGATCATGGCCGGCAGGACCAGCATGGTCAGCAGGCCGAGCTTCCAGTTCATCAGCAGCAGCGAGATGGTGATGCCGATCAGGGTGACGATGTCACCGATGACGCCGGTGGAGCTTTCCAGGAACTCCTGAAGGGCCCCGACATCGCCCTGCAGCCGGCTCATGATGCGGCCGACGTGGGTCTTGTCCATGAAGGACAGGCTGACCTTCTGGAAGTGCTCGAACATCTTGCGGCGCACGTCGAAGATCACGGCCTGGGCCAGGCGCGAGGTGGTCCATTGGTCGAGGAACGCGAAAGCCGCGTTGATCACCACGTAGACGCCAAGGCCAATGAGGGCCATGTCCAGGGCGTGGCCATTGGCGCCTTCGCCCGCCACACTGTCGACCGCGTGGCCGATGACGCGGGGCAGCTGGATGCCCGAGAGGGCCGAGGCCAGAACCGCGATCTGGGCGAAGATCAGGAACTTCCAGTGCGGCTTCAGGAAAATCCAGAAGCGCGAGATGATCCGCCGGTCGAAGGTGGCGAAGATCTCTTCCTCGTCGTTGGTGCCGAGGTTGGCGCGCGGCTTGCGCTGGGCGCCGCCGGGGCCCGCAGGAGGACCACCCCGGGGAGGCCCGCCTATGGAGGCGCCGCCCCCCATCTCCATGCCCATCTCGCTCACGCGCCGGTCTCCTCGATCATGTGCCGTTTGACCGTGATGTCGGCGACAGAGAGGCCTTGCTCGGTACGGGTCTGCAGTTTGTAGAGGTCAGCATATTCGCCGCCGAGGGCGACGAGTTCCGCATGGGTGCCGCGCTCGGTGACGCGGCCTTCGTCCAGCACCAGAATCTCGTCCGCATGCATCAGGGACGAGAGGCGGTGGGCGATGATGATCGTCGCCTTCTGCTGGGTGGCCTGAGCCAGGGCGTCACGCACCTTCTTCTCGGTGACAGCGTCGATGGCGGCGGTCGAGTCGTCGAAGATCATGACGCCAGGCCCGGGGACGACACCGCGGGCGATGCTCATCCGCTGGCGCTGCCCGCCGGAAAGTGCGACGCCGCGTTCACCGACGCGGGTGTTGTAGGCGCCTGGGAGGCCGGCCACGTAATCATGGATCTGGGCGGTCTTCGCGGCCCCGACGATGCGGTCCTCCTCGGCCCAGGGATCGGCATAGGCGACATTGTTGGTCACCGTGGCGTCGAACAGGAACGCTTCCTGCTGCACGAGGCCCACGTGATCGCGCAGGGAGGCGAGGGTCACGTCGCGGATGTCCTGGCCATCCAGGGTGATGCGGCCAGAGGTCGGGTCGTAGAAGCGCGGCACCAGGTTGGCGATGGTCGACTTGCCCGAACCCGGGGCCCCGACGATGCCGAGTGTCTTTCCCGGCGCCACCTCGAAGGAGATGTCGTGCAGGATTTCCTTGCCGGCGATGTCGTAGTGGAAGCCGACATGCTCAAAGCGCAGTACGCCCTTGGGCGCGTCGAGATCCTTGGCGCCCGGCTTGTCGGTGATCTCTTCCGGCGCATCGAGGATTTCGAACAGGCGGCCCCCCGAAGATGTGGCCCGGGCCGCTGACATGAAGATCATGGCGATCTGGCGGATCGGGGCCTGCAGCATGTTCATATAGAGGATGAATTCGGTCAGCTGGCGGATGCCCATCTGACCGCCGATCACCCGGTGGCCGCCGTACCAGAGCAGGGCCGCCATCGAGGTATAGAAGCTGATCGTCATCACCGACTGGGCGCGTAGGCGCAGAATGATGCGGCGATAGGAGTAGGCGAGGGCGTCATTGGCCGCCTTGTCGAACTTGCCCATTTCGAACTTGGTGGCGGCGAAGGCGCGGACGACGCGGATGCCCTGGAGGTTTTCCTCCATGACCAAGGTCAGGATGCTCATCAGCTGCTGGAACTTAAGCCAGGTGACGCGCAGCAGGATGCCCATGCGGGCGAGGGCCCAGCCGGCGATCGGCACGAAGGTCAGGCCGATGATGGCCATCCGCCAGTCCGAGAGAAACATCTGCAGTGTGGCGACGACCAGCAGCAGAAGCAGGGTCAGACTGCTCATCAGGCCGGCCTGGATGAAGAGGCGCGTGCCGTCGAGGTCGAGCATGCCCCGGGTGATCAGGTCGCCGGAGTGGATCTTGTCGTGAAAGCCGAAGGAAAGGCGCTGCAGCTTCTGGAAGAACTCGTTGCGCAGTTCGTAGCCGACGCGTTGGGACACCCATTCGCCCTGATAGCCGGCCGACATGGTCAGGAAACCGCGCAGGGTGGAGGCGAGGATCACCAGGCCAGCCAGCATCCAGAGGGACTTCTGGGCTTCGCTGTGGGCCGTGGCGCCGGCGTTGAGCAGGGTCTGAACCTCCTCCACCGCCTTGCCGAATAGCTTGGGCATGGTGAGGCCCGCGATGGCGGCGCCGAGGGAGCAGGCGATGGCCAGGGCGGCCCTCTGGGGATAGCGCAGACCAAGCTTCAGGATGCGCGGCAGCACCTGGGGCGCCGCGCTCATATCGACCTTGCCGAAATCAGGATTGGTTAGAGAGACGCCGCCCGTCTGGACAGCGCCATAGCCGAAAGCCATTCAGAACATCCGTAAACGATCAAATATTTCAGTGTTTATGCGCGTTCCCTAAGCTCCGCTTCTCTCCGCCGCATATCCGTCATGCAACAATCGACGAGTAGATGATGCTCTTCAGCTGACCCCGGAAATTGAAGGTGCCGGAGGGCATCAGCTGGGTCATGAACACCACGCAGATGTCTTCCACCGGGTCGACCCAGAAGATCGTCGAGGCGGCCCCGCCCCAATAGTAGTCGCCCGTGCCGAGGCTGGCCGAGCGCACCGGGTCCATGGTGGTGGCGAAGCAGAGGCCGAAGCCGACGCCTTCATTCGCAGTTTCGGAGAAGCCGCCCACCGCCATCTGGGTGAGGTCCTTGCCGTCCTTCAGGTGGTTCATTCGCATCAGGTCAATGGTGCGGGGGCCGAGGATGCGGGCCCCGTCCAGCTCACCGCCCCGGCGCAGCATCTCGGTGAAGCGCAGATAGTCTTCCGTGGTGCCGGTCAGGCCGCCGCCGCCGGACTTGAAGGTCGGATTTTGCAGGTAGGTCGAGGTCTGCGGGTCATCGATGACGTGCAGCTTCTTGTCGGCGCCGCGGCGATAGTTGGCGGCGAAGCGGTCGACCTTGTCCGGGGTCACCTGGAAGGAGGTGTCCTTCATGCCGAGGGGATCGAAGATCTCGTCCTGCAGGTACTTGTCGAAGGGCTTGCCGGAAATCTTTTCGACGAGGGCGCCGCAGACGTCTGTGGAGAGGGAATAGAGCCAGCGCTCCCCCGGCTGATAGGCCAGCGGCACCTGGGCCAGCTTGTCCATGAAGCCCATCAGGGTCTCGCCCTGCTGACGGTTCGCGCCGACCTTCTTGTAGGAAAGGCCGACCGCGTCGGTCTCGTCGGCCCCGCCGACGGCGGCGAGCTGACCGCCATAGGTCAGGCCGCCCGTATGGCCCAGCATGTCGCGCATGGTGACGGGCCGGATCGGGGCCTCGGTGACCATGTTGTCCACATCGCCGGAGACATAGACACGGTGGTTCTTCCACTCGGGGAAGAAGCGGGACACCGGATCGTTGAGCTGGAAGTGGCCGCGCTCATAGAGGGTCATAAGGGCGACGCCGGTGATCGGCTTGGACATCGAATAGATGCGGAAGATGGTGTCGTCCGCCATCGCCTTGTTCCGGGCTATGTCCATCTGTCCGAAGGAGCGGAAGTAGGCGAGATGTCCGTGCCGCATGACCGCAACCTGGGCCCCGGCGATCTTCTGCGGGCCGATGTAGTTGCGCTCCATGTGATCGGTGATGCGCTCAAGGCGCGCCGTGGAGAGGCCGGTGTTCTTCGGCGCCAGTTCCATTGGTGTTTCCCCTGCCGCCCCTCTTTGGTGCGGGGGCGTGCCTTTGGTGTGATCGAAGGATTCCGCATCATGGAACTTTACGCCGCGAAGGCCAAGGGCTTGTCATCCGCCGGTGACAATTTCAGCCTCAACATGGACAAAATCATCGCTCAGATTCTACGCGATTTCCGGCTGAATTGTGCGCCGCACGCGAGCGCAGTGGACGGAGACGGGCGCCTTCGGATAAATGCGCCTCAGACCGCCTGACTTGCGGGCCTCGAGGGGCCGGAGCTTGGGCGTTTTCGCGTGCTTGCATGAAGGTATTTTTGGATGGGACTTCCATCGGCTCAGGGTCTGTATGACCCCCGGAACGAACATGATGCTTGTGGCGTTGGCTTCGTGGCCAACATTAAAGGCCGCAAGTCGCATGACGTTGTCCGGATGGGGCTGGAAATCCTGCTCAATCTGGACCACCGGGGCGCCGTGGGCGCCGACCCCCTCGTGGGGGACGGGGCCGGTTGCCTGATTCAGATTCCGGACCTCCTGATCCGGGAATGGGCCAAGGGCGAGGACGTCGAGCTGCCGGCGCCGGGCGACTATGCCGTGGCCATGTGCTTCCTGCCGCAGGACGCCCTGGCGCGCGAATTCGCCACCCAGCAGTTCGAACGCTTCATCCGCATCGAGGGCCAGGAGCTGATCGGCTGGCGCGATGTGCCGACCAACACGCAAGGTCTCGGCAAGACCGTGCTCGACGAGATGCCGGTGATCCGCCAGGCCATCATCGGGCGCGGCCCGGGCGTGAAGGATCAGGCCCAGTTCGAACGCAAACTGCTCGTGCTGCGCAAGCAGACTCAGAACCCGCTGGCGGAGCTGGCCAAGTCCAAGGACCTGCCGGGCCTCACCCAGTTCTACATGCCGTCGATCTCCTCGCGGACGATCGTCTACAAGGGCTTGCTGCTCGCCGGCCAGGTCGGCTCGTTCTACGACGACCTGTCGAACCCGCTCACCCAGTCGGCCCTCGCCCTGGTGCACCAGCGCTTCTCGACCAACACCTTCCCGTCCTGGAAGCTGGCTCACCCGTACCGCTTCATCGCCCACAACGGTGAGATCAACACGGTGCGCGGCAACCGCAACTGGATGAACGCCCGCCGACGCACGATGGAATCCGACCTCCTCGGGCCGGACCTCGACAAGATGTGGCCGCTGGTGTCATCGTCGGATAGCGACACGGCTTCGCTGGACAACGCCCTGGAACTGCTGCTGGCCGGCGGCTTCCCGCTGGCTCATGCGGTGATGATGCTGATCCCGGAAGCCTGGGCGGGCAACCCGACCATGGATCCGAAGCGCCGCGCCTTCTACGAATTCCACGCCGCCCTGATGGAGCCGTGGGACGGGCCGGCCGCGATCGCTTTCACCGACGGCCGCCAGATCGGCGCGACTCTCGACCGCAACGGCCTGCGCCCCGCGCGCTTCATCGTCACCGATGACGACCTGGCCGTGCTCGCCTCGGAAGTCGGCGTCCTGCCGATCCCGGATGAGAAGATCGTCCGCAAGTGGCGCCTGCAGCCCGGCAAGATGCTGCTGATCGACCTTGAGGAAGGCCGCATCGTCGAGGACGAGGAGATCAAGCGCACCCTCGCCGAGGCCGAGCCTTACGAGGAATGGCTTTCGGGCGCCCAGTTCAAGCTGGAAGATTTGGCGGCGGCCCCTGAAGAGGCGGCGACATCGAGCGATCCGGACCGGCTGCTCGATCGGCAACAGGCGTTCGGCTATAACGACGAGGACCTGCGCTTCTTCCTGGAGCCGATGGCCACCTCGGGCGACGATCCGCTGGGCTCGATGGGCCACGACACGCCCATCGCCGTGCTCTCCAAGCGCCCGAAGCTGCTCTACGAGTACTTCAAGCAGAACTTCGCCCAGGTGACCAACCCGCCGATCGACCCGATCCGGGAAGAGCTGGTGATGAGTCTGGTCTCGATGATCGGGCCGCGCCCGAACCTGCTGGGTCACGATGCCGGGGCGCACAAGCGCCTAGAAGTCTCCCAGCCGGTGCTGACCAACGCGGACCTGGCCAAGATCCGCTCGATCTCGACCCTGCTCGACGGCGCCTTCCGCACCGCGACGCTCGACGCCACCTGGGCCGCCGAAGAGGGCGAGGCCGGGCTGGAACGGGCGCTGGAGAAGCTGTGCGCCAAGGCCACCGACCTCGTCCTGGCCGACAACAACATCCTGATCATCTCCGACCGCGCCGTCTCGGCCGAGCGGATCCCGATCCCCGCGGCCCTGGCCACGGCGGCCGTGCACCATCACCTGATCCGCCAGGGCCTGCGCATGCAGACCGGCATCGTGGTGGAGACGGGCGAGGCGCGTGAAGTGCACCACTTCTGTGTCCTGGCCGGCTACGGCGCCGAGGCCGTGAACCCCTATCTGGCCTTCGAGACCCTGGAGCAGATCCGGGTCGATCAGGGCATCGCCCTGAAGCCCTACGAAGTTCAGAAGAACTACATCAAGGCCATCGGTAAGGGCGTGCTGAAGGTGATGTCCAAGATGGGCATCTCCACCTACCAGTCCTATTGCGGGGCCCAGATCTTCGACGCCGTGGGCTTGGCCACGCCGTTCGTGGAAGCCTATTTCACCGGCACGTCGACCACGATCGAGGGCATCGGCCTCATCGAGGTGGCGGGCGAAAGCGTGCGCCGCCATCGCAACGCCTATGGCGACAACCCGATCTACGCCAAGATGCTCGATGTCGGCGGCCAGTACGGCTTCCGCTTCCGGGGCGAGGATCACGCCTGGACGCCGGACAGCGTCGGCAAGCTGCAGCACGCCGTGCGCGGCAATGTCAGCGCCGATTACAAGGCCTTCGCGCAGTCGATCAACGAACAGTCCGAACGGCTGCTGACCATCCGCGGCCTGATGCAGTTCAAGTACGCCGAGACCCCGATCTCCATCGACGAGGTCGAGCCGGCTGCGGCCCTGGTGAAGCGCTTCGCCACGGGGGCGATGAGCTTCGGCTCGATCAGCCGTGAAGCCCACACGACGCTCGCCGTCGCCATGAACCGCATCGGCGGGCGCTCCAACACGGGCGAGGGCGGCGAGGAGCCGGATCGCTTCCAGCCCCTGCCGAACGGCGATTCCATGCGCTCGAAGATCAAGCAGGTCGCGAGCGGACGGTTTGGCGTGACCGCCGAGTACCTGGTCAATGCCGACGACATCCAGATCAAGATGGCCCAGGGCGCCAAGCCCGGCGAGGGCGGTCAGCTGATGGGCAACAAGGTCGATAAGATCATCGGCAAGGTGCGCCACTCGACGCCGGGGGTGAGCCTGATCTCACCGCCGCCGCACCACGACATCTATTCGATCGAGGACCTGAAGCAGCTCATCCACGACCTGAAGAACGTCAATCCGGGCGCCCGGATTTCCGTGAAGCTGGTGTCGGAGGTGGGCGTCGGGACCGTGGCTGCCGGCGTCGCCAAGTGCCGCGCCGACCATGTGACGATCTCCGGCTTCGAAGGCGGTACGGGGGCCTCGCCGCTCACCTCGCTGACCCATGCCGGCAGCCCCTGGGAAATCGGCCTCGCCGAGACCCAGCAGACCCTGGTGCTGAACGGCCTGCGCGGCCGCATCGCCGTGCAGGCGGACGGCGGGCTTCGCACCGGCCGCGACGTGGCGGTCGCCGCCCTGCTGGGCGCGGACGAGTTCGGCTTCGCCACGGCGCCCCTGATCGCGGCCGGCTGCATCATGATGCGCAAGTGCCACTTGAACACCTGCCCCGTCGGGGTGGCGACGCAGGACCCTGTGCTGCGCGCCCGCTTCACCGGCCAACCCGAGCACGTCATCAACTACTTCTTCTTCGTGGCCGAAGAGCTGCGCGAGATCATGGCCCAGCTCGGCTTCCGCACCCTGAACGAGATGATCGGCCGGGTCGACCGGCTGGATGCCCGCAGCGCCGTCAGCCACTGGAAGGCCCATGGCGTCGACCTCTCCAAGCTGCTCTATCAGGTGGATGTCGACCCGGAACTGGCCCTCTGGAACTCGGAAGAACAGGACCACGGCCTCGACGCGGCCCTCGACCACACCCTGATCGCCCAGGCGGGCCCCGCCCTCGGCGGCGGCGAGCCGGTGCGTATCGAGAGCGAAATCCGTAATGTGAACCGAAGCGCGGGCGCCATGCTCTCCGGCGAAGTGGCCAAGCGCCACGGCCATGCCGGCCTGGCGGAAGACACCATCCTCGTGCGCTTCAAGGGCATCGCGGGCCAAAGCTTCGGCGCGTTCCTCGCCCGGGGCGTGACCCTCGAACTGACGGGCGACGCCAACGACTATGTCGGCAAGGGCCTCTCCGGCGGCCGCGTGGTGGTGCGCCAGACGCCCAACGCCCTGCGTGACCCGACCCAGAACATCGTGGTCGGCAACACCGTGCTCTACGGCGCCATCGCCGGCGAAGCCTATTTCGAGGGCGTGGCCGGTGAACGCTTCGCCGTGCGCAATTCCGGCGCCGTGGCGGTGGTGGAAGGCGTGGGCGACCACGGCTGCGAATACATGACCGGCGGCGTGGTGGCCGTGCTGGGCGAGACCGGGCGGAATTTCGCGGCGGGCATGTCCGGCGGGATTGCCTACGTCTATGACCCGAAGGGCGCCTTCAAGGACCGCTGCAACCTCTCGATGGTCGATGTGGAGGCCATTGCCCCTGCCGCCGCCGCCAACGAGACCGACGATGAGGCCGCCCGGCCGCGTCATAAGTCCGTTTCGGTGGAAAACAACGGCATGGGTGATGTTCTGCGTTACGACGCCGAGCGCCTGCGCATTCTGGTCGAACGGCACCAACTGCACACGGGCAGCGCCCGGGCGCGCGAACTCCTGGAAAACTGGGACGACGCCCTGACCCGCTTCGTGAAGGTCATGCCGAGAGATTACCGCCGGGCCCTGATCGACCTCGCCGCCGAGCGCGAGGCCGCCAAGGCCGTCGCCGCCGAATAGCGCCGCCTTTTTCCGGAGATACGACAATGGGCAAGCCCACCGGCTTTCTCGAAATCGAGCGTCGCGAGCGCAGCTATGACAAGCCGGCGGAGCGTCTGAAGAACTACAAAGAGTTCGTGCATCCCATGCCGGCCGCGGACGTGCGCGATCAGGCCGCGCGCTGCATGAATTGCGGCGTGCCGTTCTGTCACAACGGCTGTCCGGTGAACAACCAGATCCCCGACTGGAACGATCTGGTCTACCGCGACCACTGGCGGATCGCGCTGGAGAACCTGCACTCCACCAACAACTTCCCGGAATTCACCGGCCGCATCTGCCCGGCTCCGTGCGAGGCGTCCTGCACGCTGAACATCAATGACAACCCCGTCTCGATCAAAACCATCGAGTGCGAGATCGTCGACAAGGGCTGGGCCGAAGGCTGGATCGCCCCGCAGTTGGCGCCGGCCCAGAGCGGCAAGCGCGTGGCCGTGGTGGGCTCCGGCCCGGCCGGCCTGGCCGCGAGCCAGCAGCTGGCCCGCGCCGGCCACCAGGTCACCTTGTTCGAGAAGAATGACCGTATCGGCGGCCTGCTCCGCTACGGTATCCCGGACTTCAAGATGGAGAAGTCCCACATCGACCGGCGGATGACGCAGATGGCCGCCGAGGGCGTGATCTTCAAGCCGGGCGTTCACGTGGGCCAGGGCGATGTCACGGTCGACCATCTCCTGCAATCCTTCGACGCTGTGGTGATGTCCGGCGGCGCGGAAAACCCCCGTCCGCTCGACCTGCCCGAGCACAATCTGGCCGGCATCCACTTCGCCATGGATTTCCTCACCCAGCAGAACAAGCGCAATGCCGGGGATGACGAAGCCAAGGCCGCCCCCACCGGCACGCTCAGCGCCAAGGGCAAGCATGTGGTGGTGATCGGCGGCGGCGATACCGGCTCGGACTGCATCGGCACCTCCAACCGCCATGGCGCCGCCTCGGTCACCCAGCTGGAAATCATGCCGCAGCCGCCGATCCGCGAGAACAAGGCCCTGACCTGGCCGGACTGGCCCCTGAAGCTGCGCACGTCTTCCTCCCACGAAGAAGGCGCCGAGCGCGATTTTGCGGTGCTGACCAAGCGGGCGATCGGCTCGAACGGCCAGATCGAGGGCCTGGAATGCGTTCGCGTCGAGTGGGTCGCAGGCCCCGATGGCCGGCAGTCCATGCAGGAAGTGGCCGGCAGCGAGTTCACCCTGAAGGCGGACCTCGTCCTCCTGGCCATGGGCTTCCTCGGCCCGCGCAAGGATGGCCTCGTCACCGACGCCGGCGTCGAGCTCGACCCGCGCGGCAACGTCAAGGCGACGATGGAGGACTACAAGACCTCGCGCCCGAAGGTGTTCTCCTGCGGCGACATGCGGCGCGGCCAGTCCCTGGTGGTCTGGGCGATCCGCGAGGGCCGCCAGTGCGCCCGGGCGGTCGACGAGTTCCTGATGGGGACGAGCACCCTGCCGAGGTAGGGGCGCGGTTTCCTCTGGCCCCCGAAGCGCTCTAGGCTCCCGCTATGGCGCTGAAGCTTCCGTTCCTCGACCACGCGATGGCCATGCTGCGGCACATCGAGCGGTCGACGTGGCGGCGGTTCATTGTCTCCTTCGTGGTCGGCCTCCTGGTGCTGGCGGCGATGCGCGTGCCGCTGGTCGACCGCTCGATCCTTGGCCAGCTTGATCGCGAAATGATGCAGATGGCCTTCAAGATGCGGGCCGATCTGATTGCCGGGAGCGCCGATCCGGTGTTCTTCATCGATGTGGATGACACCACCGTCGCTCAGAACGTGGCGACGACGGCCAATGTCTGGCCCTCTCCGCCGGCCACCACCTCGCGCGCCGTGGTGGCCGATGTACTGGACTATATCCGCACCTCCCCCCAGGGGCAGCAGCCCAAAGTCGTCATCGTCGACGTGGACCTGGCGACGCCGACGCCGGGAGAGGAAGCCGACGTGGCCCACCGGCGCGAGGTGCTGGCCGCCTGGGCGCAGATGAAACAGTCCGCGCCGCCGCTGCTTCTGGCGCGCGAGAGCTTTCCCAAGAGCGTGCTGGGCGGCGAGGGCGACCAGCTGGTCCTGCCGACCACGCCCTATGACGACATCGTCAGTGACCCGGACGCCAACATGTACTGGGTGCAGGTCAAGATGCTGGCGGATCAGAACGGCGTCGTGCGCGAGTTCCTGCCCTATGAGTGCGTGGAGGACGCTCAGGGGCGGCCGCTCTATTCGGCGGCCCTCCTGGCGTTCGGGTTCATTGAGCCGCCGCAGGTGCGGGACAACGCGGCGGTCAAGCATTGGATCTCCGACGGCGTCTCGGCCTGCGGCGCCGTCGCCCCGCCCATGCTGCACCACGGCGAGCTGATCAATTTCCACCTCTCCCTGCAACGCGGCGCGCGCGACAGGGTGTGGCCGAACCTGCCCGACACCTGGCCCGGATTTCGGACTTGCGGACCGGCTAGTGACCGCACGATCTTCCGGCAGATTTCGGCGCGCGATGTGGCCGCTGCCGGTGTCGACGCCAGTCACGATCTCGTCTGCCAACGGATTGTCATCCTGGGGGGCACCAATTCCGTCGCTGCCGATTTCCAGCAGACTCCGCTCGACGACATGGCCGGGCCCATGGTGCTGGCCAACGCCATCAGGGGGCTGCAGCTTTCCCATGGCGGCCTTCAGCGCGTGCCGCTGTGGCTGCAACTGGCGACCCTGTTCGTGGTCAGCCTGGGGATCACCGGCGGCTTCTGGATCACTCGAAGAATTCGCGACTACTACCTCAATCTGAAGGGCCGGCGGCGCGGCAGTCCCCTGATTGTGAAGCTCAGTCTGCTTCCGGTGAACCCTGTTGTGCTAAACTGGGTCTTCGCCATGGCGGCCCACTGGACGGGGGTGTGGCTGTTGCTGGTGTCCCTCGATCATGGATTTTGGGGGTATCTTTCCGCGCCGGCCTTCGCGGCCGCCGCCACCGGAGCGATGCAGGAGTTCGCC
Organism: Caulobacteraceae bacterium; assembly: GCA_046349475.1. Taxonomy (GTDB): domain Bacteria; phylum Pseudomonadota; class Alphaproteobacteria; order Caulobacterales; family Caulobacteraceae; genus Acaudatibacter. The sequence goes on along the minus strand of JAXMCG010000022.1, from coordinate 6,448 downwards.
GATGACGACGAAGACTAGTCCCTTTCGCGTGCTGTCCGCCGCGGCCTTGTCCCTCACCCTTATCGGCGTGAGCGCGCCGGTGGTGACCGCGCCGGCCTTTGCCGCGCCGGCCGCCGCCTGCGCCGGCGCCGGCGTTGTCACGCGCATCGAGGGCGAGCCCGCTGGCCTCCAGATTGCCCGGGGCTCCACGCGCGTCGCGCGGCCCCGGGTCTTGGAAGTCCTTTGTGTCGGCGACCGCGTCAGCGTCACCGGCGCCACGCGGGCGACTCTCTCCCTGGATGGCCGAGGCTCGGTTCGGGTCGATGCGGCGACCCCTGTCACCGTGGCCGCGCGCGCTGGCGCCCCCAGCCTCGCCGGCAACGCCTATCGCGCGGTCAATGACCAGGTGATGCCCGACATGAAGCGTATGCCGTGGAATGTGCGCCTGAAGGGCCCGGAGGATGACTTCGCCTTTGCCCTGACCTCCCTCGCCGCCGGGACCCAGGTGATGAGCCCGGGCCCCCGGGCCCTGCTGGTGCGGGTGGTCGGCGGAACCGGCCCCTATCGTGCCGTGCTGACCGGGCCAAACGGCCAGGTGGCAGGCGAAGTCACGGCCCGTGATGGCAATATCGTTCTGCCCAGCGTCAATCTCGCCCCGGGCCGCTATAAGATCACCGCCAACGACACGGCCGGCGCGGCGATCACGGCGGAGTTCACTGTGGCCGCGAAGGCCGCCGGTACGCCGGGGACGTATGAGTCGATCAGCGACCCGGAAGTGCGCGCCGCGGCCACGGCCGCCGCCATCGCGCGGGCCGACCCGTCAACGCGCGGCTTCGAGGCCGAGCAGCTCCTCGCCGAAGCCCCGTCGAACGGCCTCGACCGGGCGCGGGTCTATGCCCTGATCGAGGAATACGGCGCGGCGGAATAACACCGCAGCCATCCTCCCTCGGCTTGGCCGAGGGAGGACAGGTGCGCCCGGCGCGCCAGGTGGGCGAGTTTAGGTTCTGCAGATCACCAATTGTCTTGGGTCGCGTTCCGGACGTGACTCGCCCCCTGGACGCTCGCGCGTCCGGTCCCCCTTGGCCAAGCCAAGGGGGACTTCGCGTGCTGATCTCTATCGCAGCTTCTGCCCGCCATCCCCGATCAGCACGAAGCCTGACCAGAAGAACGGGTGGGCGGTCTCTGCGTCCTCGTAGAGCTGCGCCTGGGCGGCGCCGAGGGCCTGTGCGACCGGGATCGATCCGTTCGCCGCGGTGCGCAACAACAAGCCGGTCTGCAGGGCCGAGGCCGAGGCGTCCACCGGCCACTGGGTGGCGATGATCGACGGTGCGCCAGCATAGATGAAGGCGCGGGCAAGTCCGGAGAGGGCTTCACCGCCATCCGCCAGGCCCTGATCCGCCACGGCCGCGCCCCCGCCCCCGGCGGTGTCGCAGGCCGAAAGAATGACAAGGCGGGCCTTGAGGTTGCGCTCAAGAAGTTCAGAGGCTTCGATCAGGCCGTCGCCATTCGGCCCCACCGAGGCCAGCAGGGCCGGCTCGGCGAAGCAGCTGGAAAGGCCAAGCACGCCATGGGTGGCCAGGACCAGAACTTCGGCATCCTGTGTCCCCTGCCCGTCGAGAAAGGCCGTGTCGGTGAAGTCCGAGCCCGTGGAGGCTCGGCTCGATGCGCCGAAAGCCGCCGCTGCTGAGCGCGCCTCCTCCGCCGTTGAGGGCAGGGCCCTCAGGCGCGTGAGCGAGTTCTGGATTTCCAGTCGGCAGCGTTCGGAGAGGCCGTGGTCCGCGGCGATGCGGGTGGCGGCCAGGGTCGGGTTGGGCCGGAAGTCGCCGAACGCGGCGACCGCCGTGGAGGCCGGCGCACTCTGGGCCAGGCGCGTCCGCAGGAAGGCCGCCGGGCCGAGGGCCGTATCGATGGCGTAGTGCCGGGCCAGCCAGTCAACGCCAGTGTAGTCCTGGTCGAGAGCGATACGCTCCATCATTTCGTCCGACGGCGCCGAGACGATCAGGGCGCCCATGGGCAGGGCCGAAAGAATGCCGCCGCCGTCGATGTGCAGGGCGTTGAGGCCGGCCAGGGGCTGGCCGATCGGTGCGAACAGGGCGCGGTAGAGCGACTGGGCGCCGACGAGGTCGTAGTCCGGCAGGCGCGAGCCCTTGATCACCGCGCTCTTGCGGATGGCCGTGACAGCGCGCGAGGCGGCCCGCTCGGTCATGTCGATGCGATAAGGCTGCACGGCGCCGCCCGTGACCAGGGCGCCATAGCCGCGCTCGGCGGTGAGTACGATGCGGACGTAACCTTCGCCCGCGCCCAGCACCTTCTGCAGGTCCGCGGTGGCGACCTTGGGGCTGAGCAGTTCCAGATAGCGCGGTGAGCGCGACCTCACCGTGGATTCCGCCCCTTGCAGCGCTGTTGAAGCGTCGCTGACGGCCTTGTCCGCCGCCGCGATCTCATCGCCGCCGGATTCCGGGGAGAGGCGGGCGCGGCGGGTCAGGGCCGCGCGATAGGCGCGCTCGGCGTCCTGATAGAGACGGATCGAATCGCCGCCGGTCCCCTGGCCAAGCCGGGCGGCGAGCTGGGCGGCGGCGCGCGAGGCGGCCCCGTCCCAGACGAGGGTCAGGGTTTCGAAATATTCGGCCGCCAGAGCCTGGTCGTGACTGCGTTCCCAGGCCGTGAAGAGGGCTTCCAGGTGCCCGGCGGCGACAGAAGAGGGCATGCCAGGGGCCTCGGCCTGGCGCTCGAGGATTCGCACCGCCTGGCGGCCGCTGGCCAATGCCCCGTCCAGGTTGCCTTGCGCGTACTGGGCGCGCTCAAGGGTCATCAGCAGGCGCGCTTCCACCCGCGTCTCGCCGGCGGTGACCCGCACCCGGGCCAAGCCCTCGCGGGCTTCGGCTTCGGCGCCTGCGGCGTTGCCCTCGCTGAGGGAGAGCGCGGAGCGCTCCTCGTAGATCTGTCCGGCAAGCCAGGCCGGCTGTACGTTGCTGGCTCTCAGATAGGACTGCGCCTGTGTGAGAAAGGCGCCGGCGTCAGGTCGCGATAAGGCGCGAGCGGCGGTACCGGCGATGGCCGAGGCCTGGGCGGAGAGCACGGCCGATCTGTCGGCCGTGGAGACCTCCTGAAGGATCACCACCAGGGCGCGCGGTCCGCGGGTGGGCGCGCGGGCCTCGATGGCCCGCGCATCGGCGGCGCTGATGCTGGAAGCCGGGCCACCTTGGGCGCTCAGAGCCCCCAGGCGCGCCCGCTGGGCGTTGGCCTCGCCAGCCAGCCGCATGGCGTCATCGTTATTTCCCTGATTGAGGGCGTCAATGGCGCGGTAATTGGTGATCTTCGACACCAGCAGGGCGTCGCCTGAGGCGCGGGCGTCGGCCTCTGCGCGGTCCAGCATGTCCGCGGCGTCGCCGAAGCGGCGGGTGTCGGAGAGATTGAGGCCGATCTCGGCGAGAATCTCTGCTTCGCCGGCCTTGTCCTCCGGGGCGATGCGTTGATGGGCGCGCAGCAGTTCCAGGAAATCACGGCCGGCGGCTCCGAAACTCCAGGCCACATTCTGCTCATAGGCCCGGCGGCGCAGGAGTTCGTAGTTGAAACCGGCGCCTTGACCCGGCGCGCCTTCCGGGTAGACGGCCAGGATTTCGGCGAGGCCAGGGGTGACTTGCTGCGGGGCCGCCACGGCATCCCGCGCATCAGCGCCCAGGATCACCCGCGCGGCGCGCACCATCGGGCCCCAGTCGGCCGGATAAGCCATACCGTAAACGGTCTTGCCGCCCGCCATGGCGATCATGCCGTATCGGCCAACGCCCACCTGCCCGGAAGCGCGCTCGCAAGCCACCTGGATCAGGGCGACGCCGCCAAACTCGCCGAGTGGACGCGCTTCCCCCGCGCAGTCCCGCGCCAGGGCCTGAGCCTGCCCCGGCTGAGCCATGCGCACCGTGCCGGAAGGCGCCTGCCACGCGCCGCAATAGATGTCCGCAGCGCTGGGCGCCCTGGCGCCTTCGAAGCGCCAAACGGCCCGGCAGGCCTGGTTCTCGGCATTGACCCCCAGGCCGAAATCTTCCCATCCCCGGGTCTGGGCCACGGGCGGGGCGCTAAGGGTGGCGAGGGCGATCAGCCCTGAAGCGAAGGCGGCGGCGTGTCGTCTCAACGGTTGGAGCTCCCCCCGCCACCGCGGATCAGATCTGAATTTCCCGAGCCGGTAATCGGCGCGTTGACGATCTTGCTTTCGCCTTCTTCATCCTCGGGCGGCTGGATGTTCAGATCCAGCGGAAGGCCTTCCGGCGGCAGTACCGCGTTGGGTTCCGAGAACGGATTCTCCTCACCGCCGCACGCCGAGTTGCTGTCGCAGCTGTAGGGCGGATATTCCTCGCCGCCGCAGCCGCCCTCAAACGGACATTCCTGGCCGCCCCCTCCGGTCCCTCCGCCGCCGCTGCAGTCCAATGCGCCAACGCAGTCAACAGGGGTGCAACTGTTGCCCGTGCATTCGGAGCCCGGTGTGGTCTGCTGTGCGAGCACCATGCCGGCTGACATGGCGTGAGCCTGTCCTGCCATGGCCGCCAGGCTGAAGCCGCAGGCGATGATCAGGGAGCGAAGAACGAGATGAAGTCGGGGGAAAGGCATGGGGTTCACCTGGCACTAGGTTCCCGGTTCAGTCCGAGCAGGCTGTTGAGGGAGACGGTCATGTTGACCATCAACCTCGGCGAGTTCGGCAGCGAACCGAAAAACGTCAATTGTCTGGGCTGGGCATAGAAAACCTCCATGCGCAGCCGGCCTGGAACTTCGGCGCGGATCCCCCCACCGACCGAGGCCAGTTTGCCGTCGCCGAAGATACCATCACTCCACACCCAGGCCGCATCGTAAAACGCGAAAGGCGTGAAGCGGAATTGCCCGCCTGTGATCGGACCCAGGCGCACCTCGACCGAGCCCGCGGCGGCGCGATCGCCGAAGGCGGCGCCCGGCGCGAACCCGCGGCCAATCGTGAAATTGCCGGCGCCGTACTGTTCCGCCGAAAGCAGCTCAGACGACGAATATTGCCCATCAAACCGCGCCCAGACGACGATGGGCCCCAGCTTTGGCGACAGCGCCGTGACGCCGCCTCTCCAGACCAGCGCCTGAGGATTGGCGCCGGCCCGCGACAGAAGGGCGTCGCCTTCGCCACTGGCCCCGGCGAAATCCAGCCCCTGGCGCAGTTCAACGTAACTGTCGACCCGGGCTGTATCGCCCTGCCAGCGACCGGAAAGCCGCGCCGTCAGAACGCGCAAATGATCGTGGGTGTCGAGGAAGGGCAGAGGGCGGTCGACGGATTGGTCATTCCACTCAAAGCCGACCTGGCCTGACAGATTGAACCCGCCGCGCGTGATCAGAGGACGGCTGACATCGAAGCGGCCGATCAGGACCTCGGAGGCCGGGTTGGAGGGCAGGAAGGTGGAAGGTTCGGCCTGGGCCAGCAGCAACGAGGCTGAAATGCCCAGACCCTCGGCGTTGAGCTTCCGCGTATGCGAAATCCGAAACACCTGCTCGCGCGCCACATCGAACGTGCTGAACAGCTGGGCAGTGGTGCGGTCGCCGTAGAGGGAGCCGCCGGCATAGTCGGCCGAGATCGTGCCGCCCCAGGGACCGATGGAATTGCCCATCATCGAGTTGGCGTTGAAATAGACGTTCCACGGCCGGCGGCGGGCCTGCACCACGAGGTCCATGCCGCCCGGCGTATCGCCACGGCGCAGGGTGCCGGAGGTGGTCAATCCCGGCACGTCCTTGGCGGCCGCGAACACGGAGGTGACCTTGTCGGAGCTCGGCGTGCCGTCCTCCATCAGGCTTCCGAAAACAGCGGCGGCCTGGCGGCGGGCCACGGAGTCCGAGCCGAGGATGGTCAGGCTGGTGATCTGGCCTTCCGTGATCTGGAAGTGCACCACACCGTCCGGCACGTCCTGCGGCGGCACGGTGATAGCCACGAAGGGGTGGCCCTTGTCGGCGTAGATCTTCTCGGCTCTCCGCGCGATTTCACGCAGATTGGCCAGGGTCACCGGCTTGCCACGATAAGGAGCCCAGGCGGCTTCAAGGTCGGCCTGCGTCAGGGTCGTGGCGCCGTCGAACACCACCTGCTGCAACGAAAAGCGTGGCGCCTCGGCCGGGGCTGCCCCCTCGGTGGGCGACGCCGCCATAGGAGCGTCGGTGTCCGCGAGGACCGCCGCGGCATCGAAAACAGTCTCGGCGCGCGCTGCCGCGACCGAAAGCGCCGCCAAGCCGACGCCCAAAAAAAGAGTGCCCAGCCGCACCAGAGAGAACCCCGCTTGCCCGCGCACGAAATGACGTGCGCTACAGATCACGCAGGCTTTCCCCCAAACAGCCCGGGGGCAAGCTGCAGTTCAAAGATGGCCGAATATCGGCGTTCACCGAGTTAATTCAAGCCTAAGACTGCGCCTTCCAGCCTCACTGACGGGCGGTTTAGATGACACATTCGCGGCATTCCGAGCAGGGAACGGTCAGG
>JAXMCG010000021.1:0-64133 GCA_046349475.1 Caulobacteraceae bacterium | reverse complement strand
GGCCTATCCTTTGGAGGCGGTGGAGCAGAATGTCCGGGCCGTGGAGGCGGCAACCGGTCGGTTTCTGGCTGAGCATTCCGCCGAACTCACCGCCGACGAACGGCGGCTGCTCGAACGCGTCGTCGCGCTCTGGCCAGCAATGATGCGGACGCGGTCCGAGACGACGGATCATCTGACCTTGGTGCATGGCGACTTCCACCTGATGGGCAATGTGTTCCAGCCGCCGCCGGGCCAGACGCGGTTGAAAGTGATAGATTGGTCAGAGGTGAAGCCGGGGCGGGGCCCGCATGATCTTGCCTATGCTCTGGTCTCCGCGGCGAGCCCGGACAGAGCGGCGCGAGACCGCAGGCTGCTGAAGCGTTATGTAACAGCGTTGGAGGCGCACGGCGTACGCGGCTACGGCCTTGATGCCGCCTATTTGGACTACAGATTTTCGCTGCTCACCAATCTCTTTCAGTCCGTTTTCCAGGACAGTCCGCGCTGGTTGCGCGTGACCCTGGATGCTGTGCGTGATCACGACGCCGAGGCGGTGCTGGATTGATCCGCATCGATGACGAAGACGATCCGCGAATTGCCGCCTATCGCGACATCCGCGAGAAGGACCTCGTGGGCCGGCAGGGGCATTTCATCGCCGAGGGCGAGGTGGTGCTGAACGTGCTGGCGCGCAGCCGGACCTGTGAGGCTGTGTCGGCCCTGATCGCCGAACAGAGGGCGGAGAAGCTGGCTCCCCTGCTCCAGACTCTGGGATGTCCGGTCTATCTGGCCGGCCAGGGGGTGCTGGACCGGGTGGCCGGGTTTCACCTGCACCGGGGCATCCTGGCGCTCGGGCGGCGCAAGCCGGGGCCGGGGGCGGCCGATCTGCTGACAGGATTGCCGGACAAGGCCCTGGTCCTCGCCCTGCACGGCATCGCTAATCACGACAATATGGGCGGACTTTTCCGCAATGCGGCGGCTTTCGGGGTCGATGCCGTTATCCTCGACGCCACCTCCTGTGACCCGCTGTACCGAAAGGCCATCCGGGTATCGGTCGGCGGGGTCCTACAGGTTCCTTTCGCGCGCACCGATGGCGACCTGGCCGACCTTCTGCTGAGCCAAGGATTCGAGGTGCTGGCCCTGACGCCCGCGGGCGCCATGGAACTGAAAGCAGTGCGGGCCGCGGCGCGATCAGCCGTGCTGCTGGGCGCGGAAGGGCCGGGCCTGCCGGCGACCCTGATCGCCAAGGCCAAAGGCGTCCGCGTCGCCATGGCTGGGGGCTTCGATTCTCTCAATGTCGCCACGACCGCAGGGATCGTGTTGCACCATCTGCGGTCGAATCCGACTGGCTGAGCCGCCCTTGTCAGGGACAGCCAAGCCCGCCATGAAAGGACAGGGCATACGTTCGAGGCGCCGTTGACCGAGGAGAAGACCGCCACCCGCGCAAGCGCGCGCTATCTGGCCAAGAAGGACCGGATTCTGCTGGCGGCGACGGCGGTGCTGAATACTCAAGGCGTTTCGGGCTTCACCCTGATCGCCGTGGCCGAGACGATGGGGGTTCATCCGGCCAGCCTCGCCTATTACTACAAGAAGAAGGATGGGCTGATCGCGGCCTGCCTGACCGAGACCATCGGCCGGTTCGGAGCGATGCTGGATGCGGCAGAGGCGAAAGCCTCGCCGCGCGAGCGGGTGACGGCGTTCATCGGGGCCTATTTCGAGACACGCCGGCAGATTTTCGCCGGGACGGCGCCGGAGCTGGCCTCGTTCAATGAGGTGCGGTTCTTAGGCGAGCCCTTCGGCCGTGAGGTGATGCGGGCCTTCTGGGAGATGTTCCCGAGGATCGGGCGCCTCTTCAGCGACAATCCGGCTGGCGTGGACGCCACGCGGGCGGGCCTTAGGGCCCGGTTCGTGCTGGAGCAGCTGATGTGGGCGGTGGCCTGGCTGCGGCCCAGGGAGAGCGAGGATTTCGACAAGGCGGCCCGGCGGATGACCGACATCCTGCTGGATGGCCTGGCCCATCCGGCCGCGGGATGGCCGCAGATGACCCATCTGGAGCTGGCCCCGCCATTCTCGGATGAACGCGCGGCGCCGCGTGAAGCTTTCCTGCGGGCAGCCTGCCAGCTGATCAACGAACAGGGCTACCGGGGCGCCTCGGTCGACAAGATCTCGGCGCGGCTGAACCTCACCAAGGGCGCGTTCTACTACCACAACACCGACAAGAATGATCTGGTGGTGGCCTGCTTCGAGCGGACCTTCCAGCTGATGCGCGACGCCCAGCGGCGCGCGGCCCTGGCGCCGACGGGATGGGAGCGGGTCTGCCTCGCGGCCTCCGCGCTGGCGGTGTTCCATAATTCCCCGGCAGGGCCCCTGGTGCGCGCCTATGCCCTCTCGGCCCTGCCGCCGAAGCTGCGTCAGGCGATGCTGGAGAGCTTCATGGATACGGCGCACCGTTTCGCCTCCTTCGTCTCCGAAGGGATCGCGGACGGCTCGATCCGGGGCGTCGATCCTCTGGTGGCCGGGCAGATGATCATGGCCCTGATCAATTCGTCGGCCTACCTGGGGGCCTGGGCGCCTGGGATCACGCGAGACCAGGTGGTGCAGGGCTATGTGCGGCCGGGCCTGATGGGCCTGCTGCGCGGCGAACGTCGGCTGGGCAAGTAAGACAAGACTTCAAGGGAGAGGCCGATGAGCGGTCCCTATGTGGCGGCGATCGACCAGGGGACGACCTCCTCAAGGTGCATCATCTTCGATGCGGATGGCGCCATCGCGGCGGTAGGCCAGAAGGAGCACCGACAGATCTTCCCGCGCGCCGGCTGGGTGGAGCACGACGCCGCCGAGATCTGGACCAATGTGCAGGAGGTGGTGGGCGAGGCCCTGGCGAAGCTCGGGATTGCCGCGCAGGACCTCGCGGCCGTAGGCATCACGAACCAGCGTGAGACGACGGTGCTGTGGGAAAAGACGACGGGCCGGCCGATCCACAATGCTATCGTCTGGCAGGATACGCGCACGGACAAGCTCGCCGAGCAACTGGCCGGGGATGTCGGCCAGGACCGGTTTCGCGACCGCTGCGGCCTGCCGCTCGCCACTTACTTCTCCGGCCCGAAGATCCGCTGGCTGCTGGACAATGTGGAGGGAGCGAGGGCCAGGGCCGAGCGGGGCGAGATCCTGTTCGGCACCATGGACACCTGGCTGATCTGGAACCTCACCGGCCGCCACGTCACCGACGTGACCAATGCCAGCCGCACCATGCTGATGAACCTGGCCACCCTCGACTGGGACGAGACCCTGCTGGACGCCATTGGCGCGCCGCGGGCCATGTTGCCTGAGATCCGGCCCTCGTCGGAAGTCTATGGGACGGCGCGGGGCGTGCTCGAGGGCGTGAAGGTGGCCTCGGCCCTGGGCGACCAGCAGGCGGCGCTCTTCGGCCAGACCTGTTTCGAGGTGGGGGAGGGCAAGTGCACCTATGGCACCGGCGCCTTCCTGCTGGTGAATACTGGAACCAAGGCCGTGGCTTCCAAGAGCGGGCTCCTGACCACGGTCGGCTATCAGATCGGCGGGGCGCCGGCCGTTTATGCCCTGGAGGGCTCGATCGCGGTGGCGGGGTCACTGGTGCAGTGGTTGCGTGACAATCTGAAAATGATCGAGAAAGCCGCCGACGTGGAGGCCCTGGCGGGCTCGGTCGCCGATAGCGGCGGCGCCTATTTCGTGCCGGCTTTCGCGGGCCTTTTCGCACCGCATTGGCGCAGCGATGCGCGGGGCGTGATCGTCGGCCTGACCGGCTATGTGACCCGCGCCCATATCGCCCGCGCCGTGCTGGAGGCGGTGGCCTGGCAGGTGCGCGAGGTCGTGGACGCCATGAAGGCCGACAGCGGGGTCGCCTTGCAGGCTTTGAAAGCCGACGGCGGCATGACGGCGAACGGCTTGCTGATGCAGATCCAGGCCGACGTGCTGGATTGCCCAGTGGTGCGCCCGGCGGTGACGGAGACGACCTGCCTGGGGGCGGCCTATGCGGCAGGGTTAGCGGTCGGGGTCTGGCCGGACGCCTCGGCTCTGAAGACCCACTGGCGCAAGGATGCGGAGTGGTCCCCGAAGATGGACGCCGCAGCGCGGGAAGCCCAGTTCGGCCAGTGGAAAAAGGCCGTCGCGCGCACGCTGGACTGGGCTTAGCGGGCCAAGCACGCCTCTAGTTCGGCGCGGAGGGCGAGCAGGCGGGCGGGGTCCGGGGCCGGCGCCTTGTAGTCGCGGTCGCCATAGACCTGGGTCAACTGGGCGAAGTCGACGTCGACGTCGACGCCCAGGATCTCGCGACCGGCCGCGTGGTAGGGTTTGAAGCCGTCCAGGTACAGCCGTCCGCTGACATAGATGCCGCCGATGAAGCTGTTGGCGGCTATGTCATCCCGCCGGTCGATCGAGGCGGCGGCGATCTCGCGGGTGCGCGGGTTCACCGCGATCCAGAGGTGCAGCTGGTCCTCGAGGGGCGCGGTGAGAATGTCGAGGCGGGCGGGGCCGTTGGGAGGCGCCGGGCGGGGTTCAAGCAGGTGGGCGAGGGCTTCTGCGGGGGACATGGCGCCAGCCTAGCAGACCTTGCCCGCGAAGATCGTTTGTGTAGCGTATCGATAGAACTCCAAACGAATAGGCGCGAGGTATGGGTTGGAAAGCAGGGATCGCGGGGCTGGCCCTGCTGGGCGTGGCGCTGAGCGCCCAAGCGCAGCCGTCGCCGCAGATCGTGGCGGTGTCCGAGGCGCCAGTGATCGCGAACTTCCAGGGCGAGGTGGGCGGAACCGGGCCTTTCCCCGCACGCGGCTATTCGGCCACCTCGCTGCCGACCCATACGATCTATGCGCCCGTGACCCTGCCGCCCGGCAAGATGCCGGTGTTCGCCTGGGCCGAGGGCGGGTGCGCCGACAATGGGGCGCAGTACGAGAAGTTCCTGCGCCAGATCGCCTCGCAGGGCATCCTGGTGATGGCCATCGGCCCGCCGCGCCAGCGCGTGGAGCGCCCGGCAGGCGCCGCGCCGCCCCCGCCGCCCAATCCGGGCGGGCCGGAGAGCGGGACCGATCCCACCCAGCCCTCGCAGCTGATCGACGCTCTGAACTGGGCCAAGCGGGAGAACAGCCGGCGGGGATCGCGCTTCTACCATCGGCTGGACGTGAACAACGCCGCGGTGGGCGGCCATTCCTGCGGCGGCCTGCAGGCCCTTGCAGTGAGCGCCGACCCGCGCATCCGCACGACTCTCGTCATGAACAGCGGCGTATATGTGCGGCCGGGCGGCCGGTCCGGCGTGCGCATCGGCAAGGACGCCCTGACCCGGCTGCACGCGCCCGCCCTCTATGTGCTCGGGGGGCCGACCGACATCGCCTACGTCAACGGCATGGATGACTTCGACAAGATCACCACGGTTCCGGTGATGGCGATCAACCTGGCTGTCGGCCACGGCGGCACATATCAGCAGGCGGATGGCGGGCCTTACGGGGCAGTGGTCTCGGCCTGGCTGCGCTGGCGGCTCCTGGGCGATGACGCGGCAGGGAGGATGTTCCTCGGGCGGCAATGCGGGCTCTGCACCGACGCGACCTGGACGGTGGCGCGCAAGGGCTTGGGCTAGGGAAAGGCGGAGCTACACAGCCTTACCCCACCCCCTCGCTGCACTCGGGACCCTCCCCATGAAGGGGAGGGAGCGCTGCCTTGCGGCAGCTTGCTGCAAGCGCTAACAGCAGCGCCTCTTTCCGCGAAGGAGGCGAAAGCCATGGCCGAGCCCGAAAGCCTGATCGACACCCTCTCCCTCGAGGCGATCGAAGTGAACCTGTTCCGGGGCCGCGACAAGGACGGCCGGGGCCGCATCTTCGGCGGTCTGGTGATCGCCCAGGCCCTGATGGCGGCCTACAAGACGGTGGAAGGCCGGCTGTGCCACTCCCTGCACTGCTACTTCATCCGGCCAGGCGACCCCTCGGTGCCGATCCTCTACGACGTGGACCGCTCGCGCGATGGCAAGACTTTCACCACCCGCCGGGTGACGGCGATCCAGCACGGCCAGCAGATCTTCAACCTCGCCGCTTCGTTCCAGGTGCCGGAAGACGGCCTGGAGCATCAGGACGAGATGCCGAATGTGCCCGGGCCGGACGACCTGGAAGACGAGAACAAAGTCCGCGACAAGATGATGAAGGGCATGCCCGATGCGATGCGGGAAATGGCTCTTCGCCCGCGTCCTATCGAAATGCGGCCGATCGATCCCACGGGCTTCATGGGTGGCGGCAAGAAGGCCTCGGTGCAGGACGTCTGGTTCCGCGCCACCCAGCCGATCGGCGACGATGTGGTGATGAACCAGGTGGCGCTGGCCTACGCCTCCGACATGAGCTTTCTCTCCACCTCGATGCGGCCCCACGCCATGGGGTGGCAGACGCCGGGCCTGCAGTCAGCGAGCCTGGACCACGCCATCTGGTTCCACCGGCCGACCCAGTTCAACGAGTGGCACCTCTATCACCAGAGAAGCCCGTCCACCTCCGGCGGGCGCGGCTTCAATCTCGGCGACATCTACACGCGCGACGGCAAGCTCGTGGCCTCGGCGGTGCAGGAAGGCCTCATCCGCTTCCGGGGGCCGCAGGAGCCCTAGTGCGTCTGCAGTCTCACGAAGGCCCCGTAGGCTGAGCCCGGTGTCGTCACCAGGTCGCTGGGCCGCCCGCTCTCCAGCACCTTGCCGTCCTGCAGGAACACGACCTTGTCGGCATGGGCGATGGTCGAGAGCCGGTGCGCGATGATGATCACCGCCTTGCCCTTGGCCGCCTCGTGCAGTGCGTCCACGAGATAGGTCTCGGTTTCCGGGTCGAGGGCGCTGGTCGGCTCATCGAGGATCAGCACCGTTGAGGCGCAGATCAGGCCCCGGGCGATGGCGATCCGCTGACGCTGGCCGACGGAAAGCTTGGCGCCCCGGGCGCCGAGCTCGGTCTCATAGCCCTCCGGCAGGCTCTTGATGAACTGGTCGACGCCAGAGACCCTCGCCGCGCGCTCCACGTCTTCGATCGAAGCGCCGGGCGCGCCATAACGGATGTTGTCGATCACCGTGCCCGAGAACAATTGGGTGTCCTGGAAGACGTAGGTCACCTGGTCGCGAAGGCTCTTAAGGGTCAGATCGTTGACGTTGACCCCATCGACCGTGACCGCGCCTTCCGTGGCGACGTGGAAACGCGGGATCAGGTAGGCGAGGCTGGTCTTGCCCGCCCCTGTGGGGCCGACGATGGCTGTGATCTCACCGACCTTTGCCTCGAAGTCGACGCCTTCCAACGCCTTGCGGCCATCCGGGTAGACGAGGCTGACGCTCTGGGCTTTCACACCTTGGGTGACGGGGGCGAGAGTTTGGGTTCCCTTGTCGGTCTCGGCGGCCAAATCCATCAGGGCGAAGACGCGACGCACGCCGACGACATTGTCCTGGATGCGAATCCAAAGCTGCGAGAGCACGGCCATCGAGCCGGACATGTAGAGGTAATTGAAGAACATCACCCCGTAGTCGCCAAGGGTGTACTGGCCATCGATGATCTTGCCGGCAACGATGAAGGTGAAGACCTGGCTCATGGCGAGCGTGCCCAGGCCTGCGGCCACGGTGATGACGATGCCGGCGAAAACGGTGCCGCGAAAGCGCCGGAAGCTCTCCAGGCTGGCCAACTCGAACCGCTTCAATTCGCGCTTGTAGCCCCCGAGAGACTGCACGGCGAAGACGTTGGAGAGGTTCTCCTCGATCGTGTGGGTGGTCACCGCCCCGGCCATGCGCGAGGCGGCGCTGCGGCGGCGCACGAAGGCGGAGAAAGGCGCGGTGAGGATGAAGCCCACCGGCACCATGGCCACGGCCAGCCAGACCACTTCCGGCGCGTCGCCATAGGAGAAATTCATCACGTAGAGCAGCATCCCGAAGGTGCCGAGCGCGAAGGGCGTAAGCAGGATGTCGTAGACCAGCCCCGTGATCATCGGGGTGTCGTACATCACCCGGTAGATCATATCGCCGCCCCGCCGGTCCTCGATGGAGGTCATCGGCAGGGTCTTGATCTTGCGGAAAAGATCGGCGCGGAAATAGTGGTTCACCGCCTGGGTCAGGCGCAGCTGGAAGCGGTATTCGAAGAGGCCGTAGAGCCCGGACGCCCAGGAGGAGCCGTAGTTGGCGGCGTTCTCGCTGTTGGCGGCGGTGTCGGAGCCCTCGCCCATATTGGTGCGTGTGCCGGTGGTGGCGTCAGCGCTCTGGTCACGACCGCCGACCGTGTTCTGGGACATGGCGCCCTGGCCGAAGAGTCCAAAGACCACGAGGGTGACGAACCCGACGATGACCACCCACAGGGCGATCTCGCCGGCGCTTTTTCCGACCAGCAACGCGACGGCCCATTGCAGGTAAGGCGGGAACTTGGCGACGACTTCTGGGGTCAGGGGGTTGCCCTGCACCACCTGGTCCAGCATCAGTTTGCCCGGCCAGGGCACATAGAGCACCGGTATCAGGCCGATGGCGTTCAGCCACCACTTGCCAAAGAACCGCCATTTGAACGGGCCTACGTAGCGAAAGGCCCTGATGATCACCCGGAACACCTCGGCGAAGCCGGTGTGGCTGTCGTTCAGGGCGGCGCCGCGGACGGCGGAGATTTCGGGGGCGTCGGCCGCGAGGGTCATGCGATCACTCCGGCATCGGCCCGGCCGCGTTCGGCGAGGGCGGTTTCAGCATCGACCATGGCGCGGTAGCGGCCACGGTCCTTGGCCATAAGATCCTTGTGCGAGCCGGCCTCGGTGAGCCTGCCGCCTTCCAGGAAGAGAATGGAATCGGCGCGCCGTACCGTGGAGAGGCGGTGGGTGATGATGAAGATCGCCCGTCCCTGGCCCCACTTGGCGAGGTTATCCATCACCTGGTGCTCGGTGGCGGCGTCGAGAGGGGCTGTGGGCTCATCGAGGATGACGATCGGCGCGTCCTTCACGATGGCGCGGGCGATGCAAAGCCTCTGTTTCTGGCCTGGTGAGAGGCCGGCGCCCCGGTCGCCAAGAGCCGTCTCGTAACCCTTCGGCAGGCCCTCAACAAAGTCATGGGCGCAGGCCACCTCAGCGGCGGCTCGCACGGCCTCCGGGCTCGCCTCCGGGATGGCGTAGCGGATGTTGTCGATGACACTGGTGGCGAAGAGCAGGGGTTCCTGAGGGGCAACGGAGACAAGTTCACGCAGGTGGTCGACGGAAAGCTCGCGCAGGTCGCGCCCGTCGATCGTGATGCGGCCTCTGTCCGGATCGAAGACCCTGAGCAGGGTCGCCATCAGGGTGGACTTGCCCGAGCCGGTGGGGCCGACGATCGCCGTGATCGAACCAGGCTTGGCGGTGAAGGAGACATCGTCCAGCACGGGCCTATCGGCCTCATAGGCGAAGGAGACGTTCTCGAAGCGAATCTCTTCCTTGAACTCGCTGATCGGATAGGGGTTCGGCGGGTCCTGGATATCCGGCTCGGTCTCGAGAATCTCGAACACGCGGCGCAGGGCCATGGTGTTGTCCTGGGCGGACGCCCACTCGGAATTGATACCCCGGATACGCCCCGCGACCGTGTCCATCTCGCCGGATACCCAGCGATAGGCGGCGGCGTTCCATGAGGTGAAGGAAAGGCCAATGATGGCCACGACGCCCGCCCCGGCCACGGCCTGCTGCTGGTTCGCCAGGAGGGCGCTCATATAGTCCGCCGGCAACAGGAAGAAGCCGACGAGACAGAAGCTGACAACGCCGGTGACGGTGAACAGCCACCGTGCCCGGAATGCGCCATCGAAGGCCTTGACGCTGTCGGTCTCGAAGCGAGCCTGTTCGCGGCCTTCCTGGCGATAGGCCTTGGTGACGCGAACACCGCCGACGATTTCCTGAGTGGAGGAGGTCAGGTCGGAATTGGACTCGCGGGCGGCGATGGCGCGAGACTTGAGCCGCGGCGAGTACCACCAGGCGAAGGCGCTCATCAGCGCCGCCATGCCCAGCCCGAACAGCACGAAGCGACCATCGAAGAAGCAGAGTAGAAAAATGGCCTGCAGGACACCGGTTATGGCCGTGGCGCCGATATAGAGGCGGCTGATGATGTTGGTGATGCCGGACGAGTCCTGGATGATCCGGTAGATTGAATCTCCCACCCGGTGTTCGGCGTGATAGCGCGGTGACAGCTGGGCCCATCGAGCCAGCAGATCCATGCGCAGGTCCTGGTTCAGACGCTGGTGAATCCAGACGGAATAGTAGCTGAGGCCAGCCTGGAACGGGATGGTCAGGATCAGCCAGATCACCAAGGTGACGCCGAGATTGTACCAGAGCAGCTCATGCCGCGACGCGGCGTTGAGGTATTCCTGGCCCATGAACTCCACGCCGTGGCCGAGGTCCGGCCGCCCGAAGATTTTCACGAGGCGTTCGGACAAAGGTCGGCCGAGCAGGATCGAACTGGTCAGCAGATCAACCGTGACGAGGCCGGTGATCAGCCGGGTGTTCGAGGCGATGAAGGCCAGAATGTAGTAGTATAGAATGTGGCCATCGACCCGCACCGACAGGGTTATCCCTTTGGCCCCCACGTGCAGCCGGAAGATCCAGCCTAGCACTGTGAACAGGAAGACGCCGAGCGCCAGCAGGCGGGCGTCGCCGGAATAGGGCGCCAGCATTCCGCCGGCGACGAGGGTCAACAGGGAGAGGATCACCGCCAGGATGGAGAGGGTCACCTGTGCCACCCGGCGCGTAACGAAGATGCCCCAGGCGGCGAGCGCCGTCCCGCTCGCAACCAGCTTGGCGAACAACGCGAGGAAGGTCTGGGTGGGTGTCGGCGTGGCGATGGCGATGTGGCCGGCCGCCCAAAGCGCGACAGCGAGCAAACTCACCATGACAGGCATGAATAACATGCCGTTCCTGCGATCAGCCGGATCGATCGGCCCTCCGACCAGGTCCTTCCACCGCCCGGACATATAGCGGTTCAGGTAGGGCCACGACTTGGCGATGATCGGCCAAAGGGGTTGCCGGGCGGCGGTTGCGACGGTTTCGGTCTGGCGGTGGCCGGTGGAGGTTCCCAGGACGCCGATGGCTTTGGTGAGGCGCTCGCGTGTGGACGCGTCGAATCCCTCGGCTTCGAGAGCCATGCGATATCTCCACCCCGCCCAGTTTTTTTGTTCCCGGTATGACGCTGGGCACACGTCGGCCCCGGGTTGGTTTGGCCTGATCGCCCCGGACTATTTTCCGGGCGCCACCAGGATTTTAATCTGACTCTTGTCGGTCTGAAGCCGCACGAAGGCGTCCGGCGTTTCCTCTAGGGTAGCCACACCGGTCACGATCTGTGAATAGCCGGTATTGCCTTCGGCCAAATTCTTCAGCGAGGCGGCGAACTCGTCCCGGGAATATCCGTAGACGTAGCGCAGCTCGATCTCCTTGGTGATGAAGAGTAGGGGCTCGATGTTGTCGGTCTCCATGCAGACCCCGACGACGACGATGCGGGTCCCGGCTGGGGCGGCCATGGCGAGGTTCTGCACCACGCCCTTCACGCCGACGCATTCGAAAATGATCGGGCGTTTGACGGCGACGCCCTGCATGGCCGCCATCATCGCCTCGCCCCGGTTGCCCGGCACGCTGAACTGCTTCCAGGAGGCGTGGGGCGAGGTCTCGTTCGGATCGACGATGACGTCGGCGCCCATCTTCTCCGCCGCCGCCCGGCGCTCGGGCGAGAAGTCGGTGGCGATGATGGGCCCGAAGCCCCGGGCTTTCAGAGAGGCAATGACGGCGAGGCCCACCGGGCCCAGACCCACCACCATGAAGACGTGATCCTTCTCCGGCGTCGCCATGGCCACGGCATGCTCGCCCACGGCCAGGGGTTCGGTGAGGGTGGCGATCTCCGGAGCGAGGCCGTTCGGCACCTTCAGGGCGATGGCCTCGCTCAGCAGAATTTGCTCGGCGAAGCCGCCCGGCAGGTTGGAGGAATAGCCGAGGCTTTCCATGCCGCCGCCGGTCATCAGGACGGGGATCGAGACCACATGATCGCCCGCCTTGAATGCCCCGGCCGTGCCTGGCCCGTTCTCCAGAACCTCGCAGCAGAACTCGTGGCCGAAGACAGTGTCCTCGCCCTTGCGCATCTGCGAGACCCCGCCCATGCCGGCCGTGAGGTCGATCATGTGGTCGTAGTGATCCAGGGCGTGCAGGTCCGACCCGCAAATGCCGCAGACGAGGACCCGGGTGAGCAATTGCCCCTGGCCAGGCGGGGGCAGAGTCATCTCATCGACGACCAGTTTCCCGTTCCGGCGAATGACGGCGCGCATGATTATTTGTTCTCTTCGGTCTTGGCTTTATCGAGGCCCATCATCTTGACGAACATCGGATTGAGGTTCTCCGCGCCCTTCTCTTCGGCGTGCTGGCGGATGCGATCGCCAACGGCCATGCGGGATTGCGCGGTGAAGTCGTTCTTGTTCTGACGCACCCATTCCATGGAGGCTGCGCGGCCGGTGTTGAGCTCCTGGAACTCTGGCATCACGTAGCGGGCGATCATCTCGTAGGAGCGCTTGGTGTCCTCCCAATTGGCCCAGTTGTGGGCCATCAGCAGGTAGCAGCCGAAGCCGCCGGAGGTGTCGACCATCTCCTGGATGCGGCGCTTGGCGTCTTCGGGCGTGCCAACCGTTGCCGAGCCCTGGGCGAGGAAAGCTTCAACCGGATCCTGCCCGGCGGCGGCGTCCGCGACCATCGGCAGGTTGGCGATTTCCCGGAAGTAGTAGATCCACTTTTCGAGGCCGAAGCGGATCTGCTCGATCGCCTTGTCCTTGGTCTCGGCGATGTGCATCTGACCGACGAGGCGCCAATTGTTTCGATCTACGGTCTTGCCATGTTCAGCCGCCATCTGCTCGGCGATGGCCCAGTTGGATTGCAGGGCGTTGAAGCCGGCGTTCGATGAGGCGCCGAGGGACAGGAGACTGATGCCATTCGTCCCGGCGGCCCGGGCCCCTGTGGGGGAAACTTGGCTGGCGACGGCAATCTCCACGCTGGGCCGCGAATAGGGCGTCATCTGCAGTTGGGCGCCATTCAACTCGAACCACTCGCACTTGTAGGTCACCTGCTCCCCACGCAGCAGGGGGATCAGCACGGAGAGCGCCTCATCCATACGGTCGCGCTGCTTGGCGATGGGGATGCCCATCATGTAGGCGTCCGAGGAGAGTGAGCCCGGGCCAACGCCGAACATCACCCGGCCGCGGGTCATGTGGTCCAGCTGGTTGATACGGTCAGCCAGCATGAAGGGGTGGTGGTAGGGCAGGGACGAGACCCCGGTGCCGAACTTGATGTGCTTGGTGTGCTGCGCGGCCGCGGCGATAAACAATTCCGGGCTGGCGATAAGCTCATAGGCGGCCGAATGGTGTTCGCCGATCCAGGCTTCGTCATAGCCCAGCTTGTCCATGTGCTGGACCAATTCCAGGTCGCGATCCATGGCGAGAGTGGGGTTCTCGTCGATCGGATGGAAGGGCGCGATGAAAGCGCCGAAGCGGAGTTTTTGGCCGGCCATTGAAGTCCCCAATGATATGCACCGCCTCGCCGGGCGGCTGAATTCGGGGGCAATAAAACAGACGTTTGACCGTGCCGCCAGAGCCAATGCGTACCGAATGTTCGAAAACGAACCTTGCCCTACCGTCGTCCTGTCGCAAGGCGAAATACGAATCCGCCAGCCAATCCAGACAAGAGCGCAGCAAGGACAAACGTGAGGATGCCGATTGCGGCACTGTCCCGGTAGTGACCTGCCCCCCTCTGGTCCCTCGATCATTGTGAGAGTCCTTTGGGTTGGTAGCTTGTCTTCGACGCTGGCGGTAGCGGCCGGGCGGTGGAGCTGATCAAGTTGCGCAGCCGTCCGGCCGCGGGGTTCAGACGCACCGCTTCGGGCGTCAGTCCACCGTGCGCCGAATGCGGTCTCACATGGTTGTAGTCGAGCCGCCAGCGCTCAATGACGGCGCGGGCCTCGGCCAGGTTCCTGAAGACCTCCTCGTTCAGGCACTCGTCGCGAAGCTTGCCGTTGAAGCTTTCGACGAAGCCGTTTTGCTGCGGCTTGCCGGGCGCGATGTAGTACCCGGTCGACGCCGGTGCGGTTGGTCCATTCCAGCATGGCCCGGCTGATCATCTCCGTGCCGTTGTCGCTGACGATGGTCGCAGGCGCTTCATGCCCCGCCGGGCGATCAGGACGTCCAGCTCGCGAGCCATGCGATGGCCGCCGATCGAGGTGTCCACGACCAGCGCCAGGGCCTCGCGGGTGTAGTCGTCGACGATGCACAGGATCCGGAAGCGCCGGCCCCAACTCCAGGGTGTCGGCCACGAAGTCAGGCTCCAGCGCCGGTTCGGGCCGTCCGGCAGCGCCATCGGTAACCCGCGTGCCTGTCGCCCGCTTGCGGCCCCTCCGCCGGCGCACCGCCAGGCCTTCCTCATAGTGAGCCGGAAGAGCTTCTTCTTGTTCATGCGCATGCCCTCACGTTGCAACAGGATGCCCAGCCGCCGGTAACCGAAGCGGCGTCGTTCCGCCGCCGGGCCCCGCAGCCGCTCACGCACGTCCGCATCGCCAGGTTCAGGCGTGCGGCGCACGGTCTTCGGATCGACCCGGACCAGCCCGCAGGCACGCCGCTGTGAGAAGCCGCGCTCCGCCATTAAGCGGAGCACGGCCTCCCAGCGCCGCCGGGCCGATCAGTTTTTTCCCAGGAGATCCTTCAGGGCCGAGACGTCCAGCATCGACTCCGCCAACAGCTTCTTCAGCCGCCAGTTCTCATCCTCCAGCGTCTTTAGCTTCTGCGCATCCGACACGCTCATGCCGCTGTACTTCGCCTTCCACCGATAGAAGGTCTGCTCGCTGATACCGTGCCGACGACACACCTCCGCCGTCGGGCTTCCGGCCTCCCTGCTCGCGCAGCACGCCGATGATCTGCGCCTCGTTGAACCTGCTCTTCTTCACGTCCGTCTCCTTGCTGTGACGGACTCTCACTCAAACCGAGGGATCAGGAAGGGGGCAGGTCAGTAGGGCGGGGGCGACTGCGTCAGACTAACGACGTACATGTTGAATGTGATCATGTCGCGAAGGGGCAGGACCATCATGAGTGGGATGCGCAGACCTACGTTTCGGAACGCTTCGATCAGATGTTGCTGAAACAAAGTCGCGGCCAGTCCGAGCACCGCACAGCGCAAGAGGCCTTCCAACACGCCGAGCATCCACCAGGACAGTCGCCCTGTCGTCTTCAGGATGAGCCATGAGAGGCCGAAGAATAGCAAGTAGGAGGCCGTCTGCAGCAGGCTGGCAATCGCATCTATCGCCAAGGATGCAAGAGAAAATGGCTCAGGTTCGATGAGGGCCAGAGCGACACCGTGGAGCCATGGGCTGATCAAGGCGGCCACCACGCTTGCGAAAGCGATACCCAAGAATGTGCGCATAGCATCCTGCCCCGATACAAGTTCAGGATGCGCCTGAACCCGCGATCGCGGCAATCGGCGATCTAGGAAGCGGCGCTTTCCAGCAGCTTGATAAGGGCCAACTCCGCCGGCCGGCCCTCCTTGGCGAGGGCCACTGGGAGGTCCTCGATCTCCAGCACGAGGGGATGGATGTAGCAGGCGCGGCAGACGGCCGGGGTGTTGCCCAGCATGCCGGCGACGGCCTTGACGCAGGCCTTCAGGTTGGACGGCTCCAGGGTCCGGGCCCGCGCCGCCAGGAGGGTGCCGGCCCAGGTGCGGAAGTCCTTGGCGCTGAAATGCTCGCCGATGGTCTGGCGGATGTAGGCGTTGACGTCGGCGGATTCGACCGGATGGCGGCGCCCCTCACTGTCGACATATTGGAAGAGGCGCTGGCCGGGCAGGTCCTGGCAGCGGCTAAGGAGCCGGGCGAGGCGGCGGTCCTGGAAGCCGGTCTTGTGCGAGACCCCGCTCTTGCCCCGGAATTCAAAGACCGCCCCGGCGCTCTTCAAGGTGACGTGCCGCTTGCGCAGGGTGGTGAGGCCGAAGCTCTTATTTGCCTTGGCGTACTCGTCGTTGCCGACGCGGATCAGGGTGAGCTCCAGCAGCCGCACCACGGCGGCAAGCACCTTCTCCCGGGGCAGGCCCGGCAGGGCGAGATCTTCCTCGACGCGCCGGCGCAGGCGGGGGAGGGCGCGGCCGAACTCTAGCAGGCGGCCGTACTTGTGTTCATCGCGAAACCGCCGCCAGTCGTCGTGATAACGGTACTGTTTGCGGCCCTTGGCGTCCCGGCCCGTCGCCTGCAGGTGGCCGTGCGGGTCGGGCGAGATCCAGACCTCTGTCCAGGCCGGCGGAATGACCAGGCGGGCGATGCGCTCGAGCGTCGCCTTGTCCGTCACCGGCGCCCCATCCGGATGTTTGTAGCCCTGCGCCAGACGGCGGATGCCGGGATCGATGTCGGTGGCATAGGAGAGGCCCGGCGGCGCCAGGGGGGCGGCGCTGTGTTCTGCCATGTCACGCGGCATGATCGCCCCTTTCACTCATGAGGCCGCAACGTGGTAGGCGAGGACGAGGTTCCGGAGCCGCCGCCCAATGAACTACCGCCACGCCTTCCATGCCGGCAATTTCGCGGACCTGCTGAAGCATGCCCTGCTGATCGAGGCTGTGGCCGCCCTGACCCGTGACTCCAGGCCGCTCAGCATCATCGACACCCATGCGGGGGCAGGGATCTATGATCTCGGCGACGTGCCGGCCACGCGGACCGGGGAGGCGGCGGCGGGCATCGAGCGGCTGCTGGCCGAGGCGGGGGCGCCCGATGTGTTCAGCGGGCTGGTGAAGGCGGTGACGGACCTGCGCCGGCAGGGCGGACGGCTTTACCCGGGCTCCCCGGTCCTGATCAGCCGGGGACTGCGCAAGACAGACCACTATGTCGCCTGTGAACTCCGGCCCGACGATCACGCCCTGCTGCGCCAGGCCCTCGCCAAGACCCCGAATGCTGAGGCGGTGCGGGCCGATGGGTATCAGACGGCGGCGGCCCGGGTTCAGGCGGGCGAGGCGACCCTGGTGGTGATCGATCCGCCATTCGAGAGGCCCGACGACTATCAGCGGATCGTTGAGACGGCCCGGGCCGTGTTGAAGCGCAATGCGGCCGCGTCGCTCTTCATCTGGCTGCCGATCAAGGACCTCGACACGCTCGACCGCTTCGAGACGAACCTGGCGTCGGTGGGGGCTCCGGGCTTCGTGGCGCAGACGCGGATGCGGCCCCTGGATGATCCCCTGAAAATGAACGGCTGCGCCATCGCGGCTCTAAACCCGCCGGTAGGGCTGGCGGCCAAGGCGCAGGTGGCGGCCGATTGGATCGCCCGGGTTCTGGGAGAAAAAGGCGCTCTGGGAAGAGTCGATCCGCTTTAGGCGCCCGCCGATCAGGCGCCTTTCGGTGCGTCACACGATTTTGCGTATGCGAAGGGCGCGCCGGTGGTATGCTGCGACGCAACATGGCGCGCAACGGAGCACCCTCATGGCCGTGACCCCTTCCAAGACTGAACCTGGCAAGGCGATGAGCCTGCCGGTGGGGATGATGTCCCCCATGTGGTTCGCGTTCGGCGCGGCGGCCAGCTTCGGCGCCGCCTATTTCTGGATGACCCGCTGGGCCAAGCCGGTGAACCTGGAAGCGATGATGCCGCCGGCCCTGAAGGCGCCGGTGATGAAGGTCCCCAGCCTCATGGATCTGGTTCCGGTGCTGGAACCGCAGCCCGTTGTCGCCCCGCCGGAAGACACGGCTGCCGACATCGCCTTCGGGTCGGCGGTGGACGACATGCCTCATGTGATCGCCGAACGCGCCGCCCAGGCCGCGATGGCGGAGGCGGCGGCCCTCGTGGAGGCCGCGCCTGAACCCGAACCTGCCCCCGAACCGGTGGTCGAAGCCGTGGCGGAAACCGCCGCGCCCGACGACCTGACGATGATCGTCGGCATTGGCCCCAAGCTGGCGGCGGCCCTGGCCGAGCGCGGCGTGACGACCTTCGCCCAGATGGCCCGCTGGAAGGCGCGCGAGCTGGAGCGGGTGGACAAGGCGCTGAACCTCAAAGGCCGCGCCGTGCGTGACGCCTGGGTGGCGCAGGCCAAGCGGTTCGCGGACAAGGCTCTGGCCGCCGAGGCCTAGCAGCCGGCGAAATCGTCACCATCTGTAAGCCTTGCGGGTTCATTCTGAGCCCGACTCCGCGGGGATTTCCTTGATGGACAACGAAGAACGCCAGCGCGCCCATGCGGTCTGGCTCCGGGCCGAGAAGTTCAAGAAGCTCACCGACCGGGTGATCGGCATCGGCCCCTTTGGCATCGGCCTCGACAGCCTCGTGTCCTTCATCCCCATCGCCAACACGGCCTTCTCGGCGATCGCCGGGGGCTGGATTCTGCTGCAGGCTATTCAGGCCAAGGCCGAACTGCTCACGCTACTTAAAATGGGCGCCTATCTGACCGTGGACACCGCCCTCAGCGACGTGCCCCTGGCGGGCTATGCGGCGGACTTCCTGTTCCCCGGCCATCTCCTCGCGGCCGGCGCGCTGCAAAAGGACATCGAGCGCCGCCATGGCGTGCCCTACACCGTGGAAGACCTTGTCGACGTGACGCCCCGCCAAGCCTAGGCTTGGCGCCATGCTAGACATGGGAGCGCCGCAATGGCCGATGGATCGCGGGTGAGCGCCGCTGGCGGGTTGACCACGCCCGCCGCTGCGGTGATCGAGACCTCACTGGGCAAGGTGCGCGGCGTTTCGCGGGCGGGAATCCTGACCTTCAAGGGCATCCCCTATGGCGCCGCCGAGCGCTTCTTGGCCCCGGAGGCGGCCAAGGCCTGGACGGGCGAGCGATCGGCCCTGGCCTATGGCCCGGTGTGCCCGCAGATCGAGCGGGCGGGGTGGAAGCACGACGAGGTGGCGTTCCTGTTCGACTGGGATGATGGCTTTCCCGGTGAGGACTGCCTGCGCCTGAACGTCTGGACGCCGGGCGGGCAGGGCAAACGGCCGGTGATGTTCTTCATCCATGGCGGCGGCTACGAGGCCGGGTCGAGCCAGGAGCTGCCCGCCTATGACGGCGAAAACCTCGCCCGGCGCGGCGATGTGGTGGTGATCAGCGTCAATCACCGGCTGGGCCCGTTCGGCTATCTGAAGCTGGAGGGCGGGGCCGCCAATCCGGGGATGCTGGACATCGTGCTGGCTCTGGAATGGGTGAAGGAGAACGCGGCGGCGTTTGGCGGCGACGCCGGCAATGTCACGGTCTTCGGCCAGTCCGGCGGTGGGGCGAAGATCAACACCCTGACGGCCATGCCGGCGGCCACGGGCCTCTTCCACAAGATGATCGTGCAGTCGGGCTCGCAGCTGCGGATTGCCTCGCCCGAGCGGGCCGACGAAGTGCGCGCGGCCCTGCTGGACGCGGCGGGCTGTGATGAGGCGGGGCTACGAGCGCTGTCCGCCCGGGCCCTCGTGGAAGCCGGAGCTCAGGCTTCCGCGGCGCTGCGCAAGGCGGTGCGGCCGAACGGGGCGGTCTGGGAAGGCATGGTCTGGCAGCCTTTCGTCGATGGGGTCGAGGTGGCGCGCCACCCCTACCATCCGGCGCCGACCGCGACCTCACATGACATCCCCCTGCTGGTCGGCGGGACCCTGCATGAGAGCTCGCCCAGCATGGGCGTGCCGAAGATGGAGGCCATCGGCTGGGACCAGGTGCGGCGCGATCCGCAGGTGATCGCGGCCTGGAGGGCCGTCTATCCGGAGGCCCTGCCGGTGGAGATCGCCGCGGTGATCAATTCGGCTTCGATGGGCCGGCTGCAGCCAGTCGCCCAGGCCCGGCTGAAGGCGGCGGCGGGCGGGGCGCCGGCCTATCTTTATCAGTTCGCCTGGAAGACCCCTGTGCTGGATGGCCGGCCGCGCGCCTTCCACTGCTCCGACCTCGCCTTTTGCCTCGACAACATCGACCGGTGCCTGAACCACACGGGCGGGGGCGATGAAGCCCGGGCCCTGGCGGCGACCATGGCGGATGCCTGGATCGCCTTTGCCCGGACCGGCAATCCGGGCTGGGCTCCGGTGACGGCGGAGAGCCTGCCGACCATGGTGTTCGATAAGGAATGCCGGGTGCTGGACGATCATGACGCCGCAGGCCGTGCGGCGATGGAGGCCTAGTGGAGGCGCCGTTCCGGGACCGCCAGTCGCGCGGCAAGGCGGCGGGATATCTCGCCTGCGCCGCGCCCCTATGCGCCGTGGGCTTCTGGCTGGCCTTAAGTTTCGACAACAATGTCGCCATCGGGACCGGGGGCGCGATGGCGCTCTTCTTCGGCTACCATGCCCTTTATTTCATCCTTGTGCTCTTCCGCCCGAGCGAGATGATCATCTCCGAACAAGGCGTGCGCATCGAGCATGGACGGGGCGGCCCGGCCTGGCCCTGGGAGACGATCGACCGGGCGCTTGTGGTCAAAGCGAACTGGTTCAACGTGGTCAAGTTGGCCATGAAGGACGGAAAGATCTGGGGCGTGCATTCCTGCTGGACCCTGGCCCCGCATGACCTGACGGCCGAGATCAATCGCTGGCGGCAACGCTATGGTGTCAAAGAAACCCTTCCGACGCATGAGGCGCCGGCGGCGGAGAGCGTCAGCGCCGGTTGAAGACCGGGTCGCGTTTGGCGTTGAAGGCGGCAACGGCTTCCTTGTGATCCTCCGAGCGGCGCAGCACCCGCAGTTCCTTGGCCTGCAGGGTCTCGGCGTCCTCCGGGGAGAGGTCCGGCGCGCGCGACGAGACGCGTTTGGTGGCTTCCACGGAGAGCGGGGCCCTAGACGCCAAGCGGTCGGCCAGTTCGAGGGCGGCGGGCATCAGCGCTTCGGGGGCATGGAGGCCGGTGACGAGGCCATAGTGCTCGGCTGTGACGGCGTCGGTGGGGAGACCGGTGAGCAGGATCTGCTTGGCGCGGGAGACGCCGATCAGGCGGGGCAGGCGGTAGGCCGAGGCCATCAGGCCCATGTTCACCCCGGCGGCGGTGAACTTCGCCTCGGTGGAGGCGATGCGGATGTCGCAGCAGAGGGCGAGCTCAAAGCCGCCGCCGACGCACCAGCCATTGATGGCGGCGACGATGGGCACGCGCGACTGGTCGAGGCGCTCCAGCAGGCGGCCAAAGCCGGCGAGGTCCTCGCCGCCAGAGGCGTGGGCCTGCTTCAGGTCATCCCCGGCGCAGAAGGAGCGGCCCTTGCCGGTGATGACGATGCAGCGCAGGGCGTCGCTTTTCTCGACCTCATCCAGCACGCCCATGAAGGCGGCGCGCATGTCCGGCCCCAGGGGGTTCATCGGCGGATTGTCGATGGTCAGGACCACCACGGAAGACGAGTGATGGTCGATGTGGACGACGCCGGTCATTGGGCGGTTTCTCCATTGAGGCCGAGGACGCCGTCGGCGGCGAGGGTATCGATATCGCGGTCGGACATGCCAGCGGCGTTCAGCACTTCGCGGGTGTGCTGCCCAATGGCCGGTACCCCGGTGCGCACCGAGGCCGGGGTCTTGGAAAAGCCCAGGGGGGCTCGCGTGAAGCGGCGGCCATCTACCTCGGCAAGGAGGCCGCGGGCTTCCACCTGCGGGTCGGCGAGGGCTTGGTCGATGGTGTTAATCGGGCCGCAGGGCACGCCCTTGGCATTGAGCTTCTCGACCCAGGCGGCGGTATCGTCTGTGGCGAAGATCGCCTCGATGCGCTTTTCGAGCTCGTCACGGTTGGTAAGGCGGGACCTGCCATCCGCGAAGAGAGGATCGGCGGCGAGGTCGTCCGCACCGAGGGCGTCGATCAGCTTCTTCCAGAGGCGGTCATTGTTGACGCCCAGCACAATCCAGCCGTCGCGGGTGCGCAGGGATTCGTAAGGAGCGGCGAGGCGGTGGCGGGAGCCGTTGGGCTTCGCGACCTCGCCCGTGGAGAGGTACATGCCGGTTTCCCACATGGTGTAGGCGACGGCGCTCTCCAGCAGGGAAGCCTCCACATGCTGGCCTTCGCCGGTGGCGTCGCGGTGGCGCAGGGCGGCCATCACCCCGAAAGCGGCGAAAAGGCCGGCATTGAGGTCCGAGAGGGGTACGCCGGCGGCGGAGGGGCGCTCATCGCCCGGCTGCCCGGTGAAGCTCATGATGCCGCTCATGGCCTGGGCAATGAGGTCGAAGCCGCCCCGGTCGGAATAGGGCCCGGTGAGGCCGAAACCTGAGACGGAAGCATAGACGAGGCGTGGATTGACCTTGGCGAGGTCCTCGTAGCCGAGGCCCATGCGGTTCAGCGCGCCGGGCCGGTAGTTCTCCACGAAAACGTCAACGCCCTTGGCGAGCCTCTTGATGACATCCGCGCCGGCTGGGGTGGTCATGTCGACGGCGATGGCGCGCTTGTTGCGGTTCACATAGTCGAACGCCTTGAAGCGGGCCTTAGGATGGCCGCGCGTCGTCTCGCCCTCCAGGGGCTCGATCTTGATGACGTCCGCCCCGAGGTCGGCCAGAAGCAGGGAGCACCAGGCGCCGGCGATGACATGGGTGCAGTCGAGCACCTTCAGGCCCTTCAGAGGTCCGTCCGCCATACCTGGTCCTTCCCTTACGTCGCGTTGCGGCGATCTTGGCTGGCGGCTTAAGCTATGGCCAGGGCCATCGTCCAATCAGATTTCACGACGTTCCGGCCGCCAGAACATCGAGGGGAGCCATCCATGCCCAGGGCCAGCGGACGCGGTGTAGAGATCGAATACGAAGTCTTTGGCGAGGCCGGCGCTCCGACAGTGATGTTGGTCAATGGCCTTGGCTCGCAGATGACGCGCTGGCCAGCGCCGTTCTGCGAAATGCTGGTCGCCAAGGGGCTGCGCGCCGTGCGCATGGACAACCGCGACACCGGCAAGTCCACCTGGTTCAAGCCGGGCGACGCCTACACCCTTTCCGAGATGGCCGGCGACGTGGTGATGGTGCTGGACGCGGCCGGCGCCCCCAAGGCCCACCTCGTCGGTGTCTCGATGGGTGGGATGATCGTGCAACAGGTGGCGATCGAGCATCCGGACCGGGTGCTCTCCATGACCAGCATCATGTCGAACACCGGCAATCCGGATTTGCCGCCGCCCCCGGCAATCGGCGTAATCACCAACGCCGCGCCCAATCCCGAGACTGATTGGGAGGCGTTCATCGCCCATGGCGTCTCCAACGCCCTCACCATCGGCAGCCCGGCCTATCCCTGGGCAGAAGGGGAGCTAAGGGCGCGGGCGGAGAGTGAATACCGCCGGGCTTTTAATCCCACGGGGGTACAGCGGCAGATGCAGGCGATTGGAGCGACAGGCGACCGCCGGCCGGGTCTCAGGGCGCTGAAGGTTCCGACCCTGGTGCTGCACGGGGCGGATGACCCCCTGGTGCCCGTGGCGGGGGGCAGAGACACGGCGGCCAATGTGCCGGGCGCCGAGCTGAGGATCATCGAGGGGATGGGGCATGACATGCCGCCCAAACTCTTCCCGATTTTCCTGGAAGCGGTCCTTCGCAGCGTGGAACGGGCGGCCTGACCGCCCACATTCCGGCGCCGTTGCGCCATTTCGGCTCTACTTGAATGTGACCTGCGCGCCACAGCCTGTGGTCGATGATTCTAGCGCTGTGGTTTAGCTAGAAGGCTTGCTGGAAAGGCGGCCGTGTGCTCCTGCTTGTTCTGTAATTGGGTAGAATTACGGACGCGTCCATAAGGTTAAGTCTGTATAATAATTCAGGTTTTCGCCAAAATTCGGCGGACCGCCATGAACTTTGATGGCTAAGTGCTGGTTGTGCACTTGGTTGTTCAGGGTAAGCGCCGGCTCAGAAGTCGGCTGTCCGACACAATCACCGGACAAATCGCGACTTCTCAAAGGGACGCTCAATAATGAATAGATTAAATGGTGGCCGCGCACCCGTGCGCGCGGCATTGCTGCTTGGCGTCTCCGTGACATCCCTGGGCTTAGCGATGACGGCCCTCGCGCCCGCGGTTGCTCAAGCCCAGATTGTGACAGTTACGGATCAGGCCGACACGACCGACAACACCGCGATCAACTCCAACTTCACCAACGTCTCGACGAGCCTGGCAGGTCAATCGACTTCTTTGGCCGGCCAGTCGACCAGCCTCGGTAACGTCTCCACAAGCCTGACGGGTGTCTCGACCTCGCTATCGACGACTAATTCGAACGTCACCAACCTTTCGAGTAGCCTATCGACCACCAATTCCACCCAAGCCAATATCTCGACG
This sequence comes from Caulobacteraceae bacterium, assembly GCA_046349475.1. Classification (GTDB taxonomy): domain Bacteria; phylum Pseudomonadota; class Alphaproteobacteria; order Caulobacterales; family Caulobacteraceae; genus Acaudatibacter. The sequence goes on along the minus strand of JAXMCG010000021.1, from coordinate 40,028 downwards.
TCGCTGTCATCGACCGTCTCAACGCAGACGAACGTCTCGACGAGCCTGACGGGTGTCTCGACCTCGTTGTCGTCCACAAATTCCAGCCTCGACAATGTCTCTACCAGCACCGCGAACAACTCGACGAGCCTGGCAGGTCAGTCGACTTCGTTGGCCGGCCAATCGACCAGCTTGGCTTCTGGGTAACGTCTCCACGAGCCTGACGGGTGTCTCAACCTCGCTCTCGACGACCAATTCCAATCTGACGAACGTCTCCTCGAGCCTGTCCTCGACCAACTCCAATCAGGCCAATATCTCGACCAGCCTTTCGACGGGACTCTCGACGCAGGCGAACATCTCAACGTCGCTGTCGTCGACCGACTCCACCCTGACCAACGTGTCGACCTCACAGGTCAACATCTCCGGCAGCTTGGTGAATGTCTCGACCTCGCTGTCGACCGGTCTGTCCACTCAGGACAATATCTCCACGAGCCTGACCGGCGTTTCGACATCGCTTTCGACGACGAATTCCAACCTGACCAATGTCTCGACGTCCCTGTCGACCGGTCTGTCAGACGTGTCGTCCTCGATCTCGACGACGAACTCGAACCTGGCGAGCGTCTCGACGTCTCTGTCGACGGGCCTGTCAGACGTTTCGTCCTCGATTTCGACGACCAATTCGAACCTGACCAATGTCTCGACGAGTCTGTCGACGACCAACTCCAACTTGGCCAACGTCTCGACCTCGCTCTCGAGCGGGATTTCCGGGCTATCCTCGAGCCTGTCCTCGACCAATTCCAACGTCGTGAACCTGTCGTCGTCGCTGTCCACGACGAACTCGACCCAGGCCAACATCTCCACCAGCCTGACCGGGTTCTCGACGTCCTTGTCGACGACGAACTCGAACTACGTGAACCTGTCATCGAGCCTCTCGACGACCAATTCGAACCTCGGCAACACCAACGCCAGCCTTGGCAACGTCTCGACGTCGCTGTCGACGACCAACTCCAACCTGGCCAATGTGTCGACGAGCCTCTCGAGCACGAACTCGAACGTCGCCAATGTCTCCTCATCCTTGTCGACGACGAATTCCAATCTGGCCAATACATCGACCAGCCTGACCAACGTCTCTTCCTCACTCTCCAGCACCAACTCGAGCCTTTCGACCCTCTCCACCTCGGTGGACGCGCGGTTCGCGTCGATTGGGGCGATCCCCCAGCCGACCAATGGTCTGAACGTCGGGCTTGGTGCATCGGCTGTGGCGGGCGCGACGGCGGTCGGGGCCAACGCCCGGGCCCAAGGCGCCGGATCCGTGGCGGTCGGCACCAACGCGTTCGCGGCCGGCCCGAACGATACCGCGGTCGGCGCCAATGCCCATGTCGGGGCGGACGGCGGCACGGCGGTGGGCGCCGGCTCGACGATCAGCGCCTCCGCGGTGAACGCCACGGCTATCGGCTACAATGCCTCGGTCGGCGCCAGTGGCTCCAACTCGGTGGCGATCGGCGCCGGGTCGGCGGCCAATGCGCCGAACGTGGTCTCCTTCGGGGCGCCGGGGTCCGAGCGGCGTCTGGTCAATGTCGCCGAGGGCATTGATCCCACCGACGGCGCCAATGTCGCCCAGGTCGAGAAGGCCTATGGCGGGGTCGCGCTCGGCCTGGCGATGAGCTCCGTCTCTCTGCCGCTGGCGCCTGGAGAACAGGGGATCGCCGTCGGGGTGGGAACTTTCGAAAGCCAGAGCGCTTTCTCCGTCAGGTACGAGGCGCGCTGGACCGAGGGCATGGTCTTCGGGATCGGCGTCGGCGCCTCGAATGACGGATGGGGCGGGTCTGCCGGCCTCGGGTTCAAGTGGTAGGCCCAACACCCGTCTAGAGACGGTCCGGGCGGCGCCTGCTCCGAAAGGAGCGGGCGCCGTTTCGACGCGAGAAGGGGATGCCATGAAGCGGCTGAAAGTCGGAATCACCGCCCAGGCGGACGTGGACGCCTTCGCCGCCCTCTGGTCCAGCGGCATAGCCCAGAACATTGTCTATCTCGGGATGTTGTTGCAGCGCCTGCCGGAGGTGGAGTTGGCCGCGATCGTCAACTGCCCGGCCACGGACAAGCCGAACCCCCTGGGGGATCTGTTCGGGCTGCCAACGCTGCAGGTGAACGAGGCGGCGGGAGCCCTCGATGTGATCATCGAGCTGGGAGTGCGGGCCGATGCGAACCTGATGCGGCTCTTCCGCGCTCGCGGCGGAAAGCTGATTTCCTACATGGCCGGCAACACCCTCGCCATGAACTTCGAAGATCTCGCCAGCGACGTTCGCCATGGAGAGCACATCAGCGAGGTGGGCTGCGACGCCTGCTGGATCACCCCTCAACACTGGCGGATGAACAGATCTTACGCGGCCATGACGCGCAGCCCCAACGTCGAAATGGCCCCCCATGTCTGGCACCCGATGTGCCTGACGCAATCGGCTCAGATGTCGAAGGTGAACGCCTTCTGGAGGCCGCCGGAAGGAGCGTGGCGGATCGGGGTTTTCGATCCCAACATCAATGTCCTGAAGACCTTCCACCTGCCCCTCCTGGTCTGCGAAGAGGCCCACAGGGCGCGGGAGGGCCTGATCGACCGGGTGCTGCTGTTCTCCGCCTCGCAGCTGATCGGCACGACGCATTTCGAGGAGTTCTGCGCGGCAACGGATCTAGGCCGCCAGAAGCGGGTGTTCGCCGAGGGGCGCTTTCCGCTGGCCCAGGTCCTTGGAACGCACATCGACGCCGTGGTGACCCACCAGTGGGAGAATGAGCTGAACTACCTCTACTGGGACGCCCTCTATCTGGGTTGGCCGCTGATCCACAATTCCGAAGCCTTTGAGGAGGTTGGCTATTACTATCCGGCTTTCGATCCGCAGAAGGGTGGGGCCGTTCTGAAGGACGCCCTGGAGGGCCATGCCGCCCGGCGCGACGCCCAAAGGGAGGCGGTGTTCGACCTCCTCTGGCGCTTCAATATCGACAATCCCCAAGTGCAGCGCCGGCATGCCGCGCTGCTCGACAGCGCGATGGCGGCATGAGACGGATTCTCGCCCTCGCGGCCGCCCTTTGCCTGGCGAGCCCAGCCCTCGCCCAGCCCCGGCCGGCCCCCCGCCCGCCGGCCTATACGCCGTCGCCGCCGGCCACGCGATCCGGCTCTCCCGCCGGCGGTGTCTCCGGCGGCATGAGCACCACTGCCTCGCAGGACATCGCCAATACGCTTCGCCAGCTGCGCATGAACGCCTGCGCTCCCGCAGTTCAGCGGGCGGCGGATTTCCTGATCGAGGGGCAGCCGGCCAAGTTCACGGCGCAACCTCTTGGACCGGACGCCAACCGCTGGCCGGTGGTGTTTGTCATTGAGAGCGGTGATCCCTCCGGGCGCACTCGGCTCTCCAGCCTGATGGTCACGCCGGACTGCTCGGGCATGTATCAGCAGACCATCTGGTGGCCAACGCCGTGCGACCGCCTCAAGGCCACGGTATTCGCCAACTTCGCGGCTGAGCGCACCTTGATGCGCGATGTGCGCATCTCCGAGCTCAATCCTGGACTTCAGCTCTATCTGACCCCGGCTGGAACAGGCTGCATCTCGGTCAAAAAGGAGCTCTTCCGATGAATGCGCCGCTACGGAGAACGCCAAGCCCCGGCGCGCCCCCACGTGGCTACACGGTGGGGATCACCATCTTCGTCAAGGGCGACGGCACTTTGGGGCTTTATGAAAACGGCCTGCGCCAGAACGTCGTCTTTCTCTACCGGTTGTTCAAAGCCTCACCGAATTGCGCGCGCGTGTTCCTGCTCAATCATGGAGATGGGGAGCCCGTCGAGGATGTCTCGGACCTCGGAGTCGAGGCTGCCGACATCCTGCGTACGCCCAAGGTGCTGGACCAGCTGGACTATGTAATTTCCCTGGGCGCGGCCCTGGATCGTGAGACCGCCATGGCCCTGCGCGCCAGGGGGTGCCGGATGATCAACTATAAGGGCGGCAACGGGGCGGTGATCTCGATGGAGGCGATCATCGCCAAGCCGCCCCGCGCCGATGCCGAGCGCTATTTCGACATCGACTACTTCGACCAGATCTGGATGACGCCGCAGCACATCCACACCTACAAGGGCTGGTGCGAGACCCTGTACCGCTGCCCCGTGTTGGAGGCGCCGCAGATTTGGAGTCCGCTCTTCATCGACAGGACAGCGGCCAAGGCGACCTTTGGCTACAAGCCCGGACCGAAGACCTGGCGCGTGGGGGCGCTGGACCCGAACATCACCGTGATGAAGACCAGCCACCTGCCCATGCTGGTGTGCGAAGCGGCCTACCGGGCGCGGGCGGGCGCGTTCAAGGCGATGTATATCACCAATGGCTGGCCTCACCGGGAAAACGCCCACTTCAAGAGTTTCACCCTCTGCCTGAAATCGGTCCAGGCCGGGATCATGACCCTGGAGCCGAGGTTCAACTCGGCGGAATTCCTGGCCAACCACTGCGACGCCGTGGTGACCCACCAGTGGGAGAACGCCTTGAATTATCTTTATTATGAGGTGCTGAGGGGCGGCTACCCGCTGATCCACAATTCCAGCTTTCTGAAGGGCCACGGCTATTATTTCGGCGATTTCGACGCCGAGGATGGAGGCCGCGCCCTGCTCGCGGCCGTCGACCGCCATGACATTGAGCTGGACGCTTACAAGTCCAGGAATGAGGCGCTGTTCAAGCGGCTTGACCCGGAGAACCCGGACACGATCGCCCAGCACGAAGGACTGCTGGAGGCTCGGGTTTCGTGAATGCGTCGTTTTTAGAAACGCACCCTGCTGCCAGCTGCTGACACCGTATTTCGACCGTATTTACGGTGGGATCGGCGTGTCCTCGCCCGAGAGCGAGCGCACAGGCTAGCAGGGTTTCGCGAAAAGGGAACCCCTCGCCCAAAAGAATGGGGACGCAGGCCTGCCTACGTCCCCGCTCTGAGATCTAGTTCTTGGAGGGGATGATCACCTGCATGGAGGCGTAGCCCTTCACGAAAGTCGAGAAGACTCGCTGGGGTTCTTCCAGGACCTGGATGTCGGGGAAGCGCTTGAGGATTTCTTCCCAAATGATCCGCAACTGCAGTTCGGCGACGCGGTTGCCGACGCAGCGGTGGATGCCGAAGCCGAAGGAGAGGTGCTCGCGCGGCCGGGCCCGGTCGATGATGTACTCATTCGGCCGCTCGATCTTGGAGTCGTCGCGGTTGCCCGAGACGTACCACATGACCACGGCGTCGCCCTTTTTGATGGTCTTGCCACCCAGTTCATAGTCCTCGGTGGCCGTACGCTTCATATGCGCCAGCGGCGTCTGCCAGCGGATGGTTTCGGAAACCATCGAGGGGATGAGGTCCGGATTGGCGCGCAGCTTGGCGTACTGATCGGGGAACTTGTTGAGGGCGTAGACCGACCCCGAGATCGTGTTGCGGGTGGTGTCGTTGCCGCCGATCGTCAGAAGGATGATGTTCCCCAGGTATTCGAACTGGTTCATGTCCTTCGTGGCCTCGCCATGGGCCAACAGGGACACCAGGTCGCCCGCCGGCTCAGCGGCCTTGCGCTGCTGCCAGAGGTTCAGGAAGTAGCTGGCATATTCGCCCATTTCCTGGCGCTTCTGCTCCCAGGTGTCGATCAAGCCCTGGCCAGGACGGGCCATGACGATGTCCGACCAACGCGTCAGCTTGCGGCGATCCTCCTGCGGCATGCCGAAGAGGGTGGCCAGCGTCATCGCCGTCAGTTCCATGGACACCTTGTCGACCCAGTCGAAGGGCTGGCCGATGGGCAGGCTGTCGAGGATTTGGCCCGCGCGTTCACGAATCAGGGGCTCAAGGATCGCCAGGTTGTGCGGCGAGACGGCCGGGCTGACGGTCTTGCGCTGCTCGTCATGCTTTGGCGGGTCCATGGCGATGAACATCGTCGGGCCGCCGGTAGGGCCGCCGAACGGGCCGCCGGTCATCTGGGCGCCGGAGGCGACCATCTTGGCGATCATTTCTTCGGACGGGCCAAGGCTGATGCCGCCCTCGGAGGAGAACACCTTGTGATTGGTGTCGACTTCCATGATGTCGTTATAGCGGGTGACGTCCCAGTGGGGCTCGAAGTCGCTGGCCGGGACCCAGTGCACCGGGTCTTCGGCGCGCAGGCGCTCGAAGTAGGGCCAATGCGCGTCGTCCTGGAACAGCTGCGACTGGGACACATTGAGAGTTTCGATGGGCTCGGCGAAGACGCGGGCGCGCGCTTCAGCCTTCAAATCGATCGCACCGTCGCTCATGGCCGGTCTCCGTGAAAAAGTGACACTCGCGTCAACCTGCGACCTTCGAATGACATTCGACAACGAGAAAGTGCGAAGGGCGCAAATGTGTCTGTTCGCATCTTCCATTTAGTAGTCAGGCTTGCCCATGAATGCGCGCATCCGCTAAGCTGTGATCAAGCGGGTCCGAGACACCCGCATGGGAGCACGGCTTTGAACATCAGGATCTGGGGCGCCGCTTTGGCGCTGATGGGGGCGCTAATGACCATGACGGAATCGCGGGCCGAACCGGCCCAAGGGGCGGGCGGTGCGCCCGCCGGGACGACGGCGGTAAGGCTAAAGATCGACGCCGGGACCTTGGTGGGCTTTTCCGATGGCCAGGTGAACACCTTCAGGGGCGTGCCCTATGCGAGGCCGCCCGTGGGGCCGCTGCGCTGGCGGATGCCGCAGCAGCCTGCTCATTGGACGGGGGACCGGGACGCGACCCATTTCGCCCTGCCGTGCCCGCAGCCCGTGCCGGCGACGGGCGTCAATGGCGGCGGCGTTTCCGGGGCGACCTCGGAGGACTGCCTCTACATCAATGTCACCGTGCCGAAGAATGCGCGCAATGCGCCGGTGTTTGTGTGGCTGCATGGCGGGGCGGCCTATCTCGGGGCCGGGCACCTGGGCGGCTACAATGGCGAGGCCTTTGCCCGCAACGGCGTGATCGTGGTGACGGTGAACTACCGGCTCGGCGCGTTCGGCGCCTTTGCTCACCCGGCCCTGACGGCGGCCAACGGCGGCGAGCCCCTGGTCAACTACGCCCTGATGGACGCCATCGAGGTGCTGAAGTGGGTGAAGCGCAATGCGCGGGCCCTGGGCGCGGATGCGAACAATGTGACGGTGGGCGGCCAGTCGGCGGGCGGATCGATGGTCTCGCAGCTGCTGGCCTCGCCGGCGGCCAGTGGGCTCTTCGCCAAGGCGGTGATCGAGAGCGGCTCGAACCTGCGCGGCGGCATCGATCTGGCGGCCGGTGAAGCCAAGGGCGTGGAAGCGGCGACGGCTCTCGGCCTGCCGGGCGCGAATGCCACGGCCGACCAGCTGCGCGCGATCCCGGCCGAGGCCCTGGTGGCCAATGCGGCGACGCGGACCGGCATCCGGGGCGTGATCGACGGCAAGATCGTCACGAGCTCCCTGCAGGACGCCTATGCGGCCGGGACGGCGGCGGATGTGCCGACCCTGGTCGGCTCCAACAACGGCGAGCCGGGGGCGGGCGCGGCACGGACGCTCGCAGGGTTGGCGGCGGCCGGATCGGCCCCGTCCTATCTCTACAACTTCGCCTATGTGCCGGAGTGGCGGAAGCCGGCCCAGCCGAACGGGGCCCCGCATTCGGCGGAGATTGTCTATGTGTTCGACAGCTGGGGCTTTTCGTCGGCGGGCGATCCGCGGGTGAACGCCGACGACAAGGACGTATCGCGCCGGCTGAACCTCTGCTGGACGGCGTTCTTCAAATCGACCAATGCGACGCGGGCGCTCAGCTGCGAGGGCTTCTCTTGGCCGGCCTATAGTGCGGCGGCGGACGATGCGGCTCTGTTCGGGCGGGCGTTCGGGCTGATCAAGGCCGGAACCATCCAGCCGCCGCCGATGGGCGCGCCACGGGGGTCGATGGCGCCGAATTGACGAGGGCCGGCAGGCCCGACGTCACCCCGGCGAAGGCCGGGGTCCAGGCCGGCGCTTCGGATTGAAGATCTTGTGGTCGGGCTAGCACCGCTTGGGTCCCGGCGTTCGCCGGGATGCCACGGTGTTTTGTGGGGTTCAGAAGCCAATGATCGCCCGGGCGATGATGTTGCGCTGGATCTCATTGGACCCGCCGTAGATCGAGGCGGCGCGGTTGTTGAGGTAGCGAGGCATGGCGGTGAGGGCCGCCGCCGGGCCGACCGGGTCGTTGGAACCGCGGACGGGCTGGTCGACGAGGGCGTAGGGGGCTGCGGCGAGGATTGAGAGCTCGTCGATGCGCTGCATGGCCTCCGTGCCCTGGATCTTCAGGAGGGACGAGAGGGCGCCCGGGCTCTGGCCGGAGGTGACGGCGGAGAGGACGCGGTGCTCGGTGATCTCGATGGCCTCGATCTCGGCCTCGAGCTCGGCGAGGCGGCGGCGGAAGGCCGGCTCCTCGATCAGGGGGGAGCCTCCGGGCGGCGCGTCTGAGGCGAGGCCGCGCAGGCGCTTCAGGGCGACTTTCAGGCCGGGCGCCGAGCCGCCGCCGCGCTCGAATTCGAGAAGGGCCTTGGCGACCGTCCAGCCCTCGTTCTCGACGCCGAGGCGGCCGGACTTCGAGACGCGGACGTTCTCGAAGAACACTTGATTGACCTCGTGATCGCCGGCCAGGGTGATGATCGGCGAGACGGTGATGCCGGGGAGGGTCATCTCCAGGAGCAGGAAGGTGATGCCCTGCTGCGGGCGGCCCGAGGCGTCGGTGCGGATGAGGGCGAACATATGGGTGGCCCACTGGGCGTGTGTGGTCCAGATCTTCGAGCCGTTGAGGATGTAGTCCTCGCCGTCGCTCTCGGCTCTCAGGGAGAGGCTGGCGAGATCGGAGCCGGAACCGGGCTCGGAATAGCCCTGGCACCAGTAGTCCTCGCCCGAGAGGATGCGGGGGAGGAGCGTGACTTTCTGCTCGGCCGAGCCGTAGCGCATGATCACCGGGGCCACCATGCGAAGGCCCATAGGGGCGAGGGAGGGAGCGCCGGCCGCCGCGCACTCGGCGGCGAAGATATAGCGCTGCATGTCGTTCCAGCCGGGGCCACCGAATTCGACGGGCCAGGGCGGAGCGGCCCAACCCCGGGCGGCGAGGATGCGTTGCCAGGGCAGGCTGTCGGCGATGTTGGAGAAGACCGAGGTCTGGGCCCGGCCGGCGGCGATCAGTTCCGGAGTCAGGTTTTCGGCCAGGAAGGCGCGCACCTCGTCACGGAAAGCGATCTCCTCGGGGCTGAGGGCCAGGTCCATGTCACGCGCCTCCATCGCGGTGGCGGATCAATGGGGGCGGCGGAGCGGCCCTGCAACTGGTGTTTCTGTCAGCTGAGTTTGTAGGCCTCACGCTCCAGGGCGTTGAAGACGGCGAGGGCGCTCTTGTCGGCGAAGGGCATCAACTGGGTCATGAAAACCCCGGCGAGACGGCGATCGCGGTCGATCCAGTAGTAGGTGTTGGCAAGGCCCGCCCAGGCGAGGGAGCCGGCAGGGCGGCCATGCGGACCGGCCATGGGATTGACCAGGAAGCCTAGGCTCCAGCGGGCCTCATGCTCACCCCAGATGTCGAGGTCGTTGGTGAGCATGGGGGCATGGGATGCGAGGGCCCGGACCTTCGGCGCGCCGCCATCGCAATGGGCCATCTGAGCGACTGTTTCCGGCTTCAGGATGCGGCCTGAGCGGGCCGAGCCATCGCCGGCCATGGCAGTGAGGAAAGTCAGGTAATCCGCCGAGGTGCTGAGAAGGCCGCCGCCGCCGCTGAAGAAGCCGCCGGATGAGGGCGCGTTGCGAGGCATGGCCATCAGGGCGCCGTCCGGGGTGCGCAGGTACATGTCGGCGAGGCGCTCGGCCATCGAGGGGGTTGCGTCGAACCCGGTGTCGGCCATGCCGAGGGGGCCGGTGATGTTCTCGGCGAAGACGGCGTCGAGGCCCTGGCCGGAAATCCGTTCCACGAGGCGGCCCGCCCAGTCGATGCCGATGCCGTATTCCCACATCTCACCCGGATCGAAGACGAGGGGCATGTCGAGATAGGGATTGATGTTGGCGGCTTCGCCCCGGGCGGTGAGCCAGGCCATGTAGCGGGTGAGGTCAGCGTTCCACATGGTGTAGGCGAAGCCGGAGCGGTGCAGGAGAAGGTCGCGCAAGGTCACCGGCCGGGCCGGTTCGCGCAGGATCGGATCGCCGCTGTCATCGAAGCCGGCCAGCACCTTCACGGCGGCTAGTTCGGGGGCGTAGGCCGAGGCCGGGGCGTCGAGGTCGGCCTTGCCGCGCTCCACAAGCTGCATGGCCGCCGCGGTGGTGATGGCCTTGGTCATGGAGAAGATGCGGAAGACGGTGGATTGGCCCATGCCTTCGCCAGAGGCAGCTTCGGCCACTACCTCGCCGTCTTGGACCACAGCGGCGACATAGCCTGGGATGGGATTGGCCGCGGCGGTTTCGGCGAGGACAGCTTCGAGGCTCATGGGGCGCTCCTGATCTGACTGGGATTGGCGCGCGGGGCCGTTGCGTCAGTCAATGGCGCTATCGCGCTCCGATATAGCCAAGACCGACGGCCAGCTGCACCACCTGGGCGCGGCCCGTGGCGCCGAGCTTGGCGGCGGCGTTGCGCAGGTGGAAGCGGACCGTGGAGATCGAGAGGGTGAGGATGAGGCCAATCTCCAGATCGGTTTTCCCGGCGGCGGCCCATTTCAGGCACTGCACTTCGCGGCGCGTGAGGTCGCCGGCCTCGGTGCGGAACGAGCCTTTGGCCTCCTGGTGGGCGGAGAGGAAGCGGGCGGCGGCGGCAGCGAGGCTTTCAGCCTCACGCTGGAAGACCTCGGCCACATCCGGGCCACGCCCGGCCCAGACGATGGCGCCGATCACGCCCTTGGGCAGGTGGACCGGGGCGATGATCGCCCCGTAGTCGCCGCCGGCGTCGCGCAGGTGGGAAAGGTCGATGGCCTCCAGCCAGCGGGTCGGCCGCCAGGTGGTGAGGCGGCCATGGGCGTAGAAGAACGGCTCGGAAATCAGGCGCGCGGCCTTCAGGAACGGGGATTCCAGGGCGAGGCGCCGGTTCAGCCAGTATTCGTATCCCGCATCGATCCACTTGAAATGAGTCTTGCCGTAGGGCGCGCCGGACTGGCCGCGCATGGGTTCCGGGTCACCGAAGTCGGAGTGGGCGGCGATGTACGGCAGGCCGATCCGCTCGCCGGCGGCGCGGACAGCCTCGGCCAGGGCGTCGGCCTGGGCCCACAGATCAGGTGTCGCCGAAGCGCTCATGGGGCCTCCCGAGGTCCGGCGTCATTGGCGCGACGCAGCGTGACCTGCCACTTGTGTCAGCTTGGCGCCCAGGCCGCCCCTGTCAATCTCCGGCGAGCCAGCTGGAGGCGCCGCCCCTCCATGTGTGGCCGTGCGTCCGCGAAGAGACGTGGCGAAAGGGAGGGCGGGGGAGTTCGAAACGATGGACATCAAGTCCCTGCTGGCGGCCGCGGCCGCCGCGCCCATGCTGATGGTTCTGGCGCCGGTTCAGGCCCTGGCTGACACGCCAACGGCGACCACAGACGTCGACAGCCTGACCGTGACGGCTCAGCGGCGCGAGGAGAGCGCCAATTCGATCGGCATGCCGATCCAGGCCTTCAGCGGCGAGCGGCTGGATGAGCTGCGGGTCACCAATGTGCAGGACCTGTCGGCGGTGGCGCCGAGCTTCTCGGTCTCGCAGAGCTATCAGGGCGTGCCGATCTATACGCTGCGAGGGATCGGCTTCAACACGATCAACCTGTCCGCCACCTCGACGGTGGGCTCCTACGTGGACGAGGTGGCCTACCCCTATCCGTTCATGATGACCGGGCCGGTGTTCGACATCGAGCGGGTGGAAGTGCTGAAGGGGCCGCAGGGCACCCTCTATGGGCGCAACACGACGGCCGGCCTCATCGATTTCATCACCGCCAAGCCGACGGACAGCCTGCAGGGCTCGGCGACGGCCGAGGTCGGCAACTACGCCACCTACAATATCGAGGGCTTCATCTCCGGGCCGCTGACGGACAATCTGCAGGCGCGGCTGGCCCTGCGGTACGACAATTCGAACCAGGGCTGGCAGGTTTCCAACACGCGCCCCAACGAGCGGCAGGGCGAGGTGCACAAGCTGGGCATGCGGCTCTCCTTCGCCTGGCAACCGACGGAGGACATCGATGTCGACCTGTCGCTCTCGGGCTGGCTGAACAACTCCGACACGGTCGTCGCCCAGGGCATTGGCTTCACGCCCAACACGACGCCGGGCTCTGGCAGCTTCGGGGTGTTCAATACGCCGGGCCTGGCGACCTATATTTCCACTCATGTCCCCACCGACGCCACCCAGGCCGACTGGGCGCCGCAAAGCCAGCGAGGCCAGGATATCGGTTCCGGGACTGGCCTGCCCGGGCCGCTTGAGGAGGACAATTCGTTCGGCGCCGTCGCCCTGCGCCTGACGTGGCGGGTCTCCGACAATATGCGTTTGGTCTCGCTGAGCGGCTACAACCACCTGGAGCGCAGCGCCCTCTTCGACTGGTCGGGCAGCCCCTACGAGATTCTCATTCAGCAGGCCTCGGGCAAGATCAGTTCGATCTCAGAGGAGTTGCGGTTGGAAGGTGAGTTCGATCGCGGCAATTGGCTGATTGGGGGCTATGCGGCACGGGATGACATCACCGACAACAACCGCACCATGTTGGGCCAGAACGCCAATGTCGGGGCGATCCGCTACAACGGCAATCTGCTCCTGGGCACCTTCTTCAACAGCGGCGGCTATACGGCGACGCAGATGGCCCAGGCCTTCCGCACCTATCGCGACCTCGGGGAGATGAAGAGCGAGACCTGGAGCGTGTTCGCCAACGGCTCCTATGACTTGACCGAGGCCCTCAAGCTCAATCTGGGCATCCGCTACACCCAGGACGACCAGACCTATGTGGGCTGTTCGGCGGACTTCAACGGCAACATGCTGCCGAACGTGAATGTCGTGAACCGCTACCTGGTGACGACGATCTATGGGGTGACGCCGGCGCCGATCACGGCGAATGCCTGCCTGACCTACAATCCGCCGACCAACACCTTCACCCAGCTGGCCCACAGCCTCTCGGAGAACAACGTCGCCTGGCGGATCGCGCTGGACTGGCAGGCGACGGATACGGTGCTGCTCTATGCCTCGGTGAGCCAGGGGGCGAAGGCGGGCAATACGCCGATCAACGCCGCCAACATCTCCACCCAGCAGGAACCGGCGCGGCAGGAGACGCTGCTGGCCTATGAGGTGGGCATGAAGGCGGGGCTGTTCGAGCGGCGGGTGCAGCTCAACCTCTCCGGCTTCTACTACGACTACCGGGACAAGCAGCTGAGCGTCTATTTCGCCGACCCGATCTATACGGCCCTGGCGCGGCTGGCGAACGTACCGGACTCGGAAGCCTGGGGCGTCGACGGCGACTTCACCTGGCGGCCGAATGAGAACTTCACCCTGATCGGTTCGGCGACCTGGGTGGAGACGCGGATCAATAACTACAACGGCATCAACGCCGCCGGGCAGCCGCAGCTGTTCGACAAGCGCCACTTCCCCTACAGCCCGACGTTCCAGGGCTCGGTCACCGGCCTCTACAACCGGGAAATCAACGACCGGATCGGGGTGCAGGCGGCGCTGACGGCGCGCTACCAGAACGACTCGGCCTCGGACCTCGGCGATGATCCGCGCTTCGCCATCGACGGCTATACCCTGGTGAACGCCTCGATCGGGGTTCACGACAATGACGACAAGTGGCGCCTGAGCTTCTGGGCGCAGAATCTGACGGACGTCTATTACTGGACGAGCGTCTCCTCCAACGCGAACGTGGTGGTCCGCTTCCCCGGCCGCCCACGGACCTTCGGGGTCTCCTTCACGGTGAACTGGCAGTAGGGAGCGGCTAGAGCTCGATGCGTTTTGGCGGACCCGCCAAAACGTTGAATCGAGCTCTAGGACTCTAAGTGGGCGAGCCTGATTCAACGTTTTGATTGATCCAATCAAAACGTATCAGGCTCTAGTCCCGGTATTGGCCGGGACGCTCCGGAATCCGGTTCAGCGGTTTGAAGATCGCGTACTTCGACTTGGCGGCCTCATAGCGGGCCGCCATTTTCGTCATGACGTCCGGATGCATGCGGGCCAGGGAATAGGTCTCGCCGGGATCGGTCTCCAGGTCGAAGAGCAGGGGGTAGCGGAAGGCCGCCAGATCGATGTCGAGGGTGCGGTAGTAGGACTGGCCGACATATTTCCAGCGGCCGGAGCGCACGGCGGCGACATTGGTGTTGTTGAAGAGGACCAGCTCTTCGCGCGGGCAGGCCTCGCCCTTCAGGATCATGCCGGAGAGATCGAAGCCGTCGAGTTCGAGGTCCGTGGGGATCGCGCCGGACGCGCCGGCCATGGCCGCGAAGGTGGGCATGAAGTCGAGGTTCGAGGTGAGGCCGCCGATGGCCTTGCCAGCGGGGATGGCGCCCGGCTGACGCAGGATGCAAGGGACGCGGAAACCGCCTTCCCAGGCGCCGCCGCCCTTGCGGTCGCGGTATGGGCCGCTCGAGCCCTCGAACCAGGGACCGTTGTCGGAGGTGAAGGCGACCAGGGTGCTTTCCTCAAGGCCCATGTCCTTGAGGGACTTCAGGAGGGCGCCGACATTGCGGTCGATCTCCTCGACCACCTCACCATAGGCGCCGCCCGGGGAATTGCCGTCGCCGTCCGGATTGGGGCGCAGCGGGGTGTGGGGGGCGGTCAGCGCCAGGATGATGGCGAAGGGGCCGTCCTTGTGGGCGCCGGCGAACTTCAGGGTCTCGGCGAAGAAGCGCTCGGTGAGCTTGGGGAAATCGACCTTGTCCTCGGTAAGGACCACATCCGGGCCGCGGCCCTCGTACATGGCGAGCGGGCGCATGTCGTGGCTGTAGGGCAGGCCGTGGAATTCGTCGAAGCCGTAGGCCGTGGGCGGGAAGAAGGGCGCGACGTGCCCGAGGTGCCATTTGCCGATCAGGGCGGTGGCGTAGCCTTGCGACTTGAGGACCTGAGGGATGGTCAGTTCGTCGAGGGGCAGGCCGTTGTCGTCGTTGGGTTGGATGACTTCGTGGGCCAGGCCATGGCGGATGGCGTAGCGGCCGGTCATCAGGCCGGCGCGGGAGGGCGTGCAGATATTGGCGCTGGCGTAGAAGTCGGTGAGGCGGACCCCCTCGGCGGCCATGCGGTCGAGATTGGGGGTGCGGATGATCCTGCCGCCCTCGCAGCCGAGGTCGCCGTAGCCGAGGTCGTCGGCGAAGATCAGGATGATGTTGGGCTTGGTCATACGGGCTTGATTCCGGCGACGACGGTGAGGGGGTCGCTGGCGATGCCGTCGACGAGCCGCACGGCCTCGATTTCGGAGAAGCCGGCCTCGGTGAAATAGAAGCCGACGAGGTTGGGGTGATCCTTCAGGGGCAGCATCCGCCAGAGCTGGATAGCCTTGGTGGGAAAGCAGCGGTTCGAGAAGGAGACGATCAGCGGGGCGCCGGGCTTCAGGGTGCGCAGAACCTCGCGCAGGACCTCGACCGGGCGCTGCAGGTACTGGACGGAGACGCAGATCACGCAGGCGTCGAAGAGGCCGTCCTCGAGGGGGAGGACCGGGTCAGCGTTGAGATTCTGGACGACGCGGCGGGTGAGGCGCGGATTGGCCGCGAGCTCCTCGGCGTTCATGCCAAGGCCGGTGACTTCGGCGTACTCGACACCCTCCGGCAGATGGCTGACCCAGGAGCTCATCAGGTCGAGGATTTTACCGCCGGGCGGCAGGCACAGGGAATAGAAGCCGGTGAGGGCGCTGATGGCGATGTCGTCGATGTGGGTGACGAGGCGGGCCTCGGCGTAGAACTCGGCGTCGTCGGCCTGGTCCAGCCGGTCGAAGGCCCCCGGCGGGAACATGGCGGCGGACGGGCGGGGCTGGAGAATGTCGGCCATGTCTAGCCGAGGGGAACGAGAAGCGTGCTGGCGGCGACCGTGCGCTTGGTCAGGGCCTGGCGGCGGCCGAAGGTCTGCATGGCGGCGGTGGAAGGATCGCGGCTCTCCTCCCAGACGCCGTGGTCGCCGTAGCGGGTGATGAGGAGCAGGCGGCGGCGGCCGTCTGGCAGGGCGGCTTCCTCCCGGAAGAGGCCGAACACCCTGGCGTCGAAGCGCGGCTCGAAGTCCTGCCAGCCTTCGCCGGAGAGCTTCAGGAATTCATCGACATCGCCGCCGTCGATCTCGAACCAGCGGTGCACGAAGATGCCGCCCTCGGGGATCGTCGCCTCGGGCTCGGGACGCAGGGTGGCGACGAGGCGCTGGCGGACGTGGCCCAGCACTTCGGGACAGGACAACAAGGCTTCGGTGGCGGCGACATCCGGCTGGTTCTTCCAGCGGATGAGGAGGGCGGCCTCGGCGGATTCCCAGCCGAGCTGGGCGGTGAAGAAGCCGAGAATCTCGCCGCCCAGGTCTGTGAAGAGCTCGCGCCGGGCGGCAAGGCGCTTGGCGAAAGCCTGGCGGGGCGCGGCGCCCCGGGCGAGGTTCATCAGGATGTAGGAGTAAATCATCCGGCGAAGCTACTCCGCCGCCTCGGTCTGGGCATAGCCAAGATCGCGGGAAAGGCGCTCTAGCACCTGGGCGGCGGCCTCCGCGATGACGGTGCCGGGCGGGAAGATGAGGGCCGCGCCGGCGTCATAGAGGGCCTTGAAGTCGCCGGGCGGAATGACGCCGCCGACCACGATCATGATGTCGCCCCGGCCCAGCTTTTCCAGTTCGGCCTTGAGTTCGGGGATCAGGGTGAGGTGCCCGGCGGCGAGGGAGGAGGCGCCGACCACGTGGACGCCCTTCTCGACGGCGGCCTTGGCGGTCTCGGCAGGGGTCTGGAAGAGGGGGCCGACATCGACGTCGAAGCCGAGGTCGTCAAAGCCGGTGGCGATGACCTTCTGGCCGCGGTCGTGGCCGTCCTGGCCCATCTTGGCGACGAGGATCTGGGGCGTACGGCCGTCAGCCTCCTTGAAGGCGGCGATCATGGCTTTGACGCGGGCGACGGCGGGCGCGGAGCCCAGCTCGCCGCCATAGACGCCCTTCACGACGGCCGGCTTGGCTTCATGGCGGGCGAAGGCGCGTTCGAGGGCGAGGCTGATCTCGCCGACTGTGGCCTTGGCGCGGGCGGCGTTGACGGAGAGCTCCAGGAGGTTGCCGTTGCCCCGGGCCCCGGCTTCCAGTGCGGCGATGGCGGTGTCGACGTCGGACTGGCTGCGTTCAGCCTTCAGACGCTCAAGCTTTTCGATCTGGGACTTCAGGACAGCGGCGTTCTCGACCTTCAGGATCGGAATTTCGTCCTCGCCTTCGGGCTGGTAGCGGTTGACGCCGATGACGCTCTGGCGGCCTGAATCGATGCGGGCCTGGGTCTTGGCGGCGGCTTCCTCGATGCGCAGTTTCGGCAGGCCCTGTTCGATGGCGGCGGCCATGCCGCCGAGGGCTTCCACCTCGCGGATGTGTTCCAGGGCGCGGGCGGCGAGGTCGTGGGTGAGACGCTCGACGTAGTGGGAGCCGCCCCAGGGATCGATGACGCGGGTGAGACCGCTTTCCACCTGCAGATAGAGCTGGGTGTTGCGGCTGATGCGGGCCGAAAAGTCGGTCGGCAGGGCCAGGGCCTCGTCGAGGGAATTGGTGTGCAGGGACTGGGTCTGGCCGTTGGTGGCGGCCATAGCCTCGACGGTGGTGCGGGCGACGTTGTTGAAGACGTCCTGGGCGGCCAGCGACCATCCGGACGTCTGAGTGTGAGCCCGCAGGGAGAGGGAGCGGCCGTCCTTCGGGTCGAAATTCTCCCGCATCAGCTTGGCCCAGAGGAGGCGGGCGGCGCGCTGTTTGGCGACCTCCATGAAGTAGTTCATGCCCGCGCACCAGAAGAAGGAGAGGCGCGGCGCGAACTGGTCGACAGTCATGCCGGCGGCGATGCCGGCGCGCACATAGTCGATCCCGTCGGCCAGGGTGTAGGCCAGTTCGAGGTCGAGGGAGGCCCCCGCCTCCTGCATGTGGTAGCCGGAGATCGAGATCGAGTTGAACTTCGGCATTTCGCGCGAAGTATATGAAAAGATGTCCGAAACGATCCGCATCGAAGGCTTCGGCGGATAGATATAGGTGTTGCGGACCAGGAACTCCTTGAGGATGTCGTTCTGGATCGTGCCCTGCAGGGCGGCGTGCGGCACGCCCTGTTCTTCGCCGGCGACAATGTAGAGGGCCAGGATCGGCAGGACGGCGCCGTTCATGGTCATCGAGACGCTCATCTTCTCCAGCGGGATCTCCGAGAAGAGGGTGCGCATGTCGAGGATGGAATCGATCGCCACGCCCGCCATGCCGACGTCGCCCTTCACACGCGGGTGGTCGCTGTCGTAGCCGCGGTGGGTGGCCAGGTCGAAGGCGACGGAGAGGCCCATCTGACCGGCGGCGAGGTTGCGCCGGTAGAAGGCGTTGGAGTCCTCGGCCGTGGAGAAGCCCGCGTACTGGCGGATGGTCCATGGGTTGGTGAGGTACATGGTCGGGTAGGGGCCGCGCAGATAGGGCGCGACACCGGGATAGGTGGCCGGGAAGTCGAGGCCGGCCGTGTCAGCGGCGCTGTAGGCGGGCTGGACGGCGATGCCTTCCGGGGTTTGCCAGGGTTCGGCCTTCGGCGCCGGAGCGGAGGCTGGGGCGCCGAGGGCGACGTCGGCGAAATTCGGAATGTCAGCCATCAAACCGCCTCCTCCAGACGCCACGCGGGCAGGGCGTCACACACACTGTCCGGGCCGGGCAGGCGGGCGGACACCTCGGGCTGGGCTGTGAAGGCCTCGGTGTCGACCGGAGCCTCCTCGGTGGGTTTGAAGTCCGTGACGCCAAGGATCTTACGTTCGCCGGATTGAATGTCGGCCGTGAGAGCGGCGCGGGCGGCGGCGATGCCGGACTGGACTGTCCCGGCTCTCAGCGCCGCGACGAGGCCCCCGGCGCGCTCGATGTCCTGGAAGAGGCTCCAGGCCTTGGCGGCCAGCTGGTCGGTGAGGTCCTCCACGAAGCCCGATCCGGCGGCCGGATCGGCGACGCGGCCAAGGTGAGCCTCCTCCATCAGAACGAGTTGGGTGTTGCGCGCCTGACGGCGGGCGAGGAGGGCGGGAAGGCCGATGGCGTCGGTGAAGGCGCCGAGCACGATGGCGTCCGCGCCGCCCACGGCGCCGGCGAAGGAGGAGGCCGTGAGGCGCACGAGGTTGGTCCAGGGGTCGGCGACGGTGAGCATGCGCCGTGACGAGCGGGCTTCGATGCGGGCAGGGGTGGCCGTGCCGCAAGCCTCGGAGATGCGGCCCCAGATGCGGCGGGCCGCGCGGAGCTTGGCGATGGAGACGAAGTAATCCTGGTCGACGGCGAGACCGAGGACGATGCCGGCGAGGGCGCGCGGCGGGGAGACGCCGGCGCGGGTGAGAGCGCGCAGGTAAGTGACCGCGGAGGCGGCCATGAAGGCCAGTTCCTGCGCCTCGGATCCGCCGGCCTCGTGCGCCACCTGGCCGCTGGCGAGGGCGAATGTAGCCTTCGGATAGGTCTCGGCGTGGCGCGCCGCGGCCGTGGCGGCGGCGATGATGTGACTGTCGATGGGCCCGGGGCTCGAGCCCGAGCGGGCGAAGGCCGTGACCGGGTCCATGTGGAAGGCGAGGGGCGCGCCCGGGGCCGACTTGGCGATGGCGGCCAGGGCGTCAGTGGCCTGCGGGCCGAGGAAGCCAGCGGAGAGGGCCACGGGGGCGAGGTCGGTCATCACGCCGGTGAGCACCTGGGCCAGATCGGCGGGATTGTTCACCTGGACGAGAACGGAGGCGGCGCCGCCTTCGAGGTCTTCGAGGATGTCACGGTTGGCGCGGGCCGGGTCGGGGTGGACGGTGACGCAGCGAATGTCCCAGGGGCGCTCGGCCGTGCCGGCGCGCCAGGAGGGCAGGGCCGGGGCCGTGGAGGCCGCGTAGAGGGGCTGGATGGCGAGGCCATCGGCGGTTTTCGTGACCAGGGTGTCTAGAGAAGCGCCCTTCAGGGTCTTCTCGACAAGGCCCAGCCAGGCGTCGCGGTCTGGCGCCTCGAAGCCGGCGGCGAGGGGGGTGATGGCAGCACTCATGGGTGCTGGTTGCAGACCTTTACGCTAGGCGCGTCAAGGCCGTTGGGACGCCTGAACATTTCGGACTTGACACAAGTTTACGCTCGTAGTCGTATCAGTTTACAATTGTAGTCAATCGGGGAAACGCTCATGTCCAAGTCGCTTATCCGGCCCGCCGCCGCCAAGGCTGCTCTTCTGGCCGCTTTCATCGCCGCGCCCGCCGCGGCTCATGCCGAACCGCTGACCGTGGGAGGCGTTTTCGCCCACGCGGCGATCCCGGTGCAGTTCGTGATGCTGCTGCTGATCGGCCTGACCATCGCCGCCATCGTCATCGCCGTGCTGAAAGGCCGGGAAGGGCCGCGCGTGGCGGGGGGATCGGCCTTCCTCTCCAGCTTGCGGGCAGGCGGCCCCCTGCTCGGGGCGTTCGGGGCCGGCTACGGGTTGCTCAATTCGTGCCTGGGCCTGGCCAATATGGCCCAGACGCCGTCCATCCAGGTGCTGGCGCACGGCTTCGCTGAGATGGCCTTCACCCTTCTGCTCGGGATCTTCTGCGGCGTTGTGGCGGTGATCGCCAACTGGTCGGTGGAAGCGCGCATCGACCGCGCTGTTCTGCGGGGGGCATAAGTGGAAAAGGCCCATATCACCGAGGCCGAAAGCGAGATTCTCGCCGCCCTCTGGCGGCGGGGGCCTCTGCCCTTCGTGAGCCTGATCGAAGAGGTGCAGGAACGCCAGACCTGGGCCTCGGCCACCATCAAGACCCTGTTGTCCCGGCTGATGCACAAGGACCTAGTGACCTCAGAGCGCTCGGAAGGCCGCCAGCTTTATCACCCCCAACTGACGCGGGAGGCGTATGTGGCGGGGGAGGTTCAGGCCCTGGTTGACCGCTTGTTCGGTGGCGACCGGGGCGCTCTCAAGGCGTTGTTGGATACCCCCTGATCTATCCGCTCATCCCGGCGAAAGCCGGGACCCAGGTGTTTTCCAGCCCGGTGGGTCAGCTGCGATGTTTGTGTCAGGATCTCATAGCCAAACCAAAAAAGCCTGGGTCCCGGCTTTCGCCGGGATGAGCGGACAAAGGAAAAGCGCACGGTCGCTCCCTTCCTCTTGCGCTTCAGTGAAAACCGGTCATAAATATACGGCGTAAATATTCCCTAAGGGAACGGACACGCCATGGCCCTGCCTGAAGCTCTCAAACATCTGCGTCTGCCGGTGATCGGATCGCCCCTGTTCACGATCTCCGGCCCGGAGCTGGTGATTGCCCAGTGTAAGGCGGGCATTGTCGGCTCGTTCCCGGCGCTCAACGCCCGGCCTGAACCGGTGCTGGACGAGTGGCTGCACCAGATCACCGAGGAGCTGGCGGCCTGGGACAAGGCCAATCCCGACCGGCCGAGCGCGCCCTATGCGGTGAACCAGATTGTCCACAAGACCAACAACCGCCTCGAGCACGACATGCAGGTGATCGAGAAGTGGAAGCCGAAGGTGGTGATCACCTCCCTGGGCGCCGTGCCGGAGGTGAACCAGGCCGTGCACTCATGGGGCGGGGTGACGTTCCATGACGTGATCAACCAGACCTTTGCACACAAGGCCGTGGAGAAGGGGGCCGATGGCCTGATCCCCGTGGCGGCGGGGGCCGGGGGCCATGCCGGCAAGCAGAGCCCGTTCGCCATCGTCGGCGAACTGCGCGAATGGTTCGACGGGCCGATCGCCCTCTCCGGGGCCATGGGACACGGGGCGGCGATCTTGGGGGCGCAGGCCATGGGGGCGGACCTCGCCTATATCGGCACGGCCTTCATCGCCACCACCGAGGCGCGCTCGAAGGACGACTACAAGAACATGATCGTCGAATATGGCGCGGACGACGTGGTCTATTCGGACCTCTTCTCGGGCGTGCACGGCAACTATCTGTCGCCGTCCGTGGTGCGGGCGGGGCTGGACCCGAACGACCTGCCCAAGGGCGACAAGTCGAAGATGAACTTCAATTCCGGCGGCAACCAGAAGGTCCGCGTCTGGACCGACATCTATGGCGGCGGCCAGGGCATCGGCTCCGTGAAAGCCGTGGTCTCTACAGCCGAACTGGTGGATCGTCTGGCGGCGGAATACGAGGCGGCGAAGGCCGACCTGGCGCGCAAGACGGCGTTGACGAGCGGCGCCGTGCTCACGGCGGGGCCCTAACCCGCTAGCGCCCGAGCGATGATGGCTTCCACGACTGTGGATTTCGCGTCGGCATAATCCTGTGTCCTGGCCCAGACCTGGGCGGCGAGGCGGCGCTTCTCGGCCTCATAGAGGGCGCGCTCGTCATCGTGGGCGCGCACCCGGTCGCGGAAGGCGAGCATGCGGGTGATCTCCGAAGAGCCCGCCGAAAAGACATGCAGGTTCACCGGCGGGCGCGGCCCCTTGAAGAGGCGGTGCTCATGCCAATTCGGCTCGCGCAGGTGCAGCCGGTAGCCGGTGGATTCGATGCGGTCGACATAGTCCGCCTCCCGGGCGGCGTCCGGCACGGCGAGCAGAATATCGATGAGTGGCTTGGCTGCGAGGCCCGGCACGGAGGTAGAGCCAACATGCCAGAGGGTGTGGTCGAGGCCTTCCAGGGCGCGGGTGAGTTTGGCCTCTTCCTTGGCGTACCACGCCGGCCATCGGGGATCGTAGTCAGCCAGATGGATTGTCGAATTGATCGGGCGGGCGTCCAACTGGACGATCACCGGGGAGTCATTGGGCGGATCCAGGGACATATGCGGCTTATCTCATGGGCGCGGCGGACCGTCACGCTTGACGCAATGGACGGCGCGGCGCAAATGGATAGTTAGGCGACCTAACTATATAGAGTGTCTTGGTGACCACCTCCGACCCTGGACTGCTGGATCTGGCCGAAAACCTTCGTCCGGCCCTGTTACGGGTGTCCCGGCAGTTGCGGCGTGAGGCCCAGAGGGCGGGCGCCTCGGCGCTGGATGCGCAGCTGCTCAACGCCATCAAGAAGAACCCCGGCATAGGGCTCTCGGACCTGGCCGAGCTGGAACAGATGGCCAAGCCCTCGATGTCGAGCCATGTGAAGCGCCTGGAGACGGCCGGCTGGGTGGCCAAGACGGGGTCGGATTGCGACGACCGCCGGCGGGTGGGCCTGACCCTGACGCCAAAGGGCCAGAAGGCCATGGAAGCGATCCGGCGGCAGAGGAATGACTGGCTGGCGGCGCGGCTGGCGGGGCTGAGCCCCGAGGCGCGGGCGGCCCTGACGGCGGCCCTGCCGGCGCTGAACGGCCTGGCGGGGGACCGCACATGACCGAAGTGCTCTCCAACGCCCCGATGGCCGAGCGGCGCCAGGCAGAATCCGATGCGGCGGCCGCCATGACCGGCGAACCCGTGGCCGCCACCCTGGCCCCCGAGCCGGACGTGAAGCCTTTCTCGTCCGTGGTGCCTCTGATCATCGGCTCATCGATGTTGATGCAGACGCTGAACGCCACGGTGCTCACCAACGCCCTGCCGCGCATGGCGGTCGACCTGCATCAGAGCGCGGTGACCCTGTCCCTGGCGATCACCACCTACATGCTGGCCTCGGCGGTGTTTCTGCCGGTGAGCGCTTGGGCGGCGGACCGCTTTGGCGCGAAAAGGGTGTTCACCACGGCAATCATCATCTTCGCCGCCTCCAGCGCCCTCTGCGGCTTCGCCCAGAACCTGACGCACCTGATCATCGCCCGCTTTTTTCAGGGTATGGCCGGGGCGATGATGATGCCGGTGGGCCGGCTGATCCTGCTGCGTTCGACGCCCAAGCACGACCTGGTGCAGGCGATGAGCGTGCTGACCATGCCGTCGATGCTTGGACCGGTGATCGGGCCGCTGTTGGGTGGGGCCATCGTCACCTTTGGCGACTGGCGCTGGATCTTCTTCCTGAATGTGCCGATCGCCATCGCCGGCGTGTTCCTGGTGACCCGCTTCATCAAGGAGGTGAAGGAGGAGGTTCCGCCGCGCCTCGACTGGATCGGCTGCATTCTGGTGGGGGTCGGTCTGGCGGCGGCGATGTTCGGGCTGGAATCGGTGCGCGGCGAGCAGATTCGCTGGCTGGCCGTGGTGGGGCCGTTGACTGTTGGCCTGGCCTTCCTGGGCATCTACGGCTTTCACTCGAACCGCACGCCCCATGCCGTGCTGGATCTTTCACTGCTGAAACTCCAGACCTTTAACGCCTCGGTGGTGGGCGGGGCGTTCATGCGCATGGGCATGGGGGCGACGCCGTTCCTGCTGGCCCTGCTGCTGCAGAAGGCCTTTCATCTCTCGGCCTTCCAAGCCGGCCTGATGACCTTCGCCAGCGCCGCGGCGGCCCTCGCCATGAAGACCGTGGCGCCGCCAATCCTCGCGCGGTTCGGGTTCAAGCGGGTGCTCAGCGTCAATACGGTGATCGTGGCTGTGAGCTTCATGGCCTATGCCCTCTTCACGCCGACCACGCCGCACGCCCTGATCATCGGCATCCTGGTTATCGGGGGCTTCTTCCGTTCCTTGCAGTTCACCAGCCTGAACGGCCTCGCCTTCGCCGATGTGGAGCAGCGGCAGATGAGCCGGGCGTCCTCCATGTCCACCATGGGCCAGCAGTTGTCCCAGACGATCGGCATTTCGTTGGCCGCCGCCATGCTGCATGTCACCATGTCGGCTCAGGGCGCGCACGAGCCGACCGCGCAGGCGATCGCCCCGGCCTTCATCGGTGTCGGGGTCGCCACCTTGATTTCGCTGCTGTTCTTTCTGCCTCTGCCGGCCAACGCGGGTGACGAGCTGCATGGCCAGCCGAAGCGCCCGCGCGGGGTCTAGCTCAGGGCGCGACGCGGCGGTGGATGCCGGTCATTGAACCGATCGGCACGCCGAACAGGCTGAAGCGCGCCGCCATGAGCACCGTTTGGCTATCCAAGGGCGTGAAACGGATGACGAAATGCGGCGTGAACAGCCCCTTGAACGCACCGCACGGCCGCTTGAAGCTGAGCACATAGTCGCCCTTGAGGCGCCGGCCGACGACGCCCGGACCCGCCAGGGCCTCAGCGGAGACATATGTCCCATTGGCGCCGATCTGGGTGGCCCAAAGCCAAGTGTCGATCGCACCGTTGTCGTAGATGAAAGTCTCACGGAACTCGAGGCTGTGCTTGGCGAAGTTCCAGTCGCCCTCGGTAACGATGGAGCACCGCCGCCGGATCTGGCCGAACGCACCCTTCAGAACAGCCGCGCCTTCCGTCCGGCCGACGAAGAACACTTCGGGCCGAAAGTCGCTATTGCCGACAAAAGATGATGATCCGTCCAAGCGGGCCTCCTGGCGCCGAATTGCGGGGGAGGGTGTGCCTTGACGGACGCGTGAACGACAGGGGGCGGATTGTCACGCAGAGCAGAGGTAGTGCGCCCCGTTGCAACTTCGCGACGAGGTTGTCGTGGATCGGAAGGCGTGGTGAACGGCGAAGGCGAGAACCTTAGCCGCCGCGTGGGAGCCAGTGTGTCGCATCGACAATGGGCCTGAAACTTCAGTGGTGCCGCCGGACAGGATTGAACTGTCGACCTCAGCCTTACCAAGGATGCGCTCTACCACTGAGCTACGGCGGCAACTGAAGAGGCGCGGGCTATAGCGAACCCGGACGGATCGGCCAAGGGGGAAAACCGGCTTGACCCTTTCGCGGTGGGCTCGGCTACACTTCCCGTGATGGAAAAGCCGCCCACTGAAGCCGAACGTGTCAAGGTCGAGCGCGAGAAGCGTCTGGCCGAGGCCCTGCGGACGAATCTGCGGCGGCGCAAGGCGGCGAGCGGGGCAGGGGCAAAGCCGATAGGGCCGGAACCTGTGGACTGACGCGGGCTCACCTTGCGTCCGCCGCGCCTTGCGCTAGAGCACGACGCGGAGTGGCCGAACCGGCGCGACGCTGAATCGTGCTCTCGACTCCTAAGTTGACGAGCTTGATTCAGACTTCAGATGGATTCCATCTGAAGTCATCAAGCTCTAAGACGCGTCTGAAGAGCCTGGCAAAGGGGTAGGCATGGATCGGATCACGATCATCGGCGGGGCCAGGCTGAACGGGGAAATCCCGATCAGCGGGGCGAAGAACTCGGCCATCAAGCTGATGGTCGCCTCGCTCCTGACCGACAAGCCGATCCGCCTGACGGGGATGCCGCGCCTGGCGGACACCCGGTTCCTCGGGAAGCTGCTCGAACGGCTCGGTACCGAAGTGATCGAGATGGACGGTGGCGATGGCCCCGAAACCATCCTGCGGACCCCGGAGATCGTGAGCGCCAACGCCCCCTACGACCTCGTCCGCCAGATGCGCGCCTCCTTCAACGTGCTGGGGCCGCTGCTGGCCCGCACAGGGCAGGCCAAGGTTTCACTGCCGGGCGGCTGTGCGATCGGGGCGCGGCCGGTGGACCTGCACCTGAAGGCCCTTGAGGCCCTTGGCGCGCGGATCGACCTCCACGAAGGCTACGTCTATGCTCAGGCCCCCCGCGGCCTGAAGGGGGCGGTGATCGATTTCCCGTTCGTCTCAGTGGGCGCGACGGAGCACGCCATGCTGGCGGCGGTTCTGGCGGAGGGTGAGACCCGGCTCGTCAATTCGGCTCAGGAACCGGAGATCGACGACCTGGCGGCCTGCCTTAACGCCATGGGAGCTAAGGTCTCGCGCGACCCGGCCGACAATGGGACGATCGTCATCCAGGGGGTCAGCAAGCTGAAGGGCGCGACCCACCCGGTGGTGCCCGACCGGATCGAGGCCGGCACCTACGCGATGGCCGTGGCCATGGCCGGCGGGGAAGTCCTCCTAAAGGGCGCCAAGCTCGAGCACCTGAAAGCCCTGGCGGACAAGATGATCGAGGCGGGGGCGGAAGTGACGGCCGCGCCGGGTGGGGTGATGGTCAGGCGCAATGGAGCGCGGCTGAAGGCCGTGGAGGTGACGACCGACCCCTATCCGGGCTTCGCCACCGATCTGCAGGCTCAGTTCATGGCCCTGATGACCCTGGCCGACGGCGAAAGCGTCATCAAGGAGACCATCTTCGAGAACCGCTTCATGCACGTGCCGGAACTGATGCGCCTCGGGGCGAAGATCAGCGTCTCCGGCGGCGAGGCGCGGGTGACGGGGGTGGACCACCTGACCGGGGCCCAGGTGATGGCGACGGATCTGCGCGCGTCGGTGGGCCTGGTGATCGCCGCCCTGGCGGCCAGGGGCGAGACGACCGTGAACCGGGTCTATCACCTGGATCGCGGTTTCGAGCGGCTGGAGGAGAAGCTCTCGGCCTGCGGGGCCGAGGTTCGGCGCGTCCAGGGCGACGCCCAGGACGAAGAATAGGCCGTGGCCGAGGCGCCACTCCGGCTGCTGGCGCAGGACGCCGACGATCTCGCCGTGATCGCGGCGGCGCTGCAGGACGCCGTGGCCAAGGTCGGAGATATCCAGGTGGATGGCAGGGGCCGGATGCTGACCGTGGCGTTCAACCGCTACCGCTGGGAGGCCGAGGGCGGTCGCGTGCGTTGCGGGCTGCAACTGGGCGGGGTGATGGCCGTCAAGGCGCGCAATATCCGCCGCGACCTGAAGGATGCCGTGATCTCCCTGCTGACCGTCAGCTTCGAGCCGGGTGAGGCGCCGGGCGGGGTGATCACGCTGGCTTTCTCCGGTGGCGGGGACATCGCCGTGACCGTGGAATGTGTCGACGCCGCCCTGGCGGATGTCTCGCAGCCCTGGCGTACGCCGCACCGCCCAGGGCACATGGGCGCATAGAATTCCCTTGAGTTTGCGCTCCGCCCCCGCTTGAAGGCGCCCATGCGCCTGTTCCGCCATTCCGATCCAGGGTTCGCCCAGGCCTTCGAGGCCTTCGTGCACGAACGCCGCGAGACGCCGGCGGCGGTGGACGAGGTCGTGCGGGAGGTGATCGCGCGGGTACGGTCCGAGGGCCTGAGCGCGCTGCTAGAGCTCAGCGCCCGGTTCGACAAGACGCCGGTGACCGAGGCCAATATCCGTGTGACGGAGGCTGAGATCGAGGCCGGCTATGCGGCCTGCCCGGAGGACGTGCGCGAGGCGATCCGGTTCGCGGCCAGCCGCATCCGCACCTATCACGAACGCCAGAAGCCTGCCGACCAGAGCTGGACTGATGAGGCGGGGGTCGGTCTAGGCTGGCGCTGGACACCGCTGGAGGCCGTGGGGATCTACGTGCCTGGCGGACGGGCGGCCTATCCCTCAACGGTGCTGATGAACGCCGTGCCGGCGGCGGCGGCTGGGGTTGAGCGGATCGCCATGGTGACCCCGCCCGGACGGCTGGAGCCCGCCGTGCTGGCGGCGGCGAAAATCGCGGGCGTGACGGAGATCTGGCGCGTGGGCGGCGCCCAGGCCGTGGCGGCCCTGGCCTATGGCGCCGGGCCGATCCGACCGGTGGACAAGATCGTCGGGCCGGGCAGCGACTTCGTGACCACGGCCAAGCGGCAGGTCTATGGGACCGTTGGCATCGACGCCCTGGCCGGGCCGTCGGAGATCGTAGTGGTATCGGATGGCCTGAGCGATCCGGACTGGATCGCCGCGGATCTGCTCTCCCAGGCGGAACACGACCCGGCTGCGCAGTCGATCCTGATCACGGACGACGAGGCTTTCGCCACAGCGGTGGAGGGCGCGATCGAGCGGCAATTGAAGACACTGTCGACGGGTGAGGATGCAGCGGCGTCCTGGCGCGATCACGGGGCGATCATCCTGGCCCCTCTGGAAGCGTCCCCGGGCCTGGTGAACAGCCTCGCCCCCGAACACGTGGAATTCTCGGTAGAGGCGCCGGAACGCCTGGCCGACCAGGTGCGCCATGCCGGGGCGATCTTCCTCGGCCGTCATGCGCCGGAGGCCATCGGCGACTATGTGGCGGGCTCCAACCACGTCCTGCCGACCAGCCGCGCGGCGCGCTTCTCTTCAGGCCTCTCGATCTATGACTTCATCAAGCGCAGCTCGATCATCAGGCTGGACGCCGAGGCATTCGGCCGCCTGGCAGGCGCCACCGAGGCGCTGGCAGGGGCGGAAGGCCTGCCCGCCCATGCACGTTCGGTGAGTATCCGTCGAAACTAGGCTTTCCGTGACGGGACATCGGCCGCGCGCGACGCTAGATTGCGCCAAAGAATCCGCCGCCCCACCTTACGGGACTGATGTCCGCCGACCCTGCCAACCAACGTCTGCAATCCGTGGTCCTGGACGAGGAATCGCTGGGCGCGGCTTCGCGTGACCAGGAGCAGGAGAGGCAGATCGCCATCTTTGACCTGATCGAAGACAACAGCTTCGCGCCAGAAGGGGCGGAGGGCGGGCCCTATGATCTGAAAATCGCCCTGATCGAGAACCGCCTCGCCCTGGACATTTCGGGGCCCAACTATGAGCGCCGGCATCTGCTCTCCCTGTCGCCCTTGCGCACAGTGATCAAGGACTACTTCATGGTCTGTGAGAGCTACTATCAGGCGATCCGCAACTCGACGCCGCAACAGATCGAGGCCTTGGATATGGGCCGCCGGGCCCTGCACAACGAAGGCTCGGCGACCCTGCAGGCGCGACTGGCCGGCAAGGTGGAAACCGACCTCGACACAGCGCGGCGGCTCTTCACGCTGATCTGCGCCCTGCACTGGCGAGGCTGATCCCGTGAGTTCCATGCCTGGGGCAGTGCTTTTCACCTGCCACTACAATCGCGTGCGCTCGGCGATGGCGGAGGCCCTGATGAAGCAGCGCTTCGGGGACCGGGTGTTTGTCGACAGCTGCGGGCTGGAGCCCTTCGAGGAGGATGGCCCCGACCCCTTCGTGGTGGCGGTTATGGCGGAGATCGGACTGGACGTTTCGGGGCACAGCCCCAAGCAGTTCGACGCCATCGACGCCGAATCCTTCGACCTGGTGATCTCCCTGACCCCGGAATCCCAGCACCACGCCACCGAGCTCGGCCGGGGCCATGCCGTGGAGATCGAATATTGGCCGACCCCGGACCCGACCGAGGTGAGCGGGTCACGCGATCACATGCTGGAAGCCTACAGGGCGCTGCGCGATACTCTGATTGAGCGGATCGACCATCGGTTCGCCGTGGCTGTGGCCTAGGCGCGATTGCCGCCAGGAGCGGGAGGAACGCGATGCTGTCCGAAGAGACCATGGTGGCCTTCCTGGGAACCGCCAGGGCCGAGGCGTCCAAAGCGTTCTACGTGGGGCAGCTTGGCCTGACCCTTGCCCACGAGGACGATTTCGCTCTGGTTTTCGCCGGCGCCCACGCCCAGTTGATGGTCCGCAAGGCGACTGACGCCGCGCCGCTTCCGGGCACGGTGGTGGGATGGGAGGTTGCGGACCTGCGCGCTGCAAACCGGGCGTTGGCCGCCAAGGGCGTGGTTTTCGAGCGCAATCCCGGCATGGCTCAGGACGAGCTTGGCATCTGGCGCCCGGCGGGACCTGACGGGCCGCATGGCGTCTGCTGGTTCAAGGACCCAGACGGCAACACCCTGTCGATCAGCGGTCCGGTGTAGGGCCGGCGCGTCTCGGGGAGCCTACCTCGCCACCGGGAAGTACAGGCTCTTGAGTTCACGCTTGAGCAGTTTGCCGGTGCCGGTCCGCAACAGTTCGTCCGCGGTCAGGATGATGCGAGTAGGAATCTTGAAGCGGGCCATATCGGCCTCCAGGGCCTGGGCGATCCGCGCCTCGGCGCCTGGCGTGATGGCCTCGGGGCGCATTTGGATGACCGCGGCCACCTCTTCGCCATAGATGTCGTGCGGCAGGCCCAGCACCGCCACGTCCTTCACGCCGGGCAGGGGCAGGATCGCGGCCTCCACCTCGGCGGAGTAGACATTCTCGCCACCGCGCAGGATGACATCCTTGGCCCTGTCGACAACGTAGTGCAGGCCGGCTTCATCGACGTAGCCAAGGTCGCCGGTGCGGAACCAGCCGCCGCCGAAGGCGGCTTCCGTGGCTTCGGGATTGCGCCAATAGCCGGGAATGACGTTCGGCCCGCGCACCCACAGCTCGCCGATGTCGCCCTGGGCGACATCCTGCCCGTCCTCGCCGACAATCCGGATCTGAGCCGTCGTGCCCGGGCGGCCGATGCTGTCTGGATGCGCGAAATATTCCGGCCCGCCGTTGGAGATCACGGCGCTGGTGGTCTCGGTCAGGCCGTAGCCGTTGCCGGCCGAGGCGCGGGACTGGAACTGATCGCCGATGCGTTTGATGAGGTCCGGCGGGACAGGGGCCCCGCCCGCTGCGACGCCAGCCAGGGACGAGAGGTCCGCGCCGCTCTCGCGGGCGTGTTCGAGCAGCTGGCGCATCACCATGGGCACGCCGGCGGCGCTGGAGAGCTTGTGGGTTTCGACAAGGCGGACCCCTTC
This sequence comes from Caulobacteraceae bacterium, assembly GCA_046349475.1. GTDB lineage: Bacteria > Pseudomonadota > Alphaproteobacteria > Caulobacterales > Caulobacteraceae > Acaudatibacter. The sequence goes on along the minus strand of JAXMCG010000021.1, from coordinate 8,704 downwards.
GGCGGGGACCCATTTGTACATCAGGGCGAGCTTGCTGCCGTTGGCGACGGCTGAGTAGATCCCGGAGACCCCGGCAATGTGGAAGAAGGGGAAGGTCTGCAAGGCGCCGGCCTGGGCGGAGCCTTCGACGGGCGGGGGTTGGTCGGGGTTGGGGACACCGGCCACGGCGCGCATGACGGCGCCGCCCAGCTGACCGTTCATCAGGTTGGTGATGTGATTGCGGTGGGCGTGCATTGCGCCCTTCGGCCGGCCCGTGGTGCCGGAGGTGTAGAGGATGGTGGAGAGGTCGTGCGGACCAACCTCGACGTCGGGCAGGGGGCCTTCGCCCGACATGGCTTCGTCGAAGTCGAAGCCGCCAGGGCCCGCCCCGCCGCGCCGGGCAACAGCGAGGAATTTCGGGGGATGGGCCTGGAGGAGGGGAGCCAGACGCTCAAGGCGTTCGCCGTCGATCAGCAGGCCGGCGGGCTCGGAGTCCTCCAGCGCGAATTCCAGCTCGGCGGTGGTCCACCAGGCATTGAGGGCGACAACGATGGCGCCGATGGCCTGGCAGGCGAAGAAGGCGACGGGCCATTCCGGATAGTTGCGCATGCCGACGGCGACGCGGTCGCCCTTGACGATGCCGGCCTCGGTCATCCGGCGGGCGAGGGCGGCGGTGCGCTGGAAGAACTGGTCGAAAGTTGTGGTCTCATCCTCGTAGACGGTGAACACGCGCTCGCCGTAGCGGCGGCTGTCGAGCAGGATCTCGCGCATCGAGGCGGGGGCGTTGGCGTAGACTTTGATCGACCCGTCATGGAATGGCTCGTCGGCCAGCGCGAAGCGGCCGGAGGCGAGCAAGGCGGCGCGGGCTTCCTGGGGGGTAGGCATTGGTTTTGGCTCCCTCTTTTGAGGCAGTTTGCCAGGGGGATGAGGGGGCTCGCCAGTATGACGTGAGGGCAGTCAGGTTGGGTGGCGGTAGGCTTCATAGCGGCGGCCGGCGCGATGAGGGCGCCGCTGACAATGCCGATGCGAAGCGGGGAGGCGGCCGTGGGCTGCGCCGTTCGACCGGGCGGAGCCGTAGGGCGAGTGACTTCCCCCTGTCGCGGACCAAGGCTACCGGTAGGCGGAAATGTCGGATGCGGCGCCCTCTCAGACTGTCAAGCCAACCTTCACGGAGGCCGTGCGGCTCTGGCTGAAGGTCGGGCTGATATCGTTTGGCGGGCCGGCGGGGCAGATCGCGATCCTGCACGAGGAGCTAGTGGACCGCCGGCGCTGGGTCAGCGAGCGCACATTCCTGACGGCCTTGAACTTCTGCATGCTGCTGCCCGGTCCCGAGGCGCAGCAATTGGCGACCTATCTGGGATTGAAGCTGCACGGCCTGAAAGGGGCGCTGGCGGCGGGCGTGCTGTTCGTCCTGCCTGGCGCGGGGGTGCTCTATGGCCTGGCCTGGCTGGCGGCGGCGCACGGGGACTGGCCGCCGCTGAAGGCGATGTTCCAGGGGATGCTGCCGATCGTGACCGCCCTGATCGCCCACGCAGCCTGGCGGATCGGGACGCGGACGTTGAAGTCGGTGACCGCCTGGGTGCTGGCTGGCGCGGCTTTCCTGGCGCTGGTCGTATTCAAACTGCCGTTTCCTTTAATCATCGGGGCTGCGCTCGTGTTTGGCCTCGTCGCCGACCGGATAGGTCTGAAGATCGCCCCGGCAGGGCACGGGGATTCGCCCCTTGCGCCGGCGGCGCCGGTGAACTGGGCGGTGGCGTTCAAGCGGTTCTTGCTGCTGAGCTGCGTGTTCGTGGCGCTATGGGCGGCGCCCGTAGGCTTGGCGATCTGGTTGGCGGGGACGGCGCCCTTCGCCGATGTGGCGAGCTTTTTCACCCAAGCGGCCTTCGTGACCTTCGGCGGGGCCTATGCCGTGCTCCCGTTCGTGGCCCAGGCGGCAGTGGATCAATATGGCTGGCTGTCCCGCGCCGAGATGGTGCATGGCCTGGCTCTCGCCGAGACCACGCCGGGGCCGCTCATTCTGGTGACGCAGTATGTGGGTTTCTTCGCCGGCTGGAACGCCTCCGAGTCCGGTGCGGCAGGCGGGCTAGGCCCGCTGGCGGCGGCGAGCGTGGCGGCCGCGATCACGACCTGGGTGACCTTCCTGCCTTGCTTCTACTTCGTGCTGGCCGGGGCGCCGCTGATAGAACGGCTGAGCGGCGACCGCCGCGCCCACGCCGCGCTTTCGGCGGTTACAGCGGCCGTGGTGGGGGTAATCGCCAGCCTCGCTCTGCTGATTGCCCGCGAGGCCTTCCTGCCGGCGGCTAACGTGGATTGGATTGCCGGGGGCGCGGCCCTGGCGGCGTTCGTGGCGGCCTGGCGCTTCAAGGTCGGCGCGCTCTGGCTGGTGGCGGCCGGGGCGGCCCTCGGGCTCTTGCGTATGTGGAGCGGTCTCTAGGTCAGCATCGGGGTCATGCCCGGATCGCCCTTGGCCATGGCGCGCTGGTAGGCCGGGCGGGCGCCGATACGTTGTAGGTAGGCCAGGATGTTCGGGTAGCCGGAAATGTCCTTCGGGGCGAAGGCGCGCATGGTGGTGAGGATGAAGACCATGATGATGTCGGCGGCGGTCAGTTCGTCCCCCGCCAGATAGGGGACCAGACCCAGGCGCTGCTCGGTGAGGGTCCAGGGCCGCTCGGCGCGGGCGCGCATGTACTGGGCGCGGGGGCTCTCGTCGTTGGGATCGCGCGGTCCGATGGACTGGCTGGAGAGGAACGATGCGTTCGCGTAGTGGAACCAGAAGAGGTAGTCGGCGAAGTTAGGCGCCTGAGGGCCGACCGCGAAGCGCCCATTGCCGTATTTGCCGATGATGTATTCGATGATCGCGCCGGATTCCGGCAGGACGACGTCACCGTCGGTGATGATCGGAGCCGTGCCGACGGGATGCAGCGCCTTGTATTCGGGCGGGCCAAGACCGCGGCCGGGCGGCACGCGGTCGTAGAGCTTCAGCTCATAGGGAATGCCCAGTTCCTCGCAGAGCCAGACGATGCGCTCGGATTGCGAAACGCCGAGATGGTGGACAGTGAGCATGGCGGCCTCCCTTTCTGGGAGGCGCACCTTCAGGGAAGGCTCGCGCCTTGCCTAGTGTGTCGCAGGGGCAGCGGAAATCTCTTCCAGCGTATGGCCCACGACCTTGTCGCCATAGTCGAGGGCGATGTCGCCCAGTGAGACGATGCCGCAGAGCCGGCCGTCTTCATTCAGCACCACGAGGCGGCGCACCTGCTGAGACGCCATCTTGGCCGTGGCGTCGGCGAGGTTGTCCTCCTCACGGCAGGTTTGCACCTCCCCGGACATGATGTCGGAGGCCGGCGTCGAAAGGTCGCCGCCCGTAGCGATCACGCGCACGACGATATCCCGGTCGGTCACGAGGCCGACGACCTTTCCATCCTCGAGGATCGGCACGGCGCCGGAATCTATCTCGGACATGGTCTTGGCCAGTTGCTGAACAGTGGTGGTCGGTTTGGCGGTGACCACCTGGGCGGTCATGACGTCGCTGACTTTCATCCGGAGTGCTCCTCTTGCGGCGGGATGGCCGAGCAAGAGAACCCCTTGGGCCGCGTCACGTTCCCGGCGCCGAAAGCCTCGCGATCAAGCGCACCAGTTCGGCCTGGCGGCTGGTTTCGGTCTTTTCATATATGCGCACGAGGTGGCCGCGCACGGTATGGAAGCTGACGCCGAGCTGCTCAGCGGTCTCTTTGGGACTGGCCCCATCAAAGAGGGCGACGGCGACGCGGATTTCAGCGCGAGTCAGTCCGAAGATGTCCCGCAATCGGTCCTCGGCCACGGGCGTGTCCGCCTGGAGGTCCGTGACGCTGACGAGCACAGCAGGGCCTTGACCCAGGAAGAGGGCAGGTTCCGCGCGGACCGGTGAGACGATCACGGAAAGGGGCAGGCGGCGTCCGGGGCTCGGCAGGGTCATCGATCCGCCTTGACGGTCGGCAGGGTCTGGGTCGGCGGCCTTGGCGATGAGGGCGCGCAGCTGCGCTGTCGCTGCGGCGGAACCCGCGATCAGACGGCCAGCGAGCACGGACAGGCCGGAGTGGGCGCCCAGCAGCCGTTCGGCCGGGGTGTTGGCATGACGCACTCGGCCATCCTCATCAAGGATCATCAAGGCATTGGCCGACTGCTCGATCAGGTCGGCGCCGGCAGCGTCGAGGGTGCGTTGACCGGCAATGCGCTGGCTGAGTTCGAAGGCGCGGATCAGATGGTTGTGGAGGTGGCCGGCGATGTCGAGATCCGGCCCGGCGAAGCGCTCGCGGCGGCGCGGGCGCGAGACCATCAGGAAGGCGGCGTCGTCGGCGCGCGTCGTCAGACCCAGGCGGACCACGGAGTGCAGATCGAAGGGCCGCATGAACTCGTTGTAGAAGGGCGTGCGGATCAGTTCGTCCTTCGGCATGGCGTCATCGTCGGCGACGATGTGGGGCACGAAGTGGCGCAGGCGCTCCCGCGGGCTGTGAGCCCAGCGTTGTGACGGATGGCGCGTCGCGAAGCCGCCAAAGTAGGCGCCAAGCGCCTGTGGATCGAGCCGCGCGCTAATTCCGGCGCCCTGCCGCGTGGACTGGTTCTGCCAGATCAGGGCGCTGGATTCAGCATCCACCAGGTCAGCGAATGTCTCGATGACGCGCGGCCAAAGGCCGGGCGACAAGGCCGCGCCGTAGGTCAGATCCAGAAAAGCGCCGATCCCCGCCTCGTCCATCATCCACCCGGCGCGCGATATTCGCCGGCGATTGAGCCACAGTTTCAATTCAAATGCACCTAGGCCAAGGCGGGCCACATGTTGCAGAATGGAAGCTCAAATCGGAGGGGTTCCATGTCTACCAAGCTTCTTTCCGCGGCCAGCGCCGCGGCTATTTCCGTGGGTTTCCTGGTGTTCAGCGCCGGGACGGCCCAGGCCGCGCCGGCACACGACTGGTCCGGATTCTATGTTGGCGCTCATCTCTACGCGGAACAGGCCCAGCCGGAGGTTGGCGCCTTTAGCGAAACTCTGAACCAGTACACGGGCGCCAGCATCCGCAACACGGGCGGCACCAATACGGTCTTCGTCATTCCGGCCACGACCTTCGCCTATGTCGGCGACACTGATACAACCACGGCTCTCTTCGGCGGCGCCCAGGTCGGCTACAACTTCGCCAGCAGCGACTGGGTGTTCGGCGTGGAAGCCGATGTCGACAGCGCCACCCAGGACGCCGACGTCACCCAGACGTTCAGCGCGCCCGCCACGCTCCTGACGCCCCAGAGCACCTTCGCCGTTCGCCGCTCCATGAACCTCGAATGGCGCTGGAGCGCGCGCCTGAAGGTTGGCTACGTCTGGGAAAACACCCTGATCTACGCCACGGCGGGCATCGCCGGCGCGCAGGTCAATATCGAGGGGCAGGACACCTTCACCAGCGCCGGCGGCGCGGCGGCCACGCCCGGCGGCGGCGCCTGCTGCACCGTGGTCAACACCACGCCGGTGACCAACTACGTCACCGGCGCCACCGGCGATCGCCGCAACGGCTGGACGGCCGGCGTCGGCGCGGAATGGGGCCTTAGCGAAAATGTCAGCCTCGCCGTGGAGTTCCGCCACACCGATCTGGGCGAAGAGGTCTACAGCCTGCCGACCAACGCGGTGGTGGCCCAGGTTCCCACCGTCACCACGCCCCTGGGCTCGCCCGGCGGCGGCACGGCGCCCAACGGGACGCTCTCCGCCACCCCGATCTCGTTCAAGAGCGATGCGGTTGGTATGCGGCTGAACTTCCGCTTCTAAGTAACCTCATGGGGCGGCGTGCAGCCGCCCCATCGACCTGATATGGCCTCATGCGTTATGATCAGAGGTCAGCAAGCCTAGCTCGCGGCCCGAATCGATCCGGTTTGGGCCGTCTTGCTTTGGCGGGCGATCCCTTCAGAGAGGCCAGATGGCGAAAGAAGAACTGTTGGAGTTTCCGGGCACGGTCAGTGAACTGCTGCCCAACGCGACGTTCCGCGTGAAGCTCGAGAACGACCACGAAATCGTGGCCCACACGGCGGGCAAGATGCGCAAGAACCGCATTCGGGTCTCCGCCGGCGACAAGGTGATGGTGGAAATGACCCCCTATGACCTGACCAAGGGCCGTATTACCTACCGGTTCAAGTAAGCTGCCTGATCGCGTGACGCCGGCGAGGGCCGCCCTGGTTCTGGCCAGCGCCAGTCCCCGGCGGCTGGATCTCCTGGCCCAGGTCGGACTGATCCCCGACAGTGTCCAGCCCACAGACATCGATGAAACCCCCGCCAAGGACGAGACGCCCCGGCGTCTGGCCCTGCGGCTTGCCTGCGAAAAAGCCAGGGCGGCGGCCAATCCGGACGCCTATGTTCTGGCGGCGGACACCGTGGTGGCGGTGGGACGCAGAATTCTCCCCAAGGCGGAAACCGAGGCCGAGGCGCGCGCCTGCCTCAAGCTCCTCGCAGGGCGGACGCATAAGGTGCTCACCGGCGTGGCTGTGATCGCGCCAGACGGGCGGATGGGCCGGCGCCTCAACGAGAGCCGCGTCACGTTCAAGCGGCTGACGGCCGAGGAGACGGCCAGTTACCTCGCCTGCGGCGAATGGCGGGGCAAGGCCGGCGGCTACGCGATCCAGGGCAGGGCAGGCGCCTATGTCAGCGAGATCACCGGCTCCTATTCGAGCATTGTCGGCCTGCCGCTCTACGAGACCCTGTCGCTGCTGACCGGGCTTGGATACCGGCCATGAGCGAGCGGAAACTGTTCCTCGACGAAGGCATCGGCGAACGCCGGGGTGTCGTCACCCTGGGGGGGCGGCCGGAGCGCCTGTTGATCGAACGCCGTGGAACGAGCCCGGTCCAGGCCCTTGGAGCGCGGGTTGTCGGCCGCGTGACCCGCATTGAGCGGGCCTTTGGGAGCGCCTTTGTCGACTTGGGCGCCGGTCCAGCGGCGGTTCTGGCGCTGAAGCCGGACATGCCGCGTCTGGCCCAGGGGGCCGCCGTCGAAGTGGAAATTCGCGGCGAGGCCAGGGCAGAGAAGGGGCCGACCTTGCGGTTCATCAGCGTGGCCGAAGGCCCGCCGAGGCTTCTCCTTTCCGCGCCGACCCTGGAAGACGAGCTCAGGCATTTCGAAAAGGCCGCCGACATCATCACCGGGCAAGCGGCGCGAAACGCGGCTGACGTGGCCGAGGCCGAAGCACTGGAGACGGTGTTCCCCCTGCCGGGCGGTGGAACCTTGGCCGTGGAGCCCACCCGGGCTTTGACGGCGGTGGACATCGATCTGGGCGACAGGGCTGGGGTGGAGGTCAAGAAGGCCGCGCGCCTGGCGAACCTGACGGCCCTGCAGGTCCTGGCGCGCGTGCTGCGCCTGAAGGAACTGGGAGGACTAGTCGTCATCGACCTCGTCGGACGGGGGCACGATGGAGCGGCGCTCACCGCGGCGGCCCGGGCGGCCTTCGCGCCTGACAATCCAGGCGTCGCCGTCGGGCCGATCAGCAAGTTCGGGACACTGGAACTGTCGATTCCACGCCGCCGCCGGCCGGTGGCGGAGTGGCTGGCCGGGGCGGATGCGGAAGCGCTGAGGCTGGTCAGGGAGCTGGAGCGCCGGGCCACCGCCGATCCTGGCGGACGGATTGAGGCAAGTGCGTCCGCGCAGCTGGCGTTACCGATGAAACCCCTCCTCGCCGAACTGGCGCAACGCTACGGCGCCAGGTTCTCGGTGGAGTACGCCTGATGGAAAAGCGCCCCCCCTGTTCGGTCTGCGGCAAGCCGAACTCACCCGACTACCGGCCATTCTGCTCGAAGCGGTGCGCGGACGTGGATCTCTCGCGTTGGCTGACCGGCGGCTATGTCATCAAGAGCCGTGACGACGAAGAGGAAGATTCCATCGCCGCCCATCCCGATGAAGGCGACGACTAATTCGCGGCCGGGGCGGGGGCTGGGACGGAGTCCTTCGGGCGGGTGAATTCGGTCTCGATGATCACCTCGATATTGTCGCTGACACCCATGTTCGTGCCGGGCGCGGGAATTCCGGCGGCGAGGCCGAAGTCGGAACGCTTGATCATGCCCCGGGCCGAGAAGCCGATGCGCGAACCGCCGGGGTCCATGGCCATCGCCGCATAGCCGCCGTTGAAGGTGACATCCAAGGTCACCGGCTTGGTGACGCCATGCAAGGTGAGATCACCGGTGACCTTGGCGGTGTTCGGGCCGGTGACGGCGACCGAGGTCGATTTGAAGGTGATGGCCGGGTACTTCGCGGCGTCGAGCCAATTCGCACCGGTCAGCTCCGCATCGAAGTTCACGTCCGTGCCGGGATAGTTGGTTTGCAAGGAGTTGGTGGCGATGGTCGCCGAGACACTCATGGCGGCGGGGTTGGCGCGGTCGAAATTAAGCGTCGCGTCAATTTTCGTGAAGCGGGCCGTATAGCTGGAAAAGCCCATGTGGCTGATCCGGAAGTTGACGCTGGTGTGAGCCTTGTCGATCCCATAGGCGCCTGCGGGTGCATCCGACTTGGCCGCCAATTCGATTCCACCGAGTCCGAGATCGCCCGACGCTGTACTGGCGGCGGGCGCGGCCGGAGCCATGGATGGCTTGGGCGCCTCGGACGGTTTGGCGCAGGCGGCGAGGGTCAGGATGGCGAGGCTCGCCAGGGTCGGAACGCGGAACATCTAACAACTTCTCCAGGTGGAGCGCGGACCCTCGCAAAGCGCCGGGTCACGAGCAAGGTTCCGAGTGGCT
>JAXMCG010000020.1:0-66467 GCA_046349475.1 Caulobacteraceae bacterium | reverse complement strand
GACGCGCAGGTACTGCACATCGGCCCGCTCCGAGCCCCAGACCCGCTGCAGAAGTTCGCCATGTGGCACGACCTCGCCGGCGCGCAGGGCCAGCTCGGAAATCAGGTCATATTCCTTGGGCGACAGCGCGACGTCGGCGCCGTCCCGGCTGACGCGGCGGCGGGTCATGTCGAGGACGAGGGGGCCCAGCTCCACCAAGGGCGCCGAGCCCCGGGCCTGCACGCCATGCCGCAAGGCGGCCCTCAGCCGGGCCAGCAGTTCGTCTACGCCGAACGGCTTGGTCACATAGTCGTCCGCCCCCCGGTCCAGGGCTTCAACCTTGCTGGCCGAGGCATCCCGGGCCGAGAGCACGACGATGGGCGTCAGGTCCTTGGCGCGGACATGGCTGATCAGGTCCTGGCCATCGCCGTCCGGCAGGCCGAGGTCCACGAGGATGAGATCCGGCTTGTAGTGGGCGAACCACCGGCGCCCCTCGGCCGCATCGACCGCGGGCACGGGCCGGTAGCCGGCCGCTTTCAGGGTCGCGACCAGCACCGTTCTTAAGGCCATGTCGTCTTCCACGACGAGCACGGTGGCGGGATCGCCGGCCTCGCTCATGCGCCGGCTCTGGGCAGATAGAGCCGCACACGGGCGCCCTTGCCATCATCGCGGTTGGCGGCGGTGATGTGGCCGCCCTGCGCTTCGAGAAATCCCTTGGCGATGGAGAGGCCTAGACCGACGCCGGGCGGGCGGCCATCGCCTTCAACGCCGCGCCGGAAGCTTTCAAAGAAGGCCGCCGCAGGGCCGGGGAAGCCCGGACCTTCGTCCTCAACGACGATGACCGCGAAATCGCCCTCGACCTCGCTGCTTAGACGCACGAGCTGATCTGGCGCCGAGTACTTTCCGGCATTCTCGAGCACATTGGCCAGGGCGGTTTCCGCCAGAGACGCATCGACGACGAGCTGCACCGGCTGAACCGCTCCAACCTCCAGACGGGCGCCAAGACGCGCCCGCTGGATCGCAGTGGCGATGAGGTCGGCGAGGTCCACGGGCCCGCGCCGCACGGTCACCGCGTCCGCATCGAGGCGGCCCATGTCGAGCAGGTTCGCGACAAGGCCAGACAGCCGGCTGGCCTCTCCTTCGGCAAGCCCCAGCAGTTGCTCGCGGGTGGCGGCGTCGTGGGTCTCCGGAAAAGCGCGGAGGCTCTGCAGGGTGAGTACAATGGTCGATAGGGGCGTACGCAGATCGTGCGACACAGCCGCCAGCAGGCTGGTCTTCAAGCGCTGACTTTCCACATCGAGCTTGAGGCTCTGCACCTGCCGCTCCGACCGGTCTCTCTCCAGGGCGACGGACAGGTGCCCCGCCACGGTCTCGATCAGGCCATCGAGCCCTGCGGGACGGCGATCCTCGTCCTCGGAGAGGGCCAGGCCGATAGCGCAGGGCAACCGCGACGGCGTCACCACGGGCCAGAAGTCGAAGCGGGTTTCGGGAGACGGATGCTCGCCGGCGCGGGTCGGGAGGTTCGCCCCGATCGCCCAGCGGGCGGCCTCGAGGTCGGCATCGGCAATTCCGGGATCGGATGCGCTGAGGGCCTCACCTTCAGACGTCACCACTACTGACCGGACCCTGAACAGGCGGTGCAGGGCCTCGGCGGCCGCGGCGGCGATGGAGGAGCGGTCCGTGGCGCCGCCGAGGGCTCGCGCCAGGGATTGCAAAGCCAGGGCGCGCTCGGCGTCTTTCTCCGCCGTCAGGGTGCGTTCGCGCAGCCGGGCGGCGAGGCCGCTGACCAGGGCCGCGACGGTCCCGAGGAGGATCAGGGCCCAGACATTGGCCGGGTCGTTCACCCGCAGTGAGAAGCGCGGCTCTATGAGGAAGAAATTGTAGGCCAGCAGCCCCCCCACCACTGCCGTCAGGGCTGGCCCCCAGCCATAGGCCGCCGCCGCGATCACCACCGGCAGGACAAAGACGAGAGACAGGTTCGGGATGGCCAGGCGCTGGTCAGTAAGGACGGCCAGCCAGGTCGCCACGGCCACCAGACCTAGGGCAATGCCGTGTCCGGCAAGGCGCTTGAATGGCGCGTCGGCTTCGGCGGGGATCGGAGCGCTGATCTCAGTCATGGCGGGGCTCACGGGTGTCGGTCCCAAACAAGGGCTTCGCCGGGCGCTTCCGCAAGGGGTGAGCCGCCTTGCGGACCTACAACCACATGGGACCTTTATGCCAACTCGCACGAGAAGGCGGCGCCATCCGATCCTGGAGCCCGACTGCCTTGACCCAATCCGCCACCGCCTCACAGCCCATAAGCCGCGAAATGGCCCTCGCATTGGGGGCAGTAGGCGTCGTCTACGGCGATATCGGCACCAGCCCGCTCTATGCCTTCAAGGAGTCCATCGCCCACGTCCGCGCGGCTTCCGGCGCCCTCGCGGCGGCGGATATCACCGGCATCATATCCCTGATGCTTTGGGCACTGATGATCATCGTGACCCTGAAATATGTTTTCCTGATCATGCGCTTCGACAACAAGGGCGAAGGCGGCACGCTCGCCCTCATGGCCCTTGTCCGGCGCGCCGGCGGACGGGGGGCCGGGGCCATCGCCCTGATCGGCATGTTAGGGGCCGGCCTCTTCTTCGGCGACGCCGTCCTGACCCCGGCGGTCTCGGTGCTCTCCGCCGTCGAAGGCCTCACCGCCGTGGAATACCTGCAGGGCCGGCTCGATATCTTCGTCGTGCCGCTGGCTCTCCTGATCCTGGTCCTGCTGTTCGTCGCCCAGAGGGGCGGAACCGGCAAACTCGGCGCCTGGTTCGGGCCGATATGCCTTGCCTGGTTCATGGTGATTTCGATCCTGGGCCTCGCCCAGATCATCCGCGCCCCGCAGATCCTGGCCGCGATCAGCCCCCTGCCCGGCATTGCCACACTGGCGGCCCACCCCGGCCTCGCCGCCGCGATCCTCGGCTCGGTGTTCCTCACCGTGACCGGCGCCGAGGCCCTCTATGCCGATATGGGCCACTTCGGGCGCGGCCCGATCCGCTCGGCCTGGCTCGGCCTTGTCTTCCCCAGCCTCATCATCAACTACCTCGGCCAAGGGGCGCTGGTGCTGGGCGACCCGGCCATGGCCGCCAATCCCTTTTTCCTGATGGCGCCGGACTGGTTCCAGGTTCCCCTGGTGCTGCTGGCCACCGCCGCCACGATCATCGCCAGCCAGGCCGTGATCTCCGGCGCCTTTTCGATGACCCAACAGGCCGTGCAGCTCGGCCTCCTGCCGCGCATCGCCTTCCTCGCCACCTCACCTGACAATCCGAACCAGACCTATGCGCCCGCCATCAACTGGCTGCTGATGGCCGGCGTGGTGGCCCTGATCCTCGCCTTCCGCTCCTCCAGCGCCCTGGCCTCGGCCTATGGGATCTCGGTGGTCGGGGCGATGATCACCTCCTCGATCCTGGCCATCATCGCCGTGAGGCGGGTCTGGAACCGGCCCTTGGCGGTGGGGCTGGCCCTGGTCGCGCCGCTGATCCTGGTGGAGGGCCTCTTCGCGTTCGCCAACCTCAGCAAGCTGCTACAAGGCGGCTATGTGCCGCTCCTCATCGCGGCCGTCCTGATCCTCGTCATGTGGACCTGGACGCGGGGCGCCTCGGCCGTGTCCGCCGCATCCCGGCGCGACCTCACCCTCAGCGATGTGCTGCAGATGCTGGCCGACCGCCCGCCGATGCGGGCCAGGGGCACGGCGGTGTTCCTCACCGCCGAGGATGACCGCGCCCCGGCTGCCCTGTTGCACAACCTCAAGCACAATCAGGTTCTGCACGAGCAGGTCGTGCTGCTCTCCGTGCGCTACGCCCCGCGCCCGCGTGTGCCCGATGCCGAACGGGCCGAAGTCCGCGAACTGGCGCCTGGGGTGAAGGCCGTGACCCTGGTCTACGGCTTCATGGAGAACCCCAACGTCTCCCAAGGCCTCGTTCAAGCCCGCTCCAAGGGCCTGAGGTTCGACATCATGAAGACCTCCTTCTTCCTGTCGCGCCGGACCTTGCTGCGCGGCGGGGCCTCGCGCCTGCCCGCCTGGCAGGCGGCTCTGTTCTTCTTTCTCAACCGCAACGCCGCCCGCGCCGCCGACTTCTTCCACCTGCCGGCCTCCCGCGTGGTCGAGCTGGGCGCCCAAGTCACCGTCTGACGGCGCGAAAGCCGATCGGATCGGCGGGCCGCAAGGTGGCGCGGTGGCGAAGAGCAATGGTCTGATCGGGTTCCACCTGGAAGCGCCATTGCCGCGCCAGGGTCGCCAGCACCACCACGGCTTCGGTCATGGCTAACTGGGCGCCGATGCAGATGTGCGGGCCGGCGCCGAAGGGCAGATAGGCGAACCGCGGCCGGGCCGGGGCGCCCAGCAGGAAGCGGGCGGGATCGAAGCGCTCGGGCTCGGGCCAGAGGTCCGGATTGCGGTGCAGGACCCAGGGAGAGATCATCGCCAGTTGCCCTGCCTTCACCGGCATGCCCGCCAGGCTGTCGGCCGCCACCGCCTGGCGCCCCAGCAGGGCCGCGGGCGGATAGAGGCGCATCGTCTCTTCGATGACGGCCCGAGTGTAGACGAGGCGCGGGGCGTCGGCGGCGGTAACGGGCCGCTCGCCCAGGACGTCAGCCCATTCCGCGGCGAGCCCAGCGGCGATCTCCGGGCGCTGGGACAGGACATAGAAGGTCCAGTTGAGGGCGACGGAGGTCGTCTCGTGGCCGGCCACATAGACGGTCACCGCCTGATCGCGGATTTCGGCGTCGGTGAGGCCCGCCCCCGTCTCGTCCCGGCTCTGGACCAGGCGGGTCAGAAGGTCGTCCGGGGCGGCTTCACCGGCGGCGCGGCGGGCGTCGATCAGGCGGAAGACCGCGTCGTTCAGCCGGGCGAAGATGCGTGCGCTCTGCTTCTCCCGCGCCGCCAGAGAGAAGGCGCCCAGGCCGGGTGTCAGGTCGAGCAGGCTGGGCCGCAGGGCCAGGGCTTCCGGGACCGCTTCGGCGACCAGGGCCGCGAGCTCATCGCTGGCGTCGGAGAACATGGCGCTGGAAATGATCCTTAGGGTCAGGCGGCTGAGCTCGGTCATCAGGTCGATGGGCCCTTCGCGCCAGCCTGCCGAGGCCGTGGCGGCGGCGGCGGCCATCATCGGCGCCAGGGCGGCGACGGACCGTGGATCGAAGGCCGGAGCCATCAGCTTGCGGTGCGCCCGCCAGACCGGGCCTTCAGACAACAGCAGGCCCTCGCCCAGGATCATCGACGCGAACCGGAGCTGCAGGTCGGCCTTCGGCCAATTTTCCATGTTGTCGAGCAGGATGTGTTTGATCGCCGCCGGATCGTTGACGACCAGGAACGGCACGGGGCCGGGGAAGCGCCAGAGCCCTGTCCGATAGGCGGCCTCCGGAACCGCCTCGACCCAGGTCTTAGCCGAAAGGCTGCGGAGCAGGCCGGTCCGGAGGGGAGGCGGGACGGTGGCCAGGGCCTGTTCCTCAATCATCGCGACCTCCAGAATATACAATGTGTATATTATGCATCGTGTATATTCCAATGCATGAGTCAAGCGCCGCCCCGGCCCGGCAAACGTGAACGCACCCGCGAGGCGCTGATCGACGCGACCCTGGCCGTGATCGAAGAGACGGGATTCGCCGGCGCGTCCCTGGAGGCCATCGCCGAGCGGGCGGGGATGAGCCGGGGCGCGATCTACTCGAACTTCAAGGGCCGCTCGGAACTACTGATCGCGGCCTTCACCCGCATCGGCCTGAAGATCGACCGCACCTTCGCCCCGGCGGAGAGCCTGAAGGCGCAGCTTCGCGTTTTCTCCGACAGCCTGATCGCCACCCTGCCCAAGGCGCCCGGCATCGGGACCCTGCACGCCGAGTTCTATCACCACACCCTGACCGACCCGGACCTGCGCGCCACCATCGCCAAGGAGTTCACCGAGGGCTTCGCGGCGATCGGCGCGCAACTCGCCGCCCAGCATCAGGGGCGCCTCGCCATTGCCGGAAACACCCTTGCCTGGAGCATCCAGGCCTTGGCCATGGGGTTCGTCTACCAGGCCATCCTGGCGCCGGGGACGCTGAGCGATTCAATGGTGCGGGAGGCTTTTGACGCCCTGGCCGATGGCGCCGTGCGCCAATAGGGGCTCAAGGCCCCCTGCGACCCGTGCGACACGCCGCCGCGACCCTTGGGTGGCGTCCGCCAAACCGCGTTTTGCCGATGGGGACTCGTAAACACTTGTGGCGGAATTAATCGCCCAGGCCGGGAGGTCGCCACATTCTGTTCAAACTCCTTAACGGGCTTGGAATTCCTTAACGCGCGCGGATGCGCCGCCCGGCCGGTCAGGCCGCCGCACCCGCAACCCCAATGCAATCAAGGGCGCGGGAGGATTCACGAAAGAGTCAACGCGCCCAGGACGCCCTGCGACCCGGCGCCGCTTGTGGGCGATTCGCAAATCGTCCTAGTGATTCCGGCGTTCAGACGTTCACCGTTAACCAGTCTTAAATTAACTCGTTGGCAAGCTGGCGGACGAGGCTTTCGGGGGCGGATTCCGATTATCCGCGAGACGAGCCGCTCGAGAGCGGGAGGATACCAGATGCGCGTGTTGTTGATTGAGGATGATGCGGCGACGGCCCAAGGCATCGAAGTGATGCTGAAGTCGGAGGGCTTCAACGTCTATACGACGGACCTCGGCGAAGAAGGCATCGATCTGGGCAAGATCTATGACTACGACCTCATCCTCCTGGACCTGCACCTGCCCGACATGAGCGGCATCGATGTCCTGCGCACCCTGCGCGTGGGCAAGATCAACACCCCGATCATGATCCTATCCGGCAGCGCCGAGATCGACACCAAGGTGAAAACCCTGGGCGGCGGCGCCGACGACTACATGACCAAGCCCTTCCACAAGGAAGAACTGGTCGCCCGCATTCACGCCGTGGTCCGCCGTTCGAAGGGCCACGCGCAATCGGTCATCAAGACCGGCGATATCACGGTCAACCTCGACGCCAAGACCGTCGAAGTGAACGGCATCCGCGTTCACCTGACCGGCAAGGAATATCAGATGCTTGAGCTGCTCTCCCTGCGCAAAGGGACGACGCTCACCAAGGAAATGTTCCTCAACCACCTCTATGGCGGCATGGACGAGCCGGAACTGAAGATCATCGACGTCTTCATCTGCAAGCTGCGCAAGAAGCTGGCGGCCGCCGCCAACGGCAAGCACCACATCGAGACGGTCTGGGGCCGCGGCTACGTGCTGCGCGACCCGCAGGAAGGCCAAGTCGCCGCCTAGTGTTTCCGGCGAGCCTTGCGCTCGCCACATGCTTAAGCTCATGGTCGCCGCCTTAGCGCACAGCAAAGGCGGCGATCTTGCGTTTTGGGGTCCTCCTGGCGAGTCTGGTCCTGGCCGTCCCCCTGGTCTGGGTGGCGATGCGCCTGCCGCCGCCCGCCCCGGCCAGCGCCCCCGCGACCGAATTCTCCGCGTCCCGGGCCATGGCGGATGTGACGGTGATCGGCCAGAGCCCGCATCCGGTCGGATCGCCGCGTAACCGTCAGGTCCGCGACGCTCTTGTTCAGCGCCTGACCGCACTTGGCCTGAAGGTGCGGGTGCAGAGCGACATCGGCATCGATGTGGACGAGCGCGGCGGCGCGCCCGTGGTGCAGGGCGCCAATGTCGAGAACATCATCGCCGTCCTGCCGGGCCTGACGTCAGAGGCCCCGGCGCTGGCCCTGATGGCGCACTATGACAGCGTCTGGAATTCCCCTGGCGCGGCGGACGATGCGGTGGGCGTGGCCACGGCGATCGAGGCGGTGCGGGCGATCAAGGCGCGGGGCGTGCCCGAGCGCGACGTGGTGCTGATCCTCACCGACGGCGAGGAAGCCGGCCTGCTCGGCGCCCACGCCTTTTTCGACAGCGACCCCTTGGCGGACCACGTGGGCTTTGTGATCAATGTCGATGTGCGCGGCTCCGGCGGGCGGCCGTTCATGTTTCAGACGGGGGACAAACCGGCCGGGGCGGTGGCGCTGTTCGCGCGGGAGACGCCGATGCCGCGGGCCCTGTCGGCGGCGGCGATGTTCTTCAAGCTGGCGCCCAATGACACGGACTTCACCCCCGCCCTGGCGGCCGAGGCGCAGGGCTTCAACCTCTCTTTCGCCCGGGGCGAGTTCGACTATCACTCGCCGACCGCCACGCCCGCCAATGTCGACCGGGGGGCACTGCAGCTGACCGGGGAACAGGCCCTGGCCCTGGCGCGGGCCATCGCCTTCACCAAGAACCTGCCGGCCCAGGGGGCGGGCCCGATCTATGCCGACGTCGTCGGCCTGGGCGTCCTGGCCTATCCGGTGTGGACCGGGTGGATCGTGCTGGGGCTCATCGGGATCGCGCTGCTCGCTGCTATCGCCGGCGCCCGGAAGGCGGCGCGGATCGACGCCTGGAGCCTCCTACGCGGCGCGGGAGCGGGGCTCTATGTGTTCGCGGCCTCGGCCGCCATCTTTAACCTGTTGCGGCGGGCCTATGTGCCGGACCTGGACTTCGGGCGGCGCGCCCTGACGCCGCATTTCGAGGCGTTCGAGATCATCCTCGGCCTAGCCGCCCTGGCGGTGATCGCGATCTCCGTCGCCGCCTCGGAGCGGGGCCGGTCCTGGCTGTTGATGGGCGCGCTCGGACTGGGGCTCGGCGCGGCCGCATCGGCGTTCGGCGGGCTCGATATGATCGGACTGGGATTGGGCGCGGCCGCCCTGGTGAGCGCGGCGTCGTTCCGGCACCCCACCCATCCCGCCGCGGCATGGGGCGGGATGCTGCTCCTGGCCCTGCTGATCGGCGTCGTTCTGCAAATCCTGTTTCCATTAGCGACGCCCCTGGTGACATGGCCTTTGGCCGTGGCGTCGATCATCGCCCTGGCCACCCGGCTCGGAGAGCAGGGGGCGGGCCTACGAGGGTTCTTCACGGTGCTGGCCGGAGCCCTGGCCCTGGCCTGGGCGACGGTGCTGTTCGACCTGGCCCTGGTGTCGCTGGACCTGCCGGCCGTGGCGGCGATCGCGGTCTTTCCGGCCGCCCTGGTCCTCTGGCCGGCCGCGCGCTGGGCGGGGGCGATCAACATGCGCAAAGCCGGCGCCGTGGCCTTGGGTCTCAGCATCTCGGCGGCTCTGATCGCCCATTTCGTCAGCCCGTGGAGTGTGCGGTATCCGAGGCCGAGCTCGATCCTGCATGTCACGGAAGGCCTGACCGGGCAGTCCTGGCGGGTCGGCCTCTCCCCGCTTGACGCCTGGACGGAGGCGGCCCTGCGCGCCGACGGCGGGACGGTGACGCGGCGCTCGTTTCCCAGCCTCTTCATGCGCGACAGGCCGGCCGCCAAGGCCCAGCCGATCGAGCCGGCGCCGCCGGCGATCTCCTTCAGCCATGACGTGGACGGGCGGCTGGTGCTGCGGACCCTGCCGGTCTCCGGCGGAGACAGGCTGATGCTGCAGATCAAGGTCGATGCGCCCATCGAGGGGGCCCAGGTGAGCGGTCGGCGCGCCCCGGTGCTCTCCGAGCCCGGCGAATGGACGACGATCCTCTGGCAGGCCTCGGAGAAGGGGGTGGCCGTCTCCTTCCATCCGCGCGGCTCGGGCACGATCTCGGTGCGGTACGCCAGCCTTTCGCGCAGTTGGCCGGTGGACGCCCGGCCCCTGCCCGCCATGCCGGCCGATCGGATGACGCCGGGGCTCGGCGGGGCCAGCGCCGTGGTGGCGGAGAAATCATACCGCTGGTGACAAGCCGCGCCGAGCCGGGGTAAGGGCCGCGGTATGACCGTGACCATTTTCCACAATGCCCAGTGCGGCACCTCGCGAAACGTGCTGCAGGCCCTGGAGAGCCGGGGCGCCGACCCGCTGGTGGTCGAATACCTGAAGACCGGCTGGACGAAGGCGCAGTTGAAGGAGCTGTTCAAGGCCATGGGCAAGACGCCGCGCCAGATGCTGCGGGTGAAGAACAGCCCGGCGGAAGAACTGGGCCTCACCCAGCCCGGTGTGCGCGGCGAGAAGATCCTCAACGCCATGGTCAAGCACCCGATCCTGGTGGAGCGGCCGATCGTGGTCACCGCGAAGGGAACGGCCCTCGTGCGGCCGCTAGAGGTACTCGAAACCCTTCTATAGCAACGCTTTTCACGGCCGCGACAGATCGTCCGGACGGCCGGCGGCAACTTGCCATTAACCACGATCGCGGACATTCGGGGCGCGCCCCCCATGCGAGTCCCCCCGCCCATGTCCGAGTTCGATCCGCGTCAGGTTGTCGTCAAGCGCCGCGCCCCGCCGGTCCTGGTGGCGATCATTGGCCTGGTGGTGATGCTCACCGCCTGGCGGCTGACGGCGGCGCCTGAAGACACTCGCATCCCGGCCCTCGATCCTGCCGCCCTGGCGCGCCTGCAGCACCTCGCCTTCGCCGAGGCCGAAGCCCAGCCCGGCTACGCCCGGCCGCAATCCATCAGCATGCGCGTGCAACGCGGCGAAACCCTGGAAGCCGCCGTCCGGCGTACGGGCGTCGCGGCCGACGAGGCCCACAACGCCGTCGCCCTGCTGGCCCGGACCATGGACACGGTGAACATCCGCGCCGGTATGGCCTTCGACGCCGCCATCGCCCGGCCGCGCGCCGGGGGCGGACCGGCCCGCCTGATCGGGCTTTCCATGCGCACCGGGCCGGCCACGGCCCTGACCCTGTCCCGCTCCTTCGACGGCGCCCTTCGGGTGCATGCGATGGAGGAGCAGGTGACCCATCAGACCACCGTCGCGGCCGGGGAAATCCAGGGCTCGCTCTATGAAAGCGCGGCCCGGGCCGGGGCCGATACGCGCCTCGTCGGCCAGGTGGTGAACCTCTTTTCGCACCAGGTGGACTTCGACCGCGACATCCAGGCCGGGGACCGTTTCAACCTGGTGTTCGACCGCGAAGTCACCGACAGCGGCCGCACCGTGGCCACAGGGGCCCTGCTCTATGCCGAGTTGGAAGCCAAGGGCGGCACGACGCGGTTCTACAGCTTCTACCATGACGGCAAGACCGAGTTCTTCGACGAGGCCGGCAAGAACATCCGCGGCATGCTCTTGCGCACCCCGGTCGACGGGGCCCGCATCACCTCGACCTTCGGCATGAGGCTGCACCCGGTGCTGGGCTATACCCGCATGCACCAGGGCATCGACTTCGGGGCCGGGATGGGCACGCCGATTCTGGCGGCCGGTGACGGGGTGATCGTCGAGGCGCGGCGCTGGGGCGGCTATGGCAACTGGGTGCGCATTCGGCACACGGGCGGCTGGGAGACCGGCTATGGCCACATGATGCGCTTCGCCGCCGGCATCGGCCCGGGCGTGCGGGTGAGCCAGGGCCAGGTGATCGGCTATGTCGGCGCCACCGGCACGGCCACCGGGCCGCACCTGCACTACGAGGTCTGGCTGCGCGGCCAGCGCATCAATCCGATCGGGGCCAATATTCCGCAGGGCGTGGTGCTGGCCGGAACCGAACTGGTGGCCTTCCAGGCTCAGAAGGCGCGCATCGACGCGATGATCGCCGCCGCCATCGCCCGCAACCAGGCCGCGGCCGCCATGCCGCCCGCCCCCCGGGCCGCGCCCGCCGGGCCGGACCCGGTGCGCGCCTCGGGCCTGAGGCCGGCCCTGAACGCGCCGGAAGCGGTGCGGGTGGCGGCGCGCTGAGGCGCCTTTCACCGTATTTGCAACCGTATTCACCGTATTTGCGTCACTTAGCGCGCCTTCCATGCGCGGTAAGGGCGCGTTCGCGCGCGGTCCGTGACACTTGCGGCGCATTGCGTGCGCGATGGGTGTCGCAGCTGCGCGGTTGGCTCGCCCTTCTGTCGTCCTCTCCTCAGGGAGAGGAAGGGACCCACGCCGGAACGGCGTGGGTAGGTGAGGGGATCAGGTATTTTGAGCCTGGCGCTTCGCTCCTGACAGCCTCGCAACCCCTCACCCCGGCCCTCTCCCTATGGGAGAGGGAGGCGGCGCGTGGGTGTTGATGTTCGCGCCACGAGTCATGTACACACGTATAGCGAACCTTTCGCGAAATGTGAACACCAAACCTGGACCCCACTCTGCAGAACCTCGACTTCCCCACCTGGCGCTGCGCGCAGCCGCCTTCCCCCATGGGGGAGCGACTGCATTTTGTAGATTGGGTATGTTTTTCGTTGACTGGGTATGGTGCATACCCCAACATCTAAAAGCGCGAAGCTGAGCCACAAAGACTCAGTAAAACAATAAACATGCACGTACCGCAGACACGATCTGGCGGGCGGCTGGGGGGATTTTGCATGCGTTCAAGACTTCTGGTGTCCTGCGCCGTGGGCGCGGTGATGTTGCCGGCCGGGGGCGCCCTGGCGGCGGAGAACACCGAGGCGACCACCACGGCCCGGGCGGCGGCGTCGGTCACGGAGGTGACGGTCACAGCCGAGAAACGCGAGGAGAAGGTGCTGGACGTGCCGGTGGCCATCTCGGCCTATACCGGCGAGACGCGCGACCTGATCGGGGCGGTATCTGTCTATGACCTGACCAATTTCGTGCCGGGACTGGTCTATTCGCAGAACCTCGACCGGGCCTTCGTGCGTGGCATCGGGCGCAACACCAACGCCCCGGGAACCGACCCGGGCGTGGCGGTCTATAATGACGGCTTCTACACGGCCTCCACCGTCTCGGCCGGGCGCGGCCCGATCTTCACCGACCGGGTGGAAGTGCTGCGCGGCCCGCAGGGCACGCTCTATGGGCGCAACTCGATCGGCGGGGCGATCAACATCGTCAGCCGGCGGCCGGGCGATGACTTCCGGCTGGAGGCGCGGGGCGCCCTGAACAACTTCAGCCGCGTGGACGGCTCGATCGTCACCGACATTCCGCTGACCGACAGTTTCCGCCTGCAGCTGGGCGGCGGTGTCACCAAGCAGCAGAACGGCTGGTTCCACAATGTCAGCGGCGGGCCCGACGAGGGCGGCGTGACTTTCGCCCGCTACGTCACCGCTCAGCTGGACTGGGACATCACCGACAATCTGAACGCCTGGCTGCGCTTCGAATACTACCAGTACAACAACCGCAACCGGCAGGGCGCGTCCTACCGCCTTTATGACCGCACGACCCGGACCTCAGGCCTCGGGCTCAACCACTTCTACGGTTATACGGGCCCGGAAAATCCGGCGATCACGGACGACTACGCCTTCAACACGGACACGCCGAACGATACGCGGCTGTCGAACACGCCTCAGGTGATCGGCAACATCACCTGGGACTTCGATGGCGTGCAGCTGAAGTATGTGGGCGGCTATTCGCAGTACCACTACCGCTCGCTGTCGGACACGGACGGCTCGCCGCGCGGGGTTTGGACCTATGCGCCGCAGTTTTCACCGGCCTTCACGGTGCAGATCTACCCGGTGGTCGGCATCTATGACGAGTTCAAGAAGTGGGACAGCCACGAGCTGAACCTGATCTCCACCGGGGATGGGCCGCTGCAATGGATCGTGGGCGGATACTACTACCATGAGCGGTTCGAGAACTTCATCGCCAGCATCTCCGACCAGCCGCAGCTGAAGCTCGTGGCCGGCAATCCGGAAGGCTATTACAGCCGCCAGCTGGGGGTGAACGAGGGCCGGTCCTACGCCGCCTTCGCCCAGATCGACTACGCCATCAACGACCAATGGAAGGTGACGGTCGGCCTGCGCTACAACAAGGATGACAAGAGCGGATCGGAATATGTCCGCTACTTCTTCTTCCAGCCGGCCTTTTCCACGACCGGGGTCTATTCGGCCAGCGACATCTCGTTCTCGTTCATCCCGGCGGTCTGCCCGGTCAGCACCACGGGCAATGTGACCTGTTCGACGGACGCGGCCTCGAACAGCCGGTTCTTCGAAGGCTCGTGGAGCGGCTGGAGCGGCACGGCGGGGATCGAATACCACCCCACCGAGGAGACCCTGGCCTATCTGCGCTACAGCCGCGGCTACAAGTCGGGCGGCTTCGCCCTCGGCTCGCTGGCGCCGCGCGCCGAACTGCTGCCGGAAACGCTGGACTCCTATGAGTTGGGCTACAAGCGCTCCTGGGGCCGGACGTTCAATGTCTCGGCGGCGCTCTACTATTACAACTACCGCAACGACCAGGACTTCCAGTTCGTCCTCAACACCACGACCAACACCTTCCAGCAGAACGGCATCAACATCGCCAAGGCCCGCACCTACGGCCTGGACCTGGAAGCCAACTGGGCGCCGACGGACAACCTGTCGTTCCTGATGTCGTACTCGTACATCAACGCGCGGGTGGTGGAGGGCTGCTGCTTCGTGGACAGCCTGGATCCCCTGGCCACCGCGCCGGGCGCCCAGCCGGTGGGACCGCTGGTCTCCAGCCAGCAGCCGCAGTCGATCGCCGGGGCGCACCTGAAGGGTTCACCGGACAACAAGTTCAGCCTTTCGGCCATCTATCGCTGGGACTTCACCGAAGGCTCGCTGACCGGCGTGCTGACCTACAATCTGCGCGGCGGGGTCTATGCCTCGTTCTTCGACCGGCCGATCTGGAAGGCGCCGGGCTTCTCCACAACGAACGTCCGCTTCACCTGGACGGATGCGGACAACCGCTATTCGATCATCGCCTGGGCCAACAACATCAGCGATGAGCGGGGCTACGAATATGTGGTGCCGACCGCCGGAACGGCGGCCGTACCGGCCTATGTGAGCCCGACCTTCACCCTGCCGCGCACGGCGGGCGTGGAACTGCAACTGCGGTTCTAGGGGCGGCGCGCTCTGAACTATTCGCTTTTCGGCGTGAGCTCCCTTTCGCGCCGGTGAGCGTTTCCCGGGGCCTCGATCGGCCTCATGACTTCAGCGGGAGCCGCCCCCCGGCGGCTCCCGTTTTTTCGCGGCTTGAGCTTGGCGCCGCTGGGCCTCTAATAAGCGGATCGGACCAGCTTAGAGGGAGGTCGCGCCCGTGACCCGGAACTGGACAAGGCGCGCCGCCTTCGGCGCGGGCGCTGCCCTGGCGATGGCCGCCACGGCGGCGCAGGCTCTGGACCTTCCCTTCCTCGGCGCCAGCGATCCGACTCCAGCCGGCGAGGACGAAGCCAATACCCGCTATGGCCGGGTGCGCGGCGAGACCGAGGGCTCATTGAAAGTCTTCCGGGGCGTGCCCTATGGCGCGCCCACGGGCGGCGCGGCCCGGTTCATGGCGCCGCAACCTCCCCGGCCCTGGGGCGGGGTGCGCGACACCCGCAAGTACGGCGACCAGTGCCCGCAGCGGCCGGGCGATCCGCCCCCCTATGCCGCCGGATGGCGCCTGCCGCTCGACGCCAGCGACGACTGCCTGAGCCTGAATATCTGGACGCCGGGTCTGCGCGACGGAAAAAAGCGGCCGGTGATCGTGTGGATTCACGACGGCTTCTCGCAGGGCGCCGCGGTCTCGAAGGTGACCGACGGGGCGCGGCTGGCGGCGCGGGGCGATGCGGTGGTGGTTAGCGTCAGCCACCGGCTGAACCTCTTTGGCTATCTCAATCTCGCCGAGGCGGGGGGCGCCCGCTATGCCGACAGCGGCCATGTGGGGCAACTGGACCTGGTGGCGGCGCTGTCCTGGATAAGCCTCAACATTCTCGAATTCGGCGGTGATCCGGGCCGCGTGACCCTGCTCGGTCATGGCGAGGGAGCCGGGAAAGTGGCGGCCCTACTGGCCATGCCGGCGGCGCGCGGCCTGTTCCACCGGGCGATCCTGCAAAGCCCGCGCGGTCTGGGTGGCGCGACGCCAGCCGCTTCGGCGGCGGTGGCCCGCAAGGTGATGGAAGCGATCGGGGCCGGCGACCCCGATTCCCTGCAGCGGGCCGCGTTCAGCCGGCTGTTGGACGGGCTGAAGGCGGTGACGCCGGAGGACGGCCCTCCCCCGTTCGCGCCGGTGATCGACGGACGGGTGATCGCCGGCCCCTTGCTCTCCGCCCAGGCCGCGGCGGTGATGCCGGACGTGCCGGTGGTGATCGGGACGACCGCCGAGGAGGTGGTGACACTGGGCCTCGCCAACCCTCCGGCGCCCGACTGGCCGACCCTGAAGGCGAAACTGGCCGCCCTGCCCGTGGCCGGAGACCTCGACAAGCTGATCGCTGACCTGCGCGCCGCGCGGCCCAGCGCGACCCCGGCGGATCTCTTCGTGCTGGCCGCCACGGACCGGCTGTTCGCGGGGCCGGCGCGCGCCCTGGCCGAGGTGCGGGGCGCGCAGAACAAGGCGGCGACCCACCTCTATCGCCTGGATTTCGCCAGCCCGCTGGCCAGCGTGAAGGCCGGACACGGTGTCGACCTGCCGCTGGCTTTCGACAATGTGGCGGCGGGCGCGGCCCTCTACGGCAATGGGGCGGCGGCGGCGCAAGGGGTGGCCGAACAGATCACGGCGGCCTGGATCGCCTTCGCACGGTCCTCGAGCCCCAATGCGGCGGGGATGGCTTCCTGGCCGCGCTATGACACGCGCTCGCGCTCGACGATGCTGTTGGGGGCGGCGAGCCGGGCGGTGAATGATCCTGCGTCCGCCGAGCGCCTGGCCTTCGCGGCCCTGCCGGCGAGCCAGCTCAACTAAGGAGCCGACTGGGGAGGGCCGGACTGACGCCTCTCCTTAAGTCATATAGGTACAACTTAGTTTCGATCAAGAGTTGTGCGTTCGGGATTACTTCGCCAGTTTCCCGATCGCAAAGACTTAGAGCCTTCATTCGCCATCAAAGCCGCTTTGCCGCGCCGGGATGATCACTGATCCGGGCGCGGATGGGGTTGTTTGACCCTGCAACAGAGGACATTTCATGCAAGAACGACAGCCCAGCCGGACCGCACTTGGCGCGGCCGCCTACCGGGCCGCCCATCAGATCTTGGAAGGCGGCAAGATATTCTCCGATCCCTTCGCCCGGACCATCCTCGGGGACAGCGCCGACGGCGTCATCGCGGCCTTGTCCGAAGGGCCGGCCCATGAGGGCATGCGCCTCTTCATGGCGGCGCGCAGCCGCTTCGCCGAGGATGGGCTGGGCGCGGCCGCCGCACGCGGCGTGCGGCAGGCCGTGGTGCTCGGCGCGGGCCTGGACACCTTCGCCCTGCGCAACCCCTATGCGGATCTGGGCTTGCGGGTGTTCGAGGTCGATCATCCGGCGACCCAGGCCTGGAAGCGGCGGCGGCTGGCGGAGGTCGGGCTCGCGGCGCCCGCGTCCATGACCTTCGCGGCGATCGACTTCGAGCGCGATGATCTGGGCCAGGGGCTGCGGGATGCGGGCTTCGATCCGGGACAGCCCGCGTACTTTATCTGGCTGGGCGTCGCACCCTATCTGGGGCGGGCGGCGATTGAGGCGACACTGGCCTATATCGCGAGCCTGCCGGGCGCCGAGGTGGTGTTCGATTACAGCGAGCCGCTGGAGAACTATCCGCCGGAGGAGCGCGCCGGGATGGTGGCGCTCGGCGCCTATGCGGCGCAGATGGGAGAGCCCTGGCTCAGCCATTTCGACCCTGCCGAGATCGCGCGCGTGCTGCGCGGATACGGCTTCGAGGATCTGGAAGACCTGGGCAAAACCGAGATCGCCGTGCGCTATCTGGGGGCGCCCGCCGGCACGCCGGACAGTGGCCCCGGAGGGCATGTGATCCGGGCCGGCCGGGCGACGCGACCCTAAGCGGCTTCGGAGGTCTGGACCGGGGCGTCGCGGCGAGCGCGTTCATGCTCGTCGAGGAGGCGCAGCATCAGGTCCGGATCGGCCCGGATGGACGGGGGCTCCCCGAACAGCACCACCCAGCGCCGCTCGATGGCCCGGAACAATCTCTGCCGCTTCGACATCGCTCTTTCTCCCCGCGTCCGCTCGGGAAAGAGAACATCGTTAGATTGGGGCAGGTTTCGGGCAGAGGCCGAATTATTTAAATCTAACAACAGGTTAGGGTTAATGTCGGTGTGCGGACAAGAAAATGGGGACGCAAGCCATGCCTACGTCCCCATCCTGAAACGCCGCGAGAACCCTTAGGCGTCGAACACAATCACCGAGCGGGCGATGGAGCCAGTCTTCATTTCAACGAAGGCCTCGTTGACCTGGTCGAGCTTGATGCGGCGCGAGATCATCTGGTCGAGCTTCAGCTTGCCGGACATGTACATGTCGACGAGGCGGGGCATGTCGACCGGGAAGCGGTTGGAGCCCATGGCCGAGCCGATGATCTTCTTCTCACCGAGGAAGGCCGGGCCGGGGACGCTGACGTTCTGGCCGACCGGGATCATGCCGATGATGACGGCCGCGCCACCGCGGCGGATCATGGCGAAGGCCTGTTCGGCGGTCTTGGCCAGGCCAATGGCTTCGAAGGCGTGGTGCACGCCGCCCTTGGTCATTTCGATAACCTTCTTCACCGCGTCGCCGTCGGAGGCGTCAATGAAGTCGGTGGCGCCGAATTCCATGGCGAGGTTGTGCTTGGAGGCCTGCATGTCGATGGCGATGATCCGGCCCGCCCCGGCGATGGCAGCGCCGTTGATGGCGGCCAGGCCCACCCCGCCGCAGCCGATGACGGCGACGGTTTCACCGGGGGCCACCTTGGCGGTGTGGAAAACGGCGCCAACGCCTGTCATCACGCCGCAGCCGATGAGGGCGGCGCGGTCAAGCGGCATGTCCTTGCGAACCGCCACGCAGGCATGTTCGTGGATCAGCATCTGCTCGGCGAAGGACGACAGGTTGAGGAATTGCGGCAGGGGCCGGCCGTTTTGCGACAGGCGCGGCTCTTCGGACTGCTCGCGCTTGGTGTCGGGCGACTGGCACAGGCTCATGTGGCCGGTCAGGCACTGGTCGCAGTGACCGCAGAAAGCCGACAGGCAGGTGATGACGTGGTCGCCCACCTTCACGGTGCGGACCTCGGAGCCCACGGCCTCGACGACGCCGGCGCTCTCATGGCCGATCACGGCGGGGAGCGGGAAAGGATAGGAACCTTCGACGAAGTGCAGGTCGGAGTGGCAGACGCCGGCGGCGGCGGTGCGGACCAGGACCTCGTGCGGACCGGGCTTATTGATCTGAACGTCTTCAATGAGAAGCGGCTTACCCACTTCGCGCAAAACAGCGGCCTTCATGAACGCATCTCCCTGGAACAAGTCCCCAAAAGGCCCTCATGGGCTCTTCAATAGAGGAAGCTTATCGCCGTTCAGGCCTTTGCCGCCAAGTGGTTTTCGAACATCGGGGACGGCGGAAATCGGCGCCGTGGCGCGGTCTTTCATTGCCGCCAGGGCGCGCTGGTCATAGGGTAGCGCCGCTATGAAAAGGCTGATCCCCCTCATCCTCGCATCGGTGACCCTGGCGGCCTGCGCCACCACACCGCCGCCCCCGCCACCCCCGCCTCCGCCCCCGCCGGTGGAGCCTCCCTCCGCGACCCTGTTCCGGGCCCAGGATTTCGCCTGGTCGACCGTTGCCGGACCCAACCGCATCGACGGCGCCGTCGTCTTCCGGCCGGGCGGCGCGCGCTATACCTGCGCGGGCTCATCGGTGGTGATGATGCCCGAGACGCTCTGGAGCCGCCGCCGCATGACGGTGCTCTACGGTTCGCCGACGGCCGCCGCCCTGCCCTCGGCGACGGTGAGGGCGCGGCAGGCCAACGAACCGGGCGGCGATTCCGCGCGCTACGTGCGCAGCCAGCCGTGCGACGCCAATGACCGCTTTGTATTTTCCGGCCTGCCGGACGGGGCCTGGTTCCTGATCACCGTGGCCAAGCCGGCCTCGGGCCAGGGCGAGCAGGTGGCGATCATGCGCCGGGTGGAAACCCGGGGCGGGCGCCCCATCTCAGTGGTCCTCAACGGCCAATAGGCCGCGTCCCTAGTCCGTTGGCGTCGCGGCCGGGGCGAACCCGGCCGGGCGCAACAGTTGCGGCCATTGCAGGCTCGGCAGACGAGCCGCCGGGAAGGTGAAGGCCGGGCGGACCTGCGGGATGCAAGCCTCCAGGGCGTTCAGCACCAGTTCGGCGGGGCCGTCGTTGAGGAAGTGGTTGGCGCCAGCCACGCGGTGGAAGCGCATCGGACGCTTGCCGCGAGTTTCCTTGACGAGGCGTTCGGCGAGTTCGATCGGCGCGAAATCGTCTTCATCGCCATGGATGACGTGGACCGGGATGCGCAGGCGCTCCAGGGCGTTGTGCATATGGGCGAGCTGCGGCTTCTGACCGGCGATCTCCATGACCGCATGGCGCAGGTCGCGTGGGATCACAGTGAGCACCTTGCGGCCCCACTCGACAAGCTTGCGGGCCGTGGGGCCCGGGTCGCCGAGGAAGCTGGAGAGCAGGACGAGGCCGGCGACGTGCCTCGGCTTCATCTCGGCCATCAGGGTGGCGATGGCGGCGCCGTAGGACTGGCCGACAAGCAGGACCTTCTGGCCGGGGGCCGCGTCCAGCAGAGGGGCCAGGACCTTGGCCTGCAGGCGGATGTCCGGCACGCAGATAATCGGCTGGCTGGCGGCGAAGCCCGGGCGGTCGACGACGACCATTTCACGGTCCTGCGGCAGCATGGCGAGGGCGGGGGCCCAGTATTCGGCCCAGGAGGGCGCGCCGGTGATGACCACGATCTTCCAGGGGGCGGGGGTCTCGCGCGGTGTGGTCAGGGCGGAAATCTTCCAGGGAAGGCCGCCGCCAGCGTCGAAGGTGACGCGCTTGATCACGGTCTCCGGATAGTCCTCGGCGGTGGGCACATGCTCGGTGCGGCCCGTCGCGGCGCACTCAAGGCAGGCCCAGCCCAGTTCCAACACACCTTTAGGTCTCTTACGCGCCACGGGGGAATCTCCTTTCCTGAGGCTTGCGCGGTTACTCCACTCCCCTTTTCAACGCGGATCAGGCTTGGCGGTTCGCGGCCTTCCGCCTGTCACAGCTGAGGTGTTGCCCTTCAGCGACGGCATGGGGGAAGCCTGCGCCGCGCCAGATGAAGGGGATGTGAAACGGCCGTGCAGACACCTGCGATGCATCGCCGCGCCCTGCTGATGGGGCTGGCCGCCGCCACGCCCGGCCGCGCCCTGGCCGGCGCGCGCGCAAAGCCTTTGCCATGGCCGTCTTCGCAAGGCCTGCTGGATCGCTATGTGGCTGAAGGGCGGGTTCCCGGGGCGGTGCTCGCGGTCAGCGGTGAGGATGCACGGCCGATTTTCCTCTCCGCCGGGCGCCTCGATTTCGGCGGAGCGCCGGTGGGGCCGGACAGTCTCTTCCGCATCTATTCGATGACAAAGCCGGTGACGGGCGTCGCGGCGATGCAGCTGATCGAGGAGGGCCAACTGGGCCTCGACCAGCCCCTGGCGGAAATCCTGCCGGGGTTCGGGGAGATGAAACTGCTTTCCGGCGTTCGGGCGGCCGCCCCGATCCGCATCCGTGACCTGCTGACCCACACGGCGGGCTTCAGCTACCACATCAATAGCGGCGCCCTGGCGGGTCTCTACGCCGCCTGGGGTCTGAAGCCTGGAACACGCCAGAGAGTTGGCCTGGCCGGCGAGAAGGCGCCCCCTCGCGACCTGGAAGAGTTCGGTGAGCGGCTGGCCCGCCTGCCCCTGGAGTTCGATCCGGGCACGCGGTTTCAATACAGCCTCGGCCTCGACCTCATGGGGCTCGTCATACAGCGGGCGGCGGGCAAGCCCTTCTGGCAGGTGCTTCAGGAGCGAATCTTCGCGCCCCTCGGCATGGCGGACACCGACTTCGTCGTGCCCGCGGCCAAGATCCATCGGCTGACGGCGCTCTACGCCGCCGGACCCACCGGTCTGGCGCTCGCCGATCCGGCCTCCGCGGCGAGCCCGTTCGCGCGGGACCGGGACCTGCCCTCCGGCGGCGGCGGACTGGTCTCCAGCGCCCGCGACTATGCGCGCTTCTGCGCCATGCTGCTGAACGACGGCGAGTTGGACGGGGTACGGATCATGCGAACGGCGACCGCGCGCCTCGCCCGCTCAAACCTCATGGCGCCGGGCCTGGCCTGCGGCCTGACAGGCGGCGCGAATGGCTTCGGAGCGGGGATGCAGGTGGTCGCGCCGGGTATCGCGCCGCTAGGGTCCGAGCCGCCCGGGTCCTTCGGCTGGAGCGGCCAGGCCGGGACGACCATGTGGGTCGACCCGGTGAACAAGTTCCATGCCGTGCAGATGATCCAATACCTGCCGGGCGGCGCCTATCCGATCTATGGCGAGGTGCGGCAGGCCGTGTACCGGGATCTGGCCGGACAAGGGCGCGTGGCCTCGGCGCTGTAGCTGGCGGCGGGCGGCGCCTTCGTTATGGTGGCCCTGACAAGAGCAGGATCAAGGGACGCATCGATGAACTTCCAGACCATCCTCTATGCCGTCGAGGGCCCCCTCGCGACGATCACGCTGAACCGGCCGAAGTACCGCAACGCCCAGGACTACCGCATGCTCGACGAGATCGATGCGGCGTTCGACCTGGCGCAGAAGGACCGTGAGGTGAAGGTGCTGATCCTGCGCGGGTCGGACGGGGTGTGGTCCACCGGGCATGATCTCGGCACCGAGGAGGGGGCGGAATACCGCAAGTCCCTGGGCGCCCTGCCGGGCATCGAGCGCTATGACGAGTTCAAGAAGTACAATCTCGACCTGCTGCTGAAGTGGCGAAACTTCACCAAGCCGACCATCGCCATGGTCGAGGGCTACTGCATCTATGCCGGCTGGATGCTGGCGGCGTGCTGCGACGTGATCTTCGCCTCGGAAACGGCGGAGTTCCTGGGGGGCTTTGTCGAATACAACACCATCCCCTGGGATATCGGGGTGCGGAAGGCCAAGGAGCTGTGCTTCGAGAGCCGGTTCATTCCAGCGGCGGAGGCCGAGCGCTATGGCTTCGTGAACCGGGTGCTGGCGCCGGCCGACCTGGAGCGCGAGACCTACGCGTGGGCCCAGCGGGTGGCGGAAAACTCGGTGGAGGCCCTTCGCTTCGCCAAGATGCAGATGAACAAGGCCCAGGACGTGCAGGGCTTCACCTCTGCGGTGGAAGACTCGCTCGGCGACTACCAGGCCATGCGCAACATGCCGGGCGGGTCCATGCGGATGGAGAACGTGAAGCGGCTTCTGACGGTGGACCTGGCGGTCCGTGGACGCCGTAAGGAGCGGTTCGGGCTCTAGCCCCGCTCCGTTTGCCTCTCTAGAACAGCCGCGAAAACACGAGGAACCGCCATGCCCGCCACCTTCCGCGCCCTGCGCGTCCACAAGACAGAGACCGGCCAGGAGACCCGCTTCGAGAACCTGACCGAGGACGACCTGATGGACGGCGATGTCACGGTGCGGGTGGAATACTCGACGGTGAACTTCAAGGACGGCCTCGCCCTGACCGGCCGTTCGCCCGTGGTGCGGGCCTGGCCGCTGATCCCGGGGATCGACTTCGCCGGCGTGGTGGAAACCTCGCAGCATGCCGGCATCAAGCCGGGCCAACGGGTGGTGCTGAACGGCTGGGGCGTCGGCGAAAGCCACAATGGCGGCTATGCGGAAAAGGCCCGGGTGAAGGGCGAGTGGCTGGTGGCCCTGCCCGACGCCATGACCAGCGCTCAGGCCATGGCCATCGGGACGGCCGGCTATACGGCGATGCTGTGCGTGATGGCGCTCGAGAAGCACGGCGTGACGCCGGACAAGGGCGAAATCCTGGTCACCGGCGCGGCCGGCGGTGTGGGCTCGGTGGCGATCGCGGTGCTTTCGAAGCTTGGCTACAAGGTCGTGGCCTCCTCCGGCCGCAAGGAGACCGAGGGCGACTATCTGATGGGCCTCGGCGCCTCCGAGATCATCGACCGCGAAACACTGTCCGGCCCGGCCCGGCCCCTGGCCCGCGAACGCTGGGCGGGCGCGGTGGACGCGGTGGGTAGCCACACCCTCGCCAACGTGCTCTCCCAGACCAAGTACGGCGGCACGGTCGCCGCTTGCGGCCTGGCTCAGGGCATGGACCTGCCGGGCTCGGTGGCGCCGTTCATTCTGCGCGGCGTGACCCTGGCCGGGATCGACAGCGTGATGCGGCCCAAGAAGGACCGGGAGGAAGCCTACCTGCGCCTCTCCCGCGATCTCGACCATTCCAAGCTGGAAGCCATCACCCAGAACGCCACCCTCGATGACCTGCCGCGCCTGGGGGAAGAGATTCTCGACGGCAAGGTGCGCGGGCGCGTGGTGGTGAAGGTGGGAGCCTAAGGCCTCATCGTGCATTCATGGCGGGGGCCCTAGGAGCTTCAGCATGAACAGACGCACCCTGATCACCGGCGCCGCAGCCTTTGCCCTGGCCACACCCGCCCTCGCAGCCTCCGGCGAATGGCGTACCGATGCCTGGGAAGGTGACGTGGACCGGCTCGATCGGCTGGACCAAGCCTGGCGCGAGGCGCTGAAGGAAGCCAGCGACGACGGGCATGGCCCGACGCTGCGGGCCCTGGGCGTGCTGCGCGACCGCACGGTCAGCCTGCCCCGGCCGCAGCCGGCGCCGGGGACCTACCGCTGCCGGGTGATCAAGCTGGGCTCGCAGGGCGAGAGCGGCCTCTCTTTCGTGGCCTACCCGTTCTTCCGCTGCCGGGTGGGTCTGACGCCGGGTGGGGACCTGACCTTCCGCAAGACCACGGGCTCGCAGCGGACCAGCGGCAACTTTTATCCGGATACGGCGCGGCGGCTGGTCTATCTGGGCGCCCAGGACTGGGGCTCCGAAGGGCCGAAGCGCTACGGCGACGACCACGACCGCGACCAGATCGGTGTGCTCGAGCGGATTGGGCCGAACCGATATCGCCTCGCCCTGCCCTTCCCCCGGCAGGAGTCGGTGCTCGATCTCATCGAGATCGTGAAGTAGCGGCTTATTTCAGGAAATCGACCGCGGCCCGAACCACGGCATGGTCTCGCACGACCTTGCGATGGTCAGGCCCGGAGACGCTGAACGTCTTCGCGTTCGGCCATAGCGCGGCGAGAGCCTGGGTGCCCTTCGGCGAGACCACCTTGTCGTCTTCCGTCCAGATGAAGAGGGCGTCGGCGGTCTGAAGCTTCACGTCGGCGGCGATGTCGTAGATGCCGAGCGGCTGGCCGAGGCGCTGTTCGAAGATCACTTCAAGGGTGTCGAGGACGGCTGGATCTACGCCGCGCTCAAGATAGCCTTCACGCCAGGAGCGCCGGCCGCTCTGGATGTTGCCGGCGATGAACACGCAGCGCTTCAAATCGAGCCCCATGCCCATGGCGCGGATCGTGGCCGCGCCGCCGAAGGAGTGGGTGATGGCGCTGTCGATCGGGCCCAAGGCATCGCGCACGGCCAGCAGGGCGAGCGCCGCATGGTAGGCGGTGGGGCCATCGATGGTGGTCAGGCCATGTTGCGGCAGATCGACGAGCGCCAGGGCGCGGCCGGCCTCGCGCAGGGGTTTGATCATGCCGGCCCAGAGGCCGTGGCTGTCTTCCCAGCCATGCACCATGAGCACGGCGGGGCCTTCACCGATACGCCAGGCGGCGATCTCGCCACCCTCATGCGGAATGCGGGTCATGGGGACATCGGCCAGCGCGGGATGCAGGCGCGGCGTGGCGCGGCGGCGTGGCCCCATGGCGGCCAGCAGGGCCTCGGCCTGACGCGTCAAATCCGGATCGATGTCGTCGGCCATTGGCCCTCCCTCAGAGCCAAATAGGGCAGCGGGCGCGCCTGTGCTAGGGACCCAGCAAAACGAGGAGACTCCCATGTCCGACCGCTTCCCTCCTATCGCCCTGGAGGACATGACCGCCGAACAGCGCCCGGTGGCCGAGGCGATCCTGAACGGGCCGCGCGGGGGCCTGCGGGGGCCGTTCCTGACCTGGCTCCGGAGCCCGGTCCTGGCCGACCGGCTGCAGAAGGTGGGGGAATATCTGCGGTTCAATTCCTCGCTGGACCGGCGGCTGAACGAGTTCGCGATCCTGATCACGGCGCGGCACTGGACGGCGCAGTTCGAGTGGTACGCCCACCACCGCCTGGCCATGGCGGCGGGGCTGAAGCCAGAGATCGCCGAGGACCTGGCGCAGGGGCGCCGCCCGACCGGGATGAGAGAGGACGAGGCGGCAGTCTATGACTTCTGTACCGAGTTGCGCGCCACCAGCCGGGTGAGCGATGCGACCTTCCAGCGGGTGATGGACCTGTTCGGCGAACAGGGCGTGGTCGATCTGATCGCGGTCAACGGCTACTACGACGTGGTCTCGATGACCCTGAACGTGGCCGAGGTGGCCCTGCCGGAGGGCGAGGCCAAACCCCTGAAGCCGCTCTAGGCTTCGGCCCTGACGGCGTCGCGGATGCCGTCGATGAAGCGGACGCGGTTTTCGGCGAGGACGAGGTCCACAGCCTTGGCCCAGGTGGACAGCGTGACGACGACCAGGTTCAGGGCCGGATCGATAAAGAGCCCCTGGCCGAAAATGCCGGAGCCCCGGTAGGAGCCGTCAGGGTTGGTCCACCACTGGTAGCCATAGCCTCCGCCGCCGGCGAGAACCTGAGGGATCTGGGTGACGGTGGCTTCACGCGTCCAGCCGGGCGGCACCACGGATTTGCCATCCACAACCCCGCCTTCCAGCATGAAGAGGCCGAAGCGGGCATAGTCGCGTAGGGTGATGGAGAGGCCGGAGCCGCCGCGCTCTCGCCGGGACTTGTCACAGATCCAGGTGGCGGGCGCCTCCATGCCGAAGCGCGACCATATCTTCTCCGAGAGATAGGCGGCCAGGGTCTTGCCGGTGGCGCGATTGACGAGGACGCCCGTCAGGTCGGTTTCTCCGGTGGAATACTTGTTCTGAGTGCCCGGCTCAGATTCACGGGGCAGCTGCTTCATGTAGTGGACCACCGGGTGCGAGCCGTCGGCGGGCACTTCACGGCCAGCGACGGCCACGTCCGACTTCGGATCGGCATAGTCCTCATTCCAGCGGACGCCGGAAGTCATGGTCAGGAGCTGGCGGACGGTGACCCCGTCATAGGCCGAGCCTTTCATCTCCGGGATGTGGCGCACGAGCTGGTCGTCGAGGCCGTCGATCAGGCCATCGGCGATGGCGCAGCCGACGAGGGTGGAGGTGAAAG
This sequence comes from Caulobacteraceae bacterium, assembly GCA_046349475.1. Taxonomy (GTDB): domain Bacteria; phylum Pseudomonadota; class Alphaproteobacteria; order Caulobacterales; family Caulobacteraceae; genus Acaudatibacter. The sequence goes on along the minus strand of JAXMCG010000020.1, from coordinate 39,572 downwards.
ACTTCGCCACCGAAAAGGATACCCAGGGCTGGTCCGGGGTCAGACCCCGGGCATAGCGTTCGGTGCGAACCTTGCCGTCCTTGAGGACAATGACCCCGGCCACGGAATTGGCCTCCATATACCAGTCGAGATCGCGAACCTCGCCGTGGGCGTAGAAGCTGATGTCGAGGGGCGCTCCGGGCGGGAGCGGCCGGACCGGCGCGGCGCCCAGCGGAACAGGCTGGGTGTTGAACACCTTGGCGATGTTCCGGTAGCCGGGCGACTGCTCCTCCGGCTTCCAGAAGAGGATATTGGTGGAGGTGGGGAGGGTCTCGGAAGGCGGCAGAGTGTCGGTCATGGGCCGGAGTTTCACGTCTCGCGCGCCGGAACGCCACCCACTTTCCACCTAAAGGTTGCCGGGGGCGCGGCCGTGGGATTTGCTAGCCCGCGCCAGGGAGGCGCCAGATGACTGAAATCCTGCTCTACCCCGATCGCGCCGCCGACCCGGAGATGCCGCCGGAATCTGAGTTCATCGCGCCTGGAGGGCCTAAGGGAACCGGCGGGCCCGGCACCTTCATGCTGCGTAATGTCTCGCGGCCCAGCCTGATTCCGGTGCGGCCAGGGGATGGCAGGGGCAATGGCGCGGCGGTGATCATCGCCCCGGGCGGCGGCTGGCGCATCCATGCCTGGACGCATGAAGGCACGGACCTCGCCGACCGGCTGGCGTCTCTGGGCTACACGGTGTTTCTGCTGAAATACCGGCTGATGCCCACCATCGCGGACGATGCCGAATTCATGCGGACGAATTTCGCGCCGCCCACCGATAATCCCTGGGCCACGAGGAAGAACGCGGACCTGCCCCGATCCCTCGCCCAGCTGATCCCAGGAGAGAAGGCCAAGGCCGGGCGCGATCGGGCGGTCGAGGACGGTCAGGCGGCTCTTGCCTTGGTGCGCGCCCGCGCGGAGGAGTTCGGCATTAATCCGCAACGGGTCGGCATGGTCGGCTTCTCCGCAGGCGCCTTCCTGACTGCGTCAGTCGCCCTGGATCCCGGCCCCGGCGCCGCGCCCCTGGCCTTCGCCGCGCCGATCTATGGCGGCGAGACGGCCGGCGCCGCCGTGCCGGGCGACGCACCGCCGCTCTTCATGGCGGTCGCGGCGGACGACAAGATCCTGGTCCGCGTGTGCGAGGGGCTATACGCCGATTGGGTCGCGGCGGACCGAGACGCGGAAATTCACGTGTTTCGCGACGGCGGTCACGGCTTTGGCGTCTCCAAACTCGGCCTGGCGAGCGACGCCTGGCTGGGCCTGTTCGAAACCTGGCTGGCCGCCGTCAGCCGCTGAGCTGAGCTGATCAGCTCCACATCCACCCTGCCCAGGCCGCGGCAGCTCCGGACGCCAGGGCCAGGATGCTGGCGCCGATATAGGGCAGGCCAAATGCGCGCTTGCCGGCCGTGGTGGCGACGATCACCCGCAGAACCATGTTGGCGGCGATGGCCATCAGGATCGCCGTGGCGGCCAGAGTTGGGACCAGGTCCCGCTGCTGGGTGACGGCCAGAACCGCGGCGTCGACGTCGGCGAAGCCAGCCATGGGGGCGAAGATCAGGATGGCCTGAGGGCCGAAGATGCGGGCCGCGAGTTTCGAAATCACGGTCAATCCGGCCAGGAGCAACGCGAATTTCGCGACCTCCGACAGGTCAAGGGGACTGCCCAGATTGGGCGGTGCGGCGGGAGGCTCACCCGCCTGACGCCGGCGCAACAGCAGGAACCCGGCCGCGAAGACCACGAAGGCGCCCGCGAGTCCCGGCCAGATGTAGGCGATCACCTTCGGCGCGGCGACGGAGGTGACGAGCCCGACGCGGGTGAGGCTGATGCAGGCGGCAGCGAAGGCCGCGCCCAGGGCGGGACGGACCGGCGCTTCGTCCTTTCCGACGCGGCGGGCGAGATCGAGCGTGACCGCGGTGGATGAGACAATGGCGCCGGCGATGGCCGAAACGGTCAGCCCCGTGGCCGCCGGCAGGGCGCGCAGGGCGATATAGCCCAGGAAGGACGCGCCACCGAGCAGCACGGTCATCCACCACAGAGAGCGCGGATTGAGGGCGCCGAACGGGTCGATCGGAGAATCCGGCAGGACGGGCGTGATGACAAAGGTCATGGCCAACAGCACAACGGCGCTGCGCACCTCCGGCCAGGTGAGGCGAGAGAGGAAGGTGTGCAAGGCGTCACGGAAGGCCAGAAGGGCGATCATCGCCACGGTGGCGGCGGCGACCACGGCGGAAGGCACATAGAAGGCGAGGATGCCGAGAAAGGCCGTGGTCAGGCCCGCGACTACGGCGGTGGCGGAGAAATCCTGCAGTTCCTCTCCCCGGCGCAATTCGAAGAGGGTGAAACCGCCCGCGAAGGCCAGGAACCCCGCCGCCAGCACCCATGGGCTGATCGTCAGGCCCGCCAGACCGCAGAGACCGCCATAAAGGCCCGAAAGGGCGAAGGTGCGCAGGCCGGCGGCGCGGGAGCCGGGCTCGCCGTCACGCTGGCGCCAGCCTCGTTCCAGCCCCACCAGGAAACCAAGAGCGAGGGCGATGGCCAGACGCTGCAGCGTTCCGGCCAGGTCATTCGGGGTATCGAGAAGTGTTGCGATCGGCATGGCGCCGAGATTGGACTGTTCGTGGGCGGAGGAAAATAGACCTTAGGCTGCCGCGATCATCCGGGCGACCGCCAGGGTGGTCCGGTCTTCCAGGTGCGCGCCGATGACCTGGACCCCGATCGGCAATCCTGACGGGTCCGTCGCGATCGGCACGGAAGTGGCCGGAAGGTGTGGCAGGGTGGCGACGCCGGGCCATCCGATCTGCGCCCCGTAGGGGGTTGGCTGGCCGTCGATGGTCAGGGTGCGCGTGCCCATGGAGCCTTCGAGATTGTGCGGGAACGCCACCGCGCCGAAATTGGGCGCGATCACCACATCGATCTCGCGAAACAGATTGGCCCAGGCCAGTCGATACGCCATCTGGGCGTCGATCAAGGTCATCCAGTCGTGGGCGCTGGGGACGTCATTGGGCGCCGAGCCCGGGCTGTTGCGGGCGCCTCTGCTCATCACACCACCGAGGATCGCCAGATAGACCTGCTGCTGGGCCGCGAAATCCGGAAGGCGGTCGGAGGCGCGGCTGACCTGGGCGCCTTCCCCGGCAAGACGTTCAGCGAGGTCGCCCACAGCAGCCTTGATGTCCGACGAGGTCGGAGCAAGGGGGTGGCTGTCCAACACCAGGACGCGGTAGTCGCCAAGGCGGGCGTGGCGAGGCGGCGGCAAGGTCAGGGTGTAGCCCCTCGCCTCCATTTCCTCAGGTCCGGCCAGGACGGAGAGGGCGAGCTCGAGGTCGTCGACGGAGCGGGCCAAGGGGCCGATGACACCCAGCGGAACCGCGGAGCCCGTGGTCGGGGTGAAGGGCGGAGTGTGGCCGCGTGAGGGGATGAGCTCCCAGGTGGGCTTGTGGCCGATAACGCCGCAGAAGGACGCGGGGACGCGGATCGAACCGCCGATGTCGGAGCCGAATTCCAGGGGAACCATGCCCGACGCCACGGCGGCCGCGCCGCCGCCGGACGAACCGCCAGGAGAGCGGGTCAGGTCGCGGGGATTGTTGGTGCGGCCATAGATCGGGTTCGCCGATTGCCAGTCGCCAAGCGACGGCGGGATGTTGGTCTTGCCGAGTATGACGGCCCCGGCCTGTTTCAGGCGGGTGACTGCGACGGAATCCTCCGCGGCGATGTGGCCCTTTGCGTGTTCCAGGCCCCAGGTGGTGGGCAAGCCGGCGACGTTGTGGCTATCCTTCACGGTCATTGGCACGCCCAGAAGGGGCGAGCGGTCGCCCGAGGCGATACGGGCGTCAGCGGCGTGAGCCGCCTCGATGGCGCGCTCGAAGTCGCGCACCACCACGGCATTGATCGGGCCATCAAGGGCCTCGATGCGGGCGATGGCGGCGGTCGCGGCCTCCACGGCGGAGAGCTTGCCGGCCGCGATCAGGGCGGCCGTCTCCCCTGCCCCGGCTCGTGAAAGATCGTTCGCCTGACCGCCGTCCATGATCCGCGCTCCTCCGCTGGGGAGCGGCAGAGAAGCACCGGTGGCGCGGCGAAGTCCAGAACCGGAATTGCGGTATTGCCCGGGCCGGCGCCGCGCCTCAGGCGACGATCACGCGCACCGTCAGACCTAGGGGCGTCGAGACGAATTCCAGCTTGGCGCCCAGCTGTTGGGCGAGGGAGCGGACCACGCGCATGCCCAGGCCGCCATCGGTCTTGGGATTGAACCCCTCAGGCAAACCGACCCCATCATCGGCGACTTCCAGCATCAGGTGGCCCATGGGGGTCAGACGGCAGGAGACGTTGATGCGCCCGGCTGTGCCGGCGGGATGCGCGTATTTCATCGCATTGGTGACCAGTTCCGTCAGGATCAGGGCGATCGGGCCGGCCTGGTCGGCCGGCACGAAGCATCCGAAATCGGTGACATCGGTGATCTCGCACGTCCCGTCCGTGGTGGTGGAGCGGCGCAGGGCGTCGCAGGTCTTGGCCAAGTAGTCGGCAAGGTCGACATCGCCTCCCTTGGGCGACAGGGCGAGGAGGCGGTGCAGGTGCCCCACCGTCTCGATCCGGGCGGAGGTTTCCTCCAGCATCGACCGGGCCTGGGCGGGGCTCATGGTCTGGGCCCGGCGCGCGACATCGGTCGCCTGCAGGCGCACGAAGCCGGCGATCATTGCCAGGTTGTTGGCGATGCGGTGGTGGGCCTCGCGCGCGCCGTCATCGTCGCGGCCGCCTTCGTGAGCGACGATGCCAGCCTGAATAGCTGAGTTCGCGTATGTCATTTCGGACCCCACAATGAGTATCCTTTCTGTGAGCCCCAACTCTCCGCCCCCGCGAATAATAAATCAAACAGAATGCGACCAAATTTGCCGAACTATTCATTTATTTTCACGAAATGCGGACCATATGTCGACATCACGACTTATATTACTGCGGGATGTCCTAATTGTACTGATATCCTACAAGAACTCCTCACACTAACAAGCCGATGAACGCGTTCCATAAGCTAAGCAACTAAAATGAGTAGAGTGAGTTATCCAGTTCTGGCGGCCAGCCAAGCTGGCGCCGGTTTCAAGTGAGTGGGGAAAAACCATGAACGACCTCACGCGGCCCGAGCGGCTGCAGATCATGCTGACTCAGGATGAATTGAAGGCAGTGGACGACTGGCGCTTCACCCGCCGCATGCCGAGCCGCGCCGCAGCGGTGCGGGAACTCCTGCGGCGGGGGCTGGCGGCTGAAGGTGTAGTCGTGAATGACAGCACCCGGTCGAAGGATTTCAGCGTGATCGAAGAAGAGTCCCCGTCACAAAGGGAGGGCGCGCGCTCGCGAGAGGACGGAGCTGAATAGAAAGCACGCCGACAAGCAGGCCCCTTCAGGCGTCCTCGCCCCTGGCGGCCTCCTCGGCGAGCTTGCGCTTTTCGTGATCCTCCAGCGGCGCTTGCTTCGCCGCTTTTTCGGCATGGGTGGCCGCACCAGGAGCGTGCGGTCTGGGGGCGGGATGCGTTTCAGCGTCGGGCTTGCTCATGAATGGGTAACAGCGAGGATGAAAAGTCCGTTCCATCACCAGGATGCGGCCTTGCGTCCCTGGCGGAGCCGCCATTCCCGGCGCATATAGGCGCCATGGCCAAGACCCCCCTAATGACCGCCATGAAGCATGGCTTCGCAGGCTGTTGCCCCGAGTGCGGCAAGGGCAAGCTTTACCGGCGCTACCTCAAGGTCGTGGACGAGTGCGCGGCATGCGGGCTCGAACTCGCCCGCTATCCGGCAGACGATGGCCCCGCCTACCTGACCATCCTGCTGGTCGGGCACCTGGTAATCGCGCCCCTGCTGTTCTTCCGCCAGGTCTGGGACTCCAACCCCTGGGTGGTGGTGCCGCTCAGCCTGGCGGGGCTGATGGCCCTGGTGCTGATCGTCTTGCCCTACATCAAAGGCGCCTTCATCGGCCTGCTCTACCACCTGAACATTACCCGTCAGGACGCGCGTCTGCATACGGCCGACCGGGCGGATTGATTTTGCCGCGCCTCCGTGGTCACGCTTGGACCAAGGGGCGTTGAATCAAGGAGCCTTTGGCGATGCCGTACAAGTTCGAGATTTCCAAGGACAAGGCGGGCGAGTTCCGCGTGAAGTTCAAGAGCCCCAACGGCGAGACGATGTTCGCCACCGAGGGCTATTCGTCGAAGGCCTCGGCCAAGAACGCCATCGAGAGCATGAAGAAGAACGGTCCCGACGCGGAGACGGACGACACCACGGACTAGCTTCCCCGCGAGGCGGCGCCCCCCTACACTCACGTCCTCGGGTGTGAGGGGGATTGCATGAGTGAGGCAGTGGCGGCGGCGCCGGTTCAGATGAGCCCGCTGGCCAGGATCAAGGCCATCGCCGGCGGTTCGGCGGGCAATCTGGTCGAGTGGTACGACTGGTTCGCCTATTCCTCGTTCTCGCTCTATTTCGCCAAGGTGTTCTTCCCGCAAGGGGATCAGACGGCCCAGCTGCTGCAAGCCGCAGCCGTGTTCGCCGTCGGTTTTCTGATGCGGCCCGTGGGCGCCTGGATCATGGGCCTCTATGCCGACCGGGTCGGCCGCCGCGCGGCCCTGACGCTTTCGGTCGGCCTGATGAGCGCCGGATCCTTCGCCATCGCCCTGATCCCCGGCTACGCCACAATCGGTGTCGCCGCGCCGGTCCTTCTGACCACGGCGCGGCTGGTGCAGGGGATGAGTCTCGGCGGCGAATACGGCGCCAGCGCCACCTACATGTCGGAGATGGCCGGCAAGGCGCGGCGCGGCTTCTGGTCAAGCTTCCAGTTCGTAACGCTCATCGCCGGCCAGCTAACGGCCCTGGTCGTGCTGATCGTGCTGCAGGCCTTGCTGTCCAAGCCGGATCTGGAAGCCTGGGGCTGGCGCGTCCCCTTCGTGATCGGCGGCATTCTCGCCATCGTCGTTTTCTGGATGCGCACGGGGCTGGAGGAAACACAGTCCTACAACCAGGTGAAGGCGGCCGGCGGCTCCCAGGCTTCCACCTTCAAGCTGTTCAGGGAGCACCCCATCGAGGCGGCGATGATCATCGCCCTGACCGGGGCCGGCTCCCTCGCCTTCTACGCCTTCACGACCTACATGCAGAAGTTCCTGGTCAACACCTCGGGCTTCTCAAAGGGCGTCGCGACCAACATCTCGGCGGCCTCCCTGGTGGTCTATATGTTCGCCCAGCCTCTGTTTGGGCTCCTGGGAGACAAGATCGGGCGGACCCGGTCCATCGCCATCGCCTTCGGTGGCCTGACCTTGCTTTCCTATCCGATCATGAGCGGCATCGCGGCGACGGATAACCCTTACGTGGCTCTGGCCCTCGTGGTTCTCGCCCTGGTCTTCCTGTCCGGATACACGGCGGTGAACGCCGTGGTGAAGGCCGAGCTCTTCCCGGCCCATATCCGCGCCCTTGGGGTCGCCCTGCCCTATGCCCTGGCCAATGCGGTGTTCGGCGGCACGGCGGAATATATCGCCCTCTGGTTCAAGGGGCGGGGCACGGAGAGCTGGTTCTACATCTATGTCGCCGCCGGGGCCTTCATCGCCCTGCTGACGGCGATCCGGATGCGGGATACGGGCGCGACGAGCCTGATCGAGGACGATTAGCAACTCTCACTACCCTCTATGAGGAGGGAGGGGGCTAGGCCTTCACGCCCACCCCGATCGGGCAGGAAACACCCGTACCGCCAACGCCACAGTAGCCGTTCGGGTTCTTGGCCAGGTACTGCTGGTGATAATCCTCGCCGTAGTAGAATGGGCCGAGGGGCGCGATTTCACTGGTGATGGCGCCGTAGCCCTGAGCGCGGAGGGCGGCCGCGTAGACCTCGCGCGAGCTCTCGGCGGCGGCCTTCTGGCCCTCGTTCGCGTAGTAGATGCCGGAGCGGTATTGGGTGCCGATATCATTGCCCTGGCGCATACCTTGGGTGGGATCATGGCCTTCCCAGAACACCTTCAGGAGATCCTCGTAGGAGACAAGCTTGGGGTCATAGACGACCAGCACCGCTTCGGTATGTCCGGTGCGGCCCGAGCAGGTTTCCTCATAGGTCGGGTTGGGCGTGACGCCGCCCACATAGCCGACCGCCGTCGAATAGACGCCAGAGACCTGCCAGAATTTGCGCTCCACGCCCCAGAAGCAGCCCATGGCGAACACCGCCGTCTCCAGGCCCTCCGGCCAAGGCCCCTTCAGGGGATGACCGTTGACGAAGTGCTCGCTCGCCGTGGGGATCGCCATCGGCCGGCCCGGCAGGGCATTGGCGGCGGTGGGCAGCTCGAGGGCCTTCTTGAAGAACATGGCGGTCTCCCTTCGGATGTCTCGCCCGCCAATATAGGCAGGCGAGGGCACGTCGGATACGGCCACGAGAGGCGGAAAGTTACACCGCGCTTTCTCCCCTGGAACCTCAGCGCTTCACCGGGCAGGTGTTGAAGCCCAGCAGCGCATAGAGGGGGCAAAAGCCGACCAGGCCGGTAATCAGCGGCACGAGGCCGATGTAGCCCAGGGGCGTATGCGGCCCGATAAATGCCAGGGACAGGATTCCCGCTCCGGCCACGACCCGCAGCACCCGGTCAATCATGCCTTCATTCGCCTTCATGGCGGCTCTCCTTTGAAAGATGAGCCATGTGGCGCCTGTGCGGGCGGATCGTCTGTGACTAAGTCACGCTGGCGCTTCGACAAGGCCGCCGAGCGCCGCGGGGCGCAGGATCGTCACCCTGCCCCGGGAGAGCGCGACCAGGCCCGCACCGGCCATCAGCGACAGTTGGCGGCTCACCGCCTCCCGGGCCGAGCCGATTTCGGCGGCGAGCGCTTCATGAGTTGTGCGCGCGATCCCGCCCTCGTCCGCGAGCCTCAAGAGCGCGGCCGCGATGCGGGACTCCAAACCCGTGAACGCCAGAGCCTCGACAAGCTCCTCATAGTCACCAAAGCGCAGGGCAATGGATGACATCACGGCCGCGCGGAACGGCGAGTTCTGCCGCAGTTGGGTGTCGAAGACCCCCGGCGCCAGCAGGACGCCCTCCACCGCCTCTTCCACCACGCCTTCGGCGGCATAGGTCCGGCCCTGGGCGAGACAGGCGAAGGTCTGCAGGCAGATTTCGCCGGGCCGCACCCTGTAGAGAACGATCTGCCGGCCGTTTACAGAAGTGAGGCCGACCCGGATCACGCCTTTGGACAGGGCGACGAAGCCCTTGCAGGCATCGTCCGGCCTGAAAATCACGGCGCCGGCGTCCGCCCGGAAAGCGGTCCCGCCTCCGGCGAGCGCCAGGGCGGCGAGTGTTGTAGTGGTCATGCCGTTTCGCGCCTTGATCAGTCCGGGACGGCCAGTCCGAGTGACGGGCGCGCCGCCTCGTCGACAGGATCGACGTCATCGACGAGGGCGCGATAGGCGCGCCAGCTGGCGAGGCCCAGCCACGGGAAGATAAAGACTAGGGCCAGGAACCCCGTGGCCGCCGCGATCGCCACCAGCACCGCGATCAGAACCGCCCACAAGATCAGGGGCCCGAAGCTGGAATTGACCGCCATCACACTGGTGGCGACGGCGCCGAAGAAGTTCGAACGGCGGTCGAGCAGCATGGGGGCCGTGACCACCACCAGGCAGTAGGTGAGAAAGGCGATCATACCGCCGATGATGCCGCCGGTGAGGAGCATATTGTGCCCCTCCGTGCTGCGCAGAACGAAGGCGATGAGGTCGGCCCAGGTCCTGTGCAGCTGGTAGGTGGACAGACCATAGACAATCTGGGCCGCCTGGCCCCAGAGCATGTAGATGATGGCCAGCGCCACGCCGAGATAGGCGATGTCCTGGCGGACCGCGCCGCTCACGAACAGCATCCGGCTCAGCCGGGGCCGCTCTCCCGCCTCGAGCATCCGGCCGCATTCGTACATGCCCATCGCCAGCATCGGCGCGACCAGTACGAAACCGCAGGAGAGGATGATCGCCCAAACCGCGGCATGGGTGACGTAGATCGCCCAGACAATGCCAAAGCTGCAAAGCGCAGTGATCAGGCCGTAGGCGAGAGATGATGCCGGGGCGCGGGCCAGATCCGACAGTCCTCCGGCCAGCCATTGAAACGGCGCCCCAAACCCGACGGCGCGCACGCCGGGCAGCCCACTTGCCGTGGCCATCTCGCTTCCTCTCGATTTTCCGCCAGTGGCGCGACATTCCCCGGCGGTTCGAGCGAATTTGGTGGTCGGTCAGTCGCCTCCGTCAAGCTGGGGACGACCCATGGGCGCGGGAGCTTCTTTTGCGCTCTTGGCGCGCAATTGGCGGAATCTTACTCGAACTGGTCCGTGCCCGAGAAGTCAGCGCTGGCGTCTCTCACCCAGGCGGTGGAGCCGTCCGCGCGCTTGACCTTGGCCCACCAGACGTAAGGCAGCCCGGTTTCTGGCAGAGCGGGATCGAAGCGCAGTTCGACATCCAGTGAGGTGTCGATCGTCTTGCCATCCTTCCAGACCATCACCGCGCCTTCGCCCAGGGGATAGAGGGCGTAGACGACGCTGCCTTCGGTCAGACCGCGCGCGACGTCTTCCGGCCCCGCCTTGGCCACGACCGCGCGAACAGGCGTCGCGCGGACCTCGCCGCCCTCCGCTGTAACGACGTCGCCCTTCGCCAGACGCGCCGGTAGGGCGGCGCCACCGGGACGGTCATAGAGGGTGACGGCTTTGGTCGCCGTCCAACGCCCATACTGGCAGCCCTCGAACGGGCATGCGCCGGTTTCTATCCACTCAGACGGTGGGGCGGAGGCGGCCGGGCGCGAGGCCGGTTGCTGGGGGGCCGGGACCGCTTTCGCGGGCGATGCGGGATCGGCTGCCGGCGGAGCGGACCTGTCGCAGGCCGACAGGGTGAAAACAAGCGTCGCGGCGCAAGCCACGAGAGACTGGTTGAAGGACGATTGGCTGCACATCAGCATGCTCTTCCCATTCTTTGAAACCTGAAGCGATCTCGACGACGCTTGGTTGCCCGCACAAAGGCAAGCGGTCGCCGCGCGCCGGCGGCCATCGCGCGGCCGCGCCAGAACGCCGCATCATCAATTGATGTTCGACAAATCAGGCGGCGGACACGGGCGGTAGCCTTTACGTCCAACTTCGGCATTGGAGTTCACCTTGGACGGAAGCCAATCCACACCGGCCATTAAGGGCGCGCGCATCGATCCGCGCCTGCCTTTCCTGCCACTCAACATCGCCGTTTTGACCATCTCGGATACCCGGACGGCGCAAACGGACACGTCCGGAAGACTGCTTGCCGAACGACTGCTGGGGGCAGGACATGCCCTGGCCGCCTCGGCGATCGTGCCCGACAATGTCGAGGTGATCCGCGAACAGGTTCTGACCTGGGCGGAGGACCCGCAGATCGATGTGATCCTGACCACGGGCGGCACGGGCTTTGCGCCGCGAGACCTCACGCCAGAGGCCATTCAGCCGCTCCTCAGCCGCCAGATGGACGGCTTCGCAGTGGTTTTTCATCAGGCGAGCTACACTACGGTCGGCGTGTCCACCCTGCAGTCCCGCGCCCTCGCCGGCCAGATCGGGGACACCTTTATCTTCTGCGTCCCAGGCTCCACCGGCGCATGCCGTGACGCTTGGGATCTGGTGCTCAATGAAGAATTCGACAGCCGTTTCAAGCCCTGCTCCCTCGTCGGCCAGATTCCGCGCTACCACGGAGTTTGCAATTGATCTGCCTGGACGAAGCCGAGCGCCTGATCCGCGCGGCCGCCCGGCCACTCGGCGTCGAAACTGTCGCCCTGAAAGACGCGCGCAATCGCACATTGGCGGTCAGCCTTGTCGCCACGCGGTGCGCGCCGGAGACGGCGGTCTCAGCCATGGACGGCTATGCCGTACGCACCGCAGACCTTGATCAGGGCGCGTTGCGGGTGGTCGGGGAGTCCCGGGCAGGGGGCGGCTATGGCGGCGACTTGCCGCCCGGCGGCGCGGTCCGCATCTTTACTGGCGCGCCCGCGCCGCGCGGCGCCGATCGTGTGATCATGCAGGAGGACGCGCGGGTGCGGGACGGACTCGTCACTCTGGTCTCGCCATGCACTACCAAGACCCACATACGCCCTCCGGGTTCGGATTTCGCCACCGGCGATGTGCTTGCGCCGGCTGGACTCAGGTTGACGCCCCAGGCCCTGGTCGCCGCGGCCGCGGCCAATCGCGCGGCGGTGGAGGTCTGGAGGCGGCCGCGCGTCGCGATCCTCTCGACCGGCGATGAACTCGCCGCGCCTGGCGAGGCGGCGCCCGGACAGATTCCGGAGAGCGTGTCCCTGGGCGCCGCGGCCATTGTCGAACAATGGGGGGGAAGTGTCGTCCGGTGCGCCCGCTTGCCCGACAAGCTTCCGTTGCTTCAGGACGCCGCGCGAAAGGCGGCGGACGAAGACCTCATCGTCGTCACCGGCGGCGCCTCCGTGGGCGACTACGACTTCGCACGCCAGATGTTCAGCGACCTTGAGATCATCATCCCCAAGGTCGCGATACGGCCGGGCAAGCCAGTGTGGATGGGCCGGTCCGGCTCCGCCGTCATCCTCGGCCTCCCGGGCAATCCAACCGCCGCGATGGTGACGGCGCGCCTCCTCCTGGCGCCCCTCGTCGCCGGCCTGTCGGGCAGATCGCCCTGTGAAGCCCTTAAATGGCGGAGCGATGTCCTCGCAGTCTCGCTTCCGTCCAACGGAGAGCGGGAGACCTTTCTCCTTGGCCGCGCAGCGCCAAAGGGCGTTGAAGTCCTGACCCGGCAGGATTCGAGCGGCCAGAAGGCCCTGGCGATGACAAGCCTGCTCGTCCGCCGCCCGCCAGGCGCCGCGCCGGCGGAGCCAGGTCAAACCATCGACGTTCTGGAGTTCTGAGCCCGGCCGAAATCAACGCCCGGATTGATGCTCTTCAAGGCGCTGGAGCACGCGGCTCGTAAACTCTCCTGTATCGGAGACCGAACATGACCACCGCAGCCTTTGTCCCCCACCATTTCGCCGCGCCGGACACACCGCATCTCTCCTTCGGCCAATGGCTGAAAACCGCGCTCTTGGCCTACGCCATGGCGATCGCCACCTGGCGTGATGGCCCCTACCTGTCCTGGGCCAACAACAGGCTGTTCGACGCGGGATAGGGCTCCGCGCACCGCCGGAACCACAAGTCATCTTGGCGGCACACTGTAGTGATTTTCAGCTCAGGTAAGGCGCGAACAGTTCTTCGTTTTCCAAGCGCATGTGCTCGCAAAGATCGTCGCGGAGTTTCGCGCACAGGCGGTAGAGTTCACGCCAAGCCTCACTGGCGTCGTCGGGCGCCACGCCACCGAACGAGAGATCGGCGAGGACGGCAAGCTCGCCCTCAACATCCTCGTGCTCCGCCATCATGCGCATGATCGGAAAACGCGCCGCCGCACACCCGCCTGCGAGCAAGGTGGGGAACAGAATGCGCTCCTCCCGCTGCTGGTGGCTCTCAAGATGATCGAACATCGCTGCCAGGTGATCGGCGACGCCCGCCGGACAAAGACCATTTGAGGCGTGGTCGCGCTCGACTTGCCGCGCCAGTGTGATCGCGGCGGGAAAATCCTCGCGGTGCGTCTGATGATAGCGCGTCAAGATGTGGCTGATGAGGCGTTCAGTTTCATCGGTACGAGCAGGTGGTGAAACGAGATCTGGGGGCATGCGAATACTCCGAAGGCCTGAAGCCTAGTGCGACCTTACTTGGCGGGCATTGAGGTTGCGCAATTGTCCGGTTGACTGGCGGCAATCGGATCAGACCTCGAATCTGCGACGCCGATGGGCCTTATCGCACACCGGAAATCCTACGATGGCGTTCGACAATCCCCTGGCCAGCGAGATCTGGTCGACGAAATATCGCTTCGCACCCTTGGAGGGGCGAGGCGAAGCCTCGATGGAGGATACCTGGACGCGGGTGGCGGCGGCCCTCGCGGAGGCCGAACGCGCGCCGGATCGTGACCTGCGGCGTGCGGCGTTTCACCACGCGCTTCGGGATTGCCGCTTTCTCCCAGCCGGACGAATCCTGGCCGGCGCCGGCACCGGGCGTTCCGTGACCCTTTTCAATTGCTTCGTCATGGGCGCCATACCGGACGATCTGGGGGAGATTTTCACCCACGTCCGGGAGGCGGCTCTGACCATGCAGCAGGGAGGCGGCGTGGGAATGGATTTCTCAACGCTGCGGCCTTCAGGGGCGCCGGTGCGCGGAGTCGCCGCCGACGCGTCCGGACCCTTGAGTTTCATGGACGTCTGGGACGCCATGTGCCGGACCATCATGTCGGCGGGGCAGAGGCGGGGGGCGATGATGGGCTGCCTCCGCATCGACCATCCTGACATCGAAGCGTTCATCGACGCCAAGAGGGACCACGCGCGCTTTCGCAATTTCAATCTCTCGGTGCTGGTGACCGATGCGTTCATGGAAGCCCTGAGCGCGGGCGAGGATTGGCGGTTGACCTTCGAGGGAAAGACCTACCGTACGCTTCCGGCGCGGACCCTTTGGGACCGGCTAATGCAAGCCACCTACGACGCGGCCGAACCGGGCGTGATCTTCATCGATCGGGTCAACGCCGCCAACAACCTGGCGCATTGTGAGACGGTGATCGCGAGCAATCCTTGCGGCGAACAGATGCTGCCGCCCTATGGGGCGTGCCTGCTGGGCTCGATCAACCTGGCTCGGCTCGTGCCACGCCCGTTCAATTCCGAAGCTTGCCTGGACGAGGCGGACCTCGCTGAATTGACCCGTACGGCCGTCCGGATGCTCGACAATGTCATCGACATTTCGCGCTTCCCATTGGACGCCCAGGCCGTCGAGGCGCGCACCAAGCGCCGCATCGGGCTTGGCGTGACCGGTTTGGCCGATGCGTTGATCTTCTGCAACGTGGCCTACGGCTCGGACGCCGCGGTCGCCCTCACGTCACGCTGGCTCAGGATTATCAAGGAGAACGCCTATCGGGCTTCTGCCGATCTGGCCGCCGAACGCGGTGCCTTTCCCGCCTATGACGCCTCAATGCTGGACCGGCCCAATCTTGCCGATCTGCCGCCGGATGTTCGGGAGTTGATACATCGCCATGGCCTGCGCAACGGGTGCCTGACCTCAATCGCGCCCACAGGAACAACATCCCTGCTTGCCGGAAATGTGTCCTCCGGCATCGAACCGGTCTTTGCATTTGAATATACGCGGCGCGTCCGTCAGGCGGAGGGCGCCTTTCGCGAGACGCCCGTGCGCGACCACGCCCTAGACGTCTGGCGCGACCTTCACGGGGACGCGCCGCCGCCGCGGGACGTCTTCGTGAGCGCACAATCCCTTCCGGTCGAGGCGCATCTGCGCATGCAGGCCGCCGCGCAGGCCCACATTGACGCCTCCATATCCAAGACCGTGAACTGCCCGGAAGATATCGCCTTCGAGGATTTCTCCGACATCTATGCGAAGGCCTACGCCTTGGGCTGTAAAGGGCTGACGACCTATCGGCCCAACGCCGTGACCGGACATGTGCTTTCCGTTGCGCCGGCCAAGGCCGAGGCGCCTGAGCCGAGCCTGGCGACCCGGCCTGAACGGATCGCCGGAGCGACCTACAAGCTTGTGTGGCCGCAGAGCGCCCATGCCGTCTATGTGACGATCAACGACCTTGAGGACGGTCGGCCGTTCGAAATTTTCATCAATTCCAAGAACATGGAGCACTACGCCTGGACAGTCGGCCTGACCCGGATGATCTCGGCTGTGTTCCGGCGCGGCGGAGATGTTTCCTTTGTCGCCGACGAACTGAAAGCGGTCTTCGATCCCACGGGCGGGGCGTGGCTCGGCGGGCGGTATGTGCCTTCCCTGCTCGCGGCCATCGGCGGCCTGATCGAGCGGCATCTCAGCGGAAATGCTACCCCTTTCGGATCCGCGCCGGCCGAAGCGCATCGCCCTTTTTCGATGGCACGCGCCTTGTGTCCCCGTTGCGGCGAAGCGTCGCTCACCCGAAAAGAGGGCTGTGAGGCCTGCTTGGATTGCGGCTATTCCAAGTGCGGCTGAAGCAGGGATCTCCGAAGCCTAATGCCTACCGCCGCCGACCGGCGGGCCTATCTCGGCCCCGCCCTATTCAGTTACGGCTTCCGACCGTTCTTCCTGTTTGGCGCCGCCTGGGCGGCTTTGACCGTGCCGTTGTGGGCGTTGAGCGCGGCCGGCATAGGTCCTGACCTCGGCAGGGAGTGGCATATCCACGAGATGTTGTTTGGTTTCGTGGCCGCGGTTGTCGCCGGTTTCCTGACGACCTCCATTCCCAACTGGACCGGACGCATGCCGGTGATCGGCGCCCCTTTGGCCTTGCTCACCAGTGTCTGGGGCGCCGGACGCATCGCCATGCTGTTCCGGGATTCCCTTGGGCCAATCACCGCGGTGATCGACTGCGCGTTCCTCGTGGTCTTCGCCGCGGTTGTCTGGCGCGAAGTGCTGTCAGGGCGCAATTGGCGCAACCTTGGCGTCTGCGTGCTTGTCAGCCTGCTGGCCGCCGCCAACGCCGCCTTTCACCTGAATGGCGCAGCTTTCTCTGACGGGTTGGGTTACCGCGCCGCACTCGGCGCCGTTGCGGTGCTCATTGCCCTGATCGGCGGGCGCATCACCCCAAGTTTCACGCGCAACTGGATGCGCGCCGAACGCCTATCGCCCGAGCCGGCTTCCGGCCCATGGCTGGATCGTTCCGCCCTGTCGCTAACCATCTTGGCCTGCGCGGCCTGGACGATCTGGCCCGAATCTCCAGCCGCCGGCGGCATGCTTATGGCGGCCGGACTGGCCAATTTCGCGCGGATGGCGCGCTGGCGGTCCTTTCAGGTAGGGCGCGAGCCGCTCGTTTGGATTCTGCATGCCGGCTATGCCTGGCTGGGCTTTGGCCTCGTACTCCTGGGTCTGACATCTTTGGCTTCGGATCTTCCCCGATCGGCCGGCGTGCATGCCCTGACCGCGGGCGCGATCGGCTCCATGACCTTGGCCGTGATGACGCGGGCCAGCCGCGGCCACACCGGGCAGCGGCTCGTGGCGGATAGGGCGACGCTGGCGATCTATGTGGCGATCCTGGCGGCGGGCGCCACACGCGTGGCGGCGTCCCTCATTCCGTTGCTTTACCTACCGCTCCTGTTGGCGTCGTCCATCCTGTGGTTCGTCGCTTTCGGCGGCTTTGTTCTGGCCTATGCGCCGGCGCTGGTCCGGCCGAGAGTCCAGCGCGACTGACCGTCAAGCCGCGCGCCCAGACCGGTTCGCTCGGGGCCAGCGCTCGCGTTCCGCCTTGCCCGTGATGGCCGGCGTGACGGGCTGATGGTTGTCGATGAGCGGATCTGGCTTGGCCAGGCGTTCGAGCACGACCGGGCGATTGATTGTCACCTTTGGCCCGCTCACCTCCACCCCGTAGTCCGTCAGGGTCGAGAAGGCCCGCGACAGGTTCTCGGGCGTCATGCCGAGGAGGGAAGCCAAGACGCGCTTTTCATGCGGCAGGACGAACGAGGCCTCTCCCCCCAGGCGCAGACGCTGGGTGATCAGGTAGTTCGCTAGCCGCTCCAGCCCGCCACGCAGCTTCTGGTTCTTCAGGGACCGCACCACCCCGCGATAGCAACCCGCCAGTTCCAGAGCGACCGCACTCGCCAGCTGAGCGTCATGGCTCATCGCGCGGCGCAAGGCCTCTCCGGAAAGCATCAGGATATCCGAGCGATCAATAGTGCGGGCGCTCAACAGGCCTTCGGCGTCGAGCACCACCGCAGCCAGGATGAATGTCGAGACGGGGCGAAGGACCGAGATTGTCGTCTCATGATCATTCCAAGTGCCTTGTAGCTCCACCATGCCGTCCAGGAGCACGTAGAGGAAATCGACATTGTCGCCTTCCAGCAGAAGGGTCGTGCCTGCAGGAAAGCGCTGCAGAAACGCCCCGGCGCAAACGTCACGGAACGTCTCATTGGAACAGCCGGCGAAAAGCGGCAGTTGCCGCACACGCTCCAGGTCGTCTGGCCGGATCGGCATGATCTGTCTCGCCCGCCCTCTTGATCGCCAGCGAGCATCGTGGCGAAGGCGTCAAAGCTCATTGACCTGCATCAACACGAGACGCCACAGCCGTATTGCCGCTTGACGTTTATCAAGCGACAAGTTGATGCATGTCTATTGAATGACCGATTACTGTCATTTGTTCGGAAAACGCCGCACTAGACTGCGTCAATGCGTCCTTCATTTCGGCTTTATTGACTTCGCTCAAATGACTTCGCCCCCTCCGATTGCATCGATTGTGCGAGGCCGGTGAATCGGCGCCGCGCCTCATGATCATGAGGGGCGCATCGTGACTGATCCTACCGCTTCCACCCGGCCCGGCGCTGGAATGGCGCTTGGGATGAGCACCTTCGCTTTCACGGCGTGTTTCGCCGTCTGGACGGTGTTTTCGATCATCGGCGTCCGCATCAAGCAGGACCTTGGGCTGACGGAAGCCGAGTTCGGCCTCCTCGCCGGCACGCCGATCCTCACCGGATCCCTGGTGCGAGTGCCCCTGGGCATTTGGGCCGATCAGATCGGTGGGCGCCTGGTCAATCTCCTGGTGATGCTTTCGGCCGCGCTGGCGACCTTCCTGCTCTCCTACGCGCACACCTATCCGCAGTTTCTCGTCGCGGCCCTGGGGGTCGGTCTGGCCGGCGGCAGCTTCTCCGTGGGTGTCGCCTACGTCTCGAAGTTCTATTCGAAGGCCAGTCAAGGGTCGGCCCTCGGCGTCTTCGGGGCCGGGAATGTCGGCGCCGCCGTCACCAAGTTCGCGGCGCCATTCGTCATGCTCGCCATGGGCTGGACCGCCGTGGCCCAGATCTGGGCCGGCGCCCTGGCGGTGATCGCCGTCTTGTTTTTCCTGCTGACGCGCGATGACCCTGAACTGGTCGAACGCCGGCGCACCGGCGTGAAAGCCCAGCCCGCCCTGATGCAGCTGGAGCCACTGAAGAAGCTGCAGGTCTGGCGCTTCGCGCTCTACTACTTCTTCGTTTTCGGCGCCTTTGTGGCCCTTTCCCTATGGCTGCCGCACTATCTGGTGGGCGTCTACGGACTGGATCTGCGCGTGGCGGGCATGCTGGCCGCCGCCTATTCTATCCCCGGCTCGCTCTTCCGTGTGTTCGGCGGCTGGCTCTCCGACCGGATCGGTGCGCGCAAGGTGATGTATGTCACCTTCACCGTCAGCGTCCTGGCGACCTTTCTCCTCTCCTATCCCCCCACGCGCTACATCGTGGATGGGATCAAAGGCCCGATCAGCTTCCAGATCGCCACCAGCCTGCCGGTCTTCGTGGTGATGCTGTTCACACTCGGCTTCGCCATGAGCCTCGGCAAGGCCGCCGTCTACAAACACATCCCCGTCTACTATCCGAATCACATCGGATCTGTGGGTGGCCTGGTGGGCATGATTGGCGGCCTGGGCGGCTTCGTCCTGCCCATCGCTTTCGGCTTCCTCAACGACGTCACACACATCTGGACCAGCTGCTTCATGCTGCTGTTCGCCCTGGTGGCCTGCGCCCTGGCTTGGATGCACTTCGCCATCCGCCGCATGGAGCGCGCCCGCACGCCGGAACTGCGCGACCTGCCTGAACTGCCTGAAATGGCAGGCCTTCACCCCGCAAAACCCGCCGCTTCCGCGGCCTGAGACGAAGGAGCTTTTCCATGGCTTCCAACAAGCATCTCATCAGCGACTGGCGTCCCGAAGACGAAGGCTTCTGGACAGGCGGCGGCGCCCGGACCGCATCCCGCAACCTTTGGATATCGGTGCCCAACCTTCTCCTGGCTTTCGCCTTGTGGATGGTCTGGTCGATGGTCGTCGCCAAGCTGAAGCCCGCCGGCTTCGCGTTCAGCACGGGGCAGCTCTTCTGGCTGACTGCCCTGCCCGCCCTGTCGGGCGCCACCTTGCGGATCTTCTACAGTTTCATGGTGCCCATCTTCGGCGGCCGCCGGTGGACGGCCCTGTCGACCCTGTCCCTGCTTATCCCGGCCCTCGGCATCGGCATGGCCGTGCAGAACCCGCACACGCCCTATTCGGTGTTCGTGCTGCTTGCGGTGACCTGCGGCCTTGGCGGCGGCAACTTCGCCTCGTCCATGGCCAATATCTCGTTCTTCTTCCCCAAGCGGGAGAAGGGTAACGCCCTGGCGATCAACGCCGGTTTCGGAAATCTCGGCGTTTCCGTCATGCAATTCCTGGTGCCATTGGTGATCGGGCTGGCGGCGTTCGCGCCGGTAGTCGGCCCGCCCCAGGTGCTGAATGATCATGGCGCCACCTCGCAGATCTGGCTGCAGAACGCCGGCTACGTCTGGGTTCCTTTCATTGTCATCGCCGCGGTCGCCGCCTGGTTCGGCATGGACGATCTCGCCAGCGCCAAGGCCTCGTTTTCCCACCAGGCCGTCGTCTTCCGCCGCATGCACAACTGGGTCATGTGCTACCTTTACCTGGGGACTTTTGGTTCGTTCATCGGATTCTCGGCGGCCTTTCCGCTGCTGACCCGGACCCTCTTTCCAGACGTCAACGCCCTGCAACTGGCCTTCCTCGGCCCCCTGGTCGGCGCGGCTTCACGCGCCCTGACGGGGTGGGTGTCCGACAAATGGGGCGGCGAGCGCGTCACCCACTGGGTGTTCATCGCCCTGGCGGCCGGTGTTCTGGCCGTGCTCGCCGAGGTGGGCGCCTTCGGCCGGGCTCCGTCGTTCCCGATTTTCTTCGGCGCGTTCCTCTGGCTGTTCTTCTGGACGGGCGCGTGGGCAACGCCTCGACCTTCCAGATGATCCCCGCGATCGTGCGCAGCGACATGCCTCGCCTGATGCCCGGCGCCAGCGCCGATGAGCGGCTGCGTGAATCCGAAATGGAGTCGGCGGCCATCGTCGGCGTGTCCTCCGCGATCGGCGCCTATGGCGGATTCTTCATCCCCAAGGCCTTCGGCGACTCGCTCTCGGCCACGGGCGGTCCGAATACGGCTCTGCTGATCTTCTTCGGCTTCTACGTCAGCTGCCTGGTCGTGAACTGGGTCTTCTACGCCCGCCGCCGCTCGATGCTGCACGTCCCCCAACAACTCGATGTGAAGACCGCCTGATATGAGCAATACCCTCGATCGCCTTGCCTTCTTCACGCGCAAGACCGAGCTTTTCGCCGACGGTCACGGCGTCCTCACGGACGACGACCGCGCCTGGGAAGAGGCCTACCGGTCACGCTGGCGCCACGACAAGATCGTGCGCTCCACCCATGGCGTGAACTGCACCGGCTCCTGCTCGTGGAAGATCTACGTCAAGGGCGGGATCGTTACCTGGGAGACCCAGCAGACCGACTATCCGAGGACCCGGCCGGAACTTCCGAACCATGAGCCGCGCGGCTGCGCCCGGGGCGCCAGCTACAGCTGGTACCTCTACTCGGCAAACCGGGTGAAATACCCCCTCGTTCGTTCGCGCCTGCTGCGCCTCTGGCGTGAAGCGCGCTCGAGGCTTCCGCCCGTGGCGGCCTGGGCCTCCATCCAGGCCTCACCCGAGAAGCGCGCCGAATACGTGAAGATGCGCGGCTCCGGCGGCTTCGTTCGCGCCACCTGGGAGGAAGTCACCGAGATCGTCGCCGCGGCCAACGCCTACACGGTGAAGACCTGGGGACCTGACCGGGTGTTCGGCTTCTCCCCGATCCCGGCCATGTCGATGGTCTCCTATGCCGCAGGCGCCCGCTATCTGCAGCTGCTCGGCGGGGTCTGCGGCTCGTTCTACGACTGGTACTGCGATCTGCCGCCGGCCTCGCCCCAGACCTGGGGCGAGCAGACCGACGTCGCCGAAAGCGCCGACTGGTACAATTCCGGCTTCCTTCTGCTGTGGGGCTCCAACGTGCCCCAGACCCGCACGCCGGACGCCCACTTCTTTACCGAGGCGCGCTACCGGGGCGCCAAGTCGGCGGTGATCTGCCCCGACTATTCGAGGCCTCAAGTTCGGCGATCTTTGGCTGGCAGTGAACAGGGCACCGACGCGGCCCTGGCGATGGCCTTCGGCCACGTAATCCTCAAGGAATACCACGTCGATCGCGAGGTCCCTATTTCCGGGACTATCTGCGCCGCTATTCCGACATGCCGACGCTGGTCCGCCTGGACGCCCAGGATGGCGGCCATGTGCCTGGACGGCTGCTGCGCGGCTTCCGACTTCGCCGGCGACCTCGGGGAGGCCAACAATCCGGACTGGAAGACCGTCGCCCTCGACGAGGCGAGCGGCCAGATCGTCACGCCCAACGGCTCGATCGGCTTCCGCTGGGGCGAGGACGGCAAGTGGAACCTGGAAGCACGCGAGTCCGGCGGTAGCGAAACAACGCTTCGCCTCGGCCTGGCCGGCGCGCATGACGAGGTGACCGGCGTCAGATTCCCCTATTTCGGTGGGAAGTCGGCCAACGGCTTCGCCTCCACCGATCACCCCGACGTTCTGACCCGCAACGTCCCGGTCAAGCGTCTGGCCCTGAAGGATGGCGAGGCCCTGGTGGCCAGCGTCTACGACCTCTTCCTCGCCAACTACGGTGTTGATCAGGGTTTCGGGGGTGAGGCCATGCCTACGTCCTACGATGATCCCCAGCCCTACTCCCCGGCCTGGGCCGAGCAGATCACGACGGTGCCGAGAGACCAGATCATCGCGGTGGCTCGCGGCTTTGCCACCAACGCGGAGAAAACCGACGGCCGCTCGATGATCATCATCGGCGCCGCCATGAACCACTGGTTCCACATGGACATGAACTACCGTGGCGTCATCAACATGCTGGTGATGTGCGGTTGCGTCGGCAAGTCCGGCGGCGGCTGGTCCCACTATGTGGGCCAGGAGAAACTGCGCCCGCAATCGGGCTGGGCGCCGCTCGCCTTCGGCCTCGACTGGGCGCGCCCGCCCCGGCAGCAGAATTCGACCTCATTCTTCTACGCCCACACCGACCAGTGGCGTTACGAGACGGTCGGTGTCGACGAAATCCTCTCACCAACGGCGCCGGAAGGACCATGGAACGGCGCCCTGATCGACTTCAACGCCCGCGCCGAACGCATGGGATGGTTGCCCTCAGCCCCGGCCCTGAAGACCAATCCCCTTGAAGTGGCGCGCTCGGCGGCGGCCGAAGGCGTCGACGCCAAGACCTATGTCGCCCGCGAATTGAAGGCCGGCCGGCTCGAAATGTCCTGCATGGACCCGGATGATCCGGCCAACTGGCCCCGCAACATGTTTGTCTGGCGCTCCAACCTCTTGGGCTCATCGGGAAAAGGGCACGAATACTTCCTGAAACACCTCCTGGGCGTCGATCACGGCATTCAGGGCAAGGATTTGGGCGAAACCGGCGGCAAGAAGCCGGAGGAAGTCGCCTGGCATGAGGCGGCTCCGGAAGGAAAACTCGACCTCCTTGTGACCCTCGACTTCCGCATGTCGACGACAGCCGTCTACTCCGACATCGTCCTGCCGACCGCGACCTGGTACGAGAAAAACGACCTCAACACTTCCGACATGCACCCCTTTATCCACCCGCTCAGCGCGGCCGTGGACCCGGTCTGGGAGTCGAGGTCGGACTGGGAGATCTTCAAGGCGATCGCCAAGACCTTTTCACGGGTCGCGCCGGAAGTTCTCGGTGTTGAACAGGACGTCGTCCTGACGCCCATACAGCATGATAGCGCCGGCGAGTTGGCGCAGCCCTTCGACGTGAAGGACTGGGCGCGCGGTGAATGCGAGCCCCTGCCCGGCAAGACCATGCCTCAGGTCAGCCTCGTGGAGCGCGACTATCCGAACCTCTTTGCGCGGTTCACCTCACTTGGCCCCCTCATGGACAAGGCCGGCAATGCCGGAAAGGGGCTGACCTGGGACACCCGCCATGAGGTCGATCTGCTGAAGCAGCTCAACGGCGTGGTCGCGGAAGGACCGACAGAGGGCTTGGCCCGCATCGAAAGCGACATCGACGCCTGCGAGACCATTCTCACCCTGGCGCCGGAGACCAATGGCGAAGTGGCGGTCAAGGCCTGGGCCGCCCTCGAAACCCATACGGGCCGGGACCACCAGCATCTGGCGCTGCCGAAGGAGGACGAGAAAATCCGCTTCCGCGACCTCGTCGCCCAGCCCCGCAAGATCATCTCGTCCCCGGTCTGGTCTGGCATCGAAAGCGAGCATGTCTGCTACACGGCCGGCTACACCAACGTGCATGAACTGATCCCCTGGCGCACGCTCACCGGCCGCCAACAACTCTACCAGGATCACCTTTGGATGCGGGCCTTCGGCGAGGCGCTCTGCGTCTATCGTCCGCCGGTCGATCTGAAGACCACCCACGTCAAGGGTAAGAAGCCCAACGGTGAAGCGGAGATCGTCCTCAACTTCATCACGCCGCACCAGAAGTGGGGCATCCACTCCACCTATTCAGACAACCTGCTGATGCTAACGCTCAATCGGGGTGGGCCGGTTGTGTGGATTTCGGAGGTCGACGCGCGCCGCGCCGGCATCGTCGACAACGACTGGATCGAGGTTTTCAACGCCAACGGGGCCCTGACCGCCCGCGCCGTCGTCTCCCAGCGCATCCGTGAAGGCACGACCTTCATGTACCACGCTCAGGAGAAGATCGTGAACACGCCCGGCTCGCAGCTGACAGGCAAGCGCGGCGGCATCCACAACTCCGTCACCCGCACGGTGCTGAAGCCCACCCACATGATCGGCGGCTACGCGCAGCTGGCTTACGGCTTCAACTACTACGGCACCGTCGGCTCCAACCGCGACGAATTCGTCGTCGTTCGCAAGATGAACAAGGTCGACTGGCTCGATGAGCCCGCGGCCCCTCAGGAGGCCGCCCGATGAAGGTCCGCGCTCAGATCGGCATGGTGCTCAATCTAGACAAGTGCATCGGCTGCCATACCTGTTCCGTCACCTGCAAGAACG
The DNA here is from genome assembly GCA_046349475.1 of Caulobacteraceae bacterium. Lineage (GTDB taxonomy): Bacteria > Pseudomonadota > Alphaproteobacteria > Caulobacterales > Caulobacteraceae > Acaudatibacter. The sequence goes on along the minus strand of JAXMCG010000020.1, from coordinate 14,699 downwards.
TCTGGACCAACCGCAAGGGCGTTGAATACGCCTGGTTCAACAACGTCGAGACCAAGCCTGGCCTCGGCTACCCGCACGATTGGGAAAACCAGAAGCGCTGGAAAGGCGGCTGGCGGCGCAAGGCCAACGGTAAGATCGAGCCCGTGATCGGGTCCAAGTGGCGCATCCTGGCCAAGATCTTCGCCAATCCCGACCTGCCGGAGATCGACGACTACTACGAGCCGTTCGATTTCGACTACGGCATCCTGCAGACGGCCCCGGAAATGAAGGCTTTTCCGACCGCACGTCCCCGCTCGCAGATCACCGGCGAGCGGATGGAAAAGATCGTGGGCGGTCCCAACTGGGAGGAAATCCTGGGCGGGGAGTTCTCCAAGCGCTCGGCGGACTACAACTTCGAAGCGGTCGAGAAGGAAATCTACGGCCAGTTCGAAAACACCTTCATGATGTATCTGCCGAGGCTCTGCGAGCACTGCCTCAATCCAGCCTGCGTCGCCGCCTGTCCGTCCGGCGCTATCTACAAGCGCGAAGAGGACGGCATCGTCCTCATCGACCAGGACAAGTGCCGGGGTTGGCGCATGTGCGTCTCGGCCTGTCCCTACAAGAAAATCTACTACAACTGGGACAGCGGAAAGTCCGAGAAGTGCACCTTCTGCTTCCCGCGCATCGAGGTAGGCCAGCCCACCGTCTGCTCCGAAACCTGTGTCGGGCGCATCCGATACCTGGGTGTGATGCTCTATGACGCCGATCGCATCGAGGCGGCCGCGTCGACCGAGAACGAACAGGACCTTTATCAGGCCCAGCTCGATATCTTCCTGGATCCCAACGATCCGGCGGTGATCGCCCAGGCGCGGGCAGACGGCGTGCCGGAAGCCTGGCTCGAGGCGGCCCGCCGCAGCCCGGTCTACCGCATGGCCATCGACTGGAAGGTCGCCTTCCCGCTTCACCCTGAATACCGCACCCTGCCAATGGTCTGGTACGTGCCGCCGCTCTCGCCGATCCAATCGGCCGCCGCGGCCGGGGCCTTGGAAATGGACGGCGAGATGCCCCAGGTCTCGCAGCTGCGCATCCCGGTCCGCTATCTCGCCAACCTGCTCACCGCAGGCAAGGAAGAGCCGGTCGTGACGGCCCTCGAGCGCATGCTGGCGATGCGTCAGTACATGCGCGCCAAGTCGGTCGATGGCCGCATCGATCGCGCCATCGCCGCCCGCGTGGGTCTCACGCAGGCGCAGATCGAAGACATGTACCGCATCATGGCGATCGCCAACTATGAGGACCGGTTCGTCATCCCCACTGCTCACCGCGAGGCCGCCGAGGACGCCTACGACATGCGCGGCGGCTGCGGTTTCACCTTCGGCAATGGCTGCTCCGGCGGCCACACGGAGGTGGGCCTGTTCGGCGCCAAGAAGCGATCGCGCGCCAAGGAGGGCATCTGACCATGTCCGCCACCTATCAAGCCCTGGCGCTATTGCTTCGCTATCCTTCCGCCGAAGTTCAGGCCCTGGCGGCCGAGGCGGGCCGCATCATCGCGACGAACGCCGAAATCCCCAGCTCTGTCCGCCGGGGGCTAAGGAGCCTAGCCGCCGGATTGAGTGAGACCGACCTCTATGACCTGCAAGAGCGATATGTGGGCCTTTTCGACCGCACGCGCTCCCTCTCGCTCAACCTCTATGAGCATGTGCATGGCGAGAGCCGCGACCGCGGCGAAGCGATGGTCGGCCTGCTTGAGCTCTATCGCCGCCATGGCTTGGAACTGAGCGGCTGCGAATTGCCGGATCACCTGCCGGTGTTCCTGGAATTCCTCTCAACCCTGCCGGAGGCGGAAGCCGCGTCCCTGCTCGGCGAGGCGGCCCATGTGCTCAGCGCGCTGGGGGAGCGGCTATACAAACGCCAGAGCCCCTACCGCGCTGTCTTCGCCGCCCTGGCGGCTCTCGCCGATCAGGCGGTCGACGGTGAAGCCCTGGCCGCGCTGCTCAGCGAGCCGGAAGACGATCCCGACGACCTGGAAGCCATGGACAGAATGTGGGCCGAGGCGGCCGTCACTTTCGGTCCCGGCGACGCGGGATGCCCGAAAGCCGAGGCCCTGGTCGCCGCCATGAATACCCCGCCGGCCCCACGCCGGCCGCTCGTCGTGGAGAGACGCGCATGACCCTCAACCACCTGCTTTTTGGCGTCTATCCCTACATCGCCCTGGCCGTGCTCGCGATTGGCTCCGTGATCCGCTTCGACCGCGAGCCCTACACCTGGCGTTCCGGCTCCTCCCAGCTCCTTCGGCGCAAACAGCTGGTGGCCGGATCAGTGATGTTTCACCTCGGGGTCCTGGCCATCTTCGGCGGCCATTTCGTCGGCCTTCTCACGCCCATCGCCATCTTCGACGCGCTCCATGTCAGCCACGGCGCCAAGCAGATGCTGGCCATCATCGCCGGTGGCGGCGCCGGACTGCTGGCCCTGACCGGCGGGCTCCTTCTTCTTCACCGCCGCCTGGCGGACCCGCGGATCCGCGCCACCTCCACGTTCGGCGACACCGCGATCCTGATCGTCCTGATGCTGCAACTCTGCCTGGGTCTTGGCACCATCCCCTTCTCCCTGCAGCACCGCGACGGGCACGAGATGGTCAAGTTCATGACCTGGGCCCAGGGCGTCTTCACCTTCAATCCCGGCGCGGCGGAGGCCGTGGCTGATGTGGCCTGGGTGTTCAAGACGCATCTCGTGCTGGGCATGACCATCCTGCTGGTGTTCCCGTTCACCCGCCTCGTCCACATGCTCTCCGCGCCCGTCTGGTTCCTGGGACGCCGGGGCTGGCAGCTGGTGCGGACACGCCGCCCCCTCCCCCACAGGCCCCCGCCCCGCGCCCCGGCCTATCCCGACTTCCAGGCGCCGGCCGGTGACACCCTCAAGGCTGCGGAGTAGCCCATGCGCTCGATCGTCACCCACGGGGTTGAGATCCCCGAAGCCATGATCGCCCGGGAGGCCCAGAACCATCCGGGCGCCTCCGGGGCCGATGCCTGGGCCAATGCGTCCCACGCCTTGGCGGTCAGAGCCCTGCTGCTCTACCGCGCCTGGGAACTCGGCCTCGCCGCCGAGCCCGAGACTGACGCGGCCGGACGCGAGGAAACCGAGGAAGAAGCCCTCATCCGCATGGTCCTCGAGAGCGATGTCGAGGTCCGACCACCCACCCAGGCCGAGTGCCGGCGTGTCTACGACAATCGCCCGCCGCATCTGCGCGATGTCGCATTCGAGGCTCTGGAACCCCAGATCCTGACCAATCTCGAAGGCCGGGCCTGGACGAACGCGGCCGCCCGCTACGTCGCGGACCTCGCGGACCAGGCGCGCGAGGAGGGCATCGCCCTCAGTCTTGCCACCGAAGGCGTGCGGCGTGGCTCTCTGACCCTCGGCGACTTCCTTAGCGACGAAGCCCATAGCGCCGAAGTCGCACCCTGGCTCGCCGAGCATGATCCGGAGCTCGGCGTCCGCCTGGCTAAGGCCGCCGCCGCCGCAGACCAGAGCGTAGACCGGTTCGTGCGTGACGCGGCCGGCGCGTTCGTGGACGAAGCCGATGATGAGCGGTGGACGACCCTCATTTCCGCCGTCCAGTCCGCCCCGGACCCCGGCCTCGCGGCGATAGCGCACCTTCTGCGATCCAAGCTCGAACCCGCCAAACCCCGCTACACCATTTTCAGGAGGGCCTGATATGCGCGCCCGTCTTTTCGCTCTGCTCGCCACCGCGGCCATCGCCGCTCCTGCCGCGGCCTTCGCAGCCCCCGGCGGCGACCTGATCATCGATGCACGTTTAAGATACGAATTCGTCGACCAAGCTGACTTCGCCCAGAGCGCCACGGCGCTAACCTTGCGCACGCGCGCGGGCTATGAAACCCCGGCCTGGGAGGGCTTCAAGGCGCTCGTCGAGGCAGAGGCCGTCGCCCCCTTCGTCGACGACTACAATTCCAGCACCAATGGATTGACCACATTTCCCTCGGTTCCCGATCCGCGCGGCGTCGAGATCAACCGCGCCCAGCTCTCCTGGGCCGGACAGGGCGTGGACGTCACGGTAGGCCGCCAGAGGATCATTCTCGGCAATGCACGTTTTGTCGGCAACGCGGGCTTTCGTCAGAACGAGCAGACCTTTGACGCCGCGCGCCTGACCTGGAAACCATCACCGAATTTCACGGCGACCTACGCCTATATCGACAATGTGCGGCGCATCTTCGGGGACGACCATCCGCTCGGCGTGTTGGCCAGCAATAGTCACATTCTACAGGCCGACGCGAAATTCGGCACGGTTCAGGCCTCCGCCTATGCGTTCCTGCTTGATTTTCGCAATGCTCCCACCCTTTCCAGCGCCACCTATGGACTCCGAGTGACCGGCGCCGCGCCTGTCGCGACGGGCGTCACGCTTACCTATGAACTCGAATATGCCCGGGAGAGCGACTACGGCGACAACCCAGCGAATTTCAGTGTCGACTACCAGGCGGCGGGGCTTGGCCTGAAGCGCGGCCCCACGCAGGTAAGCCTCGGCTACGAGCGCCTGGGGAGCAACGGCTCGGTGTCCTTTCAAACGCCGCTCGCGACCCTCCATGCCTTCCAGGGCTGGGCCGACGTTTTCCTGACCACCCCTGCGCTTGGCGTGCGTGAAGTGAACCTGCGCGCGGCTACGACTATCCCAACTATCCGGCCGCAAAGGCCCATGCGCCTGCAAGTGGGACTTTATGACTTCGCCGCGGCCCGGGGCGGCGCCCGGCTGGGGCAGGAACTGAATTTCGCCGCAACCTGGCCCCTGACCAACCATTTGACCGCTGAACTCGCGGCGGCCCGGTTCGATGGCGCACAACCGGCCTATCCGGACCGCACCAAGGTCTGGCTCACCATCGAGGTCAAATACTGACGGAGGCATTCATGCCGCTGGATCCAAATGAAATCACCGTGGTGCCGGACGACCTGGTGCGCGATCCCATCGCCTGGTTCGCCGCGCACCACGTGCGATGCCGGCGGGTTTGCCAATTGATCGATGACCTGGCGGGCTCGTCCGGCTTCGAGGAGGCGGCGATCAGGTTCGTCCTCACCTACCTCGCCGAGGAAGCGCCACGGCACCTCGCCGACGAGGAGGAGCACCTGTTTCCCGCCATCAGGCGCAGTTGCGAGGCGGAAGACGAGGTCAATCCCGTGCTGGTTCGGCTCCTCAATGAACACCGCGAGGATTCCGTCTCGTCGGAGGCGGTCTCGCACTGCCTGCGGGCCGCCCTGGACACCGGCGCCGCTGTCAGCCGCACGCCCGGGGCGACCTCGGTGCTCCATGCCTACGCCATGAACGAGCGAGCCCATCTGGCCCTGGAGAACGCCGTGGTGCTGCCCTTCGCGAGGCTGCGACTTTCCACCGCCGAAATGAACGCCGTGAGCGATGGCATCGCCCTCAGCCGCGGCCTCGAAGCGCCCACGCGCCTCGCCTCCTAGAGACCGCTCGGTGGAGCCTATGTCGTCCGTCCGATTGCCCAACATCAACCACCGCCTCGCAGGCCAACAATCGGGACAGGGGCTCGGCGGCCTAAGCTGAACTCACCACTGAGGAGGAAAGCCCATGTCGAAAGCTCTGAGCCGCGTTTCACTGCTCGCATCCATATTGGCCGGTGGCGCACTGGCCGTCTCGACTCCGCTCCATGCCCAGGAAGTCCGCGGACTTGAGGTCGAGGGCCGCGCTCCGACGTCAGTCGTCCTGCACGTTGACGGCCTCAGCTATGCCGAGGTCCGCAGCGGTGTGCGCCGCGCCGCGGCCACCGTTTGCGACAACGCGGTCGGAAATGGCGAGCTTGACCAGATAGACCGAGGCTGGTGCCAGAGCGCCTCCGCCGACAAGGCCATGGGACGATATCGAACGAGCCTGCGCCTGGCGGCGCGCGGCGAATACGCATCCGGCGCCCCGCCGGTTGTCGTGGCCATGCGCTGACCCCACCGGCGCATCCACTCAAAAGGGCGGTGGCCAAGCGCCGCCCTTTTCGATTCCAGGCCTGCTCCGCTCCGGAAGCGCGCCGCCTGCGCCCGCGGTATCGAAGGGCGTGAACTGCTAGGCGGCCTGGAGCCTGCCGGCCTCAATACCTGTGATCTGGGCGAAGCCGCGGCCGCGGCTAGAACAGCGCATCGCATCCGCTCCCCGCGAGCACCCGATCGACCTGTCCCCGGCTCGTGGAATCCAAAGCGGCATAGTCACGGCGCAGCCAGGCCAGGCACTTGGCCTGGTAGGCGAAAGGCTTTTGCCGCCAGGGCTTGCCGTCGATCTCCGTCTCCAGCTGGTCCGCGCCAGCGGCGACGGCCTCGGCGTTCGCCAGAAGCAGCGGCGCATAGACGCGCCCGATCTCCTTGAGGAGCGCGCCCACGGTGTGTGGCAGTGCGTCGACCGCGACCCAGTCGCTGGCCTCGGGTTCGAGCCCCGAAAGATCCTCCACCGCGCCCACCCAGCCGAAAACGCGCGGCGCATGCCGGAGCGTGAGCGCCATCGGGGTGGGGTCGAACTGGGCCAGTTGAGTCAGTTGGCCGAAGACTGCGAAATCGCCGGCGCCCGGCCGGCCGCCCAGGAGGAACCGGTGGCTGCGCAGGTGGTCCTCAAAGATCTCAAGGAAGCGCAGGTAGCTGGCTTCGATCACCGGCCCGGTCAGGTCGTTGGAGCCCACGTAGCTCAGCCTGGGGATCTGGCGGCCGCTGACCGTCTTGCCTATGGCCGCCAAGGTTTCGTCCGACATGGCGGCGCGCCCCCAGGTGGGGAGAATGGCCGCCGCCTGCGCCACGTCCTGAGCGTAGGCCCAGCGATAGTGAAACATCGCCTTGGTCAGCCACTCGTCCGCATAGTCCTCGATGAGGGCGTCGATGAAGGCCAGGGCGGGGTTTGCCGGAACGACTGAGCGTTCCGGATAGTCGCGCTCGAAGCGCCGGATCAGCGGCGTTGAGTCCGTAACCGCCTCTGCCTCCCCCGTGGGCCCCGGCAGATAGAAGGTCGGCAGCATCGGCACCTTGGCCATGGGCAGGCCGGGCGCGCCTTGAGACCCGAGGATCAGGCGATAGGGAATGTGGCGGTAGCGCAGGACCGCCAGCATTTTCCGCGTGTAAGGCGAGCCCGGAACGCCGCAGAGGGTCAGCACCCCCGGTTCAAGCAAGTTCACATTGCCGGCCATCGCTACCCTCTCACGCCGCTAGCCCATGACCGTCTCGATCAGGACCTGGCCCTCGAGGCCGGCATCCCGATGGACATGAATCTCGGCGTAGGCGGGCGATGCGGTTATCGCCGCCATGGCCTTGAACGAGGGGTACTTCATCACCCCGACGGCATCCCAATTGCCCTCGATTTCCCCGATCAGCAGGCCGCGCACACGGGCCGAAAAGATCAGCTCGCCGCCAGCGTCGGCCACCAGCTTAGTCATGGCGCTGCCGTAGAGTGCATAGGCTTCGCGGCCCGTCAGCGTCGTCTCGCGGCCATCGGCATAGACCGCCTTGTCGCGGAATTTCAGCAGGTTGAGCATGCAGATGGGCTGGCCATCGTCTCGCGCGAAGGCGGCCTGCGTTTGGTCCCGCGTCGGGCCATGGGCGTTGGCGATGCGCATCGGTGATCTCCCGAAAGTTGGAAAGACGATACCGGGGCGGCTATATTCTGACAATGTCTATGTCGTAATATTGGCGAACGCGCCCTTGCCTTACGTCAATTCACTGCCTATCGGCACCAGATGACTTCAGATGCTCCCACGTCCGCGAACCAACGGACCCGGCGCGCGCCGCCGCCGGAGTTGGATGGGCGGATGCAACGCAGCCGCGTGACGCGGGAGAAGATTGTCCTGGCCCTGCTGGACCTCATCCGGGCGGGCAATCTCAGTCCAACGTCCGAAGATGTCGCCCAGTACGCCCGGGTGGGGCACCGCACCGTGTTCCGGCACTTCCAGGATATGGAGTCGCTGTTCGAGGAGATGCACGCCAAGGTCCGGTCGCTCGCGGAGTCGGCGCTGACCGAACCCCTGCCGCAAGGGCCTCTGCAGCAACGGATCGAGCAGCTGGCCGCACGGCGCGCCGCGGTCTTCGAAGAGATCACCGCCTACTATCTTTCGGGCGATGCGCGTCTGCACAGCTCGCCCACCCTGCAACGTGCGAGGGCGCAGTTCACGGCGCAGCTGCGCCGCCAGCTCCTCGCCTGCCTGCCTGAAGTGGGGGCGCGTCCGGACCTCGCCCCGGCCGTCGAACTCCTGACCTCCATGGACGGATGGCTGAGGCTGCGCCGCACCCAGGGCCTCAGCGCCAATCAGAGCAAGCTGGCCGTCATCGCCGCGGTGAGCCGGCTGCTGCGCGACTAGCCGCCACGCCTGGAGCGACTTGCCCGGCCTGTGATTATCACCCTTCCCCGCGACCTTTCATAATGACATAGGCAATGCCATTATGTGACGGCGTCTCAAGGAGAATGGTCCTGTTTCCGCCCAGCAGTAACGCCGACTATCGGGGCGCCGCCGCCTCAGCCTGGTTTCTGGCCCTGGCCGGCGTGATGACCATCCTGCCGGGGATGATCCACTATTTCCTTCCCGACGGGGGCGCGGGCGTCATCGCGCACATCGACCTCAGCACGCGCGCCGACACCATCGTCGCCATCTTCGCCTGGTACGGGGCCATGCAGATTTCGTTCGGGATCCTCATCCTGGTCATTGCCCTGAGATATCGCGCGCTCGTGCCGCTGGTGCTGCTCCTGCTGATCCTGATGCATGGGCTCAGCGCTTTCGCCGCGTGGGTCTGGAAGGGCGCTCAAAGCGACCACCACCCGCCCGAACACTATGGCAGCGCCATTTTCGTCCTCCTCGGCTTGCTGTTCTTCGTCTTCTCGCTGAACGGCCGTGGGAGACAACAGGGGCCGGCGAGAGGCGCCTGAGACGCACGCCGGACTTCACGAAAGACCCAAGGGAGCAAACCGATGGCCAACAGAATTCCCGAACGAGACGGCTTCCAAGGCGTCATCGGACGCACGGTGCAGGAATCGCAGCCGTGGTGGCCGCCCTCGCCGATGAAGGCGGGCGCCCCCAATGTCGTCGTTGTCGTGCTGGACGATTCCGGCTTCTCACACTTTGGCTGTTACGGCTCGAGCATCGAGACGCCGAACATCGATCGCCTGGCGGCGAACGGCCTGAAGTTCACCGGCTTTCACACCACCGCCGTCTGTTCGCCCACCCGGGCCTGCCTGATGACGGGCCGCAATCACCACGCCGTGGGCATGCGCTCGGTCTCCAATTTCGACACCGGCTTTCCGAATATGCGCGGGGCCATTCCGAAGTCGGCCGCCACCCTGGCGGAAATTCTGCGCGACAACGGATACGCCACCTACGCGGCCGGCAAGTGGCACCTGGCGCCGATGTCCGAATGCACGGCCGCGGGCCCCTTCGCGAACTGGCCGCTTCAGCGTGGATTCGACCGGTTCTACGGGTTTCTCAATGGGGAGACCGACCAGTTCCATCCCGAGCTTACCTACGACAATCACCACATCGATCCGCCCTATGGCCCCGAGAATGGCTATCACGTCTCCGAGGACATCACCGACCACGCCGCCGGCTTCATCCGGGACCTGACGTCACTGGTGCCGGAGCGGCCGTTCTTCCTCTATCTGGCCTTCGGCGCCACCCACTCGCCGCATCAGGCGCCCCAGGCCTATCTGGACAAGTACAAGGGGCGCTTCGACGCCGGCTGGGACGTCGAACGCGCGCGCTGGTTCGAGAAGCAGAAAGCCCTGGGCGTGGTGCCGGCCAATACCCAGCTGGCGCCCCGCAATCCGGGCGTTCAGGCGTGGGACGAGTTGTCCGAGAACCAGCAGAAGTTCGCCGCGCGCCTGCAAGAGGCGTTCGCCGCGATGCTCGACCATACCGACCACCAGATCGGCCGGCTGATCGACCAGCTCCAGAGCCTGGGCAAGTGGGAGAATACGCTCTTCATGGTGTTGTCCGACAACGGCGCCAGCCAGGAGGGCGGCGCCACGGGCGTCATGGACGAGATGAAGTGGTTCAACGGCATTCCCGAAAACATCGACCATGCCGTCGAGCGCCTGGACGACATCGGCGGCCCCAACAGCCACTCCAACATCCCGTGGGGCTGGGCGCAGGTCGGCAACACCCCGCTGCGCTGGTACAAGCAAAACACCCATGGCGGCGGCGTGCGCGACCCGCTGGTCGTGCATTGGCCTGGCCGGCTCGCCGGGGCCGGTGAGACGCGCACGCAGTTCTGCCACGCCATCGACGTGGCGCCGACCATCCTGGACGCCCTGGGCATCGTGGCGCCGGAGACGGTCGGCGGCGTGCCGCAGACGCCCATGCACGGGACGAGCTTCGCCCCCACCTTTCAGTCGGCCGACGTGAAGCTGGCCCGCGGGGCGCAGTATTTCGAGATGGGCGGCCATCGCGGCCTCTATCTGGACGGCTGGAAAGCCGTCACCCGGCACACATCCGGCGTGCCCTACGACGATGACAAATGGGAACTCTACAATCTTGATGAGGACTTCTCGGAGACCAACGACCTGGCGGACCAGGAACCGGAACGGCTGAAAGCCCTGGTGGACCGTTGGTGGGCGGAAGCCGAAGAGCATGGCGTGCTGCCGCTGGACGACCGCGGCGCCTTTGCCCTGTTCCGGTCATCCATGCGGCCCGGCCTGCCGAGTTCGCGCCGCCGCTTCGTCTACCGGCCGCCGATCACCCACGTGGTGGCGGACGCCTGCCCGCCGGTGGCGCGCGGCTGGAGTATGCAGGTGACGCTGGATCACCCCACGGAGGGCGGCGACGGGGCGCTGGTGGCGCGGGGCAATATCAACAGCGGCTATGTCCTCTACATCTCCGAGGGGCGGCTGCACTTCGACTACAACGCCTTTCACGACCACACGCACGTCGTGGCCGACAGACCGCTCACGGCCGGACCGCATGAGGTGGAGCTGTCGGTCGTGCGCGACGAGGCGGGCGGCGGCGATATCACGCTCGCTATCGATGGCGAGACCGTCGCCACGGGTAAGTTGCCGCGCATGCTCTTCATGCTGTCCAGCACAGGCATGGACCTCGGCCGCAGCCTGGCGCCGGTCTGCGAGGGCTACGCGGCGCCCTTCACCTATGCCGGCAAGATTGACACCGTGGTCTTCGAGGTGGGCGGAAACCCAACCGGCGGTGAGGTGCGGGCTCAGGCAAGGGCGGAGATGTCGCGGCAGTAGCCTTCGGGCGTCGCGGCTCTGTGGGACTGTAGGCCATCCGTCGCCAGGCGGATGGCGGTGCTGTCAGTTAGCGGGAAAACTGGCACTGCATTTTTCACGACAAATGCGGTTTCGTTTCCAAGGAAACCATCTGCTTGGAGCAGGCGGTCGAAGGCCGAGAACCATTGCCTCCATGAAATCGCCCTAAGGAACTTCGCGAGGCGCAGCACCTATCGCTCACGGGAGTGAGAAACTGTCCCGGAAGATGTCGCAATGTAGCGGAGCAAACCCACTTCCTAGAGACTGTCTTGCGCGTCGGCTCTTCTCGGACGACTTTGACGGCGTCACGACGAGGTCAGTCTGCATGAGTTCAATACCTCCATCGCCCTGGAATGCCCGTTTCGCTGGCGATGACTACCTTTTCGGCGAGGCGCCCAACGCCTTTCTGGCCGCCCAGGCGGCGCGCCTTGAGCGCGGCTGGTCAGTTCTGGCCGTCGCAGATGGCGAGGGCCGCAACGGTGTCTGGCTGGCGCAACAGGGTCTCGATGTGCTTTCGGTCGACTCCTCCACCGTCGCCCAAGAAAAAGGTCGACGCCTGGCGCGATCACGTGGCGTCGAGATGCGTGTGGAACTGGCCGACCTCGCGGCCTGGCCATTCCCCAAGGCCCAGTTCGACGTGGTCGTCGCGATCTTCATTCAGTTCGCGGGCCCGGAACTGCGGCAGCACCTTTTCGAAGAGATGAAGAGCGCCCTGAAACCAGGCGGACTGCTATTCCTGGAAGGCTACCGGCCCGAGCAACTGGCCTACGGGACCGGCGGCCCGCGGATCGCGGAGAACCTCTACACGCAGGCAATGTTGCGCGAGGCCTTCGCGGACATGGAAATCCTCGATCTTGAGGCCTATGACGCCGTGATTGAGGAAGGCGCGGGGCACAAAGGCATGTCGGCGCTTATCGATCTGGTCGCCCGCAAACCACGCCAGGAGCCCTGACCCTGACCTGCCGATGCAAGTCGGCAGATTCGGACCGTTCACGCTTCGGCGCAGCCTGGCCTCGGCTGCGGTGAGGGGGCGGCGGCAGGCGGACGGCGCACTACCGCTTCTGGCGCCCCATGGCGTAGAACTCGTCGTTGGGCCGCATTGAGATCAGGTTGGCCATGCGGTTGCTGAGCGCGAAGAAGGCGGCGATCGCGCCGATGTCCCAGGCGTCCTCGTCGGTGAATCCGTGCAATCGCAGCGCCTCGAAGTCCGCTTCGGTCACCGCCGCGGACGACTGCGAAACCTTCAAAGCGAAGTCGAGCATGGCCCGTTGTCGAGGCGTGATGTCGGCCTTGCGGTGGTTCACCGCGACCTGATCGGCCACCAGTGGGTCCTTCGCCCGAACCCTGAGGATCGCCCCATGGGCCACGACGCAATAGAGGCAGTTGTTCGCCGAGGAGGTCGCGACCACGATCATCTCCCGCTCGGCCTTGGTCACTGCGCCTTCTTTCTCCATCAGGGCATCGTGGTAGTCGAAGAAGGCTCGCGCCTCGTCCGGCCGGTGAGCCAGGGAAAGAAACACGTTGGGGATGAACCCGACCTTCTCCTGCACTGCGAGAATCCGCGTCCGCAGGTCATCCGGCAGGTCCATCACCTCCGGCGTCGGGTAGCGGCTGATCGGGTGGTCTGTCATGAGGGGCCTCGATGGCGCGTGAAAGGGCCCCAACATAGCCGGACGGCCGGCCCGCACAGCCCCCCGATTCTCGCTCCGCACCGCGGCGTCCTGCATGCTAATATCCCTGCCGGGGACGCCGCGTCGTTCCGGGGGCGGAGGCGTGCATGTTCGATCTTGAACAGTTCATCGTCGAATGCCGGTGGTTCGCTGGCCGCAATGAGCCCGGCCGGATATTGGAGCTCATGCGCGCGGCCGTGGGCGCCCCGGAGTCGCTGAAGCGCGCGGTCACGCCCCTGGATGCAGGGGTCGGCGTGCTGGATGCGCCGCCTCTGTTCCGGTCCAGCGATCTTACGGTTCTCAATGTGACCCTGCGCCCTGGCGTGCTCAGCATTCCCCACGATCACGGTATGTGGGCGGTCATCGGCATTTACGAGGGGCAGGAGAACAACACCTTCTTCCGCCGCTCCGGCGCGGCCCTCGAAAACGTCAACACGCGGGAAGTGCGGGCGGGCGAGGCGATCCTTCTGGGGGTGGAAGTCGTTCACGCCATAGAGAACCCCCTGCCAGCCCAGACTCTCGGCCTGCACGTCTACGGCGGAGACCTGTTCGCCGCCCGGCGGAGCATGTGGAGCCCCCACACCGGCGAGGCGCATCCCTACGATATTCCCCAGTTCACCCGATGGAGCGGTGAGTTGGCGAAGGCGCGCCGCGCCGCCGCAATGGCCCAGGAGGCCCGCCCATGACTCTCGTTCTTGCGTCACGCGAAGGACCGGTGGCCCGGCTGACCCTGAACGACCCCGACCATGCCAACGTGCTTTCGGCGCCGATGATGTCGGAACTAGCCGACGCCCTCGCCGCGGCCGCCGCGGCCCCGGAGGTGCGGGTGATCGTGCTGACTGCGGCGGGCCGCATCTTCTGCGCCGGCCACGACCTCGAAGAGCTCACGGGCGGACAGGGCGCCCCCGCGCCCGCCGCGCTGTTCGATCAATGCGCCGCTCTGATGATCGCCATTGGCGCCTCTCGCGCGCCGGTGATCGCCCGGGTTCAGGGCGCCGCCGTCGCCGCGGGCTGCCAGCTCGTGGCCAGCTGCGACCTGGCGTTTGCCGTCGAGAGCGCGAAGTTCGCTGTGTCCGGCGTAAATCTGGGTCTCTTCTGCTCGACTCCAGGCGTCGCATTGGGCCGGGCGATCGGGCGCAAGGCCGCGATGGAGTTGCTGCTCACCGGGCGCATGATCGATGCCGCGCGCGCCTCCGAACTCGGCCTGATCAACCGCGCTGTTCCAGCCGCGGAGCTGGACGCCACCGTGGACGAAGCAGCCCGGCTCATCGCCGAAAAGCCCCCGGAGGCCATTGCGCTGGGGAAGGCCGCGTTCCGCCGCCAGATCGAGGTCCCCCTGGCCGCCGCCTACGAAATCGCCGGCGAAGCCATGGTTGAGAACCTCACGTTCGAGAGCGCCCAGAGCGGGATTCGCGCCTTCCTCGCACGCTAGAGCACGATGGGTTTTGATGGAGCCATCAAAACCCTGAATCGTGCTCGTAAACTCTTGGAATCGAGCCTGTTTATCCGGTTTTGATTGATTCAATCAAAACCGGACAGGCTCTAGGACTTGTGTCGAAAATCAGGGTCTGAGCTCGATCACCAGGCTGGGCGAGTCTTCGGCGACCCGGCGCACGCGGCTGAAGCCCGCCTCCCGGGCGACGTCCATGAGTCGGCCCGGTCCGGCCGCCGCGCCCAGCGCCAGACCCACTTCCTGACTCATCGAGACCGGGGTGCAGATCATGGTGGAGGCCGAATAGACCATTCGGCTGAAGGGATTGGTGAGGTTCTCCGCGAGTTCGTCAGCGGCCTTGGGCTCGACCAGCATGCAGGTCCCGTCGGCC
>JAXMCG010000019.1:0-71032 GCA_046349475.1 Caulobacteraceae bacterium | reverse complement strand
GACAGGACGCAGAACTGATTGAACGCGAGACTGCCGCGCTCACTGTGGCCTGGCGCAGGCATGAGAAGATCAAGGCGCGGCTTGCGGAACGAGAGATCTCGGTGACGCCCCTGATGCTGGTGCAGGTAGAAGATGAGGCGCAGGGCGGCCCCGATCCGGTCGAAGACGCGCGGCGGCGGCTGATTGAGATCGGCGTGCCGAAGGACGTTATCGCGGTCCACACGAGCAAGGAGCCTGACGCCGAATTTCACACCCTCGCCTACGATCCAAGCCGGGAAGTATTGATCTTCAAGGTGGCTGTGGCGACGGGCTTCGACGCGCCACGCGCCTGGACTTTGGCGTCCCTACGCCGAACGCGCGGGGTGAACTTCGGACTGCAGATCGTCGGACGGATCATGCGGGTCCATCCGCTCGTGCGGCCCATCCACGGGCAGGATGGGCTGCTAGATCGCGGGTGGGTCTACTTGACCGACCCAGACTTGCAGGAAGGTCTCGACGCAGCGGCCAATGAACTCAAAGCTGTCAAAGCGTCCGTCTCAACCATTGCCGATGACCTGATGGTGCTGGAATTCACCAATGGCCCGGTCGGATCACTCGACGCCCGCCTCGCTACCCTGCCACATGTTCTGCCTGCACCGCGCACGGACGAGGAGCGGCAAGCCAGGCTGGATGATCTGATCGAAGGTGGATTTCTCGACGCTTCGCTCCGCGACGCCCCTCCCGCCGCGCAGTCAGCTGCGGTCGTCTCCGGCGAATGGAATCGTGTTCTCGGTCAGACTCCGCTGTTTGGCGACCTACCCGAGCAGATGTCTCCGGGCGCGACCTTTGTGCCGCGCGCGACGCGCACCTACCCGGTGTTGCGCGAGAAAGGCGTGCCTGCGGCTCTCCTGCGCGAGCGCCCGCCAGCGCCAGAGCAGATGGACGGCGCCGTGCTCGACGACGCTGCGCGCGCCTTGTTCCGGCAACCGCGAAGGCGGACTTTCGTGCATTGAAGTCGCAAGAAGCTGCAATTGGCGAGGCCTTTGGCGAGCCGCTTGCTTGGGATGAGCTCGTCGGAAAGAAGGGCTGTCGTATAAGTGTGAAGGGACTAGAGGCGGACCCATCTGACGAGTCCGATTGGCCGCGCCAATATGCTTGGGCGCTGGATCGCGTCGAACGATTCTACAACGCATTCAGCGTCAGGATTCGCAATCTCGCGGACGCCCCTATGGCCGAGCTTGATCATGACGCGGATTAGCTAGCCACATTTCGCCCAGCCCAGTCGTGACTCGCCCCCTGGACGCGCGGGCGCGTCCGGTCCCCTTGGACGGGGCCAAGGGGGACTTGGCGACAGGGGCTCTGTTGGGAAACTGAAGGCGACTTTTGCGGCGGAATTCGTGGTTTCCACCCGGCCGTCGCTTCGCTCGGCCACTTGCCGGCCCGCCATGCGGCGGGCGTTCGGCGTGGGAAGCGCGAAGCAGTTCGCGCTTCCATAGCACCGCTGGCGCGGTGCTCACTTCTCACCCCCATGAAGGGGAGGGAATGGTGGTGCTGTCAGGCAAACTCTAACCCGTCTCCGCTAAGGGCTTGGTGGATGGAGCGGAGGCAGCGATGAGACCGATTTCCTACAAGCGCCACCGGTTCCCGCCCGAGGTCATCCGCCATGCAGTGTGGCTGTATTTCCGGTTTACTCTGAGCCTGCGGGACGTGGAGGAACTGCTCGCCCAGCGGGGCGTCGAGGTCAGCTACGAGACGATCCGGTGCTGGACGCTGAAGTTCGGTCAGCTGTTCGCACACAACCTGCGTCGGTCCCGGCCCAAGCCGACCGGTTGCTGGCATCTCGACGAGATGGTGGTGAAGATCGCGGGCAAGAGGATGTACCTGTGGCGTGCGGTCGACGACGAAGGCGAGGTCCTCGACATGCTGGTGCAGGAGCGCCGCAGCACGGCGGCAGCCCTTACGCTTCTTCGGAAACTGCTGAAGAATCAGGGAGTCCGACCCGAAGCGATCGTCACCGACAAACTGGCGTCCTACCGCGCCGCAGCGCGAGATCTGGGGCTGACGGACCGCCACCGACCAGGCGGCATGCGGGAAAACAACCGGGCCAAAAACTCGCACCTGCCGATCCGCCGGCGGGAGCGAAAGCAGCAGAAATTCAAATCGATAGCCTCGGCCCAGAGGTTCCTGGCCACCCACGCCGCCGTCTACAACGTGTTCAACCTCCAGCCTCACCTGATCCGTCGCCCCACCCTCCGCCAGTTCCGAGCCGAAGCTGGTCGGACATGGGCCGCGGCGACCGCCGCTGCCTGATCTCAAGAACAGGGCAGGGGAAGTTCCGGCTGGACCCAGTTATCCTGACAGAGCCTCGCCCGCAGCGCAGGCGGCCAGAGACGTCTCTGCGTTCATATCCGTCGCGCAAGCCACGGAAATGTCGGCGACATCCGTCCTGGACGACGCGAAGTTCGAGATCTGGAGGACTGAGTGGTGGTGCTGTCAGGCAAACTCTAACCCGTCTCCGCTAAGGGCTTGGTGGATGGAGCGGAGGCTGCGATGAGACCGATTTCCTACAAGCGCCACCGGTTCCCGCCCGAGGTCATCCGCCATGCAGTGTGGCTGTATTTCCGGTTTACTCTGAGCCTGCGGGACGTGGAGGAACTGCTCGCCCAGCGGGGCGTCGAGGTCAGCTACGAGACGATCCGGTGCTGGACGGTGAAGTTCGGTCAGCTGTTCGCACACAACCTGCGTCGGTCCCGGCCCAAGCCGACCGGTTGCTGGCATCTCGACGAGATGGTGGTGAAGATCGCGGGCAAGAGGATGTACCTGTGGCGTGCGGTCGACGACGAAGGCGAGGTCCTCGACATGCTGGTGCAGGAGCGCCGCAGCACGGCGGCAGCCCTTACGCTTCTTCGGAAACTGGCGAAGAATCAGGGAGTCCGACCCGAAGCGATCGTCACCGACAAACTGGCGTCCTACCGCGCCGCAGCGCGAGATCTGGGGCTGACGGACCGCCACCGACCAGGCGGCATGCGGGAAAACAACCGGGCCGAAAACTCGCACCTGCCGATCCGCCGGCGGGAGCGAAAGCAGCAGAAATTCAAATCGATAGCCTCGGCCCAGAGGTTCCTGGCCACCCACGCCGCCGTCTACAACGTGTTCAACCTCCAGCCTCACCTGATCCGTCGCCCCACCCTCCGCCAGTTCCGAGCCGAAGCTGGTCGGACATGGGCCGCGGCGACCGCCGCTGCCTGATCTCAAGAACAGGGCAGGGGAAGTTCCGGCTGGACCCAGTTATCCTGACAGAGCCAACTTGTCTCCACTTTGCGCTCGCACGGGGCGTTGTGGGGTAAGGGTTTGATGAAGTCGGTCTCGTTCAAGCGTTGCAGGTTCCCGGCCCGCGTTATCCGCTACGCAGTGTGGCTGCATTTCCCGTTCACCCTCATGCCCGCGAGCAAACTCAACGACCGCCTGAATACCCTCGACCCTCGGAAAGCTTCCGGCTCACGTGGCCGAGGTCGGCTTCCGAGAGGCGGAACTTGGCGATGCGCAGCACGACGGCGTCTTCGAGCGCCAGGTGATGTCGTTCGTGCTGGGCGAAGTCGTGAAGCCGGTCGCGGATCACGGGATCGGCGCCGGGCGGGACGCCCTTGGCCAGACTGCCGCGCAACAGGGCCGCGATCTCCGCCGCCGAATTCAGGTCGTGTTTGTGCTCAGCGGCCAGGCTGGCCAACACCGGTCCGATGCTGTCCTGCGGCGTGCAGCGGCGGCGCAGGCGCGGGAAGAGGGCGTCCTCCTCGTCCCGGAAATGGTCCGGAATCTCCTGCTCAAGATAGCGCAGCAGCGTCTCGGTGACCCCGGGCCAGACCTCGCCGGCGTCGGCCAGGTCATCAAGCAGGCGGCACATCCTGCGGTGCCGGGCATGCTCCGCCCAGAACCATTGCAGCGGCGCCGCCATCAGATCCCGCGATACCCCCGGAATGTCATGATCTGGCTCGGCCATGGCTGGCTCCATCGCCCCTAGTACTTGAATTCCAGGGTCAGCCAGACCTTGGTGCGGTCCGCGACCGGCCCTTCGCCGTTCAGCGCGGCGGCGGAAAGATCGGCGGTCAGACGCCGGGTGACCGGCGCGGTGATCGACAGGTTGACCTCCTGGCCAAAGTCCACGGCGCCATCGGCGCTGGCGAAGTCGAAGGCGGCGGCGGAGAGCCGCACGCCCCGCAGGCACGGGCCGAGGTCGAAACTGGTGGCGGCCTTGATATTGAACTCCCGCACCCCGCCGGCGGGCGTGGTCAGAAAGGCGTCGGCCCAACCCTGGTAGGCGTGCAGGGTCGCCAGAGGGGTCTGAAAGGCGTTCACCCCGTCGCTGCCGAGGCGCTCATAGCCGAGCGAGACGCTGGTGGGGCCACGCTTCAGGCCAAGGCCGGCGGCTACATAGTCGACGGTGAAATCGGCGGGATTGTTGGCGAAGGCGGTCTGGCGCGAATATTCGCCTTCGAAGGTGAGGCTGAGGCCGGCCACGCCCAGGGGCCGGGCCCCGGTGATCCGCAGGCCCCAGGTGGCGCTGGACTGGGCGGGGGCGTTGGCGAAGTCCAGCAGGAAGGCGAAGGCGGAGACCTGGCCCCAAGACGAGCGCACATCCGCCTGGAAGAGGTGGCTGTCGCTCTTGTAGAGGCCTTGGGGGCTGTCCGGGCCGAACACCCGGCGGACATTGTCGACATAGGCGTAGGTCACCGTCGCGTTGGGGGCGGGGCGCACGACGAGCTTGATGGCGTCGAAGGTCTGCTCGTTCTGCCGGAAGCCGACATTGCCGACATAGCGGGCGGCGCCGAGGATGATCCGCTGGCGGCCGGCGACAACATCGAAGCGGGGGCTGGTCCAGGAGATCTGGGCGCGGTTCAGGTCGGTGACTTCCGGGTCCGGGACGGTGGGATAGGTGGTCTGGCCGTTGAGGGTGCTGTTGTAGCTGTCCGTCAGGGCGATGACGTTTTCACCCTCCACCAGGAGCTTGAAGCCCCGCCAGCCGGCCGTTTCATATCCGAAGCGCGTTCGCAGGGTGACGGCCTGGGCGCTCTCGGCGAACGGATCCTGGTCGACGAACTCCGCGCGCAGGCGGGCTTCAAGGATGATCTTGCCCTGGTCATCCGCGGCCTGGGCGGCGGCGGGGATCGCCAGGGCGGCGGCCGCGGCCGCGATAAGCAACTTCATTTGGCGGTGGTCCTCTTGAAGATCGTATGGGTATGCGCCTTGGGCTCCAGGCGGGTGCGCAGGATCTGCGCCATGGCGGCCAGGGCCGGATCGTCGGCATCGCGGATAGCGGAGACCAGTTGGGTCCAGCGTTCATCGTCCGCCTGCTCGGCGAAGCTGGCGGCGGCGTTGCGGACGAACTGCTGGGGCGTCGATTGGGCGGCGGCGGCCGCGGCGATCAGGCGTCGCGCCAGATCCTCGTCGGTCGCGTGAAGCCAGGGCTCGACCTTGGCGGCCGCCGCCTCGTCGGCGAGGAAGTCTCCAAGCATCAAGGCGCCGTCGCGCCGGGTCCCATCGCGCGTCAGCACGATCGCCACGCCTTCTGCCCGCGCGGCGGCGGCCAGGCCGCTGACATAGCGCGCCGCGGCGGAGGTCCAGGCGCGGCCTTCCAGATAGGCGCCGATCGTGGCCCGGACAGCGTCGAAGGGCAGTTTGCGCCCGGGCTCAAGGCGATCCAGGCGCAGGATGTGCCATCCGAAGCGCGAGCGCACCGGCGCGGAGATCCGGCCCGGCGCCAGGGCCAGCAGGGCCACTTCCACCTCGGGGGCGAGATCGCCTTTGCTCAACTGGCCGAGGGATCCGCCCACCGCCCCTGACGGGCAGGCCGAAAGCCCGGGAGCGAGCTCAGCCAGCTTCTCGGGAGCTCCGGCGAGGGTCTTGGCGGTCCGCTCCGCCAGCCGCTTGGCTGCGGCCTCCGCCCGGGGGCTCGCGTCGCGCGGCTCGATGAGGATGTGCGACGCCGCGTAGAGGTCGGCGCTGGTGAACCGCTCCGGCTGGGCTTCGTAGAAGCGCAGGCATTCGGCTTCCGACGGCGAGGCGACCTCGACCTCGAGGTCCATGACCGCCCTGATAAGCGCCTCCTCGGGGGTTTCCTCGCGGCCGGCCTCGTCGGATTCGGGCTCGGACTGCAGGCCCAGCTCGGCCGCGCGGGCCAGGAGCAGCGCCTTTACCGCCAGGGCCTTGCCGGCAGCCGCGCGGGCGTCGGACAGGGACAGGCCCGGGTGGTTTTGCAGCTCCTCGGCGAGCAGGGCTTCGGGAATCTCGACTCCATCGACGACCACGGATCGGCTCATGACTGTTCTCTCTTGGCGGCAGGCGCGCCGGCCGCCGGATAAGCGGCGCGGATGATGGAGGGGCCGGACGCGCGGATCTGAGCCGCGGGCCGGGACAGGTCGCGGCGGGTGCGGACCAGTTGCCAGCCACGTCGATTGAGGTACCAGACGGGCGCCGACAGCATGTGAACAAGGCGGGTGAAGGGGAAGACCAGCAGGACGGTCATGCCCAGGACCAGGTGGGCCTGGAACACCAGGTCGGTTCCGATCACATGGCGCGCGACATTCGGCTCGAAGGTGAAGACCCCCTGCGCCCAGCTCATGAAGCGCAGCATCTCGCCGCCGTCGAGGTGACGGGCTGAGACCGGGATGGTCGACAGGCCCAGGATCAACTGCGCCATCAGGAGGATGAGGATGCCGGTGTCGCCGAAGCTGGACGTGGCGCGGATGCGCGGGTCGAACAGCCGGCGGTGCAGCAGCAGCAGGCCGCCGGCGAGGCACATCAGGCCGGCGCCACCGCCGGCGACCATGGCCAGGATCTGCTTGGCGCCGTGGTCGACATGCAAGGCGTCGAACACCCAGATGGGCGTCAGGAGGCCGACGAAGTGGCCGCCGAAAATCGCCAGCACGCCGACGTGGAAGAGCACCGAGCCCAACACCAGCTGCTTGCGGCGCAGGAGCTGTGAGGAGCCAGAGCGCCAAGTGTATTGTTCACGGTCGAAGCGGACCACCGAGCCGATCGCGAGCACCGCCAGGGCGATATAGGGGTAAACCCCGAACAGGAACTGATGGACGTAGGTCATGACCGGGCCTCCGGGGCCGGCGCGCGCGCCCGGCGGGCGGGCGGGGCGGAATGCATGGCGGCGACCATCTCCTCGGCCTTGGGGCAGCCGACATCGGAGGGGCCGAACGTGACCGCCGTTTCCTCCCAGAGCTTGTCGAGGGCTTCCAGGTCGGCGGGGTTTTCCTCCGGCTCGGCCAAAAGGGCGGCGAGGGCTGCGGGGTCGGCGGGTTGATCGGCCAACTGGGCCAGGGCGCCGAACACGGCGCGATAGGGGCTGGCGCGCTTCTTCAGCCTCTGGGCCATGGCCTCCAGAACGTGGGCGGCTTCACCCAGCAGCGACGCGGCATTGTCCTTCGGCAGAACCGAGAGGAATTCCAGGAAGACCGGCAGGTGGTCAGGCAACTCGTTGGCGGCCAGGTCCAGCCCGTGGGTGCGATAGAGTTCCAGCAGCGCCACCATCGCCTGGCCCCGATCGCGGCTCTCACCGTGGACGTGCTCATAAAGGTTGAGCGAGAGGGAGCGGGTGCGGTCGAAGAGGTCGGTGAACCGCTCCTGGGCCTCGTAAAGGTCGGCGCCGGCGAGGTCGGCGGCGAGACGGTCCAGGGCCCGGCACACCGTCTCGGAGACCAGTTTCTCCTCGCGGATAAAGCGGGCGAGGTCGAGGGCGCCGGCCTGGAGCTCGGCGGAGGGGTAGGTGAGCAGGCGCGCAAGCGCGCTATAGGTGACGGCCATGGCCTAGAGCTCCATCGGGGTTTTGGCGCGCGAGCGCTTGTCGACGCCGAACAGGCCCACCTCGGTGCGGCCGCCGGAGCAGCCGTTTCCAAAGGTGAAGCCGCAGGAACCGCGCAGGTCGTAGGCGTCCTCGGTGGCTTCGCGGTGGGCCGAGGGGATGACGAAGCGGTCCTCGTAGTTGGCGATCGCCATGTAGCGGTACATCTCGTCGATCTGGGCAGCGGTCAGGCCGACCCGGGCGGCAAGGGCATGGTCGATGACCCCGTCGATCGTCTTGGCCCGCATGTAGCCGCGCATCGCCAGCATGCGTTCGAGGGCCAGAGTGACGGGCTCTTCCTTACCGGCGGTGAGCAGGTTGGCGAGGTAGCGGACGGGGATGCGCAGCTTCTTCACGTCCGGCATCTGGCCGTCGTTTTCGAGGGCCCCGGAAGCTGCCGCGTTCTGGATCGGCGAGAGCGGCGGCACGTACCAGACCATCGGCAGGGTGCGGTATTCGGGATGCAGCGGGAAGGCGACCTTCCAGTCGATCGCCATCTTGTAGACCGGGCTGCGGCGAGCCGCCTCGAGCCAGGCTTCGGGCACGCCGTCGGCCCTCGCCTGGGCGATCACCGACGGATCGTTGGGATCCAGGAAGACATCGAGCTGGGCCTGGTAGAGATCCTTCTCGTCCGGCGTCGAGGCGGCCGCCTGGATGCGATCGGCGTCATAGAGCAGAACGCCCAGATAGCGGATGCGCCCGACGCAGGTCTCCGAACAGACGGTCGGCTGGCCCACCTCGATGCGCGGGAAGCAGAAGGTGCATTTCTCGGATTTGCCGCTGTCCCAGTTGTAATAGATTTTCTTGTACGGGCAGGCCGAGACGCACATCCGCCAGCCGCGGCACTTGTCCTGATCGATGAGGACGATGCCGTCTTCTTCCCGCTTGTAGATCGCGCCGGACGGGCAGGCGGCAACGCAGGTGGGGTTAAGGCAGTGCTCGCACAGCCTCGGCAGGTACGTCATGAAGGTGTTTTCGAACTCGCCGTAGATCTGCTTTTCGATGCCCTCGAAGTTGTGGTCCTCCGAGCGCTTGGCGAATTCGCCGCCGAGGATCTCCTCCCAGTTGGGGCCGCGCTCGATCTTCTCCATGCGCTGGCCGGTGATCTTCGATCGTGGACGGGCGGTGGGGAACGCCTTCATTTCCGGCGAGGTCTGCAGGATGCCGTAGTCGAAGTCGAAGGGCTCGTAGTAGTCGTCGATTTCCGGCAGATCGGGGTTGGCGAAGATCTTGGCGAGGATCCGCCACTTGGCCCCCATACGTGGCTCGATCTTGCCATTGGCCTTCAGCCGCCAGCCGCCGTTCCAGCGCTTCTGGTTCTCCCAGTCGCGCGGGAAACCGACGCCGGGCTTTGTCTCGACGTTGTTGAACCAGGCGTATTCAACGCCTTCGCGGTTGGTCCAGACGTTCTTGCACGTGACGGAACAGGTGTGACAGCCGATGCACTTGTCGAGATTGAGCACCATGCCGATCTGGGCGCGGACCTTCATTGGGAAAACTCCTTGGCCGCGAGCGGCTCTTCGAGCCAGTCGACCTTGACCATCTTGCGCAGGACGACGAACTCATCCCGATTTGAGCCGACGGTGCCGTAGTAGTTGAAGCCGTAGGCCAGCTGGGCGTAGCCGCCGATCATGTGGGTGGGCTTAAGGACCGTGCGGGTGACGGAGTTGTGGATGCCGCCGCGCTTGCCGGTGATTTCCGACCCCGGCGTGTTCACGATCTTCTCCTGGGCGTGGTACATGAAGGTGGTGCCTTCACGGATGCGCTGGGAGACCACAGCTCGGGCGGTGAGCGCGCCATTGGCGTTGAAGAGCTCGATCCAGTCGTTGTCGACGATCCCGGCCTTTCGCGCGTCCGTCTCCGAGATCCACACCACCGGGCCGCCGCGATTCAGCGTCAGCATCATCAGGTTGTCGGAATAGGTGGAGTGGATGCCCCACTTCTGGTGCGGCGTGATGAAGTTGAGAACGATCTCGGTCTGACCGTTGGGCTTCTTGCCCTTCACGTGCGTGGTCTTCAGGTCGATGGGCGGCCGGTAGACGCACAGCGCCTCGCCGAAGGCCCGCATCCAGAGATGATCCTGGTAGAGCTGCTGTCGCCCGGTGAGGGTCCGCCAGGGGATCAGTTCATGCACGTTGGTGTAGCCGGCGGTGTAGCAGACCTTCTCGCTCTCCAGCCCCGACCAGATCGGCGAGGAGATGATCTTGCGCGGCTGGGCCAGCAGGTCACGGAAGCGGATCTTTTCGTCTTCCTTGGGGATGGCCAGATGCTGGTGCTCGCGGCCGGTCTGCTTCTCGAGCGCCGCCCAGGCGCGGACCGCGACTTCTCCGTTGGTCTCGGGCGCGAGGGTCAGGATGACCTCGCAGGCGTCGATATCGCTGTCGATCCGGGCCATGCCGGCGGTGGTGTTGTCCTCCAGGACGACGCCGTTCAGGCCCTTGAGAATGTCGACCTCATGATTGGTCTTCCAGGCCAGGCCCTTGCCGCCATTGCCGGCGTTTTCCAGCAGGGGGCCCAGCGCCGTGAAACGGTGGTAGGTCTCCGGATAGTTGCGCTCGACCACCGTGATCTGCGGCATGGTCTTGCCTGGGATGGCCTCGCACTCGCCCTTCGACCAGTCGGCCACATCGAAAGCCTGGGCCATTTCGGCGGGGCTGTCGTGCTGGATGGGGGTCAGCACCACGTCCTTCTCGACGCCGAGCACTTCCGGGCAGACCTCTGAGAAGCTCTTGGCGATCGCCTTGAAGATCTCCCAGTCCGACTTGGACTCCCAGGCCGGGTCCACGGCCGCCGAAAGCGGGTGGATGAAGGGGTGCATGTCGGAGGTGTTGAGGTCGTTCTTCTCGTACCAGGTGGCGGTCGGCAGAACGATGTCCGAGTAGACCGCCGTGGTGGACATCCGGAAGTCGAGGGTGACCAGTAGGTCGAGCTTTCCCTCCGGCGCCTGGTCGTGCCAGGCGACATGCTTGGGCTTGGCGCCGCCGGTCTCGCCGAGGTCCTTGCCCTGCAGGCCGTGTGAGGCACCCAGCAGATGCTTGAGGAAATATTCGTGGCCCTTGCCGGAGGAGCCCAGGAGGTTGGAGCGCCAGATGAACATGTTGCGCGGCCAGTTGGCCGGATCATCCGGGTCCATGCAGGACATCTCCAGCGCCCCGCTCTTCATCTGCGCCAGGGTGTAGGCCTTGGGATCGACACCGGCCGCGGCGGCGGCCTTCGCCACTTCAAGCGGGTTGGTTTTTAGAGCGGGCGCGGAGGGCAGCCAGCCCATGCGCTCGGCCTTGGCGTTGAAGTCGATGAAGGAGCCGTCCCAAACCCCTTCCGGCGCGGTCGGCGACAGGATCTCCGAGGCCGCGACCGTCTCGTACCGCCACTGGTCGGAATGGGCATAGAAGAAGGAGGTGGAGTTCTGCTGGCGAGGCGGGCGGTGCCAGTCGGTGGCGAAGGCCAGGGGCGCCCATCCGGTCTGCGGCCGCAGCTTCTCCTGGCCGACATAGTGCGACCAGCCGCCGCCGGACTGGCCCACACAGCCGCACATGACCAGCATGTTGATGGCCGCGCGGTAGTTCATGTCCATGTGGAACCAATGGTTCATCGCCGCACCGATGATCACCATCGATTTGCCGTTGGTCTTTTCGGCATTGCCGGCGAAGCCTCGGGCGACGGCGATGATCTGTTCGCGCGGGACCGTGGTGATCGCCTCGGCCCAGGCCGGGCTATAGGGTTCGACCGCATCATAGTCGGCGGGCATGTGGTCGCCGCCGAAGCCCTGGTCGACGCCGTAATTGGCCAGGAAGAGATCGTAGACGCAGGCGACGATCGCCTCGCCGTCCTTCAGCTTCATGCGCCTGACAGGCACATTGCGCACCAGCACGTCCGGGTGGTCGGTGCTGGCGAACCCGTTGGACGCTTCGCCCCCAAAGTACGGGAACCGGACGCCGGCGACCTCGTCATGGGCGCCCTTGAGGCCCAGGCGCAAACTGGTCTCCGCGCCGCCGGAGGCTTTCTCCTCCAGGTTCCATTTGCCGTCCTCGCCCCAGCGGAAGCCGATCGAGCCATTGGGCACGACCACCTCGCCAGTGGCCTCATCGATGGCGACGGTCTTCCAGTCCGGATTGTTGGTCTCGCCGAGGCTCTCATCGAAGTCGGCGGCGCGCAGCAGGCGCTCCGGAACGAGCGCGCCCTCCTGGGGCACGAGGCGCACCAGCAACGGCAGGTCGGAATACTTGCGCAGGTAGTCCCGGAAATAGGGCACCTGACGGTCGATGTGGAATTCCTTCAGGATCACATGTCCGAAGGCCATGCCGAGAGCGGCGTCCGTGCCCTGCTTCACCGCCAGCCACAGGTCGGAGAACTTGGAAGCCTCCGAATAGTCCGGGCAGATCACCACCGACTTGGCGCCACGGTAGCGGGCCTCGGTATAGAAGTGGGCGTCGGGCGTGCGGGTCTGGGGCACGTTGGAGCCCCAGAGGATCAGGAAGCCGGAGTTGAACCAGTCGGCGCTCTCGGCGACATCGGTCTGCTCGCCCCAGGTCTGGGGCGAGGCGGGCGGCAGGTCGCAGTACCAGTCGTAGAAGGAGCCGCAAACTCCACCGATGAGCTGCAGATAGCGCGCGCCGGCGGCGTAGGAGACCATCGACATGGCCGGGATCGGCGAGAAGCCGAACACGCGATCGGGGCCGTGAGCCTTGATGGTATGGGCATTGGCGGCCGCGATCATCTCCGTGACCTCGTCCCAGGTCGCGCGCACGAAGCCGCCGGCCCCGCGCATCTCGGTGTAGGACTTGCGCGCCGCTGCGTCGGCCTGAATGGACGCCCAGGCGGCCACCGGGGGCAGGGCGCGCCGCGCCTCGCGCCAGAGCCGCAGGAGCCGGGCGCGGATCAGGGGGTATTTCACCCGGTTGGCGGAATACAGGTACCAGCTGTAGCTGGCGCCCCGGGCGCAGCCGCGTGGCTCATGGTTCGGCAGTTCCGGCCGGGTGCGGGGATAGTCGGTCTGCTGGGTCTCCCAGGTGACGATGCCGCCCTTGACGTAGATCTTCCACGAGCAGGAGCCCGTGCAGTTCACCCCGTGTGTGGAGCGCACGATCTTGTCGTGCTGCCAGCGGCCCCGGTAGGCGTTCTCCCAGGTCCGGTCATCATCATTCATCACGCCGTGACCGTCCGAATAGAGCTCGGTCTTGCGAGTGAAGAACAGCAGGCGGTCGAGCGTATGGCTCATCGGGCGGCCTCAAGAGACAGGGGGGCGGGAGCGTTGTGGAGCACCGAGCCGCGGCGGGCGTAGAACAGCCAGTTCACGGCCAGGCAGCTGATGTAGAAGGCCAGGAAGATGTAGAGCGCGGTTTGCGGGCCCCCGGTCAGGGTCAGGGAGTCCCCGAAGGCCTTGGGGATGAAGAACCCGCCGTAGGCGCCGGTCGCCGATGAGAAGCCGACGATGGCCGCGGATTCCATTTCCGATTCATGCAGCCGCTCGCCATCCGTGGCCTTGGGCATCAGGCGGGGCATGTCACCGCGCACGATCGCTGGGATCATCTGGAAGGTCGAGGCGTTGCCGACTCCGGTCCAGAAGAACAGCCAGAGGAAGCTGGCGAAGAAGGTCGGGAAGGACGCTGCCGCGCCAAAGGCGCCGACGCCATGCAGGACACCGAACACGCCGGCGCAGAGCGCGAGGAACACCCAATGGGTGACGTGCTCGCCGCCCCACTTGTCGGAGACCCACCCGGTGAGGGCGCGAGAGGCCGCGCCGACCAGGGGGCCGAGGAAGGCCAGCTGCAGGACATTGACCGCCGGGAACAGAGTCTTCGTCAGCAGCGGAAAGGCCGCTGAAAAACCCAGGAATGAGCCGAAGGTGCCGACATAGAGCCAGCACATCAGCCAGGTGTTCGGCCGGCGGAACACCACAGCCTGGGCCGAGAAAGAGGACTTCGCGGAGGCCAGGTCATCCATGCCGAACCACGCCGCCACGGCCCATATGGCGATGAACGGGACCCAGACGAAGCCGGCGTTCTGCAGCCACAGGACCGACCTTATGCCGTGATCCACCACCACCTGCGGCTGGCCGACCACCGGGGCGAACATGCCAAGGGTAATCACCACCGGCACCAGGAACTGCATGACGCTGACGCCGAGATTGCCGAAGCCCGCGTTGAGGGCCAGGGCGTTGCCCTTCTCCTTCTTCGGAAAGAAGAACGAGACGTTGGACATCGAGGAGGCAAAGTTGCCGCCGCCAAGGCCGCAGGCCAGCGCCAAGGCCACGAACACCCAGTAGGGGGTGGTCGGATCCTGAACGACGATGCCGATGCCGACGGCCGGGATCAGCAGGGAGAGGGTTGAGAGCGCCGTCCAGCGCCGGCCGCCGAAGATCGGCACGATGAAGCTGTAGAAAATGCGCAGGGTCGCGCCTGACAGGGCCGGCAGGGCGGTCAGCCAGAACAGCTGGTCGGTGCTGAACTTGAAACCGACCAATTTCAGCTTGGCGACGACCATCGACCAGACCATCCAGACCGAAAAGGCCAGGAGCAGGTTGGGGATGGAAATCCAGAGGTTGCGGGTGGCCACCCTGCGGCCGGTCCGGGACCAGAAGTCCTCATCCTCGGGCCGCCAGTCGGCGATGTTGTGGGCGGTAGATGCCATTGGAAACAATCCTCGGGTTTAGGTCGCGCGCATCAGGTGCGGCGGGACGCTGGCGTCAGGGGCGCGGTGGAGACCGGCCATTTCGGGCAGTTCAGGCAGGTCGCGCAGGCCTGGCGTACGGGCGCGCTCCATGCGGCGGATGGCGAAGTGCATCCAGGTCAGGGCGCCGGCGACCAGGATGAAGAGCAGCATGAAACAGCTGGTCCAGACGCCGGTAAGGTCATTGAGTTCGCCGAAAGCGATGGGTAGGACGAAGCCGCCGAGGCCGCCGACCATGCCCACCAGGCCGCCGACCGAGCCGATGTGGTCGGGGTAGTAGACGGGGATGTGCTTGTAGACCGCCGCCTTGCCCAGGCTCATGGCGAAGCCGAGCGCGAACAGCAGGACAACGAAGGCGGGCAAGCCCAACGCAAGGCGGAAGGCGATCGGCCCCCGCACGCCGTCAACGACATAGCTGGTCGGCGGATAGGACAGCAGGAAGGTGCAGATCACGCTGACGGTGAAGGTCAGATACATCACCTTGCGCGCGCCGATGCGGTCCGACAGCCATCCGCCGACGACGCGGAACAGCGAGCCTGGGATCGAATAGGCGGCGGCGAGCATGCCTGCGGCGCGCAGGTCCAGGCCGTAGACCGCCACAAGATAGTGCGGCAGCCACAGGGACAGGGCCACGAAGGCGCCGAAGACGAAGAAGTAGTAGAGGGCGAACCGCCAGACCTGCAGGTGGCGCAGGGGCGAGAGCTGCATCATCGCCGGCTCGGCCTTCTGGCCGGACTTGCGCCGCGCCACCAGAGCCGGATCATCCTTGGTGGTGAGGAAGAACAGCACGGCGATGACCGCCAGGACCGCCGCCCAGACCTGGGCGACCATCGTCCAGCCGAAGGCCAGCATCACGAAGGGGGCGGCGAACTTGGTGACGGCCGCGCCGACGTTGCCGGCCCCGAAGATGCCGAGGGCCGTACCCTGCGACTCCTTGGGGAAGAACTTGGAGACATAGGCCACGCCGACGGAAAAACTGCCGCCCGCCAGCCCGACGCCGAGGGCGGCCAGGAGAAACTGTGGGTAGGTGTGCGCGTAGGACAGGGCGAAGGTGGCCGCGGCCGCCGACAACATCACCAGCAGATTGACCACCCGGCCGCCCATCTGGTCGGTCCAGACGCCCAGCGGCACCCGGATCAGCGACCCCGTTAGAATGGGCGTACCGGCGAGAAGGCCGAACTGCGCCTCGCTCAGGCCAAGGTCCTGCTTGATCTTCACGCCGATGATCGAAAACACGGTCCACACCGCGAAGCAGGCGGTGAAGGCGAAGGTGCTCATGCCCAGGGCCGTGCGGCCCCCCGGTTGGACTGCGGATGAGACCCTCGAGTCGTGTTCGTCCATGGACATGCCGCACCTCAGTGGCCGTTTGAGTGGCTTCGGATTGGCAATTGAATGCGATGCTTTGGATGAAACCGTCTTGATTGAGATCAAGCATTCTAGGTGATCATCAATCGCTAAAGTCAGTATTGGCGCGAGAAATCCCCCAAGATTGAAGTAATTCTATCGGCCGCTTATCTTTAGACAATTCGGCGCTTGATATTCATCAAGTCGGATGCCGGCGACCCGATTGACCTGCATCAAGGCTGCGCTTCACACGTGCGCCCAAGCTGGCCAAATGCCGATGAAGAGCGCTGACCTGGAACGTGTGAGGGCGTTGCCGCCCTTCAACACCGTGTCGGAGTCCGTGTTCCGCGATGTGACCGCCGGCGCGTTCCTGCAGAAATTCCCCGCAGGCACGACCCTGCTGAACGAAGGGGATCCGGTGGACTTCCTCTATGTGCTGCTCGACGGCAGCGTCGAGCTCACCGCCAGCGGCAATGACCGGGATACGACCCTGGCCGTGCTGCAGCCGGTGTCGACTTTCATCCTGGCCGCGGTGGTCCTGGACGCTGACGCCCTGATGGGCGCGCGGACCATTGATCGGTCAGACATTCTCATGCTTTCGGGCGAGGCGCTGCGGCGTGCGATGGGAGAAGCGCCGGCCCTGGCCGTGGCGGTGGCGCAGGAACTGGCCGGCTGCTACCGCGGCATGGTCCGCTCCCTGAAAAACCAGAAGCTTCGCGGCGGCGTCGAGCGGCTGGCCAACTATCTGCTGACCGAACAGGTGCGCCACAACGGCGCCGAGACATTTTCCCTGCCGCACGAGAAGCGCATCGTGGCGTCCCTGCTGGGAATGACCCCCGAGAACCTGTCGCGCGCCTTTCTCACGCTCGCTGACTACGGAGTCACCGTGCACGGTCCGCAGGTCACGCTCGGACGGCCGGTAGTGCTCAACCGCCTGGCGAAGCCCGATCCCCTGATCGACAATCACACCCCGCCCGCCGCGGGCCTGTCCAGCACCGCCCAACGCGAGCGTTGGCCGCTGAGGTCAACTCACTAGACTTCCGGACAAGCCCCGGATCTCGCGAGCAGACGATCGGTCGCCTGGGGGCTCAGCCGCCGAACTGGGCCAGTTGGCGGGTGTCACCGCT
This sequence comes from Caulobacteraceae bacterium, assembly GCA_046349475.1. Taxonomy (GTDB): domain Bacteria; phylum Pseudomonadota; class Alphaproteobacteria; order Caulobacterales; family Caulobacteraceae; genus Acaudatibacter. Next base: position 54,067 of record JAXMCG010000019.1, on the reverse strand, counting down.
GTCAGCCGCCGCGAGCCGGTGTCCGCGCGGCTTGCGCGTCAGGGCCGTGGAGATGCGGTGTTGCAGCGCTTCCTCCTGGCCCTCGCCGAGCAGGTCACGCAAGGGAACGCCAAGTTCTCCGAACAGGCAAAGGCGAAGCTGCCCGCGCGACGTGATCCGCAGGCGGTTGCAGCTGTCGCAAAAGCCCGGCGCGTAGGGCGCGATCAGGCCGATGCGGCCGGCGAAGTCCGGGTGAGCGAATTCGATCGCCGGTCCATCGTCCGAGGCGCGGGGCGAAGGGGACCAACCGCGGGCCGTGAGCCAGTCGCGGAGCCGGGCGCCCGGGACGTGGTGGGACGCGAAATAGTCCGCATTGTCGAGGGTCCGCATCAATTCGATGAAGCGCACCGAAACCGGCCGCTCGCGCACGAAGGCCTCGAAAGCGGCAAATCCCGTCTCGGCGGTCTCGCGCAGCAGGACGCCGTTGACCTTGACCTTCGCCAGGTCGAGGGCGACCGCGGCGTCGACGCCGGCGATCACGTCATGCAGGCGGTCATGCCCGGTGATGCGATGGAACTGGTCCGGGTCCAGCGTGTCGACGCTGACATTGAGGTGGGTCAGGCCCGCGTCCCGCCAAGCGGTGATGTTTCGTTTCAGGTTCCAGCCGTTGGTGGTCATGGCGACCTTGGAAACACCTTTCACGCCGGCCACCCGGCCGATGATGTCCCGCAGGTCGCGCCGCACCGACGGCTCGCCGCCGGTCAGGCGCACCTTGCTCACGCCCAGATCCGCGAAAGCCCGGGTTATCCGCTCGACCTCGTTGGGCGTCACGAAGTCCATGCCGGCGGTCTTCTTGAAACCGTCCGGGAGGCAGTAGTCGCAACGGAAATTGCAGACCTCGGTGATGGAGAAGCGCAGGTAGCTGAAGCGCCGCCCGAAGCCGTCGACCAGGGCCGGCGCCGGCGCTGAGATGGCGACAGGGGCGTTCATGCCGCGCCTCGAAGGGTGATCGGGCGGGGCGTCGTCAGCATCACGGCGTGGGCCGCGGCGAACCCGCCGAACGCCAGGATCCAGAATGCCGCGGAAACCAGCAGCAGAGCCGGCTGCGCCACGCCGCTGAATGGGGCGGCGACGCGCGTCAGGGCCGCGGCGTTGATCGCGGCGTAGATGGCCAGGATGGCCCGGTCCGCGGCCAGGGACCTGCCGGTGTGCCCGCGCGCCGACCGCGTCATCACCGCCAGGGTCATGACGCCGACCGCGCCGACTGTCAGGGCATGAACCCCGGCTGACGGGGCGACCAGGGGCGTCAGTCGCGTCGCCCCCAGCAGGATGAGCCCCACGCCCAGCCACGCATAACCAATGTGCAGGATCCAGACGAGCGGCTCACCGAGGGTGAGCCATCCGGCCCAGCGGGCAACTCTGGCGAGGTTGAACAGTCCGGCGCCGGCCAGAAGGGCGCCGCTGGCCGGATGATCCGGCGCCAGGGCCCAGGCGCCCGCCGCCACCGCCGTCAGGGTCAGGGTGATACGGTCGAAGAGGCCGAAGGGCGCCGGCAAGCGGGCCGCGCGGCGGGCGCGCAGCCAGTTCGTCGTGAAGCTGGGGGTGATCCGCCCGCCGATCAGCGCGATCAGCACCGCCACGGCGCCGAGGGCGATCCGCGCCCCGGGAGAAGCGAGCAGGGGGCCGCCGGACAGGTGCGAGAGAATGTTCCCCGCGGCCAGGGCGCTCACCAGGGCGCAGACTGGAGCGTTGCGCCAGTTCCGCCCGGCGAGAATCTCACGCCAGATCACGGCGGCGACCACCACGAGAAAGGCGCAGTCGATGATGGCCGGAAGCGGCTCCCAGGCGCGCGGCAGGAGCATCGCGATCCGTCCGGCGCACCAAAGGCCGACCAGCCCGGCCAGGGGAGCGCCGATCACCGGCATCCGCATCGTCCAGTTCGGGATCGCCGTGGTCAGGAAGCCGGCGATGATGGCGGCCAGGACGCCGAAGATCATCTCGTGCACGTGCCAGTCCAGGGTGAGCCCGGCCGGACCGCCGAGATAGCTGGAAAGCCACAGCGCCACGGCGATCGCCGCCCAGGCCGAACCGAGCAGGTAGAAGGGACGCAGACCGAGGCTGAAGAAGGCTGGCCCGCGATAGGCGCGGCGCGCGGCGGCGGTGGACATGGCGCCACCTTGGGGCCCGCGCGCCGGTATTGCCTTGACCTTTATCAAGCCTTGTCAGGCGCACTTCGAATAGCCGCAGTCGACACAGGTGTCGCAGCCTTCCTTGCGTACGAGGCCAAGGCCGCCGCACCGGGGGCAGGGTGATCCCGAGAAGGCGCGGCGTGGCAAGGTCTGCTCGGCGGGGCCCGCATCGCCGGGCGCCAGCGCCGGCGGAGCCGCGCAGGCCAAATGCCGCTCGATCACGGCGCCGATCGCCGCGAGCAGGGACGGTACGTAGCGTCCGTCCACCCAGGCGCCGCCACTCGGATCGAACACCGCCTTCAGCTCTTCAGGGACGAAAGCGACATCGCCGCCGCGCCGGAACACCGCCGAAATCATCCGCGTCAGGCCCAGTGTCCAGGCGTAGTGCTCCATGTTCTTGGAGTTGATGAAGATCTCAAACGGCCGCGGCCCGTCCGGCCCGACGATATCGTTGATGGTCACATAGACGGCGTGAGCGCTCTGCGGCCACCGGATCTTGTAGGTCGCACCCCTCAGGCTGGCCGGACGGGGGGTGAGGCCCAGAGGCTCCGGCTCCGGCGCCGGCGCCGGCCCAGGGGCGGATGGCGCGATTGAAAGCACCTGGCCGGTCACAGCGTTCGGCCGGTAGGTGGTCAGACCCTTGCAGCCCATCCCATAGGCGTCTCCATAAATGCCGGCGAAGTCGTCGAAGGCGATCTCCTCGGGGCAGTTGACGGTCTTGGAGATCGACGCGTCGATGTGGGCCTGGGCGGCCGATTGCATGGCCAGGTGATCGGCCGGCGTCAGGTCCTGGGCGGTGCGGAACAAAGCCGGCGGCGGCGGCTCATCGCCCTTCAGGCGCTTCCAGACCGCATAGGCGTAGTCCTCCACCGGCTCATCCCGCGTCGAGCCGTCGGACTGGCGCACCTTGCGCTGATAGGCATAGGCGAACACCGGCTCCAGGCCGGATGACACATTGCCGGCCAGGAGGGACGTCGTGCCGGTCGGGGCGATGGAGGTCAGGCAGCCGTTGCGAAGGCCGTGCCTGGAAATCAGCTCGCGCGTCTCCTCGTCCAGGCTCATGAGGTTTGGCCGCTCCAGCATGACCGGGTCGTAGAGAGGGAAGGCGCCTTTTTCGGCCGCGAGCTCGGCCGAGGCCCTGTAGGCTTCGCGCTTGATGAGGCCGAGCCAGCGCCGGGTCAGCGCCAAGGCCTGCGTCCCCCCATAGGCTGCGCCGCTGAACAGCAGGGCGTCGGCCAGGCCGGTGACGCCGAGTCCGATCCGGCGCTTTGCCTTGGCTTCAGCGTCCTGCTGCGGCAGGGGCAAGGCGGAGACGTCGATGACATTGTCGAGCATGCGCACCGCCGTGCGGGTGAGATCGGCCAGCGCCGCCTCATCCAGCGCGGCGTTGGCGCCGAAAGGGTCGTCAACCAGGCGGGCGAGATTGATCGACCCCAGCAGGCAGGCCCCATAGGCCGGCAGCATCTGTTCCCCGCACGGATTGCTGGCCAGGATCGTCTCGCAATGGGCGAGGTTGTTGGCCGCGCTGACCCGGTCGATGAAGATCACGCCGGGTTCCGCGGCGTCGTAGGTGGCGCGCATCAGGCGCTCCCACAGCGCCTTGGCCCGGACCGTGCGCACGACCTCGCCCTCGAAAATCAATGGCCAATCAGCGTCGGCGGCCAAGGCGGCCATGAAGGGGTCCGTGACCAGCACCGAGAGGTTGAAGTTGCGCAGGCGTCCGGGCGCGCGCTTGGCGTCGATGAAGGCCTCGATGTCGGGATGGTCGATGCGCAGGCAGCCCATCATCGCGCCGCGCCTCTGGCCGGCCGACATTACGGTGCGGCACATGGCGTCCCAGACATCCATGAAGCTCAGCGGCCCTGAAGCGTCCGCGCCGACGCCCTTCACCGGCGCGCCGGCCGGGCGGATGGATGAGAAATCCATGCCCACGCCGCCGCCCTGCTGGAGAGTCCGCGCTGCTTCGCGGACGTGGGAGAAGATTTCGCCGAGGTCGTCGGGAATGACTCCCATCACGAAGCAGTTGAACAGCGTCACCTTGCGCGCCGCGCCGGCCCCGGCGAGAATCCGGCCGCCCGGAAGAAAGCGGAAGTCCTCAAGCGCCGCATAGAAGCGGTCCCTCAGGGCGGGCCGCAGGTCCGCACGCTCCGGCGCGGCCAGGGCCTCGGCGACGCGCCGCCAGCTGTCCTCGATAGTGTCGTCGCCCTGCACACCGGGCGTCGCGTAGCGGTACTTGTTGGACCAGATCTCACTGGCGAAGGCGGTGTCGAATGCCATGGGGCGTCCCTCCTGAACTGAGCTGGAGGGTGGATGAGTCGGTCCGCGCCTGAATGGCCGTAAGCCAAGTGCCGGCTTGCCGAACATCAAGGCAGCCGCCGGCGCGCGTCGAAGGCGCGCCGGCGGGTCGGTCAGCGGCTCAGGCCCGTGTGATCCCTTTCCCAGAACACGCGGTCGCTCCCGCGCCAGGCCACCAGAGCCGGCGCCAGATAGTCACGCCAGAATTGCCGCGCCTCGCTCACACGGCGGGTCCAGAACGTTTGTTGCTGTCTTTTCATGGCGTTGTCTCCTGACGCCGCCACTCTGCGCTGGGCCGGTCCGCAACCGATTGCCGGATGTCAAATCGCCGCCCGATGTCTTTGAAGCGGGCTCTAGAGGTCGAGCACGTCAACGGCTTCGCCGGCGTTGAGCGCGTCGGCGCCGGCGCGTCGGCGGATCAAAAGATCGGCCTCGCCAAGGCTCTTCTGGCGACTGGAGTCCTGAGAGGCCAAGGCCTCCACCGGCGCGCCGCGGCCGCAGAGCATGGCCTCGCGCGGGCCCGAGGCGGCGAGTGGGTTGGCCAGATTTGCCCGGCGCCAGGCCACGGCTTCGGCGGGATTCCGGCCGGCCATGCCAGCCACCAGCGGCGCCAGGAAGAGCCGCGCCGTCACCACGGCGGCGACGGGATTGCCCGGCAGACCCAGCACCAGTGTTCCATCGCTCCGGCCCAGCCAGACCGGCTTGCCCGGCCGCATATCGACCTTCGAGAAGATCAGCTCCAGGGGCTCGAACATCGGCTTGGCGAGATCATGATCGCCAACCGAGGCGCCGCCGGTGACCACGACCAGATCGGCGATCTCAACGGCCTGCCGGGCCGCGGCGCGAAGGACGCCCAGGTCATCGGCGAGGCGGCGGTGGGCAATCACCTCACCGCCCCAGGTCTCGATCATGGCGGCGACGCCGAAGGACACGCTCTCGGGTGTACCGGCGAGGGTCTCCGGCGCCGATCCGGGCGCGCGCAGTTCGTCGCCGGTGGAAAGGATCGCCACCTTGGGGCGCCGCCACACCGGCACGGTGGCTTCATCCGCCGCCGCCGCCGCCACCAGGGCCGCCGCGGTGAGCCGGCGTCCGGCCGGAACCAGAACGTCACCGGTGTGGAAGTCGCTGCCGCGTTCGCGGACGTGAGGCTTGTTCGACACTGGGTTCAGAAGGGTGATGTGGTCGCCGGCGCGCGCTGCGTCTTCCTGCATGATCACCCGGCTGGCCCCGCGCGGCATGGGCGCGCCGGTGAAGATCCGCACGCACTGACCCGGCCCGATCAGGCCGCGCCATGCGCCGCCGGCCCGCGCTTCGCCGACGATTTCGAGGGCGGGGATGGGGTGACCGGCCGGGACGCGGACATCATCGTCGCGCACCGCATAGCCGTCCATGGCCGAGACATCGCGCGGCGGCGCGCAGGTCCTCGCGCGCACATGCGCGGCCAGAATCCGGCCGGCCGCGGCTTCGAGGGCGATCCGCTCCAGGCCCAGCGGCGCCGCCCGGGCGAGCGTCAGCGCCGTTGCCTGATCCAGGCTGATCACGCGCAGACCCCGTAGAAACGGGGAATCTGGCCGACAAGGGAGCAGGGCCGAAAGCGGCTGTCGAGCTCCTGAGCAAGCACCAAGTCCCAGCCGTCCTTGCAAGCCCCGGTGGATCCGGGCAGGCAGAAAATGAATCGGTCGCCCGCCTGGCCGGCGAAGGCGCGCGACTGCAGGGTGGAGACGCCCACCGTGGTCAGGCTGGCCTGGTGGAAGGCCATGGCGAATCCTTCCATTTCCCGCCGCAGCAGGGGCTTGACCGCTTCGGGCGTGACGTCGCGTGGCGAGAAACCGGTGCCGCCCGTGGTTAGGACGACGTCGACGCCGTCATCGCCGATCCAGCCGCCGATGACCGCGCGGATGGCGTCCACATCATCATGGCAGATCGCCTTGGCGGCGAGGCGGTGCCCGGCGGCGCTCAGCCGCTCGACCAGCAGGGCGCCTGACTTGTCCGTGGCCTCCGTGCGCGTGTCCGAGATGGTCAGAACCGCGATGTTCAGGGGGTGAAAGGGGAGGGTCTGATCGACGCCGAACATGCTGATCCCTTTGGCGTGGAAAACAATTCTATCGTGCCGCGCTCGCAGCCAGCGGGCCTTGTGATGGGTCAATTCAGGGTGCGGCCAATTCGCGCCGGGCGCCGCCGAAAACGACCGCGGCCCTCGGCCAGTGGGGGGAGCCGAGGGCCGCCTTGCCGCGCGCCATCCCTGGAGAAGGCGCGGACATGGGTTGAATGGGGCGGGGCTTCAGGGGGTGATATTGAACGCCAGGGACGCCAGGTTCGCCCCACCTCCCGCGCGCCGGACAATGGCCCGGTATTGCGCCAGGGCCTTGTCATTGGTGCGGTCAGTGCACCAGGAGGCGTCGAGCAGATCCACCTCGCCGTTGGACACAGCGTTGTAGCAAACCTGGGCCGACACCGTGCGGATCTCGCGGCGCACCGTGGTGGCGTCCTTGCCGGCCAGGGTGACCCGTGCCGAGGTGGGCAGCTTGCCGGTGACATCGACAGTGGACAGGTCGCCGCCGAACGAGGCGGCGGGCGCGGCGAACCGCCCGATCTGCGACCTATAGATCGACAGCAGATCGACGAACCGGCCGATCGAGCGGACCAGAGAGTCATGCGTCAGCGTCCACGGGCCGTTCTCGGGAGTGGCGGTCTTGATCTGCCATCCGTCGAAGAGGCCGTCCGATGCCTCGCAGAGGAGATCCTCATGGTGCTCGCAGTAGACGCGCACATAGTTGAGGGAGCCGTGGCGGACCGCCGCAAGAATAACGACGCCGTATTGATGCTGGTATCGGAAGTTGCGCTCGGATTCGTCGCCTGGGTCTTTGCTCCGAACCTGATCGATCCGCGGCTCTGACAGCAGAACGCCTGTGTTGTCGCTCGAACCCGTCACTTGCGGCCGCCCTCCCGCGATCGTCCACCCGTCTCCGGAAGCGGCGACGCTAGACGTCAGGCGACACGGAGCAACCAACGCACCCTATACGCGAGCTCGATCGGCGCAAAGCCGCGCCGAATTATCCTCGGCCACGTAATCGTCGAAACATACAGGAAGCAGAAACGGCTGCTGACGGCCTGCACCCTGAACGAAGCGGCTCATACCCACCTCCTACTGACCCCGGAAGGCTGCCCTTATTTGCTCGATCAGGCCGCATTTTCACATAGCCTCAGTCAGCAACGGACATTGAAAGCGGCCAATTGTAGGTTCGCATGAAACCCCAGCGGTCGCGATCAGACTGGACGTCTATCCTTTGCGCGCCCGCCGGCGACGATATTTCTCATCCAGGTCTGCGAGCACGCCTTGACGTTCTCGCCACTCCAGCAGGTCAAAGCCGGGCCGTCGGCGGGTCTCGGCGTCAGGAATGATCCCGCCGATCATGTCAGCCAGCGACTGCTCGTGCGCCATGTCAGCCAGGTAAATCTCTTTGTACTTGCTGGGTCGGGAGAGTTTGGCGCGGTAGTATGCGACCTCTTCGAGGGCCTCCCTCCGACGATCCAACATCATGTCCCAGTGAGCTTTCTCGTCGGGCGACTCCGGGCCGTTGAACTTGACCCGTAACGTCCCAGAATCGAGCACGATCTCCTGCGGGTGGGGGACAGGTTCCGGCCGTGGCACACCGCGCCGATCACATTCCTCGAACTCGCGCTGCCAACGGTCCTTGTATTCCACCGCTGACGCGAACAGGCTCTTGAGGTCTTCGTAGCGCTTTTCTTCGACCGCCTGCACCATGCTGGCCAGGGCGGTTTGGGAGCGGTGGCTGCCCTTGATCGCGGCAACGCCCATGCTGCGGATGACGGCCTGGATCATCGGCATTTCGATGACCTGGTCGTTTTCCCTGAGCTGGATGGGACGCATGGCCTCCGCCAGAAGAATGTCTTCCAGCTGCGTTGGAGAAACCCGAGCGGCCTTGGACGAACGGCCGGTCTTGCGGGGGCGTCCACGAGGGTTGCCAGAAACGCCCTTCTTGAAGCGATGTTGGGCCGGTGGATTGCGGTAGCCCACGGCTCGCTCTACCTTCTCCTCCTCATCAGCCATGGACGCCTCCGATGCGGGCTTCCGCCACCGCGTCGAAGGACTGGCCGTCGCTCACCAGCTCGGCGCACTTGCCGGTCAGGTTCTCCCAGCGGCGGATGATGACGTCACAGTATAAGGGGTCGTATTCAATGACCCGCGCCAGGCGCCCGCAACTCTCGGCGGCGATCAAGGTGGTTCCGGATCCGGCGAAGGGGTCGAGGACGACCTGGCCGCGGCGCGAGCAATCGCGGATCGCATCGGCGACAAGGGCCGTGGGCTTGACCGTTGGATGCATGCCTAGGGTCTCGGCCTTGGCTTCGGCGCCCAAGCTGCTGATCCCCGGGTAGTCCCAGACATTCGTGCGATACCGCCCTGTGTCGCCAAGACCGAAGCTGTTGATGTGGGCGCCTTGACCGACTTTGAAGACGCAGACCAGCTCATGTTTGGAGCGGTAGAAGGTCCCCATCCCGCCATTCGTCTTGTTCCAGACGCAGAGGTTCTTCAGCTCCGAGAAGACTACCCTGCCGGCGGCCAGCAACTCCGCAACGTGTCGCCAATCCATACAGACAAAGGCGATCGCACCGTCGCGGCAGACAGCGGCGGCATTGCCCAGGGTCTCGGCGAGGAACGCGGTGAACGCCGGCTCGCTCATCTCGCCCACGCCCATGGCGAACTCGCGATGGCGAATGCGGCCGAGGCCGGTGACGTGGCCGTCGATCGGGACGTTGTACGGTGGATCGGTGAAGACCACGTCGACCGGCTCGTCGCCCAGCAACAGTTTGTAGTCAGCGGCATTGCGGGCGTCGCCGCAAAGCAGGCGGTGGCGGCCCAGGCGCCACAGATCGCCAATGCGCGTCACCGCGGTTGGGGCCATCGGGGGGATGTCATCCTCGGGGCCGGCGTCGGGCGCCGAGGGGTCTGCGTCGCGCGCGGCGTCGAGGGTGAGATCCACCTCCGCCAGTGAGAACCCGGTGAGCTCGACGTCGAAGTCGAGGTCGATCAAGGCCTGCAGCTCGATGGCGAGCATCTCCTGATCCCAGCCGGCATTGAGGGCCAGCTTGTTGTCGGCGATGACATAGGCCCGCCGCTCTTCGGGGGTCAGGTGAGACAGCTTCAGGCTGGGCACGCTAGCTAGGCCCAACAGCTTGGCCGCCTCGACGCGGCCGTGGCCGGCGATGATCTCACCGTCGTCACTGACCAGCACCGGATTGGTGAAGCCGAACCGGCGAATGCTGTCAGCAATCTGCTTCAGCTGCTTCTTTGAGTGGCGTCGCGCATTGCGGGCGTAGGGGCGCAAGGCGCGCGGATCGATGGGTTGAATGTCGAATGTCTGGTCCATGGCCCGTCCAGAACGTATTGGCAACTTAGCCATAGATGGGAAGGCCGGGGCCCTTTTCAATGGTCAAGTTGCCCTTACGACAATCTGCCACATCTGGCTGGACTTCGGCGGGCAGCAGAGCGTTGCTGGGGGCCTCCCGCCAGCCCAGTGCGGGCTCTGCTCAGTGGGGCCATGAGGGTCCCGCCCAGCAGAGGAACACTAACCATGACCAACCCTTCCGCCGGCCGGCGCGGCAAAGCCCAGCAAGCAACCACGACCCCGGCAGCGCCCAAGACGCGCGCCCAGACCCTGATCGACCTGATGCAGTCCAAGAGTGGCGCGAGCGCCGCCGAACTGGCGGCTGCGGTGGGTTGGCAGGTCCACTCGGTGCGGGGCTTCATCGCCGGAACGCTGAAGAAGCGGTCCGATCTGATCGTCACCACCACCAAGAGCGACGGGATCACCCGCTACAGCGTCAGCATCGCGGTTGCGCCGTGAGTGAGCCAGCCCGCATATCCGAAGAGGTCCAGGCGATCGAGCGCCTGGACCTCCAGTCGTTACGGGCTCTGTGGCGCGGTCGCTGGGGCGCCCCGCCAAAGCTGCGCTCGCGCGACCTGATGGCCTATGCCGTGGCCAACCGGCTGCAGGAGGAGGCCTACGGCGTCATGTCGCCTTCGACAGCGAGGCGCCTTGGAGATTTGGCCCGACGCTTCCGAGCCGATCGCAACTTCCGGCCGACTGCGGGACCGGCGCTTTCACCGGGATGTTCGCTGGTTCGCGAGTGGGGCGGCAGCCGTCACGAGGTTCATGTGCTTGCCGATGGCTTCAGCTATCGGGGCGCGCAGTTTGCATCGCTCACCGCGGTGGCGACCCACATCACAGGCTCAAAACGCAGCGGCCTGCTGTTCTTCGGCTTGAAGGGAAAGGCCGCATGAAGAAACTCGCCTGTGCCATTTACACGCGCAAGAGTTCCGAGGAGGGGTTGGACCAAAGCTTCAACAGCCTCGATGCCCAGCGAGAGGCCTGTCAGGCCTATGTGCTCTCCCAGGCGGGGGAGGGGTGGACGGCGTTACCTACCCGCTACGACGATGGCGGCTTCTCCGGTGGATCGATGGAGCGGCCGGGACTGAAGCGTCTGCTAGCAGACATCGCGGCCGGCGCGGTCGACGTAGTGGTGGTCTACAAGGTCGATCGCCTGACCCGCTCGCTGGCTGACTTCGCCAAGATCGTCGAGATTCTCGATGCGCGGGGCGCTTCGTTCGTGTCGGTCACCCAGGCGTTCAACACGACCACCAGCATGGGGCGCCTAACGCTGAACGTGCTCCTGTCCTTCGCTCAGTTCGAGCGTGAGGTCACCGGCGAGCGCATCCGTGACAAGATCGCCGCCTCCAAGGCCAAAGGCATGTGGATGGGGGGCCGCCCGCCGCTGGGCTATGACGCGATCGACCAGAAGCTGGTCGTCAATCCGAGCGAAGCCGAACAGGTCCGCTCCATCTTCACTCGATATCTGGAGCTCGGATCGGTGGGGAAACTCGTCCGGGCCCTGGCCACAGAAGATATGCGCGCCAAGTCGTGGACGACGCGCGACGGACGGCCGATCGTTGGCGCGACGTTCACACGCGGGGCGCTGGGGTATCTTCTGCGGAATGACGTCTACCGCGGCGCCATCCGGCACGGGAAGCTTCGGCACTGGAACGCACATGCGGCCATCATTGACGAGGATCTCTGGGCGAAGGTGCAGTCGCGGCTCGACGAGGGATCACCTGCGGCGGCGCCGCCGACAAAGCGGGCCGGGAGCGCCTTGCTGAAGGGCAAGATATTCGACGATGCGGGCGGGGCGATGCAGCCGATCCACGCTAACCGGCGAGGGCGTCGGTATCACTACTACGTCAGTTCCGCGAAGGTGCATGGCGAGGCAAAGCCCGTCGGATCGCTGCCCCGCATTGGCGCGCCGACGATCGAGGGCCTGATCATTGCCGAAGTTGGACCTCGGATCGCGCCAAGCTGGCGCCCGAACGACGCTCCGCACCTGCGCATTGCCGCGGCCCTGAAGCGGGTGACCCTGAGTGCGCAGATGGTCACATTCGAGCTTCACCCCGAAGCCTGTGCGGCGACCGGACCGGAGGCGACGCGCATCGTCTTGCCGATCCAGCTGAAGCATCGCCAGGGCGTCACGATCATTGCCGCGGCGGGACAGGCGGCGCAGGCTTCACCTCGGCTCGACAAGACCCTCGTTCGCGCGGTCGCGCTGGCGCGTGATTGGCGCAAGCAGCTTGAGGCCGGCGAGTCGACGACGACCCGCGACCTGGCCAAACGCTTTGGGCTGTGCCCGCGCCACACCGCGCGCGTTCTGATGCTCGGGTATCTCGCTCCGGACCTCGTCGATATGATCCTTGAAGGTCGCCAGCCCCAGGCCCTTTGCCTCCAAGCCCTGACCGCGCGTTCGCTGCCGCGGCTCTGGTCCGATCAACGGCGCCTCTTCGCCAGCTTTGCCTGAAGAACGCAGGTCACCGTTCCGCGCCTCTGTTCGGCGCCTTTCCATTCCCTGTTAAGGCGATTGCCATTCCCTGTTCGGCCGCATTTGATTCCCTGCTCCGTAACTGCGGCTTCCGGCGCGTGGGGCCATAGAAACATCCGAATTATCAGTTGTTTACGCCCGCATTACCCTTCCGGCCAGGGTCTGGCAGGGCCCCGAAAAAAGAGATTTTCCCTGTAATTTCCCTGATAGCAGGGAAAAACAGGGGCGCGCTGCTCGCCGCAAAGTGGACATTCTGAAATCGACGAGAGAAATCGGGTCCGATATGGCGGAAATCGCCCGCAGTGCGGGCGGCCAGAGACGTCTCTGCATTCATATCCGTCGCGCAAGCCACGGATATGTCGGCGAAATCCGCCGAGGACAACGCGAAGTTTGAGATTGGGAGGACTAGGTGGTGGATGCGGTAGGGATTGAACCTACGACCCCTGCCGTGTGAAGGCAGTGCTCTCCCGCTGAGCTACGCATCCATTCCAGGAGGGACGGGGCTATAGCCGTTGCCCCCGCGCGCGGCAAGTCTCCTACCGCACCTTCAGGGCGATGATCACCAGAAGCGCCGACAGCCCGATGTGCAGCAGCATGAAGCGCACCAGCACCTGGGTGTTCGACCAGCCCAACTCCTTGCGCGCGTGATCGTGCAGGGGAAAGCGGGTCTTGCCGAAGATGCGAAGGCCGAAGAGCCGCAGGAGCGCCACCTTGGCGAGGCCCGTGGCCCCGTTGGCGAGGATCACCATACCTACCAACAGCAGGAAGACCGGATTGTTGGTCGCCACGACCAGCATGCCGATCAGGAGGCCGAGCGGCCTTGAGCCGGCATCTCCCATCAGAACCTGGCTCGGCGCGGCGTTGTACCAGAGATAACCGGCCACGCAGCCGACCATCAGGAAGGCCATGATCGCCCAGTTCGCGCCCTCGGGGATCAGGGGCACGTTCAGGTGCGTCGCCACCACGGCGTTGCCCAGCACCGAATAGAGCAGGCCCCCCAGCACCATGATGGCCGTGCCCGCCAGGCTGCCGGAAACCCCGTCCACCCCATCGGAACAGTTGGTGGCGTTGATCGACAGCCAGATCACCCCAGTGGCCAGGGGGATGGCGAGCCAGGGCGGCAGGGTGATCGTGCCCTTCCAGAGTGGCAGCCATACTTCGGTATTGCCCAGGCCGCAGATGATGATGGCCACGGCCACGGCGATCAGGGCGTCAAGCGCGCCCAGGGTGAGTTCGGAAAGGCCGCCGGACCGGTCGTCCACGTAGCCGAGGATCATCGCCGCGACCATGAAAGGCAGGGTCAGGATGGCGCGGGAGTCATAGGGCAGGAAGAGGGCGCCCATGATGCAGAAGATCGAGACGAAGATGATCCCGGCGCTGACCGGCTTGCCGACGCTCATCTCGGCATTGATCGCGTGGGCCCGGCCCTTGTCGGTGGGCAGGCGCCCCCAGAGCTTCGGCAGGACGAACCAGGTCACCAGGGCGGAGGTCGCGAATCCGACGCTGGCGAGGAAGAAGAACGAGTCCAGCAGCCGCATGGGGCCGAAGCCCTCGCCCAGGAGGTCGTGCAACAGGCTGAACATGGGAATCGGGGCTCTAGATCTTTGATTTGCCGGGTCTAACGGGCGCCGGTCTCAGGCTCAACCAGTCGCGCGCAGGCTGCGATCAACTGATCGAAATGGTCGATCAAGACATCGGCGCCCAGTTCCGCCACCGGTGTCTCGGTGTAGCCGAAGGTGACGAGGATCAGCCCCGCTCCGGCGGCTTTGCCGGCCCCGGCGTCCGTGGCCGCGTCACCCACCATGATCACCCGGTCGGGACGTCCTCCCACGGCTTCGACAGTGTGCAGGAGGTGGCGCGGGTCGGGCTTTTGGCAGCCGGCGGCGTCCGGCCCGACGATGGCCTCGAAGAGATGCGAAAGGTCGAGGGTGTCGAGCAGGCGCCGCGAGAGGTCCGTGCGCTTGTTGGTGCAGACGGCGAGCTTCGCGCCGGCTGCCTTCAGAACCTCCAGCGCCGCGATCATGCCCTCGAAAGGGACGCTCTCGTCGGCGATGTGGGCGTTGTAGTGCTGCAGAAACCGCTCGAAGAGGGCCTCTAGCCGGGCCGACTCCAGGGGCGCTCCCGCTGCGTCGAAGCCCCGCTGGATCAGGGCCTTCGCGCCGCGCCCGATCATTGGCCGGCCGATCTCCATGGCCAGTGGCGTCAGGCCTTCCTCCGCGAGCAGGACGTTCAGCGTCCCCACCAGGTCCGGGGCCGTGTCCACGAGCGTGCCATCGAGATCGAAGGCGATGGTGACGCCCGCCAGGCGGGTAAGATCGGCGGCCAACGGACAACGACTCCGGTCGAAAGGTCTCGCCGTTTCGGCTAAAGCCGCGAAGATGGCAAGGCGCCCACGAGTCGAGGGGCCGAAGTCGCTAAGACCACCGCCTGGAGGACCTGCTGATGACTGCCCGCGCCGCCGTGATCCTCGCCGCCGGCCAGGGCACGCGAATGAAGTCGCCGACTCCGAAGGTCCTGCACACCGTGGGCGGCCGCACCTTAGTCGATCACGCCATCGACGCCGCCGAGGCCCTGGGCTGCGAGCGGATCATCGTCGTCTGTGGCACGCACAGCCCGGCCGTCGGCCAGCGCGTCGCCGCACGCCTCGGTGAGGGCGCCGTGGTCATCCAGGATCCGCCCCAGGGCACCGGTCACGCCGTGCGATGCGCCGAAGCCGCCCTGGCGGACTTCGATGGCGACGTGGTGGTCACCTATGCGGACGGGCCCCTGCTGACGGCGCCCTATGTCGCCAAGCTCTTCGACCTGCGCGCCAAGGGAACCGACATCGCCGTCCTCGGCTTCGACGCGGCCAACCCCACCGGCTACGGCCGCCTGATCCTGACGCCTTCAGGTGAACTCCTGCGTATCGTCGAGGAGAAGGATGCCGACGATACCGTCAAGCAGGTCCGGCACTGCAACTCCGGCGTCCTCGCGGCGGATCGCAAGCTCCTGTTCGACCTGCTGAGCCAGGTCACCAACCACAACGCCAAGCACGAATACTACCTGACCGACGTCATCGGCCTCGCCCACTCCCGGCAGCTCCGCTCCAAGGTCGCCATGGCCCCGGAGGCCGTGGTCATGGGGGTCAACTCGCAGTCCGAACTCGCGGCCGCCGAAGCCGTATGGCAAGCCCGCCGCCGCAGCGAATTGATGGAGGAGGGCGTTTCTATGCCGGCCCCGTCCACCGTCCACCTCGCGTGGGACACCAGGCTCGCCCCCGGCGTCACCGTCGAGCCCAACGTCGTCTTCGCCCCTGGCGTGACGGTGGAGAGCGGCGCCTTGATCCGCGCCTTCTCCCATCTGGAGGGCTGCATCGTCCGCGCCGGCGCCATCGTCGGCCCCTTCGCGCGCCTGCGCCCGCTGGCTGACATTGGCGAGGACGCCCACATCGGCAATTTCGTCGAGGTGAAGAAGGTGGTGGTCGGCAAGGGCGCCAAGGCCAATCACCTGGCCTATCTCGGCGACGGTACGGTTGGGGCGGGGGCCAATATCGGGGCCGGCACGATCTTCTGTAATTACGACGGCTTCGACAAATATGAGACTCATGTGGGAGAGGGGGCCTTCATCGGCTCCGACAGCGCTCTCGTCGCCCCCGTCACGGTCGGGGCCGGCGCCTATACCGGGTCAGGCTCGGTGATTACCGAGAATGTGTCGCCGGACGCTCTCGCCCTGGCCCGCGGCCGCCAGGTGGAAAAGCCCGGTTGGGCCGCCGACTTCCGCGCGCGCAAGCTCGCCGAGAAGGCCGCCAAGGGTAAGTCTTGAGCGCCGAGGATCAGAAACGCGCCGCCGGCGAGGCCGCCGCGGCCCTCGTTCAGCCCGGCATGACCGTCGGCCTCGGCACCGGCTCCACCGCCGCCTGGTTCGTCAAGGGCCTCGCCGCACGGGGGCTCTCCGGCATCCGCGGCGTCCCCACCTCCGAAGCCACGGCCGACCTCGCCCGGTCCCTCGGCATCCCGATCCTTGATCTCAACGACGTCCGCTCCATCGATCTCACCGTCGATGGCGCCGATGAGATCGGCCCCGGCCTGTCCCTGATCAAGGGCGGCGGCGCGGCCCTGCTGCGCGAGAAGCTGGTCTGGGAGGCCTCCAACCGCTGCGTGGTCATCGCCGACGCCGCCAAGCAGGTGGACTGCCTCGGCGCCTTTCCCCTCCCCATCGAAGTGGTGGCCTTCGGGCACGGCCACACCGCCAACCGCCTCGCCGATGTCGCCGCCGATTTCGGCTTCAATCCCGCCAAACTGCGCAAGAAGGACGGTTCCCCCGTGCGCACCGACGGCGGCAACCTTATCTATGACCTCGCCTGCGGGCGCATCGAGGAGGCGGCGGCCCTGGCCGAGGCCCTGAAAACCGTGACCGGCGTCGTCGACCACGGCCTCTTCCTCGATCTGGCGGACGAGGCGCTCATCGGAACGGACAGCGGCATGCTGACCCTCCACCCGTAAGGAGACGGCCCGCATGGCCAACTATGACTATGACCTCTTCGTCATCGGCGCCGGTTCCGGCGGCGTCCGTGCGGCTCGTCTGGCCTCGCTTTCCGGCGCCAAGGTCGCTGTCGCCGAGGAACACCGGGTCGGTGGCACCTGCGTGATCCGCGGCTGCGTGCCGAAGAAGTTCATGGTCTATGCCTCGGAATTCTCTCAGGCTTTCAAGGCCGCCGAAGGCTTCGGCTGGTCGAAGATCGAGAGCACCTTCGACTGGCCCACGTTCATCGAGGCCAAGGACGTCGAGATCGCCCGCCTCTCGGGTATTTACGTGAATAACCTGCAGAACGCCGGCGCCGATCTCGTCCATGCCCGGGCCGAGCTGGTCGACGCCCACACCATCAAGCTCTCCGACCGCGACCGCACCTATTCGGCCGATAAGATTCTCGTCGCCACCGGTGGCCGCCCCTCCGTGCCGAAGGAGATCCCCGGCATCGAGCACGCCATCACCTCCAACGAGGCGTTCCATCTGGAGACCCTGCCCAAGTCGATCCTGATCGTCGGCGGCGGCTATATCGCCGTGGAGTTCGCCGGCATCTTCAACGGCCTCGGCGTCGAGACCACGCTGCTCTACCGCGGCGCCAACATCCTGCGCGGCTTTGACAACGACATCCGCAGCCAGGTCACCACAGAGCTGGAGCGCCGGGGCGTGAAAGTCGTCCTTGGCTGCGAACACGTGAAGCTGGAGAAGACCGCCGGCGGCGTCCTCAGCCACCTCACCAGCGGCCATGAGGAGGAGACCGAGGTCGTCATGTACGCCACCGGCCGCGATCCCTACGTCGAGGGCCTTGGGTTGGAGAAGGCCGGCGTGAAACTGAACGAACGCGGCGCGATCATCGTCGACAACTATTCGAAGACCAACGTCGACAACATCTGGGCCGTGGGGGACGTCACCGACCGCATCAACCTGACGCCGGTCGCCATCCGCGAGGGCGCGGCCTTCGCCGAGACGGTGTTCCGCAATAACCCCACCACCTTCGACCACGAGCTGGTGGCCAGTGCTGTCTTTTCACAGCCCCCGGTGGGCTCGGTCGGGCTCTCGGAGGCCGATGCGCGGCGCGGCGGGCGCAAGATCGACATCTACAAAGCGACCTTCAGGCCGATGAAGGTCACCTTCTATGGCGGCGAGGAGCGCACGATGATGAAGCTCGTCGTCGATGCGGACACTCAACAGATACTCGGCTGCCACATCGTCGGCCCCGACAGCCCCGAGATGATTCAGATGGCCGCCATCGCCATCAAGATGGGGGTCACCAAGCAGCAGTGGGACAGCACCTGCGCCGTCCACCCGACAGCCGCCGAGGAGCTGGTCACCATGCGAGAGAAGTTCGTCCCGCAGGATCTTGCGATGTCTGGTTAAGGAGGTAGGCGCGCATCTTGCGCGCCTACCGGGAGCGCACGATTTAGCTCTTCGCGCGGCATAGGCGACGGCCGGTAGCCCGGCCCGGCTCAGGCCGCGCGAAGGGGCAGGGGAAAGAGTGTCCGATCCGGCAGGCGGCCGAAGTGTAAGGTGAAATGCGCGCCGTCCTGGCTGTCATGGGTGATGCGCTTGCCGCGCAGATCTCTCAGCAGCCGATCGATCAGGGTGGTGCCAAAGCCCGGCGCCGCGTCCTTCGCGGGCGGCTCACAGCCGACTTCTCGCCATTCCAGCACGTTGCCGTCCTCGGCGGCGCGGAAATCGATCGTCACCTGGCCGTGCGGCGTCGCAAGCGCGCCGTGCTTGGCGGCATTGGCGAAGAGCTCGTGCAGGATCAGGGAAACCTTCACCGCGGTCTCGGCTGACATTGAGGCCCTCTCCGCGGTCACTTCGACCCGGCCGCCCTGCTCGACGAAGGGGCCGCTCTCCAGGGCGATGAGTTCGGCCATGGTGGCGCTGGTCCAGAGGTGGGTGGTCAGAAGGTCGTGGGTATTGGCCATGGCCTCAACCCGGGCCGTGAACTCGCTGGTGTAGTCGGCGATGCTGACGGCGGTCTTGGCGCTGAGGCGCGCGATCGCGAGCACGACCGCCAGTGTATTCTTCACCCGGTGATTCAGCTCGAGCAGCAGGAGTTCCCGCGCTTCGATGGCCTCAACGTGGTCCGTCACATCCGTGCCCATGATGAACACGCCCGTCACCTCGCCATCCACGCCCCGCGTCGGCTGGTAGACGAAGTCGAAGAAGAACTGGCGTAACTCGCCATCAGGTCCGTGGGTGAGCTGCACAGGGCTCCTGCGCCCGCTGACCGGCTTTCCGGTGCGGTACACCTGGTCCAGAAGGCCCACGAAACCTTGTTCCACCATCTCCGGGACCGCATCCACCATTCGCCGGCCGACAAGGTCGCGGGCCCCGACCAGGTGCATCATGGGCTCGTTGATGATTTCGAAGACGTGCTCGGGCCCCTTCACGACGGCGATGCATCCCGGCGCGCGCTCCAAGAGGGCCCGCATGCGGTCCTGTTCGGCGACGGCGGCTTCTGTCAGATGGCGCGCCTTCACCGAGATAGTGGATTCCACACAGACCATCATCACGCCGCCGACGTCGCCATCGCCGGTCAGGGCCGGGGAGATGAAATAGTCGAACCAGCGGTCGCCGGCTCCGCCGCCCTGGAACACACATGGCCGATGCTGCAGGACCGCAGCGTCGCCTTGCCAGGCGCTCTGGAACGCGGCGTGTATGTCGCGCGACTGGGTTTGACTTGAGGACCCCCAGCTCTGCCCTAGGATGGACGGATGCAATGGTCCGAGCAGAGGAACCGCGGGCGCATTGTAGATCAGGACGGCGCCCGGCCCCCACCGGATCAACGACGGCATTGCTGACATGGAAATCTGCGCCACCAGCATTTTGAGGCATCGGGGCCACTCCGCGATGGGCCCAAGAGCGCTGGTGTTCCAATCGTGTTCGGCGATGTGCGGCGCGAACCGCGCGATTAAGGCGGCGGTCCCTTCGACGCCTTCATCGGGTCCGTCCATCCCCAGCACCGCACACACCTCCCAAAGTGTCCGTATGAAGCGGAACTGTAGTCAGGCTTATATGGCTGAAAACCTAAAATGGTGAGCATGCGGCGATCAATCGCATCCCTGCGACGCGCGATTGCACGGCGTCAGCCCAGTTCCACCCGAAAGCAGAGCCGCGCTTCGAAGCCATCCGGCGCATATCCGATCTCGGCCTCGCCACCGAGATCGCGGGCCAGGCGCTGCATCAACCGGGTGCCGAAGCCCTTGACCTCGAGCCGCTCGTCGATGGGACGGGACGAGGCTTCCACCCAGCTGATCTGCGCTTCGCTGATGTCCGTGCGGTGACAAACCACCCGCAATCGGCCGTCCGGTACGGATAGCGCTCCATACTTGGCCGCGTTGGTCGCCAGTTCATGGATGATCAAGGTCAGGTTCACCGCGTCCGAAGCCGCTACACGCACCCTGTCGCATTCGATCTGAATGTCGCTGGCCGCAGCGCTGAAGGGGGCCAATTCAGCCTCAAGGACGCTCTTCACCTCCACCGGCTGCCAAAGGTTGGCGGTCAGCAGGTCATGGGTATTGGCCAGGGACTGCACCCGGTCGTCGAAGGATTGGGCGAACTCGTCGAGGGTCTTGGCCGTCTTCAGGGCGAGGCGCGCGATGGCCAGCACCACAGCCAGGGTGTTCTTCACCCGGTGGTTCAGTTCCCGGACCAGCAGGGCCTGCTTCTGCTGGTCGCGGATATGTTCGGTGATGTCGTGACCGACCATGAACACGCCATTGATCTCGCCGTCCGCACCGTAGGTCGGCTCATAGACGACATCCACGAAGAACAGGTCCGGCGGGCCGCCTGCCCGCCGCTGCAGGTAGACCCCGACACTTTCGCCGATGTAGGGCTCCCCGGAGCTATAGACCCGGTCCAAGAGATCGATGAACCCTTGCCGTTCGACCTCGGGCAGGGCGTCGACCAGGGGCCGTCCCAGGATGCGCCTGTCTTGCCCCAGCAAGCGGGCCATGGCCTCGTTCATGAACTCGAAGACGTGGTTTGGTCCTCGCACCACGCCCATGAAGCCTGGCGCCCGTTCCATCAGGCTGCGCAGCCGCCCGGTCTCCGCTTCCAAGGCGTCCGCCGCCTGCTTCTGCTCCACCTCCCGGGTGGCCTCGACTGTCGTGACCAGGGCCCCGCCGACCGCGCCGGTGTCGTCCAGTATGGGGCTGTAATAGATGTCGAACCAGCTCGCCTCTGTGCGACCGCGCCACATGGGCGGCGCGAATTGCCGCTCGATGCTCACGGCTTCGCCCCGGAACACGGCGTCGTAGAACCCCGTGTACTGCTGGGCCGCGTCGGGCCAGGTCTGGGCCATGGTTTCGGCGAAGGCCTTGGGATGGCGATCCCCAATCAGTTCGGAATAGGCGCTGTTATAGATCTGCACGAGGTCGCGGCCCCAGCGCACGACCATGGGCAGGGGGTGGTTCATCACCACCGAGACGATCGAGGCGAGGCTCGCCGGCCAGTTCGCGCGCGGGCCGAGCGGCGTCTTCGACCAGTCCGTGCTTTCCAGCAAGGCGCGCGGACTTATCGCACCGTCGTTGTCAGCCCCGTCGGCCAAGTCGAAAGCCCCTCCCGCCGCACGGCCCCACCGCGCTGCGTGGGAAAATATCTCAAATCGGCCGATCCGGCTCCAGAGTTGCAAGTGTCGCACGCGGTGACCGGGTTGCTCGCTTCTGGCGAAAGGGCGAGATGCGTCGGGACACCTGTGCGGCGTTCCCCGGCAAAACCGTCGCGACCATCCTTGTCAGGAAAATCTTGACGCCATAGGTGGCTAGTGCTCAGTGTCAGGCATAACCTGACGAGAGACTCATGGACGCGATTGATCGTTGGCTGCGGGACGCCGCGCGTCCGCTATCCGACCTGGACGCCGGAGACGCGGAAATCCTGCTGCTCGGCGAACTGAACCACTTCGTTCACGAAAAAAGCGACTTCCGGCTGGCCTGCGCCAGCCAATTCGCCGGGCAGGGCTTCGAGACCTTCGGGGAGGAACTCGGCTGGTCCGACGGGACGCGCATCGACGCCTTCCTGAACGCCCGCGATGCGGCGATCTTCGAACGCATCTCGCTGTTCGGCTTCACCGGGGATGCCCGATCTGATCGGGACGACCGCCCAAGGGGTATCTTCAAGGCGTCGCTGGATGACTATCCCGTCAGTCTCATGCGCGCCGAGCAGGAACGCTTCTATCGCGGCCTTCGGGCGAAAGCTTTTTTCGGTTTCGACGTCGCCGCCGGCCATGATGGCACCTACGCCGATCTGACCCTGTTGACCGGCACGCCTCCGCGGCGGATCACCGGCGAGAGCCTGGCCGAGGAAATCCTCCGCCTGGAGAAATGGCGCGCGGCGCTGCCCCCCGGCGCCGATCCGCGCATCGGCGCGGCGGTGGGCGCCCGGATCGATGGACTTCGCTATGCCGCCCTTGTTCGCGACGCGGCGACCTACGAGGCCACCCGTCCGGCCATGGCCTTTCGCGAGGACGCCATGAAACGCCGCTTCTCCGATGCGCGGTCCATTTTTCCCGGCCGCACCGCCTTGATGGCTCATGCAATGCACCTGGCCAAGGACGACAACCTGATCAACGCGCCGGGCGCGGTGGGGCCGGGAGGCCGGCTTACCCCGTCCCTGGGTCATCACATCGTCCAGGAACTCGGCCTAAAGGCCTATGCCGTCTGGATGATCTACGGCGGCGGGGAGGATTCCCAACCCCTGAAGGACCTGCCCAACAAGGCCCGCTTCCCGTCACACACGCTCAACGCTCGCATGGCGCGGCTGTTCGACCGGCCCACCGTCGTGTCGTTGGAGGGCGCGCCGGATGTCTCCTATGCCATCGGCCACCTGTACAACACCCTGTTTGAAACCCGGCTCAAGGCCCAGGCCGATGCTGTTTGGTTCACGCCGAAGGTGACTCCGATGCGCCTCGGCTGAGGCTGGCGGGTGCAGGGCCTTTTTCCGTGTGCCCATCTGCGCTAAGACGCGCCCCTTCATTTTTCCGAGCCCTTGCCATGACCAAGCGTTGGACCCCGTCTTCCTGGCGCGATTTTCCCGCCAAGCACATTCCGGAAGATTATCCGGATCTTGAGGCCGTGGCACGGGTCGAGGCGGAGCTGCGGCGCATGCCGCCCCTGGTCTTCGCCGGCGAGGCGCGGCGCCTGAAGTCGCTGCTGGGCGACGTGGCGGCCGGCAAGGCTTTCCTGCTGCAGGGCGGCGACTGCGCCGAGAGCTTCAAGGAATTCTCCGCCGACAATATCCGCGACACTTTCCGCCTGATCCTGCAAATGGCCGTGGTGCTGACCTTCGCGGGTGGCAAGCCCGTCGTGAAGGTGGGCCGCATGGCCGGACAGTTCGCTAAGCCGCGCTCCAGCCCCGTCGAAACCATCGACGGCGTCACCTATCCCTCCTACCGGGGCGACAACATCAATTCGATGGAGTTCACCGAAGACGGCCGCCGTCCGGATCCGGAGCGCCTTCTGAAGGCTTACGGCCAGGCGTCTTCCACTCTGAACCTGCTGCGCGCCTTCGCCGGCGGCGGCTATGCCGATCTGCACAACGTGCACCGCTGGACCCTGGATTTCGTCGGCGGCAGCCCCCAGGGCGCGGCCTATCGCGAGCTCTCCAACAAGATCTCCGAGGCCCTCGACTTCATGGGCGCGGTCGGCATCAACGCCGATAGCTGGCCGGCCATGCGGCAGGTGGAGTTCTTCACCGCCCACGAAGCCCTCCTGCTCGGCTTTGAGGAGGCCATGACCCGCGTCGATTCCACCTCGCCCACCGGCGAGTATGTGGACACCTCCGCCCACCTCCTCTGGATCGGCGAGCGCACCCGCCAGCTCGACGGGGCGCACGTGGAGTTCATGCGCGGCATCCTCAATCCGATCGGCCTCAAGGTCGGCCCGACCATGGAGCCCGATGACCTGATCCGCGTCATCGACGCCCTCAACCCGGCCAATGAGGCCGGCAAGCTGACCCTCTACGGCCGCTTCGGTTCGGACAAGGTCGCCGACCGCCTGCCGGCCTTGATGCGCGCCACCAAGGCCGAGGGCCGCGATGTGGTGTGGGCCATCGATCCGATGCACGGCAACACGCTGACCGCCGGCAATGGCTACAAGACCCGGCCCTTCGACCGCATCCTTTCCGAGGTGAAGAGCTTCATCGACATCGCCAATGCCGAGGGCGTCCACCCCGGCGGCGTGCACCTGGAGATGACCGGTCAGAACGTCACCGAGTGTCTTGGCGGGGCCCGCGCCCTCACCGAAGGCGAGCTGGCCGACCGCTACCACACCCACTGCGACCCGCGCCTCAACGGTGAGCAGGCTCTCGAACTGGCCTTCCTGGTCGCCGAGCGCCTGAAATCCGAGAGGATGCACGAAGCCCTGAAACAGGCGGTCTAGACTTCCAAAAAAACCCGCTCATCCCGGCGAAAGCCGGGACCCAGGTTTTTTCCTTCGAGATCGTGGGCCGTTCAGGCAAACCAAAAACGCCTGGGTCCCGGCTTTCGCCGGGATGAGCGGCGTGTTTTCATTTCTTGGGTGTCGCCATGGCCGGTGAGGCCAATGCGCAAAATTTGGTTCGCAAGGAACTGGCCGAGCTTCTCAAGCTCGCCGGGCCGGTGATCCTTGGCCGGCTGGGCATCATGATCATGGGCCTGACCGACGCCATTGTCGTCGGCCGCTATTCTGCGACCCAGCTCGGCTACCACGCCCTCGGCTGGGCCCCCTCCGCCGTGGTCATGACCGTGGCGCTCGGCCTGCTCTCCGGTGTCCAGGTGATGACCTCCCGCGCCATTGGGGAGGGGAGGCTGGCCGAGACAGGCGCCGTCCTTCGCCGGGGCCTGGCCTATGCCCTGCAGATGGGCCTCGCCGCCTCGGCGATCCTGCTGGCGGGCGGGTCCTGGTTCCTGCATTCCATCGGCCTGGAGAAGGACCTTGCCGATGGCTCCAGCGCCGTCCTCATGGTCTTCGCCCTTTCGATGCCCGCCACCACGATTTCCGTGGCCTGCTCCTCCTGGCTGGAGGCGCACGGCCGGCCTGGCCCGGCGACGGCTTTGATGTGGGCGGCCAATGCGGTGAACCTCGCCATCGATCTCGTCCTGGTGCCCGGCGGCTTCGGCATCGCCCCCATGGGAGCCATCGGCGGCGGCTGGGCGACCTTCGGGGCCCGCGCCTTCCTGGCCATCGCCACGCTCGCCTATATCCTGCGTCTCAAGGAAGCCCGCGCCTGGGGTGTCTTCGACAAGCCGCCGCGTGATCCGCCCGCCGAGGCCGAGCAGCGCCGCGTCGGCTATGGCTCGGGCGCCTCCAACTTCTTCGAGGTCGCGTCCTTCTCGGGCATGAACATCATCGCCGGCTGGATCGGCCCTATCGCCGTCGCCGGCTATTCCATCGTCCTCAACGTCGCCTCGGTGGTGTTCATGGTTCCGCTGGGCCTCGCCACGGCCACGGCCGTCCTCGTCGGCCGCGCCTATGGCCGGCGGGATGATGAGGGCATCCGCCGCGCCGCCCTCATCGGCTTCGCTGTCGCTGGAGCCTTCGGCGTGGTGATCAACATCGTCGTCGCCCTGCTGCCCGGCCCGATTGCTGGACTCTACACCCGGGACGCCGCGGCTCTGGCCCTCACCGTGCCGGCCTTGCTCTTCTGCTCCCTGCTGTTCGCGCCGGACGCCCTGCAGGTGGTCGTCGCCCAGGCCCTGCGCGCCCGCGGCGATGTCTGGCCCCCAACCTTCACGCACCTCGCCAGCTACATCCTGGTGATGACCCCCATGGCTTACGTCCTGGCCATCCCCATGCACATGGGCCTGATGGGTCTGATCTGGGGCATCAACGTCTCAGGCGTCGTCTCGGCGGGCCTGCTCCTCGGCCGTTTCTGGATGCTCAGCCGAAAATCCTAGGCCACCCGCTTCCCAAAGCACCGCACCAGGCGTCCCTCCGGGGTCAGGTCGACGGCCTTCTGGTCGCACAGCGCATCCCAGAGATCGTCGCGCAGCTGGCCGATGGAATGGCCGACGATGACGTTCGCCGCCTTCAGGGCCGCGATGATCGTCTGCTCGGTCTCCGCCGACACCACCTGGTTCCGGGCCAGGCGCGCTTCGTCCAGCGTCCAGCCATAGTAAGGGTCATTGACCAGCCGCATCACCACCGCCGGATCGCCCTCCCATTCGTAGTAGGCCGAGTTCTCGATGTGGCCGCCGCGGCGCAGGCAGTTCTGATACTTGCGCCCGAGATCGCGCACCGCCTGGCGGGTCAGCACCGGCTTGAACGGCGGCGGCAGGGCCGGGCCCTCCACCGGCGCCACCCCGAAGTCGAGGTCGATTTCGTCATAGAGATCAGCGCCGCATTTGGCCTCGCTCCACAGCTTGATCGTCCGCTCGAGGCTATCCTGTCCGTCGCGCTCGGCGACCAGCTTGAGGGCTTCGGCTACAAGTTGGCTCTGCAACGGAGACTTGATCTGCAAAGCCATCCCGGCGTTCAGCAGCGGGCGGGGCAGGCCGATCCAGGCCAGCAGATGCGCTTCCTCCAGCTTCTCGGCATGGCGGATCAGCTTGCCGGTGGCCGGCAGGTCCAGCAGGGCCAGAAGCGCCGAATAGCCATCGGTCGTCCAGGCGGTCTCGCCAATGTGAGCGAGGGCCCGTTCCAGGCCTGAGGGGCGCGACCCGAGCACGCCTTCAACGGCCCGGCTGAGGCGCCAGCTCAGCGCGCCCTGTGCCTGGGCCGGCGTCAGAGTCTTCTCCCGGGCCAAGGCCAGGTACACCAAATGGCGACGGTCGCTGGTCGCCGCCAGGAAGTCGGAATGCGGGCTGGGATACAGCGCCGCGACCTGGTGGGCGAAGGCGCCAGCCAGGTGGTTGAGAAGAGGCGTCGGCGCGCTGGGTGCAGCAGGGCGCGGCGATCGCCAGAACAGGAAGTCCATGTGATCCATCTCATCGGACGCCGCGGAGCCCGTGAGACGGCGCGGCTATTGGGGGTTCGACGCCCCGTCCGGCGGCTGGACAGAATCCGGGCGCACCGTGGCAGAGCCAATTCTTCGAAAAGGTGCGTTGCGGGTCATGCCTGACGGTTCCGGTTGAAGGAGCGCTGCGTAGTCAAAGAATCGACGGAACGCAAGGGGAGGGGGAAGAAAATGCGCCAAGTTTGCAATCTCGGCATGAACCGTCCTTATCGCTTAGGGGCGAGGGGCGTCGTCGTCACGCGGATGAGGTTTTCTTTTGGCGAATAGTTCGCTATATGGGTTCGTATGAACCTGTGTTCGCTACTCGACCCTTCTCCCCTTGCCGGAGAAGGACACGCGCACGAACCCCGCACCAAGCTTCACCCCCCGCGCACGGAACGCGCCGCAAGCGCCACGGACTGCGCGCGGAGTTGCGCTTACCGCGCACGGAAAGCGCGCTAAGCGGCGCAAATACAGTGAATACGGTGCGAATACGGTTGAGGAGCCCCCTTAAGCCCCCAGAATCCAGCCCTCTTCGGCCGCGGCCTCCGCCACCACCTCGGCCGCCAGCGTCTTGTCCGGCCCGAACACGGCGCCCAGCTTCCCGGCCTCGTCGAGCTTGGCATAGTGCTCGGCCATGGCCCGCACCTGAGCCAGGTCCTTCACCTCACCGGCCGCCACCGCAGACTTCAGCAGGGAGGGGTAAACTTCCGCCGCCACGGCCGTCACGCCGGCCAGATCCTGCTCGGTCAGCGCCTTGAACCCGGTTTCGAACGGCCAAATCTTCATCGCCTCGCCTCTGGCCAGCTTCAGGCGCCGCACCATCGGGATGCCCAGGATCGCCTGGCCGCCCACAGAGCCGTTGTAGTAGAGCTTCCAGATCGACGAGGCGCCCTTGGCCGCCAGGTCGGCATGGCGGAACTCCGGCAGGTCGCCCGGCCCGTGATCGCGCTCCCGCTTCGGGTGCAGGGTGGTGAGCGTGTCCTTCGGCGGGCAGCCCCAGAACGGGAAGGGGCCACCGGTCAGGCGCCGGTTGATTTCCGAACCCACGCCGAAGCGGTTGTTGGTGTTGTCCGCCTTGTCCTTGACCATCTTGTCGAGCTGGTTCCAGACCGACATCCAAGGCTGATCGCCCGGCAGGTTGAGGGCCTTGGAGAACCCCCGCGGGAAGCCCAGCGGGAAGTCGAAGCCGAGGAACACCCGCTCGCCATGCTTGGCGCGCTCATCGAGGATCGCCCCAATCATCTTTTCGGCCTCGCCCCGGGTCGAGGGATTGTGGGCCTCAAAGGTCAGGCGGAAGCGGACGTCGCGCTTCATCACGCCCAGCCAGACGGAGTCCGCGCCTGTCGAGGGCTTGGAGGCGGCGCTCCAGTCACAGATCACATAGGCGTTGAAGAGGCGGGCCACCTGGCGCTCCAGTCGAAGAGGACGCGGGCTTGTAGCGGGACTTGAGGCCGACGCCAACGCGCCAGGCGTTCACTTGGGCGAGAACATCATTAGGGTCCGTCGCGTTCGACGCCGAGGGATTCGAGAGGCCGCCGCATGATCCGTCCCGCATACGCCGTGCTCGCCGTGGCGCTGATGCTCGCCGCCTGTGGGCAGCCCGCGGTGAAAGGCGAGCCCAGCCCCGCCGAACAGGCCCGCGATGCGCCAGTGTCGCCGGTTCCGTCCGGTCCGGTCCTCACGGGCGTGGGCACGGTCGCCTCGGTGGAGGGCGGCAAGGTGACCCTGGATCACGAAGCGATCGCGGGCGGGTTCGCGGCCGGCCGCACGGAATTTCGCGCCTACGCCGACGCCCTGGCCGAAGCGCCCGTGACGCCGGGCGCCCGGGTGGCTTTCACCTATCAGATGGCCGGAGCCGAGCCCTTCATCATCGAGATGAAGGGCCGTTAGGCGCCCGCTAGGCGACCTTGAGGCGTTCCAGCACCGGCAGCCGCTTGTCAGCGAAGTTCTTGGCCTGGCTGGTCAGTTCGGTGAGGTTTTCCTCGGCCGTCTTCAGCACCTGGCCGTCCTTGATCAGGGACTGGTTCTGACGGGTCAGGGTCTCCCAGGCGTCCTTCGCCCAGTCTTCCGGCTTCTTCAGGCCGCGGCGCTTGGCCGAGATGAACATCTGCTCGAAACGGCCCACCGTATGGCCGGACCCCGTCACCGGCGAGCCGAGATAGGCCACCTCACCGGAGATGCGTGCGCGCTCGATCAGGTAGTCATTGAGCTTGCGCGAGCGGCCCTCGGCCAGAGCGATGTCCTCCTCGCTCTGCACCGGGTGGGCGCGGCCCGACCCGATCAGCACGGCGATGGTCTCGATCAGGGCGCCCGGCGGCAGTTTGGAGACCGCCGAATCCTCGGCGATCTGACCGAGAGTCTTGACCGCATAGTTGTTGGCCGCCAGGGCGTCGATCACCGGCTTGTAGACTTCCGGCTTCAGGCCGATCTTACCGAGACCCGCATCAACGTCGAAAGGCAGGTCCTCGGCCGGCGCCAGCAGGGTCAGGCGCAGGGCGTTGAGGCGCTCGATGCGCTCCAGGGGAGCCAGGCGGCGGGCGCCGCGGGTGAACAGGTCCCGGCGGAATTGCTGGTTGATCAGATAGTCGCGCACCGTTTCACGCAGCACGCCGGGCGGCATCGAGTTCATCACTTCGCGCTGGGCGGGGGTGAAGTTGAAGCCGTCCAGATGGTCGATCGCGCCGGACGGGCAGGCGTAGGAGACCTTGGCTTCCGAGAGCCACTCATTGAGCTCCGAGAAGTACATCGGGGTCCAATAGGTGTTGAAGTATTCGTGGGCCAGGTAGTTGCGGTTCTGGCCGGCGATGGAGTCCAGCCGGCCCTTGGCCAGCGGGTTGGCCTGGAAGAACCGGGCATTCACTTCGGCCAGCTTGTTGCCGAAGGCAATGGAGCCCTCGATGCGGCCAACCATGCCTTGCACTTCGGTGCCGGCCATTTGCGAGTGCAGGCTCATCAGGTGGCGCAGCGGCATCGCCGTCGCCCAGCCCGGGAAGGTGTTGTAGCTGAAGTAGAGGGCCCCGCCGACCTTCAGGCGCTTGCGGATGCTGTCGACGATGATCTTGCGGTTCTCTTCGTCGACCCAGCTCCAGATGCCGTGCAGGACGATGTAGTCCATCGGCGGCAGGTCATCGCGGGCCAGCATTTCGCCGAAGCTCTCGTCGAACACGTGGGCGTCGGCGCCGGAGGTGCGCGCCATCATCTGGGCGTTGGCGGCGTGGACCGGGTTGAAGTCGGTGCCGTAGAAGTTTCCGGCGCAGGTGGCCGCCTGGATATTCAACGTCAGGCCCTGGCCGTAGCCGAGTTCCAGGTAGTTGGTCTTGGCGGAGCGGTTCGGCGGCTCGAGGCCGGCCAGCAGCAGGGAGAAATCGATCAGGCCCGGGGCCAGCTCACGATAGTAGCCGTGCGTGTAATCAATGTCGGCGCGGTAGCCGGACGTCCATTCCATGGTCGCATCCCAAGGGGGTGAAAAATCGGAGGGCGACTAGGAAAGGTTCCCCGGCGTTCTGTCAACGCCCCGAACGGCGTTCGTTGGCCGTGGCGCGGCGGCCCGCCGTCATGCTAGGCGAGGCGCCATGAGCACGAATTTGCGCGCCGGCGTGATCGGGGCCGGAGTCTTCGGCGGCTATCACGCCAAGCAGTACGCAGGCCTGGGTGGCGTCGATCTCACCTGCGTCTTCGACGTTGATCTTGACCGCGCCAAGGCCCTCGCCGAACCCCTCGGCGCGACGCCCACGACCGATGTCGCCGAGCTCCTGGCGGCCTCGGATGTCGTCACGGTGGCTTCCCCGGCCTTCACGCACGTGGGCCATGCCGTCGCCGCCCTGAATGCGGGCAAGGCGGTCTACGTCGAGAAGCCCCTCGCCGTGACACTTGAGGAAGCTGACAAGATCATCGCCGCCGCCGCCAAGGCGGGTGTGGTCTGCGCTTCAGGTCACCTGGAGCGGGCTGTCTTCAAGGCCATGGGCCTGCTCGACATCCCAGAACGCCCGCTGTTGATGGAATGCATCCGCAATGGCCCGCCCGGCCCGCGCAGCCTCGACGTTTCCGTGGTCCTCGACCTGATGATCCACGATCTGGATCTCGGCCTTGTCCTGGCCGGCGGCGAGGCCGTGGCCGTGGAAGCCGAGGGCGCGCTGGTGCTCAATGACCGTCTCGACCAGGTTCGCGCCGAGGCCACCTTCGAGAACGGCTTCACCGCGATTTTCGAATCATCCCGCGTCGCGGCGGCTCGGGAGCGGCGGATGAAGGTGGTCTATCCTTCCGGGGAGGTGCGCATCGACTTCGTCACCCGGGAATTCATCAACACCACGCCGTTCCAGCTCAACCCGAACTTCCAGGACACGGTCGCCGGCAAGGACCCGTTGGGGGCCTCGATCCGCGCCTTCCTGGCCGCCGTGCGCGGCGAGACGGACCGGCCGCTTGCTACCGCCACGGAAGGCGCGAAGGCGCTGGACCTGGCGCTCGCGGTGGAACAGGCTGTCGGCAACTAGCAAGCTTGGGAGGCTGTTCCGATGTCGAACGCGTATGACTTTTCCTTCAAGAGCATCACCGGCGAAGACCTGCCGCTCGCCCAGTTCAAGGGGCATCCGGTGCTGGTGGTGAACACCGCCTCCGCATGCGGCCTCACTCCGCAATATGAGGGCCTGGAAAAGCTCTATACCGACTACCGCGACAAGGGCCTCGTCGTACTCGGCGTGCCGTGCAACCAGTTCGCGGGCCAGGAGCCGGGCACCGAGGCCGAAATCGCCGCCTTCTGCACGGTGAAGTTTGACGTCGATTTCCCGATGACCGCCAAGAATGACGTGAAGGGTGACGGCGCCCACCCGTTCTACAAGTGGGTCGAACAGAAGCTCGGCGAACCCGCCGTTCCCGTCTGGAACTTCCACAAGATCCTTATTGGCGCTGACGGTGAAGCTCTGCAAGCGTTCGGGCCACGTACCGATCCACTCGATCCTGAAATCGTCGGGGCGGTGGAGAAGGCGCTGTAGCCGCCGCCCGCCGGTTCAGTGGGCGTACAGGTAGTACAGGTCCGAAACGAGCCCGTAGCAGGGGCCGGCGCCGCAGTCGCCGTTGAGATAGGCGTCGCGTGCGATTTCTCCGGTCAGGGGTAGCCAACTGCAGCCCTCGACCACCTCGGAATTGTCGTTCGAATAGCGGAAGTTGCACGCCGTGCGCACCAGGAGGAGCCGCTGCACTCTTGTCGCGCTCGGTGTGGCGCGCACCTCCATGACCGCCACATCCGGCGACAGGAATCGGGCGTTGAGCGCGAAGCTATTTCCGTCTAGGCCGCGCACGGTCCAGGACGCCCAACCCGGCTTGGAATCCGCCGTGATCCAGGTGCCCCAGAACACGGCGAAATTGCTGATCACTCTGCCGGTGTCCGGGTCGGTCAGCTGGCCCAGCCAGATGAATTCGCCCAAACCATCGAACACCAGGCTCGCAGCGTATCCGGTTGGCACACCATCTTGAACATCGACAAAGACATCCCACCCGCCACCATGAGCGTCTGGGAATTCGCGGAAGTCAGTGTCCAGCCGGTCCAGCGGAACCCATTGTCCCGGTTGTTCTTCCAGGGTCGAAGGGGCTTCGGGCTCGGCCGCGAGCACCGGCCCTGTCCAAAGGACGCTGAGGGCCAAGGCGATCGCGGTGGCGATCGAACCGGAGCGTAGGTCACGCAACATGGCGGATCCTTTCCGTCTGTCCCGCCAGCATCGCTCACGTCGCCTCGCGTCGCGTTGATCCCGCTCAAGGCGGATGCTGAATCCCAGTGACAGTCTGGCGCCGTCCTTCTGGAGTGAGGCCATGCGCCGGACCCTGATCGCGTTGGGAACTTTCGCCGTCCTCGCCGGTCCGCCTGCGGTCGAAGCCTATCCTTCGCGAGAGGAGGCCGGCCGCATCGCGAGCGCGTTCTACCGGGCCCATCCCAACGCCCCGCCGCTATCAGGCCCGCAGAGCCGCAACGGGCAGGTCAGAAGGCCGGCCACGACACGCCCGCTCGCGACACCATCCCAACCGGCGCCATCGCCGCCCGCCAGCCCGACGCCGGCGTTTGCGCCCGCCCCGGCGCCCTCCGCCGCCGTTCGGCCGGTCTTCAAGGTCGGCAATGACGGCGCCGTCTTCAACCGGCCATCACGTCCGACCGTCTTCATGCTCACCCAGCCGACCCTGATCGTGAAGCTGACGGACTATCACTGGAACGGCGGCCGTGGCGCCCCCGCTGGCCGCATCGCCCTGCGGGATGAGGCCGGCCGCACCTGGGGTCCGTGGCAGGCTGTGCTGATCAACGGCGTCTATTGGGAAATCCGGCCCAACATCGTCTTGCCGGCGGGCCGCTATACGGTGATCGATTCCGATCCGGCCACCTGGGCCCAGAACGCCGCCACGGGCGGGGCGGGGATGAGCTGGGCCGACGGTGTCCCTCAAGCCCAGACGTCCGCGCCCCTTCCACCGCCCGCGGCCATCCGCGAGATTTTCAAGGTCGGCAATGATGGCGGGGTGATGAACGGCCCCAGCCGGGCCACCACCTTCTACCTTGGCCAGCCGACTTTGATCGTCAAGCTGACCGACTACCACTGGAACGGCGGCCGTGGGGCGCCGGCGGGGCGGATTGCTCTTCGGGACGAGGCCGGTCGCACCTGGGGCCCGTGGCAGGCCGTGCTGATCAACGGCGTCTATTGGGAAATCCGGCCCAATATCGTGCTGCCGGCGGGCCGCTAC
The DNA here is from genome assembly GCA_046349475.1 of Caulobacteraceae bacterium. GTDB lineage: Bacteria > Pseudomonadota > Alphaproteobacteria > Caulobacterales > Caulobacteraceae > Acaudatibacter. The sequence goes on along the minus strand of JAXMCG010000019.1, from coordinate 20,573 downwards.
ACCGTGATCGATTCCGACCCCGCCACCTGGGCCCAGAACGCCGGTACAGGCGGGGCCGGGATGAGCTGGGCTGAAGGCGCGCCCCGCTAGGCCTTCCCCTTCGCCCGTTCGATCCCTTCCAGCACCATCTTCTGCGCCTCGGCCGCGTCGCCCCAGCGCAGGATCTTCACCCACTTGCCGGGCTCCAGGTCCTTGTAGTGGGCGAAGAAGTGCTCGATCTGCTTCAGGGTGATATCCGGCAGGTCGGTGTAGTTCTTGATGTGATCATAGCGCTGGGTCAGCTTCGGCCCCGGCACGCCGATCAGCTTTTCATCGCCCCCGGCCTCGTCCTCCATCACCAGCACGCCGACAATCCGCACGCTCATGATCGCGCCCGGCGCGATGCCGCGGGTATTGGCCACGATCACGTCGCAGGGGTCGCCATCGCCGGAGAGGGTGTGCGGAATGAACCCGTAGTTCCCGGGATAGCGCATGGCCGTATAGAGGAACCGGTCTACCACCAGGGCCCCGGACGCCTTGTCGAGCTCGTATTTGATCGGCTCGCCGCCGATCGGGACTTCGACGATGACATTGACCTCTTCGGGCGGGTTGCGGCCAATGGCGACAGCTTCGAGGCGCATGGGGACTCCTGGGAATGGCGGGCGCGTCTGTAGCGGCGACCGCCCTCTACCGCTAGAGACGATTGATCACGTCCAGGAGGCATCCGCCATGACCAAGCGCCCCGATGGAACCTGGGACAAGTCCCGGCTCCCCAGCCGCCACGTGACGGAGGGCCCCTCCAAGGCGCCGCACCGGTCGTACCTCTACGCCATGGGGCTCGGCACCCGGGAGATCAACCAGCCCCTGGTGGGCGTCGCCTCCTGCTGGAACGAGGCGGCCCCCTGCAACACCGCCCTGATGCGTCAGGCCAATGCCGTGGCCAAGGGCGTCAAGGCGGCCGGCGGCACACCCCGCGAATTCTGCACCATCACCGTCACCGACGGCATCGCCATGGGCCACGAGGGCATGCGCTCCTCCCTGGTCAGCCGCGAAGTGATCGCGGACTCGGTGGAACTGACCATGCGCGGCCATGCCTATGACGCCCTCGTGGGTGTCGCGGGGTGCGACAAGTCCCTGCCGGGCATGATGATGGCCATGCTGCGCCTCAACGTGCCGTCGGTGTTTCTGTATGGCGGCTCAATCCTGCCGGGCCTCTACAACGGCCGCGAAGTCACCGTACAGGACGTCTTCGAAGGCGTCGGCAAGCACTCGGCCGGGACCATGTCCATCGAGGACCTCTGCGATCTCGAACAGCACGCCTGCCCGGGCGACGGGGCCTGCGGCGGCCAATACACCGCCAACACCATGGCCTGCGTCTCCGAAGCGATTGGCCTGGCCTTGCCGCTCTCCAGCGCCCTTCCGGCTTCCTATCTGGACCGCGACCAGTATGCCGTGGCCTCGGGTGAGGCGGTGATGCGGCTTCTGGAAACACGGTTGAGGCCGCGCGACATCTGCACGAAGGAGGCCTTCATCAACGCCGCCCGCGTCGTGGCGGCCACCGGCGGCTCCACCAATGGCGGCCTGCACCTGCCGGCCATGGCTCACGAATGCGGGATCTCTTTCACCATGCGCGACGTCGTGGAGATCATGCGCGCCACGCCCTACCTCTGCGACCTGATGCCGGGCGGCCAATACGTCGCCAAGCACATGGGCGAGGCCGGCGGCGTGCCCATGCTCCTGCGCACCATGCTCGATCACGGCTTCCTCAACGGTGACTGCATGACCGTCACCGGCAAGACCATCCGCGAAAACCTCAAGGACGTGAAATGGCGCGACGGCCAGGTGGTCATCCGGCCTGCGGACAAGCCGCTCTCCGAAACCGGCGGCGTCGTCGGCCTCTACGGGTCGCTCGCTCCGGACGGCGCCATCGTCAAGATCGCCGGCAACACCGCCCATTTGACCCACCGCGGCCCGGCCCGCGTCTTCGACGGTGAGGAGGCCTGTTTCGCCGCCGTCGAGGCCGGCGACTACAAGGACGGCGACGTCATCGTCATCCGCTACGAAGGCCCCAAGGGCGGGCCTGGCATGCGCGAGATGCTCTCCACCACCGCCGCCATCACCGGGCAGGGTAGGGGGGCCAACGTCGCCCTGATCACCGACGGCCGCTTCTCCGGCGCGACGCGGGGCCTCTGCATCGGCCACGTGGGCCCGGAAGCCCAGGCGGGCGGCCCAATCGCGCTGATCAGGGACGGCGACATCATCTCCATCGACTGCGGCGCCGGGACCATCGACCTGGAGGTTGACCCCATCGAGCTGGAGAACCGCGCCCGCCATTGGCAGCCGCGCGAGACCCGGTATGGTTCAGGGGCGATCTGGAAGTTCGCGCAAGGGGTGGGGCCGGCCCATCTGGGCGCGGTGACGCATCCGGGTTTCCAGGGGGAAAAGCACGTCTACGCCGACATCTAGCCCGCCGCCCGGCGCCAGTTTCGACGCCGTCTATGCGAACCAGATCGCTCCGGCCGTCCAGGCCCTGGAGGGGCGGCGCATTCTCACTTTCGTTATTGCGGGCGCGATCTTCCTCGGCGCCATGATGATCGCGTCCTCGATGGCGCGGGCACTTCAGGCCATGGGCGCCCCGGCGGCGGTGATCGGGCCGCTCTTCCTGGTCGCCCTGGTCACGGGGATCGGCGGAGCGGCTGTGTTCATCCTGCGGTTTCACGCTGGACTTCACTGGGCCTTGATGAAGGCCATCGGCGCGCCCCTGGGCCTCACCTTCCACCCCGGGCCCAATCCGTCAGCCTCGCGCTTCGCCGCTCTGGGCCTTGCGCCCGCGGCCGGGGTCCGAGAGGTCAAGGGAACCTTCCGGGGCGAGCGGAACGGCGTGAAGTTCGAGATCGTCGAGGTCATCGACAGCCAGGGCCTCGGCAAGGAGACCCGCTTCACCACTGCTCACGTACTGATGACCGAGGTCGACACCAACACCGACTTTCCCTGCACCGTGGTGATGCTGCGGGACGGCGCCGGTCATCCCGCCGGGCTGGAGCCGGTGGGCCTGGTCGATGCGCGACTGGAACGCCGCTTCAGCTTTTTCTCGAACGATCAGATCGAAAGCCGTGTGCTGCTCAACCCGGCTTACATGGAAGAACTGGCCCAGCTGGATCAGCGTACCGGCGGTCATCTGGTGGCGGCCTTCATTGACGGCTCGATCCTCTCGGCGGTGAAGACCGTCAATTTCCCGACTGGCAAGGATGCCTGGCCCTCGGTCGCCCGGGGCCTGATGGACCGGGAAAAAGTCGAGCCTTTCGCGCGCGATCTGGTGGCGGCCATGAACGCGGCCCAGGGCCTCAGGGCGCCGCCGGCGTGGACGCGCTGACCTGATGAGCGAGGATATCCCCACCCTGGATCTGGCCCAGTTGCAGGCGCTCTACACCGCCCAGATCAAGCCGCGCCTCGTCGAACAGGAAAAGCTGCGCCGCAGGGCCACGGGGGGATTCTGGGGGCGAATCTGGCTGGGTGCGGTCCCGGTTCTGGCCGTGCTGATCATTGTCGAGGGATTTGTCCTCCCGGGCACGGGAATAGGGCTCGGCTGCGCCCTCATTGGCGGCTTCTGTGTCTATCGCTGGGCGGTTGGGCCGCTCGACAAGGTAACACGAGAGGCCAAGGCGGGGGTCCTCTCCAGCATCGCGGGCGCCATCGGCGTGAGCTACCAGTTGGATGGCTTCAGCGCCCCGTCGCTCAGCCGCTGCGTGCGCCTTGGTCTCATCTCCCAATACGACAAAGGCGACACCGAAGACCTCTTCAGGGGGCAGCGGGCCAGCAGCGACATCTCTGTCTATGACGCCCGCCTGACCGCCGAAACCACGAACAGCAAGGGCGAGCGGCGGGATGTGGTCGTCTTCCAGGGCACGGTGATCGCTATCGCCTTCCCGAAAGCTTTCCTCGGAACGACCATCGTCCGGCGCGATGCCGGCATCTTCAACAAAGGCCGCGAGACCAGGGATCTGAAGCGCGTCGGTCTTGGCGATTCCCACTTCGAGAAGATCTTTGAGGTCTATGGGACCGACCAGGTCGAAGCCCGCTATCTGGTTCACCCGGTCTTCATGGAGAAGCTGCTGGCGTTGGAGACATCACTGAAGGCCAACAAGGTGCGCTGCGCTTTCGAGGGCGGGGAATTGCTGATCGTGCTCGACGGAAAGGGCCGCTTTGAGTTCGGGAGCCAGTTTTCAAACTTCGTGCGTCCGGCCCAGGTGCAAAAGATGGCCCAGGATGTGATGCTGGTGACCAGTGTTATCGATACGGTGTTGGCCGGGCCGCCGCGGGCCTATGCGGAGGCGCCGGTCGCGACGCCGGCCTAGATGCTTGATTTGGGGGGAAACGACATGACCGACACGCCGATCACCTTGGACGCCTCGGGCCTCGACGCCCTCTATGCGTCCGACATAGAGCCCAAGCTCATCGCCTTTGAAGGCGAGCGCAAGAAGGCCATGGGCCAGTTCTGGCTCCGCATCGGCATCGGCGCCCCAGCCGCCTTGATCATCGGCGGCACGATCGGCGCGGTCTGGGATGGCGGATGGGGGCTCGGCATCGGTTTTGTCGTGCTCGTCTTCGCATCCATCTGGGCCTATGGCCCACTCGACGCCGTGGCCAAGAAGGCCAAGATCGCCGTCCTGCAGGCCATCGCGACGGCCCTGAAGGTGAACTACACCCTCAACGGTTTCACCCCTCCGGCATTCCCTCACTTCGGACAGTTGCACCTGTTGCCGGGCCATGACCGCTCGTCGGTGGAAGATCTTTTCGATGGGGTCCGCTCCGATTGCCCCTTCGCCCTCTACGACGCGCACCTTGAAAGCCGCAGCCGGGATTCCAAGGGCCGAGAAACCTGGACCACCGTGTTCCGCGGCTGCCTGATCCGAATTGGCTTTCCGAAACAGTTCCTGGGCACAACCATCGTCCGGCGGGACGCCGGCATCTTCAATATGTTCCGCGAGAACAAGGAGCTGAAGCGCGTCGGCCTCGGCGATTCCCGCTTCGAGAAAATCTTCGAGGTTTATGGTTCGGACCAGGTCGAGGCGCGCTTTCTGGTCCACCCGGTCTTCATGGAAAAGCTCCTGGCGCTCGAAACCACCTTCAAGGGCGGCAAGATCCGCTGCGGCTTCGACCAGGGTGACCTCCTGATCGCCGTGGAAGGCCGCGATCACTTCGAGATCGGCGGCATGTTCTCCAGCCTCGTGGAAAAGACCCGCGTCACCCGCATGGCGACGGACGTCACCACCGTCATGGGCCTCATCGACACTGTCCTTGCCGGCCCGCCGCCCGCCTACGCCGCCGAGATCAAGGCCGCCCAGGAGGCCGCCGCCGGCGCCAGCAATGCCCCGATCGTGAGCTAAGCTCTTCGCTCGAAAAACGCAGAGCATCCCGGCTTTCGCCGGGATGCCGCCGTGTGTGTTTGATAGACGCAAGCCCTAAGGCAGCGGGCTGACGCCAAACGCCATCCTGTGGCCGGCCAGCACCGCGCCCCACACCACGATCGCCACGGCAAGACGCCAGCCGATCTCGCCGATGTGCAGCTTCTGGCGCCCCGCCAGGATGGCGGCGAAAGGCGCGTTGGAGGTCTGGGCGGCGAAAGCGTCCCACTTTTCGCCAAGCACGCGCCTGCGCTTGGCGTCGATACTGGTGGTCCCCAAAACGGCCAGGCCCAGCATGGCGCCAAACAGCACGAAGCTGGCCAGGTCGCCGTTCACCAGCAGATGCCCGAAGGCCCAGATCGCCACGCCCCAAAGGAATGGGTGGCGGGTGATGCGCAGCATGCCCTTCACGGCATCCGGCTTGTCCAGCGCCCCTTCCTGTTTGACGCTGGTCGGGTTGGGCGTCAGCAAGCCAGGCACGATCAGCAGGAAGGCGATCAGGGTCAGGACCAGCTGAACGACCTTGGTCGCCGGGGTCGCCGGCCAGAAGGTGAGATTCGCCGCGTCGCTCCTGGCCCCGCCGTAGGACAGGCTCATCCAGACAATGATGCCGAGGCTGGCAAGGGAGAAGAGCCCCATATAGGCCCCCTCGCCGATGCGGCCGGTGAGGGCGTCTCTCAAGCGCGTGCCCGAGACGAGCAGGTGGATCAGCACGAAGGCTGCGGCGGCTAGGGTGAGGGCGACCACGGCTCTGCTCCTTGAGCTCAGCGAACAAGCTCAGCCTAACCAATAAATTTACACTGTCAATTTTCCCCGAAGTCGAATTCGCCGCTTTCGTCTTCATCGAGAGACTTTGCTGGAGGCGGGGGAGGGGATGATGGTGGCGCGGCGGGCGGAGGAGATGGCGGAGGCGCCGGAGCAGGCGGCGCCGGACGGGTGATCGGGGCCGCCAGGTTCGGCCGGCGCAAGATCGCCTCCACCCGCGCCAACCAGCGGTTGGCGTCCTGAATCGCCGCTTCGGGGCCTACCGGTTCGCCCTTCACCTCGTCGCCCGAACGCCAGAGTTCGAGATCGAAATCCGGATGGTTCGCGTCATCGAAGATCAGGCGCAGCAGCACCTGTCCCTGCGCCCCATGGAGTTGTTCAAGGGCCTTGCGGGGCTCGCCGCGGAACGCCTTGGCGGCGACGGCCCGGTCGATGACCAGTTCGGCCCCCACCAATTCGGGACCCTTGTAGACGAGGCACCAGCCGCCCGCGTCCCAGGCGACCGCGATCTCATCGGTCTGGGCCCTATAGCCCACGGCGCGGCCCCGGCCGGGCGCCATGACCATGGAGTCCGGAGCGCCTTTCAACACTCTGGTCAGGGCCGCCCGCAGCTTTCGGTGCTCATTGGTCAGCCAGATGGCGGCGCTCGCCAGGAACGTCACCGCTACGCCCGCGAGGGCCAGGTCGATCAGGATTTTGGCGAGGCCGTTCATCGCCCCGCGAGCGTAGCGGGATTCCCGTCAGGCGGCAGGTTCAGTGGCGCCGAGATTGACCTAGATTTAGCGCACGGACCTGCCACCAACTCGCACCCACCGGACTCGAAAGGCGCAGCAAGGGGCGCGTAAGGCGCGCGAAGCAGCCTTGAGCGCGCACCAGGAGTCCCAAATTTCGGGCAAATACGGTGGAAGGGGCTCTCTACAGCGCCAGTTCCGTCACCACCGGTACGTGGTCTGAAGGCTTCTCCCGGGCCCGCACCTCCCGGTGGATCGTCACCCGCACCAGCTTGTCAGCGGCCTGCGGGGAGAGCAGGGCGTGGTCGATGCGGATGCCGTGGTCGCGCGGCCAGGCGCCGGCCTGGTAGTCCCAGAAGGTGTAACCGCCGGGCGACCCGTCCGCCTGCATGTAGGCGTCCTGCAGTCCCAGCCATTGCAGGGCCCGGTAGGCCGCCCGGCTCTCGGGCTGAAAAAGGGCGTCGCCCATCCAGGCCTTCGGATCCCAGACATCGGCGTCATTGGGGATCACATTGAAGTCGCCTGTGATGATCAGTGGCTCCTCGAGCGCCAGCAACTCCTTCACCCGGATCTCCAGGCGGGCCATCCAGTTCAGCTTATAATCGAACTTCTCGGTGCCGATCGGGTTGCCGTTGGGGAGGTAAATCCCCACCACCCGCACCGGCGTCGGCCCGGAAACGACGCCCTCGATGTAGCGGGCATGGTCGTCGGCGTCATTGCCCGGAAGGCCGCGCGCGACGTCCTCCACCGGGCTTTTCGAAAGCATGGCGACGCCATTGTAGGTCTTCTGGCCGTGGACATGGACGTTGTAACCGAGCCGCTCAAACTCGGCGGCGGGGAACTTCTCGTCGATGCACTTGATCTCCTGCAGGCAGGCGACGTCCGGCATCTCCTCCTCGAACCACTGCAGGACGGTGGGCAGGCGGGCGTTGATGGAGTTGACGTTCCAGGTGGCGATGCGCATGGGCCGAAGCTAGCGCCCTGCTTGGCGGGGTTAAAGGCCGAAGGTGACGTAACCGTCCGCGTCGATCGCCCAGGCCGGGTTGAACGCGATCTCCCAGGCATGGTCGTCCGGGTCGGTCAGATAGCCGCGATAGCCGCCATGAGGCGGCGCATCGGCCGGGCGCAGCACCGTTCCGCCATGCGCCGCCAGCCTGTCCATCAAAGCATCAACCTCGCCTGCCGAGCCCACATTGTGCGCCAGGGCAAAGGCGCCGCGGCCCTGCAGGCCGTCGCGGTTCATGTCCTCTTCCAGCGAGGGTTTCAGGAATAGGCCCAGCATCAGGCCGTTCATCTGGAAGAACACGATCTCCGGGTTCTCGAAAACCGGCTGCCAGCCGAAGCCCTCGACGTAGAACCGCTTCGACCGCTCAAGGTCGGCGGATCCCAGGGTGATGACGGAGATCTGCTGCTGGGCGGCCATCGGGCGCCCTAGATCGAAAAGCTCACGCCGCAGCCGCAGCTCGTCTTGGCGTTGGGGTTCTTGATGCGGAACTCCGCCGCCGCCAGTTCATCGGCGAAGTCGATCTCCGAGCCGGTCAGGAGGCTGAGGGAAACCTCATCCACCAGGGCCGCGGCGCCGTCCCGTTCGATCTTCAGATCGTCGTCCTCGGCCGCTTCGACCAGGTCGAACTTGTACTGGAAGCCAGAGCAGCCCCCGCCTTCCACCGCCACCCGCAGCATCAGCGGCCGGCCCTCGGCGGCGCCGATGGCGCTGATCCGTTGGGCCGCGGCGGCCGACAAGGTGATCGGCGGGGTCTTCGTTCGCGTCGCGATGGAGAGGGATTCGGTCATGATTTCAGATTACTCGGCTGATACCTTATATGAGACCGTCCGGCCTGTCGCGAAAGAGGCGCATTCACAATTGCCCACGGACTATCCCACCCGAGCGTCCTACGCGTCCGACCCTGCCCGCTCGAAAGGGCGACGGTTTGTCGAGGCTGAGAGCCGCACCCGCACGCCCTTCGCTCGTGACCGCGACCGCATCATCCACTCCACGGCATTCCGCCGTCTGAAGGAAAAGACCCAGGTCTTCGTGGCCCATGAGGGCGATCACTTCCGCACCCGCTTGACCCATTCGCTGGAAGTGGCGCAGGTCGCCCGCTCCCTCGCCGCCGCGCTGGGCCTGGATCAGGATCTCGCCGAGACGATCGCCCTGGCCCACGACCTCGGCCATCCGCCCTTCGGTCATGCCGGTGAGGACGAGCTGCGCGAGCGGATGGAGGGGCTCGGCGGCTTCGATCACAATGTCCAGACTTTCCGCGTAGTGACCGACCTGGAGCATCGCTACCCGCGTTTCACGGGCCTCAATCTCACCTGGGAAACGCTTGAGGGGGTCATCAAGCACAACGGCCCGGTGACCGCGATGCTCGACCGGCCGGCGTGGTCCGCCGTAGCCGACTTCGAGGCGGTCTATCCCCTTGAGCTCGGAGGGTGGGCAGGCCCCGAGGCGCAGTGCGCCGCCATCGCGGATGACATCGCCTACAACAATCATGACGTGGACGACGGCCTGGAGGCCGGGCTATTCCGCTCGGACGAACTGCTGGACGTGCCCCTGATCGGCCCGATCCTGTCCGGGGCCCGCAAGGATTATCCGGGGCTCGACGACCGCCTGACCCGCCTCGAAGCCGTGCGCCGAATGATCGGCGCGATGATTGACGACGTGCTCACCGAAACCCGCCGCCGCGCCGAGGCCGGCAAGGTCAAGACCGTCGAAGATGTGCACAATCTGGGTTCTGGCCTCGTCGCCTTTTCGGCGCCCATGCTGGAGGACCTCTCGCGCCTGCGGGCCTTCCTGCATTCGCGCATGTACCGCCACTGGCGCGTCAACCGGACACGCAGCCAGGCGCGCCGCATTCTGGCCGAGATGTTCAACCTCTTTATGAGCGAGCCGGACGTCATGCCGACGGAGTGGTTCGTGAAGTCGCAGAACTGCGACGAGGTCGGCCGCGCCCGGCTCGTCTGCGACTACATCGCCGGCATGACTGACCGCTTCGCCATCGAAGAGCACCGCAAGCTCTTCCAGCTCGACGTCTGGAACTAGTTCCCCACAGGAACGGCTCAGGCGGCGGTTCTGGCGGGCTGGCGCCTTCGATAGACTGTCAGGAACGGCAGCGCGATTCGCCCGCGCGCCCAGGCCTCGCGGCCTGAATTCGGAGCCTTTCTCGATATGAGCCATGACGACCGCGGCGCCTATACGCCCCCGTCCGAGCCGCCCCTGACTTTTGACGCCCGGCGGCCCGTGCGCGGGTCCACACCGATGCCGACAACGCTGATCGCCAGCGCGGTCTTGCTGGTCCTGCTGGTCGGGGCCGTCTTCCTTTTCTACCGTAACGGCGCGCGCGGTCCGAACGATGCGCCGCAGCCCGTGGGAACGCCCGCGGGGGAGACCCGCTCGCCCGCCCCGCCGGAGCAGCAGACCTCCGACCCCGCCGCCGGCCTGCAGATCTACAAGGCTGACGCCCCGCCCGCCGCGCCGACGTTCGTTCCGCCGCCCGAGCAGCCGACGCCGCGTCCCGCCCCAGGCGCCGCTCCCGTGGCCGCGGCGCCTTTGCCGGCGCCCAAGGCCGCCGTCCCACCGCCCGCGCCGGTCGCCGCGCCGCCGCCGCCGAAGTCAACGCCCGCCCCCGCGCCGGCGCCTGTCATCAAGGCCCCGGCGCCGCCTGCACCAAAAACGGCGCCCGCTCCAGCCGCCACGCCCGCGCCGAAAGCCGCGCCGGGCGGGGCAGGGACCTCGGTCCAGATCGGCGCCTTTTCCTCACCACAACTGGCGGACCGCGGCTGGAACGATGCGGCCCGTATCGCGCCCGGCGCCGCCGCTGGCCGTGGCAAGCGGGTGGAGCCCGTGGAGGTGAACGGCTCGACCCTCTACCGCACCTTCGTCACCGGCTTCGCCAGCCGCGCCGACGCCGAGGCTTTCTGCGCTGAGCTCAAGGCCGCCGGAAAGTCCTGCTTCGTCCGGTGAGCACCAAGGCGGTCATCTTCGGTTGCGAGGGGACGATCCTTTCCAGGGACGAGGCCGCCTTCTTTCGGCATGTCCGCCCCTGGGGCTTCATCCTCTTCAAGCGCAACGTCGATAGCCCTGATCAGGTACGGGCCCTGGTGGACGCCCTGCGCGAGACAGTGGGCCACGACAACGCGCCCGTGCTCATCGATCAGGAAGGCGGACGGGTGCAGCGGCTCGGCCCACCGCACTGGCGCCGCTATCCGCCAGGACGGGCTTACGGCGAGCTTTCCACCAATGACCCGCTGATCCGCCGCGAGATCACGCGTCTGGGCGCGCGGCTTCTGGCGCATGATCTCGCGGCCTTGGGAATCAACGTCGACTGCGTGCCGGTCCTGGATGTTCCGGCGCCGGGCGGGCACGACGTGATCGGAGACAGGGCCTACGGGCGCACGGCGGACGACGTGGCGTTTCTCGGCCGGGCCGCCGCCGAGGGGCTGATTGCCGGCGGCGTCCTGCCCGTGATCAAGCATATCCCGGGGCACGGCCGGGCCATGGCGGACAGTCACCACGCTCTTCCCGTGGTTGACGCTAGGCTGTCCGATCTCGACGCCGTCGACTTCGAGCCCTTCCGGGTGCTTTCGGACATGCCCATGGCGATGAGCGCCCATGTGGTCTTCACGAAGATCGATCGCAAGCATCCGGCCACCACCTCGAAGAAGACCATCCGCAAGGTGATCCGCGAGAGCATCGGCTTCGATGGCCTGTTGATGACCGACGATCTCTCCATGAAAGCCCTTTCGGGCGATTTCGCCGAAAAGACTCGCGCCGCGCAGGCGGCGGGTTGCGACGTGATCCTGCACTGCAACGGCAAGATGGAAGAAATGGAGGCCATTGCCCGCGCCGTGAAATCGCTCGCGGGCGCGGCCAAGCGCCGGGCCGATGCGGCCCTTGCCCGGATCGCCCGCAAGCCTGAGCCCTTCGACGCGGACGAGGCCCGCGCCCGATTCGACGCCGCGTTCGCCGGCCAGTGGGCGGCATGAGCGAGACCTTCCAGCCCGTTCTCGACTTCGAGGCCGCCGCCAACGCGGCGGAGGATGGCGAAGCGCTCATCGTCGACATCGACGGGTACGAAGGCCCTCTGCATGTCCTGCTGGCCCTGGCGCGCAGCCAGAAGGTCGATCTGCTCAAACTCTCGATCACGCGCCTGGTGGATCAATATCTGGCTTTCGTGCGCGAGGCCCGGCGCCGCCGTTTCGCCCTGGCGGCGGACTATCTGGTGATGGCCGCTTGGCTGGCCTACCTGAAGTCGCGCCTGCTGCTGCCCAAGGCGGAAAAGGACAGCGGCGGTGATGCGCCAGCCCAGGAAGTGGCGGCGCAGCTGGCCTTCCGGCTGGCCAAGCTCGACGCCATGCGCAAGGCGGCGGACGCCCTGATCAACGGCCCGCAGCTCCGGCGTGAAGTCTATCCGCGCGGTGATCCGGAAGCGGTGAAAATCCTGTCCTCTATGCGGCTGGAGGGTGACCTTTACGCCCTGATGGCGGCCTACATCGGCCAGAGGAAGCGCGAGCAGCAACGCCGCTACACCCCCGTACCGCCCCAGGCCTATCCGCTCGAGGCCGCCCGGGAGCGCCTGAAATACAAGCTGCCCGAACTGCAGCGCTGGACGCCCCTGGCCTCCGTGGCGCCGGACGTGGAAGAGCCCGAAGGTCCGAGCCGGGCGTCCTTCGTCGCCTCGACCCTGTCAGCCAGCCTGGAGCTGGTGAAGGACGGCGCTCTTGAGGCCCGCCAGTTGGAAGCTTTCGCCGACATTTATCTGCGGGCCCGGCGAGGCGCGGCATGAGCGCCGAGACCGAGCGCATGATCGAGGCCCTGCTGTTCGCGGCGGCCGAGCCCCTGAGCGACCAGGACCTGGCCCGTCGGCTGCCAGCCGGATCCGACGTGGCCGCAGGGCTGCGCGGTTTGCAGGCCCTTTATGCTGGTCGAGGCGTGCACCTGGTCGAGGTCGCGGGACGCTGGCGCTTCCAGACCGCCGAGGACCTCGCCTTCCTGATGACCGAGGAGCGCGAGGAGCCGCGCCGCCTTTCCAAGGCCGCCCAGGAGACTCTCGCCATCGTCGCCTACCACCAACCGGTGACCCGGGCGGAGATCGAACAGGTTCGCGGAGTCCAGGCTTCGAAGGGCACGCTGGATGTGCTGCTGGAACTCGGCCTGGTGCGGATGCGGGGCCGCCGCCGCTCCCCCGGCAGGCCGATCACCTACGGCACGACGGACGCTTTCCTCGAGCACTTCGGCCTGGCCAGCCTTACCGACCTGCCGGGCGTGCAAGAAATGCGGGCGGCCGGCCTGCTGGACCTCGACCTGCCGCCGGACTTCGGCCTGCCCGATCCCGCTACGCTCGCCCCCGATGAGGATCCGCTTGAGGATGATCCCGATGCGCCGGAATTCGCCACGGACTTCGTGGGAGATCAGGACGAAGCCGGCGACGGCGCCTGAAAAAGCGGCGCCCAAGGACAAACGCCCGCCGCAAGGGTTCGTTGGCGCGAGGCCACGTGCTGGCCTATATTAGGGATCGAACGGTTTGAACGCCCGGCGCGCCAATGGTGCGGCCTGGGCCGAAAGGAAGAGAATTCGCCATGGGCGGCTTAAGTTGGGTTCACTGGCTCATCGTCATCGCGGTTGTCGCCCTGCTGTTCGGCGGCGGCGGCAAGTTGTCCGGCTTGATGGGTGACGCCGCCAAGGGAATTCGCGCCTTCCGGGATGGCCTGAAGGGCGATGAAGCCAAGGATGACAAGCCGTCCGTCGCCGCGCCCCTGCCGCCCGCGCCCGAAAAGCAGGACGAGCCGATCGTCCGCTAGGCCTCGCCTTCGGCTCCTTCACGCCGTTTGCGCTTGATCGGCGCGGCGGCGTGGTCTTGAAGGCCAAACCATGCTGCCAGATATCGGCGCCTCCGAACTGTTGGTCATCGCCGCGGTCGCCTTGATCGTCGTCGGGCCCAAGGACCTGCCAGTGTTGCTGCGCCGGGTGGGGCAGTTCGTGGCGCGCCTACGGGGCATGGCCGCGGAATTCAGGGCCTCTTTCGACGAAATGGCCCGCCAGTCCGAACTGGATGAGCTGCGCCGTGAAGTGGAAGCCATGCGCTCGGCCACCAACCCCACCAAAATGCTCACCGACGCCGCCAAGGACGCCTCCGGCGCGGACATGTTCGATGACATCCACCGGGGCCTCGCCGAGAGCGGCGGGCAGCTGCATCCGCCAATGGGCTACCAGTACCAGGAGGAGGCCACGGGCCTCGCCTCGCCGGCAGATCCGGAACCTGTCGCGGAGCCCGCGCCCAAGCCGGCCCGCAAGCCGCGCAAACCCCGCGCTGAAAAGCCGATCGTGTCATGAGCCAGACAGACGATGAGGCCGAGATCGAGGCGTCGCGCGCGCCGCTGATGGATCACCTGATCGAGCTGCGCCAGCGGCTGATCATCTGCGTCGCGGCCCTCTTCGTCGGCTTCGCCATCTGTTTCGCCTTCTCCCGGGAGATCTACATCTTCCTGCTGCATCCGTTCGAGGTGGGGGCGGGCCTGATCGCCGAGCAGAAGGCCAGCGGGGCCCACCACGGGCCCTTCGATCTTCTCCTGGCTCTGACCGGGTTCAAGCCGATCCCGCCGGCCGCTGAGCCCTTGCGCCTCGTCTTCACGGCGCCGCTCGAATTCTTCTTCACAAAGCTGAAGCTGGCCGGGTTCGGGGCGGTGATCCTGACCTTTCCGGTGCTGGCCTGGCAGCTTTACCGCTTTGTCGCTCCCGGCCTCTACAGGCGCGAGCGCAATGCCTTCCTGCCTTTCCTGGTCGCCTCGCCGGTGCTGTTCGCCATGGGAGCGGCCCTGGTCTACTTCGTGATGCTACCCTTCGTGCTGTGGTTCTCGCTGAACCAGCAGATTGTCGGGGCCGGCAATGTTACCGTCGAACTGCTGCCGAAGGTGTCGGACTACCTGACCCTGGTGACGACCCTGCTGCTCGCCTTCGGCCTCTGCTTCCAGCTGCCGGTGGTGCTGTCGCTGCTGGGCATGGCCGGGCTGGTGGACGCCAAGATGCTGCGCTCCGGCCGGCGATACGCCATCGTCGGCGTGTTCATCGTCGCGGCCATCGTGACGCCCCCGGATCCGATCAGCCAAATCACGCTGGCGATCCCGATCTGCCTTCTCTACGAGATCTCCATCTGGTGCGTGGCCCTCATCCGCCGCCAGAGGGAGAAAGAGGCCGCGGACGCCGGGCCCAACCTCGTCGCGAGCTGATGGTCCGGGCGTTTCCGGTTGGCTCACGGGCCGACGCGCCTTAGAGAGAACGGCTCACCAGAGCCCTCCCAAAGCCCCGTACTCATGCACGACATCAAGGCCATCCGCGAAAATCCCGAAGCCTACGAAAAGGCCTGGGGAATGAAGGGCCTGTCCGGTCGCACCGGGGAGATTCTGCAGCTCGACGGCGTTCTTCGCGCCGCCCAGACGGCCCTGCAGGCGGCCCAGGCCGAGCGCAATGACACCTCCAAGCTGATCGGCCAGGCCAAGGCCAGGAAGGATGAGGACGAGGCTCAGCGCCTGATGGCCCGGGTCGAGGCCTTGAAGGGCGTCCTCGAAAGCAAGACCGCGGAGGAACGGGACACCAAGGACAGGCTGGACGGCATTCTCGCCGCATTACCCAACGTCCCCGCGCCCGACGTGCCGCCTGGCGAGGATGAGCACGGCAATGTCGAAGTCCGCCGGTTCGGCGAGGGCGATGCCCCCACCTGGGTGCAGGACCACGTCGATCTCGGCAATGGCCTCGGGATGATGGATTTCGAGCGCGCCTCGCGGATGTCGGGCGCCCGCTTCGTGGTGCTGCGCGGCCAGCTGGCCCGCCTGGAGCGGGCCGTGGCCAACTTCATGCTCGACTTTCAGACCCAGGAAAACGGCTTCACAGAGGTTTCGCCGCCGCTCCTGGTGCGGGACGAAGCCGCCTTCGGGACGGGCCAGCTGCCGAAGTTCGCGGACGATCTTTTCCGCACCACCCGCGGCGACTGGCTGATCCCGACGGCTGAAGTCTCGCTGACCAATCTGGTGCGCGAAGAAATCACCGCCGAGGAAGAGCTGCCCTTGCGGATGACCGCCTTGACCCCTTGCTTCCGGTCCGAAGCCGGGGCCTCCGGGCGGGATACGCGCGGCATGATCCGCCAGCACCAGTTCTACAAGGTCGAGCTCGTCTCGATCTCAGCCCCGGACAAGTCGGACGAAGAGCACGACTACATGGTCGACTGCGCCGAACGCGTCCTGAAGCGCCTGGAGCTGCCGTTCCGCACCATGCTGCTCTGCGCCGGGGACATGGGCTTCTCGGCCCGCAAGACCTACGACCTGGAAGTCTGGCTGCCCTCGCAGAACACCTACCGTGAAATCTCCTCGATCTCGAACTGCGGGGACTTTCAGGCGCGGCGCATGGATGCGCGCACCAAGAAGGCCGGGGAGAAGGGGACGCGCTACGTTCACACCCTGAACGGTTCGGGCCTCGCTGTCGGCCGGACCCTGGTGGCGATCATGGAGAACTACCAGGATGAGAATGGCCGCATCGCCATTCCCCAGGCCCTGCACCGCTACCTGCCGGGCTTGACCCACATCGGCGGTGACGCGTGAGGATCCTGCTGACCAATGATGACGGCATCCATGCCGAGGGCCTGGCGGCGCTGGAGGCCATCGCCCATGCCCTGACCGACGATGTCTGGGTGGTGGCGCCGGAAGTCGAGCAGTCGGCCATGAGCCGCGCCCTGACCCTGCATGACCCGCTGCGGGTGCGGAAGGTCGGCGAAAAGAAGTTCGCGATCTCTGGCACGCCCACGGACTGCGCCATGCTGGGCATCGAAGAACTGCTCAAGGACCACAGGCCGGACCTCGTGCTCTCCGGGGTGAACCGGGGCCACAACGCCGCCGAGGACGTGACCATGAGCGGAACCGTGGCCGGGGCGATCCAGGGCATGGCGCTGGGCGTGCCGTCGATGGCGCTATCCCAGGCTCTGGCCGTGTACCACGATGACGAAGTGGCCAGGTACGACACGGCGGTCCACTACGGGCCTGGGATCATCGAACGGCTGCTGGAACAGGGCTGGCCGAAGGATGTGATCATCAACATCAATTTCCCGAACCGGCCGCCCGATGCGGTGACGGAGGTGGAGGTCACCCGCCAGGGGTTCCGCGATCTGCACAACATGCGCGCCGAGAAGCGCACCGACCTGCGCGGCCGCGACTACTATTGGATGGGCTTCACGGCCCGCCGCCCAAAGGTGGCGGACGGGACGGACATCGCCGCCATCATGGCCGGCAAGATTTCTGTCAGCCCGCTGCACATCGACCTGACCCACGAAGCCACCGTGCATGCCCTCAAGGGCGTGCTGGGCGGGGCGCCGCCCAAGCTGAAGGTGCGGCTATGAGCAAGGCCGCCCCGGAGCCCACCGAAGGCGACATGCAACTGGCCAAGCTGGTCCTGGCCTTGCGCTCCAAAGGCGTGACCGATCCGCAGGTGCTGGCGGCGATCGAACGGACCCCGCGCGACATCTTCACGCCTGATCTCTTCAAGGAGCGGTCCTGGGAGGACTCGGCCCTGCCGATCGCCTGTGGGCAGACGATCAGTCAGCCCTTCATTGTCGGCCTCATGACGCAGGCCTTGACGCTCGAGCCGAGGGACAGGGTGCTCGAGATCGGCACGGGTTCTGGCTACCAGACCACGGTCTTGGCTCAGCTTTCCCGGCTTGTTTACACGGTGGAGCGCTATCGGACCCTGAAGCGAGAGGCCGAGGCGCGTTTCAAGGCGCTGGGCCTGCTCAATGTGATCACCAAATTCGGGGATGGTGGGGACGGCTGGGCCGAACAGGCGCCTTTCGACCGTATTTTGGTCACCGCGGCGGCGCCAGATGAGCCCACGAAACTGCTGGAACAACTCAAGCCGTCCGGCGTGCTCGTCGCGCCGATCGGCAAGGGGCCGGTGCAGAACCTCTGCCGCTATGCGGGAGATGGCCATGGGGGCTTCAAGACCGAGATCCTGTGCGAGGTGAGATTCGTGCCCCTTCTGGAGGGGGTGGCGCGCGAACTGTAACGAGTCCGCGACTGAAGGTCCGAACGTGGCGCAAATTAACCTATGATTTACCGCGTCATCCGACCTGATCTTGCGACGACGAACGGAGCGGCGATGCGAAACGTGTGGATGAGGGCGAGCCTGATCGCCATCGGAGTGGCCGGCCTGGCGGCATGTCAGACGCCATCTCCCGACTATCCCGTGACCCGGCCCGTGGCGAGCGCGCCTGCGCCGGCCCCGGCCGCTCCTCCGGCCAGCGTGGACGAGGCCCTGGCGGCGCCGCCGGCCTCGCCGACCACGGATGTGGAGACGCGGGACCTGGAACCGGTGGCCAACGCCCCGGCCCGTGAGCCCATTCCCGTGCCGGCCGAAGAGCCGCCGCCGCCCGTGGCCTACACGCCGCCGGCCTATACACCCCCTCCGCCCGCTCCGCCGCCCCAGGCCGCCGCACCGCAAGCGCCGCCGCCACGGGCCGCCGCGCCCGCGCCTCGGCCTTCGCCTCCGGTGATGATCGCCACGGGCCGGGTGGTTACGGTGGGCGGGCAGACCACGACTTATGTCGTCAAGTCCGGCGACAATCTCGACGCCCTGGCCCGCAAGTTCGATTCCACGCGCCGCGCCCTCGCCGACCTCAACAACCTGCGTGAGCCCTACACCTTGCGGCCCGGCCAAAGGCTGAAGGTGCCTTCGGCGCCGGTGAAAGCCTATGTCGTGGCCTCCGGAGACACCCAGTTCGCCGTGGCGCGCCGGTTCTCGATCAATGTCAGCGTATTGCGCCGCCTGAACGGTCTGTCGGCCAATGCCGGCCTGCGCCCTGGCCAGAAGCTGACCTTGCCGCCGAATATCCGTGACCTTGGCCCGCAGCGGCGCCCCGACGCGCCCGCGACGACGACGGTCGCGGCCGCCTCGCCGCCGCCCGTCGCGCCGACCACGCGGCCCGTCTCCGGCCCGCCAGCGGCGACGGCTCCGGTGACCCCGCCGCCGCCCGTCACGCGGCCCTATACGCCTCTGCCGCCGACCAGCATGCGCCCGGCCACCCCGCCGCCTCCGCCCGGCGTCTCGACGCCGCCGGCCCAGCCGATGCTGAACTCATCGCCGCCCGTGTCGGATAGCGAGATCGCCACCCTAGGGCGCGGCCGCTTCCTGTGGCCGATCCGGGGCGACCTGCTCTCCGGCTTCGGCCCCAAGCCCACCGGCCAGCGCAATGACGGCCTGGATATCCGCGCCCCGGCCGGGGCGACGGTCCGCGCCGCGGCGGGCGGGGAAGTGGTCTATGCCGGCAACCAGGTCCCCGGCTTCGGCAACCTCGTTCTGATCAAGCATGCTGACGGGTGGGTGACGGCCTATGCCCACCTCGACAAGATCAGCGTGCAGATGCGCCAGCAGGTGACGCAAGGCCAGGAGATCGGCCAGGCGGGCACCTCCGGCGGCGTCTCCGAGAGCCAGCTGCACTTCGAGATCCGCTATGCGCCGAGCCCCGCCGACCGGGCGCGGCCGATCGACCCGGCTCTGGTGCTGCCACGCTAGGATTGCGGGGGAGGGCGCCAACCCTCCCTTGACTGCCGTGCGCGGCAGGGGAGGAGACTTCGGCCTCCAGTAGGGTTGCAGGTCTAGCCTCGCCTGACAACCCTATCAATGATGTTGAAAAACAAGCGCTTATGTCGTCCTCTTGGAAGAGGGGCGGAGGAAAAGCTCATGGATGGAAGCCAGGGACCTGGGCGTCGTTTGCCAGCGGGATTCGACCTCGCCGCGCACATGAAGCGGATGGCCGAGGACGGCTATACGATCATCGAGGACTACATGTCGCCAGCTCAGCTGGCCGCGTTCCGCGAGGGCCTCGCTCCGCACCTCGGCTCCTACCGGGGCCGCAACAGCTTCGAGGGTCTGACCACGGAGCGGATCTATACGATCGTGGGACGCGGCAAGGTGTTCGAGGAGACCGCGTCTGACCCGCGGCTGCTCGCCATCCTCGATGGCCTGCTGGACCCGCATTACCTGCTGAGCGCCAATCACGCCATCTGCATCTATCCGGGCGAGAAGGCCCAGAACCTGCACCACGACGACAGCTTCTATCCTTTCCCCAATCCGCGGAAGGCGATCAGCATTTCGACCATCGGCGCCATCGACGCCTTCACCCCGGAGAACGGCGGCACGGTGATCTTCCCGGGGAGCCACCTGTGGCCGATGGACAGGCGAATTGCCCTGCGGGACGCCGTGGACGCCGGCCGCTCCCATGGCGAACAGTCGATCAAACTGACCATGCCGGCGGGGGCGATCTGCGTCTTTCAGGGCAATCTGATCCACGGCGCTGGGGCAAATAAAAGCGACGCGCCTCGCCTCGCCTACACCAACCACTATTGCGAGCCCTGGGCGCGGACGCAGGAAAACTTCTATCTCGGCGTCCCGAAGGCGCGGGTCAGACAGATGAGCCCGGAGCTGATCGGTCTCCTCGGCTACGACCTGCGCCGGCCGGGCGACATCATGGGGCAGGTGGGCGGATACCATCCCGCCAAGACCCTGGATCCGGAGTTCGTCCTGCCTGTGGAGCGGGCGGGGCACGAGTGACGCTAAAACGACGCTAAATTAGCGTTTGGGTGTGGGGCTACTGCCAGCTGCTGACACCGTATTTGGACCGAATTTACGGTGGGATGGGGTGTGATGGAGCTCACA
>JAXMCG010000018.1:0-71061 GCA_046349475.1 Caulobacteraceae bacterium | reverse complement strand
CTTCATCTGCACGTACCACTTGGCCATCTTGTCGCTGTCGTCGATCCACAACAGCGGCGGGTCGTACTTCAGGCATTCGGTCTGCAGCACGGCGATCTTGGCGTCCTGGTCCAGGAACTTGCGCACCGCCGCGGCCAGGAACGGCTGCAACAGCAGGAACATCGGATGCTTGCACCACATCATGTGAATGATGCCGCAGTGCGTGTCATCGATCGGCCAGCACCAGGTAATCAGGTTGAAGATCGGCTTGCCGCCCATCTTGATGGTCTCGGTGCGCACACCCGGCAGGTAGAAGCCGATCTCGGTGATCGGCTGGCCGCCCAGGATCGCGTAGGCGCGTGAGTTCTTCGAAGGCTTGTGCGGCGACATGATGAAGCCGTTGCCCTTCGGCTCATAGGCCTTCTGCTTCTCGAGCTGCTTCTTCGAGGACCGCCACCACCAGTTCGAATGCACGAACGGCCCGTGCACGGGGTCGACCAGGCCCGCCGTCGCCTGGTCCATGTGGTGGCCGAACTCGGCCTGCTCGGCGATCTGCGGACCGCCGGCCGGAAGGCCTTCGTAATAGGGAACGGGCTCGGTGGGTTCGCCGGAGAACTTCGGGTCCGACGGCATGTAGATGAACACCATCGACTGGCTCTCGGCCACCGGATAGCGCCGCACCTTGATCCGCTCGACCTCCATCTCCTGGTCGGAGACGAGGGACGGAATCGCGCCGCAGGATCCGTCCGTCTTGAAGCGCCAGCCGTGGTAGGGGCACTCGATGGTGCTCTCGCCATTGGCTTCCTTGACCATGCGACCGGCCGACAGCGGCGCCGCCCGGTGCGGGCAGACGTCGCGCAGGGCGAAGGCCTTGCCCTCCTTGGTGCGGCCCACCACGATCGGCTCTTCCATGATGATCCGGCGTTCCATCTTGCCGGGCTTCAGTTGGCGGCCGAGCGCCAGGAAATACCAGGTGTCGCGCACGAAGGCCTTGCCGAAGGCATGATCGCCCGCGATTGACCTTGGATCAGAACCGTCTGCCATGAGGCTCCCCTAGCTTCGCCAACGAAGCTGTGTGGTTTCCACCGGGTTGCGCAAGGGTCTCCCCTCGGCCCGGCTCTCCGTCCATTCCCGCTTCAGCTGGCGATACCACTTGGCCATCTGGTCGGCGTCGTTGATCCACAGCAAGGAGGCGTCGTACTTCAGCCCCTCGTTCTGCAGATTGACCATGTCCACGTCCTGGCGAAGGAAGGCCAGGGCGCCAAATCGGATGAAGGGCCGCAGCAGCGTGAATGCCGGGTGGTCCGACCACATGCCGTAGATCACCTGGGTCTGCCGGTCGTTCATCGGCATCAGCAGGGTCAGAGACAGCACCTGCATCTTGCCCACCTGGATGTGTTCACAGTTCACCCCAGGCAGGTTGAACATGATGTCGGTCAGGGGCTCGCCGCCCAGGATGTTATAGGCGTAGGAATTTTTCGATGGCTCGTGACGGGCCATGGCGAAACCCATCGGCCGCGCCTCGTATTTCTTCTTTTTCTCATGGGCCGAACGCGACGTCCGCCACCACCATTGCTGGTGCACGTAGGGGCCGTGGGCAGGGTCGATCAGGCCGACCACCGCATGGTCGATATGGGCGTCGAACACAGTCTGGTGCAGCACCTTTGGCCCGCCGCCCACCACACCCGGCCATTCCGGCGGCGCGAGATCAGGCTCGCCCGTGAAGCGGGGGTCCGAGGGGGCGTAGATGTAGACGATGCCCTGGCGCTCGGCCGTCGGGTATTTGCGCACCCGGATGCGCTCCACCTCGAACTGCTGGTCCGCGACCAGGGAGGGGATCGCCGCGCACTGGCCGTCGGGCCGGAAGCGCCAGCCGTGGTAGGGGCACTCGATAGTCTGTGAGCCGTCTTCTTCCTTGACCATCCGCCCGGCGGAGAGCGGCGCTGCGCGGTGGGGGCAGATGTCCCGCAGCGCGAACACCTCGCCTTTCCTCGTGCGTCCGAACACCACCGGTTCGCCCAGGAACTCGATTTTCTTCATGGCGCCAGGCTTTAGGTCGCGCGCCATGGCGGCCGGGTACCAGATGTCCCGCAGGAACCCGGTCCCGAAGGCGTCCTCCGCCTTGCGGGGCTCGTTCCGCTTCTGTGCGCCGTCAGCCATGGGTCCTTAACTAGCGGCGAACGCCTTTCGGCGCCACCACCCGCGACGATCCGCCGGAACAGGGTTGCGCCCTGGCCGTGTGGTGTTCCTGCTCCGGTCATCACGCGCGCCTTGGCGGTCCCGGCCAATTCGGATTAGTTTGCCTCGCATATCAATTGCTGGCCGCTGAACGCGCCGGTGTGGGGGAATTGGGGGACGCGTATGGCCGAGGTTCAATCGCCGGCGATGAGGGCTGTCTCGGCGGGGGCGGGGCTGGTCATCGCGCTTTGCTTCGCCATCGCGGTCCTCGAAGGATTCGACATTCAGGCCATGGGCGTCACCGCCGCCAAGATCGGCCCGGTCTATCACCTGACCAAGGAGGCCATGGGCTGGATCCTGACCGCGTCCAACATCGGCCTCGTCCTCGGCGCCTCGGTGGGCGGCTGGATCGCCGACAAGATCGGACGAAAACCCCTCCTGATCGGGTCCGTCATTGTCTTCGGCCTGTTCACCTTCGTCACCACCCTGGCCTGGGACTACAACAGTCTCTTCGCCATCCGGCTGCTCACCGGCCTCGGCCTTGGCGCGGCCATGCCCAACCTGATCGCCATCGCGTCCGAGATCTCCGCCCCGGGCAAGCGCGCCTCCACCACCACCCTGATGTTCATCGGCATGCCCGTGGGCGGCGCCACGTCCGCCCTCTTTGTCGCCAGCCTGCCCCAGGATTTCGACTGGAAGCTGATCTTCTACATTGGCGGCCTATTGCCCCTGGTCCTGACGCCGATCCTGATGTGGAAGCTGCCGGAAACCCGCGCCGCGGCCCATGAAGAGACGCCGGCCAATGTCATCGACGCCCTCTTCGGCGGCGGCCGCGCCCCGGCGTCGCTGCTGCTGTGGATCGCCTTCATCCCGACCTTGCTGATCCTCTACCTGATGCTGGGCTGGCTCCCGACCCTGGTGGCCGGCAAGGGCCTCACCGGTCCGGCGCCGTCCCAGGCTTCCCTGTTCTTTAACGTCGGCAGCGTGGTCGGCGGCATCATCCTTGGCCGTATTGTCGACCGGGTGGGGCACCGCTGGCCGCTGACCTTGTCCTTCGTGGGTCTGGTGGGGGCGATGTTCGCCCTCGCCTCGGCCACCGGCTATGGCCCGGTCATGGCCCTCTCGGCCCTGGTCGGTCTGTTCTGCCTGGGCGCCCAGTATGCGCTCTATGGCGTCGCCCCGCAGTACTATCCGCCGGCCGTGCGCGGCACGGGGGCGGGGGCATCGGTCGCCATGGGCCGCCTGGGCTCCATCGCCGGCCCCCTGGTCGCGGGCAGCCTCCTCGGCGCCGGCAAGAGCGCCACCGAAGTCCTGCAATCTCTCGTGCCGGTCGCCGCCGTCGCTGGTGCGGCGGTATTTCTGCTCACCGTATTCGCCAAGATGCGGGACGACTGATCCCTTCCCAGAGAGGGTGTTTAGAAGTGTAAGCTGTTCCCAACGATAAGAAGGGAAGCGCTTATGGCCGCCATCGATCTCGACACCGTCGCCGGCCTCCTCGATGGCCACATCGACATCCGCCGCCGTCCGGATTCGATCCAGCCGATCCGCTTTCCCGCCGCCGAGATCGGCTTCTATGACGCGTTCACGCGCTGGGTCGCGTCCTGCCCGGCCGGGGTGCGCCTGCGCTTGCGGTCCGACACCACCAGCCTCACCTTCACGGCCAGCCAGCGCGCCACCGGCGGCGATCGTGACATCACCTACGATCTCTATGTCGACGGCGCGCTCTTCGCCCGCAAATCCGCCGTGGGGGGTTCGGTTCTCAAGGAGGGCGGCGGGTTCACCGGCAATGACGCCGCCAGCGTGACCTTCACCGGCCTTCCCGCCGGCCCCAAGACCCTAGAGCTCTGGCTGCCCCAGTCGGCCACGGTCGCCATCACCGGCCTCACCCTTGACGACGGCGCCAGCCTCGAGGCGGCGCCCGATGCCCGCAAGACCATCGTCTTCCACGGCTCCTCGATCACCCATGCCATGGAAGGGGAGGGGGCTCCCGGCGCCTGGCCGGCCGTCGCGGCCGCCCTGGCGGACCTGCGCCTCGTCAATCTCGGCTGGGCCGGGTCCTGCATTCTCTCGGGCCTCGCCGCCCGCATCATCCGTGACCAGAAGGCCGACGCCATCGTCCTGAAGCTCGGCATCAACGTGCATGGCGACGGGGTCCTGAAGGACCGAACTTTCGCCGACAGCGCCCATTCGATGATCTCGATCATCCGCGAGAAGCACCCCACGACGCCCCTCGTCATCATCTCGCCGATCTGGTCGCCGCCCCGCGACGACGAGGGTTCAAACGGCGGACCGTCCCTCGCCCGCATGCGCGAGATCCTCACCGAGGTGGTCGCCGCCCGGGTGAAGGCCGGTGATACGCATATCCGGTATCTCTCCGGCCTCGAACTCTTCGGCCCGGACGATCTCGCCGACCTGCCGGACCTGCTCCACCCCAACGCCGCCGGCCAGCGCCGCATGGGCGAGCGCTTCCACGCCAAGGTGCTGGCCGGTCCGGAACCCTTGCTCGGCTAGTGGCGGGCCGCCGCGATCATCCGCTCGTCACCCTCACGGCCGGGCTGCTGAGCCTGATGCTGGCCGGAGGCTTGGCCTTCCTGCTGATCGACACCTACGTCCCGCCCCAGCATCTGCCCTGGGAACCTCTGAAGCTCTCCGACCCGGTCGGTCTGGCGACTCATCTCAAGCTCATCGCCGTGAAGCCCGGCCAGTGCCAGGCGATCCTTCGCGAGGGCGGCGTCGCCTTCGCCGCCATCCCCGACCGCGCGGAGCGCCCGCAGTGCGCCGTCCGCGACGCCGGGCGCCTCGCCGCCGGGTTCCCGCGCCTCTCGCCGGCCGGGCCGGTTCTCACCTGCCGTGAAGCCCTCGGCCTCGCCATCTGGGAGCGCCAGGTCGTCCAGCCCGCCGCCGACCGGCTGCTCAACGGCCAGGTCACCGCCATCGACCAGTTCGGCTCCTACAATTGCCGCGATGTGCGCGACCGCCCCGGCCAGATCAGCCAGCACGCGACGGCCAATGCCCTCGATGTGGCGGGCTTCCGCATCGACACGGGCCGCCACGTGACCGTGCTCAAGGACTACCGCGATCCCGGCCCCGCCGGTCAGTTCCTGCATCGCATCGAGAAGGGCGCCTGCGCCATCTTCGGCTCCACCCTCGGCCCCGACTACAACGCCCTCCACCGCGACCACTTCCACCTCGACATGGCGCCCTGGTCGATGTGCCGGTGAGTGCTTGACCTAGCGCCATCCGCCTCTAGGGTGCGCGCCGAAAATCAAACAACCGTTTTAGGGAGTTCACCCATGGAACTGTTCGACCTCAAGGGCAAAGTCGCCGTCATCACCGGCTCCACCAAGGGCATTGGCAAGGCCATCGCCGAGCGCTTCGCCGAGCATGGCGCGAAGGTCGCCATCTCGTCGCGCAAGGCCGACGCCTGCGAAGCCGTCGCCGCCGAGATCAACGGCAAGTTCCCGGGCTCGGCCATCTCCTGCCCGGCCAACATCTCCTCCAAGGACGACCTGCAAAACCTCGTCGACAAGACCCGCGAAGCCTTCGGCAAGGTCGACATCGTGGTCTGCAACGCCGCCACCAACCCGTTCTTCGGCCCGATGAGCCAGATCACCGACGAGGCCTTCCGCAAGATCCTCGACAACAACATCATCGCCAACCACTGGCTGATCCAGATGGTGGCTCCGGAAATGAAGGAGCGGAAGGACGGCGCGGTGATCATCATCTCGTCGATCGGCGGCCTGCGCGGCTCAGGCGGCATCGGCGCCTACAACATCTCCAAGGCGGCTGACTTCCAGCTGGCCCGCAACCTCGCCACCGAGCTCGGCCCGCATAATATCCGCGTCAATTGCATCGCGCCGGGCCTGGTGAAGACCGACTTCGCCCGCGCCCTCTGGGACACGCCGGAAGCCGAGAAGCGCTCCAGCGCCAACAACCCGCTGCGCCGCCTGCTGGGCGAGCCGGACGACATCGCCGACGCCGCCGTGTTCCTGGCCTCAAAGCCGGCTCCTGGATGACCGGCCAGTCCATCGTCGTCGACGGCGGATCGACCTCCTAAGCGGGCAAATCAGGAAGGCGGCGGCCATCTTCCCGCCCCTAGAGCTGATCCCGAAACCGGCGTAGTTGCGTTCGCGCGGCCGCATCGAGCGTGCGGCTGCGGGCGATATCTTCCTGCCCGGCTTCCCTCGCGGCCGGGCTTCATCGCCGCCACCCCGCGCAGATAGAATGGCCCGCCGTATACAGCGGCCGCACCTTGTCGGCGGTGATGAAGGCGCTCCAGGCGTCGTCGAAGCGACCCTGCCGGAAGGCGACAATTCCGCGCTCATCAGGATCGCGGCTTCCGCAACCGTTGACGGCGGGGGCCTTGTCATGGGCGACGCGCTTTGCCTCGACTCGACATTGGCCAGGCCCCGCGCCCAGCAGCGCTTGCCGTCCATGTAGCCAGGCCGGACGGCTCTCCGGCCGGGTGTTCGCCGCCGCCGCCGCGTCGGTCCCGGATGCCTTCGGCCAACCAGTTGGTGCGCATATAGACCTCGGCGCGGCCACTCAGGGAATTGCCGTCGTTCGGCATGGCGGCCAGCACCGTGTTGAAGTCGGCCAGAGGCCAGCTCGGCCACGGCCGGGCGAGGAATTCCGCCTGCCCCCGTAACGCCTTGTAAGAATCGAGTCCGGCCTTCAGGGCGATGGCCCGGTCCAAATCACTGATCGAACCGGCCATATTCTGTGCCTGCAGCCGCAGCTGGGCGCGCCGGTAGAACGCGTCCGGATCCTGGTCATCCAGAGCGATGGCCTTGTCGAACAGCCCTGGCGTCTTGCGTCCGGCGAAGAACAAACAGGACCTGGCCCCGCAACAAGTGGGCGCGAGGCGAAATTGGCGTCCGCGGCGATGGCCGCGTCGGCGAAGGGCAGGGCGGCGGCGGCATTGCCGCGCATCAGCTCCCAGCGCGCCCCGGTCGGTCAGGGTGACGGCGTCATTGGGCGCGGCGGACCAGCACCTTGTCGAAGTCGTACCCCAGCCTCCTCATAGCGCTGCAGCGTCAGATAGACCGCCCGCGCGGCCGGTAGGCGAGCATGAATTCCGGGTCGAGGCGGAGCGTCTCGGTCAGATCAGCCAGCGTCGCCGCCGCATCGCCCCGGCACTGCATCCGCGTCAGGGCCCGGGAATAGAAAGTGTCTCTCGAGTCCGGCGTCACCCGCGCGGCGCTGTTCAGGTCGGCGATGGCCCGGTCGCATTCTCCGCTGCGCCCAAGGAGCACCCCGCGCACCGTCAAGGCGTAGGCGAGGGGCCCCGGTCCCGGCGGGGTGGTGATCAACTGCGTGCAGGCGGCAAGGCGTTCGGTCAGCGGCGGTCCGTCCGCCGTTGTCTTGCAGGTGTCGAGCAGGATCTGCACCGCCGGGCTCGGCTGCGCGGCGGCAGGCCCCCAAGCCACCGGCAGCATCAGCAGTCCTAAAGCGGCTCCGAGCCAGTGTTTCATCATCTCCTCCGGCTAGCTCACCAGTTGCGGCTGGGCCGCCACCTTCTCGGCGTAACTGCCACCCGCCTGAAGGCGCCAGGTTTCCATACGCCCGGCCAGGTCCTCGGCCTTCATCGCGAAGAGATTGGGCAGGGTCGCCTGCGCGCCAAGGGCCCGGCCCACCTTGCCCATCAGGCTGGCCGCGCCGGTCCGCCGGTAGGCCACGAACTTATTGCCGCGCACCCGCCAGATGTAGAAGCCCTCCACCTCGCGCCAGGCCGTGAGCTTCGGCGCCCGCATCGGCTGGATCAGCTCGAAGCCGTCAGGCCTCAGAATCAGCTGCGGCGGCCAGATCATCTGGATCACGCCGGAGATCGCCGCCAGGCTGAACAGGGGCAGGCCGATCCAGATGCCGACCTGCGCCTTGAAGCCCGTCGCATGGGACTGGATCATCCAGATGGCGATGGCCACGAAGATCCCGCCGATGATGACAATTCCGAAGGCCTTCCAGCGCGAACCCGGGATCACTTCCTCGGCCATTTGATCGTTCCCTTCCCGACATACCGGACCGCGAAATACTGCCAAATTCCCTAACAGCGTCAAACGGTCGCGGACCCGCGCCCCGTTTCGGGGATTGCACGGCTTCTTAAGTAAGGCTGCTGCACAATGTCCCTTCGCGCGGGACACGACAGGGGGAGTTTGCGCAGCGATGTCTTCGGGAGACGCGCCGTTGGCCATCATGCCGGAAGCCCCGGCGGACGCCGCCCTGGCCTGGCTGGCGGACCTGCCCGCCGCCATTTGCATCATGGACCGCGACCTGCGGTTCCTGGGCGCCAGCAACCGCATGCGCGTGGCCTGGGGCGTCCAGCCTGGTGATGGCATGGGCCGCCGCATCGTCGATGTCGCCCCTATCGCCAACGGTTGGCTCCCGCAGTTCGAGGCCGCTCTGGCGGGCGAACGCAGCACCCTGGAACGTCAGCCGATCGAGACGCCGTTCGGCAAGCTCTGGGTGCGCGCCGAGTTCTCGCCCTGGCGCGACAGCGCGGGCGCCGTGGCCGGCGTCATGCTCGGCATGACCGATATCACCAAGCTGGTTCAGGCCTTGGAAAACAAGGAGCGCGCCGAGGAGCGGCTCAACGTCGCCATGGCCATCACCGACATCCACGTCTGGGAGATGGATTACGTCCAGAAGACCCTGACCACGGCCGGCGCCGCCGACACCTTCTTCGAACGGCCCCAGACCTACGACGACGTGCTGGACATGAACTCCACCGTCCATCCCGATGACCGCCATATCGCCGACGCCGCCTGGGCGAAATATGCCGAGACCGGGGTCAGCCACGGCGTCGAAATCCGCATGAACCGCTCGGACAACAAGGAAGTCTGGGCCAATTCCATCGCCTTCATCGTCGCCAATGCCGCCGGCGAGACCGAGCGCATCATCGGGGCGATGCAGAACATCACCGCGCGCAAGCAGGCGGAAAAAGAGCTGGTCGCCGCCAAGCAGGCCGCCGAGGCCGCCAGCCTCGCCAAGTCCGACTTCCTGGCCAATATGAGCCACGAGATCCGCACGCCCCTCAACGGTGTTCTCGGCATGGCCCAGGCCGTCCTGCGCGATGATCTCTCCGAGGTTCAGCGTGACCGCGTGCAGGTGATTCAGAAGTCCGGGGAGACCCTGCTGGCCATCCTCAACGACATCCTTGATCTCTCCAAGATCGAGGCCGGCAAGCTCACCCTGGAAGCCATCGAGTTTGATATTGGCGAGTTGGCCCTCGGCGCGCACGCCGCCTTCACCGCCACCGCCAACGGCAAGGGCGTGGAGTTCAACCTCACGGTCGATGAGGAGGCTCAGGGTGTCTACCTAGGTGACCCCACCCGCCTGCGCCAGGTGCTCTACAACCTCGTCTCCAATTCCCTGAAGTTCACTGATGACGGCGAGGTGCGGGTCAGGGTCTCGCGGCCCTCCGGCGCGCTTCGCATCACCGTCAACGACACAGGCTGCGGCATTTCCGAGGATCAGCTCGCCACCCTGTTCGACAAGTTCGTCCAGGCCGACGCCTCCACTACCCGCCGCTTCGGCGGCACGGGGCTCGGCCTTTCGATCTGCCGGGAGCTCGCCGAATTGATGGGCGGTTCGATCCAGGTGACCAGCCGCGTGGGCGAAGGCTCGGTCTTCACTGTCGATCTGCCGCTGCAACGTATCGGCGGCGCGCGTGCGCACCAGCCGCACGATGCCTACGGCGCCGAAATGCCGGAGACCATGTTCGCGCCGATCCGGGTGCTCGCGGCCGAGGACAACATGGTCAATCAGCTGGTCCTCAAGACCCTGCTCGCCCAGGTCGGCCTGCACCCCGAGGTGGTCGACAACGGCGCTGCCGCCGTGGAGGCCTGGGAACGCGAGGAATGGGACATCATCCTGATGGACATGCAGATGCCGATCATGGACGGCCAGGACGCTGCCCGTCAGATCCGCCTCCGCGAGGCCGCGACCGGCCGCCGCCGCACGCCCATCGTGGCGCTCACCGCCAACGCCATGGCCCACCAGGTCAGCGCCTATCTCGCCGCCGGCATGGACAGCCACGTCGCCAAGCCCATCGAGGCGGCTGTGCTCTTCCACACCATCGAAGCCTGCCTTGAAGACCCGGAAGCCCAGGTTGCGGTCTAGACCGGACGGATCTCGACGCCGGAGCCCAGGTCGATCTTTTCGTTGAGACCACGCACCGTGATGTAGGCGATGCGTTCGTTCCAGCCGGTGACGGGAACCAGGTCCCCCCGCGACGAGGAGAAGTCGTCCTCGAGGAACCGTTCGGGAAGGCCTGGCCCCGGGCCGTGTTCCAGCCCGATAGCCTGTACGGACGAGCCCGTCCCGCGTGACGCCGCCGGGCGGAACAGAGGTCCGCCGAACTCCTCCTGCGCCCAGGCCGGCCCCTCCGGTTCATAGTCGATCACGAACATCAGGCTCATCAGGCCCTGGCCGCGCCGGAAACTGACCATCGACCAGGGCTCGGCCCGCGGCTTGCCGGCGTCAAAGGGCGCCAAGGCGACGCGCCAGCCCCTCCGGTCAGCGAGGTCCGTCGCCGCCTGGAAGCCGCCGCCCAGCCCTAGGAGAGCATGCCGGATCCCCGCCGGCCCGGGCGTGTCCTCGACCTGGTGCACATCCAGGAACGGTCCATTGGCGAACCGTACGCCCCGCGACACCAGCTTGCCTTCCGGCCGCCAGCCATCGAGGACTTCCAACCCCGTGGCCCGTGCGATCCGATGCAGGAGGGCGTCTCGCTCCGTCGTCCAGATCGCCACGTGGTCAATGCGCAGCTTCACCGCCCCAGCGCCTTGCGCGCCGCCGCCAGCCGCCTCACCCCCTCATCCAGGGTCTCGTCCTTCTTGGAAAAGCAAAGGCGCAGCACGCTCGTCACCTTGTCCTCCTCGTAGAAGGCCGAGACCGGAATGGTCGCGATCCCGTGTTCCGTTACGGCGCGCAGGGCGAACTCATGGTCGGGCAGGGCGATGCCGGACCCCGGCAGGTCGATGTTCAGGAAATAGGTCCCCTGGCTGGGGATTACGGCGAACCCCTCTCGCGTCAGGGCGCCCATCAGCCGGTCCCGCGACCGCTCCAACCCCGCCCGCATCGTCTGAAACCAGTCGCCCGGCTGGTCCAGGCCATGCGCCACGGCCGTCTGCAGGTTCGGCGGGGTCGTGAAACAGAGAAACTGGTGGACCTTCACCACGGCCCGGGTCAGCGCCGGCGCGGCCGCCACGAACCCCACCTTCCAGCCGGTCAGGCCAAACATCTTCCCCGCCGAACCGATCTTCACGCAACGCTCAGCCATGCCTGGAAAGGCCATCAGCGGCCGGTGCGCCCGCCCGTCGAACACCACCTCTTCCCAGACCTCGTCACACACCGCCACGGCATCGAAGCGCACGCAGAACTCGGACAGCAAGGCGAGGTCCTCCTCGCCATAGACGATGGCCGCCGGGTTGAGCGGGTTGTTGAGCGCGACCACCTTCGTGCGGGCGCTGAACAGGCCCTCCAGCATGGCCCGGTCCCAGCGGAAATGCGGCGGCTCCAGCCGCGCCAGGATGGGGACCGCGCCAGCCTGGCGGATGATGGGCGCATAGCTGTCATAGACCGGCTGAAACAGCACGGCCTCGTCGCCGGGGGAGAGCAGGGCGAGGAAGCTCGCCGCCAGAGCCTCGGTGGCGCCCGAGGTCACCGTCACCTGGCTCGCCCAGTCGAGGTCGAGACCCTGGGTGCGCTCATAGTGCCGCGCCACGGCCTGCCGCAGTTCGGGCAGGCCCGTCATCGCTGGATACTGGTTGTACCCGTTCAGCACGGCGTCCGCCGCCTTGGCGCGCACATGCGCCGGCCCCGGATCGTCCGGGAATCCCTGGCCAAGGTTCACGGCCTGGTGCGCGCGGGCCAGGCCGCTCATCACATCGAAGATGGTGTCGGGCAGGGCGGCGAAGTTTGGATTGGCCATGAGGCCTTCTTAGCGCGCGCCTGCCCGGAGGAAGAAGAGCCTCAGCCCGGCACGATGAAGCTGGCCAGCAGGCCGAAGACCGCGAACAGACCAAAGAACCCCCAGGCGATCTTTTTGTAAGTGGTGATATCGCCCGCCGTGTCCAGCACGGCGTTGCCGGGGTTCTTCGGATCGTATTTCACCGACACCTCCTTGCCGGGCGGATAGCCGGCAATGAACTGGTGCGCCAGTTCGCGGCTGCCCCGCCAACCGCCGAACTTCACCCGCGTGCTCTTGTAGGCCTTGCCCGCCACCTCATACTCGTACCGGACCTCCGGGACATGGTTGCCCTGGAAGTGGCTGACGTTGACGTAGGTCACCTTGCCCGGGACTTCCGGCCACTGCCGCGCCGCCGCGACCTGGCGGGCCAGGGACCCGCCGATCAGGCGGATGACGCCCATGACCATCAGGCCAAAGAGCGAGAAGAAAAAAATGATGACGATCTTGAAGAAGATCACGGCTCGTCCCCCTGTTGTGGCCGTGAACTGACGGGGCGAGGGCGGTGGCCGATACCTCGGAAAAGGGGGCAGACCCGGCCCGGGGGGCCCTAATTGAGCTGAGCCAGGAAGAAAACGCCGACAGAAGCGATCAGGAAAAGCGCGCCCAGGAACCAGGCGACGGTCCGGTAATTCCTCGCCCCCACGGTCGTGATGATGACGCTGAGGCGCGGCTTTTCGGGGTCATAGCTGATGGTCACGCTTGAGCCGGCCGGATGGGCGGCGGCGAATTCATAGGCGGCCTGCGTGCCGCCGATCCAGCCGCCCAGCGCGATGCGGCTCGATTTGTACCGGCGCCCATCCACCTCATAGACGTAGGCAATCACGGGGGAGGTGGTGTTCCGGTAGGTCCACAGGCTGGAATGGATGACGGTCGCCGTGGTCGTCGACCAGCGGGCCAGGTCCAGGACCCGCCGTTCCAGATGGCCGCTATAGAGCCACACGCTCAGGAACACCGCCGCGCCCACGGCGAACACGGTGGAAGATGCCAGGATATGAGGCGCTAAGGCGATCAGGGGTTCCGCCCGGGATCAGAGGAAAGCGCCCCGCCTTCGTGCGCCGCCACCTCGGGCGAGGGCGCCTCGGCAGCGCCTGGCGCGCTGGCTTCCCAGGGGGGGCCGAAACTGCGGTCCGCGCGGGTGAAGAAGGTGAAACCGGCCACCACGCAGAAGGCCGCCGCGCAAATCCATCCCGCCAGGACATAGTTCTTCGCGCCCACTTCGGTGCGCAGCACGGCCCGGTTCGGACGTTCCGGATCGTACAGCACGTCAATCTGTGATCCTTCAGGGTGGGCGCGAAGATAGTCCGCCGCCTCTGCCTTGCCGTCCACCCATCCCCCGAACTGGATGCGGCGGCCGAAATAGGTCTGTCCCTGCACCATGTAGCTATAGGTCATGGCGGGCATTGGTTGGCCGCGATACGACCAAAGAGCTGTCTTCACCACATCGCCACGGGTTCGCGACCACTGTTCCTGAGCCATCTTGGCCTGTCCGGAAATGTGCCGGCTGTAGAGCCAGAAGCCTGTCCAGGTGATCACGCCCGTCCCGACGGCGACCGCCGCGGCGACGCTGTTGAACAGGAGCACATCCCTCATGCCGGCGCCCTATCGGTTGCGGCTGGGATCGAGGATCAGGGCCTGGCCTTCGCCCGCCGCCGCCCGCTGGGCCGCCATCCGCACCCCTTCCCGCGCCACCCCGTCATACAGCCGCTCCGGATCGCTCATCCGCATCTGGTAGGCGCCCATCTCGCCGCCCTCCGCGATCACCAGGTCGCGCTTGCCGGTCTTGATCGCGGCCACGATCTGGCGGGCCACATCGTCCGGGTCCATGCCGCCATCGATATTGGCGTCGGAGACGCCGCGCTGACTGCCATCGCCCTGCAGAGCGTTGGCGGCGACCGCCGTCCGCACTGATCCCGGCAGCACGGTCAGCACCTTCACGCCGTAGGCCGCGTCCACCTCGGCCCGCAGCGCCTCGTAGTAGCCCAGAAGGGCGAACTTCGCCGAGCAATAGCCGGTGCGCATGCACGACCCGATCCGTCCGGCCAGCGAGCTGATCGCCACGAAGGTCCCGCTTCCCCGGTCCACCATGTGCGGCAGAACCAGCTGCGTCAGCCGCAGGGGCGCGAAATAGTCGATGTCCATGATCCGCTGGTAGGTCTCGAAATCGGTATCGAGGGCGAGGCTGCGCTGGCTGACCCCGGCATTGTTGATCAAGAGGTCGATGCGGCCTTTCCAGGCCAAGGCCGTCTCGGCGATCCCCGGCAGGGCCGCGAAATCCGTTACCTCGAAGGGCAGGATCATCGTCTCGCCGCCGGCCGTCTTGGCCACGGCTTCCAGCGCTGAAACGCGCCGCCCGGAGAGGATGACCGACCAGCCGCTCTTTACCAGCGCCTTGACCAGGGCCTCCCCGATCCCGGAGGACGCCCCCGTCACCCACGCCACCTTCTGGTCCATAGCCGATCTCCCTTGTTCTCAATCTCCCTAAACGCGGCGGCATCCCGGCGAAAGCCGGGACCCAAACGGCAGCGTCCACGGGCGCCGGCTTTGCAAGGTGAGGCAGTGATTGGGTCCCGGCTTTCGCCGGGATGCTTCGCTGGTGGGAGAATCGTATGGCGGCGAAGCTCTCCGCGCCTAGCGCCCGCCGACCCAGATCAACAGCGCGACGACGGCCGAGAGCAAAATCACCCCCACGCCCACGGACCGCCGCGTCGCCACCTTCGCCTCGGCCAAGACGACGGAAAAGGCCGGATTGGCCGGGTCATAGCGCACCGGAAAGGTCGGGCTCTTCCGCAGGCCGGCGAGGAAGTCGTTGGCCACCGCCAAGGTCGAAGCCCACCGGCCGAACAGCACGCGGCGGCCTTGCCAGGTCCGGCCGGCGGCCTCGTACTCGTAGCGCAGGTGCGGGGTGTTATTGCCGCGCGCCGACCAGACCCAGGCCTTAATCAGCCGCGCCTGGGCGATGGGCCAGGCTTCCGCCTCCTCGGCCCGGCGCACCAGCCGGTTCGCCGTCCATTGCACGAAGAGATTGAGGATCAGCCCGACGCCGAGGGTGATGCCGATGATCCAGATCTTCGTTTCGCTCGTCATCGCCGCCCCCAGCACGCGGGAGCATGCTAGCGCGTTTTAGTCGACCAGCATGCGCTTCTTGCGGAGAAATGGGTCAGGTAGGTGGCGGCGCATGGGTCGAAACCCACCAGGCCATCGCGGCATAGAGCCCAGACATCACAAGGACGATCCAGGCGCCGCGCCGAATGCCTCGACCCGATGCGGTCGGCCTCAATACGCTGTCCTGAGGCTTCTCAGGATTGTAAAGCACGGCGACCTCCGCGCCTCCGCCATGCTGGCTCACGAAGCTCTCTGCCTTCATGCGTCCGCCCGGCCACGCGCCGAACTGAATGCGCGTTCCGCGGTAGGATTGGCCATCCACTTCGTAGGTATAGGCAATATCGGCGCCACGATCATGCTGCCCCAAAGGCTCATCGTCCAAGCGAGAGGCCGCTTCTAGCCCCGCGCGCACGACCTGCCAACGACGGTCGGCCAAGCGGATGCCGCGGCGGCCCTTCTATCGAGATGGGCGCATACAGCATGAACCCGGCAAGAAGAGCTATGCCGGCCGATCCAGTAGATCGCCCCAAACTGCCCATCGGTCATTGCAACGCCCCCGCGATCTTCCCGCAGGTCGCGTGTACCAAGGCGAAGTCTAGTCGACCAGCATGCGCTTCTTGCGGAAGGACGGGTTCAGCACCTGCTTGCGCAGGCGGATCGCCTTGGGCGTCACCTCGACCAGCTCGTCTTCCTCGATATAGGCGATGGCCTGTTCCAGGGTCAGGCGGCGCGGCGGGGTCAGGCGGATGGCCTCGTCCTTGCCGGACGCCCGCACATTGGTCAGCTGCTTGGCCTTCATCGGATTGACGTCCAGGTCATCCGGGCGGCTGTTTTCGCCGATGATCATGCCCTGGTAGGTCTTCTCACCGCCGCCGACGAACATCGTGCCCCGGTCTTCCAGGTTCCAAAGCGCATAGGAGGCGGTCTCGCCGTCGCCGTTCGAGACCAGCACGCCGTTGCGGCGGCCTTCGATGGCGCCCTTGTAGGGCTCATAGTGGCTGAACACGCGGTTCAGCACGCCGGACCCGCGCGTGTCGGTCAGGAACTCGCCCTGGTAGCCGATCAGGGAGCGGGACGGGGCCGACAGGGTGATGCGCGTCTTGCCGGCGCCGGAGGGGCGCATGTCGGTCATCTCGGCCTTGCGGGCCGACAGCTTCTCGATGACCACGCCGGTATAGTCGTCATCGACGTCGATATAGACCTCTTCGATCGGCTCCAGGCGTTTCCCCGTCTCCGGGTCGGTCTGATAGACGACGCGCGGCCGGCTGATGGAAAGCTCGAAGCCTTCGCGGCGCATGCCCTCGATCAGCACGCCTAGCTGCAGTTCGCCCCGGCCCGAAACCTCGAAGGCGTCCTTCTCGGAGGTTTCGGCCACCTTGATGGCCACATTGCTCTCGGCCTCTGCCAGCAGGCGGGCGCGGATCACGCGGCTCTGCACCTTGTCGCCGTCGCGGCCCGCCAGGGGGCTGTCGTTCACCGAGACGGTGATGGCGATGGTCGGCGGATCGATGGGCTGGGCCGGCAGGGCCTCCGTCACTTCAGGAGAGCACAGCGTGTCGGCCACGGTGGCTTTGGAGAGGCCCGCGATGGCGACGATATCGCCGGCTTCGGCCACATCAATCGGGCTGCGCTTCAGGCCGCGGAAGGCCAGCACCTTGGTCACCCGGCCTTTTTCAATCACCTGGCCGTCGCGCGACAGGGCCTGGATGGCCATGCCGGGCACGATCTTGCCGCTATCGACCCGGCCGGTGAGCAGGCGTCCGAGGAACGGATCGCTCTCGATCAGCACGGCGAGCAGGGTCGCCGGCTCGGTGGCCCGCGCCTCGGCCTTCGGGGCCGGCACATGTTCGACGATCTTGTCGAACAATGGAGCGAGGTTCTCCGACGGCTTATTCATGTCCAGGGTCGCCCAGCCCTGCTTGCCGGAGGCATAGAGGTGCGGGAAATCCAGCTGGTCGTCGTCGGCGCCCAGGGCGGCGAAAAGGTCGAAGGCGTCGTTCAGTACGCGGTCCGGATCGGCGTGGGCGCGGTCGACCTTGTTCAGCACCACGATGGGGCGCAGGCCCAGCTTCAGCGCCTTGCCGAGAACGAACTTGGTCTGGGGCATCACCCCCTCTTCGGCGTCCACCAGCAGTAGGCAGCCGTCCACCATGCCGAGGATCCGCTCCACCTCGCCGCCGAAGTCGGCGTGGCCGGGAGTGTCGATGATGTTGATCCGCGTCTCGCCGGCCTCGCCGTGCCACAGCACCGAGGTGGCCTTGGCCAGGATGGTGATGCCGCGCTCGCGTTCCTGGTCGTTGGAGTCCATGGCGCGTTCGACGGTCGCCTCATTGGCGCGGAAGATGCCCGACTGGGCGAGCATCTGGTCGACGAGGGTGGTCTTGCCATGGTCGACGTGGGCGATGATGGCGATGTTGCGAAGCGACATGAGGTCTTTACGGTCAGGAGGGGAGGACGCGCCGGCCGCCTGTCCCTGGCGGCGCTCAGCGCGGCGGCTTGTACGCGAGGAAGGCCCCAAAGGCGAGGCCCTGCGTGTTGCGGCGCCACAACACGTCACGCCTTACCCATCGGAAATGTCTCAAATCACTGATTTCGTATGCGAACCGGCTCGCCTTAAACGGGATGACACCGGGGGTACGGCCTTCGCGATTTCGCACCGCAACATACTCTTCCTACGAAGGGAGCGGGGGAAAAGTCGTTGAAAAACATGAATTCTCCTGAGTGCGACAGAAAATCTCATAGGCCAGCCGCACTTTTCCCTTGCGCGATTGTGCGCCGCAAACTACCTTCATGACTGTGAGGCGGCCCTGCTGCCTCTGCCCTTCCTGGGCGTTTCCTCCCTAATGAACTGGCTCGGCTTCGGCCGAGCCTTTTTTTTGGGCCGGCGCCCGCCATGCCTCTCCCATGGCGTCGCTTCGCGGCAACACTTCGTCATTTCCCGCGAACGTTGAATAACCGCGTTCGATTTGGGCGCATTCACGCCACAATGGCGGCCAACCTGCGCCTCCGCGTCCTTGTCGGGAAACTTAAGGAGAGCTTGGAAGCATGCGTAAATCTTGGATGGCGGGCCTGGTGCTCGCGGGCGGCATGGGGCTGGCGGCGCCGGCCATGGCGCAGGACTTCTCCGGCGGCTACGGCGGCATCTATGCCGGCGGCGCCTGGGGCGATTCCGACGCCGTGACCTCGGTGGCGGCGGGCACCTATTTCGCCGGCTCGTCGGTCACGCAGATCAATGCGGACGGCATCCGCAACTATTCCCCCAACGGTTGGACCGGCGGCGCCCAGATTGGCTACAACTGGCAGAACGGCTCCACGGTGTTCGGCTTCGAGGCCGATGTCGGCGCCCTCGACCTCTCCGAGGGCTCGTCGACGACCACCAATTATTCCTGCTGCGCCGGCACGTCCTACACCTTGACCCAGGCGGTCGACACGGACTGGATGGCCACCCTGCGCGCCCGCGTCGGCGTCGCCAACGGCGCGGCCTTGTTCTACGCCACCGGAGGCCTGGCGGTCACGGAACTGAAGTACGGCGTCAATTTCACCGACACCTTCGCCGCGGCCTCGCTCACCGGCGGCGACCGGTCCCAGACCA
This sequence comes from Caulobacteraceae bacterium, assembly GCA_046349475.1. GTDB lineage: Bacteria > Pseudomonadota > Alphaproteobacteria > Caulobacterales > Caulobacteraceae > Acaudatibacter. The sequence goes on along the minus strand of JAXMCG010000018.1, from coordinate 52,240 downwards.
AGTACGGCTGGACGGCCGGCGTCGGCGCCGAATGGGCCATGGGTCCTGGCCGGCTGAAGCTGGAATATCTCTATGCCGACTTCGGCAATGTGAACTCCACCTCCACCGTGGTCAGCGGCGGTCTCAACGCCCCGGGCGTTCATACGGCCAGCCTGACCGCCAATATCGGCCGCATCGGCTACAACTGGGCCTTCTGACGCCGGCCTAGAGGAGGCTCTTCCAATCGGCGCCTGAAAGGGCGCCGAACAGGGCCTCCAGGTCGTCCTTCAGGCGGGCGAAGCCCTCGGTCGGGATGAGGGCCTCCTCGTCGAGATAGAGGCCGCGGTTGATCTCGATCTGCAGGGCGTGCACGCCCTTGCCCGGCCGCCCGTAGTGCTCGGTGGTGTAGCCGCCGGCATAGGGGGCGTTGCGCGTTACCACGTAGCCCATGGCTTCAAGCCGGGTTTCCACCAGCCGCGTCACCGCCGGCCCGCAGGCCGCGCCGTAGCGGTCGCCCAGCACGATGTCGCAGCGCTCGCGCCCCATGCGCCCGGCCTTGGCCGCGGCGGACGGCATGGAGTGCCAGTCGATCAGCAGGGCGAAGCCATGCCGGGCCCGGGTCTCCTCGATCAGCGCCGCCAGCGCCTGGTGATAGGGGGCGTGCGCCGCCGCCACCCGCGCCTCGGCCTCGGCGAAGGTCAGCTTGCGGCCGTAGATCTCCTGCCCCTCGGCGACAATCCGGGCGATGGCGCCCAGCCCCGCCGCCACCCGGGCCGTCCGCCCCCGGGCGAAGGCGGGCAGTTCGTCCTCGAACATCGCGGGGTCGAGCTCCCACGGGTCGCGGTTGAGGTCGATGAAAGCGCGGGCGTATCCGGCCGCGATCAGGCTGGCGCCGCAGGCCGGTCCCTCGGCGATCAGTTCGTCGACCAGGGCGTCCTCGCTGCGCCGGATGGCGGCGGCGTCCAGCACCGAGGCGTCGAGCATCTCCGCCGGGTAGTGGCGCCCCGAATGCGGGCTCGCGAACACCAGGGGGGCCGCCGGGGTTCCCGCCGGGGGCCGAACCAGCCTGTAGGGCGCGATCTTGGCCGGCGGCGGCTCCAGCAGGGTCATGGCAATCAGTGTTGGGCCGAAGCGCCGACGCGGTCAAATCCCGGTTCCGCCTGGCGGGACATTGGTGCGTCCGTCGGGGCGGTTCAGCTTGTGGCGGCTTTGCGGCGGCATGCGACCTGTGAGTGTCCGGTATCATCCGCAGGGCTGGAAACGTCCTGAAATAGCAAGACAAAACCGTGAGTTGGCCGTACCCGCCCCTCAAAAAAAACGTGGCATCCCATTTCAGCGCCGAAATGGGGGTTGCCGAACGGCCTCTTCGCGGCTTCAATTGCGCTAGGGAAACGCAGATTAGGCCGGCACCGTCCCATCAGAGAGGCGGGTTGAGCTCTAGGGGGAAGTGAAATGCTGAAGAAGAGTCTTGTCCTGAGCGCGTCGTTCGCCGCGCTGATGGCCGCCGGTGTCGCCTCGCCGGCCTTCGCCGCCACCAACACCGCCACCGCCACGGCCACCGATGTCGACGCCGTCACCGTCACCGGCTCGTTCATCGCCGGCACCCCGGAAGACGCGGCCATGCCGGTGGAGGCGGTCAACCTCGAGGAACTGCGCAATCAGGGCTCGCCCTCCAACATCGACCTGGTGAAGGGCCTGACCGAGATCGGCTCCGTGGCCGGTGAGGCGAACCGCAACAACGCCTTCTCCATCGGCGCGGCCTCGATCAACCTGCGCAGCCTGTCATCGTCGCGCACCGTGGTGGTCTTCAACGGCCGCCGCTTCCCCGAGCAGTATTCGGCCTCGGTCGGCCGCTTCAACAACATCGCCCTGATCCCCACGGCCGCCATCGGGCGGGTCGAGATCCTGAAGGAGGGCGGCGCCACCACCTACGGGGCCGACGCCGTCGGCGGGGTGGTCAACTACATCACCCGCCGCAACCTCGACGGCGTCGAACTCGCCGCCAACTACCGCCAGATCAAGGACAGCGACGGCGACTGGGACTGGAGCCTCTCGGCCGGCCGGGTCGGCGACAACGGCAACATCATGGGCGTGGTCAGCTACACGCACCGCAGCGAGCTCGACCTCGGCACGCGCGACTGGGCGTTCCGCGACTATTTCGAAAACCCGTCCTCCTGGTCGATCTCCGGCAACCCCGGCGCCTTCGACTTCCAGACCCAGTTCAACTCGGCCGGCGTCGCCACGCCCGGCACCTTCGCGACCATCTCGCCGCTCGCCGCGGCCGGGGCCAACCGCTACGTCGGCAACCGCCAGATCAGCGCCTCCTCCGGTCTCGTGCGCGACCCGTACTGCACCGCCCTGGGCGGCTTCGCCGGCTGGTCCACCACGCCCTCTCCGGTCTGCTACTGGCAGTTCGCGGCCGCCCAGAACGCGGTTGAGGAGCAGGACACCTGGCAGGCCTATGTCGAGGCCAACTACCGCTTCAGCGACTACCTGAAGTTCCATGCCGAGTTCATGCTCTACAAGCTCGACATCCCGAACGTGCCGATCGACAACGGCGGCGCCCTGGTGGGCAACGTGCCGATGCAGACGACGGGCGCGGTCGGCGGCCTGTTCCCCAGCCAGAACATCCTGACGACGCCGGCCTATTTCGTGCCGGGCACCAACCCCGCCGTCGCCGACATGCTGGCCCGCCTGACCAATTCGGACGGCACCACCGCCTTCACGGCCCAGCAGATCGCCAATATCACCAACGCCGTGACCCCCGGCCGCGTCGGCCTCCTCAACACCGTCTGGCGGCCGTTCGCGCAAGGGACCAGCCCGATCGGGCCGGACTTCCAGCACAACTTCTCCACCACCCTGCGCTACACCGTGGAGCTGTCCGGCGACATTCCGGAATTCTGGGGCAACAAGCTGACTTGGTCGGCGGCCTTCACCCTCAACACCCTCGACTACACCATCGCCTCGCGCGACATGCTGGTCGACCGGTTGCAGGCGGGCCTCAACGGCCTCGGCGGCCCCAACTGCACGGGCTCGACGCCCGGGGCCAACGGCTGCCTCTACTTCAACCCGTTCTCCACCGCCGTGCAGTCCAACCAGTACACCGGCGCCGCCAACCCCGGCTATGTCGGCACCGGCACCTACACCGGCTACACGCCCGGCCAGGGCCTGACCAACAGCGCCGCTTTGGTCAACTGGATGTACGTCCCGGTCGAGCTGCGCCGCACCAGCGAATACGCCATCTTCGACTTCGTGGTCTCCGGTGAGACGAACCTGCGCCTGTGGGCGGAAAACCCGATCGCCGTGGCCTTCGGCGGCCAGTACCGCCGCTTCCACGAGCGCACCAACCTCAGCGACTTCGCCGACCGCAGCATCAATCCCTGCGCCACCCTCGGCCGGACGGACTGCTCGTCGAAAACCGGCCCCCTGGTCTTCAACCGCGGCGTCCAGCTCACCGGCCTCACCGTGGATGATGACCGTTCCTATCCGGTCGTCGCCTACTTCGGCGAAATCCAGCTGCCGGTTCTGGACAACCTCAATGTCCAGCTCTCGGGCCGCTACGAGAAGTTCATGTCGGACGTCACCCCCATCGACAACTCGGTGTTCGTGGGCGCCGGCTCGGTCAAGTGGCAGGCCACCGACTGGCTGGCCCTGCGCGCCACCGTCGGCCAGACCTTCACCCAGGTGAACCCGCCGCGCGCCGTCACCGGCGCCGTGGCCAACGCCACCGCCCCCGCCACCTACGGCGGCACCGGCATCTCCTTCGTCTCGGAAAACTGGCCGAACCTCAATGTCCGGCCGGAAAAGGGCTTCAACTACAATATCGGGGCCATCATCGCCGCCGGCGATTTCCGCGCCACGGTCGACTACTACAACATCCACATCAACGACATCGTCCGCGCCGGCACCACGGCGCAGCTGATCCAGGCCCTCGCCATGCCGGGCTCCACCGGCGCCGGCGCCCTGATCAACTGCTCCAGCCCGCTGCTCACCGACAACCAGCCCCTCCTGGGCAACCAGCCGTTCATCACCCTCAACGGGGCCTGCGTGCAGGGGACCTCGGCCATGAACTCCACCGCCGGCAACGGCGGCCTGGGCGGCGGCCGGGTGCGCTTCTTCGGCGCCCAGGGCACCCAGACGGCCCTGATCAACGGCGGCACGCTGGACACCTCCGGCATCGACTTCTCGGCGGCCTACCGCTTCGATGACGTGTTCGGCGGCCGTCTCGATGTCTCCACCGACTGGACCTACGTCCTCACCTATGACGCCTCCGATTTCGTCATCAACGGCATCACCGTCGGCGTCGGCTACGACGGCATCGGTTCCTTCAACGAAGCCACCGGCAAGAATGGCCAGCACGTGGCCCAGTACCGCGGCTCGATCACCTTCAACTTCAACCGCGGCCGCCACAACTTCAACCTGACCACCCGCGTCGTCTCCGGCTTCACCGATGACAACGACTTCTTCACCGAGCGCAACGAGTTCAACCAGAACGTTGGCAACGCCTCGGGCATCGTCGATGTCGCCTGCGCCGACACCAACCCCGTCTCGCCGCCGATCCCCACGGGCGTCGGCACCGGCGTCTGGGGCCCGGTGGCGTCCAACAGCGCCGTCGGCTTCTGCGCCGGCCAGAACACGGCCATCCTCGCGGGCCAGAAGATCCCGGCCACCTTCAACACCGACTTCACCTACCGCCTGGATCTGCCCTGGCAGACGACCATGAGCGTCACCGTGCAGAACGTGTTCGATCAGGACCCGATCTTCAGCCGTGACATCATCAACTACGACGCCTTCACCGGCAGCCCGCTCGGCCGCACCATCCGCTTCGGCCTCCTGAAGAAGTGGTAGGGAGCTAACCCCAAACAATCCCTCCCCAGGCTGGGGAGGGAGACCGCGCAGCGGTCACGGGTGGGGCAATAAACCTGACCCGCACACTGCTGAGAGATTAGGGCCGGTGGGATCTCCCTCCGGCCCTTTCCTTTTGCCGCATTCCCCTGCCTTCACCGCCGATTTACACCTCGCCCCTTAGGTTAAGAGCTTCGAAACGCGCCCAAGAGACCCCATGCCCCGCATCCTGCTCGCCGAAGATGACGACAGCCTCCGCGGCTTCCTGACGCGCGCCCTGGAGCGCGCCGGCTATGACGTGCGCGCCTGCGCCGATGGCGAGGAGGCCGTGGACGCCCTGGCCGAGCCCTGGGACCTGCTCCTCACCGACATCGTCATGCCCGGCATGGACGGCATCGAGGTGGCCCGCATCGCCGCCCAGCGCCAGCCCGCCCTGCGCATCATGTTCATCACCGGCTTCGCCGCCGTGGCCCTCTCCATGGCCCAGGGCGAGGTCGGTCCCCCGGGCGCCAAGGTCCTCTCCAAACCCATCCACCTTCGGGAAATCGTCACCGAGGTGGAGAAGATGATGGCGGCCTAGCCTTCGGCTAGGCCGCTCGCTCCCCTAACGCTTGCAAGGGATTGGCGGGGTCGGTATACCCCCCGTTCCCCATGGAGCGGATGCGTAGCTCAGCGGGAGAGCACCTCGTTGACATCGAGGGGGTCGCTGGTTCAATCCCAGCCGCGTCCACCATCCAAATCACCCACCAGAGCCCCTGTCGCCAAGTCCCCCTTGGCTTGGCCAAGGGGGACCGGACGCGCGCCCGCGCGTCCAGGGGGCGAGTCACGACTGGGCTGGGCTTATGGTCGTCTGGAAAGCATCCGGCTCACCGGTCGGTTGCGATGTCGACCGCGCGCGACTTTCAGGGCATCCTGACCCGCTTGTGAGATCGGGGGACCAATGCCGAGAGACCTGCCTTGGAAAGAAGCTGTAGAGACAGCCCTGCGCACTGCAGGCGGCTCGATGCACTACTCCGAGATCGCTGAACAAATCGTCGCGCTAACCTTCGCAGCGAGGTGGGCGCAACTCCCGCTAGGACTGTCGCCGCAGTTATCAGTCTCTCACTCGAAAACGAAGACAGCCCATTCGTCCGCCTTGGGAAAGGAAACTACGCCCTGAGAGCTGCGGTCGAAACCAAACCTGCGGAGGCAGAGTCTCCCGCGTCGATAAGCGAGGAAGAGTCAGAGACAGGCGCTCTGCGCGCGTTTGGCATGTATTGGCGCCGTGACGCAGTGTCTTGGACAGGCAAGCATCCAAGGATTTTCGGGCGTCAGGGGCTCGGCGCCACCGACGTTGATTTTAGCAACCAAGTCGGCGTCTATCTGCTGCACGACCGTGATCGTGTCATCTACGTCGGCCGCGCCACGGACACGCTTGCGAGCCGCCTGAAAGCCCACACGACTGATCGCCTTGGTGGCCGGTGGGACCGTTTCTCATGGTTCGGTCTGCGGGGCGTGAGCGACGAGGGCACTCTTGGCGAACCCACTGCGGCTTGGACCCATCTAGTCGTCATTGAGACACTTGAGGCCCTATTGATCGAGAGCCTTGAGCCCCCGCTCAATCGCCGACGCGGTGATAATTTCTCTGCGGTCGAATACATTCAGGTCGAAGATCCGGAGATCGACAAAGCGAAACGGAAGCAACTACTCGATCAGTTGGCCAAGGCCCTTTGAAGACCTGAGGGACCACGCTTGCATCTATTCCTTCGCTACGACTGTGTCGTAGCCGCCGACCCTGTTGAGATCTGGATGACTGTCTATGCCCGTGTAGCTCAGCGAGGCGTTCTCATACCGCCGGAAGGCGAAAACCGCTTCGTTCATCCGCTCCGTGTTGAAAACCTTCAAATCCACTAACAGCTGGAAGTCCGCCACCGTCAGTCCGGTCACCGTCTGGAACAAGTCCGGCTCGATCCGGGTGATCACATCCTTGAGCGTGTTCTCGCGGAAATCGGTCAGATACATGAACGCCGGGATGCGCGTGGCGAACTTGATGAGCTTCTCCTGAACAAGCTTGCGCTTGGATTTGTATTCCCGCTCCTCGGCCGTCAGCTCGCGCTTTTCCTTCTCGGACAACTCGCCGCCCTGAGCTTTCTTCTTGAGCTCCTTCACCGCCGCGCTCTTGGCGATGATCGTCTCGATCACGTTCTCGCCGAGGTTCCGCCAGCCCTCGATGCGCTCCACAGCCGCCATGGCTTCCTTGCTGCCAAGCACCCGGCTCAATGTCTCATTGTCCACATTGACCAGCAGTGCGGACTCCCACTTCCGAGCCAGCAAGGTGCCGGAGGTTCCCGCCATGGCGATGTCGAGAATCTGGCCCGCATCGACGGGTGTCATCCGCGCACCGTCATAGGCCAGCACCGGTAGGAACGAGACCAGGTCCGCCACCGCCTTCTCGGGATTGGATTCGCCTGGCGAAAGATGGATGCCGTAGTCCGACAGCTGGCGCAGCGCCCGCGTCGGCGCGAAGTCGAAGACGAAGCACGCAGGTTTGACGATCTGCTCGCGGTTCGGCTCATCGCCCTCCGGGTTCTTGATCGACCATGGCGACTGAACGCGGAAAGCAGCCTGGAAGTAGGTCTCCGGCGTCTTCAGGTTCCGCAGCATTAGGATTGAGGACCACTGAGGGATGGTCACGCCGGTGGTCAGCTTGCCGCAAGACAGGGTGATGGTCTTGGTGTCGAAGCCGCCGCCAATGGCTTTGCGCACGGGCGGCACGGCGCTGAGGCCAATACCCGCGCCAGGTCCGGCGGCCATGACGACCTGATAGTCATGCCAAAAAACGTTCTGGGGTTCAGCGAGCAGGTTCTCCATGGCCTCGCACGCGGCGACATTCGGCAGAAACCAGAAGGCGTGGTTCAGCCACGGAAGCAGGCGCGTGTCGGCGTAAGGCCAGGGCGGGCGCGTTCCCGTCTTCAGGGCATCGGCCGGCGCATATTCACCGCGAATGACCTGCAGCCACTTCTGCACGTCATTCTTGTGCGTGAATGTCGCCAGGACGCCGGTTCCCACGGCGGCGAAAAAGGCGTTCAGGTCAAACTCGTCGAACTCGCCGCCGTTGGCGATAGCCAGCAATTCCGGCGGCATCTGATACGTCAGCAGCCGCATTTCGGGCAGAGCGGCATAGGGGTTTCGATCGCCGGGATGGGCCGCGGTGAACTCCGCCTTGGCCCGCTGTTCGTCCGTGTAGGTCCAGTTGAAGATCTGCTCTTCGATGAACTCCCCGGTGGCCAGCGCCCTGAACGGAGTCCCCGAGAGGTAGAGATAGGCCCGGGTCGTGATCGGCAGGAACTCCACCTCGGCCTCTGAAAGAACCCCCAGGTCCTCATTCACCTGCTCCAGGTCGGGATTGTATTCCTGTCGCCCCGCCTGCTTGTCGGTCTCGCCCTCGAACAGCTCCTTGGCCGTGTCGCGCCAGGCGCCGAAGTGATACTCGTCAAACACGACGAGGTCCCAGTTGACCTCGTGCAGCCACTCGTTCCGGGCCTTGATCGCGCCCGTCCCGGCCTCGCGGCCGAGGAGGTCCTGAAACGACCCGAAATAGACCAATGGTTTGTTGGCATCGACGCCTCGTGGGTCGCCTCCGGACGCGCGCGACAGGTATTGCCAACCTTCGAAATCGACGTGGCCTTCCAGGTCCGCTTGCCACGCGTCCTCGACCGCTGGCTTGAACGTGACCACCAGAACGCGACGGGCGCCCATCCGCTTGGCGAGTTGGTAGGTGGTGAAGGTTTTTCCGAACCGCATCTTGGCGTTCCAAAGGAAACGGGGGACGGCCGTCGCATCCTCGGTCCAGCGCGACTGGAAATAGGCGAAGGTCTGGTCCACCGCCTTCTGCTGTTCGGCGCGAGGCCGAAAGGTCTGATCGCGTACGCCTTGGATGGGGCGGCCTGCGCGGAGGTCATTTAGCGCGGCAAGCACGTCGGCGATGGTGCACCGCATCCACTCGCCGTCCCACGGCTCGTGAGAACGCGCCTTTAAGGCTTCACGCAGCGCGAAATCCGAGATGATTGATCCGTCTTCTCGCGTCGCCGGCTCGTCCATTTCGATCCGCGGCTTGATTGCCGCTGTCTTCGTTTGTTCGGCGATCCTCTGCTTCACGTCGCGTGCGGTCTGGCCGATTTTCAGCAGGCCTTCGTGTGACGGCGCGTCGATGGCGTATGCATATAGGCGCGGGCTGACTTCCGGCTTCGGCGGCAGAACGTCATCGATCGGCCGGCTCAATCCGTCGCCCCAATTGGGCGGATCATGGATTCGATATGTGCCTGCTCTTCGGCGGTGATCCCGTACTTCGCGTAGAGATCGGCATCAGTCCAAGTCCGGTCCCAAACTTGTTGGGGCACCCAGCGGTACATCGCTCGAAACACGTGCTGGGCTGGCTTTCGGAGCGAGATGAGGAACCTGACGAGCCTTGATTTCAAATATGATTCAACACTTCGCGCGGCGGCTTCTGACTCTAGTGGACCGGCAACCAAATAGGTTTGAGTGCAGGCTGAACCTGGTTCCCCGACCATCGATGGGCCGAGAACCAAGTCGACTCCGCTGCGCTCCCGCTCTCGACCCGATCCAGCTACAGGAAGGAACACCTTCCATACGTCTAGCAAATGCAGATTTTTCGCGATGGCATCGCGAGGCATTGCTCCATTCACTCTTCTCGTCCCGATGTTTGCATACAGCCGGACCTGAATATCGTTTGGCGCTACTCCTTTCGCGTATTCCTTGAAGTTGGTCGCCAGACCAAACGGCGTGTCGCCGCTCACGAGCGTCTCGAATGATGCCTCTTCGGCGGCGACTACTTTCCGGAGAATTTCCACCGATCGTGCGTCGCGCACGAAAACATCGAATTCATCGAGAGTTCGCGAATGAGGCCCGATCACTTCGCCGTTGCGATTGAAAGTGCACTCGCAAAATCCGTTGTGATCACGATCCCAAAGGAAGTAGCAAACGCCGCCTCCGATGCCGACCGAGGGAAATACGTCTTTCGCGTTCTCATGATCGACCATCGCGCGGAGCCGGCGGTCCTTGAGAAACGTCGCTCGAAACTCACCAAGACCCCGTCCGCCCGCCATCCACCGCGACGGGATCACCATGCTCAGGAACTTCGGGTCGAGCAGCAGAGCTTGGGCGACGAAGTGTTGATAGATTGGAGCGTCATTGGTACCGCCGCCAGCCCCGGTCATCTGGTAAGGCGGATTTCCGATGATCACATCGAACTGCATTTGATCTCCGAACCACTCGGCGATCCGAGCTTTGATATCGTCTGAGTGGATGAATGCATAGGCATGGGTTTCCAGTCCTTCCTCGCGATCCATCACCTCTTTGCTCGCGGCGCAGAAACTGCAACGTCCCTCGATCCAGCGGTGCTCGGTGCGCTCGAACCAGATGTTCCCGTCTTCGCCGCTAAACCCGGTGGCGACCGAATGCTCGCCATTGGCCCATTTGGAACAGTAGAGACTACGGCGACCCAACAGGGCGGTGAGGCGCGTAATGCCGATGCCGAACACCTGTTTCGTCAGAATGTGATCAACCCGCGCCTGAAGGTCGGGGAATTCATCTGCTAGGCCGTCGATCAGGCGTTTCGCGATCTCGCGCAGAAAAACACCTGACTTCGTGCAGGGATCCAGGAACGTCGCACTGCTGTCTGCCCAAATATTCGCGCCGCCGTTAGCGGCGGCCCATCCATCAGCCAGAGTACCCAGCATTCGGCCCGCGATCTCTGGAGGCGTGAAGACCTCGTCGTTCGAGAGATTGGCGATGCAGGTCAGGACGTCCGGGTTGCGTTTGAGTAGGGCGAAAGGAGCGGCCTCGGTCATGCGGCGGCGCCTTCGTTGGCCTGATCCTGCGCGGCGAGCTCCCGAACCGTCATGGGCGGCCACGTCTTGACGGGCTGGAACACCTCGTGCTTGCCGAGGTGTTGAAACAGCATGCCCTCCTCGCGCAATCCGGCGGCCTGGGTCAGGCGATCAAGGCGGAAGTCGCGGCGCTGGAACTTGCCGTTCCCGATGTGGCCCCACTCCACGAAGGTGATCGGCCCGCCGTCCGCCGCGAGCATCGAAAGGGCGTCACCGTGGATCAAGTTCAGAGAGAGGATGTGCGAGGCCGCATGCCAAGTTTCGTCGCCGGGCGTCACCGACATGTAATCGCAGAACAGGGCCAGCATGTTCGCGCGGCATTCGCCAATGTTATCCGCCAGCAGCTCAATTCCGTAGCAAGAAGCTAATGCCACGAGCCCATAGACACGCTTCTCGAATTTGGAGCGGCCATACTTGAGCTCCACAGTATCGAGTTTCCGCTGAAGGACCGCGACGAGGAAATTGCCGCTACCGCACGCCGGTTCAAGGAAGCGAGAATCGATCCGCTCGCTCTCGCCTTTCACCAGATTGAGCATGCGTTCGACAAGCCATGGGGGGGTGAACACCTCCCCATGATCCGCGACCCGTTTCTTCGACTTGATGAGACTCATTTGGGCGACAGTTGACTACTCGTAGGGGGCCTTGGCGAGTTCCGAATTGCTGGAGTTTAGCATAGTCGGCGCCTGCGACCGAAGGGGTCGCAACATCGATGCCGCAACTGATGCGCGCACAAGGTTAGGGCGGTTGTGTCTTTCGCCAACCGCGAAAATCCGCTATATGCGTCCCCATGACCCAGAGGACGCGACATCACCTTCTCCCCACCGGCCCGGCCCCCCAGGCCCCGCCGCGTCCGCGCGCCTCCGCGTCCCGATCACCCCGAAACCCAGCCCCGCCACCTTATTTCAAGGTGAAAATAAGGGCGCCGGCCGCTCCCGCTCCCGGTCCCGCCGCCGCCATCACGCCCCCGCGCCCGGCCGCCGCCCCACCTTATTTTGAGGACGACATAAGTCCCGCCCCACGCGGCAATAGCGTCGATTTAGCGTGTTTTTCGGGATTATCGGAAATCCCAACGCCACGGTTCCCCACGCCCGCCCCCTGCATTACCCTCAGCGCCCCACCCGGTCCCTGGCCCGCGCCGAAGGAAGCCATGAAAGTCACCCTGCACGAGGTCGCCGCGCGGGCCGGGGTCTCGATCGCCACGGTCAGCCGGGCGCTGAATGGCCTGCCGGTCTCGGCGGAGAACCGCGCCCGCGTCGAGGCGGCCGTGGCCGATCTCGGCTATGTGGCCAATGAGGCCGCCCGGTCCCTGCGCGCCGAGCGGACGATGACGCTGGGCGTGGTGTTCCACGACCTCGCCAACACCCTCGGCATCGAGCTGCTGGACGCCCTTTCCGAGGCCGTCGAGGGGGCCGGCTATTCCCTCCTGATCACCACGGCCCGGGGGGATCTGGACCGCTACGATCTCCTCATGCGCCGGTTTCTCGAGCGCCGCATCGACGCGGTGTTCGCCATCCGCCCGCGCGGCGGCGGGGCGCAGCTGGCGCGCTACGAGGCGGCGGGCATTCCCGTGCTCACCCTCTTTTCCGGGGGCGGCGCCTATGCCGATCTGCCCTGCCTCGCCCCCACCTTCGCCAAGCCCGCGAAGGAACTGGCCGACCATCTGATCGGCCTTGGCCACCGGCGCATCGCCCTCGTGGCCGCGGCGGGGGAGGCGATGGGCGGGCCGATGCGCTCCATCGCCGAGACGCTGAAGGGGCGGGGGCTGGAGGCGGTCACGGCCGAGCCCAGTTCCGGCGGCGGCATGAATGAGATGCTGGCCGCCCTCATGCAGGGCCCAGACCGCCCCACCTGTCTGGTGGCCGTCGATCCCAATTCCCGCACCCTGCTGGGCGCCTGCCAGGCGCTCGGCCTCGCCGTGCCCGGCGATGTCAGCCTCGTGGCGATTTCCGAGATCGCCCACGACAACCAGCGCCGGGGCCGCGATGTCACCTCCGTGGTCATCGATCCGCACAATATGGGCCGCGCCGCCGGGGCCGCCATGCTGGCCTGGCTGGCCGGACAGCGCCCGCCCGGCCGGGTGCGTGTCGACGCCGGCTTCTTCGCGGCCCGGGCCTCCACCGGCCCCGCGCCGCCAATGAACTCTGGGGCGGGCTGAGCCCATGGCCGAGCCGGAAGACGATGACGCCCTCGATCTCGAACCCGATCTCCGCGTCGTGGAAATCTTCCCCGATGAGGCGGGGGAGCGGCTGGATAAGGTCCTCGCCGCCCGCCTGGCCGATCTCTCCCGCGCCCGCCTGCAGGCCCTGATCGGCGAGGGCCGGGTCACCTTCGGCGGCGCCCCGGTCGGCGGGGCCTCGGAGAAGGCGAAGGCCGGCCTCTATCACCTGGAAATCCCCGCCCCCCTGCCGGCCGATCCCCTGCCGGAGAACCTGCCCCTGGCCGTGCTCTTCGAGGACGAACACCTCATCGTCATCGACAAACCCCCCGGCATGGCCGCCCACCCGGCCCCGGGCACGCCCTCCGGCACCCTGGTCAACGCTCTCCTGGCCCATTGCGGGGCCAGCCTTTCCGGCATCGGCGGCGTCGCCCGGCCGGGCATCGTCCACCGGCTCGACAAGGACACTTCAGGGGTGATGGTCGCCGCCAAGACGGACGCCGCCCACCAGGGCCTCTCGGCCCTTTTCGCCGCCCACGATATCGAGCGTCTCTACATCGCCCTCGCCCGCGGCGCGCCCAAGGCGGCCAAGGGCACGGTGGCCACCCGGCTTGGCCGCTCCTCCGCCGACCGCAAGAAGATGGCCGTCCTGAAGTCCGGCGGCCGCGAGGCGGTCACCCACTATCAGGTCAAGCGCGCCTTCGGCCCGGCGGCCCGGCCGCCCAAGAACGCCCCTTTGGCGTCGCGCATCGAGTGCCGCCTGGAGACCGGCCGCACCCACCAGATCCGCGTCCACCTCGCCCATGTCGGCGCCCCGGTGCTCGCCGACCCCCTCTACGGCTCCGGCAGTCCCGCCGCCCCGGTGAAGGCCGCGATGGCCGCGGCCGGCCTGCAGCGCCAGGCCCTCCACGCCGCCGTGTTGGGGTTCGTCCATCCGGTCACGGGGGAGACCCTGCGCTTCGAAACACCCCTGCCGGAGGACATGGCCCAGCTGGAGGCATTCCTGTCGGAGCTGTAAGGTGCGTTTCCTTTGAAGACCTGCTATAAGCCTTTCCACACTTTCTCACCGGGGGTGTGTCTTCAAAACGCCGCAACGGCTCCCTATCTCACGAGTTCTAAGGGGGGCTGGCGCGGCGCAGGGAGTGCGCCTCGGACACGCGCCTCCTTCCGAAAGGGGATTTCGTCATGGCTACCGCCGCCTCGCTCTCCATCATGTCGCCCGACGGCGGCCTCTCGCGCTACCTGACGGAAATCCGCAAATTCCCCATGCTCGCCCGCGACGAGGAGTTCATGCTCGCCAAGCGCTGGAGCGAGCACCAGGACCCGCAGGCCGCCCACAAGCTGGTCACCTCCCACCTGCGTCTGGTGGCGAAGATCGCCATGGGCTACCGCGGCTACGGCCTGCCGATCGGGGAAGTGATCTCCGAGGGCAATGTCGGCCTGATGCAGGCGGTCAAGAAGTTCGAGCCGGAACGCGGCTTCCGCCTGGCCACCTACGCCATGTGGTGGATCCGCGCCTCGATCCAGGAATACATCCTGCGCTCCTGGTCCCTCGTGAAGATGGGCACCACGGCGGCCCAGAAGAAGCTGTTCTTCAACCTGCGCAAGGCCAAGAGCGAGATCAGCGCCCTGGAAGAGGGTGACCTGCACCCCGACCACGTCCGGCAGATCGCCACCAAGCTCGGCGTTCAGGACGAGGAAGTCATCTCCATGAACCGCCGCCTCTCCGGGCCGGACGCCTCCCTCAACGCGCCCATGCGCTCGGACACCGAGGGCCAGGAGTGGCAGGACTGGCTGGAGGACAAGGAGGCCGTCAGCCAGGAGACCGTGGTCGCCGAGAACGAGGAGCGCTCGATCCGCATGTCGCTGCTCGAGGAAGCCATGACCGAGCTCACCGACCGCGAGCGCCACATCCTCACCGAGCGTCGCCTGAAGGATGAGCCCACCACCCTGGAGGACCTCGCCGCCGAATACGGGGTCAGCCGCGAGCGCGTGCGCCAGATCGAGGTCCGGGCCTTCGAAAAGCTGCAGAAGTCGATGAAGGCGGCCGCCCTCGACCGCAATCTGGTCGACGCCTAGGCGGCGATCACCACCGAGTCGCCGTTCTCGCCGGGGGTCAGGCTGACCAGTTCCGCCAGGAACAGGGCCAGCACCTCCCGGCGAAGTTCGCCGGCGTCCAGCCGCAGCCGCAGTTCCGCGGCCTTCTCGCAGAGCTTCGGCAGGCCCATTCCCCGCCCGGCCTTCATCATCTCGTCGGTCTGGGCCCGCATGGCGCGCAGTGCCTGGGCCGGATCGCTGTCCACCGCGCCGATGCCGGCCTTGAGGATTTTCAGGGCTTGGGAGAGCCGCGCCGCATCCGGCGTCGCCGGATTGTCCGAGCGCCGCTTCAGCGGACCGGAATAGTCCCCGGAATTGAACCTGCGCCGGTCGGGGCCGATGTACTGCACCGCCTCCACCCAGTCCCGCCCCCGCAGGGTGCAGGCTTCCAGCCGCCGGACGAGGTCCTTGATGGTGAAGGGCTTGCGCAGGAACTCATGCACCCCGGCGTCCCGCGCCGCGATGATCGTTCCCGCCGTCGCGTCCGCCGTCATGATGATCACCGGCGCCTGGCGCACCCGCAGCTCCGAGCGGCGCAGCACCTTGGTGAACTTGGCCCCATCCACGCTCGGCGACTGGTCGGCCAGGATCACCTGCGGATCGACCATCTTAGCCAGTTCCATACCCTTGTCGATGGACGGCGCGCTCCACACCTGGCAGGGGGCGATATTGCGCAGCAGGTCGGTCAGCAGCCGCACCTGAGCCGGCACCGGATCGATGATCAGGATACGCCGCATATGCGGCGCCATGCGCTCATAGGTCTTGGCGTCTGAATCGAACACGCTCGGCTCCGGGACTACTCCTCCCCAAAATAGGGAACGAGCGTAAACGCCGCCTTGACGCCGCCCCGCGACCGCTTGTCCCGTCAGGCCTCGAAAGGATCGGAGAGGATGATCGTGTCGTCCCGGTCCGGGCTCGTCGAGACCAGCGTCACCGGCGCCCCCACCAGGGCCTCGATCCGCCGCACATAGGCCTGGGCCGCGGCGGGCAGGGCATTGAAATCCCTCACCCCAGCCGTGCTCTCAGCCCACCCCGGCATCTCCTCATAGACGGGCACGCAGGCCGCCTGGTCGCGCATCCCGGCCGGCAGGTAATCAATGACCTCATCGCCCAGGCGGTAGCCGGTGCAGATCTTCAGGGTCTCCAGCCCGTCCAGCACATCGATCTTGGTCAGGACGATTCCCTCGATCCCGCCGATCGCCACCGACTGGCGCACCAGCACGGCGTCGAACCAGCCGCAGCGGCGCTTGCGCCCGGTATTGGTGCCGAACTCATTGCCCCGCTCGCCCAGCCGCTCGCCGATGGCGTCCTTCAACTCGGCCGGGAAGGGGCCTTCGCCGACCCGCGTCGTATAGGCCTTGACGATGCCCAGCACGAAGCCGCCCGCCTTCGGCCCGACCCCCGCCCCCGCCGAGGCCTGGCCGGCCACGGTGTTCGAGGAAGTCACGAACGGATAGGTGCCGTGGTCGACATCCAGCAGCGTCGCCTGCGCGCCCTCGAACAGCACCCGCTTGCCGGCCGAAAGCTCGCCGTTCAGCACCCGCCAGGCGGGTTTCACAAAGGGTTTGATCTTCTCGCCCACGGCCAGGATCGAGGCCTTCAGATCAGCCGGCGAAATCTCCGGCAGGCCCAAACCCACCCGCAGCGGATCGTGGTGCGCCAGCAGCCGCTCGATCTTGGCGTCCAGGCTTTCCGGATCGAAGAGGTCGATGAAGCGGATCGCCCGTCGCCCGACCTTGTCCTCATAAGCCGGCCCCACGCCCCGCGCCGTGGTGCCGATCTTGTTGGCCCCGGCCCGGTCCTCCCGCGCCTTGTCGATCTCCCCGTGCAGGGGCAGCACCATCACGGCATTGTCGGCGATCACCAGGTTGGCCGGGTTGATATCCAGCCCCTGGCCGCGCACCCGCTCGATCTCTTCGAGGAGGGCCCAGGGGTTCACCACCACGCCATTGCCGATGATGGAAAGCTTGCCCTGCACCACGCCCGACGGCAGCAGGGAGAACTTGTAGGTGGAATTGCCCACCACGATGGTGTGCCCGGCATTGTTGCCGCCCTGGAAGCGGACCACGACCTCGGCCCGGTCGGCCAGCCAGTCGATCACCTTGCCCTTGCCCTCGTCGCCCCACTGGGCGCCGATCACCGTCACATTGGCCATTTGGGTTGCAACCCTCCGCCTGCCGGGAGGGACCCGGGCCGCCCTTCGACAGGGCTCGGCGGCGCGGGCTTGATCGCGATGTGGGCCCCGCCGGAAGCAAAGCCGCGGGGCGTTTAGACCCGGCGGGAGTCTGGGTCAAGCTCCGGGTGCATTGTGAGGTGAGCTCACAACCTATCGCCGTGAACTCGATTGCGTCTGACTGCTGGCGCGGGCCATCCAATGACCGAACACGGAGGTTCCCATGGCCCTCAAGCCACACGACTACGACGCCAGCGACCAGCACCAGGCCTATCGCCAGGGCCGGGCCATGCCGGCCACGATGCTGGCCCGGTGGATGGAGGTGTTTGGCGAGATCTGGAGCCCGGCGCGGCCCCTCAGCCTGATCGATCTCGGATCCGGCACGGGGCGTCTGACCCCCGGCCTCGCGGAGGCATTCGGCGGGCCGGTGTTTGGGGTCGAGCCTTCGGCCAATATGCGGGCGGAAGCGGAACGGGGCTCGGCTCACCCGGCGGTTTCCTACCTCGCTGGTGAGGCGGCCGCGATCCCCAGGCCGGACGCCTCAGCTGATGGAGTCTTGACCTTCCTCTCCTTCCATCACGTGAAGGACCGCCCCGCCGCGGCGCGGGAAATCGCCCGGGTGCTGAAGCCCGGCGGCCGGCTGATCATGCGCTCGAACTTCCGCGAGCGGATGCCGGACGACATCTGGTGGCACCGCTACTTCCCCCGCGCCCTCGCTATCGAGCAGGCCTACTTCCCCTCCGTCGCCGAGGTGGAGGCCGCGTTCGCCGGGGCCGGCCTCAAACCCGTCGGCCTGACCGAGGTGCAGGAGTGGTTCTACGATGAGGCGGATGACGCCGTGGCCCGCCTGAAGCTGAAAACGATCACCACCTTCGAACACTTCACCCCGGCGGAGATCGAGGAGGGTTTCGCGCGGCTGGATGCGGAGGCCGCGGCCGGGACATTCAAACTCCCGGCCCCGCAGCGCAGCGACCTCCTGGTGTTCGAGGCCTAAAGCCCTTCGCTCAACGCCGCCTCCGCGAACCCGCAGTGCATCGCGATCCCGCGCGCCATCACATTCTCATCCAGCACCATCCGGTTGGAGTGCAGGGCGCAGCAGGTGTGATAGTCGCCGCCCTCCGGAACCGCCCCCAGGAAGGTCATCACGCCGGGGACTTTCTGTAAGAGGTAGGAGAAGTCCTCCGCCCCCATCATCGGGCCGGGCATGTCGCGCCAGCCGCCTTCCCCGAAGAGGGTCTTGGCGGTGCGGGAGGCGAGGGCGACGGCGCGGCCGTCATTGACGGTGACCGGGAAGCCTGTCTCGATCTGGCAGTCGACCTGGGCGCCATGGGCGGCGGCGATGCCCTGGGCGACCTCCTGAATGACGGCGTGGGCCTTGTTGCGGGCCCGTTCGGAGAGGGTGCGCAGGGTGCCCCAGAGGCGGCAGTCCTCGGGAATGATGTTGTCCGTCGTGCCGCCCTCGATGCGGGCGATGGTCACCACGGCAGGATCGACCACGCCGATGCGCCGGGTCATGGCCGTCTGCAGGGCGGTGACGATCTCGCAGGCGATGGGGATGGGGTCGAGGGCGTCGTGCGGCATGGAGGCGTGGCCGCCCCGGCCGATCACCCGGATGCGCAGCTTGTCGGAGGAGGCCATCAGGGTGCCGGGCTTCGACGCGAAGGTCCCGGACGGCATGGACGGCGTGATGTGGATGGCGAAGGCCGCGTCCGGCAGGGGGTCGATCAGGCCGTCTTCCAGCATGAAGCGGCAGCCGTGATGGCCCTCCTCGCCCGGCTGGAACATGAACATCACCGTGCCCGCCAGCTGGTCGCGTTTGGCGCAGAGGGCGCGGGCGGCGCCGGCCAGCATAGCCACATGGGTGTCGTGGCCACAGGCGTGCATCGCGCCAACATTCTTGGAGGTGAAGTCGAGCCCGGTGTCTTCGGTCAGCGGCAGGGCGTCCATGTCGCCGCGCAGCAGCACGGTGCGGCCATTGGCCGGCCCGCGCAGGATGGCGATCAGGCCGGAGGTGGAGGGGCCCTGGCGGATCTCCAGGGGCAGGCCCTCGAGGGCTTTCAGCACCTTCTCGGTGGTCTTGGGCAGGTCCAGCCCCAGTTCGGGCTCCAGGTGGATCGCGCGCCGCAGCTTGATGGCGTCGGGCAGCAGGGCCTCCCCGGCGGCGTTCCAGGCTTCCGAATCGATCACGAGGGCATTCATGGGGGGCTCCGTCTCTAGGCCCACCTTGGACCGGCCTCGCCGCCTTGTCGACGGACGGCTAGAAGGAAGCCATGAGTGTTTCCCTCCTGGATATCGAAGCGGCGGCGGGGCGGCTGAAAGGCCATTCCGTCGTCACCCCCCTGATCGAGAGCCCGGCCCTGAATGAGCGGGCCGGCGGGCGGGTGCTCGTGAAGCCCGAGAGCCTGCAATTGGTCGGCGCCTTCAAGTTCCGGGGCGCCTGGAACCGGCTGTCTCAGCTCTCGGAGGCGGAACGGAAGGCTGGCGTCGTCGCCTTCTCCTCCGGCAATCACGCCCAGGGGGTCGCTCTTGCGGCCAGGCGGCTGGGCGCCCCGGCGATCATCGTCATGCCGGCCGACGCCCCCCAGATCAAAATCGACAACACGCGCGGCCACGGCGCCGAGATCATCTTCTATGACCGCGCCAAGGATGACCGGGTCGCCCTGGCCCGCCGGATCCTCGCCGAGCGCGGCGGCACGCTGGTGCCCGCCTTCGACGACGAGGCGATCATCGCCGGGCAGGGGACGGTGGGGCTCGAACTGCTGGAACAGGCCGGCGCACTGGATGTGGTGGTCGGGCCGATCGGCGGCGGCGGCCTGATGGGCGGGGTCTCCACGGCAATCAAGGCGAAGTCACCGGAGACTCAGGTCTGGGGCGTCGAGCCCGAAGCCTTCGACGACACCCTGCGCTCGCTTCAGGCCGGGAAGCGCATGGAGGCCCCGCCCGGCCCGCGCTCCCTCTGCGACTCGCTGGAATCCGCGATGCCCGGCGAGATCACCTTTCCGATCCTGCAGCAGAACCTGACGGGCGTGGTCACCGTCTCCGACGCCGAGGTGGCCGAAGCCATGCGCTTCGCCTTCGGCCAATTGAAGCTGGTGCTCGAACCCGGCGGCGCTGCGTCGCTGGCGGCGGTTTTGGCCGGCAAGATCGACGTGCGCGGCAAGACCAGCGCCGTCATCTGCACCGGCGGCAACGTCGATCTGGGCCTGTTCGCGAAGGTGTTGGCCGGAGAGCTTTGAAAAGTCTGGGGACGTGTACGCGTACACGTCCCCAGACTTTTTCTACTGCCCCGGCGGCGGTCCCATCGGGCCCATGCCGCCCATGCCGCCCGGACCCATACGGCCCATGCCGCCGCGGCCGCCCATCCGGCCAGGTCCGCCGCGTTCACCTCGCCCGCCGCCCATGGGGCCGAGGGCGTCGAAGGCTTTCTGCTGGGCCGGCGAGAGCTGGCCATAGAATTTGCGGATCGCCGCCGAGCGCGCCGCGAAGGCCTGCTGGCGCTCAGCCATGCGGGCGGCCTGGAAATCGAGACGCTGCGGCGTGGTCATCTGGTCCGGACGCGGCCGGTCACCTTGCTGACGGTCGGGGCGCTCCGGCGGCTTCATGGCGGCCAGCAGGGCCTGCAGGGCGGGCTCCTGGTCCTGGCGCAGTTGCAGCACGGCGCGCAGGCGGCTGGCCATGCGTTCCTGGTGTTCCGCCATCCGCGCGGCGCGGTCCTGTTCGTTCATCGGTCCCCGGCCGCGCATGCCCGGCCCGCCCGGACCCGCATCCGTGGCATTGAAGCCGGCCATCTGCTCATCACGCGGCGCGCCGCCGGCGGGCTGAGCGAAACTGGCGGTCACGCCCGCCAGGCCCAGCAGGCTGACACTGGCGAGGATCGCGGCGGTCTTGGAAAGGTTCATGTCTCTTCGTCGCTCCGAAAATGTCGGCGAGGCCGGTCTGGCCCCTTCGCCACCCCGCTGACTTCAACGGGCGTTGTTCGGAATTCCGTCGCGGGGCGTCAGGAAAGCGCATTGCGGCACGCCGCCGCCATGGCGAAAGGCGCCAGGGCCACGGCCGCCAGGGCATAGGCCGACAGCAGCAGGAGCCCTGTGGCGTAAGGCAATCCGTGCGTGAAGGCGTCGATGGCCGCCCCGCCGAAAATCACTGGCGGGGTCAGGAGCGGCAGCACGATCAGGGCGATCAGCAGGCCGCCCCGCCGGGAGGCAAGGGCGATCGCCGCCCCGATTCCGCCCAGGAAGGCATAGGCGAGCCCGCCGATCGCGGCGCTCAGCGCGATCAGCCAAGAGGCCTCCACAGGCGCGCCGAGGGCCAGGGCCACCACCGGCGAGGCGGCGGCGAGCGGCGCGCCGGCCACCAGGAACTGGGCGAGGGCCTTCACGGCGCAGACCATTTCGAGGGGCAGGGGGCCGAGCGTCAGCAATTCCAGCGCCCCATCCTCGAAATCCCGCTCGAACAGCCGCTCGAGACTCAGCAGCGAGGCGAGCGCCAGCGCCACCCACGCCGAACCGGGCGCGACAGCCGCCAGACGCCCGGGTTCATTGCCGATGGCGAGCGGCAGCAGGGTCGCGGCCGCCGCGTAGAATCCGACCGCCAGCAAAGGCCCGCCGCCCCGGCCCCAGGCGAGGGACATCTCGCGCTTGAAAAGGGCGCCCGCGCTCATGCCCCCACCTGCAGCATGGTGGCGGGGATCGGCAGGGGGTCGTGCACGGCGGCGATGATCAGGCCGCCCCCGGCCAGGTGTTCGCCCATCAAGGCCCCGAAGCCGGCCCGGTGTTCGGCGTCCAGCGGGGCCATCGGCTCATCCAGCAGCCAGAGCGACCGCGGGCTGCCCGCCAGCCGCGCCAGGGCGAGGCGCCGCCTCTGGCCCGCCGAGAGCTTGCGCACCTCCAGGGGCAGGAGCCGCATCAGATCGAGTTTCTCCGCCGCCTTCAGCGCCGCCGCCTCGGTCCCGCCTGTCCATTCCGCCTGAAACAGCAATTCCTCGCGGGCCGTCCGCGAGGTCTTCAACCCGTCCTGGTGGGCCAGATAGTGGATGTCTTCGGCGCCGGGCTCGTCGCCCTCGAAGGTGATTTTCCCCGCCTCGGGCCGGATGAACCCGGCGATGGCGCGCAGCAGCGAGGTCTTTCCGGCCCCGTTGCGCCCGGTCAGGGCCAGGGCCTCGCCGGCCTTCAGATCGAGGGCCAGATCCCTGAACAAGACCCGCTCACCCCGCGCCAGGCAGAGCCCTTCCACGTGCAGTGATGAGATCATGCGTCCCCGCGACGCAAGCGCGCCTCGACGCAGGGCCTTAGCGAGACTATGAAAACCGCGGCCGTATCGGAGAAACGCCGCGCGGAGCCGGACGCTGTGTGTCCGTCTCGATCAGCGCGCGATCCCGTGTCCGATGTTCGGGCGGCTTGGAACAGGGGAAAGGACCCTCTCATGGCGTCAGTTGACAGCCTCAATACCCGCCGCGAACTTAAGGTGGGCAAGAAAAACTACACTTACTACAGCCTGCGTGCGGCGGAAGACGCCGGTCTGGCCGGCATTTCGCGTCTCCCGGCCTCCATGAAGGTGCTGCTGGAAAACCTGTTGCGCAACGAAGACGGCGTCTCCGTTGGCGAGGATGACCTGAAGGCCGTGGCCGCCTGGCTGGAAAACAAGGGCGCCGTGGAGCACGAGATTTCGTTCCGCCCCGCTCGCGTGCTGATGCAGGACTTCACCGGCGTCCCCGCCGTGGTCGACCTCGCCGCCATGCGCGACGCCCTGGCCAAGCTCGGCGCCGATCCGGAAAAGATCAACCCGCTGAACCCCGTCGACCTCGTCATCGACCACTCGGTGATGGTGGATAATTTCGGCACGGCCACGGCCTTCGAGCAGAAC
The DNA here is from genome assembly GCA_046349475.1 of Caulobacteraceae bacterium. Lineage (GTDB taxonomy): Bacteria > Pseudomonadota > Alphaproteobacteria > Caulobacterales > Caulobacteraceae > Acaudatibacter. The sequence goes on along the minus strand of JAXMCG010000018.1, from coordinate 29,241 downwards.
ACCGAGATCGAGTACGAGCGCAACATCGAGCGCTACCGCTTCCTGCGTTGGGGCTCCTCGGCCTTCAACAATTTCCGCGTCGTGCCCCCCGGCACCGGCATCTGCCACCAGGTGAACCTGGAAAACCTCGCCCAGACGGTCTGGACCGCCGAGGCCGGCGGCGACACCGTCGCCTATCCGGACACCGTGGTCGGCACCGACAGCCACACCACCATGATCAACGGCCTGGCCGTGCTCGGCTGGGGCGTCGGCGGCATCGAGGCCGAGGCGGCCATGCTCGGCCAGCCGATTCCGATGCTGATCCCCGAGGTCATCGGCTTCAAGCTGACCGGCGCCCTGCCGGAAGGCGCCACCGCCACCGACCTCGTCCTCACCGTCACCCAGATGCTTCGCAAGAAGGGCGTGGTCGGCAAGTTCGTCGAATATTACGGCGACGGCCTGCAAAGCCTGACCCTCGAGGACCAGGCCACCATCGCCAACATGGCCCCTGAATATGGCGCCACCTGCGGCTTCTTCCCGGTCAGCCAGGCCACCCTCGACTACCTGAAGGCCACCGGCCGCACCGCCGACCGCGTCGCCCTCGTAGAGGCCTACGCCAAAGAGCAGGGGCTCTGGGTCGAGGCCGGTTCGCCCGATCCGGTGTTCTCCGACACCCTCGAACTCGACCTTTCCGAAGTGCAGCCGTCCCTGGCCGGGCCGAAGCGTCCGCAGGACCGCGTCCTCCTCTCCGACGCCGCCTCCAAGTTCGCCGAAGCCATGAGCTCGGAGTTCTCCAAGGAAGAGGCCGAGGCCGCCGCCCGCTTCCCGGTGGCCGGTGAGAAGTTCGATGTGGGCAACGGTGACGTGGTCATCGCCGCCATCACTTCCTGCACCAACACCTCCAACCCCTCGGTGCTGATCGCCGCCGGCCTCCTGGCCAAGAACGCGGTGGCCAAGGGCCTGAAGACCAAGCCCTGGGTGAAGACTTCCCTCGCCCCCGGATCCCAGGTGGTCACCGACTATCTGGCGAAGGCCGGCCTGACCAAGAGCCTCGACGCCCTCGGCTTCAACCTCGTCGGCTACGGCTGCACCACCTGCATCGGCAATTCAGGGCCCCTGGCCGAACCGGTGGCCAAGGCGGTTCAGGATGGTGACGTGGTGGCCGTCTCGGTGCTCTCGGGCAACCGCAACTTCGAGGGGCGCGTGAATCCCGATGTCCGCGCCAATTACCTGGCCAGCCCGCCACTGGTGGTCGCCTACGCCCTGGCCGGCTCGATGAACATCGACCTCGCCACCCAGCCGATCGGCAAGGGCAAGGGCAACAAGGATGTCTATCTGAAGGACATCTGGCCGACCTCGAAGGACATCGCCGACCTGCAGCGCAAGGTCGTCACCAACGAGATGTTCAACAAGCGCTACAAGGACGTCTTCAAGGGCGACAAGCACTGGCAGGCGATCAAGGTCGCCGGCGGCCAGACCTACGCCTGGGACATCGGCTCCACCTATGTTCAGAACCCGCCCTACTTCGAGGGTCTGACCATGACCCCGGAACCGGTGACGGACATCGTCGAGGCCCGCGTGCTCGCCATCTTCGGCGATAGCATCACCACCGACCACATCTCCCCGGCGGGCAATATCCGCAAGGCGAGCCCCGCCGGTGAATTCCTCACCCAGCGCCAGGTCAGCCAGAACGACTTCAACTCCTACGGCGCGCGCCGCGGGAACCACGAAGTGATGATGCGCGGCACCTTCGCCAACATCCGCATCCGCAACAAGATCACGCCGGACATCGAAGGCGGGGTGACCAAGCACTACCCCTCCGGCGACACCATGCCGATCTATGACGCGGCCATGCGCTACAAGGCCGAGGGCCGGCCGATGGTGATCTTCGGCGGCAAGGAATACGGCACCGGCTCGTCCCGCGACTGGGCGGCCAAGGGCACCAAGCTGCTCGGCGTCCGCGCCGTGATCTGCGAGAGCTTCGAGCGCATCCACCGCTCGAACCTGGTGGGCATGGGCGTCCTGCCCCTGCAGTTCATCCACGATGGCTGGCAGCGCCTTGGCCTCACCGGCGAGGAAATCGTCACCATCCGCGACATGGCCGATATCGCGCCGCGCAAGCAGGTGATGGTGGAGCTCTATCGTCCCTCGGACGGCAAGATCGCCCGCTTCCCGGTGCGCTGCCGCATCGATACGCCCACGGAGCTGGAATACTTCCACAACGGCGGTGTTCTGAACTTCGTGCTGCGCAACCTCGCCCGCGGCGAGGCCTAAGACTTGGCGAACCGCCCCTCCCCGCGCGGGAGGGGCGGATTTCGTCGCTCGAATTTCACAGGGTGTTGACCCGCGGGCGCGAAAAACCTGTTTAATGCCCTGCCCATGAAGACCGCTGTTCTTGCCTTCGTATTCGCCGCCGCCGCGCTCTTCAGCGGCGAGGCCGAGGCGCGTCCGCCCATCATCGTGGAGCTGTTCACCGCCCAGGGCTGCGCGTCCTGCGCGCCGGCCAACGCCCTCATCGACGATCTGGCCGAACAGCCGGATGTCATCGCCCTCACATATTCCGTGGACTATTGGGACTACCTCGGCTGGGAGGACACCTTCGCCCGCCCGGAATTCGCCGAGCGCCAGAAGGCCTATGTCCGCCGCTTCGCCCTGCGTGAGCCTTACACACCGCAAGTGGTGGTCAACGGCCGCTTCCAGGCCTCGGGCGCCCGTTCTGGCGCGGTGGAAAAGCTGGTCTCCAGCGCCTGGCGCGGCGGCGGCTGGAACCCGCCGGATATGCTGTTCATGGCCAATGGCCGTATCGCAGTGGGCTCCGGCCCCGCGCCCCGGGGCGGCGGCGAAGTCTGGCTGATCCGCTATGACCCGCGCGAACAGACCGTGGAGATCAAACGCGGCGAAAACCGCGGCGCCAGTGTTCAGCAGCGCAATGTCGTGCGCCAGATCGTGCGCCTCGGCGCCTGGCGGGGCCGGCCCGCTGTCTATCGCCCGCCTGCCGCCGTGGCCGATGGTCTGGAGACCATCGTTCTGGTCCAGGCCAGCCGTGACGGGCGCGTGCTCGGGGTGCTGAAACAGACGCCGGCGCCTTCGGCCCAGGCGGACGAGAGCTAGGGTCTGGGAGAGGGGCCGCTCGCACCCGTGGCGCTCGCCCTGACACCGGGCGAGATGAGGCGCGATCTGCTGCTGCTGGCCTGGCCGGCCGTGCTCGAAAATCTGCTGCAGAGCGCCGTCGGGTTCGCCGACAGCTTCTTCGTCTCACGTCTGGGCCTGCACGCCGTGGCGGCGGTGGGCGTTTCCAACGCGATCTTCCAGATCTATTTCGCCATCTTCACCGCCGTGGCCACGGCCAGCGGCGTCTTCGCCGCGCGCGCCACGGGGGCGGGTCACGGCGCGCCGAAGGCGGCGGCCCAGGGCCTATGGCTGGCGGCGCTTTGCGGCCTGGCGTTGGGCTTGATCGCCATCCCATTCGCCGGCCCGTTGCTCACCGTGATGGGCGCGGATGCGGAGGTCCGGACGGCGGGGGAGGCCTATTTCCGCATCGTCGCCGCGCCCTCGGCGGTGATCGGCATGATGTACGCCGCCGGCTCGATCCTGCGCGCCGCCGGCGACACCCGCGCCGCCCTCACGGCCGGCATGTGGATGAACGCCGCGCACGTGATCCTCGACCCGATTCTGATCTTCGGGGTCGGCTTTACGGGCTTCGGCATCGAAGGGGCGGCCATGGCGACAGTGCTTGCCCGAGCCTTCGGTCTTGTCCTCCTGATCGTGCGCCTGCGCCGGCGTGGCCTCATCGCCCACAGCTGGGCCGAACTGAAGCCGGATTGGGCGATGCTCTGGCGGATGTCCGGCCTGGGCGCGCCGGCGGCCCTCGAGCGGCTGGCCATGCGCTCAAGCCAGGTCGTCTATTTCGGCCTCATCCTCGGCATGGGCACCAAGGTCTATGCCGCCCACACCCTGAATTCGAACTTCACGCTTTTCGCGGCCGTGGCGGGGACGGGGCTCGCGGCCGCCACCACGGCCCGGGTCGGCCAGAGGATCGGGGCGGGGGATGAGGCGGCGGCCAAGGCCTATCTCGGCGCTTCGCTGTGGCTTTCGGTGATCCTGATGACCGCCCTGGGGTTCGCCGGCTGGGGGGCGGGCTATTTCGGCGCGCGGCTGTTCACCTCTGACCTCTACGTCACCGGCCTGATGGCCATCGCCCTTCTCCTCAACGCCGTCACCCAGCCCTTCACCGCGCTCGTCTCGACCCTGACGGCGACCCTGCAGGCCGGGGGCGATACGCGCTTTCCGATGCTGACCACGCTCGTCGGCGCCTGGGCCGTGCGGACCGTGGGGGTCTATGTCCTGGGCATCGTGCTGGGTTGGGGGCTGGCGGGCGTCTGGATCGCCATCCTGATCGACAACATCCTGCGCGCCGGTGCGCTCTGGTGGCGCTACAGGGCGGGCAATTGGATCCGCCCGATCTGAGGCTCAAAAACCAAAACCCCCGCCGCCGGAGGGGGTTGGCAGCGGGGGTAACTTGGAGGGGCAAGTCGTCGGCTGATCCTCGAAGCCCGCGATCCAGGGGGGCTGGGGGGGCTGTTCAGGATCCGGGACCTGCAAGGCTTCGGATCAGCCGACCCTCATGTTTTCGCGTCGCAACCGGGCGCGTCCAAGTCCGAATTAAGGTCTTTTGTGGGCGCAACATGAAGCTTTCGTCATACGCGGCCCTACCAGGGATGGGGTGTAGCGCAACTGTAACGGCTTGCATCGGCGCGTCAGAGGCATAGCATCGACCCATGGCGTTCGACACCGCACCGCCTCCTCACGGCGGACCTGCCCCGTCCCTGGTCTTCTTCGAGCGGCCAGAGCTCAACCGATTGCTTCGCCTCTATGGCCTGATGGTCGCCGCCGGCGTCTGGCGGGACTATGCCATCGATGGCCTGAAGGAGTGCGCGGTCTTCTCGGTATTCAAACGCACCGGCGAGGCGCCCCTCTACCGCATCGAGAAGCGGCCCGCCCTAGCCCGCCGCCAGGGGGCCTGGTCGGTGACCAACCAGCAGGGGCTGATCCTCAAGCGCGGCCACGAGCTGGAGAACGTGCTCAAGGTCTTCGACAAGACCCGCCTCTCCCTCGTCGAATAGTCAGCCCGCGGGCCGGACAACGACCTCGTCGCCGTCGGCCTCATACGCCGTTTCGATATCCTGGCTTGCCGTGATGCGGCGCATATAGTCCGCGACCTCCACGAAGGCCGGATCGCTGCTCGTCAGGGGGTGAGGCGCGCTGTCATTGCCGATGCGGCAGGGGATGAACCTTACCTCGGCGATGGTCCGCTCGCGGATCACCAGCTTCAGGATGAAGGTCAGGCGGGTGTCCGGTGGCAGCACATAGGCCGTGGCCAGGTCGAAGTGCGGATTGAGCGCCATCAGCTGCTTGAATGACGCTGACCGCGTGATACCGGCGTCCCAGGCCTGGGGCTGCTCGATGGCGAAGTTGCCCATGGAATAGACCACCGGCTTTCCGTCGATGAACTCGATGGCCTTCAGGATATGCGGGTGGTGGCCGAGGATCACATCGCATCCCGCCGCCACGGCGGCCTTGGCCACGGCGCGCTGATAGTCCGCGAGGGTTTCTGGGATCAGGTGGATGCCCCAGTGGATCGACAGGGCCACCACATCGGCTTTCGTCTTGGCGGCGCGGATGTCTTCGCAAAGGCGCGCGAGGTCGCCCGGATGCGGCGTGGTGATGATCCGCGCCGACGTGCCCGGCTGGTCATGCTCGATCTGTTCGTAGTGCGTATAGGCCCGCATCGGTGCGCAGCCGGGCCGGTCATGCTCCGCCCAGTAGCCTTCCGGCAGGATCGAGGAGACGGCCAGCACCGCCACCTTCACGCCTTTCACGTCCAGGATCACCGGCGCCCGGGCCTCGGTGAGACTTGGGCCCGCCCCCGCCAGGGCGACACCGGCCGTCCCCATGTGATCGAGGGTGTCGTGGAACGCCGCCCGGCCCCAGTCGAGGCAGTGATTGCCGGCGAAGGACATCACGTTGTAGCCGGCGTCCCGGACCGCCGCGCCCAGGCCCGGATCGCAGCGCATGGCGAGTTTGGCGTGCACCGATCGCTCGCCCCGGTCAGAGACACAGGTTTCCAGCTGGCCGAAGGTGAGATCGCCTTGCCTCAGCAGTGGCGCCACATGGGCGAACATCGAGCCGAGGTCCGGCCGGTGGGCGGCGACATCACCCGTGGCCAGGAAGACGACGTCCGCGCTCATGCGGCGGGCACGGCGGCGGCCCGGGCGCGGGCGGCCATGGTCAGGGCGGCGCTGAGGGTCAGCATGGCGCAGATCATCCAGATCGGCGCGGCGAAGGCGCCGGTGGCTTCCTTGAGGGGCGCGATAAGGTTGGGGATGACAAGGCCCGCGGCGCTGCCGCTGATGTTCACGAAGGCGATGCCGCCGGTCAGGGCCTTGGGAGGCATGGCCGCGGCCGGCACGGCCCAGAACGTCCCTTGCGCCGCGCCGAGGGCCGAAGCCCCGATCACCAGGAATACCAGGCCGGGCAATCCGGGCGGCGAGAGGGAAGCCGCCCCGAAGGCCAAAGCGGCCACGACCATCGGAATGGAGAGGTGCCAGAACCGCTCCCCGGTCTTGTCGGAGTGCCAGGAATTGAGCACCAGGGCGATTCCGTTGCCGATCCAGGGCAGGGCGGTGACGAGGCCCACCTGCAGCGGGCTCATCCCGGTCAGCTGGTGCAGCACCTGGGGCAGCCAGAACATGATCGCGTAGGCCCCGCCCAGCAGCAGGAACCAGATCGCCGCGAAGATCCAGAAGAGGGGCTCTCTGAAAATCTCCCCCATCGCTCCTTCACCGCGCTTGGGCGGGGGCGGCGCGGCGCGCACATGGGCGTTGATCCAGGTCCTCTCCTCGGGGTTCAGCCACCTGGCCTCATCCGGCGTGTTCGGAAACCAGGCCGCCGCGATCGCCGCCACCGCCAGGTTGCCGATCCCCAGCGCCAGGAACATCCAGCGCCAGCCCGGCAGGCCGAGGGGGTTGGCGGTCTCCATCAGCCAGCCGCAGAGCGGTCCGCCCAGCACCAGGGAAAACGGGATGGCCAGCATCGGCGCGGCGAAGGTGCTGGCTCTCTGGCCCGGCGGCGCCCAGCGGGTCAGGAAGACCACGATCCCCGGGGCCATGCCGCCCTCCGCCAGCCCCAGGATGATGCGAAGGACAAAGAACATGCCGGGCGAGGTGACATAGGCCATGGCGATCTCCACCGCCGCCCAGATCCCCACCATCAGAGCGACCCAGCCCTTCACGCCGATGCGTTGCAGCAGCACCACGCTCGGATACTGGCCGGGCAGGAAACCGAGGAAGAACAGGCTCGCGGCCAGCCCATAGAGCTGCGGCGTCAGGCCGATCTCCTGGTTCATCTGCAGGGCCGCGAAGCTGACATTGCTGCGGTCCAGCGAGGACAGGAACATCAGGAAGACGAGGGGCAGGGTCAGGCGAACCTGCACCTTGCGGGCAATCCGGGCGCCCAGAGCCTCGTCATCGCTGGCCGTGCTCATCTTCGTCTCCGCCCCTTAGGCTGACCGGTCTTCGCCGCCGATTGTTTGTCTTGCCGCCTATCGCTAGGCGGCCCGCCCGGGCCGCGCAAGCGGAGCGTCTCAACAGTGTGGCGCCTTTGCAGTTGGTCCGGCGAATAATTGAACCAGCGCCCAAAATTGTTTGCGTATCATACAATCTCGACTAGGTTCCGGTCACGCTCAAGGGGTGGTTCGCATGCGTCGCGATCCGCAAAAAGCCCATCGGGGGAGCGCTCAAGGGGGAGCGAAATGTCGCTTAAGATTCAACAGCTGGGCCTTCGCGCCCTGGCCTACGCGCCGGCCGCCGCGGCCCTGGTCCTGGCCGCGGGCTTAGCCAGCCCGGTTCTCGCCGCCGAGGACACTGTCACCAGCCTTCCGGACCTGCTGATCACCGCCGAGCGCCGTGAAGAGAACCTGCAGGACGTCTCGCTGTCGGCCACCGTCATGAATGACGAGCAGATCGCCGCTCAGGGCGTCAACCGCATCGCCGACCTGCAGCAGGTGTCGCCCAGCCTGGTGATCAACACCTACAACCGCTCGACCTTCATCAATATCCGCGGCGTCGGCATCGCCCAGTCCGCACCGACCTCCTCGCCGGGCGTGGCCTACTACGTCAACGGCGCGCTGATCCCGCACGAACAGACCATCGGTCTGACCTTCTTCGATATCGACTCCATCGAAGTCCTGCGCGGCCCGCAAGGCACCCTGTCGGGCCAGAACTCCACCGGCGGCGCGATCTATGTCCGCACCCCAGCCCCGCAATTCGACCGGGCCACCGGCTACATCGATAACACCTTCGGCGACTATTCCTGGTGGCGGGCGATCGGGGCGGTGAACATTCCGCTGACCGACAACCTCGCCGTCCGCGTCTCGGCCGTGCGCGACACCCGCGCCTCCTTCACCACCAATATCGGCCCCAGCCCCTATACGCCGGGCCAGAACAATCCCTCACAGCCGGGCAATGTGAACCTGATCGCTGGCCGCCTGGCCGTGCGCTACCAGGCCATGTCGAACCTGGAGTTCAATTTCCGCTACGAAGTCTTCCGTTCGGACACCGACTTCAACGCCATCAAGCGCCGCAATGACGTCGTCTCCACCGACCCGTTCGTGATCGAGGAAGACGCCATCAGCCGTCAGCTGCTGAAGGGCTACCGGGTCGATGGCGAGGCCGCCTACGACATCACCGACGGCATCCGGCTGCGCTGGATCACCTCCTACCAGTCCTATCAGTCCGAAGACGTCTCCGACGGCGACCGCACCGCGACGGCCCCGCCGCGCCCGCCGAATTCCAACGTCGGCCGCATCGGCTATGCCCTGACCGGCTTCAACACCATCACCCACGAGTTCGACGTCCTCTCCACCGACGAGAACTCGCCCCTCGAATGGGTGGTCGGCGGCTTCTACCTGCAGGAAGACATTCCGGTGCTCCTGCTGCGCTACCAGCTGTCCACGGTGTTCCGTAACACCGCCCCCACCTCCACCACCCAGACCCGCGCCATCAACATGTCGCGCTCGGTGTTCGGCCAGGCGGGCTGGCGGTTCAACGATCAGTGGAAGGTCATCGCCGGCCTTCGCTACACCGAGGATTCACAGCGCTATCAGCGGATCCTCACCGCCGGCGCCACGGGTCTGGCTCAGTCCAGCGTCACCACCGGCCGCGCCGCCGTGGAGTACACGCCCAACGACAACCTGATGATCTACGGCTCTTACTCCAAGGGCTATAAGGCCGGGGGCGTGAATCTTGGCGTGCTTGATCCGGCGATCCTGCCGGAAACCAACTACGTCACCGAGCTCGGATTCAAGTCGACCCTGTTCGACGGCCAGCTGCGCCTCAACGGCGCGGTCTATTCCTCGCAGTACAAGAACATCCAGCTGGGCTCGATCCAGGGCGCTCCGCCCGCCCCGATCATTCTCAATGTGCCCAAGAGCGCCATCTTCGGCGCCGAGCTGGAAGCCACCGGCGTCTACGGTCAGCTGCAGTACAATGTCGGCGTCGCCTATCTGAGCGGCGAACTGCGTTCCGCCGCCACTCTGTCGGACAATACGGTCACGCCGTCGGTCGCCGTCGTGGTGCCGGCCGGCGAGGACCTGCCGTTCGCCCCGCATTGGACCTTCACGGCGGGCATCCAGTACACCTTCAATGTGTGGGACGGCACGATCACGCCGCGCCTGCAGTACGTCTACATCGCCGATCAGTTCGCCACGCCGTTCCACCAGACCCTGGCCCAACAGCTCGTCACCCGGGTGCCGGCGCGCAATGTCGTTGACCTTCGCGTCACCTGGCAGCCCAGCGACTACTGGCGCGTGGAAGGCTTCGCCACCAACCTCTTCGATGAGACCTACATCGCCTCCCAGGTGCAGAACTCGTCGTCGGCGGATGGCGGCATCATCTACGGCGCCCCTCGCCAGATCGGCCTGCGCGTCGTTTTCCAGATCAAGTAGCCACCTGACGGGTTTCCGCGCCGGGACCCTCCCCCCGCTCGCGGCGCCTAGGGCCGTTCCGCTCCCTAGCCTCCCCCCGGAGGCCCGGGGGCGGGGCGGCTTTCTTGTTTTCCGGCGCCTTTTCAACAGCTTTGAAAAGGTTTACCGCCGCAATCGGCCTTCGGCGGCCCACAGAACAAAAAAGCCATTTTCAAAGGGAGAACACGCCATGGAATTTCGGCGTCTCGGCAATAGCGGTCTGAAGGTTTCCGAGGTCGGCCTCGGCTGCAACAACTTCGGCATGCGCCTGGATCAGGCGGGTACGGACGTGGTCGTCCACGCCGCCCTCGATGCCGGCATCACCCTATTCGACACCGCCGACATCTATGGCGGCACGCAGTCGGAGGTCATGCTCGGCAAGGCCCTCGGCGAGAAGCGCAAGGACATCGTCCTCGCCACCAAGTTTGCCGGCCCCCTCGGCCGCGGCCCCAATGACCGGGGCGGATCGCGCCGCTACGTGCTGCGCGCGGCGGAGGCCAGCCTGAAGCGTCTCGGCACGGATCACATCGACCTCCTGCAGATGCACTTCCCTGATCCTGACACACCGATCGAGGAAACTCTCTCGGCCCTCGATGATCTCGTGCGCGCCGGCAAGGTTCGCTACATCGGCTGCTCCAACTTCGCCGGCTGGCAGATCGCCGACGCGGCCTGGGTCGCCAAGACCAAGGGTTTCAACCATTTCGTCTCCGCCCAGAACAACTTCTCCCTTCTGGAGCGCAACGTGGAGCGTGAAGTGATCCCGGCGGCCGAACGCTTCGGCCTGGGTCTGCTGCCCTACTTCCCGCTCGCTTCCGGTCTGCTGTCGGGCAAGTACAAGCGCGGTGAAGGCGCGCCCGAGGGTACGCGTCTTGCCGCCGGCGGGGCCCGCGCCGCCTCGGCCCTCTCGGACCGCAACTTCGACAAGATCGAGAAGCTGGAATCCTACGCCGCCGAGCGCGGCAAGGGTCTGCTCGACCTGGCCTTCGCCTGGCTGCTCGGCCACCCGGCCGTGCCGTCGGTGATCGCGGGCGCCACCAAGGCCGAACAGATCGCCGGCAATGTCGCCGCTGCCGGCTGGAAGCTCACCCCGGCCGAAGTCGCCGAGGTCTCCGCCCTGATCGCCTAGAACCGGGCGCCCGGCGCGGTCAGCGCGCCGGGCAGCTCTGACGCATTGGTCCGGCGCTCAGCACCGGCTTCACGGCGGCAGTCCAGATGACGTAGCCGTCCGGCGTCATGTGCAGGCCGTCGGCGACAAAGATGTCCCGCGGGCGGCCGTTCTCCAGCATCGGCGTGACCACGTCGATGTAGATCAGGTCATCGCGCGCCGCCGCCATGGCCTTGATGCGGTCGTTCACCGCCGTCTGCTCGCCCATCTGGTCCCAGCGCAGCTTCGAGGGCTTGATCGCGATGAAATAGACCGGCGTTCCGCGCGGCAGCCTCGCGTCCTTCAGCGCCATGAAGGCCTGGAAGTCGGCCACCACCTGATCGGCCGTCCGGTGGGCGTTGATGTCGTTGTCGCCGGCATAGAACAGGATCGCCCGGGGCCGGTAGCGGCCCACCGTCTGGTCGAAATAGTAGTTCACGTCGGCGATCTGCGAGCCGCCGAAACCCCGGTTGATCACCGGCAGGGGGGCCAGGTCCCAGCTCACCGTGCGCCAGAACCGGGCGCTGGAGGATCCCACCAGGACGATGGGGCAGGGGACGGGGCTCACCGCGTCGAAGGCCGCGATCTGGGCGGAGAACCGCTGTGGCCCGGTGACGGGCGCCGGCCCGTCGCGCAGTTCCGGCGGCGCCTCCGTTGGTTGGCCGGCCGCGGACGTGGCGAGGCAGGCGCAGAGCGCCGCGGCGATCAGAGCGAGACGCCGCATGGAGCTACTCGGCCGCCATCAGGCGGGCAGGGCGGCGCAGATCGGGCGCCAGGCCCTCGCCCATCAGGTCGATGAAGTTGTCGCAGTAGAAGCGGTCCACCGAGGCCTGGGGCGTATCGCCCAGATTGTCGTTGAAGCGCTTCAGCGGATTGCGCCCCCCCTCCACGTGCGGGAAATCGGAGGAGAACAGGGCCACTTCCGGCCCCGAATTGGCGATGATCCAGCCGGTATCCTCGTGCGGGTAGGGCGTGGCCCGGAACTGGCGGCGCACGATGTTGCTCGGCCGGTCGGACAGCTTTTGCAGGCGCTCCTCGTTCTTCAGGAAGGCGCCTTGTGCTGAATCCATGAACCGCATCCACGACGGGATCCAAGAGGCCCCCAGCTCGATCGCCCCCCACTTCAGATTGGGGAACCGGTCAAAGGTCCCATCGAAGATCAGGGCCGACAGGCTCTTCATCACCGAGTGCGGGATCGGCATGAACGACACGGACGTGAAGTTCTCCTCGCCGCCATGGAAGTCCTTCACGCGCGGCATGCCGGTTTCGAAATAGGCGGGGTTCAGCTTCTCCTCGCCGCCGACGTGGAAGAGGATCGGGATGCCCGCCTCCTGCGCCATGGCCCACACCGGATCCAGGCCCACATGGCTTGGCGAATGATGCTGCGGCGGCTGCGAGGCGATCAAGAGGGCCTTGGCCCCCAGCTCGATGGCTTCCTTCGTGCACGACTTGGCGCGCTCGAAGTCCTCCAGCGGCACATAGGCCGTGGCCAGGAGCCGCCGGTCCACGGCGCAGAAGTCCGTCATCATCCGGTTATGGGCCTGTGCCGCCGCGTAGCAGAGCTCCATGTCGTCGCCCTGGTCGAGGCCGAAATTGTTCAGGCAGAAGGTCGTGAACACCAGCTGGCTGGCGAAGCCCAGGAGGTCGATGGTGCGCGGCCGGTCCTCTTTGATGAAGGCGCCATTGGCCTGGTAGTTCTTGCGCAGGAGAATGTTCTCCTCCACGCCCGCCCGGAATTCAGCATCTCCGTGCTGGGCCCGTACCTTGTCGGCCCACCCCGCCCCGGCCAGCTTCTTCTTGTAGTAGGGCAGGTCATGGAACCGGCCGATCAGCTTGCGGTCAAAGAACGGGTCCAGACAGTCGGGCAGCTCCATCAGGTGGGAGTCGGCGTCGTGGACAATGCGGTCCTGCACGTAGGCCATCGGGTGTTTCCTCTTATTCTTCGGACCGAAGTGTTCGCCCGCACCTTCCTCAAGGCAAGGAAGAAATGCGTCTTGCCAGAGCCTCCCATCGGCGCGAGGGTCGCGCCTTTCCAAAAGAAATAAGGCGATGGGAGGATTTCAAACGCCATGTCCGAACCGGTCATCAACCCAAACGGCACATTGAAGGGCAAGGTCGCCCTGGTCACCGGCGCGAGCCGCGGTATCGGCGAGGCCATCGCCACGCGTCTGGCCATGGAGGGCGCCAAGGTCGTCGTCTCCGCCCGCACCGTCACTGAGGAAGACTCGCGCCTGCCCGGCACCCTCTCCCACACCGTCGACCGCATCAACAATGCCGGCGGCACGGCCATGCTGCTGAAGGCCGACCTCGCCAAGTCCGAAGAGCGTGAACAGCTGATCCAGGCCACCGTCGCCGCCTATGGCGAGATCGACATCCTGGTGAACAACGCCGCCATCACCTACTTCATCCCGGTCACCGACTTCCCGGAAAAGCGCTTCAAGCTGATGATGGAAGTCCAGGTCTACGCCCCCTTCCACCTGGCCCAGCTGGTCCTGCCCTCGATGCAGCGCCGCCGCACGGGCTCGATCGTCAACATCTCCTCGGGCGCCGGCATCCACCCGAAGCCCCCCTACCGCGGCGCCGGGCGCGGCGGCACGGTCTATGGGATGTGTAAGGCGGCCCTGGAGCGCTTCACCTCGGGCCTGGCTTCGGAAGTCGCCGCCGACGGCGTGGCGGTGAACGTGGTCTCTCCGGGCCTCGTCGACACCCCCGGCGTGGCCGTGCACGGCCTGATCAATGAACAGTCGAAGGACCGCGTTCAGCCGATCAAGTACATCGCCGAAGCCGTCTATCAGCTGGCCAAGTCCACCCCGGACACCCGCACCGGCACCATCAACTATGCCGAGCCCTATCTGAAAGAAATCGGCGTCGAACCCTCCGAACTGGTCGGCGTCCAAAGCGCCTCCACCTGATTGAGGCTGGGGACGTAGGCATGCCTACGTCCCCATTCTTCTCTCTTCTCAGGCCCTCACGGCCGCATCCGCACGTTCTTCAGATACTCCGTCCGGTCCAGGGGGTTGTTGTCCGTCCTCGGCCGCTCCGGCGGATCGCCGCGCACCGGCCGGTGGTGATCGAACACGCACTCCAGCGCCCCCTCGCCATGGGTCAGGCCCGGCAGCACCTGCTGCAGCTGATGAATCCGCGCCGCCGCGATCTCGCCCTCAAGCACCACGCTTCGCCCCTGCACGGACTGGTCCTGCAGCAGGGCCTCTACATGACCCAGCGCATTGATCACCCCCGGAACCGCCTCCTCCGGCACGCTCAAGTGAAAGTGGTGGATTGGCTCGCAGACCACGGTCTCGGCCATCTTCAGCGCCCGCATCAGCACCAGAGGTGTCAGGTGCCGGTGGTCCGCCGGGGTCGAGGTCGCGAAGTGGCGGTAGCGGATCACGTGGGTCATGGCGACCAGGCAGTCGCGCACCTCCCAGCCCTTCAGGCCCTGGCCCAAAGTCTCCCTTGCCGCCTCCTCCACGGCCTTGAAGAACGAGGCCGGCATGGCGCCGCTCTCCACCTCCAGCTTGAACTGCACCCCTGATCCCAGGGGCAGGGGCTCGATCCGCAGGCCCACCCGCGCCATGAACGGCCAGGGCGGTTCGATCAGGGCGTCGCCGGTCCCCACCAGGCGCTCGATGCAGATCGGCGTCGTCTCGTGGAACACCGCCTCCAGGCCGAAATCCGCGGCCAGGGTGTCGCGGATCACCTCCTTCTGCACCTCGCCATAGAGGGAGAGGTAAAGCTCCCCACGCAGGTCGTCCTGGCGCAAATTGATCAGCGGGTCCTGCTCGGTCAGCTGGGCGAGCGCCGCATGCAGGGCCCCCTTCTCGGAGAGCCGCGCCGGCGCGATGGCGGTCTCCAGGGTCGGCGGGGCGAAGTGATGCTGCCCGGCGCCGGCCCGCGCTTCGCCCAGCACATCGCCGATCCGCACCTCGCCCAGCCCCCGCAGCCGCCCGATCCGGCCGGCCCCCAGGGTTTCGGCCGGCGCCAGCCGCCCGGCCTCATAGATTTCAAGGCTGGTGATCCGCCGCTCCTCCCCCGCCGCCCACACCTTCTCGCGCCGGTGCAAGGCCCCGGCATGCACCCGCACCACGGCGATCCGCTCCCCCGCCTGGCCGCGCTCCACCTTGAACACGCTGGCGCTCAAGGGCGCTGCGTCATCCGCCTCCGGGGCGGGCAGCAATGCCGTCAGGGCGGCCATCAGCTCCGGGATTCCCGCCCCGGTGATCGCCGATCCGAAGAACACGGGATGCACCTTCCCCGCCCGTGACAGCGCCACGAGCGCCTCATCCAGCCGCGCGTCCGTGACCCCGGCCTCATCCTCCAGCCAGTCCCGCAGCAGGTCTTCGTCATGCAGGGTCAGACGTTCGGCGAGCGGCGTCCGCGCCATCCGCCCGGGCCGGAACTCAGCTGCCCGCCGCCCGGCCTCCACCGCCTCGCCCATCGTCACGACGTCGGCCGTCAGGGTCCCGGCGATGCGGGCCAGCACCGCCTCCGGGTCGGCCCCCAGGCGGTCGATCTTGTTGATGAAGATCAGGGTCGGCACCCCCAGCCGCTTCAGGGTGCGCATCAGCACCCGCGTCTGGGCCTGCACCCCTTCCACCGCCGAGACCACCAGTACGGCCCCGTCCAGCAGGCTTACCACCCGCTCCACCTCGGCGATGAAATCCGGGTGACCGGGCGTGTCGATCAGATTGACCGTGACCCCCTCCAGCTCGAAGGCGACCACGGCGGCCTTGATGGTGATCCCCCGCGCCCGTTCCTGGGCCAGGGTGTCGGTCTGGGTGTTGCCGGCATCGACGCTGCCGGGCTTGTCGATCACCTTGGCGGCGTAGAGCAGCCGTTCGGTGAGGCTGGTTTTACCGGCGTCGACGTGCGCCAGAATTCCGAGATTGAGCGTGCGCATTCCATGTCATGATCCGTTGAAGGGCTTGCTTCGTCGTCGTCATGGTCATGGCCTGCATGGTGCTCTCCCCGGTGTCTGTTGTTGCGCTGACTATCCGACCTGTGTTGGCGGGCGGCAAGGGGCGGATGAAACTCGAACGCGGCGCCGCCTCTCGCGGTGGCGGAGGCAGCCACCCACTTGCCTCGCACGCCAAGACCCTCTACATTCGCCTAGAGCGATCTCCCCGGTTCCCATTTCTGGGAGCCCCACCGTAAATACGGTCGGAATACGGTGGGAATCTGGGAATCCGCCTCCCGCGGCCCCTTCCCATGCGCCCTTGATTTTCCAGCCCCTTCGGCGCATAAGCCGCCCCTTCCGGCGCTTTTTGATCAGCGCCCTCCACCGCCACGACCCCTGGGGCATCCATCCGGGACGAGGGCGGCGAGGACCCCCGTCCGCGTGATCGCGCACGGGGGCCGCCTGCGTTTGGGGGGTATTCTGGCCGAAAAGCCCAATCGAGGTGGATGATGTTCGAAGGTCTGACAGATCGCCTCTCCTCAGTGTTCGACCGGCTCTCGGGCCGGGGCGTGCTGTCGGAGAAGGATGTCGACGAGGCGATGCGCGAAGTGCGCGTGGCCCTGCTCGAGGCCGACGTCGCCCTGCCCGTGGTCCGGGATTTCGTCGCCAAGGCCAAGGAAGCGGCCACCGGCGAGGCGGTGATCCGCTCGGTCCGCCCCGCCGACCAGGTGGTCAAGATCGTCTATGACGGCCTTGTCGAGATGCTCGGCGGCGATGACGTCCAGGGCCTCAACGTCTCGGTCAATCCGCCCACCGTGATCATGATGGCGGGCCTGCAGGGCTCGGGCAAAACCACCACCGCCGCCAAGCTGGGCCTTCGCCTCGGCAAGGAGCGCAAGAAGGTCCTTCTCGCCTCCCTCGACACCCGCCGCCCCGCCGCCATGGAGCAGCTGGCCACCCTGGCCAAGGCCGCCGACGTCGACAGCCTGCCCATCGTGCCCGGCCAGTCCGCGCCGGACATCGCCCGCCGCGCCCTCAACGTCGCGCGCCTCTCGGCCTATGACGTCGTGATCCTCGACACGGCCGGCCGCACCACCCTCGACGAAGCGATGATGAGCGAAGCCGCCGAGATCGCGCGCATCGCCAATCCCATCGAGACCCTGCTCGTCGCCGACAGCCTCACCGGCCAGGACGCCGTGCGCACGGCCAAGGCCTTCCACGACCGCCTGCCCCTGACCGGCCTCGTCCTCACCCGCGCCGACGGCGATGGCCGGGGCGGCGCGGCGCTTTCCATGCGGGCCGTCACCGGCCTGCCGATCAAGTATCTGGGCGTCTCCGAGAAGATCGACGGCCTTGATGTCTTCGACGCCCGCCGCGTCGCCGGCCGGATCCTGGGGCAGGGGGACGTCGTCGCTCTCGTTGAGAAGGCGTCGGCCGATCTCGACCAGGCCAAGGCCGAGGCCATGGCCAAGAAGCTGGCCAAGGGCCAGTTCGACCTCGACATGCTCTCCGACCAGCTCCTCCAGATGCAGAAGATGGGCGGCATGGAAGGCCTGATGGGCATGTTGCCCGGGGTCCAGAAGGTCAAGAAGCAGATTGCCGAGGCCAATATCTCGGACAAGGTCATCATCCGCCAACGCGCCATCATCTCCTCGATGACCAAGACCGAGCGTAAGAAGCCGGACATCCTCCAGGCCTCGCGCAAGCGCCGCATCGCCGCCGGGGCCGGGGTCGAGGTCTCGGAAATCAACCGGCTCCTGAAGCAGCATCGCCAGATGGCCGACGCCTTCAAGATGATGAGCCGGGACGGCGGCAAGGGCTTTGCCCGCATGGCCGGCATGCTCGGCGGCGCCGGTCAGGACCGTCTCAGAAACCTCGGCGGCGGGCGTATGCCCGAACCGCAGATGAACCCCAACGCCAATCCCTCTGGCAGCTCCATGCTGCCGGGCCTCGGGGGCGGCAATCCCAATCCACCGGGCGGCCTGCCCGGGCTGGGGGGCCCGCCGCTCTCCGGCTTCAATCCGTTTAAGAAGTGAAAGACCAGACCCTATGCTGAAGATCCGTCTCGCCCGTGGCGGCGCCAAGAAGCGCCCCTACTACTCGATCGTCGTCGCCGACAGCCACTCGCCGCGCGATGGCCGCTTCATCGAGAAGGTGGGCGCCTACAATCCCCTGCTCAAGAAGGATGACCCGAACCGCGTTACCCTGAAAGCCGAGCGCATCACCGAGTGGCTCTCCAAGGGCGCCCAGCCCACCGACCGCGTCGCCCGCTTCCTCGCCGTGCAGGGCCTCGCCAAGTGGGAACACGGCAACAACCCGACCAAGGGCGAGCCCGGCCAGAAGGCCAAGGAACGCGCCGCCGAGCGGGCCGAACGCGCGGAAGCCTTGGCCAACGCTCCCCCGCCGGCCCCGGAACCCGAAGTGGTTGAAGAAGCTCCGGCCGCCGAGGAAGCCGCTCCGGTGGAAGCCGCCGCCGAAGAGCCGGCCGCCGAAGCCACCGAAGGCTAAGACCGCTTAAGGGCCGTGAGCGAGGATCGCCTCATCCTGGTCGGCCGTGTGGCCGGCGCCTTCGGGGTGAAGGGTGAGGTGCGTCTCACGGCCTATACGGAGGACCCGTCGTCCCTGGCGGACTACGGGCCCCTCCTGCGCGAGGATGGCTCCCCGGGCCTCACCCTGGGGCCCGGCCGCGCCGCCAAGAACGAATACATCTGCCGCGCCCGCGAGGTGGAAACCCGCGAACAGGCCGAGTCCCTCAGGGGCCTCAAGCTCTACATCCCCAGAGACGCCCTGCCCGAGCCCGAGGAGGATGAGTTCTATCTCTCCGACCTCATCGGCCTCGCCGTGGTGGCGCCTGAAGGCGAACGCCTTGGCGCGATCAAGTCGGTGCAAGACTTCGGCGCCGGCGACCTCCTGGAAATCCAGCCGGAGGCGGGCGCGTCTTGGTACCTGGCCTTCACCCGGGAGACAGTGCCGGAGGTGCACATCTCCGAAGGCCGCGTCGTGGCCGTGAAGCCTGCTGAGGACGAGGATTAGCAACCGAAAACCCTCCCCTTCAGGGGAGGGCAGAGCCCGAAGGGCGAGGGTGGGGGACCGCTCGGCAATGCCACCTTGCCTGGCGGCAGTCCCCCACCCGTCCCGCTTCGCGGTCCGACCTGCCCTGAAGGGGAGGCGTTCCGATCAGCGTCGTCCTACCTCAGATCCGGCGGCGTCGCCTCGGCGGTGAGCATGGCCACCGCCTCTTCCAGCGTCACCACCGTCTGCTCCTGGGAGCCCAGGCGGCGGATCGCCACCTTGCCTTCTTCAGCCTCACGGCGGCCGACCACGGCGATCACCGGCACCTTGGCCACGGAGTGCTCACGCACCTTGTAGCCGACCTTCTCGTTGCGCAGGTCCGTCTCGACGCGCAGGCCGGCCTTGCGCAGGCGCTTTCTGACGTCCTCCGCGTAGCCGTCGGCGTCCGACGTGATCGTCGCCACCACGGCCTGCACGGGGGCGAGCCAGAGCGGGAAGGCCCCGGCATAGTGCTCGATCAGCACGCCCACGAAGCGCTCCAGCGATCCGAAGATCGCCCGGTGCAGCATCACCGGCCGGTGCTTGGCCCCGTCCTCGCCAATGTAGGTCGCGTCGAGACGTTCAGGCAGCACATAGTCCAACTGCAGCGTGCCGCACTGCCACGTGCGGCCAATGGCGTCGCGCAGGTGGAACTCCAGCTTCGGACCGTAGAAGGCGCCCTCGTTGGGAATGCGCTCCACCTGCACGCCCGCCGCATTTGCCGCGCGCTCCAGCTTGTCCTCGGCGATCGTCCACTGCTCGTCCGTGCCGAACCGCTTGTCCGGCCGCAGAGCCAGCTTCACCGAATGCAGCTCCACGTTCAGGTGCGCATAGACCGACTGCAGCAGC
This sequence comes from Caulobacteraceae bacterium, assembly GCA_046349475.1. Taxonomy (GTDB): domain Bacteria; phylum Pseudomonadota; class Alphaproteobacteria; order Caulobacterales; family Caulobacteraceae; genus Acaudatibacter. The sequence continues at coordinate 9,300 of JAXMCG010000018.1, read as the reverse complement.
TCCACGAAAGCCTTCGACTCGGCCTCGATCTGGTCTTCCGTGCAGAAGATGTGGGCGTCGTCCTGGGCCAGGCCCCGCACGCGCATGATGCCATGCAGGCCGCCCGAACTTTCATTGCGGTGCAGGCCGTCGAACTCCGCCATCCGGATCGGCAGGTCGCGGTAGGAGCGCTGGCCGTGGTTGAACACCTGGATATGGCAGGGGCAGTTCATCGGCTTGACCGCCAGGATTTCCCCGTCGTCCGTCTCGCACGTGAACATGTCCTCCCGGAACTTCTCCCAGTGTCCCGAGCGGATCCACAGGGAGTGGTCGAGGATCTGCGGCGTCTTCACCTCCACATAGCCTTCCTCGTCGAGGCGCCGGCGCATGTAGTTCTGGATCGTCCGGTAGAGCGTCCAGCCCTTCGGGTGCCAGAACACCATGCCCTTGCCCTCTTCCTGGATGTGGAAGAGGTCCATGGCTGCGCCCAGCTTGCGGTGGTCGCGCTTCTCGGCCTCCTCGATCCGCGTCAGGTGGGCCTTGAGGTCCTCCTCATTGGCCCAGGCCGTGCCGTAGATGCGCTGGAGCTGCTGGTTGTTCTGGTCCCCGCGCCAATAGGCCCCGGCCAGCTTCATCAGCTTGAAAGCCTTGCCCACATGCCGCGTCGAGGGCAGGTGCGGCCCCCGGCAGAGGTCCTTCCAGTTCCCCTGGCGATAGACCGTGATCGGCTCGGCGCCCGGGATGCCTTCGATGATCTCGGCCTTGTAGATCTCGCCGATGTCGCGGAAGTGCTGAATCGCTTCGGCCCGGTCCCAGACCTCACGCACGATCTTCTCGTCGCGGTCGACGATCTCGCCCATGCGCTTTTCGATGGCTTCCAGGTCCGTCAGGCTGAACGGCTCGTCGCGGGCGAAGTCGTAATAGAACCCGTCCTCGACATTGGGGCCGATGGTCACCTGCGTGCCGGGGAACAGTTCCTGCACGGCCTCGGCCAGGATGTGCGCCGTGTCGTGGCGGATGGTGTCGAGGGCGTCCGGGTCCTCGCGCGTGACGATCTCGATCTTGCCGCCGGCCTCCAGGGGCCGGTCGAGGTCGAGGAGCTTGCCGTCCAGGCGGATGAGGAGGGCGCGCTTCTCCAGGGATTTGGAGATCGAGGCGGCGACATCGCGGCCGCTCGAGCCCTCGGCGAACTGACGGGCGGACCCGTCGGGGAAAATCAGGTCGATCATGATTCACATTCTCGTCGTGGCGGCACCGGGTCATAGCCCGAACCGCCGAAGGGATGGCATCTGCACAGCCGCCGCGTGGCCAGCCAGCCGCCGCGGATCGGTCCATGCGTGATCAGGGCGTCGCGTGCATAGTCCGAACAGGTCGGAAGGAACCGGCACCTCTGCCCGATCAACGGGGACAGGGTCAGCTTGTAGGCCCGGTGGGCGAAGCGGACGCTGCGTTCATAGAGAGTCATGCCGACGCGGTGCTGCGGGTGAACGATGCCCGGCGCTTAAACCAGCCCAGAGGCCGTGATCAAGCCGCGCCGGCGCCGCTAGTTCGCGTCGTCGTTGCCGCCAAAGCCTTGCGGACGGCCTCAGCCGTCGCCTCGAATGCAAGCATCGTGGAGGCGTGACGGGCGGGGTAGTCTTTCACCGGCTCAAGCATGGCGAGGTCTTTGAAGCGTCCTTCGGGCGGTCGTCCGCCGTCCTTCAACATAGCACGCAATGCCTCACGCGCCATTTCGATTTCCTGAACGCTCGCCCCAACCACATTGGCCCCCATCACCGCCGCGGCCGCCTGGCCCAGCGCGCAGGCCTTCACGTCCTGGGCGTAGTCGCTGACCTTGCCGTCCGTCAGGGCCACATCCACGGCGATGGTAGAGCCGCAGAGCTTGGCGGTCTTCTCCGCCGAGCCATCCGGCGCGGCCAGCCGCCCGGCCCGCGGCATATTGGCGGCGAGGGCGAGAATCCTGGCGGAGTAGAGGTCGTCGATCATGCCGCCGACGTCGTGCTTTCCACGCGCTCTTTCAAGGCCTCGCCCATGGCCTCGAAGCCGCCCCGGATCTGGCGGCGCATGCCCGGAATGGCCAAGGGCGCCAGGAGGCCTTCGAAAATCTCGCCGTTTGAGAAGATGCAGCCCGTCTCGGTCATCGCCTCCAGCTCGAGGTAACGCACCGACTTGATCAGGCCGCCGAACATCGAAAGGCGCCAGTGCACGTGGTCGAAGGGCGCCCAGTCCAGGATCACCGGTTCGATCGACTGCGGTTTCTGACCCGGCAGGACGAGCTGCAAGGCCAGCTTCTCGCCGATCCGGATCTGGCCGGAGGCCTTGGTGTAGAGCGGGTTCCAGGTTTCCCATCCCGGAATGTCCGACAGCACCTCCCAGACCTGCTCGATGGAGCGCTGAATGCCGATGCGGGCCTCGATCTTGATCGTCATCAGACGCCGTCCCTGATCCGCCAAGTCGCCCCTGAAGCACTGTCCATCACCTCGACCTTCAGGGCGGTCAGCTCGTCGCGGATGCGGTCGGCGGTGGCCCAGTCCTTGTCGGTGCGGGCCTGGATGCGCTGGTTGATCAGGCTGTCGATGCGCGCCTTCAAGGCCACGTCCACACCGCCCTGGAACCAGGCTTCCGGGTCGGCCTGCAGGAAGCCGATGAGCTTGCCGGAGGCCAGCAACTCCCCCTTGATCCGTCCGCGTGAGGCCTCATCGGCCGTATTCAGCTTCTGGGCCATGGCGTGCAGTTCGGCATAGGCCTTGGCGGTGTTGAGATCGTCCTCAAGCGCTGCGATGAAGTCCGCCGACGGCGCATCCCCCACCGCCGCCACATCAGCCGCCCGGCGAAGCGCGCCGTAGATCGAGTCCAGGGCGCTCTTGGCCTGCTGTATGATCTCGTCGCTCCAGGCGAGAGGCTGGCGGTAGTGCGAGGCCAGCAGCGCCCAGCGCAGGGCTTCCCCCGGCCACTGGGCGATCAGGTCGTTCACCAGCTGCACATTGCCCAGCGACTTGGACATCTTCTCGGCGCCCATGTTCAGGAAGCCGTTGTGCATCCAGTAGTTGGCATAGCCGACACTGTGGTCGTGGCCGGCGCAAAGGCCCTGGGCCATCTCGTTCTCATGGTGCGGGAAGATCAGGTCGTTGCCGCCGCCGTGGATGTCGATGGGCAGGCCGAGGGTCTGTTCGATCATCGCCGAGCATTCGATGTGCCAGCCCGGCCGGCCGGGGCCGAAGGGGCTGTCCCACACCGGCTCGCCCTCCTTCGAAGGCTTCCACAGAACGAAATCGGCCGGATGCTGCTTGTAGGGCGCTACGTCCACCCGGGCCCCAGCGATCATGTCATCCATGGAGCGGCCTGACAGCTTGCCGTAGTCGGCGAAGGCCTGGGTGTTGAACAACACGTGCCCCTCGGCGGCGTAGGCGGCGTTGTTGCGGATCAGGCGGCCGATCATCGCAATGATCGCATCCATGGTCTCGGTGGCGCGCGGTTCATAGGTTACGGGCAGGGCGCCCAGCACCGACATGTCGGCATGGTAGGCGTCCAGGTAGCGCTTCGTGATGACGCCAATATCGACGCCTTCATCGGCGGCCTTCTTGTTGATTTTGTCGTCCACGTCGGTGACGTTGGCCGCGTAGATCACGTGATCCTCGCCGTAGATATGGCGCAGCACGCGGAACAGGACATCGAAGGCGACCACCGGCCGGGCATTGCCGATATGGGCGTAGTTGTAGACCGTCGGACCGCACACATACATCGTCACGCGCTCCGGATTTTGCGGAACGAACTCGCGTTTTTCGCGGGTCAGGGTGTCGTAAAGACGAAGGGCCATGAGAAAAACTGACGCTGGGTAACGGTTGCCGGGAAAGGGGTGCGTCCCATATACATTCGTGAGGGACGCTGGCCAAACAAACGATCCAAAGGCTCAGCTCGTTCGTAGAAGGGTGGTACGCGTCATTTCCGGAGCCTCCGCTCCGGCGCAACTCAGCCCGGGAAAGATTTCTTACAGATGGATGCTATCGTGCGCGACCGAACCCTCATCGGCGATTCCGATGTTGATCTTGAAGCCGTGAAGCCGTCACGCGAGGAAGCGATGGCGGCCGTTCGCACGCTGATCGCCTGGGCGGGCGACAATCCCAACCGCGAAGGGGTGATCGACACCCCCGGCCGCGTGGTCGACGCTTTTGGTGACTGGTTCCAGGGCTATGGGCAGGACCCGGCCAAGGAACTGTCCCGCACCTTCGAGGACGTGCAGGGCTATGACGACATCGTCATGCTGCGCGAGATGGAGGTGGAGAGCCACTGTGAGCACCACATGGCCCCGTTCCTCGGCAAGGCCTACGTGGCGTACATGCCCACCAACCGCGTGGTCGGCATCTCCAAGATCGCTCGCGTGGTCGAGATCTTCGCCAAGCGCCTGCAGACCCAGGAAACGATGACCCAGCAGATCGCTGACGCCATCACCGACAGCCTGCGCCCCGCCGGCGTCGCCGTCCTCATCGACGCGGCCCACCAGTGCATGACCACCCGCGGCGTGCACCACCGTCACGTGACCACGATCACCACGCAGTTCACCGGCGTCTTCAAGACCGACAAGGACCTGCAACGCCGGTTCCTGGACTTCTGTAACCGGAAATAGTCAGGGCGGCGGAGGCGCGGCCTCCGCCCGCTCCGGCCGGTGCACGATCGTCACCAGGACGAAGCTCAGCATCATCAAGAGATACCAGGCCCCCATCTTGTCGATGGGTACGGGCTTCCAGCCGTCGCGCATGGACGGGTAGATCCAGGTGCCCGTGATCGTGCCGATGTTCTCGGCGATCCAGATGAAGAAGGCCACCAGCACGAAGCCGAGCAGGATCGGCATCTTGCGCACCGTCTTGTCCGGCGTGAACTGGATCCAGCAGCGCCAGAAGAGCAGTCCCGAGAGGGCGAAGAGGCCCAGCCGTACATCGATGATGTAGTGGTGGGTGAAGAAGTTCACGTAGGCGCCGATGGCCAGCACCCAGGTCGTCCAGATCGGCGGATAGTGCTCAAACCTGATCTCGAAGAGCCGCATGGCCCGGGCCATGTACGAGCCGATGCAGGCATACATGAACCCGGAGAAGAGCGGCACGCCGCCGATGTGCAGGATGCTGGCGTCCGGATAGACCCAGGAGCCCTGGGCGGTCTTGAAGATCTCCATGATCGTGCCGACCACGTGGAAGACGGCGATCACCACCGCTTCCTCCCAGCGCTCCAGGCGCGTCGCCAGCATGAACACCTGGATGGCGAGGGCCGCGACCACGAGGAAGTCGTAGCGGGCGAAGGGCGCATCGGCCGGCCAGAACAGCTTGGTGCCGATCAGCAACCCCAGCATCGCCCCGCCGAACAGGCAGGCCCAGGCCTGTTTCAGGCCAAAGAGCAGGAACTCATAGGCGTAGCCATGCCACCGGCTCCTCGCCGCCCAGGGGCGCGCCGCGGCGTCGAAGCGCTCGACCTGGGCCTTGATCCGATCTTTCAGACTCACAGCCCGACGCTAGCTTGCGAGGCCGCGCGGCGCCATAAGCCCGGCCATGAGCAATGCTTTTCCCACCCTGACAGGGGAAGACCTGGAACGCGGCGAGGTTCTCGCTCCGCGCTTCGACGCCAATGGTCTGATGGCGGCCATCGCCCAGCACGCCGAGACAAAGGAAATCCTGATGATCGGCTGGATGAACGAGGAGGCTCTGCGCCTCACCCTCGCCGAGGGACGCGTCGTCTACTTCTCCCGCTCACGCAATGTCATCTGGCGCAAGGGCGAGGAGAGCGGCCAGGTGCAGGTGGTCAAGGAAATCCGCATCGACTGCGATCAGGACGCCGTCCTCCTCCAGGTCCTGCCCGGTGGTGACGGCGGGGCCTGCCACACCGGCCTCGGCTCCTGCTTCTACCGCAGGATCGAGGATGGCCGGCTGGTGATGGACCCGTTGCCTTAAGGACGCTGGCGTGACGGCAGAGACGCGATCTCGTCCGGCGTCAGCTGGCGGATGCCGCGAACCGCGCAGCGGATCGGCCCGGTGGAGGTCGGCACGATCAGGTCCACGTCATAGGGGCTGCAGACAGAATTGAAGCCGTGCGTCTCAAGACGGATCCGGTGGCTCCAATCGATGTCGTTGCACCGCCCGAAGGTGGTCAGTTGATAGACCTGCCGAGCGCCCACCCGGATGTTGATCGTGGAGTCATCCACGTAGGCGTAGTTGCTCACGTTGTTGGCCCAGAAGCAGGTGCGTGGGCTGCGTGGGCTCGCCGGATCGGCGGCGACGCTCATGGTCGAGGCCCCTAGACCCGTGACGAGCGCGGCGGCGGCGGCCAGTTTGATCAGTCCGGAAGCGCGCATGGCGATTTCTTCCCTTGAAGTTCACGTCCCCCGTAAGGCTCAGTTTAGCGCGAAGAGGGCTTTGAGGCCAAACGCGTCCGTCGCGCCGCCCGTTCCGCGAACCTGGCGGGATCGACGAGCGCGGCTTGCGAGGCCGCCAAAGGCGACGGCGCGCCCGTGATCAGGGCCGCGACATGCTCGCCCAGCAATGGCGCAAGGGTGAAACCGCGCGAACCGAGACCCGTCAGCACATAGACGCCGGGCATGCCCGGCGCCGGGCCGGCGATCGGCAAGCGGTCGGGGGCGGCGGCCCGGATCGAGGCGCGGCCCTCCAGGCTGGCCGGATCCACTCCGGCGGCAAGGCTGGGCAAGGCGCCTGCAAGGCTCCTGAGATTGCGATGGTGGTCCTCGGCGCGGACGTCCCGGGCCTCATCATCCGGATCGAAGGTCGCGCCGAATACCATCAGGCCCCGCGCGGCCAGGGCATAGCCACCCCATCCGGTGGCGAAGGAGGCGAGCTCTGCCTTCGCCCAGCTCACCTGTCCGCGCACGGCCTGCAGGGAAATGCCTGGCAGCAAACCCGCTGATCCATGCGCCGCCGCCACGATCACGGTGTCGGCCTCAAGGATCAACCGCCCGTCGCCGCCGATCAGCCGCCACGCCGCCTCCGAACGCTCAAGATGGGAAACGCGCCCCGGCTGGACGCGCGGCGCCCAGGCTTGGAGCAGGCTGGCCGGCGCGATCGTCCGAGCCTCGGCGATCGCCAGGGCGCCGTCTTCGAGAGTCACCGCGCCGGCCTCGAACAGGTCCGATGCGGCGATGGCGGCGAACCTGCGCCCGTCCCGCTCGGCGCTCATCAGCTGGTGCGCCCCCCGGCCCAGTACTACGCCGGGGGCCGCCTCGTAGAGGTTTCCAGCACGGGCGAGACCGCGGGCGAAAAGCGCCGCCGGGGGGCCGAGGCCGGCGTCGAGGCGCAGGTTGACCAGGGCCAGGGGGTTGCCCGATGCGCCGGACCCCGCCCCGTCGGCATCGATCAGGGTCACGTTTTGGCTATTGCTTTCGAAGGCGCGCGCCAGGCTCGCCCCGGCGATCCCGGCCCCGATGATGGCGATGCGGCCCGGCTGCGGATGATCCTCCGCCTCGCCGGGCATCCGGGCTTCCAGGCGTTGGCGCTTGCGGCCGAAACCCGGCGCCTTGGCCACGGCGAACCCCGCTGCTTCGAGGCCCCGCCGCACCGCCCCGGCCACGGTGAAGGTCGCGGCCCTCGCGCCCGGCGCCGACCTCTCGCCGACCAGGCCCAGCACCTCGTCGCGCCAGGCATCGGGATTGAGGGCCGGCGAGAAGCCGTCCAGGAACCACGCGTCGGCTCGTCCGGTCCATTCGCGCAGGGCCTCGGCGGCCTCACCCACGTAGAGATCCAGGGTGGCGCGTAACTCCGGCAGGTCCACCCGGTGCAGGCCCCGGGCCCGGCCGGGCCAGCGCTCAACCAGCAGGCTGGCGACGCCGCTCAGTTCCGGCCAGTGGGCCAGGGCCCGGCGTGCTTCATCCCGGCTGAGGGGGGCCGCCTCGATGCTGAAGATATTGAGCCACGCGTCAGGCGTGCCTTGGCCTCGCCAGAGGTCCAGGAGGGCGGCGATGTTCAGACCGGTGCCGAAACCGATTTCTCCCACCGTGAACCGGCGCCGGCCGCACCACGCCTCGGGCAGGCCGCACCCCGCCAGGAACACCGCCCGGCTCTCGTCCAGTCCGCCGTCAGCGGAGAAATAGACATCGCCGTGCCGCGCCGAGCGGGGCGCGCCGGTTTCGTCCCAGGTAATCGGGCTGTCGTGAGCCATGGCGGGGGCTTAGCACAAATGAAAAGGGCCGCCCTTGCGGGGGCGGCCCTTCCCAAGAATTCGTCTTGAAGACGAAGCTTACTTCGCCGGTTCGGCCGGGGCCATGGCGCCGCCTTCGGCGGGCTTTTCGGCGGCGGCGGCGGCGTCGGCCGGGGCAGCGCCTTCGGCCGGGGCCGTGGCGGCGGCGTCAGCGGCGGCGGCCGGAGCAGCGGCGGCGTCGGCGGCCGGGGCGGCGGCGTCAGTGGCGGCCGGAGCTTCCGGAGCCGGGGTTTCGGCCGGCTTGGCGCAGGCGGCGACGGAGAGGGCGGCCAGGGCGGCGGCGCCGATCAGGATCTTGCGGATCATTGGAATGTCCTTTTTGGGGGGCTGGATTCTAGACAGAAAAAGGGCCGCGTCCGGTTGCGAACGCGGCCCCTTCCTTAGTCTTACTTCGCCGGTTCGGCGGCCGGAGCGGCGGCGGCGTCGGCGGCCGGAGCGGCAGCGGCGTCAGCGGCCGGAGCAGCGGCGGCGTCGGCGGCCGGAGCGGCGGCGGCGTCGGCGGCCGGGGCAGCGGCGTCAGCGGCCGGAGCGGCGGCTTCAGCGGCCGGCTCGGCCGGCTTTTCGGCCGGCTTGGCGCAGGCGGCGATGGAGAGGGCGGCGACGGCAGCGCCGGCCACGAGCACTTTGCGGAGCAGTTCGGAGGTCATGTCTTAGGTCCCCTAGACGATGCGGTGTCAGCGCCGAATGTTGTCGGAGGGCCGGCGCCGGAGGGGACCTGAAGTCACCGCCGATTCCAACTCGCCTTAGACGCTGCCCGGGAATATGCCGCGTTCGTGCGCAAGCGCAAGGGGTCTCTTCACAGTCCCGTGATCACATTTTTCCCCGCGTGTTTCGTCAGGGAAGGCTGCTTTGTAGCAAAGCTAAACTTTATAAGGACTTAGGCGGTGGTCGACCTGACGGCAGCCGCGCCGGACCTTTTGGTTGTTCCACACGAAAATCGTGATCATGGCGCCGCTTGCGGCGCCCTTAGGCCTCGGCGGGGATCGCGCCCAGAGCTTCTTCCAGTTCCAGGAATGAGGGCTGCGAGTCCGTAGGAACGTTGCCGCGCCCGATTTCCACTGAAATCTGAGCGGCGTTGCCATGCAGGTGGGCCACCAGAACGGCCTGGATGATCTTGTAGAAGGCGCTTTC
>JAXMCG010000017.1:0-78754 GCA_046349475.1 Caulobacteraceae bacterium | reverse complement strand
TGGGCGCCTCGGACGGTTTGGCGCAGGCGGCGAGGGTCAGGATGGCGAGGCTCGCCAGGGTCGGAACGCGGAACATCGAACAACTTCTCCAGGTGGAGCGCGGACCCTCGCAAAGCGCCGGGTCACGAGCAACGTTCCGAGTGGCTTTTGGGCGCTGGACTTGCCCGGCGGCCTCTTCTATAGACGCGCCTCCTGACGGGCCTGGGTAGCTCAGTTGGTAGAGCAGCGGATTGAAAATCCGCGTGTCGCTGGTTCGATTCCGGCCCCAGGCACCATTTCGCTTCCGCCCGAAGGGGCTGCTCAGGACCCAGCACTCTTCCGCCGATGGGTCAGGACTGTAATCCTTACACTGTAAAGACTTGGGCGCGCCCTGACCGCACCGCGGACCTGCGACCGAAGCGCGAGTCACGTGATTTTTCATCCATAGCGACCCCGAATAAAGGGTATGCGTCCAGCAATTGCGCCGGAAATCCGCAGAGCATTGATCGCTGATTATTGCTGCAACGCGGCATGCGCTTTGCCGGGACAGCCGAAAAAACGCTTCGGCTCCCAGGGTTTTCTATTGTGCGCCGCAATATAGGTGACGGTGGCGTCAAAAATGCACGCTCTTACCCTTCGCCAGCACTCTTGACGCCGAAATAAGGGGTTGCCAAAGGACCCCTGCCGCAAGTCTAAATTTGTGGTAACGACCCCGCCGTCCCCCCGGATGACGGGGTTACCTTGCGCCTTCGGAACACCAATCTTCGACCATCTGGTCAAAGGGGGTTGCGGGCCCGGCGTAGCGAAAGCGACCACGGCCCGCCGCCGATCTCCTCGGAGATGGGGGTATGCCGGGGTCATCACAAGTAGGGTGGAGACGCTTTCGCGCGACGACCCTTCGGTCCAACGTGCTAGACCATTTCAGGAACTGGCGAGAGATGCTCGACAAACAACCAAAGACCCCCTTCATCGCGATCCTCGGCGCCATGGCGCTGATGGCGGCCGCTCCGGCCTTCGCTCAACCCGCCGCGGCTCCGGCCGCTGACGCTGCTGCTGCTCCGGCCGCCGCCCCGGCTGCTCCGGCCGCCGACGCCGCCGCCGCTCCCGCCGCTGCTCCCGCCGCTGGTGGTGAAGACAACGGGGGCGCTGTCGCGGCTCCGACCACCATCTCCCATGCTGGCAAGCTGACGCCGATCCAGATGTTCCTCGACGCCGAACCGGTGGTGAAGGTCGTCATGATCGGTCTGGTGCTGGCCTCGATCTTCTCCTGGACCATTCTCGTCACCAAGATCTTCGAGTTCGCCGCTCTGAACCGCGCGGCCGACCGCTTCGTGGAAGCCTTCCGCGGCGCGAAGAACATCGGCGACATGGGCCGCATCGCGATGAGCGAGGATTTCGAAGGCAACCCGCTGGCCGACATGGCCGCTGCGGCCGCCCAGGAAGTCGAGCTCTCCCGTCAGGCCGGTCTGGCCGTCGCCGGCGAGCACCGTGAATCGACCATCCTGCGCGCTTCCACCGCCGTGAACGCGGTGCAGGGCTCGCTCTCCAAGCGCCTGTCCAACGGCATGCAGTTCCTCGCCTCCGTCGGTTCGTCCGGTCCGTTCATCGGTCTGTTCGGTACGGTGTACGGGATCATGAACTCGTTCATCGGCATCGCGAACACGAACACCACCAACCTGGCCGTCGTGGCGCCCGGTATCGCCGAGGCTCTGCTGGCCACGGGTATCGGCCTCTTCGCCGCCATCCCGTCGGTTATCTTCTACAACTACTTCCAAACCCGGATCAGCGCCTTCGGCACGCGGTCGGAAGGCTTCGTCGCTGAACTGATGAACGCCATCTCGCGTCAGCTCGACAAAGGAGCGTAAGCAGCATGGCCGCGAAACTCTCAGGTCCTAGCGGCGGCCGTTATAACGTCCAGGCGAACAGCGAAATCAACGTTACGCCGTTCGTGGATGTCATGCTGGTGCTCCTCATCATCTTCATGGTGGCCGCGCCGCTGGCCGCCGTGACGATCCAGGTGAAGCTGCCCGTCGCGGCCGCCAAGCCTGCGCCGAACCCGCCGACCCCGGTCTATATTTCGATCAAGGCCGACGGCTCGCTGTACATCGGAGACTTCTCCACCAGCGTGGACACCCTGGGTGAAGACATCCGCAAGCAGATCGGTACGCGCAACCCAGCGCGCGAACGGATCTTCATCCGGGCCGACCAGGACGTGGATTACGTCGACTTCATGGGCGTGATGAACGCCATGCAAGACGCCGGCTTCTACAGTGTGGCCCTGGTGGGCGAAGACCGACCCGAATAGGACGCATCAGGCATGGCCGAAAATACTCCAGACCTGGCGCATCCGGCGCACAACCCGTTCGATGGCCCAAAGGCCAAGGGCAACGGGTTGGTGATCGCGATCATCCTTTCCATCATCGTGCACGGCCTTCTCGGCCTGTACCTGTGGAAGGTGAAGTTCGAGCCGAAGTACCGGCAGTACGAGGACGAGAAGCTGGACACCCAGCTGATCAAGCCGCCTCCGCCGCCTCCGCCGCCGCCGCCGCCGCCGCCGCCGCCGAAGAACCTGCCGCCGCCGCCAAAGCTGCAGCCGCGTCCTCCGGTGATCGCTCCGGACGCCCCGCCCCCTCCGGTGCAGGCGCCCTTCACCCCTTCACCGCCCGCTCCGCCGCCGCCTCCGGAACCCCCGGTGTTGGCGCCGCCGCAGGCCCCGCCGCCGCCACGCCCCTCGATCATCACCCAGCCTGACTGGGTGCGGAAGCCGAGCGGCGAGGATCTGGCCCGCTTCTATCCGGACCGCGCCCAACGCATGGGCACCTCCGGTCGGGCGACGATCCTCTGCCAGGTGACGGCGCGTGGGACGGTCGAGAACTGCAGTGTGGTTTCAGAAGACCCGCCGTCCTTCGGGTTCGGCGACGCCGCTCTGAAGCTGTCGCGTCAGTTCAAGATGAAACCCCAGCAGAGAGACGGCTCGCCTGTTGAAGGCGCACAAGTCCGCATCCCGCTGGTCTTCCGGATGCCCGAGTAACATCAGGCTTCGGACCACACCTAAGAACCCCGGAAGGCGACTTCCGGGGTTTCTTTATGTCTGGAATTAGGTATCGCGCCGGTGGACGGGGACGCCGGCCACATAGGTGGCCTCCACAGCGCGGTCGTCGGCCAAAATCATCAAGGCGAAGAGCCGCTCCTCGAGTGTCCTGGCGGCGGCCAGGCGGCGGCCAAGCAGGGGGGTGGCCGCCAGATCCAGCACCAGGAAGTCGCCCTCCGAGCCGGGGGTCAAATTGCCGATCTTGTCCGCGAGCCCGAGGGCGCGGGCCCCGCCGAGTGTGGCAAGATAAAAGGCCTTGAGGGGCGCAAGGGTGTGGCCGTGCATCTGGCAGACCTTGTAGGCCTCCGCCGCCGTGCAGAAGAGCGAATAGGAGGTTCCACCGCCGACGTCGGTGCCTAGCCCCAGCTTCACGCCTGACGCCTCAGCTCCGGCCATGTCAAAGAGGCCAGACCCCAGGAACAGGTTCGAGGTGGGGCAGAAAGCGATGGCCGAACCAGCCTCTGCGAGGCGCGTGAAGTTCTTGGTGGTCAGGTGGACGCCGTGAGCGAAGACCGATCGAGGCCCGACGAGGCCGAAGCTGTCATAGACGTCCAGGTAGTCCTTCGCGGCCGGAAAGGCCTCGGCGGTGGCCTCGATCTCGGCGTGGTTCTCCGAGAGGTGGGTCTGAAGCCAGACGTGATCGTGCTTGGCGAGAAGCTCGCCGGCCATGGTCAGCTCGGCCTCAGAACAGGAGAGGGCGAAGCGGGGCGTGATGGCGTAGCCGAGGCGGCCCCTGGCCCCCCACTTGGCGATCAGGACCTCCAGATCGGCCCGGCAGGATTCCACATCGTCACGAAGCCAGTCGGGCGCCAGGCGGTCCATCATCGACTTGCCTGCGATGAGGCGCATGTTGCGGGCCAATGCCGCCTCGAAGAGGGCGTCCACCGACGCGGGGTGTACGGAGCCAAAGACGAGGGCGCTGGTGGTGCCGTTGCGGAGCAGCTCGCCCAGAAAGAATTCAGCAGCTTCGGCGGCGTGGGCGGAATCTGCGAAGGCCCGCTCGGCGGGGAAGGTGTAGGTGTTCAGCCAGTCGAGCAGCTGGGCGCCGTGCGAGGCAATGACGTCGACTTGCGGAAAGTGGATGTGGGTGTCGACGAAGCCGGGCGTGATCAGGCGTCCGGGAAGGTGGGTGAGGGGGATATCTCCCGGGTCCCGGTAGGAGCCGACAGAGACAATCAGGCCGTCCTCCACCACCAACAGTCCATCGGGGAAGAACTCGGCTTCGTCTTCCTCCAGCATGTGCAGGATCGCGGCCCGGTAGGCCCGGACGTCAGACATCGATCAGGGCCTGGTCCGGTTCGGCGAGGAAGACCTCATCCAGGTTGTCACCGGGACCGGCCCGGTCGATGACCAGGAAGTCCGAGACCCCGTCCAGGGCCAGGGAATAGTGGTGCCAGGTCCCTTTGGCGTAGTTCACACCCTGGTCCGGCGCGGCCAGGAAAACGTGGAGATCGTGCGGATCGAAGACGCCTGGGTGGCCGACCACGACAAGGTACGGCCGGCCCGAGAGGGGAATGAAGGCCTGGCTGCCAAGGGGGTGGCGCTCCATGATCTTGATCGGGATCGGCCGGGCCAAGGGCGTTGAGCGGAAGAGGCTGGCGGCGGCCCGTCCCCCCTCGTCGGACACATCAATGTGGGCCAGGTCGTCGAAGCGGGTTGTGGCGCCGTAGTTGATGGCGATGGCCCTGGCCGTATCGGCTTCGATGACGTCGCCAAAGGGGGCGAAGGCTTCGCGGGTCAGGGGGCGGGGCGTGATCAAACGGGTCATGGAATCTTGGCCCCCTGGTCGATCCAGGCTCCCAGCAGGGCCCGCTCAGTGGGGGTCATGTGGGTTTCGTTGCCCTGGGGCATGGAGGTGGAGGCGACGGCGCGCTGGCGGATGCGCGGGGCGTAGAGAGCGATCTTGGCGGGCGTGTCGAAGGTGACTCCATTGGGCGGGACCTTGATGCCGACGTGGGTGGGATGCTCGGTGTGGCACATGACGCAGTGGGTGGTGATCAGGCCCTGCACCTGGGTGAAGGACACCGGGCCCGTTATCGCGACCTCCGGTGCGGGCTTGGGGATCTGGGCAATGGTGACGACGCCCAGGAAATAAACGGCGCCGTAGAGCAGGACCTGGGGCTCATTGCGGCCGGAATTGCGCAGGTTGAAGTAGTGGCGGATCACCGCTCCGGTGATCCCGAGCCCCGCCAGCAGCAACCAGTTCAGCCAGTGCCCGAAGACCATCGGGTAGTGGTTCGAGACCATGATCACCAGGACCGGCAGGGTCATGTAGTTGTTGTGGGTGGACCGCAGCTTCGAAGCCTTGCCGAGGGCCGGATCGGGCCGCTCGCCCGCCAGCATGGCCGCCACGGCCTTCTTCTGGTTGGGGATGATGATGAAGAACACATTGGCTGCCATCACCGTGCCGATCATGGCCCCGACGTGGATAACGGCGCCCCGGTCGTTGAAGATGCGGGTCAGGGCGTAGGCGGTGGCGGTCAGCGTCAGAAACCAGATCGCGGCAAAGAGACGGGGAGATTTGGCCAGAGGCGAGCGGCAGAGGCCGTCATAGACGAGCCATCCGCCGACGATGAAACCAAGACCCGTGGCGGTGGCGCCGGCCTGGGTAAAGGGGACCTTGTCCGGGTCAATCAGGAAGAGGTTCGCGCCCGCATAGTAGATCAGGGAGAGCAGCAGGGCCCCGGAGATCCAGGTGGTGTAGGCCTCCCACTTGAACCAGTGCAGATCTTCCGGCATCTCCGGCGGCGCAACGAGGAACTTCTGCTTCTGGTAAAAGCCGCCTGAGTGGACGGCCCAGAGCTCGCCCGCGACACCCTCGCGGCCGCCGGGGACCGGCGCGAGGCGTGCGTCCAGCCACATGAAATAGAACGATGAGCCGATCCAGGCGATGCCCGCGATCAGGTGCAGCCAGCGGATGGCGAGGTTGGCCCACTCCCCCGCGGCGGCCAGGGCCTCAGCCATCCTCGGGTTCGTCCTGGACCATCTGTAGCAGTTGGGCGGCGATGGAGACGGCGATCACCTCCGGCGCCTTGCCTTTCAGTTCGGGAATGCCAATCGGGCAAGTGAGGCGGGCGACGGCGCTTTCCTCGAGGCCATCCTCGGCGAGGCGCGCCAGGAAGCGGGCCTTCTTCGAGCGCGAACCGATCAGGCCGCAATATCGCGCGGTTCCTGCCTTCAGCATGGCGTGCACGAGCCGATAGTCGAGGTCGTGGCTGTGGGTGAGAATGCAGGCGAAGTCGTCGTCGCCCAGTAGCCCCGCCATCTCGACAAGATCATCTTCCGAATAGGTCGCCACGCCGGGCCCGGACGCCTCGGGACGCGGGTCAAAGTGCTCAATGACGAAGGGAAGGGGAGCAAATTGCCGCGCCACTGCCGTACCGACATGGCCGGCCCCGAAGATCACCAGGCGTGGTTTGCGCGGATCGATGCCTTCCATCAGACAATCTCCTTCAACTGGAAGCGGCCGGCGCCCCGTTAGAGGCCGCTCTGTAGCGTCCACCATATGGGTGATCTGACCTGGCCATTGGGCATAGCGCAATCCGCGCTCCAGGCGAGCGGCGCGGAAGATGGCGGTGAGCGTATAGGGGCGTGTGGCCTGGGCGGCCTCTTCTAGCCAGGGCAGGCTCAGCGCATCCAGCCGCTCAAGCAACAGACGCACGTGGCCGCCGCAGCACTGCCTCAGGAACGGACCGAGGGGGTAGTCCTGGATCGCCCAGCTGCGCGCCTGCTGTGCCAGGAGGCGGCGGGCCTGGTCCTCGGCGCGGTATTCCAGCGCGCCGCCGCCGATCGTGCCGGTGATACGCGCTTCACCGACCAGCATCCTGGCCCCGACTTCGCGCGGGGTGGAGCCTTCGGCGGAGAGAACGGTGACGAGGGCGGTCGGGCGGCCCTCCCGCACCCGCGCCAGCGCCAGGGGCAGCCAGGCGCTCATGGCCCCGCCCTCAACTTCTCGACGGCCATCAGGATGCGCTCTGGCGTGGCCGGCGCATCCAGGTCGGGCATGGTCTTGTGATCGGCCACGGCGGCGACGGCCTGGGTGAGGGCGCTGAACACCGAAATGGCCAGCATCAGGGGCGGCTCGCCGACCGCCTTGGAGCGATGGATGGCCTCTTCGCGGTTCTCGCCCTTCTTCCAGATGTCGACGTTGAAGACGGGCGGGCGATCCGAGCAGGCGGGAATCTTGTAGGTGGAGGGGGCGTGGGTGCGCAGGGCGCCCTTGGCGTCGAAGACCAACTCTTCCGTGGTCAGCCACCCCATGCCCTGGACGAAGCCGCCCTCGATCTGACCCCGGTCGATCGCCGGGTTCAGGGAGCGCCCGGCGTCATGCAGGATATCAACACGGAGCACCCGGTTCTCGCCGGTCAGGGTATCGATGATCACCTCGGAGCAGGCCGCGCCATAGGCGAAATAGTAGAAGGGCCGGCCGCGATGGGTCGCGCGGTCGTAGTGGATCTTCGGGGTCTTGTAGAAGCCCGCGGCCGACAAAGAGATGCGGTTGAAATAGGCGCGGCGCACGAGTTCCGAGAACGGCATCCGCGCCTTGCCGGCGACCACATGGCCAGCCTCGAAACGCACCTGGGCCTTGGCGGTATCGAATTCCTCGGCCGCGAAGGCGATGAGGCGGTCCTTGATCTGGGTGGCGGCATTGAGGGCGGCCTGACCGTTGAGGTCGGCCCCGGCCGAAGCGGCGGTGGCGGAGGTGTTGGGCACCTTGTCGGTGCGGGTGGCGGTGATGTGGACCGTTTCCAGCGGAACCGCGAAGACGTCGGCGACCACCTGGGCGACCTTGACGTAGAGGCCCTGACCCATCTCCGTGCCGCCGTGGTTCAGCTGGATCGAGCCGTCCGTATAGACGTGGACGAGGGCGCCGGCCTGGTTGAGGTGGGTGGCGGTGAAGGAGATGCCGAACTTCACCGGCGTCAGGGCGATACCCTTCTTCAGCCAGGGGTTCTCGGCATTGAATGCGGCGACCTCGGCGCGGCGGACGCGGTAGAGGCTGGAGGCTTCCAGTTCCTCGACAAGGTCCAGGCAGGCGTGGTCCTCGACGGTCTGGCCGTAGGGGGTCTGGTCGCGTCCGGCGGCGTAGAGATTGGCCTTGCGGACATCGAGGGGATCTTTGCCGAGCTGGAGGGCGATGGAGTCCATCATCCGCTCGATACCCATCATCCCCTGGGGCCCGCCGAAGCCCCGGAAGGCGGTGTTGGAGACGGTGTGGGTTCGCATCCGGTGGGAGAGGATGTGCGCGGCGGGCAGATAGTAGGCGTTGTCCGAGTGGAACATCGCCCGGTCATTGATCGAGGCCGAAAGGTCCGCCGAATAGCCACAGCGCGAGGCCAGTTCGAAGGCCGCGCCGGTGAGGCGGCCGTCGTTGTCGAAGCCGGCCCGGTATTCGGTTTCGAAGTCATGCCGCTTGCCGGTCATGACCATGTCGTCGTCGCGGTCGAGGCGTAGCTTGGCCGGGCGGCCGGTCTTGGCGGCGACCAGGGCCGCGGTGGCGGCGAACTGCGCGGGCTGAGTCTCCTTACCGCCGAACCCGCCGCCCATCCGGCGCACCTCGACGGTGATCAGGTGATCGCGAACGCCGAGCACGCGGGCGACGCAGTGCTGCACCTCGGAGGGATGCTGGGACGAGGAATGCACATGAATTTCGCCGCCTTCACCGGGGATCGCGAGGGCGATCTGGCCTTCGAGATAGAAGTGATCCTGCCCTCCGATGGCGAGGCGGCCTTCGATCTGATGCGGAGCTGAGGCCATGGCCGCAGGGGCGTCGCCCCGGGCCATGGTCTGGGAGGGTTCGATGAGCAGGTTGGCGGCCTTGGCCTCGGCGATGGTCAGGGCGGCGGGGAGGTCTTCGTATTCGACAGCCGCCAGCGCCGCGGCGGCCCGGGCGGCCTCAATGGTCTCGGCGGCGACGGCGAAGAGCGATTGACCGAGGAAGCAAACATCCCCGTCCGCGAAGAGCGGGTCATCGCCCGCGATGGGGCTGACATCGTTGATCCCGGGAACGTCGGCGGCGGTGAGAACGCAGGCGACGCCGGGCGCGGCGCGGACAGCAGTGATATCCAGCTTGGTCACGCGGGCATGGGCGCGCTGCGACTGACCGAGATAGACGTGCAGGATGCCCGCTGGCTCGGGGATGTCGTCCACGTAGAGCGCTGACCCAGCGACGTGGCGCTCGGCGCTGTCGTGCGGCAGGGCGGTGTGGACCGCCGGCGCATTGGCGGCGAGCTCTGGCTTGGGGCCGCCGTCAGCCATCGAGGAGCGCTCCTTCGCCGACAAGGCGCAGGTCGGCGCCGGTGATTTCGAGGAAGGCTTTCCTGAGGAGGTTGCGGGCGGCGAGGGACCGATAGGCGGCTGAGGCGCGCATGTCGGATATGGGAGCGAAATCAGTGTCGAGGGCGGCCTGGGCGGCGGCGAGGGTCGTCTCGGCGAACGGCTGGCCGATCAGGGCGTCCTCGCAGGCCAGGGCGCGACTGGGCGTCGCCGCCATGCCGCCAAAGGCGATACGCGCGCCGGTGACGGTGTCGCCCTCAAGGGTGATGGCGAAGGCCCCTAATACGGCTGAAATGTCCTGGTCGAAGCGCTTGGCGAGTTTGTAGGCTTTGAAGTGCGTTCCTTCGCCTGGCCGGGGCACGATCACGGTCTCGACGAACTCGCCCTCGTCGCGGTCCTGGATGCCGTAGTCGAGGAAGTAGTCTTCCAGAGGCAGGATGCGGCGCTCGTCGCCCTTGCGCAGTACAAGGTCGGCCCCGAGGGCGATGAGGCAGGGGGGCGTGTCGCCGATCGGGGAGCCGTTGGCGATGTTGCCGCCGATGGTGCCGGAATTGCGGATCTGGGTGGAGCCGAGGCGGCGCAGCACCTCGCCGAGGTCCGGCGCGAGATCGGCCAAAAGGTCGATGGCGTCCGCATATCGCACGCCCGCCCCGATCCAGATTTCCTCCTCATCGGCAGCGACGTGGGCCAGTTCTGGGACCTCGGTGACTGAGATCAACACATCCAGCGAGCGATGCTGCTTGGTGACCCAGAGGCCGACATCTGTTCCGCCGGCGAGGATTGTCGCGCGAGGATATTCAAGGAGAAGGTCAGCCAGTTCATCGGCCGAGCGAGGGGCGAAGAAGCGCCGCCGGGCGCCGGAATAGGCGTCAGTAAAGTCGAGGGCGAGGCTCTCCTCCGCGCGCAGGGCGACGAGGGCGTCGAAGCTGTCAGGGCGTTCGGCGGGCGGGTAGGCGCCCATGTGCTTGGCGGCCGCCACGATTGGCGCATAGCCGGTGCAGCGGCAGAGGTTGCCGGCCAGGGCGTCGTCGATCACCGCGTCGGTAGGCGTCTCGCCCGGTCTGTAGAGTGCGGCGAGGCTCATGACGACGCCAGGGGTGCAGAAGCCGCACTGGGAGCCGTGGTGATCGACCATGGCCTGCTGAACCGGATGCAGTGCGCCATCCTTGGCGAGGCTTTCGACGGTGAGCAGCTCGTGGCCATCCAGGGCGGGGACGAAGAGGATGCAGGCATTGACGGCCCTGTAGGTGACCTCGTTGTCCGACAGCTCACCGAGGAGGACGGTGCAGGCGCCGCAGTCGCCCTCCGCGCAGCCCTCCTTCGTCCCGGTGCGCCGCAGCTCGCCGCGCAGGTAGTTCAGCACGGTGAGGGTCGGGTCCGGGTTGACGATTTCCCGGACCTCGCCGTCCATCAGGAAGCGGATGACGTTTCTCATCAGCTGCCCCGATAAGTGGAATAGCCGAAGGGCGAGACGAGCAGAGGCACGTGGTAGTGGGCGGCCGCATCGGCGATGCCGAAGTCGATGGTGACGGTTTCGAGGAAGGGCGGGTCAGGCAGGTTGGCGCCCTGGCCGCGGAAATACTCGGCGACATCGAATTCCAGGCGGTAGCGGCCGGCCGTGATGGCGTCGGACGAGAGCAGCGGCGCATCGCAGCGCCCATCGGCGTTGGTGCGGGTCGCGAGCAGCTGTTCGCCGTCCCGGAAGAGGCGCACCACGACCCCGGCGGCGGGCTTGCCGTGGGTCGTATCCAGCACATGGGTGGTCAGGCCGCTCAAGAAATCACCCCAATGGAGCCGCATCATACGCGAAGCCTTCCAGAGTCCGGAATTGGCGGGGTAAATGCAACCACTGCATCGTTGCAGATGGTGAGGAAGAGGGCGCCTTGGCCGACTATCCGCGCGACCTGATCGGCTATGGGGCGAACCCGCCCGATCCGAAGTGGCCCGGCGGCGCCCGGATCGCCCTGCAGTTCGTGCTGAATTACGAGGAGGGCGGTGAAAGGTCCGTGCTGCACGGGGACGCCGAGGCCGAGACCTTCCTCTCCGACATGATCAATCCCGCGCCCGTGGTCGGTGCCCGGCACATGTCGATGGAGCAGATCTACGAATACGGCACACGCGCTGGTGTCTGGCGCCTGCTGCGGCTGTTCAAGCGGCACGAGATTCCGCTGACCGTGTTCGGCGTGGCGATGGCGATGGAGCGGCATCCGGACGTCGTGGAAGCCTTCCTTGAGGCTGGGCACGAGATCGCCTCGCACGGCTGGCGTTGGATCAACTACCAGGATGTGCCCGAGGACATCGAGCGCGAGCACATGGCGCGCGCCATCGAGATTCAGAAGCGCTTGACGGGGCAGCGGCCGCTGGGCTGGTACACGGGCCGCACGAGTCCCAATTCGCGGCGGATCGCGGCGGAGGAGGGCGGCTTCCTCTATGACGCGGACGACTATTCCGATGACCTGCCGTTCTGGACGGCGCCGGCGGGCAAGCCGCACCTGATCGTGCCCTATACGCTGGAGGCCAATGACATGCGGTTCTCCGGCACGGGCCTGAACACCGGCGAACAGTTCTTCTCCTATCTCAAGGACGCCTTCGACGTGCTCTATGCCGAGGGCGAAACGGCCCCGAAAATGATGAGCGTCGGCCTGCACTGCCGCATCGCCGGGCGGCCGGGAAAGATGGGCGGGCTGACGCGCTTCCTTGAATATGCCCGCCAGCATGACAAGGTCTGGTTCTGCCGGCGCATAGAGATCGCCCGGCATTGGCGAGAGCATTTTCCGTATGAAGCCTAGCGATCACCCGCGCCGCGATTTCCTGGAGCGCTACGGCGCCGTCTATGAGCATTCGCCCTGGGTGGCCGAGGCGGTGTGGCCGCAGGCGGAACGCGGGGCCTTGGACGATCCGGCCACCCTGCAACTGGCCATGCGAGACGTGGTCGACTCCGCCGCTGAGGACAAGAAGCTCGCACTGCTGAGAGCGCACCCGGAATTGGCCGGGAAGGCGGCGATCGCGGGCGAGCTTGGACCGGCGTCGAAAGCCGAACAGTCGGGTGCCGGACTCGACCAGTGCTCGCCCGAAGAGTTCGCGGAATTTCAGAGCCTCAATGGCGCGTACAATTCGAAGTTCGGCTTTCCCTTTATCATTGCTGTGAAGGGGCTCTACCGGCGCCAGATCCTGCAGGAGTTCCGCCGGAGGCTGGAGAACGATCCGCGCGAGGAGTTCCATGCCGCCCTGGCTCAGGTGCACAAGATCGCCGGCTTCCGGCTGGCGGCCCTGGTGCCCGACGACGGCGGGCTCTCGCGGCTTGCGAAGGACTACCTCAACCTCGCCCAGCCCCGGCTCGGCTGCGAGGTGGTGGCGGTAACGGACGACTTCTTCGCCGACGCCTCTCGCCTGATCGATCCGGACGAGCCGGTATTCATCCCCGGCAAGTATGACGCCCACGGCAAATGGATGGATGGCTGGGAGAGCCGCCGGAAACGCGTGCCGGGCCATGACTGGCTGATCCTTCGGCTCGGTTCCGAAGGTCGCATCGCCGGCTTTGAGATCGATACGCGCCACTTCACCGGCAACTACCCGCCTCAGGCCTCCATCGAGGCCTGCAACTGCGCCGACAGCCTGCCGCCCGAAAACCAGATCTGGACCACCCTCGTGGATGTCACCAACCTGGAAGGCAACTCGCGCAAGCTGGTGGCGGTAGCCCATGATGGCATCTGGACTCACGTTCGCCTGAACATCTTTCCGGACGGCGGCGTGGCGCGGCTTAGGGTCTATGGCCGGGTCGCGGTGGAGTGGAGCGCGCGCGATCCGGAGGATGTGGTTGATCTCCTGGCCATGGAGAATGGAGGACGTGGTATCGTCGCCAATGATGAGCATTTCGGGAAGGTCGAGAACCTGACCGCACCGGGGCGAGGCGCCGACATGGGGGACGGCTGGGAGACCCGGCGCCGTCGCATTCCGGGCCACGATTGGGCGGTTCTGGAACTGGGCGCGCCGGGCGAGATCGAGGAGGTCGTCGTCGATACGGCCCACTTCAAGGGCAACTATCCGGACCGCTGCTCGGTGCAGGTCTCCTACGATGATGAGGGGCTAATCGACGGACTGGAAGAACGCTCCTGGGCCTGGCCAGTGCTGCTGCCCGAAGTGAAGCTGCAGCCAGATCACGTTCATAGTTTCCGCGAGGAAGTGAACAGGCTGGGGCCGGTGAAATATGTGCGGCTGAACATCTTCCCGGACGGTGGGGTGAGCAGGCTGCGGCTATTTGGCAAGGTCACGCGACCTGACGAGTAGGTTCGGGGTTCCGCGCGGTCGCCTGTCCGAAACTTAATGACGGCTGGCCTTGTCATCGAGAGCCGGATCATCGACTGCGCTTGGGCAAATGAGCATTGCGGCGCCTCAGGACCGGACACTTTCCATTCTCACACGGCTTGAGGCCGCGCGGTTGGCGGCGTTCTGGCGCTATGCATCCCGCGACTGGGTGTTCGTGCTCGGCGTTCTGGCCGCGATCCCTTTGGTCGCTGCAGGCGCGCGGGAAGGACTGCGTCCGGTCTTGCAAGGAAGCGCCGTTCAGCAGGCGGTGGTCTTCGCCGGGTTGGGCGCGGTGAGCTTCCTGGGCCTGATGCGCGGCGCGGAGCCGCGGAAAACGAAGCTCAATGAAGGCCCGTTTCACGCCTTCGTGCGCGACCGGCGCCAGGTGGCGCGATGGATGGTAGCGCGTTCGGCTGCATGGGCAGCTGTGATAGACGTGCTGCTGACCACACTGATCTTCAGCATGAAGCCTGCGTCTGGTCTGACCGGAGGTGGTGCGTTCTTGGCGGGCGCCCTCGTTGTGGGGCTTTGGCTGATCGCCGCGCCGGAGCGCGATGCAACGAGGACCCTGCGGATAGATCCACATCAGCGCTTTGGCGGGGGTTCGGGCCAACACGTATTGACGATCATCGTCCTGTCGTCGCTGCGCGGACGGTGGTTGATGGCGCTGTTGTCTTTGGCCCTGATCGCGGCCGGCGGGCTGGCGGCCGGACTGGCGGCGCGCAACAACCATTCCCCTGGCTTGGGATACATCCTGTGCACGTTGGTGGGCTTCCTGGCGGGGGCGGTCCTGCAGCCGCGCGCCAAACTCACCAAGTTGGCAGGGCAGCAACCGTTGACCCTGATCGGTCTTTTCGCGCGGCTCTATGCCCTGCCTCTTGGCGTGGCCGCCGCGGGCGGTCTCACGGCGGCTTTGGTTGCCGGACTGGGCATCGTCATCGGGCTTCAGGCCGCGCTGGGTGCGTTCACGGCGATGCTGGTGCTGGGATGGATCGCCTTCCTGCACCGGATGATCCGTTCGGCGCGAAACGCCAATCAAGGCGCGGTCCTGGAGTTTGGCGGAATGTTGTTGCTCTCGAGCATAGAGGCGTCTTTGGCGCCTCTATGGATCGCCGCCCGCGCCCTCATTCTGGTGCGCGCCGCCCGGCGCGGCCGCTGGCTTGATCGATGAGCGCCGCGCTGAACATTGAAGGCCTGGATGTAGCGATCGGCCGGAGGGCGATGCTGCACCGTGTGTCGTTCGAGGTGAAGCCCGGGCAATGGTTCGGCCTGTTGGGGGCCAATGGCAGTGGCAAGACCACCCTGTTGCGCGCCCTGACAGCGCGCCTTGAAATCGCGGCGGGGCGGGTGCTGCTCGGCGGCAATGACGTGACGAACGATGCTCCGCGCCGGGCCGGTTCCATTGGTTTCGCGCCTCATCCCGATACGCTGCCTGACGAACTCTATGGCGGCGAGTTGCTCGACCTGCTCGGCGGAGCGCGCAAGGCGGACGCGCGGGCGCCGAGGCCGCTCTATCAGGCCCTTGGCGTGGCGGCGCTGGAACGTGATCCGATCGGTGCAATGTCTTCGGGCATGAAGCAGAGGCTATGCATCTTCTCGGCGTTCATCGGGGAGCCCGCTGTCGTTCTGCTGGACGAGCCGTTCAACTGGTTGGATCCGGTGGCCGTGTTCGATCTGAAGGCGGCTCTACGCGCCTGGGCCGATCATGGCGGGGCGCTATTGACGGCGCTGCATGACATCGCCGCCTTCGTGACCCGCTGTGACGAGGGGGTGTTGCTGCATGACGGACGGGTAGTGAAGCATTTCGACACTCAGGAATTGGCTGCCGGGCGAGGAGATGTCCTGGGCTTCGAGCGGGCTGTTTACGAGACGTTCAAGGCGGGCTGAGACCGCCTGCCCTCTCGATGAACCGGGCGATTTCATCGACACCGACAAGGCGGGTAAGATCGGTCATCACGAAGGGCCGCTCGCCCCGGCCTCGCCGGGCGTCAGCCTCCATGACCGCCAGATCGGCGCCGACGTACGGAGCCAGGTCGGTCTTGTTGATGATCAGCAGATCCGATCTGGTGATGGCCGGGCCGCCCTTGCGGGGGATCTTCTCGCCCTGGCAGACGCTGATCACATAGAGGCTGAGGTCCGCCAGGTCCGGTGAGAAGGTGGCGGCGAGGTTGTCCCCGCCGCTCTCGATGAAGATGACGTCGAGGTCCGGGTGGCGGGCGTTCATCTGGGCGATGGCGGCCAGGTTGATCGAGGCGTCCTCGCGGATAGCTGTGTGCGGGCAGCCACCGGTTTCCACGCCGATGATGCGGTCTTCCGGCAGGGCCTGGAGACGGTTGAGGATCAGGGCGTCTTCCTGGGTGTAGATGTCGTTGGTGACCACGGCGACGGAGAGGCGCGGATACATCGCCTTGCAGAGCTTTTCGGTGAGCGTCGTCTTGCCGGAACCCACCGGGCCGCCGATGCCGACGCGCAAGGGGCCGTTGGGGGATGTCATGAGATGAACAGCCGCGGCTGAAGGGTTTCGTGGCGCATGGCGGCGATATCGGAAGCGAGGGTGGCTGAGCCAAGGTCGTCGAGCGTGGAGGCGGCGGCCCGTGCGGCCGTGGCGGCGATGACCGGATGCAGTGCGGCGAGAACGGCGAGGCCCTGGCTCTGGCCGATCGGAATGGTGCGGACCGCCACGGAGATCAGCTGGTTGGCGAAGGCGTTGAAATAGGCGGTGAGGGCGCTCTCAAGTGGTATCCCGGCCAAGGCGCAGGCGCCGCCGGCGGCGACGCAATAGGGCGCGCCGTCGAGGGCAGGGCGGTAAGCGGGCCAGGCGGCGAGGGCGGCCAGGAAAGCGGCGCCCTGGTTCATGGTCTCGACGTGGCGCTCCAGGGACGGGGCCAGGGCTTCGGCGAGATCGGCCGTGTCCTGAAGGACGGCGGGGTCGTTGTGGGCGGCGGCGAAAAGGATGGCGTCTGTCCAAGGCCCGCCGTGGCCAAGGAGGGTGGCGATCCAGGCTTCAAGGGCTGGCGCGGTCGTCACGCGGCCATCGCGGATCGCCTGCTCCAGGCCGTGAGAATATCCGAAGGAGCCGATCGGGAAGGCGGGCGAGAACCAAGTTTGCAAGAGCAGCGCGCTCACGAAAAACCCTCCCCTTCAGGGGAGGGAAGGACCGCGAAGCGGGACGGGTGGGGGACCGCCCGGCAAATTCCTGCGGTGAAAGCTAGCCGAGCGGTCCCCCACCTTGGCGCTGCGCGCCTGTCCCTCCCCTGAAGGGGAGGGTTTTCAGTGACTGTGAGCATGGCCGGCATAGGCGCCCCCTTCCGGATCAAAGGGCTCAGTCACTCTTCTCACGCTTGCCCCCAGCCCCGCCAACATCGACTCGATGACGTGGTCGTAGCGTATCAGGATGCGGCGCTCGTCAACCTGGGCGGCGAGGTGGCGGTTGCCGAGGTGCCAGGCGAGCTTGAGGAGTTCTGCGGGAGAGGCGGCGGTGACTTCCAGCAGGTCCTCCGGGGCGGCGTGGATCTCCACGAGGCGGTCGTCGTCGAGGAGCAAGGCGTCGCCTTGGCGCATCTGCACGGCGTGGGGCAGGTCGAGCAGGCAGGAGATGCCGCCGTCGCTGGTCAGCAAGATGCGGCGGCGATGGCGCGCGTCCTGATCGAGGGTGATCTTGTCCGCTGCGGGCGCTGGCCACTCTCCGGCGGGCACGATTTCGATAACGCGGGGCATCAGTAGAGGAAATACCGCTGGGCCATGGGCAAGACCTCGGCCGGCTCGCAGGTGAGGAGTTCGCCGTCGGCGCGGACTTCGTAGGTCTCAGGATCGACCTCAATGTGCGGGGTCGCGGCATTGTGGATCATCGAGGCCTTGGAGAGCCCGCCGCGGACATTGCAGACCGCGACCAGTTCCTTCGCCGTGCCCAGCTGGCCCGCCAACCCCTCGGCAATGGCAGCGGCCGAGGTGAAGACCACGGAGGTCGAGGTCACAGCCCGGCCATAGGCGGCGAACATCGGGCGGTAGTGGACGGGCTGGGGCGTCGGGATCGAGGCGTTGGGATCACCCATGGGGGCCGCGGCGATGGCGCCGGCGAGGATCACCAGGTCCGGCTTCACGCCGAAGAATGCAGGGGTCCATACGACCAGATCAGCGCGCTTACCCACTTCCACAGAGCCGATGTGGGCGCTCATGCCCTGCGCGATGGCCGGGTTGATCGTGTACTTGGCGATGTAGCGTTTGACCCGGGCGTTGTCGGCGGGCCCGTCGCCGGGCAGCGGACCACGCTGGCGCTTCATCTTGTCGGCGGTCTGCCAGGTGCGGATGATCACCTCGCCGACCCGGCCCATGGCCTGGCTGTCCGAGGAGATGATCGAGAAGGCGCCGAGGTCGTGCAGGATGTCCTCGGCGGCGATGGTTTCCTTGCGGATGCGGCTCTCGGCGAAGGCGACGTCCTCGGGGATGTCCGGATCGAGGTGGTGGCAGACCATCAGCATGTCGAGATGCTCGGCCAGGGTGTTCTTCGTATAGGGCCGGGTTGGATTGGTGCTGGACGGGATCACATTCGGCAGGCCGCAGACCTTGATGATATCCGGGGCATGGCCGCCTCCCGCGCCTTCGGTATGGAAGGCGTGGATCGTGCGGCCCTTGATGGCCGCGATGGTGTCCTCAACGAAGCCGCTCTCGTTGATGGTGTCGGTGTGGATCATCACCTGGACATCGAAGTCGTCGGCGACGGCCAGGCAGTTGTCGATGGTGGCGGGCGTGGTGCCCCAGTCCTCGTGAAGCTTGAGGGCGCAGGCCCCGGCCTTGATCTGCTCGATGAGGCCGGCCGGTTGGGAGGTGTTGCCCTTGCCGGAAAAGCCGATGTTCATCGGGAAGGCCTCCGCCGCTTCGATCATGCGGGCGAGGTGCCAGGGGCCTGGTGTGCAGGTGGTGGCGTTGGTGCCGGTGGCCGGGCCCGTGCCGCCGCCGAGGAGGGTGGTGACGCCTGAGTAGAGCGCCTCCTCGATCTGCTGGGGGCAGATGAAGTGGATGTGGGCGTCGAAGCCACCCGCCGTGATGATCTTGCCCTCGCCGGCGATTACCTCCGTACCCGGGCCGATGATGATGGTGACTCCGGTCTGAGTGTCCGGATTGCCGGCCTTGCCGATGGCGTGGATGCGACCGCCGCGAAGGCCGATGTCGGCCTTGTAGATGCCGGAGTGGTCGATGATCAGGGCGTTGGTGATGACCGTGTCCACGGCCCCGCCCGCGCGGGTGACTTGGCTCTGGCCCATGCCGTCGCGGATGACTTTGCCGCCGCCGAACTTCACCTCCTCGCCATAGGTAGTGAGATCCTTCTCGACCTCGACGAAGAGTTCGGTGTCGGCCAGGCGCATCCGGTCGCCGGTGGTAGGGCCGAACATGTCCGCATAGGCGGCGCGGGAGATGCGAGCCATGGCTAGAGGTCTCCCATCACGTCGCCGCGAAAGCCAAAGACCTTCCGCGCCCCCCCAAAGGGAATGAGGGTGATGTCCCGCTGCTGGCCCGGCTCGAAGCGGATGGCCGTGCCGGCGGGGATGTCGAGGCGATGGCCGTGGGCCGCGACCCGGTCGAAGAGCAGGGCGGGGTTGGTTTCGGCGAAATGATAGTGGCTGCCCACCTGCACCGGCCGGTCGCCCATGTTGGCGACAAGCAGCTCGATCTTCTCAGCGCCGGCGTTGATCTCGATGGCTTGGTCGTCGTCGGGAGTGATGATTTCGCCGGGGATCATGCTGGCCTCATCGGATCGGCTGGTGGACGGTGACGAGCTTGGTGCCGTCAGGAAACGTGGCCTCGACCTGGACGTCGTGAATCATCTCGGCGATGCCTTCCATGACCTGGGCGCGGGTGATGACGTGGGCTGCGGCTTCCATCAGATCGGCGACGGAGCGGCCATCCCGCGCCCCCTCGACCACGAAGTCGGTAATGAGCGCGATCGCCTCCGGATAGTTGAGCTTCACGCCGCGATCGAGGCGGCGCTGGGCCACCATGGCGGCCACCGAGATCAGCAGCTTGTCCTTTTCCCGGGGGGTGAGGTTCATCGGTTCAGAGGCTCCAGGCGCGGGGCAGGGGTGCGCCGCCCCGCAAGAGGGTGAGGATGGGGATCAGCCGGCGGCGCAGTTCAAGGCCACTGGCCGCAGTGAGCCGGCAAAACAGTTTGCCGCCCCAGGCGCTGGCGCCGCCTGCCTCATCTAGCGCCAACCGCGCGGCCGGGAGCAGGCCCCCCGCGCGGGGAGAAACCAGTAGAACCGAGGCATAGGCCGTGCCGCCAGCGAGGGTGGCCGCGGCGTCCGTGAGGCCGGCGATATCTCCGGAGAACCGGACGTCGTCGGCGAAGATCAGGTGACCATTCCGTCGGATCCGCCAGCGGTCGGTGAAATGAGCATGGCGGACCCGCTCGCCCATGGCGGCCCGCCCAAGCAGGACGGCCTCCACTGCCAGGATTTCGGCGCCTTCGGCGAGGTTCGCGTCGAGGCGACGCTCGGCGGAGGCTCCATCGAAGACAATGCTTTCTTGCGGAAGCCAGTCGATGCGGGCGCCCGGCCCGACAGTCAGGCGGGTGTCGATGCGGGCAGGATTCTCGCCCGGCATGGCGCGGTATAGCTTTTCGCAGGCTTGGGTCGTCAGCGTCAGGCGTGCCCCCGGCCCAGCTTCGCCGCTCCAGGCCAGATGATCGCCACTGGTGACGCCGCCGGAAGAATTGATCAGGACGGCGGTCGCGCCTGTGTCATCTGCCTCCCGGGGAAGGCGGATCTTGCCGCAGCCTTCCTGGTAGAGCCGATCCAGATGGGTGCTCGCGCCTTCGGCCTTGACCATGACTCGCCCCTCTCCGGTCGCGCGTTGAAGGCGGACTTGGGGCTTACTGAGCGCGAATGGGGCATCGTCCACGGCCCGATGCTGAGCCCCACGGGCGCTGAGAGTCCAGCGTCCGGGCGCCGCAAGTGACGGATTGGCGGTTTTTTGACCTGATGATCCAGAATTACGCGGTAACATTTCGCGAGCGGCCACGCCGTGCCCTGCGACGGGGCGCCTCTTGCCAAACCTCTGAATTGGCGACACTCTCACTCCTCGAAGGCCTCTCGCCGGAGAAATCCGCGGGAGGCTTTGTTGTCTCTGGAGATGCGCGCCAGGCGCGCTGGACCGTCACATGTCAGTCAATCGCACCGGACATATCCGGATCACCTCACACCCTGGGGCTGCGCTCGCGTCCCGTTTTCCGATCACCTGGGGCGCGCCGAGCGCCGCCGAGCGCGGGCCAGTCGTAGCCGGCTCGAATGCAGGCACGGACCGCAACGCCATCGGAGCGCATGGCGGCGCCTATTCGGTCTATCGCGCGCTCGCGATCAGCGCCGGGGCGATGAACCCGCTGATCCGTCCGGATCTCACCGACACCCATCCCGTCGTCGATGTCGGGCCGCACAAGCAGTGGGGCGATCCCAAGCAGATCGTCTCGATCGACCCCTGGGGCCACCGGGTCGCGCAGGATTTCGGCAAGGAGATCGGTCAGGGCGTCGATATTCGCCCGACCATCGCCATCACCAAGGCCCGCCTGACCCTGCCGGAAATCGCCATGGCCGTGGAAGCCGGGCGCCTCAAGATCGACGGCAAGATCCTGCATGACACCCTCGACGTGGCCGTGACCAAGGCCGCGGTCGATCCGGTCTGGTACCTGCCGGGCGTCGCCGAGCGGTTCGAGGTGGAGGAAACCTTCCTGCGCCGCACCCTCTTTGAACAGACGGGCGGGATGTATCCGGAACTGGTGACGCGGCCGGACCTGAAGGTGTTTTTGCCGCCGATCGGGGGCATCACGCTCTACATCTTCGGCGACCCGGCGATGATCGGGGATCGCAAACACAAGCTGACCTGCCGTGTTCATGACGAGTGCAATGGGTCGGACGTGTTCGGCTCGGATATCTGCACCTGCCGGCCCTACCTGACCCACGGCATCGAGGAATGCGTGCGCGGCGCCCAGGAGGGCGGGGCAGGGCTTATCGTCTATAACCGCAAGGAAGGCCGGGCCCTCGGCGAGGTGACCAAGTTCCTGGTCTATAATGCCCGCAAGCGTCAGCCGGGCGGGGATCAGGCGGCGACCTATTTCGAGCGCACCGAATGCGTGGCCGGGGTGCAGGACGCAAGGTTCCAGCAGCTGATGCCGGACGTGCTCTCCTGGCTCGGCATCGAACACATCGACCGCTTCATCTCGATGTCGAACATGAAGTACGACGCCCTTGACGCTGCCGGGATCACCGTTGCCGAGCGGGTGCCGATCCCCGACGAATTGGTGCCGGAAGATGCCTCGGTCGAAATGGAAGCCAAGAAGGCCGCGGGCTACTACACGCCGGACGCCGCCCCCACCGCCGACGAACTGAAGAAGGTGGTCGGCCGAGACCTCAAGGAATTCTAGGCCGCGTGACGGACGAAGAGGCAGCCCTTTCCCTGCTTTCGGCCAAGGCCGTGCGTGAGCGCGCCCATGAGGTGTTGCGTCTCGGGCGGGAGGGAAGGCTCGCCGAATGGCGGGTGGATATGGACCGTCTGCCCGCCGCGGCGGATTTCGTGGCCGAGGTCATTCGGCGCCAGTACCCGGATCTGGAAATCCCTTTTCACGCCCGGCGGCGGCACTTCGTCAGCGATGGCCGGAACCTTTGGGCGGAACTGGCCGAGGCTGTCGGGGAGGGTGAGGGGCTGGCGCGGATCGGCGTGGCCTTGACGATCGTCTCGGTCCTGCTGGACGCGGGCTCGGGCCCGGGTTGGCGGTACACTGACGGAAAGACGGGAGCGATCTCCAGCCGGTCCGAAGGCCTCGGCGTGGCCTCTCTCAGGATGTTTGAAGGGGGCGCCTTTTCGGCCAATCCTCGCACCCCGCTTTGCGCCGACGCGGCCCGGCTCTCCCAACTGAGCGCCGCGGAACTCGGCATCGGCTTCCAGGTGGGGCCGGAAAACCCCCTGCTGGGGCTGGAAGGCCGGGCAGCTTTGTTGCGGCGTCTGGGTGGGCAGATTGCGGCCCGCCCGGATCTGTTCGGGGCGCTCGGCTCGCTGGGAGACCTGTTTCAAACCTTTAAAGCACGGGCCGTGGACGGGCGTTTGTCCGCGCCGGACATCCTTGCCGTTCTACTCGAAGCTCTGGGTCCTATCTGGGAAGGGCGTCTGACCCTCGGCGGCCGGCCGCTCGGCGACACATGGCGCCATCCGGCCCTCAAGGGCGACGGCGCCAACGGTAGTCTCGTGCCGCTGCACAAGCTGTCCCAGTGGCTGGCCTATTCCCTGATTGAACCCCTCACCGACGGTGGACTGACCATCACCGATATCGATGGGCTGACGGGGCTGGCGGAGTACCGCAATGGCGGGCTGTTCATCGACATGGGGGTGCTGAACCTGACCGATCCGGCGGATGCGGCGCGGGATCATGCGGTATCGAGCCCGCTGGTGGTGGGTTGGCGTGCGATGACGGTCGCCCTGCTGGATGAGATCGCCCCCTTGGTTCGCGAGCGCCTGGGCGTACCAGCGGCGGTGTTTCCTCTAGCGAAGCTACTGGAAGGCGGCACCTGGGCGGCGGGGCGCCGCATCGCCAAAGACAGACGGGAAGGGGGTGGCCCGCCTCTCGCGATCCTCAGTGATGGGACGGTTTTCTAGCCATGGCCAAGATCAACGGCGTCAATATCGTCGACCACCCGCTGGTGCTGCACAAGCTGGCGATCCTTCGCGACAAGACCACTTCGACCAAAAACTTCCGGCAAGTCTCGCGAGAGATCGCCACCTTGCTCTGCTACGAGGTGACGCGCGATCTGGAGATGGAGACCGCGCGCGTCGAGACGCCGATGGGTGAGCTGGAAGCGCCCAAGATCATGGGCAAGAAGCTGGTCTTCGCGCCGATCCTGCGCTCCGGCCTCGCCATGGTCGAGGGGATGCTGGACCTCGTGCCCTCTGCGCGGGTCGCCCACATCGGCCTCTACCGCGACCCCGCCACCCTGGGGACCGTGGAGTATTATTTCAAAGCCCCGGAAGACACCGCCGAACGCCTGGTGATCGTGGTCGACGCTCTGATCGGCACTGGCAACACCGCAGTGGCGGCCGTGGACCGGCTGAAAGAACTGGGCGTCAAGCGCATCCGCTTCGTGTCTCTCGTGGCCTCGCCAAGCGGCGCCGCGATGTTGCGGGGCGCCCATCCGGACGTGGCGCTCTGGTGCGCGGCCGTGGACGAGGGCCTTTCGGCGGATGGGTTCATCGTGCCCGGCGTGGGCGACGCCGGCGACCGGATGTACGGCACCCGCTAAGGCGCCCGCGGGCCCCACCGGCGTTTTCGGCGTTTGGGTGAATTTCGCGACCTATCGCCACGGAACCTTAACGTCCGCGTCCCTAACATTGCTCAAAATGGGGGGTATCGGGGCGTTGTCGAAGATCGCTGAGCAGTCCAATCCCGCACTGGCGCCGCCGTACGGGCTGGCGACCGCCTTGCCGGTATTCGGGCGGGCGACCGAGTTGGCCAGGGCGCTGTTCGGATGCTGGGGGGCGTCCGTGGTGCTGATCGACGGCGAACGTGTATGGCGTAGCGGCGATCCAAAAGGCCAGTTGAGGAACGATGACAAGGCCGATGCCCGTCTTGTGGATCTGGCGGCGCCTGATTGGGTCGAAGACGCCACTGCGTCGGACAAATGGAAGGCCAATCCCCTTGTCGCCGGCCCTCAAGCCCTTCGATTCTATGCGTCCGCACCCATACGCCTGCAGGACGGAACCTGCCCTGGCGTGCTCTGTGTCTTTGGCCGGGAGACCAAGGCCCATGACGCCGGTCTGGAGATGAACCTCGAGCGGTTGGCCGCGTTCGTCGCCGACGAATGCGACCGGGCCCGCGCTGAAGCCAAGGCCAAGACCACGGAAATGGCCCTGGCCGTTTTCGCCCAGTCCGTGCCGATTTCGCTGATGGTCACGGACAGGGAGATGCGTCTCCTGCAGGCCAGCCCCGAGTGGCTGAGCAACATGGGCTATGAATTGGAAGATGTGCAGGGCCGCTCGATCTACGAGATCGAAGAGAGCTATTTCGGCCGCTTCCGGGCCCAGTACGACCGCTGTCTCGCGGGCGAAAGCATTTCCTCTCCGCGTTGGGCCTCGCGTGGCAGGGATGGCCGCGTCCGCTGGCTGCGCTCGGAGCTCACGCCGTGGCGGGGTCCCGATGGGGAGGTTGCGGGCCTTATATCCACCGCCGTTGATATCACCGACATGGTGCGGGCCCATGAGCGGACCGAGCGGTCAGAACAGAGGCTGAAACTGGCCTTGGACCTGGCCGAAATCCATGTCTGGGAGCTGGACTACGAGCGGCGCCAATTGATCAAGTCGGACCACGTGGACCAGTTCTTCGACCGCATCTACAGCTTCGATGACCTGGCGGACGACACCAACATCACCATCGACCCGCGCGACCGCGATGTGATCGCCGAGGAATGGAACCAGGCGACGATCGAAGGGCGGCCCTATTTCCCCGAGTACCGCATCAACCGCACGGACGGAAAAGAGGTCTGGGCCAACTGCGCGGTTAAGCTCATCGCCGACGCGCAAGGCAATCCTCAGCGCCTGATCGGGGCCATGCGCGACATCACCAGCCACAAGCGCGCCGAAGCGGCCCTGCGCCAGGCCAAGGAGGAGGCCGAAGAAGCCAACCGCGCCAAGAGCGCCTTTCTGGCCACCATGAGCCATGAGATCCGCACCCCCCTGAACGGTGTTCTGGGCATGGCGCAGGCCATGGAACAGGAAGCCCTCTCCCCGGTGCAGCGTGACCGGCTGGAAGTGATCCGCCAGTCCGGCGAAACCCTCCTGGCCATCCTCAACGATGTGCTGGACCTCTCGAAGATCGAGGCCGGCAAGCTGGAGCTTGAGCAGGGCGATTTTGATATCGCCAAGCTTGCCCGGGGGGCGCACGCCGCGTTCACCGCCCTGGCCGATACCAAGGGCTTGGACTTCAATCTGGTCATCGAGGATGAGGCGCGCGGTGTCTATCGCGGGGATTCCACCCGGCTGCGGCAGATCCTCTACAACCTCGTCTCCAACGCCTTGAAATTCACCGAGCGCGGCGAGGTGAGGGTGACGGTCGACCGGGACGAAGAAGACCTGATCATGACGGTGCGCGATACCGGCATCGGCATTCCGCCCGAGCAGTTGGGGCGGCTCTTCCGCAAGTTCGAACAGGCCGACGCCTCGACGACCCGCAGGTTTGGCGGCACCGGGCTGGGCCTGGCGATCTGCCGCGAACTCGCCCAGCTGATGGGGGGAACGGTGCGGGTTTCCAGCGCTGAGAACAAGGGCACGACCTTCACGGTCATGCTGCCGGTCGAGCGCGTGGGCGAGGAAACGGAATTGGGCGCCGAGAGCCCAGACATGTCCCACCCTGCGGCCTCGGACGGTCCGCCGCTGCGCGTCCTGGCGGCGGAAGACAACACGGTGAACCAGCTGGTGCTGCGCACCCTGCTGCATCAGGCCGGCCTGGAGCCCGTGATCGTCGGCGATGGACGCCAGCTGGTTGACGCCTGGCGCAACGGTGACTGGGACGTGCTGCTGGTCGACATCCAGATGCCGGTCATGGACGGGCCCACGGCCGCCGGGATTATCCGGGCCGAGGAGGCGAGGACGGGCCGGCGGCGTACGCCGATCATCGCCCTGACCGCCAATGCCATGAGCCATCAGGTAGCGGAATATCTTGGCGCGGGGATGGATACGGTGGTTCCCAAGCCGATCGAGGTGGCGAGGCTCTACGCGGCTCTTGAGGCCGTGCTGACGGCGGAGACGTCCGGCGCGGAGGCCGCCGCTCAGGCTGGCTTACCCGCGAAACCGGGCTCGAAACGCTTGGTCGCCTGCCCGACCGATGCAGATTAACCATGCATTGCGAATTCGTCGCATAACAGCGCTCAATTTGAGTAGGCAGCGCGTTTAACCTCTGATTAAGGTTCAGGTTGGCGCCCGCCCCATAGGCCGGGTGAGCGCCCGCGTGTCCGTCACGCGTTTTCCTGTGGGGGTTACATCAATGTTCCGTCGTCCGTCCGCGCCTGTGCGCGCCGAGTCGTTCGCTTCTCTAGTGGCGCTTAACGCGATCAAGCGCCCTGAAGGCGCCGCCGAAAAAGGTCAGGCGAGAAGCCGTTTCTTCGCAACCACGGCCATGGCTGCGGGCGCGATGCTCTCCGGCCTGATGAGCACGGGCTTTGCCACCCTCATCAACGCGGCCCTGCCGGACATGGCGGTGGCGGCGGACTGCAATACCGCGACAACGACGGGCACGGAGACCTGTACGGGAGCGGACGCCGACGGCTCGACGTTCACGCCGACGGGTGACCTGACGGTGAACATCAACGGCTACACGACGACTGCCGGTGGCCTCATCGTCAATGGCTCCGCCAATCAGAACATCACTATCGACACGACGGGCGCCGGGAACAGCATCGTCAACACCGGCGGGCCAGGCATCTATCTTTCTGGCGGCGGCACGGGCGTTCTGCTGGTTGATCTGGACGATCATGCCACCGACGTGACGGGCACCACGTTCGGCATCAACGCCCAACAGACCTCCGCCAGCACACAGACCGTGACGGTCACGCTGAGCGGCGCGGTGAGCAGCACGGCCGCGGGCAGCATCGGGGTCGCCGTGGATGGCAACTCGACCAAATCCGTCCAGATCACGGGTTCGGGCTCGGTCAGCGGCTTCAACGCTGGCATCAGCGCCACCCAGGCGGGCACTGGCGACGTACTGATCAATTACAGCGGTACGGCGACGGCCACCAAGAACGCTGGCGCCGCCGCGGCCGTCGCGGCAACGGCGACGTCAGGGACCATCACGATCAATCTCGATGGCTCTACAAGCATTGACGGCTCGACCGCCACCTATGGCGTCAGCGCCAAGTCCACCAGCGGCTCTGTCTTTATCAGCGACACGGGCAACGCCCTGAAAGCCGCCATCACCGGCGTCGTCATCAAGAACAGCGGCGCCAACGCGACGGTGGTGACTGGCGGCACGATCGACGCGACGAACTTGGGCAATACAATTTTCGTGGAGAACAAAGGCGGCGCGATCACCGTCGACGCCACCGCGGGCGCGCAAACCAGCGGTCTGTCGGGGATTTACGCGGACAACACGGGCGGCGTCGGCGGCGCCGTGACCATCAAGACCGCGGACAGCACGATCTCCGGCGGGGCCGGTAACTACAACATCGACGCGCGGGGCAAGGGGGGCACGGTCTCCATCGACACGACCGCCGGATCCCTGGTGTCCAACAACAGCGGCTCTATTTCCGCGACGGTCACCGACGGCAGCTCGGTTGTCGTCAAGACGGCGGCGGTCAGCGCCGGCGGAGGCGCGGCGATCAGCGCGACGACCGCGGCTGGCAACATCACGGTTGAGACCAAGGGCGCCATCAAGGGCACGGCGAGCGGCATTGTCGGGAGCATTACCGGCGCCGGTTCGGCCGACATCGATGTCTACAGCTCGGTGGAAGGCGATGTCGGCAACAGCAATGGCGCCACCGACCGGGGCGTAAGCATCACGGTGGCCACGGGGACCATCGATATCAACACCCATGCCGGCTCAAGCATCGATGGCAACAACACCAATGGCCTAGTGGCGATCGCGACCGGCGCGGGCGCGGCTGGCGACCAGATCACCATCACCAACGACGGGACGGTCGGCGCGACCACGGCAACGGACAGCACCGCGATCGGGGCCGTGCTCGCGGGCGGCGGTGCGGGCAACATCAACATCACCGGCTCCGGATCGGTGAAGTCCGGGGCTTCGGGCCCCGCGCTTTACGCCCAGAGCAACAGCACGGGCTCTACGACGATCAACTACAACGGCGCCATCACCTCCGGCCTGGCTGGCGTCCTCGTCAACAGCCTGACGGGCGCGGGCGCCGACCTCTCCGTCACGACCGGGGTGAACGGCGACATCAGCTCCACAGGCTCCGGCATTGACCTCTCCGTCGCCGCGACGGGGGCCGCGGACATCACGGTCGTGGCCAATGGCACGATCACGGCCACGGGCGCGGGCATCACGTCAAAAGCCACGAATGCGGCCAACACCGGCGCGGTCAGCGTGACAGCGAACGACGCCATCGACGCCGGCGCCGCGGCCATCACGGCCACGACGGCCGGTTCGGGCAAGGCTGAAGTGATCACCGGGGCCAGCGGCGACATCTCCGGCAAGGGTACCGGCACGGGCATCACCGCCTCTTCCGGGTCTGGCGCTGTCAGCGTCAAGGCGGACGGGGACATCGGCGTCGTCGGCGATGGCGTCGGCGGACAGGGCATTTCCGCCATCGCCGCCGGCGGCACGAGCGATGTATCGGTGACCGGCTCTGGCGCGATCTATTCCGGCAACGCCGGCATCGATGCGGAGAACGCCGGCACGGGCGCCGTGATCGTCAATCGTTCTGGTTCGATCACCACGACCAGCGGCGCGGGCCTGTTCGCGTCCGGCAAGGCGGCCGTCACGATCACCACCGGCGACGTCACCGTCGCCAACGGCTTTGACGGCATCTACGTGACTGGAACGGCTGGCCTCGTCACGCTCAACGTCAACGGCGTGGTCAAGTCGGGTGACACCACTGGTGACCACGGGGTCAGCATTGGCGAGAGCGCCGCGACCACGGGCGGCGTGGTCGGCTCCAACACCAAGGCGGTGTTCGGCGACCCGGGCATCTTCATCGCCGACAACAGCGCAACGGGCGTGAAGTGGGATGCCAGCGCCGACGTCAGTGGTTCGGCCGGCGGCATCGTGATCAGCGAAGCCAACGCCACGGGTCCGCTTACCGTCAATGTCTCCAACAACGCCGTGATCGACGGCGACGATGACAATGACAAGGCCGGCGATGGCATCAAGCTGGACGCCGCGGGCGGGGCGATCCTGGTGACCTCCACGGCCGGTACGACGATCAAGGGCCAGGACGGCCTGGATCTGACCAACACCACTAACGGCTCGATTACCGCGACCATCGCGGGCTCGGTCACCGGCGTGGGCGGTGGGGCGATCGTCGCCGACACCACGGGCACTGGAACCGTCACGGTCAGCATCACCGACGCCACCAGTGTCATCAAGGGCAGCTCGACCGGCATTTCCATCGACGGCAGCAAGGGCGACATCAAGGTCACCTCCGTCGCCGGCTCTTCGATCACCGGCACGAGCGACTACGGCGTGCGCGCCTTCGCCAATTCCACGGCCAACATCACGGTGAAAACCGCCGGCACGGTCACGTCATCGGGCACGGGCATCTACACGGGCTCTGACGGGCTCAACACGGTCGAGACCAAGGCCGCGGTCAGCGGCGGCGCCAACGGCATCGACGCCAATGGCGGCGTCGGCGGTGTCGACATCGATATCTACAGCACGGTCGAGGGTGACAGCGACAACAACGGTACGGGCCATGGTGTCAATGCCACGGTCACGACCGGCAAGATCGACATCAACCTCAAGGCCGGGGCCAACATCGACGGCAACAACCAGAACGGCATCTATGCCAACGCCACCGGCGATTCCGGCGCCGGCGCCCAGATCACCATCGATGTGGACGGCACGATCGGCGCGACGACCGCCGTCGACGCCATCGGCGTTCAGGCGACCCTGAACACGGTCTCGAAGGGCAATATCGTCATCACCGGCGACGGGGCCATCAAGGCGGCCGGCGACGGCATCAACGCCACCAACAATGGCGTGGGCCTCATCGACATCAACTACACCGGCGACGTGACCTCCACGGGCGCCACGGGCATCGCGGCGACAAGTACGAACACGGGCGGCGACACCAACATCACCATCAACGCCGGTTCCGACGTGAAGGCGCTCGGCGCTGCCATTGCGGCCACCTCGAACGGCGGCGGCGACAGCGACGTGACCATTCAGGTCAACGGCACGGTGACGTCCACAGCGGCGGATGCCGTCTTTGTTAAGGTCACGGGCGGCGCCGGGACCGTCGACGTCAATGTTACGACGGACATCACGACTGCCCAGGCCGGCGTGAACGCCGCCAGCACGGCTTCCGGCGGCATCAAGGTCGAGACCGCCGCGATCTCCGGCGGGACGAGCGGCATCCTGGCCGATGGCACAGGCGGAAGCTCGACCATTTCGGTGAAGGTGAACGGCGACGTCTCGGCGTCCGGCACGGGGATTTCCGCGACCGGCAAGAACGACGTCAATGTCGACGTGACCGGCAAGTCCATCACCGGCGGTTCCGGCCCTGCGATCCTGGCCAGCATGACCACGGGGACGGCGGGCGCCGACATCGTGACGATCGATGCGGCGAATTCGAAGATCAAAGGCGCGTCGGGCCTGGTGGTTTCCAACACCGGCACGGACACGACTGACGTCATCCTGCTGACCTTGACGGGCGCGACGGTGGAATCCACCGCTGGCGACGCGATCAAGGTGACCACGGTCGCGGGCGACTTCAGCATCACCACCGGGACGGACATCAAGGCGGCGGGGGGCGATGGCCTCGACCTGACGACCAATGGCGACGGCGACATCACCGTCAACGGCACGGCGAAGATCGATGTCACGGGCGCAGGCAATGGCATCAAACTGACGTCCACGGATGTGGACGGCGTGCTCAACCTCGGCACAACGGGCACGGGCTATGCCGGCGCCATCAATGTCGCCACGGGCAATGGCATTGACGCGGAATCGTCGGCGGGCGCCGCGATCAACATCAATACGGCCGCGACGGGCGACATCAAGGCGACCGCCGGCGACGGCATCCACGTCGATGGCGGGGCCGGGGCCACCGGCCTCGTCACGGTGACCACCAACGGGACCGTGGAAGGCGCGGGTGCTCTGGGCGACGGTATCGATATCACTAGCGGCGGCGGCATCGTGCTGACCACCAACGATACGGTCACGGGCGATCCGGGTGTGGTGCTGTCTGACAACAGCGCCGTGGGCATCACCTACAACGATAACGCCGATGTACTGGGCGACACGGGCGGCATCAGCGCGCTGGAAACCGGCACGGGCGACATCACCATCACGGTCGCCTCCCCGGCGACGGTGAACGGCGACGCGGATGGCGGGAAGGACTCCGGGATCGGCATCAACGCCTCGGGCAACGGCGGCGGCCTCGTGACGATCAACACCCAGGCGGGTTCGGCGGTCACTGGGACGGCCGGGGTCAATGCCCTGTCGAGCGGCGCTGTCGGAGCCGGCAAGGACGCGATTAGCCTGGACCTGGACGGTTCCACCACTGCGACCACAGGCGTCGGTGTTAATGCCAATGCCGGTGTGGCGTCAGCCGGCAACATCAAGATCACCGGCAGTGGCGACATCATCGCCGAGACCGGCGGGATCATCAGCAACAATAACGGGACCGGTAAGACGAACATTACGTTCGACGGCGATGTCACTACCACGAGTGGATTCGGCGTCTCCGCCGAGAACGCGTCGGGCCAGATCGACATTGTCACGAGCGGCCAGATCGATACGGCCGGGGCCGGGATCAGCGCGATCAACGATGGCGCTGGCGACATCAACGTGTCGACGACCGGGGCGATCACGGGCAAGGCCAGCACCGGCATCAACGCGACCTCCAACGGCGGCAACCTGACCATCGACAACGATGGCGCCATCGGCGACAGCGGCAATTCCGTCACCAACAATGGCGTCTACGCGATCGTGGCGAAGGGCTCAGGGACAGCGACGGTAAAGGGGAGCGGAGCCATTTTCGCTGGCGGCGATGGCGTCTCCGTGGCCGTGAACGCGCCAGCTACGGGCGCCGATGTGAACATCGACCTGCCCGCGACGGGCGACATCGTCGCTGGCTCCGTCGGCATCCGCGTCACCGTTGATGCGACGGGCGACAGCGATGTCACGGTCAAGACCGATGGGACTGTGTCGGGCCAGGGCGGCATCTGGGTGACCTACAGTAGCGCCGCCAACACCGGCGACGCCAAGGTGACCGCCGGCGACACGGTAACCGCCACCGGCGTGGGCCTCGATGCGATCAATGCGACGACCGCCGGAACCGGCGCCGTCACGGTGACCACGACGGCTGGCAAGGCGATCCAGTCCACCACCGGCGACGGCATCGAGGCCAAGAGCGGCGGCGGCCAGATCACCGTTAATTCCAACGGCGCGATAACGGCCGGCTCCGCGGGTATTCGCACGGGCAATACGGGCGTGGGCGCAACGGACATCAACTCCGATGCGGTGATCACCGCCAATACGGACGGCATAAGCGCAAGCGCCTCGTCAGGCCTGGTGGACATCGATGTCTCGGCCGCGATCAACGCAGACAACAATAATGGCGGCCTGGGTGATGGCATTGCCGTGGTGTCTTCCCTCGGCGCGGTGCAAATCGACACCACCTCCGGGGGCACGATCGCTGGCACGGCTGAAACCGGCATCGCCGTCACGATCAGCGGCGTCGGCAAGAGCGGCGATGTTGCGGTCACCCAAGGCGGCGACATTGGCGCCAGCGGCAACGGTGTCGATGTCTCGGGCATCGATGTGAAGTTGTTCAACGCCGCGAACGATGCATCCATCACGATCACGTCCATCGGCAACATCTATGTCGACGACAACGTCGGCAATCCGGCCCAGAACGGCATCGACGCTTTCGCCATCGGCAAGAGCGCCGTCATCATCAACGCCAATGCCAAGCAGGTCATCACCGGCGCCGATGTCGGGATCGTGACCACGACCGCGGGCTCGGTCGCCATTACCACCAACGCCGAGGTGAACGGCAACAAGACGGGTATCGCCGGCCTTACCAGCTCCGCCACCGACACGGTGACCATTCTGGTCACCTCCAAGACCGGGGCGGGGATTACGGGCGGCACGTTCAACGGCATCAACGGCGGCACGAGCGGCTCCGGAGACGTCAATATCGGCCTTTCGGGCAACGCCATCGTCGCCGACGTCACCGGCGGCGTGAACGGCATCGTCGGCACGGGCCAGGGCAATGTGTCGGTCTATGTGTCCGGCAATACCGTGTCCGGCGGCACGGGCTCCGGCATCGACGCCACCTCCACATCGGGAGTCGCGGATGCTGGCAGCGATGACGTCACGATCAACGCGGCCAATGCGGTGATCAAGGGCGCGGTCGGCATCAACGCCAAGAACACCGGCCTCGACACCACCGACGAGGTGCTGATCGCCCTCTCCGGGACGACCACGGTCCAGGGCACGAACGGCGACGGCGTGCACGCTGAAGCCATCAATTCGCTGCTCAATTTCGACACCATCAACACGATCACGTCCGCCAACGGCGACGCGCTTGACCTCTCCACGAGCGGGTCGGGCAACGTGAAGGTGAATGGCAACGGCGGCCTCAGTGTCACCGCCGGAGCCGGTGACGCCATGAATCTGGCCGCCACGGGCAATGGCTCGATCACGGTGGGCGACAAGTCCGGCGGATATGCCGGCGCCATGACTCTGTCCGGCGGCAACGGCATCAAAGCCGTGGCCAGCGGCACGGGCGCGATCAACATCACCACGGCCGCCGCGGGCACGGTCGACGCCAACGCCAATAACGGCATCTTCGCGCAGAACACCAACGCTGGCCCGAGCGGCGCCATCACCATCAATCAGGGCGGCGCCTTGGGTGTGCTCGGCAACGGCGTGAACGGCAGCGGCGTCTATGCGGAGGTCACCAACGCCGCGAACAACGCCAGCATCACCGTGACGTCCACCGCGGACATCTATGTCGATACGGGCGTGGCCCCCCAATACGGTATCGGCGTGAAGAGCGCCGGCGCTGGTGACGGCACGATCATCGCCACCTCCGGGAAGGTCATCGACCCTGCCGACTACGGTGAGTTCGTGAAGGTGGGCGGCAACGCCTCGATCACCACCAACAACGAGGTAAAGGCTGACATCACGGGCCTCTACGCCGAAAGCACCGGATCCGGTGACGTGACCGTTCTGGTGACCGGCAAGACCGGGATCGGCATTTCGGGCGCGAGCGGCAACGGCATCGAAGCGACCGGTGTCACCGGCAATGTGACCGTGGGGACGAGCGTCTCCCGCATCGTCGCGGACACCAAGGGCGGCCAGAACGGCATCATCGCGACAGGTGGCTCGGATGTGGCCGTCTATACCGGCGCGGCGAGCGTGACGGGCACGGCAGGCGCCGGGATCAGCGCCACTCAGAACAGCAGCGCGACGGACGCGGACAGTGACACGGTGACGGTCAACGCCCTCGACACGGCGATCAAGGGCACAGTGGGCGTCAACGCCGTCAACGCCGGTGGTGACGCCGGCGACAGTGTGACCGTGACCATGCTGGGCACGACGGCGATCGAGGCCACGGACGGCGACGGCATCTATGCCGAAAGCGTCAACGGCAATGTGGTGATCGACACCCTCAACACCATCAAGTCGGCCAGCCCGACGGCGCTCGACGGCAACGGCATCGAGGTTCTCGTGACCGGCGCCGGCGACGTGCATGTCAACGGCACGGCGGCGATCACGGCCGGGGCTCAGTTCGGCAACGGCATGACGATCCTGGCCTCCGGCTCAGGGGACGCGGACATCTACGTCGGCGACACCGGCGGCGGATATGCCGGCGCGATCGTCGTCTCCACAGGCGCGGGCATCAAGGCCTGGGCGTCAGGCGCCGGCGAGATCAACATCAAGACCACGGCCGCCACGACGATCAACGGGACCACCCGGCTGACCTTCGGCATCGATGCGGAGAATGATTCCGCCGTCACCAGCGGGGATATCAACATCGAGGCGGCGGGAACGATCGGGACGTTGGGCAATGGGGCGTCCGGCGCCGGCATCTACGCCGAGGTCCTGAACGCGGGCAACGCGGCCAATATCTCGATCATCTCGACGGGGGACATCTACGTCACCGACAAGGAAAGTGTCAGCTACGGCATCGCCGCGATCAGCGCCGGCGCCGGCAACGGCACGATCACGGCCACCTCCGGCAAGATCATCGACCCGGCCGACTAC
Organism: Caulobacteraceae bacterium; assembly: GCA_046349475.1. Taxonomy (GTDB): domain Bacteria; phylum Pseudomonadota; class Alphaproteobacteria; order Caulobacterales; family Caulobacteraceae; genus Acaudatibacter. The sequence goes on along the minus strand of JAXMCG010000017.1, from coordinate 43,181 downwards.
GGTGAATTCGTGAAGGTTGGCGGCGAGGCTTCGATCACCACCAACAACCAGGTCGATGCCAGCATCACCGGCCTCTATGCCGAGACGACTGGCGCGACCAAGAACGCCACCGTCCTGGTGACCGGCAAGACCGGCACGGGCATCTACGGCGTGGCGGGCGACGGCATCTACGTCGCCGCGGTTCAAGGCTTGGCCAGCGCCGGTACGGACGACGCCAACCGAATCAGCAGCGACATCAAGGGCGGCCTGAACGGCATCGAAGTGTGGAGCGCGGGCGACGCCCAGGCCTGGACTGGCGCCGTCACGGTGATCGGTGAAACCGAGGACGGCATCCGCGTGACGTCTGACGCCAGCAGCTCCGACGGAGATGCTGACACGGCCCTGGCGGATATCGAAGGCACGACCGTCTCGGGCGTTACCGGCATCAAGGCCATCGCGACCGGAACCGATGCCACGGACACGGCAACGGTTCGCATGGGTGGAACGATTTCCGTTACCGGCAAGAACGGCAACGGCATCTTCGTGGAAGTTTCCGGTGGCGAGGGCCGCGTCGAGGCCGTCGACAATACGACGGGCGCCGTGGTCGCCAATGGCGCCGGCAATGCCGCCGTCTATGTGCACGCCAAGGTCGGCGCCACGGGCGACGGGGTCATCGACCTCGACAATCCGGGCGTCGCGGTCAACGTGACCGCGGGCGTGGGCGCGGACGGCCTGAAAGTGCTGCAGGACGGCGCCGGCGGCGTCTTCATCTCGACCAACGGCTCCATCAACGCGGGCGCCGACGGCATCCACGGCGAAATCACCGATCCCGCCAACACCAAGGACGTGGTGCTGTCCTCCAACAAGGACATCACGGCGGGCGATGACGGCATCGAGGGCAAGACGGTCGGCCTCGGCGGCGTGAAGATCGACTACGCCACCAGCATCACGGCGGACACCAAGCTGGTGGCCGGCGACATCGGCCTCTTCGCCAATATCCAAAACCCGTCGAACACCAAGGACGCCGTGGTCAAGGTTGGCGAGACGGGCGGCCAGAAGGTCGAGATCGACGCCACCACGGTGGGGATCAAGGCGGCCACCACCGGATCGGGCGATGCGATCATCACCCTCGCGGACAATGTGACCATCGACCCGGACGACATTGGTCTGGATGCGTCCTCCGTCGGGGGTGAAGCGACGGTCCTCACCGGTGCGAACAACATCATCATCGTCGATGACAACGAGGTGGTTGGCGACAACGACCTGAACACCGGCATCAAGGCTTGGGGCGGTCAGCTGGCGGATGCGGGCAGTCCGGTCGTCGAGGTGACCCTGGGCGCCGCGAACACCATCACGATCAAGGACTCGTCGGACAGCGACGTCGATCACGGCATCGGCATTGACGCCCGTGCCCCTGCCACTGGCTTCGGCGCCTCCGCCTCGGTGGCGGTGGTGACCGGCGATAACCTGGCGATCAGCATCCAGGGCGACGTTGGCGCTGGCATCTCGGCGAGATCGGCGTCCGGTGCGGTCCAGGTCACGACCGGCACGGGCAGCATCGCCATCACCCATAGGCGACGGGGTGTTCAATCCGAGGCTTCACGGAACCGTTCGGTCGGCATTGTCGCTACGAGCGACCGGGCCGGCGTCTTGTCGACAACAAGACAACCATCAACGTCGCGGCGGCCAACACGCAAGAGACGGTCGGCATCCTGGCCGGCGGCCAGGGCGGGGGGACCATCGCCAGTACGGATGTCAAGAACGCCGCCACGATCACCACGTCCAACGGCGACGGCATTCGCGCGGACTCGACCTTCTTCACCACGGTGGTCAACAAGGCCACGATCAATGCTGGCGGCGACACCTTCAACGGTGACGGCATCGACGCGAGCAGCAGCAACATTTTCGGCGCCTACGTCGCCGTTGATGGCACTGGCGACATCAACATCACCGGTGGTTCGGGTGACGGTATTGTAGCGACGAACGTCCAGGGCAACGTCCTGGTCGGCATCATCGCCGGCCCATACACGGGCAAAATCGATCCCAACGGCGGCCTCGGCAACGGTATCAAGGCCTACATCACCAACACCGCCAATAGCGGCAGCATCCAGGTTGACCAGGGCGGCGAGATCAGCGGCGACGCCAACAACGGCATCTACGCCAAGACCGAGGGCACGGGGGCGGTCATTGTCAACGCGAAGGCCGACATCGGCGTCAGCGGCAACAATGTCACGACCGATGGCGTGTTCATGCAGATCTCGAACACGACCAATACCAACAGCATCACGTTCGCGGGCGACTACGACATCTATGCCGCCGATGACGGCATCGAGATCAATACAAATGGGGCCGCTGGCAATGTTCAGGTCAACTGGAGCACGACCCTGGGCGCCGCCATGGTGGCCGGAGACATCGGTATCGACGCCAATATCCTGAACAAGGCGAATGGCGGTGTGGTCGACGTCGTGGTCGGGTCTGGTGCTCCCGTGACCATTGATGCGGGCCGGGAAGGCATTCACGCGGAAACCATCGGTACGGGCAGCGTGACCGTCACCTTGCGCGCGGATGTTACCATCGATCCGGACGACTACGGCATTTACGCCAAGGCTCCGGCCAATGTCGTTAAGGTCACCACGGGGCTTGGCGACAGCATCAGCGTCGATGACAACGAGATCGCTGGCAACGACGCCAACAATGTCGGCATTTACGCCAACAGTGGCTCAACCGCGGCTTACGACAGGGCGGCCTGGGTCGCTCTGGCGACCGACACGACCATCAAGATCACCGACACTAGCGATGGTCAGGCGGACGGTGGGGCCGGCATCTACGCCATCAATTCTGGCGGGGCAGGCAGCAAAGGCGGCGTCTACGTCGACGGCAGCGCTTCCGGAAACATCAAAGTCAGCGTCGATGGTGATGCTGCCGCCGGCATCTATGCCAGTGCGGCGAACGGCCTGCCCAGCAGCATCGGCGGCACGGGCGCCGGCGCGGGCGATGTCTTCGTCGGCCTGGGCATTGGCGGTTCGATCTCGGTGATTGGAGTCGATGGCGCTGACGCCACGAGCAACTTCACTCAGAGCTTCGGCGCAGGCGCGTTCAGCGCGGGCGGCAATGTGCTTGTCGTTCTGAACAGCGTCGATGTGAAGGTCACGGAGAACGCATCGTCCATTGAGACTGACGGTGCGATCCTGGCTACGAACGGCGCAGGCACCGCGTTCCTGAACCAAAACAGCAGCATCTGGAACATCAATAACGGCGATGGCTATGACGTTACCACGGTGGACGGGAAGGCCACGGTCTGGGGCTTCAACTCCACGCTGAACATCACCAATGACGGCGGCCAGGCGGCTCAGGACGGCGACGGCATTCACGTCCGCGTTGTCGATGACGCCGGGACGGCGGCGAAAGACGGAGCTGGGTCGATCACGATCGACTCGATCAACCTGACCATCAACGTCGCGGGCAAGGGCGACGGCGTCGACGCCGAAATCAGCTCAGGGCTGAACGGCGATATCAAGATGGGCGACTTCTTCGGTCCGCTCAGCAACCTGCAGATCAAGAACACCTCGACAACCAGCGGGCAGGGCACGGCCACGGGCATACGCGCCGTGACCAACGGCCAGGGCGACATCACCATCGCCATCGACGGGTTTTCCAAGATCAGCAGCATCGGGGCCGGCATCTACGCCCAGAACACCTCAGGTGCCTTCGGTGACATCACCGTGACCAGCGCGGCGACGATCAATGTCACGGGGACGGACACCTATGACGACGGCGTCTATGCCAACACCAACGGCGAAGGCGATGTGACCGTCACGAACAGCGGCGCGATCCACGTCGACGCCGGCGACGGTATTGAGGCGACCATCACCGGCCCGGGTCTGGCGACCTCCGACGGCGATGTGACCGTGACCAACACCGGCTCGGTGATCAGCGACAAGGGTTACGGTATCCTGGCGGCGACCAATTCCGCCGACCGGGTGGTCGTGACCACGAACAATGTCGTTGAAGGCTTCATTGACGGCATCAAAGCCACCAATTCCGGTTTCGACGGCTCAGTGAAAGTGTCCGTCGAGGGCGGGACGGTGACCCAGGACGGCGACGCCACCGGCGCTGGCGTGCGCGCCCAGATCACCAATGCGGCCGACGCCAATGTCGTCCAGGTTGTCGTGAAGAACGCCTCGACCATCAACGCCAATGGCGACGGCGTCTATGCCGACACGGTCGGCGCCGGGAAGGTCAGCGTCACGGTTGAGGCCGGTTCCACCGTCAATGGCGGCGTCGGCGGAGGCAACTCCATCGGCGACGGTATCGAGGCCCACGGCCTCGGCGGCGGCGACGTGTTCGTCTCCAACGCCGGCACGGTGACGGGCGATCCCGGCATCATCGCCACGGCGATCGGCTTCGGTCAGGTGCAGGTGATCAACACCGGCCTCACCAGCGCCCTTGATGATGGCATTCAGACCACCAGCGTCGATGGCATCACCGAGATCCGCGTCAATGCCGGCACGGTGGAATCCACCTCGATCGGTGACGGCATCAACGCCAGCACGTCTGGGGCCGGCAATTTGGATATCAAGACCCTCGCCGGCACGCAGGTGAAGTCGACGGCCTCGGACGGCATCGAAGCCCTCACCACGGGCGCTGGCAGAATCCAGATCGCCGTGGCCGGGGACATCACCAACGGCAATGGCGGCGGTGACTCCGGCATCGTCGCGGCCACCACGGGCGGCGGCGCGATCGATATCACCCAGGACGCTTCCTCGACGATCACCACGACGGGTAACGGTATCGAGGCCCAGATCAAGGGCGGCTTCGATGCGATCATCACCATCAACGCCAACGGGACGATCAACAACGCGGCCGGCCTTGTTCTCGTGAACCTCGGTACGCCCGAGAACAACGAAAGCGGTATCTGGGCGAAGAACACCGGTGCAGGTGCGATCAACATCTCCACCGGGGCCGGCGCCATCAACGGCGGCATCGGCATTCTCGACTACGGGATCTTCGCCGACGCGAACGGCGGCTCCATCGATATCAAGGTGGGAACCGGCGGTATCGTCACGGGCGATGATGGGGTGCACGCTCAGACCGTGAATGCCGGCAACATCGATATCGCCAATGCCGGCTCGATCACCTCGAACCTAGGCGATGGCGTGAACGCCACCACGACCGGCACTGGCCACGTGATCGTCGGGGTCGGCGCGAACGTGAAAAACCTCGCCGACGACGCCATCGACGTCGAAACGACGTCTGGCCTCGCTCAGGTCACGCTGAACGCGGGCGTCACGCTCGACGCCTCGAGCCTGCTGGCCGACAATGGCATCGAGATCACCTCCACCACGGGCCCGATCATCGTCAACACCAACGCCACGTCGGCCATCCTGGCCAACAATGACGGCGTCAAGGCCAACGCGACCACGGCCGGCGGGACGATCGACCTGACGGTGAACGGCGCGATCACCGCGACCTTCGGCGATGGCATCGAGGCCGACACCAAGGACGGTGTCATCGGCATCACGACCGGCGCCAACCTGGTGCAAGGCGGTTCAAGCGGCATCGTCGCCGACGCGCTGGGCGTCAACGCCGTGACCATCCTTGTCGGATCCGGCGGGGTCACCGGCAAGGGCGGCGGCACGGAGGACGGCATCCATGCCGCCAGCGCGGGCGGCAACGTCACGGTGACCAACAACGGCGCCGTCACCGGCGGCACCGGCATCGAGACCCGCACCTCCGGCGCGGGGATCACCGATATCAACGCCAACCAGTCGGTGAAGGCGACGGCCAACAAGGGCGATGGCATCAACGCCAAGACCACGGGAACCGGCCTGATCGACATCGAGACGGCGGATGTCACATCGAACAAGGGTAACGGCGTCTTCGCCCAGAACACGGGTGTTGGGGCCGGCGACATCAAGATCACGACGAACGGTGTTGTTCAGGCCGCGACGGATGGCATCCACGCCGAGGTGGCCGGCACGGGCAAGATCGACATCCATTCGCTGGCGGCGGTGACGGGCGATAACGGCGACGGCATTGACGCCAAGTCGGCGGGCGGCTCGATCACGGTGACGACGGACGGTGTGGTGACGGGTGATCCGGGCATCATCATCAACGTGGTCGGCGGGTCCGGCAACGCGACGGTGGTGTCGAACGCCAACGTGTTCGGCACGGTCCTGGACGGCATTGACGCGTTCATCACGGGGGCCGGCACGGGCAAGGTGTCGGTGACGGTGAACAACGCCTCGACGGTTCAGGGCAACGTCAACGGCATCGTGGCCAAGACCAACGGGGGCGGCGACGTCTCGGTGGTGACCACCCATGCCGGTTCGGTCGTGGACGGCAACGGCGGCGACGGCGTCAACGCGTCCAGCACGGGCGGCAACGGCAACATCGTCGTCAACCTGGCGGGCCGTGTTGAGGGCAACCAGGACGGCATCGAGACCGACACGACGGGCACGGGCACGACCACGATCACGGTGGGCGGCACGGTGCAGGCGTTCGGCGGCGACGGCATCAACGCCAACACGACGGGGACCGGCAAGATCGACATCCACACCTTCTCGGCGGTGACCGCTGCGGGGGGTGACGGCATCGACGCCTCGGGCAATGGCGGCTCGATCACGGTGACGACGGACGGGACGGTCAGCGGCGACGCGGGCATCCTGGCCAATGTCAACGGCGGGGCCGGCAACGCCACGGTGATCTCCAACAAGGACGTCACGGGCAACACCCTGGACGGCATCAAGGCGACGATCACGGGGGCCGGCACGGGCAATGTGTCGGTGACGGTGAACAACGCCACGACGGTGACGGGGACCCAGGACGGTATCGAGGCCACGACCAACGGGGGCGGCAACGTCTCGGTGGTGACCACGGCGGCCGGCTCGGTGGTTGACGGCAATGGCGGCGACGGCGTGCGGGCGCAGAGCTCGGGCGGCAACGGCGTGATCATCGTCGACCTGGCGGGCCGTGTTGAAGGCAGCCAGGACGGCATCGAGACCGACACGACGGGCACGGGCACGACCAACATCACGGTGGGCGGCACGGTTCAGGCGTTCGGCGGCGACGGCATCAACGCCAACTCGACGGGCACGGGCAAGATCGACATCCACACCTTCTCGGCGGTGACCGCGACGGGCGGTGACGGCATCGATGCGTCGGACAACGGCGGGTCGATCACGGTGACGACGGACGGTGTGGTCAGCGGCAACGCGGGCATCCTGGCCAACGTCAACGGCGGGGCCGGCAACGCCACGGTGATCTCCAACAAGAACGTCACGGGCAACACCCTGGACGGCATCAAGGCGACGATCACGGGGGCCGGCACGGGCAATGTGTCGGTGACGGTGAACAACGCCACGACGGTGACGGGCGCCCAGGACGGCATCGAGGCCACGACCAACGGGGGCGGCAACGTCTCGGTGGTGACCACGGCGGCGGCCAGCAATGTCGACGGCAATGGCGGCGACGGCGTTCTGGCCCAGAGCTCGGGCGGCAACGGCGTGATCATCGTCGACCTGGCCGGCTCCGTGGAAGGCAGCGATGACGCCATCGAGACCGACACGACCGGCACGGGCACGACCAACATCACGGTCGGCGGCACGGTGAAGGGCGATACGGACGGCAACTCGGTGGGCGACGGCATCAACGCCGACACCACCGGCTCGGGCAAGATGACCATCGTGACCAACGGCGCGGTGACGGCGGGGGATGACGGCATCGAGGCCCACTCGGGCAACGGGTCGGACATCTACATCACCACCAACGCCACGGTGACGGCGACCGACAACGGCATCCTGGCCAACTCGACGACGGGCGCGGCCCTGACCAACATCCACTCGGTGAAGGCGGTCAACGCCACCAACGGGATCGGCATCAAGGGCGACAGCGGCACGGGCGGCTCGACGGTGACGTCGGACGACGTGGTCAATGGCGGCGACGGCGGTGTCTACGGCACCTCGACCGGGACCGGCGTGGTGACGCTCACGACCCTGGCGGCCGTGGACGGCAACACCGACAACGACCAGGTCGGCGACGGCATCTTCGCCGACGCGGCGATCGGCAACATCATCGTCAACGCCAACTCCACGGTGCGCGGCGTCAATGGCGTGAAGACCGACACGGCGGGCGTGGGCACGACCTTCGTCGACGTGTTCGGGACGATCACGGCCACGGGCACGGCGGCCAACACCGGCGACGGCGTGCACTCCGAGACGACGGGCAACGGCCAGATCGACATCACGGTGCGGGCGGTGAACGCCACGGACGACGGGGTCTACGCCCTGTCGGCGAGCGGTTCGAACATCAACGTGACGAACCTGGGCGTGATCACGGCCGACAATAACGCCAGCACCGACGGCGATGGCATCAACGTCAACACCACCGACGGCGGAGCCCTGAAGGTCGACGTCAAGGCGGCGGTGAGCGGCGCCAACGGCGTGGTGGCCAACAACACCAACAAGGGCGCGGGCACGGTGACCATCACCGACACCACGGCCTCGGCGATCACCGGCAACTCGACGGTGGCGGGCACGGACGAAGGCGACGGCATCCGCGTCTCCTCCGGCTCGGGCCTGGTGTCGATCGGCACGGGTGTCGGCGGACGTCTGACGGGGGTTGTCTCGGGCACGGGTGACGGCATCGAGGTCTCCTCGACCGGCAACATCCAGGTGTTCCTGGGCGCCAACGTGAACGGCGACACCAACGGCGGCGACGGCGATGACGACGACATCGGCGATGGCGTGCGGGTGACCACTTCGGGCGCCAGCAAGACCGTCCTGGTCGATGCGGCCGGCGGCACGGTGAAGGCGACCGAGGATGGCATCGAAGCCACCACCACGGGGGCCCTGACGACCGTGACGGTGAAGAACGTCGACAACATCGAGGCGGCGACGGGCACGGGCATCTACGCCCAGGCCACGACCGGCTCGGTGACGGTGGACAACAAGAACGCGGCCTCGAAGATCGACGGCACGGCGTTCTCGCAGAACGGCGGCTACGGCATCCAGGCGATCTCGACCACGGGCACGATCCTGGTCGACAACCTGGCCCAGATCGGCGACGCGGGCGGCACGCTCGGGGTCGACCAGGCGGGCATCTTCGCCAAGCTGACGGGCGGCGGCACGAACACCGTGACGGTGAACAACGAAGGGGCGATCTACGTCGATGGCGCGGTGGCTCCCACCTACGGCATCGCGGCGACCAGCACCTCCACCGGCGACGTGACCATCAACAACAAGGGTCTGATCGATCCGCCGACCTACGGGCTCTACGGCTCGGGCGCCGGCAATGTGACGATCAACGACTCCGGCGTTGTGCTGGCCAACCTGACGGGCATCTACGCCGAGAGCACCGGGGCGGCCCCGGCCTTCACCTCGAAGGTCAAGGTCACCAACGCGGCCACCATCACCGGCACGGCCGGCAACGGCATCGAGGTGAACAACACCAAGGCTGGCGGCAGCGCCAACGTGGTGGTCGACACCCTCGCGGCCGGCGTGGTCCAGGGCGGGGCCAACGGCATCTTCACCTCCACGAAGCTGGCCGGCACGACCCAGATCGACACCGGGACGGCCGACACCAAGGGCACGACCGTTGACGGCATCCATGCCGACACCTCGGGCTCTGGCGCGATCGTCATCAACACGGGCGGCCTGACCCAGGGCAATGACGACGGCATCCAGGCTGACTCCACCGGCGGCTCGAACATCACCGTCAACAACAACGGCCAGACGACGGGCGGCACGGGGGCGGGCGTGAAAGCCACCTCTTCCGGCGGCAACGGCGTCGTGGCGGTGAACGTGGGCGGGGCGACCTCCGGCACGATCGGTGTCCTGGCCTCCTCGACCGGCACGGGCTCGGTGACGGTGAAGGACGTCAACTCCAACTCGATCACGGGCACCGGCGGTGACGGCATCAATGCCTCGAACACCACGGGCACGGGCGTCGTCAGCGTCGGCACCGGCACGGGCGACCGTATCGCCGGGGCCGTGCTCGGCACGGGCGGCGACGGCATCGACGCGGCGGGCAACTCCACGATCAATGTCTTCACCGGCAATGACGTGAAGGGCACGGCGGGCTACGGCATCCGGGCGGTCTCGTCCGGGGCCGGCGGCACGGTGACGGTCAACACCTCCAACAGCTCGGGCGGCGTCAACGGCGTCCAAGGCACGACCGGCGGCATCCTGGCCACGACCACCAACGCCAACACCGTCAACGTGACGACGGCCAACAACGTGACGGCGACCAACGCCGGCACGCGGGCCATCGACGCCGAGAGCGGCTCCGGCGCGGTCAATGTGACCACGGCGGCCTCCAAGGTGCTGACGGCCACCAAGACCGGCATCTACGCCTCGACGACGGGCGCGATCACGGTCGACTCCAACTCGAGCTTCTCCGGCATGACCGGGGCCGGCTCGGCGGGGATCGAAGCGGTGGGCGGCTCTGGCCTGGTGCAAATCACCAACACCGGCTCGATGGTCTCCCTGGCCAATGCCGACTACGGCATCCTGGCTTCGGCCACGACCGGCGGCATCGTGATCGACAACAAGGCCTCCGGCCTGATCGGCAACTCGCCGGCGCCCGGCCCCAACGGGGTCAACGTCGCGGGCATCAAGGCCTCCAACGCCTCGAACGCTAACGGCATCACGGTGACCAACGCGGCGGATATCTACGTCGACACCGCCACGGGCCTCTACGGCATCGACGCCCAGAACACCGGCACGGCCACCGTGACGGTGAACAACACCGGCAAGATCGATCCTCCGCAGATCGGCATCAACGCCAAGGGCGGCGGCATCGTGAACGTCAACAACAACGCCAATGTTGAAGGTTCGCTGATCGGCATCCACGCCGACTCGACCAGCCTGCTGGATGGCGACTCGGTGAACGTCCAGAACACGGGCGCGGCCACCACGGTGAAGGGCGACGCCGGCAACGGCATCGAAGCCAAGATCGCCGGCGGCGGCACGGTCAATGTCGGCACCAGCGGTTCGCCGGTGCTGGGCGCGGTGACGGGGGTTGGCGCTGGCGCCAACGGCATCCTCGGCACGGGCCTAGGCGACATCAACGTCTACACCGGCAACCTCTCGGCGGTGACCGGCGGGACGACGGGCGCGGCCTGGGGCATCAACACCCAGTCCACCTCCAACGCCGCCGACGGCAATGCCGATGAGATCGTGATCAACACCTTGGGCACGGTGGCGGGCCGTCAGGGCATCCTGGCGATCAACTCCGGCAAGGATCTGGGCGGGGCTGGTGTCGGTGACACCATCGACATCCAGACCAGCCAGGCGTCGGCGACGGTGACGGCTTCGGACGGCGACGGCATCCGGGCGACCGGCGCGGCCGGCAACATCCGGGTGGCGGTCAACGGCAATGTGACGGCCACGGGGACCACCCAGTCGGCCAACGGCATCAAGGCGTCCTCCAGCCTGGGCGGCAATATCGACGTCCAGGTGGCCAACAACTCCAAGGTGCTCAGCAATGGCGCCACCGGGGCTGATGGCGTGAACGCGGCGACGACCGGCGGCGGCAACATCTCGGTGCGGATCTTCAACTCCAACTCCAATGGCCAGATCACCGGCGCGACGGACGGCATCGACACCTCGGTGACGGGCTCGAACGGCACGACGACGATCGACACGCGCAACGGTCTGACGGACTCGGCCACCATCTCCACGGTGACCGGCAATGCCGGCGACGGCATCACGGCCTTCACCAGCGGCAATGGCCTGATCACGATCGACGCGGCCCGGACCACTGGTCAGGGCGCGGCCTCGAACCAGTCGAACGGCATCAAGGCCGTCTCGACGGGCGGGTCGACGATCAACGTGACGACCCGCGGTTCGGTGACGGGTGACACGACCGGCTCGGCTTCGCTGACCGGCGCCCGCGGCATCTCGGCGGACACGTCGGGCGGCAACGGCTCTGTGACCGTGACCACCAACCCGACCACCAATGTGGTCGGCGGCACGATCAACGGCGGCAACTACGGCATCTTCGCCTCTTCGGTGGGGACCGGGTCGACGACGGTGACGGTGAACGCCGGCACGAACGTGGTGACGGGCGGCGTCCTGGCCAACCTCAACGCGACGGGCCCGGTGGGCGTGTTCGCCAAGGGCGGTGACGGCGGCGTGGGCTCGCAGACGACCACCACGGTGATCGCCGGCGGCAACATCACGGCCAACAACGGCCGGGCGATCGTGACCAACTCGGCGGACAACGCCCAGATCACGATCAACTCGGGTGTGACCGTCCAAGGCTCCGGCCAGTCCTTGCCACCTACGGCGGCCTGACCCCGGGCGCGGTGAACTCCACGACCGGGGCGGCCTCGGCTGAACTGGTCAACCGCGCGGTGATCGATGCTCAACTGACGACGGTGGCCGGGTCCAACCAGACCACGACCATCCTCAACAACGGCACGATCCGCTCGAACTCGGTGACCCCGACCTCCGGGACGCCGCTGCCGAACGCCTCCAACGCCTTCCTTGACCTCGCCATCGTGGCCTCGTCCACGGCCGGGCCGGGCAACGGCACGGGCAACATCGTTGTGAACAACAACGGGGTTCTGCTGGGCCGGGTGAACTTCAAGGACCTGACGGGCAACTCGACGATCACCAACACGTCTCTGACGAGCTGGCACTTCGTGGGGACCTCGACCCTGACGGCGGGCGCGGACACCATCACCAACACGGGCCTCATCGCCACCAATGCGGGCGGCTTCGCCACCACGCTGGACGCCGGGGCCGGAACCGACAGCTTCAACAACAATGCCGGCGGTGTGCTGGTGGCGGGCGAGCTGCAGGGCACGGGGGTGACGGCGGCCTCGAACCTGGTGATCTCCAACCTGGAGAACATCACCAACAACGGACGCATCGTGTTCGGCTCGAACTCGACGGCGACCCCCTTCCTCTCGGATGGCGGCGACCCGGCGAGCCACGCCGATGCGGGCGGTGGCATCAACGACAAGATCAACGCCGCTCAGAGCGCCTTCGGGGGCAATGGGGTGCTGGCCATGGACGCCGACCTCTGGTCGACGGCCCAGACCAACTGCGCCACCCTGACGGCGGCGGACTGCCTGGCGGTGCTCAACACCTCCATCGCCGGCACCAACTCGATCATCGTCAACGACAACAACGCCCATGCCGTGGGCGCCTTCAACCCGCTGGGTATCGCCCTCGTCACCGGCTCGACCACCGCCAACGGCGGCGCGTTCAAGCTGGACTCGACCTCGGAATGGTACAATGCCAGCAAGTTCGGCGGCGTGCTGGATAAGCCCGGCCTGTTCTTCTACGACCTGGCCTGGGATGCGGGCACCAACCGCTCCCTGCTGATCGGCGTGCCGGACATCGAGGCCTTCGAACTGGCTCAGATGGGCTCCACGGCTCAGAACATCTGGTACTCGACCACCCAGTCGTGGTTCGACCGCCAGGCGGATCTGCGCGACAACGTCAGCGGCCGGGCCGAAGGGACCTGGGCGCCGGGCGTGTGGCTGAAGGTGGTGGGTGACTGGACCGATCGCGACCATGTCGAGACGTTCAACATCTTCAACAAGTCGTACTCCTTCGATGTGGGCTACCGCCAAGACACGGCCGGCCTGATCGGCGGCATCGACTTCCTCAGCCACCGTGGTGACGGTGAGGCCTATGTCTTCGGCGCCCAGCTGGGCTACGTGGACAGTGACGTGCGCTTCAATGGTTCGGCCACCCGCGCCGACATCGACGGCATCACGGCCGGCCTCTACGGCACCTACCTGAACGGCGGCCTGTTCGTGGACGGCATCATCAACGCCAACTTCCTCAACCTGCAGGACAACATCCCGTCCCTGCCGACCCCGCCCAACCCGTTCTCCACGGAAGGCGATGTCACCAGCTGGGGTGGTCAGATCGAGGCCGGCTACACCATGGCCCTGGGCGCCAACGGCTTCTGGGAACCCCTGGCGAGCCTCTCCTACGTCCACACCGACTTCGACGATCTGAGCCTGGGTGTCTCCGGTTCGGCCAACTTCCTGTCGACGACCAGCTTCCGCGGAAGCCTCGGCGCCCGGATCGGCATGAACAGCGACTTCCAGTACTACAAGGTGAAGATCGCCCTGACCGGCCGTGTCTGGGACGAGTTCGATGGCCAGAACCGGACGATCATCGTCTCCGGCGGGCCCTCCAACTTCGCCTGGACCGACAACTACATCGACGGTGTGTTCGGCGAACTGGCCCTCTCCGGGAACCTGTTCTCCACCTCCAACGGCCTCTCGGCCTTCGCCAACGCCGGTGTGAAGTTCAAGGACAACTACCAGTCCACGAACATCACCGTCGGCTTCCGATACCAGTGGTAAGGCGCCGCTTTCAAAGCGGCGTCCAAGCCCATGTTTTAAGAAAGAATCCTGGCCGCTATTTCTGAGCGGCCAGGAAGGCAATCAGGTCGGCCCGATCCTGGGCTTGAGGCACGCTTACAAGCATCGAGGTGCCTGGAAGCTTGCGGGTTGGGGCGGCCAGATAGGCGTCGAGCCCGGCCGCGTCCCACGTGAACGCCGCCGCCCTCATGGCGGCGGAATAGCGGAAGCCAGCCACCGTTCCGGCCCTGCGTCCCAACATTCCACGCACGTTCGGCCCCATCGGCTTTGTCGCACCGGCCACGACCGTGTGGCAGGTCCCGCAGCGTTGATTGAAGAGGGTCTGGCCGCGCGCGGCGTCGCCCGGATTGGCGGCGATAGAGGGGAGGGCGGAGGCCGTGAGGGCGAGGGCCGTGACCGCGGCGAGGAGGGGCTTGGACATGCCAGCCAACCTAAGGAGCGATCCTAGATTGTCACCTGAATTGGTGGGTGCGGTAGGGCTCGAACCTACGACCCGCTGATTAAGAGTCAGCTGCTCTACCACCTGAGCTACGCACCCGTCCCGGCGCCGGACGCCCAAACGGGGCCGGAGGCGAGGGCGCGGAACATACGCAAGTTTGCCGGGAAGGCAAGGCGGTGCGGCGATTGATTTCACCGCGCGGCGCGGCCTATCTCAGGCGAGCAATCAAAGGATCATGTGGGTGGCCAGGCGAGACCTCACCGGAGCGGTGGATTTTGAGTATCTGGAAGGCTTCGCCGCCGGGGACATAACAGTGGTTGAAGAGGTGCTGGAGCTCTTCCGCCAGCAGGCGGCTCTGTGGTCCGGCATGCTCGACCCGACGTTCGAAGGCTGGCGAGACGCCGTCCATACCATCAAGGGCGCGGCGCGGGGCGTAGGGGCCTTCCAGCTCGGCGAGGCCTGCGCCCTGGCCGAGATCAACGGCCCGGACAAGCTGCGCGGCGTGCGTGACGCCCTCGACATGGCCTTGGCCGATGTGGCGGCCTACTCTCACGAACTGGCGCTGCGGTCGCTGAAGGGTCGGTGAGGGAGAGCCGATGGGCAAAGGCAAGGCTGCTGAACGCCAGCTGATCGCTTTCGCCGCGACCTATCCTGGGGCGTGGGAAGATCACCCCTGGGACCACACGGTGATGAAGGTCGGCAAAAAGGTTTTCGTCTTCTTTGGCGGCGCGGCATCGGAGCCCGACACGCTCTCCTGCACCGTGAAACTGCCGATCTCCTCGGAAATGGCTCTCACCCTGGATTGGGTCGAGCCGGCCGGTCATGGCCTTGGCAAATCCGGATGGGTGAACGCCCGTCTGCACGACCGCGACGAGATTGATCTCGCCACTTTCAAGGGCTGGATCGAACAGAGCTACCGCGCCGTGGCCCCGAAAAAGCTGATCAAGGAACTGGACGCCCGCCTGGCCTAGATCCCGGCCCCGTTGTCCAACGTCGCCAGAGCGGCCTCATGTGCCTGGGCCTCGGCGGTGATCCAGTTCACGAAGGCCTTCACCTGCGGCAGGCGGCCCTTGGCCTTGGGATGCACGACGAAATAGGCGAAGTCGACATCCGTGGAGATGCCGAGTGGCGCGACCAGACGGCCGGCGTCGATATCGGCCTGGGCCAGGGTGCGCTTGGCCAGGGCCACGCCCCGGCCGTTGACAGCCGCCTCGATAACCAAAGCCGACTGGTTGAAACGCGGCCCTCTCGTGCCATCCACGCCGCGGATGCCGCGCGCGGCGAGCCACATGGACCAGTCGGGGCAGCTGTCATCGGCGTCGGGCGAGCCATCATGCAGGAGGACGTGGTGGGTCAGGTCGGAAGGGTCGCCGAGGGTGTTGCCGGCCAGGAGGTCGGGGCTCGCCACCGGGATGACCGTCTCGGTCATCAGGCGAAGGACCTCCAGCCCAGGATAGCGCCCGGCGCCATAGCGGATCGCCACGTCGACCTCCCCGGTGGCGAAATCCACGAGATCAAGGTCAGCGGAAAGCCAAACGTCCACCTGAGGGTGGGCGGCTTCGAACCTGCCAAGGCGCGGCACCAGCCACTTCGCGGCGAAGGAGGGGGCGGCGGTGATCGTCAGGCGCCGTCCGTCAACGGCGGCGGTCAACAGGGAGGCGGCTTCGGCCAGACGGTCAAAAGCCTCGCGCAGGGCGGGCAGGGCGGTCTGGGCGGCGTCGGTGAGGAGCAGGCCTTTCGGCGTGCGCCGGAAGAGCGAGGCCCCGACATAGTCTTCCAGGTTCTGTATCTGCTGCGAGACGGCGCCCGGCGTCACCGAGAGCTCGTCCGCGGCCCTGGAAAAATTCAGGTGCCGCGCGGCCGCCTCGAACGCCCGCAAGGCGTTCAGGGGCGGCAGCCGCCGCCGCGTCACATCAGTGCGTTCCATGAGTTTTGCTGACAGCCCCGGCAGAAGTCCTTGGTTGCGATCTGGGGCTTCCAAACCCATTTTGCAATGGTCTGATGGCGCATCGGCCCTTTTCGCCATCAGACAACAGGCGGGGCGGACCGGAAGGGCCGCCCCGTTATGTCTTTGTCCATGCTATGATGGGCAGAGCTTTTAGAGGAGCTAAAGGGCCGAAGCGGGACGAATGAGCGGACGCGAACCCAAGGCGAAGGGACTGGTGGTCCTGAAGCGCGGCGCCAGGGCGCCGGCGGCGGGGCGTGTCTGGCTGGTGGGCGCCGGCCCTGGCGACCCTGAACTTCTGACCCTCAAAGCGCTTAAGGCGCTGCAGGGCGCTGATGTCGTCGTGCATGACGGCCTGGTGTCCGATGCGATCCTGGACCTCGCCCCTGCCGCCGCCCGCAAGCTTTCGGTCGCCAAGCGCAAGTCGCGCCATTCCTACAAGCAGGACGAGATCAACCGTCTGATCGTCGCCTTCGCTCAGGAAGGCCTCAATGTGGTCCGCCTGAAGGGCGGCGACCCCTTCATCTTCGGCCGGGGCGGTGAGGAGCTGGAAGCCTGCCGCGCGGCGGGCGTCGATTGCATCGTGGTGCCCGGCGTGACCGCGGCCCTGGCGGCCAGCGCCTCGGCGGGCGCCCCGCTCACCCACAGAGGCGCGGCCCAGAGCGTCACCTTCGTGACCGGCCACGCCGCCAATGGTGAACTGCCGGACCTCGACTGGGCCTCTCTGGCCCGCGCCAACCACACCGTCGCGATCTACATGGGCGCCTCGGTCGCCGGCGCCGTCGCGGCCAGACTGATCGGCGCCGGCCGGGCCGGATCGACACCGGCCCTGATCGTCGAAAATGCCAGCCTGGCGCAAGAGCGCCGCGTGCCGGCCACCCTCGCCACCCTGTCCCACGCCGCCGAAGGCCTCTCGGGCCCGGCCCTGCTGATCGTCGGTGAGGCGATGGCTCTGGCGCGGGCCGGGGAGGGCAGCTATCAGGCGCCCGCGCCCACGATCGCCAAGATTGGGGCCGTGGGGGGAGACGCATCATGAAAGCCCTGACGGGAAATCTGCTGTCCGACGGCGAGGCCGTGTTCTGGAAAGACGGGGCCTGGGTGTCCCGCTTTGTCGACGCGACCCTGTTCGACGAGGACCATGTCGATGACGCCCTGGCCGCCGAGGCGCACGCCAAGACCGAGCTGACCATTGTGGTCGACCCGTACCTGATCGACTGCATCCCCTCCGAAGGCGCCTGGGCGCCTCTCAGCTACCGGGAGCGCGTCCGCGCCATGGGGCCCACCAACAAGCCGGACCATGGCAAGCAGGCGGAAGGCGGCGCGGCCATTGACGCCATCGCCCACGCCTCCGGCGCCGCCCGCTCCACGGGCCGCGTCAACCTGATCAAGCGCAAGTAGAGGGCGCCGATGTACCAGTACGACATCATCGACAAGGAGATGCTGGCCGACCGGGTCTCCGAGTTTTCGGAGCAGGTTCAGCGGCGTCTCGCGGGTGAAATCACCGAAGATCAGTTCAAGCAGATCCGCCTGATGAACGGCCTCTATCTGCAGCTCCACGCCTATATGCTGCGGATCGCGATCCCCTATGGCGCGCTGAACGCCAAGAAGCTGCGCAAGCTGGCCTGGATCGCGTCCACCTACGACAAGGGCTATGGCCACTTCACCACCCGCACCAACCTGCAGCTCCACTGGATCAAGCTGAAGGACACGCCGGAAATCCTGGGCCACCTGGCCGACGTCGGCATGCACGCCATCCAGACCAGCGGGAACACCATCCGTAACGTCACCGCCGACCCCTTCGCCGGGGCCGCGGCCGATGAGCTGGATGATCCGCGGGTGTGGTCCGAAGCGATCCGCCAGTGGTCGACCTTTCACCCGGAATTCACCTATCTGCCGCGCAAGTTCAAGATCGCGGTCAGCGCCTCGAAGACCGACCGCACGGCGGTGAAGATCTACGACATCGGCCTCTATGTGCGCCGCTCGACGGAAGGCGAATTGGGCTTCCAGGTGATCGTTGGCGGCGGCCTCGGCGCCACGCCCCATATCGGCGCCACGGTGAAGGAGTTCCTGCCCACCAACCGCCTGTTCTCGTATCTGGAAGCGATCCTGCGGGTCTATAACCGCGAAGGCCGCCGGGACAACAAGGCCAAGGCCCGCATCAAGATCGTGGTTTCCAGCCTGGGCGCCGAGGAATTCACCCGCCGCGTGGACGCGGAATGGGAAAAGATCGGCACGAGCGCCGACCTGCCTGATACGGAAATCGCGCGCATTCGCGGCGCCTTCACGCCGGTGAATTTCGAAACCTTGCCGGCCAAGTCCGAGATCTTCGAGAAGGCCAAGGCCGAGAACCGCGCCCTGGCCCGCTTCGCCCGCAACAACCTGCAGCCGCACAAGAAGCCCGGCTATACGATCGTCGAGGTCTCTCTCAAGGCTATCGGCGAAACCCCTGGGGATTGCTCCGCCGATCAGATGAACCTCATCGCCGATCTGGGAGAGCGCTATTCCCTCGACGATGTGCGCGTGAACTACGAACAGAACCTCGTCCTGCCGCACGTAAAGCTGGATGACGTGCCCGCCGTGTTCGCGGCCCTGGATGCGGCTGGCCTCGGCACGCCCAATATCAACCTGATCAGCGACATCATCGCCTGCCCGGGGCTCGACTACTGCGCCCTCGCCAACGCCCGGGTGATCAACATCGCCCAGGAAGTCGCCGAGCACTTCAAGGACCAGGACCGCGCCGAGCTGATCGGCGAGCTGAAGATCAAGATGAGCGGCTGCATCAATGCCTGCGGCCACCACCACGTCGGCAACATCGGCATCCTGGGCGTCGATAAGAAAGGCGAGGAGTTCTACCAGATCACCCTCGGCGGCTCCGGCGACGAAGACGCCTCTCTGGGCAAGATCATCGGCCCGGCCCTGCCGCGCGACCGCGTGCCCGCCGCCATCGACCAGATGGTCGAAGTCTATCTGCGTGAGCGCAAGGACGGCGAGCGCTTCATCGACACGGTGCGCCGCCTGACTTTCGTGCCCTTCAAGGAGGCCGTCTATGCCGATGCTCATTAAGTGGCAGCAGGGCCAGGCGGTGGACGCCGAGGACCCGTTCACCAATGTCGGTGACGAGCAGCATGTGCCGCGCGGCGAGGTGATCGTTTCCCTCGCGCGCTTCCAGGCCGACGGCGACCGCCTGCTGGGCGAAGGCCGCATGATCGGCGTGCAGCTTGAGCCGGGGGACAAGGTGGAAGACCTGGTGTTCGATCTGCCGCGGCTTTCGGTGGTGGCGTTGAATTTCCCGGTCCACCGGGACGGGCGGGCCTATTCGAACGCACGGCTACTGCGCGAACGCTATGGCTACAAGGGTGAGATCCGCGCCGTCGGCGATGTCCTGCGCGAACAGGCCCGGATGATGGTCCGTTGTGGCTTCGACGCTTTCGTCGCCGCTGACGGCTCCAAGGCCGCCGATTGGGCCCACAAGGTGCGCGGTTATCGTCATGTCTATCAGCGCGGCGTCGATGGCCGCGCCCCCGCCTTTGTCGAGCGGGAAGGAGCTTAGAGACCCATGGGTGTTGAACAGATCGAGCGCCCCCAGACCTCCAGCCTGACGCCGAGCGAAGCCTTGGCGCAAAAACTGGATGCTGAACTGCGTGATGCGCATCCCAGCGAGATTCTCCGCGCCGCCTATGAACATTACGGCGACCGGCTGGCCCTCGTGTCATCTTTCGGCGCGGAATCAGCGGTGCTGCTGCACCTGGCCGCACAGATCAGCCCGGCCATCACCGTGTTCTTCCTCGATACCGGCATGCAATTCGGCCAGACCCTCGACTACCGTCAGCAACTGGCCGCTCGGCTGGGCCTTACCGATGTGCGCGATCTGCGCCCGAAGTTCGAGGACCTCGCCACCACTGATCCCAAGGCCGACCTCTGGAAGACCGACACCGACGCCTGCTGCCATATTCGCAAGGTCCTTCCCCTGGACGCCGCGATTGAAGGCTTTGATGCCTGGATCACCGGCCGCAAGCGCTTCCAGAATTCCGAGCGGCTGCGTCTGGCCGTGGTCGAAGAAAGCGAAGGCAAGCTGAAGTTCAATCCTCTGGCCAACTGGTCTAAGGACGAGCTCGACGGCTATGCGGCCCTGCATGACCTGCCGGCCCATCCTCTGGTCGCCTTCGGCTATCCCTCGATCGGCTGCTGGCCGTGCACTTCGCCCGTCGAAGAAGGCCAGGACGCGCGCTCCGGCCGCTGGGCTGGGTCTCAGAAGACCGAGTGTGGTATTCACACCGCCCGCGCTCCGGGCGCCCCCGTCGATCTCGGCGGCGATATCTAGGTTACTGGAAGTTCATATGTCTGACGCCACCGCCGCCGCGGATAGCAAGGTCCGCGGCGCCTTCTACGTCGAGCACGTCACCTACGTTCACCATTGGACGGATAGGCTCTTCACCTTCAAGACCACGCGCAGCGCAGGGCTGCGCTTCGACTCCGGCCAGTTCGTGATGATCGGCCTCGACAAAGTCGTTGACGGAAAGAAGCTGCCGCCGCGCGCCTATTCGGTCGCCAGCCCCCACTATGCTGACGAGCTCGAGTTTTATTCGATCAAGGTTCAGGACGGGCCACTGACGCAGCACCTGCAGCACCTGCAGGTCGGTGATGAGGTCCTGATCGGGCGCAAGCCGACGGGAACCCTGGTGCTCGATGGTCTTCGTCCCGGCAAGAACCTGTATTTGCTCGGCACCGGCACGGGGCTGGCCCCGTTCCTGTCGCTCGCCCGCGATCCCGAAGTCTATGATCGCTTCGAAAAGGTCATCGTCACCCACACCGTGCGTGAGGTGGCAGATCTCGGCTATCGCCAGATGTTCGAGCATGACCTGCCGAACGATGAACTGCTTGGCGAATATGTTCGCCCGAAGCTGATCTACTATCCGACAGTCACGCGCGAGCCGTTCAAGACCCAGGGGCGGATCACCAACCTGATCGAGAGCGGCCAGCTGTTCAGCGACATCGGCCTGCCGCACTTCGACAAGGACCGCGACCGCGTCATGCTCTGCGGCGGCCCGTCCGTGCTCGTGGATCTGAAGAACCAGCTCCTGGCCCGGGGCTTCGAGGAAGGCTCTATCGCCAAGCCGGGTGATTTCGTCCTCGAACGCGCCTTCGTCGAGAGCTGACTTAAGCGGCGCTCGGCGTCCGGAAGCCCTCGGCCAGTTCGCCGTCCGCCGGGCCGTCTGCGCGTGGGCAGCCTTGGAAAGTGCCGACCTTGTTCACCGACACCATGGCGGTGGAGAAGCGCATGGCGGGGCGCATGGACGCCGCGTTCATCCCCGTGAAGAGATCAATCCGCGCCCCGCGGATCGCGCCGCCCGTGTCCGAAGCGAACCAATAGCCGTCGTGCAGGCGGCCATTTGGCATCAGCATGCCCACCGTCTCGCGGATGAAGAGGATGGAGCGCCGGGGCACGAGGTTGCGGTCCACCGCCACTGTCCGCATCGGGACCACCTGGCAGCCCGTTGCGTCCCGCGTGCCCACGCCGCCTGCGCCAGAGTGATAGAGCGTCGCGCGCATGCGCCAATCCGGCGCCGGCACGTCGGTCAAAACCACCGGGGGAGCTTCAGCTGCTGGCGTGGTGGAGGTTTCCGGATCCGCGTTGATCATATCGATCAGATTGCCGATCGGGTCGGATTGCGCCTGCGCCCCTGAGCCGAGCGCCAGGAGCGCCAGCGTGGCGAGGGTGGTCAGGAAACGCCTCATGTGCGCCCCTCCTGCTTTTCTCGTCGACGATGCGAGGGCTTTGCTACAGAGGGTTCCATCTGGACGCAAGCGTAGCCAGGGAGGCAAAAATGTCGCTCACCATCTATGGGGACTCCATCTCCGGGAACTGCCTGAAGGTGAAGTGGGTGGCCGAGCGCCTGGCTATTGCGCACAGGTGGGTGGAAGTCGACATCATGAAAGGCCAAAGCCGGACCGCTGAATTCCTTGAGAAAAATCCCTTTGGGCAGGTGCCGGTGGTGGTGCTTGCCGATGGCCGGCCGCTGGCCCAATCCAACGCCATCATCACCCATCTCGCTGAGAACTCGGACCTGATCCCCGAGGACGCCTATGACCGCGCGAAAATGTTCGAATGGCTGTTCTGGGAGCAGTATTCCCACGAACCCTACGTCGCTGTGGTCCGCTTCCAGGTGCGATATCAGGGCAAGAATCCCGCCGATATCGATTCGAAGCTGGTGGAGCGCGCCCACATCGCCCTGCAGCGTCTGGAGGACGCCCTGGCTGATGGAGGATTCCTCGTCGGCCAGAGATTGACCCTCGCCGATGTGTCCCTGGTGGCCTACACCCGACTGGCGGACGAGGGCGGCCTCGGACTTTCCCGTTACCCTGCCGTTCAGGCCTGGATCGCCAGGGTGGAGCAGGCACTGCCGATCAAGGAGTAGATCGATGGCGTTTCGGATCGGACGGATGGGCGCGGCCCTGGCGGCCGGCGCGGCCTTGACCCTGGCGGCGGCGGGCGCGGCCCTGGCCTGGGGCCATACCGGGCACAGGGACATAGGCTATCTCGCGATCGAGAGCCTGCCATCAGACCTGCCGCAGTTCCTGCTCGTCTCGGCCACGGACATCGGCGAACTTGCCCGCGAGCTTGATCGGTCCAAGGGCTCCGGCACGATCCATGACAAGGACAGGGACCCCGGTCACTTCATCGACCTTGATGACAGCGCCCGCGCCGATGGGGGGCCGGCGATCGATGCCTTGCCGCCGACCCGTGAGGCCTACGAGGCAGCGCTCGGCCAGGCGGGCTCCAACAGTTGGCGTGCGGGATATCTGCCCTATTCAATCGTCTCCAGCTGGCAGCAGCTGAAGAGCGACTTCGCCTATTGGCGGGTGCTCAACGAGGCCCTCAGAAGGCCTCAGGACGCGGCCACGCGAGCCTGGCTCGAAGCGGACTTGCGCCGTAGGGAAGCGATCATCCTGACCAGTATCGGCGCCTTGGCGCACTATGTCGGCGACGGCAGCCAGCCGCTCCATGTCACCAATCACTACAATGGCTGGGGGGACTTCCCGAACCCCAGGAACTACACCCGTGAGCGCATCCATGCCCCGTTCGAGGGTGATTTCATAGCGGACTATGTGACCCTTGAGGGCGTGCGCGCCGCGATGACGCCCTATCGGGACTGTGGTTGCCCGATTGAGCAGCGTACGGCTCAGTATCTCCGCACTACCTGGACCTTCGTGGAGCCCCTCTATCAGTTGTGGGGGCAGGGCGGCTTCCAGAACGGTGATCCGCGCGGCGTTTCCTTCGCCACGGCCCGCGTCGCCGCCGGCGCCTCGGAGTTGCGCGATCTGATCGTTGAAGCCTGGAAGGCGAGCGCCACCCACAAGGTCGGCTATCCGGGTGTGACCATGCAGGACGTGGCCGGCGGCAAGGACCCAATGCCGTCCTTGCGGGGAGGGGATTGAGCCCGGGTTGACGGGCCGGGGCGCCCGGTCAATGGTGCGCCTGGGCGGGGGCGCTCTACGTCCCGAGGAGCGGCGGCGCGGATCGCGATGAAAGACGACAATGCCGCGTTCATGGCTTCCGTTGAGGGTTTGCGCGCCGCGGTAGACCGGCGGCTGATCGAACTGACCGTCCGCCAGCCCCACGAACCGGAAGGCCTGAACGGCGCGGTGCGCCATGCCTTGCTCTCTCCGGGCAAGCGGTTCCGGCCTCTAATCACGCTGCTCGCGGCTCGTGAGCTTGGCGCCCCGGAGGGCGCTGCCCTGGATACGGCCTGCGCCATTGAGATGGTCCATGCCGCGTCCCTGATTCTCGACGACCTGCCCTCCATGGACGACGCCCGCTATCGCCGTGGTCAGCCCACCACGCACCGCCTGTTCGGCGAGGCCTCCGCGATCCTCGCCGCCGTGGGCCTTCTCAATCTCGCCTACGCCACGATCAGCGCCGATGAGCACCTCTCGGCGGTGGTGAAGGCCGATCTGGTTCGGCGCCTCTCGGCCGCCGTGGGTTTCGACGGTCTCGTCACGGGCCAGGCCATGGACCTGGACGCCAGGGATGCCCCGCGCGCCCCTGCCGTGCTGGAGGCCCTCAATCACCGCAAGACCGGCGTGCTGATGATGGTGGCCTGTGAGGCCGGCGCGCGCATCGCCGGCGCGCCGGACCGGTGTTGCGAGGCGCTCGCTGAATTCGCCCGCCGAATAGGCCTCGCCTTTCAGATCCGGGACGATCTCATCGACGCCGAAGGCGCTGTCGAGAGCGCCGGCAAGGACGTGGGCAAGGATGCGGGGATGTCTACGGTGGTTTCCACGTTGGGACGCCGGCGGGCTCAGGCCCTGATCGACGAGCACCTTGCCGCCGCGGATGCGGCCCTGGCCGAGGCCGGCGGCGCCCCGCTCCTGGCCGATCTGGCTCGCAGCCTGTTCTCGGGGCGCAAGGCGGCGGCCTGATGCCGCCCACCCTCACGGTATCCGATGTTTCCCATGCCTTTGGAGCGCGGCGTGTTCTCCAGGGCGTTGATCTGACGATCTCGGCTGGAGAGATCTACGCCTTGCTGGGCCCGAACGGCGCCGGAAAGAGCACGCTTGTGCGGGCGATCTGCGGTCGTATGAAAGCCGATGAGGGCGAGGTGCTTGTAGCTGGGGAGGACCCTTGGCGCACGCCCGCCGCACGGCGGTCTCTTGGCCTGGTTCCCCAGGAGATCGCCCTCTACAAGCACCTGACGGTGCAGGAAAATCTGCAGGTCTTCGCCCGGCTATCCGGCCTCAAGGCCGACGCCGCCGCGCACGCCGTGGACGAGGCGTCCCGCCTGACCCGGGTCGCGGATCGTTCCGGCGTGCCCGTGAAGCATCTCTCCGGTGGATACCAGCGGCGGGTGAACATCGCCGCGGCGATCCTGCATCACCCCAAACTGCTGATCCTCGATGAGCCGACGGTGGGCATCGATATTCACGCCCGCGAGGCAGTGGACCGGGTCCTTCTCGCCCTGCGTGACGCGGGGGTGGCCGTGATGATCATCACCCATGACCTGGAGCAGGCCGGGATCCTGGCGGACCGGGTCGGTTTCCTGCGCGAAGGCCGCAAAGTGCTGGAAGGCCGCCCGCTGTCCCTGCTGGAGGAGGCCTACGGCGATCAACTCGAAGTGCTCGTCACTCTGGCCGCCGAGCCGGACACCGGAGGCGAGATCAGGCTGGCGGGAGAGGGGCTTCAACGCGCCGCCCAGCCCGTGACCTGGTCAGCCATGGTTAAGGATGGCTACGCGGTGGCAGCGCGGCTCGACATCACCTTGAAAGCGGCCGGCCTGAAGGTG
The DNA here is from genome assembly GCA_046349475.1 of Caulobacteraceae bacterium. Lineage (GTDB taxonomy): Bacteria > Pseudomonadota > Alphaproteobacteria > Caulobacterales > Caulobacteraceae > Acaudatibacter. The sequence continues at coordinate 17,187 of JAXMCG010000017.1, read as the reverse complement.
CGGGAAATCCGAGTGCGGCAGCCATCCTTGCAAACCCTCTTCGGGCTCGTCGCAGAGCCAGCCGGAGCGGCGGCATGAGTTGGGCGATGTTCCGTGTCATGGCGCTGGAGCTCTGGCGGGACAGGGGCGCCTTCTTCATGGCTTTCGCCTTGCCCCCCCTCGTTTTCATTATCTTCGCCGCCGTCTTCGCCGGGGCGACGGGCGAGAACATTCAGCTGAAGATCGCCGTCGCGAACCTTGCCTCGACGCCCGCCGCGGCGCGGTTGGAAAAAGGCCTGATCGCCGATGCGGATCTGCGGGCGATCCGCTCGCCGGAGGCTTCCCTGGCCTCCGTGCGCGCCGAGGTGCGCTCCGGCCGTGCCGACGCGGGGGTGGTGATCGCCGCCGATCCAGCTACGGCTCGAGACGCCATCCTGATCGTCTCCGACCCGACACGTGCCGTCGCCGCGCCCCTGACCCAGGCGCGCGTCCAACAGGTCCTGGCCCGCTTCCTGCCCGACGTGGTGTTGGCGCGCACCGTGGCTGGCATGTCCGCGGTCACTGGGCCCCTGACGCCTCAGCAGGCCGCCCGGCTGGCCGCCGCCAGAAGCCGCCTTGCCCGCGATCCGCCGCGCGAGGTTTCCGACACGCTATTTGGCCGTGAAGCGGTCGAGGGCGCCCAAAAGGGCGGGGGAACCATCGCGTACTATGCAGGGGCGGTGACAATCCTCTTCGCGCTCTTCTCTGCGATGCACGGGGCCCTGTCCCTGATCGAAGAGCGGCAAAGCGGCATCTCCGATCGCATTCTCGCCGGGCCGGCCGGTATGGGCCCGGTGGTGCGGGGTAAGTTCCTCTTCCTGTTTGCTCAGGCTGTTGTCCAGGCCACGGCGATTTTCGCTACGGCTCAGTTGCTCTATGGCGCGCCTGTCGTGCAGCACCTGAGCGCCTGGCTGGTGACGACGGCCGCCGTGGGAGTCTGTTCCGGCGGGCTGGCCCTCGGGGTCGTCTCCCTTTGCCGCACGCGCGATCAGGCGCAGATGCTCTCTACCTTCGTGATCCTCATCCTCGCCGCGATCGGCGGATCGATGGTGCCCCGCTTCCTGATGCCGGCCTGGCTGCAGCAGGTCGGATGGTTCACGCCTCACGCCTGGGCGATTGACGCCTATCAAGGTGTGCTCTGGCGAGACGAGGGACCTTCCAGTCTTTATAAGGCTTGGCTGATGCTTGCCGTGATCGGGCTGGCCGGCCTCGCTATCGCCCAAGCCGCCTCCCGGCGGGCCCGCCGTTAGGACCTATGCTGACTCTGGCTCTCGATATCGCGCTGTTCATGTCCGCCTTCCTGTTCATGGAAGGTTTTGCATGGTTCACCCACAAGTACGTCATGCACGGCTTCATGTGGGTCTGGCATCGTTCACACCATGAGCCGAGGGCGGGAATCTTCGAACTGAATGATCTCTTCGCCGTGGTCTTCGCCCTGCCGGCCATCGTCTGCATCTATGCCGGCGTACACGGAATTCCGCTGCTCCTGCCGGTGGGGCTGGGCATCACCGCCTATGGCGCGATGTATTCCGTGTTCCACGACGGCCTGGTGCACCGGCGCTATAAGGTGCCGTTCTCGGGACGCTCGAAATTCTGGAAGCGCCTGATCCAGGCGCACCGTCTTCACCACGCTATTCCCACCAAGGACGGCTGCGTCAGCTTCGGCTTCCTGTTGGCCCCCAGCGCCCGGTCGTTGAAGGCCCAGTTGGCGGTGATCCGGGCGGCGGGGCTATCGGCGCAAGACGGCGAGATCGTCGGCGTAGAGTGAGGAAGCCCAGGTCGGCCGCGGCCCAAAACTCTTGATCACAACGCCGTCCTTGAAAGCGATCAGCAGACGCGGTGCGCGGCCAGAGACGCTGTTGTCGAAGATGAATCCCCGCTCGGACATCAACACCGCGTTCCTGATCAGGGGCTGATTGCGATCATAGCGGGCGCGAATGTTGGCTTCAGGGACGGGATGCCCGCCCTTTGACACGCGAAATGCCACGCGCTCGATGGACAGGTCGGGATCCCGAACGTTCACGTGATAGATGGTCACCCTGTAGCCGAGGTCATGCGCGTCCTCGATCAGCTCAAGCTTCGAAGGATGGGAGAAGGTCGATTCCGTGACGAGATCCCGGCGGGCGGCCATCAGGACGTCACGCCGTTCGTTGGCAAGGCGCTGTCCGAGTTCTGCTTCCTCCCGGCTCAAAGGGTGCCGGCCCAACGCCTCCCGGACCAGCAGATCAGGGTTGACGAATTCGGCGTTGGCCGTCGCTTGCAGCCGGGTTTGATAGAGCGTCGACTTTCCAGCACCATTTGGCCCGGCGAGAATGTGCAGGGTCGGGCGCTGTGCTGGGGGCATCAGGCCGCCTTGGGCCGCCTCTTACGGGGCGCCCCGCCAGTTCTCTTCGCTGCCTTGAAGGCTGCTTCTTCCTCACCCAATAGCGCGTAGGCCTCACGCACGTCTTTGCTCGGGTTCTCGAACGAGTCCGTCAGCAGGTCATAGTACTGATCCTGCTCGCCATCGGTCAGGCCTTGGAGGGGCTGTTTGCCTTCCAAAGCCGCGCGGACGCGGTCGATGCCGACGCCGGGCGTATTTTCGAAAGCCCTGCCGAGTTTCGCCCAATGCTCAATCTGGGACGCAAGAGACCGGTTTAGAAGCTCCGCTTCCCGGCGAGCTTCTTCTACGAACGCACGTGAGACCTTGATCGACGCGAACTTTTCGTTGGGCATTTTCGGCTCCTTAGGTGGCATTCTGCCACTTAAGGCGCGAGATTCAATCTAAATCTTTGACCACATCTGCGGTCGCTCGCCCGCTGTGCCGAACCTTGAGGCGATCGCCAACACCCCGCCGCCAAGCGCCAGCCAGGCCTTCTGCGCCGTGCTGGTAGACACCCGCTCATCCCAGGCCCGTTCTCCGCGCTTCAGCACCTCGAAGCCGATGGCGCGGTAGACCCCGCGGGCCGCCGCCACAGCCCAGGCAGAGCGAAAGCCAAGCGAGGGCAGGCCGCTGATCGCGGAGGCGTAATAGGGCTCAGAAACCGCCAGCAGACGCTTGGCCACGGCCAGAATGCCGGCCCGGCGCCTTGGATCAGAGATTTCCGCCTCCGGCACCCCCGCCTCGCGCAGCCAGGCGCCTGGCAGATAGATACGCGAAACGCCCGCGTCTTCGACAATGTCGCGGCAGATATTGGTGAGTTGAAATGCCAACCCCAGGTCCTGGGCGCGGCGCAAGGTCGCCAGGTCGCCCGGCTGCACCCCCATCACGAGCGCCATCATCGCCCCTACCACACCAGCCACGTGCCAGCAGTAATCGAGCGTGTCCTCGAGCGTCTCATAGCGCCGGCCAGAGACATCCATGGCGAAGCCATCGATCAACTGTGTCGCATAGGTCTCGGGGATGCCGCGCCGCAGGGCGACCTTCTGGAACGCCGCGAACACAGGATCATCCATGGTCTCGCCGGCGAGGGCCGCTCGGGTCTTGGCGTAGAGATCATTCAACGTGGCTTGCAACGCCGCGGGATCCACGGCGCTCGCCCCATGCCCCATGGCCTGGCCATCGATCACATCGTCGCAATAACGGCACCAGGCGTAGAGCATTTCGGCGTCGGCCCGCGTCTCCTTACCGAACAGGGCCGCTGCGGCGGCGAAGCTGGAGGAGCCCTGCTGTATCGCATCGCGGCCCGTTTGCTCCAGATCGGTGCTCATCCCTTCAGATCCTCGATCATCAATCCTGCCGTGGCCTTGGCCGATCCCACCACGCCGGGAATGCCCGCGCCCGGGTGTGTCCCGGCCCCCACGAAATAGAGGTTGGGGATCACGTCATCGCGGTTATGGGTTCGGAACCACGCGCTCTGCGTCAACACAGGCTCCAGAGAGAAGGCCGAGCCCTGCCAGGCGTTGAGCTCGCGTTCGAAGTCCTTCGGCGTGAAGATCCGGCAGGTGACCATGTCGGTCCTAAGGTTCGGAATGTAGCGCTCCAGATAGGCCAGGATCTTGTCTCGATAGGCCGGGCCCTCGACCTCCCAGTCAATGTCCGCCTTGCCGAGGTGCGGCACAGGGGAGAGGGCGTAGTAGGTGGAACAACCTTCCGGCGCCAGGCTCGGGTCGGAAGCGCAGGGGGCGTGCAGGTAGATCGAGAAGTCGTCCGCCAGCTTTCCCCCCGCATAGATCTCATCGATCAGCCCCTTGTAGCGCGGGCCGAAGCAGATGGTGTGGTGGGCGATGTCCGGATGCGTCGTCTTCAGGCCAAAATAAATCAGGAAGAGCGAGGGGCTGAAGCGTTTGTTTTTCAGCGCCTTGCCGGCGGATTTTCCACGGACGCTGTTCTTCAGCAGATCGGCATAGGTGTGCACGACATCAGCGTTTGATGCGATGGCGTCGAAAGCCTCCGATTGACCATCGGCATGGACCACCCCCGTCACTTTCGCGCCTTCGGTGGTGATGGCTTTCACCGGCGAGCCCAGCCGCATCTTGCCGCCCATATCCTCGAACAGCCGCACCATCGCCCGGATCAAGGCATGGGTGCCGCCCCTCGGAAACCAGACCCCACCCCGCCGCTCCAGGGCGTGGATCAGGGCATAGATTGACGAGGCCGCGAACGGACTGCCCCCTACCAGCAAGGTGTGGAACGACAGGGCCTGGCGCAGATGTTCGTCCTTCACGAAGTCGCTGACCTTGCCATAGACGCTGCGCCAGGCTTCCAGCCCGATCAATTGCGGCCCGGCGGCCAGCATCGAGCCGATGGTCAGGAAGGGCACATGCCCCAGTTTTACATAGCCTTCCTGATAGACGGCCTCCGAGAAGTCATGAAAGCGCCGGTACCCCTCCACGTCTCCGGGGCTCATCGCCGCGATCTGGCGGTCCAGTTCGGCCTGGTCGTTGACATAGGCGAACCGCGCACCGTCATCCCAGCGCAGGTCATAGAAGGGGCTAACCGGCATCAGTTCGATGTAGTCCACCATTCTCTTGCCGGCGGCGGCGAACACCTCCTCCAGGCAGGCGGGATCGGTCACGACGGTGGGGCCGGCGTCGAAGGTGAAGCCGGCGTCTTCCCAGACATAGGCCCGTCCGCCCGGCTTCTCGCGCCCCTCGACGAGGGTCACATCATGCCCCGCCGCGCGCAGGCGAATGGCCAGGGCGATGCCGCCAAATCCGGCGCCTATGACAGCCAGTTTCTTGCCCACTAGGCCGCCCTCAATACCGAAGCTTCCGAAAGGACCTTGAGCGCCGCGCCAATCGGCACAGGCGGCTTACCGGTCAGTATGCGCGCCTTGTCACCGAAGTTGGCCTCGGCCGCGTAGAACCGTTCCACCAGGGGCTGGCCCAGTCGATAGAACCGCTCCAACACCTTGTAGCGCTGGGCGGGGGCGCAGGCCTTGAACAGCATCCGGTTCAACAGCCGGTAGAACCCCCTGTCATTCCACGCCGCCTTGGATCTGGCTTCCGCGGTAGCGCGGACTGTATCGCTTGTCAGGGAGGGCAGGGCGGCGATCTCATCGGCAAGCCTGGCGGCGTCGGGCAGGGAATAGCCCGTCACGGGCTGAAAGAGCGCCGCCAGCAGGCCTGACTGCGGTATTCCGGCCTTGGCCTCGTCCCAGAAAGCCTCGATGTCTCCGGCCAGGGCGATGGGCAGGATGCCGTCCTCCTCACGCTCCACGGTCAGGATCGTCCAGCCCTGTGCGGAGGCATAGGCAGCGATGTCGGCGCGGATCGTCTCGCGGTCCAGGTCGGCCGCATCACTGTAGCGGGTATCCTCGATCAGCAGCCGGTTCGCGCCGAAGGGCAGGACATAGACGAACCGATACCCGTCCAGCTGCGGAACCGAAGCGTCCATGATCACAGGGCGGATCAGGCCGTGCGGCTGGGCGAGCACGACTTCCTGACCCACGAACTTCTGCCAGCCCAGGGCCAGAGCCGCGCTCTTCCGGGCGCCCCGCCCATCGATTACCGTGGGAGCCTCAAGCACCCGGCCGTCGGCGAGACGCACACGCGATGGCGCGACCTCGATCACCTCCACGCCGAGCCAGGCGCGGTCGCCGAGCGCCGCGCTCACGAGTTGATGCAGGCGGCCAGACGTCACGGACCTGTACTGTGTGCCCAGGGCCCGCGAGTGCGCTGGAAAGCGCACATCATATCCCTCCCAGCGGTGCACGATCAGGGGCGTCAGCCACCGGTCAATCGCGGGTGAAACGTCGGTCTGGAAATGGCTCCAGGTGTGCTCGCCTCCGATGGTGGCGCCGCGCTCGACCATTACCACCTTGAGCTCTGGCCGCAGCGACGCCAGTCGCAACGCGATCAGGCCGTTGGCGAGGCCGCCGCCCACCAGAACCACATCCGCCGAATGGACCTCGCCCACGCTCATCCTTGGGCTCTAACACGCGTCCGTCACCGCGCATTGCCTAAAATCGCCCGAGGCCTTAGGCCAGCGCGCATCCAGCAGGGGAGTGACTCGATTGACCGAAACTTCAGCGCAGCTCATCGACGGCAAGGCCAATGCGGAGCTCCTGCGCGCGAAGGTGACCGAGGAGGTGGCGCGGCTCAAGACGTCGCATGGCCTGACGCCAGGCCTCGCCGTCGTCCTGGTCGGAGAGGACGCCGCCTCGCAGATCTACGTGCGCAACAAGGGTGAGCAGTCCAAGGCGGCGGGCATGCACTCCCTGACGCACCGTTTGCCCACCGATACTCCCGAGGCCGAGGTTCTGGCCCTGGTAAGAGCGCTGAACGCCGACCCGGCGATCCACGGCATCCTGGTCCAGCTGCCCCTGCCGAAACATATCAACGAACAGGCGATCATCGCCGCGATTGATCCCGACAAGGACGTGGACGGCCTGCACGTGATCAACGCCGGGCGTCTCGCCAATGGCTTGCCGGCGCTCACGCCCTGCACCCCGCTCGGCTGCATGATCCTCTTGCAGCAGACTCTTGGCGACCTGACGGGCAAGCGGGCCGTTGTGGTGGGGCGCTCGGTGCTGGTCGGGCGTCCGATCGCTCAGCTTCTGCTGCGCGCCGACTGCACCGTGACCATTGCCCATTCGAAGACCGAGAATCTGAAGGCCGTCTGCCAGGAGGCGGACATCCTCGTCGCCGCCGTCGGCCGGCCGGGCATGATACGCGGGTCATGGGTGAAGGAAGGCGCCACGGTCATCGACGTCGGGATCAACCGGGTGCCGTTCAGCGATCCGGTCGCCGCCGCGGCCGGCAAGACCAAGGTGGTCGGCGACGTGAAGACCAAAGAAGCCGCCAAACGCGCGGCCTTCATCACCCCCGTGCCCAACGGCATTGGTCCTATGACCATCGCCTGCCTGCTTCAGAACACCGTCACCGCCGCCAAGCGGATCACTGGCCTGGACTGACCGCCTAGCGGGCCATGCGACCGACCCAGGCCACCATTTCGCCGATCACCTGGCTGGAGGCCTGGTCATAGGCCGTCACGATGGCGCTGACGCGGTTTTCGCTGGCCGGGATGCTGGCCTCGAAGTGCTCGGAAGCCACCACGGAGCGATCGCTGGAGCGCTGTAACAGGGCGTTAAGGCGCACATAAACGGTCGGAACCGCCCCGGGGGCGCTGTAGCGCGTCTCGAAACTGGTGACGTCCAGGCGCAATACGAAGTCTGGCCGGCCGAGGTCGCCCCTGGCCGCGGCGCGGCTGTTCTGCACGTCCTGGAAAGCCCGGGCCACGGCTTCGTCGAACAGGGTCGCGGCGGGCGACACCCACCGGGCGCCGGCCACATAGGCCACCTGTGTGCCCGTTACCGTCAGGATGCGGTCCGCCCCGGCGGCGCGCGGCATGGAGACCGGGGTGCGCAGCAGGTTGTACGGGGGGCGGGACGTCTCAGGCGGCGCGGTGGTCGGGGCCTCGAAACGATAGAGCGTCACCGGGTCGGCCTTGGGCAGCAAGGTCACACAGGCGCTCAGGCCCAGGCTCGCCATCGCCAGGGCGCCGGCCACGGCCAGGCGGGTGAAGGAGCGAAGCTTGATCATTGCGGCACCTCGACTTCTTGAGCAGGCGGCCGGGTGACGAGGCCCCTGGGGTCTTGTTCGATCTCACTGGCCAGGCGGTTTACCGTGTCGGTCGCGGTCTGCAGGCTGGCCACCGCGGCCTGGATCTGCGGCAGGCCGGTGTTGGCGAAGTCGCCGGTAGGCCCTTGCAGCTTATCCATCATCTGGCGCAGGTCATGCGCCGCGCCCTGGATCTCGTCCGCCGCGGTGAGAAGCTTCGCGGTGATCTGCGGGCCATCGCGGTCCACCAGGGTCCGGCCGGAAGCGGCCAGGGCGCGGATTTCCTGGGCGGCCTGATCGGCGCTTTGCAGGGCGCGCTGCGCATCGGCGATGATCGCCTTGCGCTCACGCAGTTCCGCGGTGACGGCCTGCACATCACTCATGGTGGCCGAGAACGTGCGGATGTTGTCATCGGACAGCACGCGGTTAATGCGGTTCAGCGCATCCGTCGCCTGTGTCAGCACTGTTCCGCCCCCGGCCAGGAGGTCGGAAAGGGCGCTGCGCTGGGTCTTGATAACGGGCACTTCGCCGCGCGGGGTGTCGGCCTTGAGCCAGTGGGCCGAAGGCGTGCCGGCCGAAATCTGGATGAAGTTCACCCCAGTGATCCCTTGCGGCTCCAGCGTCGCGAAGCTGTCGGTTTTCACAGGCACGGTTGAATCGATCCGCACGAGCGCCCGCACCAGTGTGGCGTCGTGTTCATCCAGCCGGATCTTCGTTACTTCCCCGACCTTGATGCCGTTGAAGTGCACCTCGCCGCCCTGGGAAAGGCCGTTCACCGGGCCTTTGAACACCACGTCATAGGTGTCGTAGTCGCGGTCGAGGGCCAGCCTGGCGAGCCAGACGATGAAGATCACCAGGCCCACGAACAGGATCAGCGACGACAGCCCCACCAGGGCATAGTTTGCATTACGCTCCATCAGCTCTTTCCTTGCGCCGCCGCCATCGCCGCGCGCGCCTCTGCCGAGGCACGCCCGCGCGTGCCCAGGAAATATTCCTTGATCCAGGGGTGGTCGGACTTCTCCAGCTCTCGCACCGGGGCCATGGCGACGACGTGCTTTTCGGCCAGCACGGCGACCTGGTCACAAATCGTGTAGAGGCTGTCGAGGTCGTGGGTGATCATGAAGACGGTCAGGTCGAGACTGTCCGACAGGTCGCGGATCAGCTCGTCGAAGGCCGCCGCGCCGATCGGGTCGAGACCGGAGGTCGGCTCGTCGAGGAACAGAAGCTCCGGATCGAGGGCGAGGGCCCGCGCCAAACTCGCCCGCTTGATCATCCCGCCGGAAAGCTCAGAGGGCTTTAGGGCGCCGGCCACCGGAGGCAGGCCCACAAGGGCGATTTTCAGGTCCGCGAGTTCGCTGATCTCCTTCGCCGTCATCGAGGTGTGCTCGAAGAGGGGAGCGGAGACGTTTTCCTTCACCGTCAGCGACGAGAAGAGAGCGCCTTGCTGGAAGAGCACGCCCCAGCGGCGCTCGATCGCGGTCCACTTGCGGCGGGTGGCGTGTTCCAGGTCCTGCCCGAACAGCTTCACCGAGCCGCCTTCCGGACGCTTCAGGCCGATGATGGTGTTGAGCAGCACCGACTTGCCCGTACCGGACCCGCCAACGATCCCCACCACGTCGCCGCGCGGGATCACCAGGTCGAGATTCTCGTGGATTGTACGCGTGCCAAAGCGCGAGATCAGGCCGCGCACCTCGATGGGCGGCGCCTCGGCGTCGAGGGTGTCTTCAGGCGCCGGGCTCATATGTTCACCTGCATGTAGATCAGGGCGAACACGGCATCGATCAGGATGGTGGCGAAGATCGCGTGTACCACCGAAGCCGTCACACGCCCACCCAGACTCTCGACATCGCCGCCGACTTCCATGCCCTGCCGGCAGCCGATTCCAGCGATGACCATCGCCAGCACCGGCGCCTTGGACAGTCCGACCCAGAAGTGCACGACGCCGACATTCTCGACCATGCGCTGGAAGAAGAAGGTCGGCCCAAGGTCAAGCACTGACCAGGTCACCGCCAGCCCGCCCAGCAACCCGGCGATCGTGGCCACGAAGGTCAGCAGCGGGATGGTCAGCAGCAGGGCTACGAAGCGCGGGAACACCAGGGCGTCGAACGGGTCGATGCCGAGGACGCGCATGGCGTCGATTTCCTGGTTCATCTTCATGGCCCCGATCTCGGCCGCGAAGGCCGACGCAGAGCGCCCGGCCAAGAGAAGGGCGGTGATCAGGATGCCGAACTCGCGCAGAACGGCGATGCCGATCAGTTCGACCGCGAACACCTGCGCGCCGAACTGGGTCAGCAGGTTGGCGCCCAGCAGGCCCACCACGGCGCCGATAAAGAAGGTTGTCGTCGCCACGATTGGCATGGCGTCCAGCCCCGCCCGTTCCGCCAGGGTCACGCAGGCCGCCCAGCGCACCCTGGCCGGGTTCATGAAAGCGCGGGCCACGGCGGTGATCAGATGGCCGAGAAAGATCGAGGTGTCGGTGGCGTTGACCGCCAGGTTCACCACACCCTTGCCGATGCGTTCGAGAAGATCGGTGAAGCCCCGCCGGGGCACCACGGGTGTCGGATCCGCCTTCACGGCGTTGTCCACCATCTCCAGCAGGCGGGCCCCTTCCGGCCGGGCCAGGATCGGCTTGGGGTTTGTGCGGCCGGCGGCCGCCTTCAGTATCGCCCAGGCCCCGGCGGTGTCACAGCGTCCGATGCTTCGAATATCCAGGTCGGAGTCGCTGCCGGACAGGGTGGCGATCAGGTCGCTATCCTGGGTGACGATACTCGTCGCGATCCAGTCGCCGGTCAGTACGACCATGCGCCCCTGATCTGTCTCCTGCACACTGAAATCCGGCGTCCGGGCCATGCGAAATCGGTCGAACCTGTCCCTCGATGCGCGCGGCAAAGGCCCGCGCGACTCCCCCTGTACCCCGAGAAACTAGCAGAGGACGCGTGGTGGGCGGAAATCTTCTCCTCTCACGCGTATGCCTCCCGCCGCGCGTTGCTTGCGGGACACGGCTTTCAGCGGCTCTTGGGCTTCGGCGCTGACGCGAAACGCAGCAGATTCGCCGCCCCCGGAGCCCCGAACGGCGTGCCCGCGATGATCAGCACCCGAGAGCCCGGCGGGGCGAGCCCCAGGTCCGCCGCCAACTGCGCGGCGCCTTCCGTCATCGAGGTGATGCCGCGGGGCTTCGGCGCGACCCGGGGTTCCAGCCCCCAATAGAGGCTGAGCTGGCGCGCGACCGCCGGGTCCGGCGTCAGGGCCAGCACCGGGGATAGCGGCCGCTCGCGGGCCATCCTCCGCGCGGTCCCGCCGAGGGTCGTGAAGGCCACGAGGCAGGCTGTGGAACGCGCCTTCGAGGCTTCCTTGGCCGCCGCGATCAAGGCGTCGACGTCCTCATCCGCTTCCGCGCTGTGTTCCGCCGCCATCAGGCCCGGCCAGCTGGGATCGCGCTCCACGCGCCCGATGATCGCTTCCATCATGCGCACGGCTTCCAGGGGATAGGCGCCAGAAGCGCTCTCGGCCGAGAGCATCAGGGCATCGGCCCCTTCATAGACGCCATTGGCCACGTCCGACGCCTCGGCCCGGGTCGGTGTCGGGTTGCCGGTCATGCTCTCAAGCATCTGTGTGGCGATGATCACCGCGGCGCCCCGCCTGCGGGCCGCCCGGACGATGGTCTTCTGCGCCACTGGCACGTCCTCCGGCGCCAATTCGACGCCGAGGTCGCCTCGGGCCACCATCAGCCCGTCTGACACGTCCAGGATCGCCTCGATATCGTCCAGGGCGGAGGGCTTCTCGATCTTCGCCATGATCGAGGCCCGACCGTCCACCAGGCGGCGCAGTTCCGCCATGTCCGCGGCCCGCTGCACAAAGGACAGGGCGATCCAGTCGGCGCCGTGGCGCAGAGCGAAGGCCAGATCGTGGTGGTCCTTCGCCGTCATCGCCGGCACCGGCAGGGTGAGGCCAGGCGCGGCGACACCCTTGTGGCTCATCAGAACGTCGCCGGCGACCACTTCCGCCTCGGCCCAGCCCTTGCCCGCGGCCGTCACTTTCAGCCGCACCTTGCCGTCGTCGATGGCCAGTTCGCGTCCCGGTTTCAGGGCGCCCAACATCTCCGGATGGGGCAGGGGGGCCCGCTGCCGGTCGCCCGGCGCGTCATTGAGGTCGAAGCGGATGACCTGACCTTCGGCCAGAGGCATCTTGTCGCCGGCGATGGCGCCCACCCGGAACTTCGGACCCTGCAGGTCGGCCAGGATGGCGAGGGGCCGATCCAGGCCGGCCTCTGCCTCGCGGACCGCCGAGATCGCAGCGCGGTGATCGTCGTGAGTTCCGTGGCTGAAGTTCAGCCGAAAGACGTCCGCTCCCGCCCTGGCCAAGGCCAGGACCATCGCTGGGGCCCGGCTGGCGGGGCCCAGGGTGGCGACAATGCGGGTATGGCAATTGCGGATCATGCGGGACGGCTCAAAGGACGGCCGAACCCTGCCTGTTGCCCGACGCTTGCGCAATCTCGGGGCGCGTTTCGCCTGTCAGGCGCTCCCCCCTTTTCAGGTGCTGCCGCTGAAATATAGTGGTGTTAGACGAAAGGAGCGGTCAGGCCGCGCCAGTCCAACGCAAATGGGGGCTACCATGCAGGGCAAAGTTCTTCTCGCGGCCATGTTCGCGACCTCTCTTCTGGGCGCGGCGACCAGCGCCGCCGCCGCCGACGACCGCTATTTCATCGTCAAGAACACCAACCAGGATGTCTCGATCCAGCAGGTCTGGACGGCCCGCGCCGGCACCCGGGATCCCTGGGCGGAAGCCGATGTGGACTATCCGATCGCGCCTGGCACGCAGTCCGAGTTCAGCATGGGTTCGGGCGACAGCTGCTTCTACGACGTGCGCGTGAAGTTCTCCGACGGCGTCGTGCAGTCGTTCTCCAACGTGAACACCTGCCGCGGCGACCGCGTCGTCGCCGACTAGTGACATCCTGAAGGCCTGGCCAGGTGCGGATCGAAGTGCCTGAGCTGGGCGGGGCGAGCGAGACGCTCTGGGCCGTTGTCCTGGGCGCGCTCCTCGCCACCCTGGGCGGGTTCGTGGCCGGGCGTTTCGAAGCCTGGCTGCGCCGCCGCGAGCGCGAACGCGACGCCGCCCTGGTGCTGGGCGAGATCATCTTCTCCATCGTCATGCTGCTGAAGATGGCCGCCGAGGCGCGCCAGGTCGGCGATCCCTATGGGCCGATCACCATGCGCCTGCTCCGCGCCACCCGGCGCGAGATCGACGCCTATGAGCGCAATCGTGAACAGCTTTTCGATCTCACCGACCCGGTCCTGCGGGTCCGCATCCACACCTTGATCGTCGGCGCCACCATGTCCATGGACGGCCTGGTCGAGACCACGGCCGAGATCGCCGCCGGCCTGAAGGGCAAGGCGCTGGAGACCGCCCGCCAGAACCGCGATCGCGGCTTCGACTTCCTCACCGAGGCCGAGAAGGACCTGCGGCCCATGCTGGGCGAGCTGGCCAAGATCGCACGCACCTCGTTCGAGGGGCACGAAGCCATCGTGCGCGGCCGCGATGATGTGGAGGAAATGGTGGTGCTGTCGGGCTAACGCTGACTTGTCTCTACTTTAAGCCTTGCGGGGCCTTGTGGAGCAAGAGTTTGATGAAGGCGGTCTCGTACAAGCGGCATAGGTTTCCGGCCGATGTCATCCGCCATGCGGTGTGGCTCTATTTCCGATTCACATTCAGTCTGCGCGACGTGGAGGAACTGCTCGCCGCTCGGGGGATCGAGGTCAGCTATGAGACCATCCGATGCTGGACACGTAAGTTCGGTCCCCAGTTCGCCAGGCGCCTGAAGAAGCTCCGACCGGCGCCTTCGCCGCGGTGGCATCTCGATGAGATGGTTTGCACCGTGGGCGGTCGGCGGATGTATCTGTGGCGCGCCGTTGACGACGAAGGCGAGGTCTTGGACCTTGTAATGCAAAGGAAACGCGACACTGAAGCCGCCCTCGTCTTACTGCGGCGGCTTCTTCGCAATCAGCCAGTGGATCCTGAATCCATCACCACCGATGGCCTCGCATCCTACTCCGCAGCGTTGGCAGATCTAGGTCTTGTGAGCCTCCATCGGCCGGGGAGGCTTAGGGAGAACAATCGTGCAGAGAACAGCCACCTGCCGATCCGACGTAGGGAGCGAAAACAGCAGGGGTTCAAATCCCAAGCCTCAGCACAGAGGTTCCTGAGTTCACATGCAGCGGTCTACAACACCTTCTACACCGCCCGACATCTCACAAGTCGCGGCACCCTTCGGAGCTTCAGATCGGCAGCCTTCGACGCGTGGTCACAGGCGACGTGCGCCTAGATTTCGACACAGAGGCGACATTGCTGGCGTCACGAAGTTAACCTGACAACGCTTCGCCACAAGCCCTGCCACGATCGGCAAGATCGATCAGTATGGCATTCGGTTTAGAGTTGACATTGCGGTCGTTGGACCAACTGGAAGTGGCCCGGTGCAGACTGGTTGGATTTTTAGGCCCGGATCGAACACCCCGGAACTTCTCACCGCTTTTGTTCCGAAAAAGTGAGATAGCAATGATTGCTAAAACAAATGATTTGATCCGATTGACCCAAAATATCCCGAGTGAGGGCCTTCGAGAGGGAGATTTGGGTGTGGTCGTGGCTGAATTCACAGATCCAAACGAAGCCTACGAGGTAGAATTCAGCGATGAGGATGGAATAACCACTGCTCAACTAGCGCTACTACCACATCAATTTGTGGTCGTTGAAAAATAATTCTTTGCCGCAGAGAGCGCAGGCATAGACGCCATTGGCGCAACGGGGAGAACGTTAGGCGGTCGAGGAAGCGGTCCAGCGTCTGGGTTTTGACCTGCCCCCTTCCTGATCCCTCGGTTTGAGTGAGAGTCCGTCACAGCAAGGAGACGGACGTGAAGAAGAGCAGGAGTTCAACGAGGCGCAGAATCTATTGGCGTGCTGCGCGAGCAGAGGCCGGAAGCCCGACGGCGGAGGTGTCGTCGGCACGGGTATCGGCGAGGAACCTTCTATCGTGGTGGAAGGCGAAGTACAGCGGCATGAGCGTGTCGGATGCGCAGAAGCTAAAGACGCTGGAGGATGAGAACCGGCGGCTGAAGAAGCTGTTGGCGGAGTCGATGCTGGACGTCTCGGCCACAGGGATCTCTGGGAAAAAACTGATCGGGCCGCGGCGCGCCGGGAGGCCGTGCTCCGCCTGGCGGAGCGCGGCTTCTCACGGCGGCGTGCCTGCGGGCTGGTCGGGTCGATCCGAGGCCGATGCGCCGCACGCCTGAACGGCGATGCGGACGTGCGTGAGCAGCTGCGGGGCCTGGCGGCGGAACGACGCCGCTTCAGTACCGGCGGCTGGGCATCCTGTTGCAACGTGAGGGGGCATGCGCATGAACAAGGAAAGAAGCTCTTCCGGCTCTACCGCGAGGAAGCACGGCGGTGCGCCGGCGGAGGGGCCGCAAGCGGGCGACAGGCACGCGGGCGCCGATGGCGCTGCCGGACGGCGAACCGGCGCTGGAGCTGGACTTCGTGGCCGACACCTGAGTTGGGGCCGGCGCTTCCGGATCCTGTGCATCGTCGACGACTACACCGCGAGGCCACGGCGCTGGTCGTGGACACCTCGATCGGCGGCCATCGCATGGCTCGCGAGCTGGACGTCCTGATCGCCCGGCAGGGCATGCACGACCATCGTCAGCGACAACGGCACGGAGATGACCAGCCGGGCCATGCTGGAATGGACCAACCGCACCGGCGTCGACTGGCGTACCCATCGCGCCCGGCAAGCCGCAACAAAACGGCTTCGTCAAGCTTCAACGGCGGCGCGACGAGTGCCTGAACGAGGAGATCTTCCCGAGGAGGACACGGCCGAGGCCCGCGCCGTCATTGAGCGCTGGCGGCTCGACCTGGCGGCGGGGTCCGCATTCGGCGCACGGTGGACTGACGCCCGAAGCGGTGCGTCTGAACCCCGCGGCCGGACGGCTGCGCAACTTGATCAGCTCCACCGCCCGGCCGCTACCGCCAGCGTCGAAGACGAAGCTACCAGCCCAAAGGGACTCTCGCTGGCCAGTCCGGCGCTGGCCAGCTTGGATCTGCTGCACCTTCATCGGCCTGGGCGCCTGCGCGAAAACAATCGAGCCGAGAACAGCCACCTTCCCATCCGGCGCAGGGAGAGAAAACAGCAGGGGTTCAAATCCCAAGCCTCAGCACAGAGGTTCCTGAGTTCCCATGCAGCGGTCTACAACACGTTCTACACCGCCCGACATCTCACAAGTCGCGGCACCCTTCGGAGCTTCAGATCGGCAGCCTTCGAGGCTTGGTCACAGGCGACATGTGCCTAGATTTCGGCACAGAGGCGGCATTGCTGGCGTCACGAAGTTAACCTGACAACGCTGTCCGGACGGAGGTGGAGTCATCGTCAACGGCGAGCAAGTTGAATTGGTCGGCAATGGTCTTCTGATTTCTGACGGGGTCGTGTCGGATTGGCATGGGTGGCGGCGGGACTAAGGTCGGCTTTCCACCCGTTGTAGAATTTGGCGTTCCAAGAAAATCGCGCCATATCGAGGCGATGTCGATCTTACTGCGTGAAGCGCTTTTCACCGACGCCGCAGAAATCGGTGAGGTCCACGCCCTTGCTTGGCAGGAGACCTACGAAGGGCTTCTCCCGCGTAGCCTCGTCCAGCGTCAGACAGTCGAAAGCCGAGCAACCGCCTGGGCTCGTTTGCTGGCGGATGCGACACAGTCGCGCCTGCGCGTGGTCGTGGCGCAGGTCGGCCCCAGGAAGGTTGGATTTGGGTCTGGCGGCCCACAGCGCTCGGAAGCGTTATCGGCTCAGGGCTACGACGCTGAGATCGAGGCGATCTATGTCCGGGCGCAATTCCAGGGAGGCGGCATAGGTCATTCGATCATGCGGTGGATGGCGCGTCGTCTTCTCGCCGACGGCCACCATGGCGTCAGCCTGTGGGTCCTCAGGGACAATGCGCGCGCAAGGACCTTCTACGAGAGGCTGGGCGGCGTCGAGGTTGCCGATCGGGAGGAAGTCCGCCCCGAAGCCACGCTGTTCGAGGTCGCATACGGCTGGAGCGACCTCCGTTCGCTGGCCTGAAGTCCGCTTTCCACCCCTAGGAGAAGTTAGGACTGGCCGGGTGCGGGAGTCTGGCTTGCGAGAATGACGCGAGTAGAAGGCTCCAAGAG
>JAXMCG010000016.1:0-81130 GCA_046349475.1 Caulobacteraceae bacterium | reverse complement strand
CATTGACCAGTCCATGCCCGTCGGCAACGAGGGCGGCGGCGTGGTGATCGCCGCCGGCAAGTCTCCGCAAGCCCAGGCCCTGCTCGGCAAGAACGTCGGCATCCTCGGCGGGGCCATGTACGCGCAGTACCGGGTGGTGAAGGCCGCCGACGCCCTGGTCCTGCCGCCCGGCGCGACCCCGGCCGACGGCGCCTCCTGCTTCGTGAACCCGCTGACGGCGCTCGCCATGGTCGAGACCATGCGCATGGAAGGCCACAAGGCCCTGGTTCACACCGCCGCCGCCTCCAACCTCGGCCAGATGCTCAACAAGATCTGCCTCAAGGACGGGGTCGATCTGGTGAACATCGTCCGCAACGACGAGCAGGCAAAGATCCTCACCGACATCGGCGCCAAGTACGTGGTCGACAGCTCCAAGCCGACCTTCATGGAGGACCTGGTGAAGGCCCTCGCCGCCACCGGCGCCACCATCGCCTTCGACGCCATCGGCGGCGGCAAGCTGGCCAGCCAGATCCTCACCGGCATGGAGGCCGCGGCCAATCTGAACGCCACCAGCTACAGCCGCTACGGCTCCAATACCTACAAGCAGCTCTACATCTACGGCGGCCTCGACACTGGCCCGACCGAGCTTGCCCGCTCCTTCGGCTTCGCGTGGGGCATCGGCGGCTTCCTGCTGACGCCGTTCCTGATGAAGATCGGCCCGGAAAAGGCCCAGCAACTGCGCCAGCGCGTCGCCAGTGAGCTGAAGACCACCTTCGCCAGCCACTACACCGCCGAGATCAGCCTCGCCGAGGCCCTGCGGCCGGAGATGATCCGCACCTACAACAAGAAGGCGACCGGCGAGAAATACCTGATCAACCCGCAGAAGGGCGTCTGACTCAGGCCGCCGGCCGGAGCCCTGCCTTGCCTTCGCCGGCATAGAGGGCTTCGATCCGCGCGACCGCATCGTTGCGGATGATCTCGCTGAGTTCGAAGCGGCAGGTTTCCGCGAGATCGGCGCCCGCCAGAAGCTTCATCAGGTGCGCCAGCCCCGAGGGCTCGTCCGCGGCAAGGTCGATCTGGGCAGGATCGCCGATGATCGCCATCCTCGAGCCCCGTCCGAGGCGCGTCACGGCCATGCGCATCTTCTTGACAGTCATGTTCTGCGCCTCGTCGAGGACGACGAACGCCTCATTGAAGGTGCGGCCCCTCAGCCGGCCCAAGGGCAGGATCTGGACCTGACCGTGTTCGAGGCGCCGCTGTAGCTCGTCATGGCCGATCAGCTCCTGCAGCACGTCCTCCAGAGGCGTCAGCTGGTCGTCGGCGCCGGTTTCCGCACGACTCACGGGCGTCATCACTTCGCCTTCCAGCAACACGTGCGGGCGGGTCAGAACCAGGCTCTTGAAGCGGCCTTCCGCCACCAGGTTCAGACCAGCGGCGATCGCCAGGTGCGTCTTGCCGGTGCCCGTGGGCCCAACGCCGAAGACCAGCGGCGACTCACCGTGAAGCAGGGCCTCCATGAAGGCCACCTGGCTAAGGGTCATGGGGCGAACGGCATGAGGCAGGCCAGGAAGCCGGTAGGCCAGGTCATGTTTGAGGGCGTCGGCGATTGCCTGGCTCGTGATGGCGCGTACGGCGGCCTCATCGAGTTGGCCCGACGCCGCCTTCTTGACGAGGCCGTCAATGGCGCGGCGCGCCAGTTCGATGGCGGGCTGATCCCCCTCCACGCTCACGCCGCCCGGCGCCTGACTGAAATGAAGCCGCAGGGGCCGCACGGCCTCCACAAGTCTGCGGCCCGGCGCATCCGGCGTTCCGAACAGGCGCAAGGCGACACCGTGCTCCAGCATGACGTCCGCTTTGACCGGGGCGCGGGAAGGCGAATGATTCACGATCGCAATACTCCGTCATACGCGCCAGAACCGGAAATTCAACCTGACCGTTAGGGCGTATATTTACTGCACTGCGACATCTGCTCGCACGGCGCCTATGAATACCTGATAAACACCAGACTCCACCTTGTGTTGACCTCTAATCGTCCGATGCGATAGTCCGTCGTCGCCTCGAGAGGGAGCACGCGATGTCAGAGCCGCCGCCTGCGTGGCCGCCGCACGGGCTTTCCAGGCCAGCTCAGAGGGCGCTCGCCAATGCGGGAATTCTGTCGCTCACCGACCTCGCCCGCCATTCGGAAAAAGGCGTCGCCAGCCTCCACGGCATCGGACCGACCGGCATCGTCAAGCTTAAGGCCGCTCTGACGGCGGGCGGCCTCGCCTTTACTTCCTGACGAAGCAGCAGAGCTTGTTGCCATCCGGATCGCGCACATAGGCGGCGTAGAACACCGGGTTCATGCCCTCGCGCACCCCGGGCGGCCCTTCGCACACCCCGCCGTTCGCCAACGCCGCCGCATGGAAGGCGTCGATAGCCTCACGGTCCTCGCCCAGGAAAGCCAGCATCGTACCGTTGCCGTGGGTGGCCTCGGCCTTGTCCCACGGCTGGGTGAGGAAGAATTTCGCCCGGTCCCCCGGCCGCGAATAGCCGGTCCAGGTCGGGCTCTTGGAGTCCCGCTGCCCGCCGATCGAGGCGAATACCGGATCGTAGAAGGCCACGGCCCGTTCCATGTCATTCACGCCAAGCGTGGTGTAGGCGATCATCTGTCCTGGCTCCTGAAACGGAACGCGTGGTTCTCGCGCTCCACATAGCCCGCGGTGGGCGGAGGAAAATGCGTACCGACCAGCAAGGTCTTGGTCCCCGCCAGGGCTTCCAGCGTGGCGCGTCGCGTCTGGGCGGCGAGAGCCCGATCGCTGTCCGCCCCCTGCGGGCCTTCCGGCGTCGCCATCTGGCAGGGATGGTGGATGAAGTCGCCGCTGATCATCCCCTCCTCCCCGCGCGAGCGGATCCGCACACTGGCATGGCCGGGCGTGTGGCCTGGCGTTGAAATCAGGGTCAGTTCGGGTGTCAGGTCATGATCCAGGTCGATCAGGTCGAAGAGCCCCGCCGCCTCGATTGGCGCGATGGAATCGGTGAACACCGGCGACAGGCGCGGATCCTCCCGCATTGCCGCCCAATGTTCGAATTCTTTCCTATTCATCAGGTAGCGGGCGTTGGGGAACGTCGGAACCCACGCATCCCCAACCTTCATGGTGTTCCAGCCGACGTGATCGGCATGCAGATGCGTGCAGAACACCGTATCGACCTTTAACCGGTCGAAACCCGCCGCCGCGAAGTCTTGCAGAAAACGGGTCTGCAGGTTGTTCCAGCCCGGATTGCCGCGGCCCTCCCGCTCATTGCCAACGCAGGTGTCTACCACGATCAGGCGCCCGGGCGCTTCCACCACCAGGGCCTGGATCGCCAGATTGATCCGGCCATCTTCCGTCACATAGTCCGGCCGCAGCCAGTCGTGCGCGAGCACGCTCTCATTGGTCACCCCCGGCAGCATCAGGCCGGGGGGAAAGGTGTCGATCTTCTCGATGATGCGCGTGATAGAAACCGCGCCGATACGCCAGCTTGACATGCTCCGAGCTTAGCCGCCGGGATGAGGCCCGCGCCAGCACTGATGGCAGGGCGGGAAATTGATCAAGCCCATGGACGGCGGCAGGCGGTGTGCGATGATTAAGCTTGGCTCTTTGCAAAGGTTCGGAAGCCGCCATGCGCCCCCTCATCGTGATCGCCGCCGCCGCCCTTCTCGCCGCCTGCGCCGCCACGGCCGATCCCGCGCCTCGCGAGGGCGCCCCTACCGGCCAGATGATGACCCAGGGGCGCGCCATCGCAGAGCAGACCTGCGCCCAATGCCACGCGATCTACGCCACCGGCGCCAGCCCCAATTCGATCGCCCCCCCCTTCCGCACCCTCGGCGGGCGGTATGACGAGGCCACCCTCTCACGCAAGCTGGCCGACATCGAAACCGGCCACTACGAAATGCCGCCGCTGAAGATGAACGGCGACCAGATCATGAGCCTGATGGACTATATCCGTCAGGTCAGCCCTGCTCCGGAAGGCCCAGACGGGACACGCTGATC
Organism: Caulobacteraceae bacterium; assembly: GCA_046349475.1. Classification (GTDB taxonomy): domain Bacteria; phylum Pseudomonadota; class Alphaproteobacteria; order Caulobacterales; family Caulobacteraceae; genus Acaudatibacter. The sequence goes on along the minus strand of JAXMCG010000016.1, from coordinate 77,141 downwards.
CCTAGGCCCGCGCCGGCTCCGGCGGCACCTGCCTGATGGCGTCGGCCGGGTAGCGCGCCCCCACGGTCGAGCCGCGCGTGAAGGCGCCTTCCAGCTCGGCGACGTCCTCGGCCGTCAGCACCAGATCATTGGCCGCCCAATTGGCCTCCAGGTGCGGGATGTGCCGCGTGCCCGGGATCGGCACGACGTCCTTGGAGAGCACCCAGGCCAGACTCACCTGGCTGAGGCTCACCCCATGCCGCGCCGCCACCGCCTCGATGGTCTGACGGCGCACGGAATTGGCGGCCACGGCTTCGGCCTCGAAGCGCGGATGCTGATGGCGGCGGTCTTTCGGATCGGTGATCACCGAGCCGGCCAGGAACCCCCGGCCCAGCGGGCTATAGGCCACGAAGCCGATGCCGAGTTCCTGCACGAGGGGCAGGATTTCAACCTCCACGTCGCGGGTCCACAGGGAGTATTCGCTCTGAAGGGCCGTCAACTTGTGGGCCGCATTGGCGCGGCGGATGCCGTCAGCCGTGGCTTCGGACACCCCCACCCCGCCGATCTTGCCCTCGATCTCCAGCCGGCCAAGCTCGCCCACGGACTCTTCGATCGGGATCTGCCGGTCCACCCGGTGCAGGTAGTAGAGATCGATGTGATCGACACCGAGCCGCTTCAGGCTCGCCTCCACGGCGTCTCGGGGCTTCAGGGGCGGCGCGCCTTCCTGGGCCGCCGGGCCGAAGCGGTGATGGAATTTCGAGGCGATCACCAGCTTGTCGCGGTGCGGCTTTAGAACCGATCCAAGCAGGGTTTCGTTGTGGCCAGACCCATAGGCGGTGGCTGTGTCGAAGAAGGTGATCCCGAGTTCCACCGCCCGCAGCAGGGTCTTGGCGCTCTCGGCGTCATCCGCGGCGCCATAGGTGCTGGAAAGGCCCATGCCGCCATAGCCCTGGCGGCTGACAGTCAGATTTCCGATCTTCGGCATGGTGGCTTCTCCTTCGGGGATTTCAACTCTGGACCCCATTGTCGGCGATGGCGAGGGCTCGCGCCAGCACATACTCTATCATTTGAGTAGGATTTAATCTGTGGCCGCCTCCAGACAACCTGCGACGCCAACGCCCTTGCTATTCAAGCCGTTTGCGACCAAAGGCCCGCGATGAGTTTCGACGCCATCCATCCCAGCCTGCGCCAGGCCATCGCCGCGCAGGGCTACACCGACCTGACGCCCGTCCAATCCGCCGTCATGGAAGCGGAGGGGTCCACGGACCTCCTGGTCTCCGCCCAGACCGGCTCCGGCAAGACGGTCGCGTTCGGCCTCGCGGCCGCCAGCAGCCTGCTTGGCGACACCGATCGCTTCGGCCGCGCCGAGCAGCCCCTGATGCTGGTCATCGCCCCCACGCGGGAACTGGCCCTGCAGGTCAGCCGTGAACTGGAGTGGCTCTACCGGCCGGCCGGCGCCCAGATCGTCACCTGCGTCGGCGGCATGGACGCCCGGCGTGAACAGCGCGCCCTCGCGGCCGGCGCCCACATCGTGGTCGGCACGCCTGGCCGCCTGCATGACCACCTCGACAGAGGCAATCTCGACCTTTCACAAGTCCGCGTCGCCGTACTCGATGAGGCGGATGAGATGCTCGACATGGGCTTTCGCGAGGACCTCGAGGCGATCCTCGACTTCACGCCCGCCGACCGGCGCACCTTCCTCTTCTCGGCCACCCTGCCAAAGGAAATCGTCGCCCTCGCCCGCCGCTATCAGAAGGACGCACAACGCATCGACACCCTGCGCCGGGGCGAGCAGCACGGGGATATCGAATACCGTGTCGTCACCGTCGCCCCGCATGAGGTGGAGCACGCCGTCGTCAACCTGCTGCGCTATTTCGAGGCCCCCGGCGCGCTGATCTTCTGCGCAACCCGTGAGGCCGTGCGCCACCTGCACGGCGCCCTGCGTGAGCGCGGCTTCTCCGCCGTCGCCCTCTCCGGTGAGATGACCCAGAAGGAGCGTACCGACGCCCTGCATGCCCTGCGTGAAGGCCATGCCCGCGCCTGCGTCGCCACCGATGTCGCCGCCCGGGGCCTCGACCTGCCAGACCTCAACCTCGTCATCCACGCCTCCCTGCCGACCAACAAGGCCGCCCTTCTCCACCGCTCCGGCCGCACGGGCCGGGCTGGACGGAAGGGAACGTCGGTGCTTGTCGCCCCGCATAACTGGCGCCGCCGCGCCGAGCAGGTCCTGGCCGCGGCGGGGGTGGAGGCCGAATGGTCCGGCCCGCCTCTCGTCGAAGAGATCCACGCCAAGGATCAGCAGCGCCTGCTGGCCGATGACGTGTTCAAGGAGGCCGCCTCCGAGGACGAACTGGTCCTGGCCCGCAAGGTGCTGGAAGGCCGCTCGGCTGAGGACGTCGCCACCGCCCTGGTGCGGATGTACCAGGCCCGCCTGCCCGAGCCGGAAGACCTGATCGACACCTCCTACGCCCCGCCGGCGCGGCGCGAGCGCGGTGAACGCCCTGAGCGGGGTGAACGTCCGGAACGCGGTGAGCGCCCGCCCCGGCCGCCGCGCAACGTACCCGAAGGCGATGGCGTCTGGTTCCGCATGCGGGTGGGCCGCACCAACAATGCCGATCCGAAGTGGCTGATCCCCCTCATCTGCCGCATCGGCCACGTCACCAAGCCGGAGATCGGCGCCATCCGCATCTTCGACCGCGAGACCAAGTTCGAGATAATCAAGGCGTCCGAGGAGAAGTTCCGCGAGGCCATCAAGGCCGCCGCCATGGCCGGCGACATGCGCGTCGAACCGGCCGGCGCCCCCGGACCTCCGGAGCGGCGCCCCAACCGGCATGCGCCGGATGACGTGCGCGCCGAGGCCCCTCGCGGTCCGCGGCCGCGACCGGAGCGCAACGATCGCCCGCCCTACACACGCGCCGATGGGGCGCCGCGCGGCCCGCAAGGACCCAAGCCCCACCGCAAAGGTCCGCCCAAGCCGTGGTCGCCCGTCGATGACGGCCCGGGCGGCGCACCTCCGAGAAAGCCCAAGAAGTCCAAGGGCAAGCCAAACGGCTAGTTCAGCGCTCCGCTCGGTGTCGCGGCGGCCAGGGCTGCGTTCGGATCGGCAATCCAGCCCGGCCAGATGTCCAGGCCCCACTCGGCGGCGACGTTCAGGCGATGGAGTTCGGAGAGAGTCTGGCGAAGCGCAGCCCCGCTCATTCCGACCACCTGGCCCTGGCCGGACCCGAACTCGAAGGCCAGGGTCACACCCTCGCCGCGCGGCGTGATGTGGATGGCGCGCACCAGGCCCGCCGTGGTCTCGGTGGAGGTGCGCACCCCGGCGGTCTTGCCGAACTCGCTCATCGCCGCGGCCTGCTGCCAGGAATGCACCTGGGAATCCCCGCTCGCCGGACGATCATTGGAAACGGGCGTATCCAGCATGGGCAGGAGCGCCTTTACCAAGCCCCGGCAAAGCCTCTGGGTGATCCAAAGCCGCGTCGCGGCCCCATCGGTGTCCTCGGTATCCCAGGCGATGCGGTCCTCGGCGCCATCGTAGGCGAAGGAGAATTTGTGAATCTCGGCCATAGGACAAAGGCATGTCTCGCCCCGGGCCATCGCGCAAGAGGCGCCCGCGTTTCGGGTGTGCGGACCGTCCATTGGCCCTGAGCCAAGCCCAAGCCCGATCGAAACTGCGGTAATTGCGTAGTGGCGCGAAGTCCCTTGGCGTCTGTAAGGTCACGCTTCAGGAGACCTGACATGCCCCTTTCCCAGAGAATTTCACGCCTGGCCCTGGCAGCCTTCACATTCGTCGCCATGGCCATGGCCGCCGCCGCCCCGGCCCATGCGGCCCCGGACCGCTACAATCGCAACGTCCTGATCGTGAACCAGACAGGACAGACGATCCGCGAATTCTATGCTTCGCGAGTCACAACGGATGATTGGGAAGAGGATATTCTGGGCCAGGACGTCCTGCGCGCGGGATCCTCTGTTCGCGTCAACATCGACGATGGCACCGGTTCATGCCGCTTCGACTTCAAGGCCGTCCTCGCCGACGGCTCTTCGATCATCCGCAACAACATCAATGTCTGCGAGATCAACTCGTTCACCTTCCGGGGCGACCAGAGCGCGGGCGGGACCGCCGGCGACAATCAGGACCGCCGCGTCCGCATCTACAATGACGCCGGCGAGACCATGCGCGAGTTCTATGCCTCCCGCGTCACCACCGACGACTGGGAGGAAGACATCCTCGGCCAGGACGTTCTGCGGGCCGGCTCTTCGGTGATGATCAACATCGATGATGGCACCGGCGCCTGCCTCTTCGACTTCAAGGCGGTGTTCGTGTCCGGCCGCGAAGCGATCCGCAACCGCATCAATGTCTGCCAGATTTCCGACTATCACTTCACCGGCGATGCGGCGAAGGCGGACAACGGCGGCGGCTCCAATGATGGACGCGATCGCCGGGTCTCGATCATCAATGCCCGCGGATCCCAGCTGAGAGAGTTCTACGCCACCTCCACCGACACCAATGACTGGGGCGAGGACCTGCTCGGCTCAGGCGTGATCCGCCCGGGTCAGCGCTCCACCATCGACGTCGACGATGGCAACAACAACTGCATGTACGACTTCAAGGCCGTCTTCGCCGATGGGCGGGTGATCGTCCGCCGGGCCATCAATGCCTGCCAAATCAGCGAGTACCGATTCAGCAACTGACGGCCAGTATCGGCGGGGCTCGGCTTTCCCGCGAAAGTCGGACCCGCCGACTTCCGGCGCCCGGATCAGCCCATCTAACAGGCTGTCCGGACCTCCTGGCCCCATGGCCGCCGATCGCGGTGGCGCCGCCTGCCACGCGAGGCTAAGAGGGAGCGTAAATCCCTGACAGGGCGAACAGATTCGACTGCATGGCGGCCTCGCGAGATTCCTTCTCAGACGTCACGGCCACTGGCGCTCGCCGCCGGCCCACGATCAATGACATCGCGCGCATCGCCGGGGTCTCCAAGAAGACCGTCTCCCGGGTCATCAATGACAGCCCATCCGTTCAGCAGGAGACGCGCGAGCGCATCGAGGCGGTAATCGCCGAGACCGGCTACACGCCAGATCCCCAGGCCCGGGGCCTCGCTTTCCGCCGCTCGTTCCTGATCGGCCTGATCTACGACAACCCCAATCCGCAGTATGTGGTGAACATGCAGCTGGGGCTCCTGGACTCCATGCGCGGTTCGGGCTTCGAGCTCGTGGTCCACCCTTGCGATCGCCAGAGCCCCACCTTCCTGGCCGACATCCGCTCTTTCGTGGAGCGCCAGAAGCTCTATGGCGTGGTGCTCACCCCCTCGGTCTCCGAGGATGATGGGGTGGCCGCGATGCTGACCGAGATCGGTTGCGCCTATGTCCGGATTGCCTCCGTTGAGCTCGACGATCCGGCGCACATGATCGTTTCCTACGACCGCCAGGGCGGGGAGCAGGCAGCCGCCTATCTGGCGGAGCTGGGCCATAGGGATGTCGCCTTCATTTCCGGGCCGCCGACCTTCCGCTCCTCGCACGAGCGCCTCGCCGGCTTCAAGTCAGGCCTTGCCGCTCGCGGCATCCCCCTGCCGCCGGGCCGCATCGCCCAGGGCGCCTACACCTTCGAGAGCGGCATTGCCGCCGGCGAGATTCTGCTCAAACAGTCCCCGCGTCCAACAGCGATATTCGCGGGAAATGACGAAATGGCCGTCGGAGCCCTGCAGGCCGCACGCAACCTCGGCCTGGCCGTGCCGGGCGATATCTCGTTGATCGGCTATGACGACTTTGAGATCGCCGCGCGCGTCTGGCCGCCCCTGACCACGGTTCACACGCCAACCCGGGAGATCGGCCGCCTCGCCGCCCAGAAGCTGATGGGCCGCCCCGGCGCCCGCCAGGAAGCCGACCCGGAGCGCCTGCCGTCCCTCGTCCTGCGCGACAGCACCGCCGCCCCGAAGTAGGCCTCAAGTCCCCGGCTGAACGTAGGGAACGGCCTCGAAAAGGCGCCGCTCGGCCCCGCGCGGATCGTTCTCGACCTTCGAAACGCCGTCGAACGTCATCGTCGGCCGGCGCGCCAGCTCGTACATCGGCCAAGGTGCCATACCCCGGTGGTTCGGATTGCCGGTCTTGGCGAGAGCCAGTAACGCGCCGCTCATGGCCTCGGAGGTCGCCTTCGCCGCGGCGCTGGTCCCGGTATAGGAGCCCTCGGCCTCCAGGTTTCCGAAGACCAGGGGAATGTCCAGGGTGTGATAGGCCCGCCACCGCCCGCCATCGCGCGGCGAATTGAAATTCAGTTGATAGCCCCAGGTCAGCGCCCCTGCCCGCGCCCGGGCGTTCAGCTCTTCCACAGCGCCACGCCAGGAGCGTCCCGCCGTGGAGGCAGCGAAGAACACGTCGCTGGGCGAATAGTTTGGATAGAGCCGGCGATATTCGGCCACTACATATTCGGGCGAGATATCCACCCGCATCTCCCCCGGCAGGCGCGCCACCACCTCGTCCCAGGTCAGTTCGAAATTGTGCGGATCGCCGCCCAGGAAGGCGCGGGTTTCATCGTGCGTGTTGCCGATCACCATCGGGATCGCCCGCGACTGGGGAGCCGCGTCCGGGAAGAACGGGTGGCGAGGCAGGTTCACGGCGTCCAGAACCGGCCCGACATAGACGCCGCCGAACCCCAGCACCGGATCGCCCGCCGTCAGCCCCTCCAGCAGCTTTTCAGAAGGCATCGCCAGGAGGTCGGCGGGCGCCGCCCGAAGCTTTTCCAGGAACGCCCTGGTGCGTTTCGAGGCGTTCAGCGGGCCCGTCCCGGTCACCTGCTGGCCGCTCATCGTCCACATCTTATGGAAGAGGCCCTTGGCCGCGGGCATCGCCGACAGGGTGGCGATCTTGGCGCCGCCGCCGGACTGTCCGAACAGGGTCACATTGCCCGGATCACCACCGAACTCGGCGATATTGGCCTTAACCCACTGCAGGGCGAGGATCAGGTCCAGCTGGCCGGCATTGCCGCTGTCGGTGAACCGCTCGCCGCCGGCCTCGCGCGCCAGGTAGAGGTAGCCGAAGAGGTTGATGCGGTGGTTCACGGTCACCACCACCACGTCGCCCTGCGTGGCGAGATTGACGCCGTCATAGAGGGGGTGTGAGCCCGAGCCCGTCGAATAGGCACCGCCGTGGATGTAGAACAGCACAGGCCGCCTCGCCCCATCTCGCAGGCCCGGCGTCCAGACATTGAGGAAGAGGCAATCCTCGCTCATTGCCTCGGTCCCGCGCCCCTCATTGCCCCGCTGGGGCGAGGCCGCCCCGAACGCCGTCGCGGCCATCGTGGAACTCCAGGGCGCCGGCGGCTTCGGAGCCTGGAAACGCGCGGGCCCGGTGTCCGCGCCATAGCGAATGCCCCTGAAGATGTTGACGCCGCCGGCCTTCAGGCCGCGCACCCTGCCATGGCTCGTCTGCGCCTCGGGATCTCCGGCCTGCGATCGCGTCGGCAGGGCCAGGCCCAGAACGGCCGCGGCGGAAAGCGCCGATGCGCCACGCCGAGTGATGTCTTTCATGGCGACCTTCAAACCCCGTGCTTTCTCAGCCAGGCCGTCATCAGTTCCGGCCAAGCCCGCGCGGATTTCGCTTCCAGGAACCGCATGCCGAAACCGTGCTGGCCATCCTCGAAGATGTGCATTTCCGCCGGGACTTTCGCCGCCTTCAGCGCCTTGAACATCTCCAGGCTGTTCTCAACAGGTACGGTGGTGTCGTCCGCGGCATGGCACAGGAACGTCGGCGGCGCCGTGGCCGTGACGCGCCGTTCCAGCGAATAGCGGTCCTCTTCGCCAGCAAGGCCACTTCGGAACATCTCTTGCCGCGAACCGGGATGCGCAATCGCCTCGCGCATGGAAATCACCGGATAGATGAGGCAGGCCGCGTTCGGCGAAGCAGGCGCCGCGTCCGCGTCATCGACGGCGGGATAGGTCGTTTCAGCACCGCGCGTCGCCAAGGATCCGGCGACATGCCCGCCAGCCGAGAACCCAATGACGGCGATACGGTTCACCTGGGCCTCCCCAAGGCTTGCCCGGATCAGGCGCATGGCCCTCTGAGCGTCCTGCAAGGCCACGTCCGGCCCGGCCGCCCAAGGGTCGCCCGGTAGCCTGTAGCGCAGCACGAAGGCGGTATACCCCCGGGAAGCCAGGTAGCGGGCGGTCTCGAACCCCTCCTTGTCCACCACCACCCGGGCATAGCCGCCACCGGGAATGATCAGCACCGTCCCGCCATGGCTGGCCCGGGAGCGAAACACGGTCAGGGTCGGCGTCGCAACGTGAATCACTGCCCGGTCGCGCATGCCATGAGGCGGCGAACGCGGCAGCACCTCCTCAGGGACCAGGCCCGCGGGCGCCCCGGGCGGGCTCCGTGGCCAGAGCTTGATGACCTCATCAGGATCAGGCGCGTCAGCAGCGGCTTGAAGGGGTGTCAATGGCTCCGCTTCCGCGCCATGGGCGCTCACGGTACCCGCCAAGCCGGCCACCAGGACCGGCGCCGCGAAGAGGTTTCTCCGGCTTGGCGTCATCGGCCGGTCTCCCCTAGCGGATGACCCGGGCGCCCTTGCCCTTCATTACCGCCTCAACCTCTTCCAACCGCACCATGGAGGTATCGCCCGGCGTGGTCATGGCCAGGGCCCCGTGCGCCGCGCCATACTCGACGGCGGCCTGCGGGCCCTTGCCTTCCAGAAATCCGTAGGCAAGTCCGGAGGCGAAGCCGTCTCCGCCGCCGACCCGGTCATAGATCTCCAGGTTCTCACGCAGCATCGAGCCGTAGAACTCGCCGCCCGCATAGATGATCGCCGACCAGTCGTTGAATGTCGCGGTCCTGGCGTTTCGCAGGGTCGTCGCCGCCACCTTGAAGTTCGGGAAGGCCTTCACGGCTTCAACGATCATCGCCTTGAAATTGGCCGGATCGATCGCGGAGAGGTGCTCATCGACGCCTTCCACGTCGAACCCGAGGCAGGCCGTGAAGTCCTCCTCATTGCCGATCATGACATCGACATGGCTGGCGATGGCGCGGTTGACCCGCTGGGCCGCTTCCTTGCCCCCCTGCCCCTTCCAGAGCGAGGCCCGATAGTTGAGATCATAGGAGACGATGGTCCCGTGCTTGCGGGCCGCTTCCACCGCTTCGATCACCGCCTCGGCCGTATTCGAGGCGAGGGCCGCGAAGATGCCGCCCGTGTGAAACCAGCGCACGCCCTCCTCACCGAACAGTTTCTCCCAATTGACCTCGCCCGGGCGGATCTGGGAGGCGGCGGAATTAGCCCGGTCCGAGACGCCCAGCGCCGCGCGGATGCCGAAGCCTTTTTCGGTGAAGTTCAGGCCGACGCGGGTATTGCGGCCGATACCATCGAATTCACGCCAGATCAGGTGCGAGGCGTCCACGCCGCCCTGCATCATGAGGTCCTCAACCAGCCAGCCGAGGTCGTTGACGGGCAGGGCCGTCACGTGGGTCGAGCGCTTGCCCCAGGTTTTCCGCATGGCGCGGCTGACATTGTACTCACCACCACCTTCCCAGACCTGGAACTGGCGGGTGTTGCGCACCCGGCCATGCCCCGGATCGAAGCGCAGCATCACCTCACCAAACGAGGCGCAGTCCCAGCGGCAATCCGCCGCCGGCCGGATGTTCAGAATGTCGTCGGCCATCTAGCCCCCGCTGCGCACCGTCTTGATCAGTTCCACCGTCTCACGGACCTTGCCCTCGATGGCTTTCCAGTCCCTGGCCTCCAGGGCCTTGGCGGTGATCAGCTTCGAGCCCATTCCCGCCGCCACGATCCCGGCGCCGAACCAGGCGCGAATGGAGGCTTCGTCCGGGTCCACGCCGCCCGTCGGCATGATCTTGGTCCAGGGCATCGGCCCCAGCACGGCCTTCACGAACTCCGGTCCGCCAACCTGCGTGCCCGGGAAGACCTTGACGATTTCCACGCCGAGTTCCTCGGCCTCGCTGATCTCGGAGGCCGAGCCGCAGCCCGGCGAATAGGGGATTTTCCGGCGGTTACAGAGCCGGGCTACCTCCGCATTGAGGATCGGCCCGACCACGAACTTAGCACCGTTGGCGATGTAGAGCGCCGCCGTCGGCGCATCCACGATCGACCCCACCCCCATGATCACGGAGGGGTTTTCGGTCTCGAAGTGGCGCGCCACCTCCAGGAAGGTGTGGGCGGCATAGTCGCCGCGGTTGGTGAATTCGATGCACCGGGCGCCGCCCGCCGCGCAGGCCCGGATCACCTCGATGCAGATGGCCGGATCGGGGTGGTAGAAGACCGGCACCACGCCCTGATCGATGAGAGCGGCCAGCACCGCCATCCTGTCCTTGTTCACGCGCAACTCTCCTTAAGCGGCCTGGCGCGAAGCATAGTCCCACGCTCCTCGGCCCCGCCAGTACAAGGCGGGCCCGGTCTGGTCCCGAAGATCGGGGCGCCGAACCATGAAGGCCCGGCGCCCCAGTTTGATCCTCTGGGGGAGGCTAGTAGGTGTACCTGATGCCGAAAATGAACTCGCGGCCGGTGTGGTGATAGAAGCTCAGGCGGTTCGAGGCGTCGTTGAACTGGTCCTGGAACTCGTCGGTCAGGTTCACGCCTTCGACGCTGACTTTCAGATGGTCATTGATCGTGTACTGGACCGAGGCGTCGACGTTGAAGGTGGAGTTGGTGCCGTCATAGGTGGTGCCGGCTTCCTGACCCGGCACGCGGGTCAGATAGCTTGACCGGTAGGCGGCCGAGACGCGGGCGCTCCACTTTTCGTCTTCGTAGTAGAGCGTGGCGTTGTAGGCCCGGCGCGAGAGACCGGTGATGTCGTTGGTCGCCACAACCACGCCCGACGAATTGATGTAGTCGATCGACGACTTAACGTACGTGAAGTTGGCCTGCAGGCCCATGTGCGACAGGAAGCCCGGCAGGAAGGTGAAGGGCTGCTGATAGGAGAGCTCGAAGCCCTGGATCACCCCGCCCGCCGTGTTCACCGGCGTCGAGAAGGTCCAGTTGTTGAGCCCCGGTGCGCAGGACGGGGTCGCCCCGCAGGCGGCGATGGCCAGGCTGTCCGGCAGACCGAAGGGGTTTCCAGTGAAGGGGATGCCCACAGTCGAGACTGTCTGAACGAAGCTGTCCACGTCCTTGTAAAACACGGCCAGAGAAATCAGGGCTTCGGGGCGGAAATACCATTCGACCGAGAAGTCGAGCGCCGTGGCGCGGAACGGATCCAGGTTCGGATTGAAGGCCGTCACCGACCGGTTCGAGCCGGAAACATTGATTGAGGTGCCGGGCGACAGGTTGCCGAGGTCCGGGCGGGCCATCGTACGGGCTGCCGCGAAGCGCAGGAGGAGGTTGTCCGTCACCGACAGGGCCAGATTCAGGCTGGGCAGGGTGTCGGTGTAGGAGCGACTGACCGTGGCCGGCACCGCCACGCCACCGGCGAACGTGTAGCCAATGCTGGTCTGATCAGTCTTGACGAACCGGACGCCAAGATTGCCGCGCAGGGCCATGCCCATCCAGGTGGTGTCGAGATCCGCCTGAACGAAGGCGCTACGGTCTTCTTCCTGGACCGTGCGGTTGTTGCCGAGAGCCGGTTCTGGACCGAGACGCCAGGCGTTGGAAAATGCGGTCGGGTCGTTCAGGGACAGCAGCGTTTCGGCCACGCGCACATCTGGCACCAGCCAGCTGGTCGGGAAGCCCCCCGGAGCGCCCAGGCCATCGCCCTGGAAATCCACCAGCTGGTAGTAGCCGGTCAGCGCCGGTAGGCCGGCGGGCACCGTGGCTTCCAGATTGGTGGTGGTGCCGTTGGAGCGGCGCAGTTCGGTGGTGACGAACTCATACTGCTTCCAGGACACCCCGGCCTTGAAACTCAGGAAATCGGTGAATTCCCAATCGAAGGCGGCTTGAACGGTGTCGTAGGTGTTAAGGGCCGTCTGCGGGCGCAGGCGGAAGCCGGTCACCGTCCAGGCCGCCGGGCTCGTCAGGTTGGCGTTGCCGAAAGTGATCAGCGGGGCGCGAGCCTGGGAGTAGTCATAGCTGAAGCCGTCGACGTTCAGCTGGTCGAGGGTGATGGTCGTCTGGGTCGGGTTGTTGTGGTCGGAACGCGACGTGCCGGCGATCACCGTCATCTTCAGCGTTTCGGTCAGCTGCTGATCCCAGGTCAGATTGAACTGGGTGAACTTGGTGTCGAGTCGGTCAAAGCGGTCTTCGACGCGCAGATCGACGTCATCGAACGTGCCTCTGATAAGGGTATTGTTGGCGTCGATCGTGCCCGACAAGACGTCCACGTCGCCGATGGCGCTGGCGCCGGTGGTCGAGAACACCGGGGCTTCCAGGAAGCGCTCCTCGCGGGTGCCTTTGAAATCGGCATAGAGAACATCGAAAGTCACCGTCGTACGGTCGGACGGAGCCCATTGCAGGGAGAGCGTCGCGCCCAGGCGCTCGGATTCGGCCAGGTATTGGTCGTAGCGCGGGAAGCGCGGGTGGTACGCGGCGTTGACCTGGGCCAGGGTGAGCCCGCCCGCGGCCGACTGGAAGCCCGGCGTGAAGGCGCTGCCCGTGGCCCAGCGGACCGTCGAGGCGCCCTCGTCCTGCAGTTCGCGGCGGGTGTAGGCCACCGAGAACAGGGCCCCGAACTGGCCGTCGGCCCAGGTGTTGGAGACCAGGAAGGCGCCGCGCGGATTGAACGAGCCCGAGAGGTCGTTGTAGGCGCCCTGCACCGAGCCCGTCATCGTGAAGCCCTGGTAGTCGAAGGGCCTGGCGGTTCTGAGGTCCACCGTCGCGCCGAGCGAGCCTTCTTCGGTCTCGGCCGATGCCGTCTTGCGCACCGTGATCGAGTTGAAGAGGTCAGAAGCGAAGATGTTGAAGTCAAAGGAACGGCCGCGGTTGGTGCCGCCCGCCGCATCCGTGCCGCCCGCCGTGGTCAGGGCTTCAAGACCGTTGATCCGCACCCGCGTGAACTGGGGCCCGAGACCACGCACCGAGATCTGCCGGCCTTCACCGGCGTCCCGCGCGAGGGCGACCCCCGGGATACGCTGAATGGCTTCGGAGAGGTTGAGGTCCGGGAACTTGCCGATGTCCTCCGCCAGGATCGAGTCCGAAGCGACCGTTTCTTCGCGCTTGAGCTCAAGGGCTTCCTGGAGGCTGGAGCGGTAGCCCGAAATCACCACCTCGGACACATCAGAGGTGGGCTCGTCCGCATAGGCGGCGCCGGCGGCGGCCATACCGATAGCCAGGCTGGCCAGCGAAGCGCCAAACCGCAGGGCGCGACGGCGCGATGAGTTGAGACCGTTCAAGTTGATTTCTCCCCAGGCCGGCGATTCACCGCCACCGGCTGAATTCTGTCCTGCGCGCCACCCCGGCGCCTTTGACACCGGTGTCAGGTCACGTCAGGACGCTCTGACACCGGTATCAGGGTCAGGAATAAGACCATTTGGTGACGATTGGCAAGAGGCTACTAGCCCGTATTCCGCAGCCCGGCGGCGATGCCGGCGATGGTCAGCTGGATCCCCAGCACCAGGTCGGGATTGTCATCTCCCCTGCGCCGGCGGCGCAGGAGTTCCAGCTGCAGATAATTGAGCGGGTCGATGCTGCGGGCCGCCAGCCGCACCGACTCCGAAAGGGCAGGCTGGTCATCCAGCAGCGCTTTTCCTCCCCGGATCGACAGAGCAAGATCGCGGGAAGCCTCATATTCCGCCCGGATCCGCGCGAAAATCGCCGCGCCGTTGCCGCTGAGCGCCGCATATTCGTCCGCGATCTCCATGTTCGCCTGGGCCAGGGCCAGTTCCATGTTGGAGAGCAAGGATGAGAAGAAGTCCGAGCGCTGGTCGAGGGCAGCGAGGTCCTTCACTCCGATCCCGGAAGCCTTCACACCGGAGGCGAAGCCGTACCAGCCGGGTAACAGAATCCGAGCCTGTGACCAGCTGAACACCCATGGAATGGCGCGCAGATCCTCGATCCTGCGGCTCGGCGTGCGGGAAGATGGCCGGCTGCCGATGTTCAGGCCCGCGATCTCGGCGATCGGTGTCGCGGACCAGAAGAAATCCTCGAACGCCGGGTCGTCGTAGACGAGCCCCCGGAACGCCGTGAACGCACCCTCGGCCAACCGGTCCAATATCTGATCATCCTCGGACACCCGCTCCGGCAGACGCGAGGCGCTGGCGCGCAAGGCCGCCGCGGTGAGACTTTCCAGATTCTTACGGGCCGTGGGCGCATCGCCGTAGCGGCGGGCGATCATCTCGCCCTGTTCGGTCATCCGGATCCGCCCGGCCACCGTGCCGGGCGGCTGGGCCAGCACGGCCTCCGCCGCCGGTCCGCCGCCACGCCCCACCGACCCGCCCCGCCCGTGGAAGAACCGCAAAGGCGCGCCCTTCCCTGCCGCCGCCCGGGTGAGCGCACTCGCCGCCGCTGCCACCGACCTGCGCGAGGTCACATAGCCGCCGTCCTTGTTGCTATCGGAATAGCCGAGCATCACCTCCTGCACCCCGCCTGGCCGGCGCAGCCCCGCCGAGATCGGCAGATCGAGCCACTCCCGCAGCACGTCCGGCCCCCGCTCCAGATCCCCTATGGTCTCGAAGAGCGGCGAGACGAACACGTCCGTCGTGGGCCGCGGCCCGCCCCGCACCAGCCCGACCTGAGCCATAAGAACGAGGGGTTCCAGAATGTCCGAAAGAGTGGCCGACTTGGAGACCACATAGGCCCCGATCGCGTCCGCCCCATAGGCGCGCACCGCCCCGGCCGCCGCATCCAGAATGCCCAGTTCCCGCGCCGTCTCCGCCCCGTACTCGGCGAAGGGCGAGCGCAGCAGGCGCTCGTGGGACAGCTCCTCCAGCAGCAGGGCCACCCGCTCGGCCTCGGTGCGCTGCAGATAGGCCGGCTCGCGCCCCGCCCTGCGGAAGAGCTCATCCAGCACCCGCTCATGCACATCGGCGTTCTGGCGCAGGTCGATGGCCATCAGGTGGAACCCGCAGGCCCGCGCTGTCTGGATCAAGGTGTGCAGGCGCGGCCCCACCAGCCGGTCGCCGGAACACGCCTCCAGGGACTGCCTCACGGTCTCCAGATCGGCGATGAATTCCGCCGCGCTCCCGTAGGCCGGGGCGTGTTCGGCGAAGGTCCCGCCCGCCAGCACATTCGCCGTGGTCGACAGCCGCTCCCAGATCCGCTCCAGGGCCTGCCTGTAGGGCTCATCCAACCGGTGCGGCGAGGCCTGGGCCCAGGCCTGGGCCAGGGCTTCCAGCTCCGGGCTCACCTTCAGAAGATCGCTGGAGAGGGCCAGGTCGAACCAGAGCCGGCGCACCTCATCCGAATAGTGGTTGAAGATCACCCGCGCCTGGGACCGCAGGGCCAGCTTCAGGGTCGTCCCATCCACCCCCGGATGCCCATCCCGGTCCCCGCCCAGCCAGGAGCCGAGCTTGAGGGGCTGCAGCGCCTCCCCTTCCCCGTCCAGCAAATCCGACCACTCGTCATAGAGCTCGATCAGGGCCGGCAGCATGGCGTCGCGCACGATGGCGAGCGCATTCCGGATCTCGTCGCTCACCGCGATCCGCTCGGGCCGGTGCAAACGCATCCGCCAGAGCAGAGCGATCTCCCGGAAGAGCGCCTCGCGCAGCCGCCGCTCGGCCGGCATGCCCAGGGGGTGCCGCCTCAGGGTCAGCAGCCGGGCGATCTCGAATTCCCGCTCCACCACGGCCCGGCGCCGCACCTCGGTCGGGTGCGCGGTCAGCACCGGCACGACTTCCAGGTCCGACAGCAGGGCCTTGCCGCCCGCCGTCGCGCTGATGGCCTGTTGGAGGGTCAGGGGCTGGTCGACCGCCTCCTCCACCTGCCGCCTGCGCCCCACCACATCGTCCGCCGTACTCGCCAGCAGGGAATGGCAGGTCAGGGCCCGGGCCAGGAAGGTCGCGTCATCGGCGTCGAGACCGGCCAGGAAGGCCTTCAAAGCATCCTCGCCCTTGTCGGCGGCGATCCGACGGGCGCGAGAGACGAAGGCCGAGGCCTCCTCGCCGTCCAGATAGGCGATGGCCTCGTGCAGCAGGCCGCTCAGCAGCTCCACCGCCTGCCGGACCCTGCGGTCCGGGGCGGCCTTGCCTCCGGGCGTGGGCCTCAGCGCCCCAGCCATCCCCCATCCACAGGCAGGATCGCGCCATGCACATAGTCGGCGGCGCTGGAGGCGAGGAAGACGGCAGCCCCGCCCAGGTCTGAGGGCTCGCCCCACCGCCCGGCCGGGATCCGCGCCAGGATATCGCGGCTGCGGTTCTCGTCGGCGCGAATGGCCTCGGTATTGTTGGTCTCGAAATAGCCGGGCGCGATGGCGTTCACGTTGATCCCCTTGGCGGCCCACTCATTGGCCAACAGATGGGTCAGCCCCGCAAGCCCGCTCTTCGAGGCCGTGTAGGAGGCCACGCGAATGCCGCCCTGAAAGCTCAGCATCGAGGCGATATTGATGATCTTCCCGCCGGTCCCTTGCGCCAACATCACCTTCGCCGCCGCCTGCGAGAGAAAGAACACGCTCTTGAGGTTTGTGTTCATCACCGCGTCCCAATCGTCCTCGGTGAAGTCGATGGCGTCGTTGCGGCGGATGATGCCGGCGTTGTTGACCAGGATGTCGAGCCGCCCCAGCCGCTTCACCGTCTCATCGACGGCGCCCTGCACTGGCTCGGTGGTAGAAAAGTCGGCGCTGATCGCCTCGAACCGCCGCCCGGCCGCCTTCACAGCCTTTTCGGTCTCCACCGGCGCGGTCCGCCCGGCGGCAGCCACATCGGCCCCCGCCTGGGCCAAGGCCACGGCGATCCCCTGCCCCAGCCCCGTATTGGCGCCGGTCACCAGGGCGACCTTGCCGGTCAGATCAAAGGGATGCCCCATCTCACGCCTACTTCAGCTGGCAGATGTCGAGGACATGCATGTCCGTATAGTCGAGGTTCTCCCCGCCCATCGCCCAGATGAAGCAGTAGTTCGACGTGCCCGACCCCATGTGGATCGACCAGGGCGGCGAGACCACCGCCTCCTCGTTGGAGACCACGATGTGCCGCGCCTCCTCCGGCTCGCCCATGAAGTGGAAGACCTTCTCGTCGTCCTTCAGGCCGAAGTAGAAATAGATCTCGCTGCGCCGGTCATGCAGGTGCGGCGGCATGGTGTTCCACACACTGCCCGGCTTCAGGATGGTGAGGCCCAGCAGCAGCTGCGCCGACTTGCACGTCGCCGGCACGATGTACTGGTAGATCGTCCGCTCGTTGGAGGTCTCCAGCGCCCCCCGCTCCAGCGGCACGGCCTTGGCGATGGAGATCAGCTGCGTCTCATAGCGCGCATGGGCCGGCGTCGAGGCCAGGTAGAACTTCGCCGGATTGGCCGCATCGGTGCTCTCGAAGGTCACGTCGGCCGAGCCCATCGGAATATAGAGCCCGTCCCGCGGCGCGAGGTCGTAGGCCACCCCATCTACCGTGATCCGCCCCGGCCCTTCGGAGATATTGATCGCGCCCAGTTCGCGCCGCTCCAGGAACGGATGCCCCTTGGCGCTCTCCGGCTCGGTCTGGGCCGGCAGCTTCAGCGGCGCGGACGTCGGCGCGGCGCCCCCGATCACGAAGCGCTCATTATGGGAGTAGTTCAGCGCGATCTTGCCCGGCTCGAACAGGTCCTGGATCAGATACCGCTCGCGCAGATCCTCCGTCCCGGCGGTCTTCATCATGTCCGGATGGGTGGCCTGGTATGTCTTTCGGAACACGCGCGCTCTCCCTCTTGCTTTGGCCCGGTAGGTAACCGGTGTCATGGCCTGTGGCAACCAGCTTTCACACGCTACACCGGGCGCTATGGACGAAACCACAGACCTCCTCCGCCTCTGCATCCGCGCCTTCGCCCTGCAGATCGCCGATGCGCCGGGCGCGGAGTTGACCATGACGCGGGACGGCATCCTCGCCCTCACCTCCGAGCCGGACGCCGACTACAACCGCATCACCCTCGCCCCAGGGCCCGATGCCGAGGCCTTCCTCGTTCGCGCCGTCGCCAGAGCCCGCGAGTGGGGCCACCCTCTCGTCGCCACCATGGCGCCGGAAACCGCCGAAGCCCTGGGCCCGGTTCTCACCCGCCTCGGCCTCACCCACGTCGGCGGCGCACCCCTGATGGTGCTGCACCCCACCGCGCCGCTTCAGGCCCCGCGCGCCCTCCGCTTCACCCGCGCCCTTGGCCCGGGGCTCGTCCGCATCGCCGGAGACCTCGCCGCCGCCGCCTTCGGCTCGCCGCGCGACCAGATCGCTCGCATGATCGATAGCACCGTCACCGAAACCGCTGGCTTCGAGACCTGGCTCGCCTTCGACGGCGACACCCCCGTCAGCGCCGTCACCGTCACCCGCACGGGCGACGCCGCCGGCATATCCCTGATGTCCACCCCGCCGGAGCTTCAGCGCCGGGGATACGGCCAGTCCGTCCTGACCCAGGCGATCAACGCCTACCGCGCGGGCGGCGTCACCCGCTTCCACCTCGGCGCCACTGACGCCGGCAAGCCGCTCTACGACAAGGTGGGGTTCCGGACGGTGACCGTGCTGAGCGCCTGGCTGCTCAACTAGACCGACACCGCGCTTCCCGCCGCCAGCATGGCGTCGATCTGGCCGGGAGAGTACCCCGCCTCCGCCAGGATTTCCCGTGTATGTTCCCCCAGCTTCGGGGCCGGCCGCTTGGGCCCATCGTCCGCGCCCGGGAACCGGGCCGGGGCCGCCGGGGCCTCGTATTTCGCGCCGAACGCGTCCTCCACCTCCACGAAGCACCCCGCCGCGCGCGCATAGTCGTCCTGCATCACCTCCGCCGGGGTCTGCAGGGGCGCGAAGATCACGTCCTCATCGGTCAGCCGGGCGCACATCTCCGCCAAAGTGAGCTTCTCGAAGGCGTCATCCAGCTGCTCAATGATCTCCAGCTTGTGCTCGGTGCGCCCCACCGGCGTTGAGAACCGCTCATCCTCCAGCAGGTGCGGCAGGCCCGCCGCCCGGCAGATGCCGCCCCAGTCGTTCGGACCGCGCACCCAAATGCACACCCAACGCTCGTCCGAGGTCCGGAAATAGTTGGAGATCGGGCTCGCCGCCTGCTTCCTCGGCATTGGCGGATTGATCTGGCCGTACTTCAGCTGGAGGCTCATGTCCCAGCCCACCGTATAGACCCCGGCCCGCATCAGGGACGTCTCGACGAGCCGCCCCTTGCCCGTCTTCTGGGCCTCGATATAGGCCGCCAGGCACGCCGAAGCGGTAGCCAGGGCGCAGATCGCGTCCCCCGTCCCCGGCCGGCACGGGAACGGCTCCACCCCTTGCGGGATCGTCGCCCCGCCGAGGCCCGAACGGGTCCACAGGGCCGCGATATCAAAGGCTGGCAGGTCCGCCGCCTCGCCCTCCAGGCCGTAGCCGGTCACCGAGCAATAGACGAGATGCGGCAGCTCGTGTTTCAGCGCCTCGTAGTCGATCCCCGCCCGCTTCAGGCCGCCGGGTCGCAGGTTGGTGATGAAGATGTCCGTGTCCTTCAGCACCCGCACCAGAGCCTCGCGCCCCTCGGGCTTGGAAACGTCCAGCACCAGCCCCCGCTTGTTCCGGTTCTCGAACTCGAACACCGGGCTCGCCGTATCGGTCGTCCCCGCCAGGATCGCCCGCGTCGCGTCGCCGGTGCGGCTTTCCACCTTGATGACGTCCGCGCCCCATTCCCCCAGCACCATGGCCGCGCACGGCCCGGCCACATAGGTGGAGAACTCCACGATCTTCACGCCTTCAAGCATCGGACAACACCTCACCCAGCACACGGCCTCTTGAGCGAGCCGTCGCCCTGCATCAAACACCGCCGCGCTCGCCAGAGAAAGGCTTTCCTAGCCCTGCATGGCCTCGCGCAGAGCCTGGGCCATGGCCCCGTCGGCATAGGGCTTCTTCACCGTCGGCGGCCGCGCCAGGGAGGCCGGCAGCACCAGCTCTTCCCCATATCCCGTCACGAAGATGTAGGGCGTCGAAGCCGCCGCAAGCATCTCGGCCACGGGCAGGCTGGATTCATGACCGAGATTGAAGTCCAGAACCGCCACATCGATGCCGCCCTCCCCGACCAGAGCCTTGGCGTGCGGCACGGTGGAGGCCAGCCGCACCTCCCGCGCCCCCATGCCGCGCAGAGCGTCCTCGGCGTCCATGGCGATGATCATGCTGTCTTCCACCAGTAGCACGGTCTTGCCGGCCAGGGGCCGCGCATCGTCCGGGCCGCCCCGCGCCGCCGCGGGCGCCGCCGCGATGGGCTCCTGCACGCCCGCCACATAGCGCGCCGGCACACAGAACCTGGCCTCCAGCCCCGCCGGCCGGTAGCGCACCTCGGCCTTGCCGTTCAGTTCGTGCGGGATTGATTGCTCGATGATCGTCGTGCCGAATCCCCGCCGGGTCGGCGCCTGCACCACCGGCCCGCCGAGCTCGGTCCAGTCGATGACCAGGTCCCCGGCCGCATCGAGCTCCCAGGAGACGCGAACCTCGCCGCTGTCCGACAAGGCCCCGTACTTCGCCGCATTGGTGGTCAGTTCGTGGAACACCAGGGCCAGCACCGTAAAGGCCTGCGGATCGACCTGCACATTCGGCCCCGCCCAGGTCAGCCGCGAGCGCTTCTGGCCGAGATAGGCCCCGCTTTCGGTTTCGATCAGGTCGATCAGCCGCGCCGGCCCCCAGCGGTCGGCGGTGATCTGGTCGTGCGAGCGGGCCAGCGCCTGGATGCGCTGATCCAGGGTCTCAACGAACTGCTCGGTCGTCAGGTCCGCCCGCCGGGTCTGGTTCACCAGGCCCCGGATCAGGGCCAGGATGTTGCGCACCCGGTGGTTCAGCTCGGCGATCAGCAGGGTCTGCTGTTCCTCGGACCGCCGCCGCTCCTCGCCGGCCGCATCGGCCAGGCGCATCACCACTTCCAGCAGCGCCGTGCGCAGCCCCTCGGCGACCCGCAGCTCCGACCCGGTGAACGGCGCCGCCTTGCCCTTAACCAGCTCCGACCATTCCTCGAAGCTCTTGCGGGGCGTCAGGCGCGCCCCGTGCGGGCCATACTCCACCGCCTTTTCCGGATTGCCCGCCCAGCGCACGGAGCGCAGCCGTTCGGGCCGGAACAGCACCACATAGTCCTGTGGCATTCGGCTGGCGGGAATGGCCAGGAGCCCCGCCGCCCGGTTGGCGAAGGCGGCGGCGTCCGGCACCAGGGTTCCGATACTGTCGGTGGAATGCACCCGGCTCACGCCCTGCCGGGCCAGGGCGCTGACGATGTCGCCGAACTGGGTATCGCTGGGCGTCAGGCCAGACAGTGACACCTGCCCGCCCATGCTCACCCCCACCCCTTCGGATGGGATCGCCTCGGCGATCACGCTGCCCAGCCAGTCCGCATCGGTCAGGGCGTCATTGTTCTGCGCCACCACCGACATCATCCGGTCGGCGACGCCCCGGGCGTGGCTTTCATAATCCAGCGTCTCACGCCGCTCCCGGCTCTCCAGCATCAGGGAGAACATCTGCCCGAACAGTTCCGCCGCCGTGCGCCGCACGAAGCTTGGCAGGTGCGTTTCATAGTGGTGGCAGGCGAACAGGCCCCAGAGCCGACCTTCGACGATGATCGAGATCGACAGCGAGGCCTTCACGCCCATATTGCGCAGGTATTCCAGGTGGATCGGCGAGACCGCCCGCAGCACCGACATCGAAAGGTCCAGCGGCGCCCCCTCGGCGTCGCGCACCGGAAGGATCCGGCGGCCCGAATCGTCCACATCTGCGATGATCCGGAAGACATTGCGCACATAAAGGGCGCGGGCCTGCATCGGAATGTCGGAGGCCGGGTAATTCAGCCCCATGAAGCTGTCGACGCCGGGCCGCAGGACCTCTGCCACCACCTCGCCCGAGCCGGTTTGGTCGAACTTGTAGACCATCACACGGTCGATACCGGTCAGGGCGCGCACCTGCCGCGCCGCCTCGCGCAGGAAAACGTTCATCGCCCCGGTTTGGCCCAGCCGCGTCATCATCGTGCGCACCAGGGACGCCGCCTCCGACGAATCATCGGCGCTGGGCTCGGCTTCGATGACGATGGTGGTCCCCGAGAAATGCACCGCCACGTCGAACGGGGCGCGGCCGGCTATCAGCTCCACGCCGAACAGCCGCTCCACGGCGTCCGGCGCCACCAGGAGCGCGATGCGGTTGCGGATTTCGTGCAGGGCCTCGCCGTCGATAATCGCGGCCAGAGGCTGGCCGAGCGCCTCGTCCGGCGTCGTCTCGAGGAATTCGCTGATATTGTCGGAGACCCGCGTCACCATCCACGCCGACGAAACCGCGATCAGAAAGCCGAACTTCTGCACCGCCCCCAGGATGTGGATCGGCTCGCGGTCACAATTGTCGAGATCAACGCTGTAGGCGGGCGTTTCAGCGGTCATACATGATCTCCTCACGCGCCGCCGCCGCCTCGAACGCCGCGAACACATCCCGTGCGGAGGCCAGCGCCGCCATGATCCAGGCCTCGCCGTCCGCCGCCTGGTTCAGCCGCGCCCTGAACGCGGCCCAGCCGCCACCGGCATGGCCCTGGCTGAGAAAGGTCCGCGGCAGGTCCGCCGATACTCGCCGTTCCAGCACCTTGGCGCCCAGCCGGGAACCCTCCAGTACGTAAGCCGCCCCCCAGGCGGCCGCGCCCGTCATCGGGCTGAAAGCGACGGAGTGGGGCCGCGCCAAGCCAAGGGCCTCCAGGTCGGAGAACAGACCATCCGCGCGCGCCTCGACCAGGCCTTCCACCGCTCGCTCGGCCCCCGGAAGGACCCGGCCCATGGCCAGCAGGAAGCCGCCATAGCCATCGCGCGCGGTCATGTCGAACGCCGAGAACGCCTTGTCGACGGAGGCGTGCGACGACGCCGTCCCCTCACGGAGCCGGTGGGCGGCGTCAGCCATGGCGTCTCTTCCCCAAGCGACCATCCCGTTCTAAGCGCCCGGCCAAGCTAAAGGATGCAATTCGGCCCTTATTCTCGAAGCCTGTAAACGTTGCCCGCGCACTTCGCCGGGCCTAGGCTTTGGAAAAGCTCAAAGAATTGGAGGATGAGATGGCCGAGGTGATTGAAACCCGCGATGTGGTCTATGGCGACGCCGGAAACCGGCCGCTGAAGCTCGATCTCTACAAGCCCGCCTCCGGCGCCAATGGCGCGGCGGTTCTGGTCGTCCACGGCGGCGGCTGGTCGCGCGGCGACAAGAGCATGCTGGTCGAGCACTGCCGCCACTTGGCCCGCGACGGCTTCGTCGCCATGGCCTGCGAATACCGCCTCAACGGCGAAGCCGCCTGGCCGGCCCATATCCAGGACGTGAAGCGCGCCATCCGATGGGCCAAAGCCAATGCCGCCGACCTCGGCTTCGACCCGGCCAAGCTCTGCCTGCAGGGCCACTCGGCCGGCGCCCACCTCGTCCTCCTCGCCGCCGGCACGCCGAACGAGAAGAGCTTCGACGGCCCCGAGACCGACCATTCGATCTCCGCCGCCGTGGCCGCTGTCGCCGCCGTCTATCCGCCCACCATCATGTATCCGGGCGACGCCCGCCCCTCCGGCGGCACCCCGGCCTCGGCCTTGCGCGGCTCCGGCGAAACCTTCGAGATCGCCGCCCTCGCCTCACCTATCACCCACGTCGCCGCCGACTATCCGCCGGCCATGCTGCTGCACGGTGATGCGGACAAGGTCGTCCCTGTCACCGCTTCGCGCCGCTTCGAAGAGGCCCTGCGCAATGCCGGGGGACAGGTGGATCTGCACATCTTCGCCGGCCTGCCCCACGGCTTCGGCAACCACGCCGAGGTGCGCCCCGTGATGATGACCCTGATCAGCGCCTTCTTCCGCCGCCATGTCGCCACGCCCGAAGCCTTCACCTTCGCCGCCGCTGCGCCCGCCCCGGCCCGCGAAGGCGTGCCGGCGCAGTAGAACCAAGGGGACGCGTGACAAGTAAACGTCCCCCCTGACCTCCGGCGCCTGCCGGGGACGTGTACTTGTTACGCGTCCCCTATTCGCTGCCCAGCGCTTTCGCCGCCAGGGCCAGTTCCTCCCGCATCGTCGCCCGCAAACTCTCCGGCCCCACGATCCGCACCGCATCGCGCCAGGTGAAGAGGTGCCAGGCCAGTTCCCGCATGCCGGAGGCCCGGAAGCGCACTCGCACGGAACCGTCCGGCAGATCCTCCACCGCTTGATTGGCATGGAAACGCCAGGATCTGGCGTCCTCCGCCCGCCCCTTGGCGATCACCAGCTCCACGTCCTCCACATCGTCCTGGTAGATCCCGAACGACCGGTCGGCGAAGTCCTGGATCGAGAAATCCGCCGGCGGCGCGGCAGGCGTCTCAAGCGCCTCGGTCTCGCGCATGCGGTCGAAGCGAAAGGTCTGAACCTCACGTCCTTCCTCGATGGCCACCAGATAGTTGGCCCGCCCGAACAGAATTCCGCAGGGTGTCACGGTCCGTGTCCGGCCCGGATTACGCCCGCCGTCATACTTGAACCTCAGGGCCGTCAGCCCCTTGATCGCGGTCCGCACCGCTCCCAGCACGGCCGCATCCTCCAGGGGCCTCGGGCCGGCATGGGCGGCGATCGCCTCGGCTTGAACCAGGGCCTCCAGGTCGGGCGCCAGCCTGCGCCGCGCGGACCCTCGCATCGAGGACAGCACCTTTTCTTCCAGGGTATGCAGGGCCTTGGCGCGCACGCTTGCCCCCGCCGCGCTCAACATCTCCGCGGCGCTATGCAGAGCCGCCAATTCATCTGCATCCGGCGCCTGGAAAAGACTGTCGAGGCCACCCGAAAGCCGGAACCTGCGGGTCGGCGGATCGTCGATCTCCTCCATTTGCGGGAACACCTCACGTACGGCGTCGCGCATCCGTTCCGCCGTCCGGCGCCCTACATCAAGGCGGGCGGACATCTCATCCAGGGTCAGGCCCTCCGCGCTTGAGGCCAACAGGCGGGCAAGCTCCAGAAGCCGGCTGGCTTTCTCATGTCGCATGGCGTTTCTCCTTGCGACCGATAATGACGCGAGCTCTCTCCGCTTGGAAGAAGGCTTTTGAAATAAGCAAAAATTTGTACGACCCTTTTTGACGTATGCCGCTTCCAGTCTCATCCTCATCAGACAGGAGGGACATCCCGATGGCCAACCCGGCATACCGCTTCCGCCGCACCACGAACTTCCGCCCCAAGGCCAAGACGGCGCCGAAGCCGCGCTGGACCCCGCCGCCGGCCTATCTGATCAGCGCAGTCCTCGAACACGCCGATCTGCGCGACGACATGGGCGGCGGCAAGGTGCTGATGCGCCTCTCCCCGGCCCTCTTCGCGGCCCTCGGCCTGCGCGCCGAGCTCGGCGAAAGCGCCGAGCGGGTCTGCGATATCGCGGTGCTCTACGACGAACGCGAAGACGAGATCATTCGTGTCCTCGACGGCTCTGGCGCCGGCCCCCGCGTCGTCGCTCCGCCCGCCATTCCGGACGAACGCGACACCTTCACCCTCTCCCCGGAAGCCGAAGCCTATCTGGCGAACAACCAACTGCCCGAAAGTGATGAGGCCCCCTTCTGACTTCGCCGGAAACGCTTAGATTGCTCTCCAGGGCCATCTGAAACCGCCTTGGAGAGCGCGTATGATCGACCTGCACTACTGGCCCACGCCGAACGGCAAGAAGGTGTCCATCCTCCTGGAGGAACTGGGCGTCCCGTACAGGGTGGTACCCGTCCACATCGGCCGCGGCGATCAGTTCACCGACGACTACCTGAAGATCAGCCCTAACAACCGCATGCCGGCTCTTGTCGACCACGAGCCTCTCGGCGGTGGCGCGCCCATCAGCGTCTTCGAGAGCGGAGCCATGATGATCTATCTGGCCGAAAAGTACGGCCGCTTCATGCCCACCGACACCCGAGGCAAGTACGAGGTCATCCAGTGGGTAATCTGGCAGATGGCCAACCAGGGTCCGAAGCTCGGCGAGAACGGCCATTTCATGCGCGCGGCGGCGGATCCGAAAAATGGCGACCTCGCCTATGCCGTTCGCCGCTTCAATGACGAAGCCCACCGCCTCTACGGCGTGCTCAACAACCGCCTCTATGACCGCAAGTATCTGGCAGGTGATGACTACTCTATCGCCGACATGATCTCCCTGCCGTGGACGGTGAACTGGAAGGGCCAGGGCATCGACATCGACGAGTTCAAGTACTTCAAGCGATGGTTCGAGGAACTGATGGCCCGCCCGGCCGTCATCGCCGGCCTCGCCGTTACCGCTGGCCTGCCTCTGGAAGACCCGGCGTTGATGACTCAGGAAGAGCAGGAACGTCGTCGCAAGCTCCTTTACAATCAACGGGCCCGCCCGGCGCCGGTGTAGGCGTGCCAGGCGCCCTCCCCATCATCGATATGGCGGCGCTCTTCGGGGCATCGCCGCAGGATTGCGCGCGCGTTGCCGGTGAGCTCGCCGCCGCCTGCCGCGCCCACGGCTTCTTCTACCTCACCGGCCACGGCATCAGCCTGGCCACCCTGAAGGACCTGGAGACCCAGTCCCACCGCTTCTTCGCCCTCCCCCTCGCCGAGAAGATGGCCATCTCCATGGACAAGGGTGGCCGGGCCTGGCGCGGCTTCTTCCCGGTGGGCGGCGAGCTCACCTCGGGTCGCCCGGATCTGAAGGAAGGGCTCTATCTCGGCACGGAGCTGGGCCCCGGAGATCCGCGGGTCAAAGCCGGCCTGCCCATGCATGGCGCCAATCTCTGGCCGGCGGGTCTCCCCGAACTGCGCGCCGCCTGCGAGGCCTACATGTCCGGCGCCGTCCGCGCCGCCGCGGCCCTGATGGAGGGCATCTCCCTTAGCCTTGGCCTGCCGAACGACTATTTCGCCCGCGCCTATACGGCCAATCCCACCGTCCTCTTCCGCCTCTTCCACTACCCCGCTACCGGCCCGTCGCAGATTGACTGGAGCCAGTCCTGGGGGGTCGGGGAACACACCGACTACGGCCTCCTCACCTTGCTCGCCCAGGATCGCCACGGCGGCCTGCAGGTGAAGACTCCCGCGGGCTGGATCGAGGCCCCGCCGATCGAGGGCGCCCTGGTCTGCAATATCGGCGACATGCTGGAGCGCCTCACCGGCGGCCGCTTCAAGTCCACCCCGCACCGGGTGATGAACCGCTCGGGCGTCAGCCGCCTCTCCTTCCCCCTTTTCTTCGACCCTGACTTCACCGCCCCCATGCGGCCGTTGCCTGACGTAGCCGTGGACCAGGCGGTCCAATCCGCCGACCGCGCCGAACGCTGGGACCAATCCAGCGTCCACGCCTTCGAAGGGACCTATGGCGACTACCTGCTCAGCAAGGTCGCCAAGGTCTTCCCGCAACTGGCCGAGGGGCTGTAGGGCTTCACAAATGGCGAATAGTTCGCTATATGTGTGGCAATGACTCAGGCACTCACGTCCCCAACCCGAATAACCCTCCCCTTCAGGGGAGGGACACGCCCGCAGGGCGAGGGTGGGGAACCGCCCGGCCAATCTTTAAACTGTTTCCACAGGTCCCCCACCCGTCCCGCTTCGCGATCCGTGCCTCCCCTGAAGGGGAGGCTGGCGCGAACAGCGCACCAAGCGGCAGGTAAGGCGCACGGAGCTGCACAGGCCGCTCAGCAAGCGTCCCGCAACGCGCTCTTACCGCGCACGGAAGGCGCACTAAGCGGCGCAAATACGGCAAATACGGTGCGAATACGGTGTTTAAGGTCCCGGGTAGCCGTGCGCCCGCAGCCTCCGGTCCACTTCCCCGTAGATCTCCTGCGGGTCCGCCCGGATAGCATTCACCGAGATCGTCACACTCGCCAGATCGCTCTTCAGCGTCACCAGGCCAGCGCCCCCATAGGTCACACCACGCACGTCCTCCCAGCGCATAGTTTTGCCGCCGAACACCGAATAGAGAGTCACCTGATCGCCGGTCAGCACCAGGATCGGCGAAGGGCTGACGGCCCGCCAGACCATCACCGCGGCCAGCAGCAGGAAGCAGCCCTGCAGGCCATAGGCCAGCACCTGAATGACCCAGGGCGGCGCCTTGTCGAGCAAGGCTCCCACCGCCCCCTTGATCCCGGCATGGGGTTCCGGCGCGCTGCCATAGTCGCCGAACACGATGGCGCAGGTGGCGATCACCGCCAGCAGCGCCGCCACGATCAGCATCGGCCAGGGTTTGACCCGGTAGGTCTTGGTCTCCACCGCCCCAACGCGTCCGAGCGCTACCAGGCCCCGACGTTGGGCATCGAGGTCCAGGGTTCGGCGGGCGCCAGGCGGCCGCCCTTCTGCAGGAGCTCGATCGAAATTCCGTCCGGCGAGCGCACGAACGCCATGTATCCGTCACGCGGCGGCCGGTTGATGGTCACGCCACCTTCCATGAGGCGCGTGCAGAGGGCGTAGATATCATCGACCTGGTAGGCCAGGTGACCGAAGTTACGGCCGCCCTGGTAGTCCTCATCGTCCCAGTTGTAGGTGATCTCCACCGTCGGAGCCCGCTTCTCCTTGGCCGCTTCCACGTCTTCCGGCGCGGCGAGAAACACTAGGGTGAACCGTCCCATCGGATTTTCGGCGCGGGAAACTTCCTGCAAGCCCAGTTTGTCGCAATAAAAATCCAGGGCTTTGTCGAGATCGCGAACGCGAACCATCGTGTGCAGATATCTCAAGGCAAATTCTCCGCGCGGGCCTACAGGCGTTGCAATTGCTCATTTTCCCCCGCCGGGGGCGCGAACGCCAGAGCCGATCCGCAAGGCCGGTCAAGACCGGTTTTGCCGTACAATGTAAGCTGATGCGTCGCCGCAACGCCAAGTCGAGACCGCAATCCTGTCCGCGTTTTCATTTGATCAAGCCCGTTGGGCGCATCACAACCGCCTTGCATCGGGCTGATGGGAGAGGGGCGCACGCTGGGGCAAGGTCCGGCGAGTGGCGGCTTCCAGCGCCCTTCATAAAAGTCGCTTGCACGCATGAAACCTTCCTACCTCTTCGCCGGCGGAATTCTGGGCGCCACCATTCTCTTCCTGCTCGTGCTTGGGCTGGTGAAGGGGGCGCACAAGGAAGAAGCCAAGGCCGCCGAAGCCCCGCCGCCGCCCCTGGTCCAGACGGTCACGGTGGACGCGGTGCAGCGCACCTACACAGTCAATATCCGGGGCCGCACCGAAGCGGCCCGAACTGTCATCGTGCGTTCGGAGACCGCCGGCGTCGTCGCCGCCACCCCAGCCCGCGAAGGGACATATGTCGGGCGTGGTCAGGTGCTTTGCCGGCTCTCCGTCGACGCCCGGCAGGCCGCCGTTGACCAGGCGCGCGCCAATTTCCGCCTGCGCCAGATTCAGCTGCAGTCTTCCGAGAAGCTCGCCGAGGACGGCTTCCGCTCGCCCACCCAGGTGATGCAGGACAAGGCCAACATGGACGCCGCCCAGGCG
Organism: Caulobacteraceae bacterium; assembly: GCA_046349475.1. Taxonomy (GTDB): domain Bacteria; phylum Pseudomonadota; class Alphaproteobacteria; order Caulobacterales; family Caulobacteraceae; genus Acaudatibacter. The sequence continues at coordinate 47,836 of JAXMCG010000016.1, read as the reverse complement.
GCGCTGCGCCAGGCCGAGGTCGCCCTGGAACAGGTTAATGTCCGCGCCCCATTCGGCGGCGTCTTCGATCACCGCGACGCCGAGATCGGCGCTTATCTCGGTCCCGGCCAGGCTTGCGGTACGGTCATCGAACTGGACCCGCTGATTATTGTTGGTGATGTCGCCGAGACCGTCGCGTCGCGCGTCCATGTGGGCGCCTGGGCCACGGCGACCCTCGTGTCCGGCCAGACGATCGGTGGCACTGTCCGCTTCGTCGCCCGTGACGCTGACCCCGCGACGCGCACCTATCGCATTGAAATCTCTGTGCGGAACCCGGGAGGAGCGGTCCGCTCCGGCTTCTCCGCCGATGTGAAGATCGACGCAGGCGTCGGCCCCGCTCACCTCGCTCCGGTCTCCGCCCTAGTCCTGGACGCCCAGGGCCGCCAGGGCCTGCGCTACCTCGTCGCCGGGAACAAAGTCGCCTTCGCGCCGGTCACTGTGCTTGAGGAAACCCCGCAAGGCGTGTGGGTCGCCGGTCTGACCGGCCAGGCGCGGATCATCACGGTGGGCCAGTCCTACGTCTCCGAAGGCCAGGTCGTCCGAGTCCAGGGTCCCGCCCCCGCCCGCCCGGCGGCGCGCCCAGCCCCTAAGGCGGCCGGCGCATGATCCAATCCCTCATCGAGCTGGCGATCCGCCGCCGTAAGGTCGTTCTCGCGGTCACTCTGATCCTGACGATCTTCGGGCTGTTCACCTATCTGACCATGCCCCGGGAATCGAACCCGGACATCAAGGTGCCCTTCGTGGCGGTCATCGTCCCCTATCCGGGCGTGAGCCCGGAGGACTCCGAACGCCTGCTCGTGAGGCCGCTGGAAACAGCCCTGCAAGGCCTTGAAGGCCTGAAGGAAATGAACGCCACGGCGGGCCAGAACATCGCCGTCGTGCAGCTCGAATTCGAGGTCAACTTCGATCCGGACAAGGTCATGGCCGACGTCCGGGCCAAGGTCGATGAGGCTCGCGGCCGCTTCCCGCCGGACGCCGAAGAACCGATCATTGAGGAGGGCTCCGTCGGCGGGCCGTCCATCGAAATCTCCGTCTACGGCCAGGCCCCCGAACGCTCCCTGTTCGAGGCGACGCGCCGCCTGCAGGACCGCCTGGAAGCCCTCCCTGGCGTGCTGAAGGTCGAGCTTTCCGGCGCCCGTCCGGAAATGCTGGAAGTGACCATCGATCCGGTACGAATGCAGGCTCTCAACGTGACGACCGGCGAACTCGCTGCCGTGATCGCCCGCAATAACCAGCTGGTTCCCGCCGGCCGCCTGCAGACCTCCCAGGGCGCATTCTCGATCAAGGTTCCGGGCGTGGTGGAGCGGCCCGAGGACATCCTCGCCCTTCCCATCAAGCGCAACGGCGACCGCCTGATCACGGTCGGCGACATCGGAGAGGTGCACCGCACCTTCCAGGACGCGACCTTCCTGGCGCGCTACAACGGCCAGACCGCCTTCACGTTGGACGTCACCAAACGAAGCGGGGCCAATGCCCTGGAGACCGTGCGCGCCATCCGCGCCGCCGTTCTCGACGAGGAGAAGTCCTGGCCGACGACGGTCCACTCCGCCGTAGTGTTCGACGACTCAGAGTTCATCGACCGCATGCTCACCATGCTGGAAGGCGGCCTGATCAGCGCCACCCTTCTCGTCATGGTCATCGTTATCGCCAGCCTCGGCCTTCGCCAGGGGCTGATGGTGGGCGCGGCGATCCCGGCCTGCTTCATGATCGGCCTGATGGTGCTTCACGCCCTTGATGTCACCCTCAATCAGATGGTGATGTTCGGCATGGTCCTGGCCGTCGGGATATTGGTCGACGGTGGCATCGTCGTGGTCGAGTACGCCGACCGCAAGATGGCCGAGGGCCTGCCCAAGGACAAAGCCTTCGCCGCCGCCGCCAGCCGCATGTTCTGGCCGGTGATCAACGGCACCCTGACGACCCTGTCGGCCTTCATCCCGTTCATGTTCTGGAACTCGATCGCCGGCAAGTTCATGAGCTACCTGCCGCTGACCCTGTTCTTCGTGCTGGGTGCGTCGATCTTCGTGGCCCTGATTTTCACCCCGGCCCTGGGCTCTCTCGCCGGGCGCAAGCAGGGTGTCGACAGCGAACTCCTCGAGGAAATCGAAAAGTCCGAGCACGGCGATCCACGCCAGATGAAGGGCTTCATGGGCTGGTACGCACGGGTGCTGTGGGGGGCGGCGATCCGGCCGGTCCTGACCACCATCGCGATCCTTTGCCTGATCGTCACGGTGTTCGCCTCTTTCTGGGCGATGCAGAACAATCTACTCGGCATGCACTCACGGGCGACCCTGTTCTTCCTGGAGGAAGATCCGGAGTGGGCCCAGGTGTTCATCAAGGCCCGGGGCAATTTGTCGGTGCAGGCCGAAGACGCCCTGGTCCGCAATGTCGAGGCGCGCCTGGCCGGCATGCCTGGCGTGAAGGCGATCGCGGCGAGGGTGGGCGGCGGCGGCTCCTGCGGCGGGCCGAACTGCGCCCCCAACGACACCATCGGGCGCCTGCAGGTCGAGTTCGTGTCATTCGGCGAGCGCGCCGCCATGGGCACCACCGGCTTCGACATCGTCAAGAATGTCCGCGAGCGCCTTGCCGCCAATGGCGGGTTCCCGGGAGTGCTGACGGAAGTGCGCACACCGCAGTCCGGCCCGCCCACCGGCAAGGACATCCAGGTCGAACTGCGCAGCCAGAATATCGCCGAGCTCAACCGCGCGGCCAATCTGATCCGCGCCCACCTGGCCCAGGACCGCCAGCTGATCGAGCTGGAGGACAACCGTACCTCTCCCGGCATCGAGTGGAACCTCACCGTCGACCGCGAGGCCGCCGGCCGCTACGGCGTCGATGTGCCGACCATCGGTCAGGCCATCCAGTTCGTCACATCGGGCGTGCTGGTCGGCCGTTTCCGGCCCGATGACGCCGACGACGAGCTGGATATCCGCGTCCGCTTCCCGGCTTCGTCACGCAACGTGGAAGCCCTGCAGAATCTGACAATCAACACGCCTCTGGGGCCGGTCCCAGCCAGCTATTTCGTCAAGCAGGTGCCGTCTCAGCAGGTGACCAACATCGCCCGCCGCGACGGCCAGCGCCTCGTCCTGATCCAGGCCAACGCCATCGATGGCGTCGCGGCCAACGAGAAGATCGCGGCCCTGCGCCCCTGGCTGCAACAGGCGGGCATCGATCCCTCCGTGCACTGGAAATTCACCGGCTCCGATGAGGAGAGCCAGCAGGCGGGGACCTTCTTCATCACCGCCATGGCTGTCACTCTCGGCCTGATGGCGCTCATTCTGCTGTGGCAATTCAACAGCTTCTACGGGATTTTCGTGACCCTCTCCGCCGTGGTGCTGTCCACGGTAGGGGTGCTGATCGGCGTGATCATCAACCTCCTGGGCGCCTTCAACTACATCTCGGTGATCATGATGGGCACGGGCATCGTCGCCCTCGCCGGTGTCGTGGTCGGCCACAACATCGTGCTGGTGGATACGTTCTACCAGTTGAGGCGCCAGGGCTATGATGCCGACGAAGCTGCCGTGCGCGCCGCCACCCAGCGCTTCCGACCGGTGATGCTGACCACTCTGGTCACCGTCGTGGGCCTGCTGCCCCTGATGTTCCAGATCCACCCTGATTTCCGCAACGGCGGCTTTGAGTACAAGGCGCCAGGCTCTGAGTGGTGGGTGCAGCTTTCCAGCGCCGTCGTCTGGGGTCTCTCATTCGCGACCCTCTTGACCCTGTTCCTAACCCCGGTGGCCCTGGCCGCGCCGAAGACTCTCAGCGCCCGCTTCATGTGGGTGATGGACAAGCTCGGCGTGCGGCGGAAGCCGACGGCGATCCCGAAGGCGGCGAATAGCCCGGTGCCAGAGGCGGCGGAATAGCGATAGGCCGTTGGGGGGACGTGTACTTGTTACGCGTCCCCAAGCCGCTGAACCGATCGTTGGATGGGGACACGTAACGAGTACATGTCCCCGGCTGCCCGCCGCTAGACCGTCTCTTTCGGCTTCTCTTGCTCGCGCGTCTGGCGGCGCCAGAGGGCGGCATATTCGCCGGCATGGCTGAGCAGAGTGTCGTGGTCGCCGCGCTCGACGATCCTGCCGCGCCGGATCACCAGGATCTGGTCGGCGTCGGCGATGGTCGACAGTCGGTGAGCGATGACGAGGGTCGTTCGGCCCTGGCGGACCTTACGCAGGGTCTCCTGGATCGCCGCCTCGGTTCGGCCGTCAAGGGCGCTGGTAGCCTCGTCAAGGATCAGGACACGCGGATCGGCCAGCAGGGCGCGAGCCAGGCCTACCCTCTGACGCTCGCCACCGGAAAGCTTGTGGCCGCGCTCACCGACGCGGGTGTTCATCTTGTCCGGCAGCCCCTCAATGAAGCGCGACAGTTCCGCCGCCTCGGCGGCCGCCCAGACCTCCGCCTCCGTGGCGTTCGGCTTGGCGAAGGCGATATTGGTGAACATGGTGTCGTTGAAGAGCGCCACGTCCTGCGGCACCAGGGCCACCGCCCGGCGGAGGGACGACAGTTGCGCCGCCTTCAGATCCATCCCGTCGATGGTCACCCTGCCCTGCTGAGGGTCAAGCAGGCGCAGGGCGAGCCGGACAATCGTGGTCTTGCCGGAGCCTGAGGGCCCGACCAGGGCGGTGGTGGTGCCGGGCGGCACGACGAAATCCACGTCCTTCAGGCCCACCGAGCGGGCATTGTGCTGGAAGCCCACATGCTCGAAGGCCACTTCCGCGCCCTCGTGCTTGGCAGGCGGCAGGGGCTGGGCGTCCGGGGCGTCGCTGACCTCCGGCTTGATGGCGCGCAGATCGAGCATCTGCTCCATGTCGATGAAAGCCTGGCGGATTTCCCGATAGTTCATGCCGAGCTGGCCGAGCGGCGCATAGACCTGCATGAGCACCAGGATGGCGGCGGTGAACGAGCCGATGCGCATGTCGCCGTGGATCACCTCCAAACCGGCGAACACCACCATGGCCAGGAGGCCGATGTTCAGCACCAGGGTCTGGCCGCCGTTCAAGAGCTGCAGGGAGGTGTTGGCCTTCACCGCGGCGTGGGCGTAGTCGAACATCGCTTCCTGATAGCGGCCTACGATGCGCTCCTCGGCGCCGAAGGTCTTCACCGTCTCATAGTTGATCAGGGCGTCCACCGAGAGCCCGGCGGCCAGGCTGTCGGCCTCATTGAGGGCCCGGCGGTGCTTGATGCGCCAGTTGGTGATGGAGAAGGTGAAGGTCGTGTAGGCGATCACGGTGATGATCGCGATGATCGCGAAGCGCCAGGAATAGTGGGTGGTCAGCACGGTCGCCGCGACGATCAGCTCGATGGCCGTGGGGCCCAGGTTGAAGACCACGCTGCGCAACAGGAAGTCGGTGGAGCGCGCGCCCCGATCGATGACGCGGTTCAGGCCGCCCGTCAGTTTCGACGCATGGAAATCGAGGGACAGGTTGAGGGAGTGGGTGAAGCTCTCGATGGCAGACCGGGCCATGGCCATCTGCGACACGGGCTGGAAGGTCGCGTCACGCAACAACGGCGCGGTCGATGAGGTGAGCCGCAACACGACATAGCCGAGCGCCAAGAGCAGAAAGCTTGTCCCCAGCACCGGGGCCGCGCCGGCGGCCTTGGCGGCGTCCAGGGTGTCCTGCAGGCGATTGACCGCCTCGCCCAACATCACCTGGGCATAGATGCCGGAGGTCTTGCCGATCAGGACGAGAGAGACGGCGAGGAACAGACGAACCTTCAGGCCTTCGGCCCGTGAGCGCAGAACCAGCTTCCCCAGGTCCGCCATCGAGGTCCAGAAATTGAACGTCACGTTGGCGGGCGCGATCGCGCCAGGGATAGACATGCGGCGCCCCGCCGCCCCGTTCATGAAAGCCAATGCCCAAACTCCAAATTTTAGTGCGCGGTATCTTTTAAAGTCGTCAGTCAAAAATCAAAGTCGTCTGCAATCCCCCGCCTGGGGTCATCCAGTCAATTCGCCAACCAAAGCTCGTCCGTTCCGCCCGAAATGGCGGGACCGGCAGCGGAGCCGCCACCGAGATCGGCGGCCTCACTGACGACGTGGTCCTCTCTCCCAGGGCGACGATTTCCCGCGCACCCGGCGTAAGGGGCTGATTCAGGAGGGCGGTAAATCTCCCTGCCTGGTCTGCTGTGGCGCGCCCCCGCGTGACCCCGTCCACCCGCACGCTGAGTTGCTCGCCTGGGGCCGCGTAGCCCGAGACGACCGCCCCGCCTTCGCGGTCATGGTCGACAGCGAAGATTCTCAAGCGCTGCGTCCCTAGCGTCAAGGGCAAGGCGCCGGCCCCTGATCTGAGCACCCCGGATGGACCGCCAGGGATCACGAACAGGTAGCCTTGGGACTGGACGATTCGCTCCGGGGACGGAGGTTTCGAGACCACCATCGAGAGCCCGAACAGCCGGACCTCCGGCCCGGACGCAAGGCGGATGCGCCAAGCCCCCGCCGGATCGGCCTGGGCAAAGAGCGCACTACCGGAGGGGGTGGCGATGCGCACACGGGCCCCAGGCGCCGCGACGCCGCTTATATCGACGCCGCCAGGCGCGGCGCGTATCTGCCGGGCTTCGGGGGGCGCCATGTAGGCGCTGGTGAGTTCCTGATCCTCGTTGCGGCTCCCTGACCCCGGCAGGCCGCAAGACGCCACGAAAACCGCCAGGGCCGCCGCCACAAGTGACCTCGGCCATCCGGCCGCTTGCATGCCCCGCGAAACTCCGATCATGATAGATACAGATGTTACAGGAGGCGCGCCCCGGCGCGCCCTTTTTTTCCCTGGGAGCTTGAGAGACATGGCTGGCGACGCCACGAGTCTGGATTCGATCTGCGTCTATTGCGGATCGTCGGACGCCGCCGACCCGAAATTCCTCGCCGCGGCTGGCCAACTGGGAAGGCAATTGGCCGAGGAAGACTTGCGCCTGGTTTATGGCGGCGGCGGTGTCGGCCTGATGGGGGCCTGCGCCAAGGCCGCGCACGAGGCCGGCGGCCGTGTGCTCGGGATCATCCCCGACTTTCTGATCGCCCGTGAGCGGGCTTATGACGAGGTTGAGACCAAGGTCGTCAGCTCGATGCACGAGCGCAAGATGATCCTGTTTGACGAGGCCGACGGCTTCGTCGTCCTGCCCGGGGGCATCGGCACACTGGAAGAAATCGTCGAACTTCTGTCCTGGCGGCGCATGGGGCTGCACGAGAAGCCGATCGTCATCTACAGCCCGGACGGTTTCTGGCAGCCGATGTTCGACCTCTTCGAACATACCATTCGCGCCAAGCTCAGCCCCGTTGGCTTCGAAAAGGCCTGGAAGGTCGCCGAGAGGGTCGAGGACATCCTCCCCCTCCTGCGCCAGATGAACGCCGAAGGTCCGGCCTTTCACTCCGACATCATCACCGTCCGCCGCGGCTAGGCCACCGCTCGCGAAACCTTCTCCAACAGCCAGTCGACACCGCTGTCCCGTCCTTCCCGGCGCACGGCCTGGATGACGAGGCTGATTGAATTGTAAGGCGGATCCAGGATCTGCAACCCCAACGGCCCGGCGAGGCGCTCAGCCAGGCGCCGGGGGCAATCGGCGATCACGTCGCTGCGAGAGACGATGAGTGCGGCGGTCTCCCAGGCGCTGACATAGGCATGGGTGCGCACCACCTCCGGCGACGGCATTGACCCGTAGGCGGCGCGCTCCGCATCACGGTCCACGGCGCCTTCATCTACCAGCGGCCCTTCGGGATTGCCGACGAAGACGTGGCCGGTCACGGCGTAGGTCAAAGGCTCGACGTGGCCCTGGATCACCGGGTGATCCTTGCGGGCGATGACACAGTATCTGTCCTCATAGACCGGGATCGCGACGAGGCCGGGAGGCAGGTCGCCGAAAGCCCCTATCGCAAGGTCGATCTCCCCGCGCCGGATGGCTGTCAGGGCCCTGGCCAGCATGATTGGCCGGATCAGCAGGATGGAGCGCGGCGCCTCATCGCGGAACGACTGAACGAGCCGGTCGCCCGTCAGCGAGGTGATGTAGTCCGGACAGGCGATGCGGAACCGCCGGCGTGTCTGGCTGGGATCGAAGACCTTCTCCGGCGTGACGGTAACCCCGATCAGTTCGATCAGAGCCTCTACCTGAGGGCCAAGTTCCAAGGCGCGGCGGGTGGGTTCAAGTCCGTGGGACCGGCGGATGAACAAGGGGTCGCTGAACAGATCGCGCAGACGAGCCAAGCCATGGCTGATGGCCGAAGGGGACAACCCGAGATGCTGGGCCACGGCGGATGCCTGCCGCCGCGCCAAGAGCTCATGGAAAATCAGCAACAGGCCGCCATCGACCTTCCTGATTTGCAGATTGTCGAATTCATTCATCAGGGCAATTCACTATTGTGAATTCAGCCACGCCCCTATCCGTCCGTCAACCGAAACGGATGGACTCCATGACCCTGCCAGCCCGACCGATCGCCCGCATTGCCGGCCTCGCCGCGCCGCTGATCCTGTTCTTTCTGATCCAGAACCTAGCCGGGCTGGGCGTGCTGGCCATTGTCGGGCGGCTGGGCGCGCCGGAAGTGGCGGCCCTCGGCCTCGCCAGCACGCTGAACGGCCTGCTGGCGGCCTTGCTGTCCGGGTTCGATACGGCGGCCCAAGCCCTGATCTCGCGCGCGACCGGGGCCGGGCGGCGGGAGGAGGCCGTCGCGGCCTTACGCTCTTCGCTGACGCTCAGCGCGCCCCTTGGCCTGGTGCTGGCGGCGCTCGCGGCCACGGCGGGCCCCGCCGTCGTCGCGGCTCTGAACCCTGACGCCGCCAGCGCGGCCCTGGCCGGCGAAAACCTGCGCGCCGGCGCGCTCTCCCTGGCCTTGATGGGCCTCACCATTCCGGTGAACGCCTATTGGATCGCCACGGGCCAGCCCCGCACTGCCTTCGCCGTGGCCTGCGCCATTGTGCCGGTCCAGATTCTCTTCACCCTGCTGCTGGCCCCGCGTTACGGGCTGGTGGGTGCGGGCTGGGCCTTTTCAGCGGCCTGCGGGGTGGCCCTGGCCGTCCAGGCGGCGCTGGCGGCGCGGCGCGTACCTGAGCTGTTTACCGATCCGGGTTTGGAGCGCGGCGCCGGTTGGATTGTCAGCATCGCCTGGCCGGTGAGCCTGCAACAGGCCCTGGCCCAGTTCGCCCTGATGGTCGCCTACGGCATCGCGGCTCAACTGGGTGTCGCCCAGACGGCCGTGTTGAGCGTCATCGCCAATGTCACCTCCCTGCCCATCCAGACCGCGACCGGTTTCGGGATCGCCGCGGCGACCTTGGTGGGCCACGCTCTGGGCCGGGAGTCGGCGGCGGAAGCCCGGAGATGGGGCTGGCAGGTCGCGGCCGCGGCCAGCGCCGTTCTGGCGCCGGTGAGCTTGGCCTCGCTGATCGTCCCCGACGCCGTGCTGGCCCTCTTCCTGAACGACCCTGCCATCGTGGAGATGGCCGTGCTGCCGGCCCGCATCATTGGCGCCGGTGTTTGCATCGACGCCTTCGGACGGGTGCTGAGCTTTGCCCTGCGCGGGGCCGGCGCGACCAAGCTGGCCGCCGGCGTGCCTTTCGCCCTGCACTGGGTGATCCAGCTGCCCCTGATGGCCCTGGTGGCGCTGCAATGGCGCTATGGCGTCACCGGAATGGTCGTCACCGAAGTCGGGCTCGCCGCGCTGGAGTCAGTGGTGCTGGCCTTGGTCTGGACAACGGGCTTCTGGGCGCCGCGGACTGCGCCGCCCCCGTCCCTGGACGGGGACTTTCATCGCATCGTCGTGATGGGCGGCGCCGGGGCGGGCAAGTCCACCTTGGCCCGCGCCCTGGGCGCGGCGCACGGCCTAGAGGTGATCCATATGGATCGGCTGGTATTCGGTCCAAAGTGGCGCCGGCGCCCCGACGCGGAGGTCATCGAGGATCTCCGCAACCTGCTCGGCCGTGACCGCTGGATCGTTGAAGGCGTCTATCCGTTCATCTGGCCCCTTACCCTCCCCCAGGCCGATTTGGTGATCTGGATCGAACAGCCGTCCCTCACCCGCCTCTGGCGCGCTTGGCGCAAGACCCGCATCCACAGAGGCCGGGAACGCGCAGACCGGCCGGACGGCTGCGAGGAAGGGTTCAGCCTGCGCTATGCCTGGGACATCCTGAAGTTCGGGACCTTCACGAAGCGCCTCGAAGCAGGATTGAAAAGCGCGGCGCCCCAGGCTCTGGTGCTAGCCCTGCGGGGCGACCGCGAGGTGGCGGCGATCGCCCTGCAGGAGCGCACGTCCTACCCGGAAACCTTGTCCCTAAAGCCGTTGACGATCGGGTAGCGGCGGTCGCGGCCGAAAGCCTTGCCCCCGATCTTCACGCCCGGCGCGGCCTGACGGCGCTTGTATTCCGACGAATACAGCAGGCGCTGCACCCGCTCCACGGTGGCCGCGTCATAGCCTCGGGCGACGATCTCATCGAGGGTCGCCTCCTCTTCCACGAGGCCGTGCAGGATGGCGTCGAGGTCCTCGTAAGGGGGGAGGCTGTCCTGGTCCTTCTGGTCGGGGCGCAACTCGGCCGAGGGGGCCTTGGTGATGATCCGCTCGGGAATGGCGTTCAGCGGACCGCCATAAGGGGCGTTGGCGTTGCGCCATTCGCAGACTTCGTAGACGGCGGTTTTATATATATCCTTCAGGACGTTATAGCCGCCGCACATGTCGCCGTAGAGGGTGGCGTAGCCCACCGCCATCTCCGACTTGTTGCCGGTGGTCATCAGCATCCAGCCGAGCTTGTTGGAGAGGGCCATCAGGGAGAGACCCCGGATCCGCGCCTGGATATTCTCCTCGGTCAGGTCGGCCGGCTTGTTCTGATAGTGCGGGGTCAGCATCTGGGCGAAAGCGTCCACCGCGGGGGCGATACCGATCTCATCAAGGCGGATGCCATTGATCTTCGCGCAGGCTTCGGCGTCTTCCAGGCTCTCCTTGCTGGTATATCGCGACGGCAACATGAAGCAGTGCACGCGGTCGGGACCCAGGGCGTCAGCCGCCACCACGGCCGTGATCGCGGAATCCACGCCCCCCGAAAGACCCAGCAGCACGCCCGGGAAGCCCGACTTGTTCACATAGTCCCGCAGCCCCAGCACCATGGCCTGGTAGACCTCGCCCGGCCCGTTCAACCAGGCGGCCTTCTCCCCTTCGGCACAGCGCCAACCGTCCGATGTGCGGGTCCATTCAGAGATGCCAATGGCGTCTTCGAAGCGGGGCAGGCTGGCGGCAATGGCGCCATCGGCTTGCAGGACAAAAGAGCCGCCGTCGAACACGAGCTCATCCTGGCCGCCCACCTGATTGACATAGACCATCGGCAGCCCGGTTTCGGCCACACGGGCGCGCGCCACGGCCATGCGCTCATCCTCGGCCGTGCGGCGGTAGGGCGACCCATTAGGGACGATGAGCATCTCGGCCCCCTCCCCGCGCAGGGCCGCGCAAGGGCCGGCGCCCCAAATGTCCTCACAGATCGGCACCCCGACCTTGACGCCCTTCACCTCGAACAGGCCAGGCAATTCGCCGGCCTGGAAAATGCGTTTCTCGTCGAAGACGCCGTAGTTTGGCAGGTCGACCTTGAACGACACGCCCTTGATCTCACCATCCTGCAACAGAGCGACCGCATTGCGCGGATGGCCGCCGTCACCCGCCCAGATCAGCGTCATGAAGACGGCGCAACCCGTCCTGGTCTCCGCGGCGAGGCGCTCCAAGGCGGCATGGCAGGCCGCGACGGCCGCAGGCTTCAGGGCCAGGTCCTCGGGCGGATACCCGATCAGGAACAGTTCGGGAAACACGGCGATATCGGCGCCCAGGCCATTGGCCTTGGCGATAAGTTCCCGGGCCAGGGCTTCGTTCGTGGCGATGGCCCCAACGGTCGGATTGGCCTGAATGGAGGCGATGACGAGACGGTCGGTCATGCGGGGATATCTAGCGAGCCCGCGAAAGGGATTCGAGGACTTATTCTCAATGTGAGCATTTTTCCCGCAGCCATGTCGCCTTCGCGCCAAACTCGACGCTGGCGGCGCTCAAGGCAAGGGAAGGATTGGGGAAAGGTTGATCGGGGCGGCGGATGCGCCGGCCCCGACCTGAAGTCAGTCGTCGCGGTGAACGCGTTCGCGCCGCTCATGCCGTTCCTGAGCTTCGAGGCTCAGGGTGGCGATCGGGCGGGCTTCGAGGCGGGCGATACCGATCGGCTCACCGGTTTCCTCGCAGTAGCCATAATTGTGCTCTTCGATTCGGCGCAGGGCCTCATCGATCTTGCTGATCAATTTACGCTGGCGATCACGAGTCCGCAGCTCAAGGGCTCGATCAGTCTCCGACGAGGCGCGATCGGCCAAGTCAGGATGATTTTCGGTCTCGGCTTGAAGATGAGTAACAGTTTCCTTGGATTCTTTCAGAATCTCTTCTTTCCAGGCCAAGAGTTTTTGCTTGAAATACTCTTGCTGCCGTTCGTTCATGAACGGTTCGTCCTCGGAAGGACGGTATTCCTCGGATTTTACAGCCACTGAAGTCGACGTCATTGAAGCTAGGCCCCCATGAACAACTCTACCCTTGGGGTAGGAGCCGCCGCTTATAGCAAAACAAAATTCCCATTCAATGAACTGAGTTGTTGGCTGGCGTTCATGCAGCGGTCCGCGCCATTTCCAGCTTCGCCAGTTCGACCGCCGCACGGGTTTCGATCTCGTTGAGCACGCCTTCAAGGCCTGGATCGTCGGTGCTTGAGCGCTGCTCGCGAATAGCGCGGCCGAGGGCCTCCAGGCTGGCGCGCGAAGCTCCCTCGCCCAACATGCCCAGCTTGATGTCTTCCAGAGCGTCCAGAAGGCGCCCAGCGCGGTTCACGGCCCGGCGCTTGCGTTCCAGAGGGCCACCCACTTCCTGCAGCGCGATGAGGGCCTCCAGGGAACTGACAGCCGACACTGACGAGGCCGCCGTGGCCGGCGCGGTCTCCGAGACCGCACCCGGACGGATCGGCGCGAAACCGGGCGCGGCAGCCGACTTGGCGCCGCGCGCCTGACCGGCCTGGCCGACGCCGCTGGGTCCTGAAACCTTCATGCGAAAACTCTGATGCTCCGCTCCTGGGTCCGCACTTTCCAACCGGCATGGTTAATGCCGGGCAAATTCTGCATGGCGAATGGCGCGGCAATTCATACCGCCACTCAAGTTGCTGTTTTTGCTTCTATTTCATGAACACCTCAGCTGGCCCGCATCTCGCATGGAGGCAGGCGACGCTACATCCGCCTTCAGGTTCGCCCGCAAATGCTCCGCTTGATCCGCCTTCTCGCCATCGCCCTCATCGCCGCCGCGATGGGCGCCAGCCCCGCCTTTGCCGCCGGCTCGCGCATCAAGGACATCGTCGATTTCGAAGGCGTGCGCGAAAATATGCTGGTCGGCTACGGCATCGTGGTCGGCCTGAACGGCACCGGCGACTCCTTGCGCAACGCCCCTTTCACCCGCCAATCCCTTGAGTCCATGCTGGAGCGCCTGGGCGTCAATGTGCGCGACGCCAACGTCAACACCAAGAACGTCGCCGCCGTCATGGTGACCGCGCGGCTGCCCGCCTTCGCCGCCACCGGCGCCCAGATCGACGCCACCATTTCGGCTCTGGGCGACGCCAAAAGCCTTCTCGGTGGCACGCTCCTGGTCACCCCCCTGCTGGGTGCGGACGGCAATGCCTATGCGGTGGCGCAAGGCACCGTGCAGACCGGCGCCGTCTCGGCGTCGGGGGCTTCAGGCTCAGCCGTCTTGAAAGGCGTTCCCACGGCGGGCCGCATTTCCGGCGGCGCGATCGTTGAGCGCGAGGTCGGCTTCTCGATGGCCGGCATGGCGACCATGCGCATGACCTTGCGCAACCCCGATTTCACGACTGCTCAGCGCATCGCCGCGGCGATCAACTCCGTCTACCCGGGCTCGGCCAGCGCCGACAACCCAACCATCGTCACGCTTCGTCCGCCGATCGGCTCGAACATGATGACCTTCGTCTCCAATGTGGAGAACATCACCGTCGAGCCGGACAATCCGGCCCGGGTGGTGATCGATGAAGTGGCCGGCGTCATCGTCATGGGCGAGAACGTGCGCATCTCCACCGTGGCGATCGCTCAGGGCAACCTGACCATCTCGGTGCAGGAGAACCCCCGGGTCAGCCAGCCTGCTCCCCTGAGTCAGGGCCAGACGACGCCGGTTCCTCAATCCACCGTCAATGTTGACGAAGAGCGCGGCCGGCGCCTGATCGTCCTGCAAAGTGGTGTCTCGCTCTCCACACTGGTCGCTGGCCTCAATGCCTTGGGCGTCACGCCTCGCGACATGATCTCCATCCTGCAGGCCATCAAGGCCGCCGGCGCCCTGCAAGCCGACATCGAGGTGATGTAATGGACGCCGCCACCGCACTTCCCGCCGCCGTCACCGTCACGGGCGGGACCACCGCGCCGAGCGCCGCCGAACTCGCCCGCCGAGGCCAGATCGAAAAGACCGCCAAGGACTTCGAGGCCACCTTCCTGGCGCAGATGTTCAACCACATGTTCGAGGGCCTCCAGACGGACGGCCCCTTCGGCGGCGGCCAGGGCGAGCAGGTCTGGCGCTCGTTCCTCACCGACGCCATGGCCAAGTCGGTCACCCGCGCCGGGGGCGTCGGCATCGCCGCCTCCGTCCAGCGCGAAATGCTGAAACTGCAAGGCCTGAGCTAGGAGAGACCCGATGTCCGCCGAACGTGTCACGCAGTTGATCGAGCTCACCGAACGCCTCACCGCGCTGATCGCGGCCGAGGCCCTGGCTTTCGAGCAACACCGCCCGCAGGACGCCGCCGCCAATATCGCGGAGACCTCCAGGCTGGCGAACATGTATCGCCATGAGAGCGCCAAGGTCCGCCAGGACCCGCGCCTCATAGAGGGAGCCCCACGGGACCAGCGTCTGAAGCTGATCCAGGCCACAGAGGCGTTCGACGCCGTGCTCGCCCGCCAGGGCCGCGCCTTGCACGCCGCCAAGACGGTCACCGAAGGCTTGGTTCAGGCCATCGCTCAGGAAGTCGCCGCTACCCGCTCTTCGGGAACCGGCTACGGCCCCGGCGCCTCAGCCGCCCAGGGCGACGCCCGGGCCATCACCCTTAACCGGCAGGCCTGACCGGCTTCACTGGAAACGATCACAAACAAAACGCTTGTTTGAAACCGTGATCCAAGTCTAACCTTGGCCTGTCGCCGGGTTGTTCCGGCGCACGCGTTCTCAGGGCGGGGTGCAAGTCCCCACCGGCGGTAAGTGGGGCGTCAAACCCTCATAAGCCCGCGGGCGCCTGATGGGGTCATTCCCGTCAGGGACAGCAGATCCGGTGTGAATCCGGGGCCGACAGTCACAGTCTGGTTATGAGAACAGTCTTGGTTGAACAGGCGCCCTCCGGGGCGTCCGGTTCCTCGAAGGCTTTCCCTGAGTCGTGGTTCACACCCTTCAGGGAGCCGGCCATGACCGCCTATCCTCTTTCCTTCGACCACACCTCTCCCACGGGGCGCATCGCCTTCGTGCAATCCTGCTGGCACCGCGAGATCGTCGACCAGATCCACGCGGGCTTCGCCGAGGAGATCAATGTCCTCGGGTACAATGACGGCCTCATCGACCGCTACGAGGTCCCGGGCGCCTTCGAGATCCCGCTGCATGCCAAGCGCCTCGGCAAGTCCGGGCGCTATGCCGCCATCGTGGCGGCGGGTTTCGTGGTCGATGGCGGCATCTACCGGCACGAATTTGTGGCCGAAACCGTCATTCGCGCCCTCATGCAGGTGCAGCTGGAGGTCAATGTGCCGGTGTTCAGCGCCGTTCTGACGCCCCACCAGTTCCATGAGCATGACGTGCACCAGGCCTTTTTCACCAGCCACATGGTTCAGAAGGGCAAGGAAGCGGCCCAGGCCTGCGCGGCGACAATGAACAGCCTCGCCCGCATACCGGCCAGTGCGTGATGGAGGCTGAGCGGGCCCCGCCGGCGGGGTTTGTCCGGCACGATCGCCAAAGCCCCCTCACCCAGCCTTGGGAACCCCTCTACAGCCGTCGCAATGATATCGGGGTGGCGATCGGACTCTGGGCCCGCGAGCCGCACTGCAACAGCCGGGGCTTCGTTCACGGAGGCCTGGTCGGCGCCCTGGCTGACAACGCCATGGGCCTGACGTGCGCGACCCGGCTCGGCGAAGGGGCGAGCCTCGTCACCGTCAATCTATGTGTTGACTACATGGGCGCCGCCAGGATCGGGCAGTGGTTGAGCTTCGAGACGGGCTTTGTCCGCCTCGGCGGCGCCTTGTGCTTCACAAGCCTGATGGTGCGAGCCGACGGCGAGGTCTGCGCCAAGGCGAGCGGGGTGTTCCGGCGCGTGGACAGGAGCGCGAAAGCAGCCAGAAGCGTCAGGGATATTTCAGCGTCACCCGGACCCAGTCGGGATAGACCTCGACAATCACGACCGGATCATCGTTGACAATCCGCCGCCGCACCTGCGGTGACATCGCTCCCGGGCGTGAGAGCAATTGTTCCATGCGCGCCCTGTTTTCGCGCAGGCGGAAGAAGCTGTCGCTCTGGTCCTCCCGGTCCCGCAGACCGAATTCGTGGAAGTTGGCCCGGTCCTGCCGAAGGATCTGTGGCGCCGTCGTCAAGGCGACTCCGGAAGAGTTGTAGTGATCCCGCCCCGAAAGACGCGCCTCGTAGGTTTCCAACGGGCCAGAGCCCGGCTTCGCGGCCGCGCTCTGGCAAAGGAACGCCGCTGCGACGAGGGTCAGGGCGGCAAGGGATAAAATGCGCATCTCTAGTTTCCACTCATGCTCTGGCCCTGCTCACTGTCGTTGTAGCTGGGCGCCTGGGGGCGAGGACGGGGCCGGGGCGGCGGGGCGCGGGGTCGCGGCGGCGGCGTGCGTACGGCGGGCGGAGCCGGCCTCGCCGTGGGCGCTTCCGGCGTTTCGGCGCCCGGATTCTGCAGGCTGCGCGGGATATTGTCGCGCGGACCGGTCGGCGCCGTCATGTCCGGCGGCGGAAGATCGGCCGAAGGCGGCACGTCAGGCGCTTGTGGGTCGCCGGCTGGAGCCTCAGCGGGCTCCGGGGTCGGAGAAGGTGCGGCGGCCCGGGTCGGCTGGCACGACCAGCGCAGCACCCGCCTTGGGTCGCCCAGCCGGTCGGCGGCGCGGGAGCGCAGGGCTTTCAGTGCATCATTGACACGCCCGAGCCCGGCAACATCGGCCGCACAAGCTGGGGCACGGTCACGGGCGATGGCGTCCAGGTCGTCATCGTCGGGATTGTAGACGTCGCGCTGATAGTTGCGCATGTCCGCCGACAGCCTCAGTCGCGAGATGCGGCCATTCTGGCGGTTGATCGTGTAGCGCTCATAGCCGTCGGCGACCTTCTCGAAGGCCGTTTCGCCATTGGCGCAATTGAGGTCGGCGTCAAACTCGATGGTGATCGGATCGGCCGTATCCGTCCGGGGTTCGCACGACAGATTGTAGAGACCCCGGAGCACGGCGGGAGGCGGGCTCGCGGCTTTCGGCGGCGGGGCGCGGCCGAGGCTCTTGAACAGGTTGAAAGAAAGAATGCCCCCGCCGACCACAAGCACGGCGCCAACAGCGAGGCCGACCAGCAGCACGGGTGAGACGCCCGGCGCGGCCCCCGTGGGGCGGGCGCTGCCGCCAAGGTCGGTGACATCGGCGGGTTGAGCCGAGCCGACGGAGAGGTCTGTCTCACGCCGCCGCATGACCAGGAAGGCCACGCCGAGGCCCCCGACCGCCAGGACCCCGATGATCGTGACGATGATCATCGTCATCTGCTGGCCCTGCTGAGCTTTCAAGGCCTGCTCGTCGGCCGCCTTGCGGCGCGCCTCGGCCTGAGCGAGTTCGGCCTGCTGGCGGTCGAGTATCTCCTGAACACGGGCGTCCAAAGGCGGAATGCAAGCGTCACGCACGGGTTCGACCTGCACCCCAACGTCGCGCAGGAAGCGCGAGAGCACATTGGCGCGGCTGGCGATGAACTGGCCCTGCGGAACAGCCAGATCGCCATCATCGCCCATCACAGCCGAGCCGGACCAGGTATTGACCCCGATGACCCGCCCGCAGGCGTCGATCAGAGGGCCGCCGGAATTGCCCGGATTGATGAAGGCGGTGTGGAATACCGTCTCAATCCGCGCGCCGCCCGGCGCGGTGTTCGAGAACAGGGCGATTGAGCCCGCCGTCACGGTCGGTTCGGAGGGCGAGAGCATTTCTTGGGCGCTACGGTTCAGGATCCGGTCAGTCACCCCCGGAAATCCAAGGGCGTGGACGGTGGCTTCCTTATCCGGCCAGACCCCGGCGATACGGAGCGGCGGCGCCCGCAGGCCCGGCGCCGAAAGTAAGGCAAGGTCCATTTCCGTCGATGTCTGAACGATTTCCGCCGTGATCTTCGCGTCGCCCACGTCCGGATGCGGTACCACGAAAATCTGGCGGTAGCGCACGCCATTGCCGCCGGCCACGACGTGATTGTTCGTCACCACCTTGCCGGTGGCGACCACGAAACCGGAGCCGATGCTGGCGGCGATAAACTGGTTGTTCTCGTCGTAGAGCAGGACAATGACCCGGACGACGGACTTCTCGGCATCGGTGACCCGCACCGGGGCGGCCTGCTCGGCGCTCGAGGCCGGTGCGACGGACATCAGGCACAGGCTTACCGCCAGCAGCGCCAAGCGCAGAAAACCGGCCAAACCTCGCACTCTCCAAACCCCCAACGTCCCTAGGCAGGCAAAGCTACCATCGCAGGGGCCGCTCGCAAGGTCACAAAGCCAGCGTTCGCTGAATCCCGATCGCTTCCAGGAAAGCTGTGTCGTGGCTGACAACGAGCAAGGCCCCGTCGAAGCCGGCGAGCGCGCCTTCGACGGCTTCGATGGACTCCAGGTCGAGATGGTTGGTGGGTTCATCCAGGATCAGCAGCGGCGGCGGTTGGGCGCCGCCCAGCACACAGGCCAGGGCCGCCCGCAGACGCTCCCCGCCGCTCAGCTCGCCGGCCCGCTTCTGAGCCGCGAGGTTGCGGAACAGGAACCGTGCCAGAGCCGCCTGGGCCTCGTTCAGCCCCGCGCCCGGATTGACGCGCAGGAAATTCTCCGCGAGCGTCTCGTGCTCGTGCAGCAGGCTAGTGGTCTGATCGAACACCGCCGCCGCCGCCGGGCGCCGTACCGATCCTGAGTCTGGCTCAATATCCCCCACGGCGAGCTTGAGCAGGGTCGATTTGCCGACCCCATTGCGGCCAGCCACGGCCACTCGCTCGGGACCGGTGATCCGGAAGCTGAGATCCTTGAGGACCGGCCGCCCCTCCCAGGCGAAGCTCACCTCTTCGAAGGCCAGAACCAGCTTGCCAGCCGCCAGGCCGGTAGGCGGCAGTTCGAACTTCAGCCGCGCCGTCCGCTCCACCTTCTCGCGCGCCAGATCGAGATCTTCGGCCGCCTCACCTTTCAGCTTCTCGCCCAACCGCGCCTGGCGCCCGCCGGAGCGGCCAGCGCGGTTGGCCTGGTAGTTGAGGAACATCTTCGGCTGGTCGTTCTTGGCGCGGGATTTCTTGCCAGCGGCGTCGCGCTTCTCCTTGCGCTCCCGCACCGCCTGCACCTCGCGGTCCACCCGGTCCGCTTCGCGCTCGGCCTCTTCAAGCCGATGCTCCGCCAGGGCCCGCTGCTCGGCCTTGCGCGCCGCGTAGAAGCTGTAGCCGCCGCCGAAGATCTCCACGCCGAGGGTGGATAGCTCGATGATCCGGTCCATCGGCTCCAGCAGGGCGCGGTCATGGCTGATGACGATCGCCCCGCCCTTCCAGCGCGCCAGGACGCCCGCCACCAGGGCCCTTGCCGCCGCATCGAGATTGTTGGTCGGCTCATCCAGCACCAGCATGTCCGGCTCGGCGGCCAGCAATCCCGCCAGGGCCGCGCGGGTCAGTTCGCCGCCGCTGAGAGAGGACGCGGGCCGGGTCGGTTCAGCCCCCGCCAGACCCACCTCGGCGAGGCGTTCGTCCAGGCGCTGCGGCAAGGTCCAGTCGGCGTCGGAGAGATCGTCCTCCGTCCCCTCCCCGGCCTCGATCCGGTCAAGCCGCGCCAAGGCCTCCCGCGCGCCAAGAACATCGGCGAGCAGGGCGCCATCTGGAGGGGCGACGGCCTGGCGCAGGACGCCGAGCCGCCCTGTGACCGAGACGCTGCCCTCCGCGGCCGGGAGTTCGCCGAGGATCACGCGCAGCAAGGTGGTCTTGCCGACGCCATTGCGCCCCACAAGGCCGGTGCGTTCGGCCCCGAAGGCCAGGGTCAGGTTGTCGAGAAGTCTGCGCCCGTCAGGCGCGGCGACGCCAAGCACGTCGAGAGTGATGATGGAGCGGGACATGGGCGGCCATGGATTGAGAAACGGTCAGGGCGGATCGGCTCTGGCGTTCGATTCTCATGGCGGCCTCCATCGGGTTGAGGCGGGGATATAGGCGTTCGCGCGTGGGATGAAAAGCTGCGCTTTGGCGCTTGCCCTGGTTGAGCTAGGCTGGCCGCCGGGTGGGCCAACAGATCTGGAGACGCAAGATGGAACTCAACAGAAGAGGCCTCGTCTTCGGCGCGGCCAGCATGACCGCCCTGGGCCTGTCCGAGACGGCCAAGGCCGCCAACTATGCCTGGATCGCCCACCACGGCATGACCAGCCAGCAGTATCAGCAGCAGTTCAACCAGGCGACGGCGCAAGGCTTCCGGCCAGTCCTCGTTGACGGCTACAACGTCGCTGGAACGCCGCTGTTCGCCGCCATCTGGGCCAAGACCGGCGGCGGGGCCTGGGTGGCCCGGCACGACATGACCGGCGCCCAGTACCAGCAGCAGTTCAACCAGTGGGGCGGCCAGGGCTACAGGCTGACCAAGGTCAGTGGCTATCAGGCCGGCGGCCAGGCTTTCTACGCCGCCATCTGGGAAAAGAAGCCCTCCGGCGCCTGGGTGGCCCGCCACGGGATGAACAGCGCCCAGTACCAGCAGACCTTCAACAACCTCACGGGACAGGGCTACCAGCCGGCCCATGTGGACGGCTATTTCGTCGGCAACGTCGATTACTACGCGGCCATCTTCGAAAAGCCGGCCCAGGCGGGGATCGCGCGCCACGGCATGACCTCAGGGGTCTACCAGCAGCAGTTCGATCAGAACGCCCAGCAGGGTTTCCGCCTGAAACAGGTCAGCGGCTACGGCAACGGCAATGCGCCGCGTTTCGCTGCCCTCTGGGACAGGCAGCCCAGCGGCCCCTGGGTCGCCCGCCACAACCTGACCAGCGCCGAGTTCCAGCAGATCTTCAACGATCTGACGGGCCAGGGCTACAGGCTCGCCGACATCAGCGGCTACGACTACCAGGGCGCCGACCGCTACGCCTGCATCTTCGTGAAGGACTAGGGGCGCCTACTTCCGGATCCGCATCGGTTCGATGACGTGCAGGATGCGGCGCAGGTCGGCCTGGCGGTCGGCTTCCACGCGCGACTTAACGTCGAAGACCATGGTCTGCCGGGTCCCACTGTCATAGGTGGGCCAGTCGGGCGTCCCCGGATTGTTCGGATCGCCCGTGTGAGCGAAGGCCAGCCAGGCGGGGCTCATCTGCTCGGCGATGGCTTGCGGCTCCTCCCCCTCGCCCAGGAGGGCGCGGGACTTCTCGACGTTGTCGAACACGAAGGGGATTTCCAGGGCGTGCATGGCGCCCATGCGCCCGCCCATGGCCGGGGACTTCCAGGTCATCTCGTAGTGCCAGGCCGGCGCCGCGCCGAGCGCGGTCTTGCGGGCCGCCTGGATCGTGGAGGCCTGCCGGAAGAACCGCTCGGCGGTGACCGCGAAGAACAGGTCCGAGGCCGAGGCGTCCGGCCGCGCCTGCCGCAGCTGGGCGATGATCGCGGCGGGGTCGAGGTCCGGCAGGTGGGAGGCAAGCTCGCCAGGCAGCTGGTCCCAGGAGAGGTCGAACAGCTTCTGGTTCGAGGCGCCCAGGAGCAGGGTCATCTCGTCGGTATTGGTGCCGACAATCAGGGGGATATCGGCGCTGACCGCCAGGCTCTCCGGCGCAATCAGGTCGCCGAAGAGGTTTCGCTGGTCGATCACTGGGCCAAGGTTGCGCAGGGAGGCCGGCCCATCGCCCATGGCCGGCAAGCCCGCCACGAGCGCTTCCATCGGCATATCGAGCAACTTGCTTGCCTCGTTCGATTGCAAGCCGAGGGCTTCGAGATAGCCGTAGGCGTTGTCCGTGGCGTTGGCCTCGTCGATGCAGATCAACAGCGAGCCAGACTGCACCGCCGCCTTATGGAAGAGACCCTGAGCCTTCGGTGAGGCCATCAGGGTCATCACCTTCCCGCCACCGCCGGACTCGCCAAAGATCATCACATTGCCGGGGTCGCCGCCAAAATTGGCGATGTTGTCGCGCACCCATTCCAGGGCCTGGATGATGTCGAGCATGCCCACATGGCCGCTGTCGGCGAAGTCCTGGCCGAGCAGCTTAGGCAGGTAGAGGTAGCCGAAGATGTTGAGGCGGTGGTTCAGGGTGACGACCACCACGTCGCCCCTGTTACATAGCCGCGTGCCGTCATAGCCGCCGGAGGAGCCGGAGAGGCTGGTGTAGCCGCCGCCATGCAGCCAGACCATCACCGGCCGCTTGGCTCCATCAGCGATGGCCGGGGTCCAGACATTGAGCACCAGGCAGTTCTCGCCGTCCACTTCCGGCGGCCCGCCGCCGAGCAGACCTCCGCCACGGCGCACATTCTGCGGAGAGCGCTCGCCATAGCGCGTGCTTTCGCGGACCCCAGCCCAGGCCTTCGGCGGCTGCGGCGCGCGGAACCGTTGGGAGCGTGTGTCCGCGCCATAAGGAATGCCCTTGAAGACCCTGATCCCATCCTTGAGGTAGCCGGAGACCTTGCCTGAGGTCGTCTCGGCGACGGGGGCGGCAGCGTCAATCATGATCGGTCCTCCACGCTCTGATCGGCGTTTGCGCGCATTCGTAAGCGACACGAACTATTCGGTCCAGAACGGTCGAGTGGGCAGCCTCTGGTTTCAGGCGGTGAGCGTCCTATATCGGGCGCATGACTCGCATGCCTGTGATCTTCGTCGGCCATGGATCGCCTCTGACGGCGTTCGAGGACAACCCCATCACGCGCGCCTGGACGGCCCTCGGCAGGCGGATCGGCAAACCCAGGGCCGTGCTGGTCATATCGGCGCATTGGGAGACGAAAGGTGTCTTGATCACCGCCGCCGAGCGGCCGCGCACCATTCACGACTTCTACGGCTTCCCCCAGGCTCTCTACGACTACACCTACGACGCCCCGGGCGACCCGGCCCTCGCCCGCGATCTGCAGGCCCGCCTCTCAGCGTTCGGCGCCCGGGCCGATCTCGACGGCTGGGGCCTCGACCACGGCAGCTGGAGCGTCCTGAAGTTCCTCTTTCCGGACGCCGACGTACCGGTGCTTCAGCTCTCCATGGACATCCGCCGCACGCCGGAACAACACTATGCCATCGGTCAGGCGCTCGCGGGTTTGCGCGACGAGGGGGTGCTAATCCTCGCCAGTGGCAACATCGTCCACAATCTGCGCCTCTATAACCCCCGCCAGCCTTCCCCCGCCTGGGCGGAGCGGTTCGACACAGCCATTGTCGAACAGATCGGTACGGCCAATGACGCAGGGATCGTGAACTACCTCGGCCTAGGCGATGACGCCCGCCTCGCCGCCCCGGAATCCGAGCACTTCCTGCCCCTCATCTACGCCTTGGGCGCACGTGATCAGGGCGAGAGCGTCGAGATCTTCAACCGCCAGCTTTCGAGCAGCCTCTCGATGACGTCGGTGGCTTTCGGGATGCCTGAGGCGGCATAAGCAAAGTTCTCAATTCGTTCTTGCTGAATCATTTCGCTTCCGGTCTAAGTTGATCGGAATATCCGACCCGCCTCTGAGCCTTGGGGACCCATGGCCGAACAACTGAACTTCATCCGCGTACGCGGTGCGCGCGAGCACAATCTGAAGAACGTCTCGCTGGACATTCCCAGGGGCGAGCTGGTGGTGCTGACCGGGCTGTCCGGGTCCGGCAAATCGAGCCTCGCCTTCGATACGATCTACGCCGAGGGCCAGCGACGCTATGTGGAGAGCCTCTCGGCCTATGCCCGCCAGTTCCTGGAACTGATGGGCAAGCCGGACGTGGACCTGATCGAGGGCCTCTCGCCGGCCATCTCCATCGAGCAGAAGACCACCAGCCGCAATCCGCGCTCCACAGTGGGCACGGTGACGGAAATCCACGACTACATGCGCCTCCTCTGGGCGCGAGTCGGCACGCCCTATTCTCCCGTAACAGGTCTGCCCATCGAGAGCCAGACGGTCAGCCAGATGGTCGACAAGATCACAGCTCTGGACGAAGGCACGCGGCTCTACCTGCTGGCCCCGGTCGTACGCGACCGCAAGGGCGAGTACCGCAAGGAAATCGCCGGCTGGCAGAAGGCCGGCTACCAGCGCCTGAAGATCGATGGCGCCTACTATCCCATCGAGGACGCCCCGGCCCTCGACAAGAACTTCAAGCACGACATCGATGTGGTGGTGGACCGCCTGGTCACCAAGTCAGGCCTCGAGACGCGCTACGCTGACAGCCTGGAACAGGCTCTGCGCCTGGCTGATGGCATCGCGGTCGCCGAATGGGCCGATGTGGCCGAGGGCGAGACGGAACCCCGGCGGATCATTTTTTCCGAAAAGTTCGCCTGCCCGGTTTCCGGGTTCACGATCGCCGAGATCGAACCCCGGCTCTTCTCCTTCAACAACCCGGCCGGCGCCTGCCCCGCCTGCGATGGCCTCGGCATGAAGCTGAAGTTCGACCCGGAACTCGTGGTGCCGGACAAGGACAAATCCCTGCAAAAGGGCGCCGTCTCGCCCTGGGCCAAAGGCCCTTCCCCGCTCTATACCCAAACCCTGCAGGCCCTGGCCCGTCACTACGGCTTCTCAATGGACGAGCCCTGGTGGAAGCTGCCTGAGAAGGCGCGCCAGGTCGTGCTGCAGGGCTCCGGAACGGACAAGATCAAGTTCGTCTACGACGACAACGCCCGCAAATATGAGGTCAACAAGACCTTCGAAGGCGTACTCCCGAACCTGGAGCGCCGCTGGCGCGAGACCGATAGCTCCTGGGTGCGCGAGGAGATGGCGCGCTTCCAGTCCGAGAGCCCGTGCGAGGTCTGCCACGGGGCCCGCCTGAAGCCCGAGGCGCTGGCCGTGAAGATCGCCGGAAAGGACATCGCCTACGCCTCCACCCTCGCCATCCGCCCGGCCCGCGACTGGTTCGCCAGCCTGGAGCAGGAGCTCACCGGCAATCAGCTGGAGATCGCCCGGCGGATCCTGAAGGAGATCAACGACCGCCTGCGCTTCCTGGTGGACGTCGGTCTCGACTACCTCAACCTCTCCCGCGCCTCCGGCACCCTCTCGGGCGGGGAGAGCCAGCGCATCCGCCTCGCCAGCCAGATCGGCTCGGGCCTGACCGGCGTGCTCTACGTGCTCGATGAGCCGTCCATCGGCCTGCACCAGCGCGACAACACCCGCCTCCTGACCAGCCTCAAGGGCCTGCGGGACCTCGGCAATTCCGTGCTGGTGGTGGAGCACGACGAGGAGGCCATCCTCACGGCGGACTACGTGATCGACATGGGCCCGCTCGCGGGCGTCCACGGCGGCCATGTCGTCGCGCAGGGCACGCCGGCCGACATCCTCGCCGAGCCGAAGAGCCTCACTGGCCAATACCTCTCCGGCAAGCGCGCCATCGACATCCCCGACCAGCGCCGCCCGATCTCCTCCAAGCGGGTGCTGCGGGTCATCGGCGCCCGGGGCAACAATCTGAAAGACGTGACGGGCGAAATCCCCGTGGGGACCTTCACCTGCATCACCGGCGTCTCCGGCGGCGGCAAGTCGACCTTCACCATCGAGACCCTCTACAAGGCCGCGGCCCGGCGCCTGAACAACGCCTCCGACGCCCCGGCCTCGCATGAGCGCATCGAAGGTCTCGAGAACTTCGACAAGGTCATCGACATCGACCAAAGCCCGATCGGCCGCACGCCCCGTTCCAACCCGGCGACCTACACCGGGGCCTTCACCTCCATCCGCGACTGGTACGCGGGCCTGCCCGAGGCCAAGGCGCGGGGCTACGGCCCGGGCCGTTTCTCATTCAACGTCAAGGGCGGCCGGTGCGAGGCCTGCCAGGGCGATGGTCTCATCAAAATCGAGATGCACTTCCTGCCGGACGTCTACGTCACCTGCGACGTCTGCAAGGGCCAGCGCTACAACCGGGAAACCCTCGAAGTGCTGTTCAAAGGCAAGTCCATCGCCGAGGTACTGGACATGACCGTCGATGAGGCCGCCGAGATGTTCAAGGCCGTGCCGCCCATCCGCGACAAGATGGAGACGCTCAAGCGCGTGGGCCTTGGCTATGTGAAGGTCGGCCAGCAGGCCACCACCCTCTCCGGGGGCGAGGCCCAACGTGTGAAGCTCTCCAAGGAGCTGTCCCGCCGGGCCACCGGGCGCACCCTCTACATCCTCGACGAGCCCACCACGGGCCTCCACTTCGAGGACACCCGCAAGCTGCTGGAGGTGCTCCATGAGCTCGTCGACCAGGGCAACACCGTTGTGGTCATCGAGCACAATCTCGATGTGGTGAAGACCGCTGACTGGCTGATCGACTTCGGTCCCGAGGGCGGCGACGGCGGCGGCCAGATCGTCGCCGTGGGCTCACCGGAAAAGGTCGCGGCGGATTCCGACAGTTGGACGGGCCGCTACCTCAAGGAGGTGCTTGAGCGGCACCATGGCCGGGTCGAAAAGCCCGCCGCCGCGAAGCTGGCCGGCAGGAAGAAGGCGAAGGTCGAAGCGTGACCTTGCGCCCTGAGCAGGACGCCCTCATCGCGCGCCTGAAAGACGTCTTCGAAGCCGATGACCGCATTGCGTCGGCATGGCTTGCCGGCTCAACCGGCAAAGGCACGGCCGATGCCTTCAGTGACATCGACATCACCGCTGTCCTCGAGGATGAAGATGATCGCGCCGCCTGTGTGGCGGAATATGGCGGGCGGCAGAACCCCGTGTGCGAAACACTTTGGCTGCGCCATGAATTCGGCCGTCTGGTCATGGCGGTGACCGCCGAGTGGGAACGCTACGATATCCACTTCATGACTGGCCCGGAGTTCCGGGCCGTCGATCCGGCAACAGTGAAGCCCTTGGTGCGCGCCAACCGGCCGCCTTCAGGCAAATCCTTTGCCGGTCAGCCCTCTCCGCCGGAGAAGCTGCACGGCATCGTCCAGGAGTTCCTGCGCGTCCTCGGCCTATTGTTCGTAGGCGCCGGGCGTCATGAGATCCTCGTCGGCGCCGAGGGGACGCGCCTGCAGCGCAACGCCCTGATCGACCTGATGATAGAGGCGAACGGCAATCCGGCACGCGGCGGCGCCAAGCGGCTCAACGAATTCCTGACCGAGGATCAGCGCCTCGCCCTGGAAGACACTTTGCGCTTCGAGCCCACTGTCGAGGGCCTGATCAAGGCCAACCTCGACATCGCCCGCCTCTTCCTGCCCTTGGCGAAGCAGATCTTCGCCGAACGCGGTATGACGTGGCCGGCAAAGTTCGAAGACGCGACGCTCGCGCATCTGAAGCGTCGGCTCGGGGTCGAGCTCTGAGGGCTATTTCGCTGCCTGAATGGCGCCCAGAATCGCCTTGGAGGCGTCTTCCGGAGTCTTGGAGGCCAGCATCCAGGCCGAATAGCCGGCGCTGAGCAAGGCCAGGGGCAAGGCGTAGTAGACAAAGAATGTCATCACCAGGAAGAACACCGCATAGCCGATGAATAGCGGCGCCGTAGAGTTCCAGTTCACGGCGGACGTCATCGACACCACCGAACCTCCATCTGCTTTCGCCACCGTCAACGTTCCCGTGTAGGTGACGCGCACCCCCGCGGTGGACCAGGTTCCTTGCTTGGCGTAGCCGAAGGTGACGCTGTCGGGCCGGTTCTCGGTGCTGATCTCGAACGCCGCGGCCTTCATCGCCGCGATCGCGGCGTCATAGGCTTCGTTGGGCGACTTATCGACGGTGATCCGTCCGCTCGGGCCGGATGCCGCCTGTGCTCCGGCGCTGGTGAAAGTCATTGCCGCTCCCCTCTGGCCACCCCCGCGAGGCAGCCCCCTCCAATTCAGGAGAACACTGTAACGCCACTTTTCCGGCCGGAGCAAAGTCCGAAGAGAACACTGTTGGCCCTTGCGCGAAAGGCGCACCGCCGCGATGGTCATGGCGACAATCAGGGAGTGAAAAATGCCGCGTTCCGTTGACTATTTAGGCGCCACGGGCATCGGGGTCAGCGATCTCGCGCGGTCCGCCGCCTTCTACGAGAAGGTGCTCGGCATGAAGCAGACTCAGACCTTCAAGCTCGACTACATGGACGAGATCGTTCTGGCCCACGAAGGCCGCACCGCCGTCGTCCTGATGCATTGGACCGACGGGTCGCCCCGCGACTACCGAAACAATCCGGTCAAGCTGGTCTTCTACGTGGCCGATCCGAAGGCCGTGGCAGACAAGTTTCTCGCGGAGGGCCTCGAGGTTACCCGCTACCCCTCGCCGGTCCCCACCCTCGGCAATGCCATGGTCGGCCTCGCCAAGGATCCGGACGGCTATGTCATCGAACTGCTCCAGGCACGCATTCCGAAGACCGAGGAAATCTCCGTCGGGGACGCGGCCTCACGGGCGTAGACCTCAGTTCGCGGCCGCCGGTTCCGGCCCGGGCATCGCGTCCGCGGCCGCGGCGAGCTTAGGCAAGGCCAGGTTCGAATAGGCGTAGGCGATCGGGGTGTAGACCACCACGAACAACAGCACCTGCAAGGCTGGCGGAATGATCGCAACGCCCAGCACCAGGCGGATCAAAGCCGGAATACGCTGGGCTGCGCCCACATCGGCGCCGACATAGTCCCATTGCCCGTCGACCAGGACGTTGACGACGCTGGCCGTCACCACCATCACCGCCACGGCCTCCAGGAAGACCAGGACATAGGTCCAGAACAGGGTCCAGAAATGGCCCCGGGTCAGCTCCCATGAGCGGAACACCGAGAGGCGGCGCTCGGCAAAAGTGTGGCCCCAGGCCATAGAAAAGCGCACGAACAGCCAGAAGTTCAGCATCGCCACGGCAAGGCCGCCGACGAAACCAACGAAGCCTTCGACACCCGGCCCGGCAAACGCGCTCAGCTTCAGGATCAGGTAGAGCGCCACGGCCGGCGCGCCAAGTACGAGGCCGAAGAGCAGCGCGCCCACCGTTCCCAGCACCGCCAACCGGAACTCGTTGGGCCCGAGACGCAGGTAGGCCATGCGCCCGGCGTCCGGCGTCAGTTCCTGGCGGAAGATCGCGCCAAGGATGGCGATCCAGACGACCAGCAACGCCGGAATGGCGATGAAGAACAATGCACCGAACTTGCCCAGCACGCCGGGCAGGGAAGAACCGATATTGGGAAAGGCCACCTTGGAGACGGCGATCAGCAGAAAGGTCAGGATGTTCAGGCTCACCCAGGCCGCCACGGAGCGAGGGTGGCGGCGAACCGTTCGGAAGCCCTCCAGGGCGGCGACGACGGGCGAGAAATCCTGCATCGGACGGGCACGGTTCCAGGAACGCTGCTCCCAAACGAATCAGCGCTGGTCTCCAATGTAGGAAAGTCCCGTCCCGAAAGGGAGGGCGTCAGGCGGGCGGTGGTTGGGAGGAGGCCGGCGCCGCTTCACCGAGGTGCGGCATATAGGGCGGCTGGCTGCTCGTCCTGGCGCCGGAATCCCGCAATTGCCGATAGACCTCGGCGAAGGGCGCCATGAACACCGCTTGGGCGAACCCGGCGATCAGGGAGATCAGGATCGAAAACAGAATCCCCGCCACGAGGGCGGGCCCGGTGAAGATCGACAAGTCCGGGTTTTGGCTGCCGTCAAGCGCGCGCAGCGTTTCCGGCGTGATCCCGAAAGCCAATGCGATGCCCACTGCCCCGGCGACGAACACCACCCAGACAATCAGCTCCAGAATGATCCCATAGAGGATCAGCAGCGCCACCAAACCGAACAGCTTGCCGCCTTGGCCGCGGGTGAATTCCCATGACTCGAACAGCCGAAACTCGTTGGCGTCGAAAGACATCGGCACGGCCATGGAAAGCCGCAGGCTGATCCAGATGAGCGCGATCACAATAGCCAGCACCACAACGGCAGCCACGGGCACGATGACCCATACATTCTGTGTCATCGACGCGATCGCGACGATGATCGCGCCAGGGATCATCACGCCCACGATGCCGAAACCGACGATGATGCCGATCACGATCGAGGTCGCCCCGACCCAGAGCTCACGCATCCCGAGCCGCAGGTAGCCCCAGGCGTCATCTTCCGGCGTCAAGACCGCCCGATAGACCGCCGCGCCCAGAACGGCGCGCAAGACAAGAGACCCGACCATGATCAGGGGCTGCAGCATCATCATGCGCAGGTAGAGCGTCATGAACTGGTTCATCGGCGGCTCAGCGTCGGGATTTGCCGCTGCCTCCCGGACGACGGCCATCACCGCCGGCACAATCGTGCCCAACAGAAGACCCACCGGCAGGAAGATCGCCACGAAGACCAGGGCGCTCCAGAGCATCACCGCGCCGGGCTTGCGCCGGATGATGCGGAACCCCGCGCCCGCGGCTTCACCAATCGAGAAATCGGCCATTCGCCCCTCCCAGGCTCACACTCCACCGAACATAACGACGTTCTTCAAGCTGCGCACGGTGATCACGTGAAGGCGTCCGCCGCCGGGGGCCGGAAGCGCCGGTAGACCTCGGCCAGAGGTGCATAATAGAGGGCCGCGAACACGCCGAAGAAGGGTACGGCCGCGATCCCCGCCACGGCAATCACGGGCCATGTCAGGGCGATCCAGTCGCTGAGCGGCTTACCGGCCATGGCGGCCATACCGCCTTCCGGCAGACGGGTCAGCACCGTCGCCGCGGCGACGAGCCCCAGAAGCAGGATGAACGCGATCATGGCGATGTACTGGCTGACCCCCTGCACGAAGAGCATCAGGGCCATCTTCAGCGTGTAGCCCCGGGTCATCCCCCAGGCCTCGAAGAGCCGGAAGCGGCGCTCGGCGAAGGTCATCGGAAAGCAGAGCACGAACCGCGACATCAGCAGCAGGGTGAGGGTCATGATCAGCAGTTCGGAAATCCAGAAGCCCGCGGTCATCGGGAAGGCCGTGGACAACAGTTGCGCCGGCGTGGCGTCCGGTCCCGGCGGCGCGGTCGTGGGCAAGGCGCCCGACATCACCATCACCAGGCTCATCACCATCGAGAAAGGCGTCATGGCCATGCTGAGCAGGATGATCGCGCTGACCGCGACCGCCATCAGCCACACCTCCTGCAGGCCGAAACGCAGATGCGCCGGTCCTCCTGTTCCCGGCTCCAGCACGGCCCGGAACACGGCGGCCCCCTGCACGGCGCTGATCACCAGGGCGCCGCCCAGCAAGGCGAAGTAGCCACCGAGCAGGCCGAAAACCATGCCCATCATCCGCGCCGGATTGGGCGGGGCGGCGCTGTCTCGCGCCAGATCGGTGAACCCGGTCAGGGCCGGCGCCACGATCAACGCGCAGAGACCGATCAGCAGCGCCATGGCAGCCGCGGAGAACACGCCCCATGCCAGCACGGTCAGGGGCTCGCGCCGGACGAGGCCGAAACCGCTGAAGGCAAGGCGTGCGGCCTCGCCATAGGTGAATGCACTCATCGTAGCGGCCCTCCCGGGCGCTACCTTAGCGTAAAGCGCCGCGCCGATGACAAGTCCCGCGTCGGGAGGCTAAAAGCCGCCCATGAACATGTCTCCCATTCATATCGTCGGCGGCGGCCTCGCCGGTTCCGAAGCCGCCTGGCAGATCGCCAGCGCAGGCGTGCCTGTCGTGATTCATGAGATGCGGCCGGTCGTGAAGACCGACGCCCACCAGACCGAGGGCCTGGCCGAGTTGGTCTGCTCCAATTCCTTCCGGTCTGATGACGCCCAGTACAATGCCGTCGGCCTGCTGCATGCCGAGATGCGGGCCTGCAACTCCCTGATCATGGCCTCGGGCGACGCGCACAAGGTCCCGGCCGGCGGCGCCCTCGCCGTGGATCGGGACGGCTTCTCGGACGCCGTGACCGCGAAGCTGAAGTCCCACCCCCTGGTCACCATCGAGCGCGGCGAGATCGCCGGCCTGCCCCCAGCGGAGTGGGACAGCGTCATCGTCGCCACCGGCCCCCTCACCTCCCCGGCCCTCAGCCAGGCGATCCTAAACCTCACCGGTGAGGGCGCCCTCTCCTTCTTCGACGCCATAGCGCCGATCGTGAATGTCGAGACCATCGACATGTCCGTGGCCTGGCGCCAGTCGCGCTACGACAAGGAAGGGCCGGGCGGCGAGGCCGACGCCTACATCAACTGCCCGATGACCAAGGACGAATACGAAGCCTTCGTCGACGCCCTGCTGGCCGGAGAGAAATCCGAGTTCCGCGAGTGGGAGAATGTGCCCTATTTCGACGGCTGCCTGCCGATCGAGGTGATGGCCGAGCGTGGCCGCGAGACCCTGCGGTTCGGGCCGATGAAGCCGGTGGGCCTCACCAACGCCCATAACCCCACCGAAAAGGCCTATGCCATCGTCCAGCTGCGCCAGGACAATGCCCTGGGCACCCTCTGGAACATGGTGGGCTTCCAGACCAAGCTGAAGCACGGGGCACAGACGGAGATATTCCGCACCATCCCGGGCCTGCAGAAGGCGGTCTTCGCGCGCCTCGGCGGCCTGCACCGCAACACCTTCCTCAACAGCCCCCGCCTGCTGGACGGCCTGCTACGGCTTAAAGCCCAGCCGCGCCTGCGCTTCGCCGGCCAGGTGACGGGTGTGGAAGGTTACGTCGAAAGCGCCGCGGTTGGCCTCCTGGCCGGCCGCTTCGCCGCCGTGAGCGCCTGGGCCGTAGGCCCGAGGCCCCGCCCGCGACCACCGCCCTCGGCGCCCTCGTGAACCACATCACCGGCGGCCACATCGACGGCGGCGCCGGCTCCTTCCAGCCGATGAACATCAACTACGGCCTGATGCCTCCCATCGAAGTCCCGGTGAAGGACGGCGCCGGCAAACGCTGGGCCCGCAACGAACGCGGCCGGGCGAAGAAGCGGATGGTGGGGGAACGGGCCCTGGCCGATCTGGCGGGTTGGTTGGCCTGAACCGGCGCCATCCTCCCTTGGCTTGGCCAAGGGAGGGTTGTCAGTTCGGACGCTTAGAACGTCACCACGCTCCGGATGCTCTCGCCGGCGTGCATCAGGTCAAACGCCTTGTTGATCTCGGGCAGCGGCATGACGTGGGTGATCAGGCTGTCGATGTCGATCTTCCCCTCCATGTACCAGTCGACGATCTTGGGCACATCCGTGCGGCCCCGCGCCCCGCCAAAAGCCGTGCCCTTCCAGACCCGCCCGGTGACCAGCTGGAACGGCCGCGTCGAGATTTCCTGACCGGAGCCGGCGACGCCGATGATGATGCTCTCGCCCCAGCCCCGGTGGCAGCACTCCAGGGCCTGGCGCATGGTCGTCACATTGCCGATGCACTCGAAGGAGAAGTCCGCGCCGCCGCCCGTCAGATCGACCAGGGCCTGCACCACCTTGTCGCCGCCCACCTCCGCCGGATTGACGAAGTGAGTCATGCCGAACTTTTTCGCCATCTCGGCCTTGGCCGGATTGAGGTCTACGCCGATGATCTTGTCCGCGCCCGCCATCCGGGCGCCTTGGATCACGTTGAGACCGATCCCACCGAGCCCGAACACCACCACATTGGCGCCCGGCCAGACCTTGGCCGTCCAGATCACCGCCCCGATCCCCGTCGTCACGCCACAGCCGATGTAGCAAATCTTGTCGAAGGGGGCGTCTTCCCGGACCTTCGCCAGGGCAATCTCGGGCAGCACGATGTGGTTCGAGAAGGTCGAGCAGCCCATGTAGTGGAACACCTTCTCTCCATTGATGGAGAAGCGGCTCGTCCCATCCGGCATCAGGCCCTGGCCCTGGGTGGCGCGGATCGAGGTGCAGAGGTTGGTGCGCCGGGAGAGGCAGCTTTTGCACTGGCGGCATTCGGGCGTGTAGAGCGGGATCACGTGGTCGCCCGGCTTCAGGGTGGTCACCCCGGCCCCCACCTCCAGCACCACCCCGGCCCCCTCGTGGCCGAGAATGGCCGGGAACAGCCCCTCTGGATCGGCGCCCGAGAGGGTGAACTCATCAGTGTGGCAGACGCCCGTCGCCTTCACCTCCACCAGCACCTCGCCGGCCCTCGGCCCTTCCAGATCGACGGTTTCGATGGAGAGCGGCGCGCCTGCCTTGAACGCAACGGCGGCTTTGGTCTGCATGAGTCGTCTCCGAAATCTGGGCTGCCGATGCCTACTTGGCGATCAGGCTCACCGCCAGGGCGATGATCGTGGTGTTGAAGAGAAAGGCGACGACGCCATGGGCCAATACCATGCGCCGCATGGCCGGCGTGTTGGTGGTCACGTCCGAGACCTGGAACGTCATGCCCACCGTGAAGGCCGCATAGGCGAAATCCCAGACGCGCGGGGCGCCCTTGCCTGGAAAGTCGAAGCCGGGATGCTTCGGATCCGCCGCCAGCCCTTTGCGGTACTGGTTGGCGTAGTGGGCCGTGAACACGGTCTGCAGCAGCAGCCAGGAAATTGGCACGGTGGGCAGAGACAGGACGTCGAGCTTATCCGCGATGGCCGATTTGACGATGGCGGTCATGCCGGCGCCGGCGATGGCGATCACCAGCAGGCTCAGTGTCCAGTGGCTCTGGTCCTCGTCGCTGGCGGCGGCGAGATCGTCGCCCGAGGTCAGCAGGTGCGCCCAGACGATGGTGAGGTAGGTCAGGGCGCCGGCGTCCCAGGCCATCAGGAAGCGATCGCCGCCATCAAAGGCGCCGCTGGATAGGGCCCAAACCAGCCACCCGGCCGCCAGGGCGACGGCGATGCGCAGCCCGTGCTTCAGCATGGCGGTCATGCGCTATGCCTACTGAGCCGGGGGCGCCCCAAGGATCAGGATCGAGATGTCCCGCCGGGGCGTGAAGTTGGTGTAGTTCACTTCGAAACGGGTCGGCGAAATCTTCCGCACGCCCGTCGCGCAGAAACTGACGATGGCGTTCGGATCGCCCTTGTCGATCACCAGATGGAACCGCCCGATCGGCTTGGCCCAGTTGGCGCCCGTGGTCAGCACATACTCGATGCGGCTCTCGAACAGCTGGGCATATCCCTCATTGCGAGCCGCGTTCTGGTCCACCGTGCGCATGAAGTCCGCGTCCAGGCAGTAGCGGCGCTTGTACTCGGCGAACTGCGGATCGGTGCGGAACCATGCCGAGCCGAGGGACGTGCCGGCGCTCATCCCCACGGATGGTTGATACTGATGGGTGACCGTGATCTCACGGCCCGCCGGAAAAACCTGCGTCCAATAGTAGGTCGACTTCAGGGTCCAGGTGGGGGCCAAGTGCCGTTCCCAGCCGCGTCCGGCGTCGTATTCCTCGATCTGGGCCAGCCCCATCCGAACCAGGGCTGCCCGGGTCGCCGCCGGAAGGGCGTCCAGCTTCGGCCGCGTGGCCTCCGCCAGCGGGTTCAGCGGGATTCCCAGACCCCGCAGATAAGCCGTGCGGTCGACGCCGTTTTTCACCGCCTTCTGTTCCAGCTGCATGGTCACTGGCCGGCCATCCACGCTGGTGCGGAACTGAAGGAAGTTGTCCGGATCCTCGGTTGGGATGGAGATCGCCGTATCCTGGTCAACCACTTCGATGTCCGGCAGCGGGAAGGCGACCACCGTCGAGATGTCCGCCGCCGATGTGTTGATGAACCGGTAGGTCACCTTCACTTGGCTGGGCGAGATGAAGAGGTCCTCGGAGCGCATCTCGATATTGGCCGTGCGCCGCAGGACAAGCCCGCCCGCCGCCAGTTCGGCCGAGGAGTCATTGGCCACCGCCGAACCCACCGCCAGAAGGGCGATCGCCGCCGCCAGACCTGCCTTGCCCCACTTCATCCTCATCCCCCCATCAGTTCGCGCAGCAGGGCCTCGCGCCCGTAGACTTTTCGCAAGGCCTCGCTCACCGAGGCCGTCGAGACCACGATCGTACGGTTCAGGTCGCTGTCATAGAAGTAGCTGCCGCCCAGCGAGTGGATGTTTCCATCGAAGGCGAGGCCAACCACCTCGCCCCTCACATTCACGACCGGCGATCCGGAATTTCCGCCAATGATGTCGTTCGTGGTCGTGAAGTTCAGTACCGTGGTCAGGTCCATCCGCCCCTTGGCGTCCAGCCAGCGCGGCGGCAGGGCGTAGGGGTCCGCCCCCGTCGCCCGGTCGAATAGCCCGCCGAGAGTGGTGAAGGGCGCTACCGGACTGCCCCGCTCCGTCCAACCCGCGACCTTTCCGTAGCTGATGCGCAAGGTGAACGTGGCGTCCGGATAGGCAGTATCGCCGTAGATCGCGAAACGGGCTCTGGCGATGCGCTCCGAGGCCCTTTCGATCGGGCCGGTGACCTTGTCCTCCCAGTTGCGCCGTGTGACCCGGGCCAGGGGGTCCATGGTCAGGACGAACTGGACCAATGGATCGTCCGAGGCGATCACCGCCGGAAGGCCGCCGTCCCAGAGCGCCCGCCGGTAGGCCGGATTGGCCAGGCGCGATCCGTTCACCAGCCGAGCCGCCATCGCTTCCGGGCTCTCCCGGCCCAGCAGAACCTGCGAGGCCAGGGCGTCCGTGGTCAGATATTCCCGCGTCTTGGAAAGCCAGAACTCCAAGAACATCCGTTCCAGCGGAGGGTCCACCGGCGCCTCGTCGAAGAGGCCTTTCTCCACCAGAGCCAGCCGTGCATCCGAGAACTCCGGCAGCCTCTGATCGGACGGCTTCGGCCGCTCCACGGCGCCGCGCACGATGGTTCGGGCATAGTCGAAAAGTTCCGAGCCGAAGCCCGCCGCCGCCTCCAGCTGACGGTAGACGATGTACTGCTCCGCGTAGGCCTTCTGCGCCTCTTCGATATCTCCCCAAGGATCGCCAATTTCGGCCTGAAGGGCTGGATTGGCAGCGACGCGGGCGCGCAGATTCGCCTCGGCGGCGCGCCGGCCGGCCATCACCAGGTCGTCGTTCAGAGCGAACTGGCGCCCGAAGAAGACCTTGAAAGTGTTTTCAACGTTGAAGAGCGCGTCCGTGGCGATGCGCCGGCTTTCGTCACTCTGGCCTGCGAACGTGATCAGCCGTCCGCGCAGCTCCGAACGCTGCAGCTGGCTGACGGGAATGACAAGGTCGCGCAGCGTTTCTAACTGCGAAACGGTCAGCTGCCGCTCCGTCGCGCCGGGGTTGCCGGAAACCAGCATGAGCTCGCCATCGGCCGGGATGGCGCCGCTCCAGCGCAGGTGTTCCGGCGTCTGGGCGGGCTGGCCGTTGTCGTAGAGGCGGAGGAAGGCGCAATCGAGATTGTGCCGGGGGAAGTTGAAGTTATCCGGATCGCCGCCGAAAAACGCCACGGCGAACTCCGGCGCGAACACCAGGCGCACATCGTCGTACCTGCGGTACTTGTAGACCTTGTACTGGCCGCCGCGGAAAAACGGGATCGTCTGGCAGCGCAGCCGGGAATCCGTGCCGCAGCCCGCTCGCTCTCCCGCCTCGGTGGCCGCCTCCCGGGCCAGCAGGAAGTCTTCGCCGGTCTTGTCCTTCACAGCGGCGGCCACCTGGGCGGTGATGTCGGTGATGCCGATGAGGATCTCCGCCTGCATGCCGGCGCATTTCCGCTCATCTGTCCGACCAGCCGTCAGAAAGCCGTCGCGCACGAAGTCGCGGCCTGGCGCGGAAACGTTCTGCACGCAGTCGACCACGCAATGATGGTTGGTCGCCACCAGGCCCTCGCGGGAGACCACGGCTCCGGAACATCCGCTCGTCAGGCGCACCGAGGCCAGCCTCAGGTGGTCCAGGAGGGGCTGTTCGACCACCACCCCGTAACTGACCGCCACCTGGGATCTCGGAAAAGCGTCGAACGTCCACATTCCCTCTTCCGCCCGCGCCGGCGCGGCCGCGAACGAGACGAGGGACATCCAGGCCAGGATCGCCGAGAGCCGCTTGATCATCGGCTAGGCGTATCGCGCCGAAGTTGCCGCGCCTAGGGGCCATTGCCCGGCTGCCCCAAGCTTGACGCCTCCCCCGCCCCGCCGCACAACCCGCCCTGACTTTTCGAAGGCCCTCTTGGGCCCCTCTGACGGGAGATACGGCGATGGCGGAACTCCGCTTTGACGGCAAGGTGGCGATCGTGACGGGGGCCGGCGGCGGCCTCGGCCGACAGCACGCCCTGGAACTGGCCCGGCGCGGGGCCAAGGTGGTGGTCAACGATCTCGGCGGCGCGGTCGACGGCTCCGGCGGCGGCTCTGAATCGGCGCTGAAGGTTGTCGAGGAAATCAAGGCGCTCGGCGGTGAAGCGATCGCCAATGGCTCCTCCGTCACCGACAACGCCGGTGTCCTGCGCATGGCCAAGGACGCCATGGACGCCTGGGGGCGGATCGACATCCTCGTCGCCAATGCCGGCGTGCTGCGCGACAAGTCCTTCTCGAAGATGGAAATCGAGGACTTCGAGTTCGTGCTCAATGTGCACCTGATGGGCACTGTGAAGTGCGTGAAGGCCGTCTGGGAGATCATGAAGGCCCAGAACTACGGGCGGATCATCGTCACCACCTCCTCGTCGGGTCTCTACGGCAACTTCGGCCAGACCAATTACGGCGCCGCCAAGCTCGGCCTCATTGGCTTCATGAACACGCTGAAGCTCGAGGGTCAGAAGAACAACATCCACGTCAACGCCATCAGCCCCGTGGCCGCCACGCGCATGACAGAGAACCTCATGCCCCCGGCCATCCTCGAAAAGCTGAAGCCGGAATATGTCACGCCCGGCGTTGTGTTCCTGTCGTCCGAGGAAGCTCCCACCGGCGCGATCCTCACGGCCGGCGCCGGCGCATTCGCCCTCGCCCGCATCTATGAGACCGAAGGCGTCTATCTCGGCGAGGGCGGCCTCGATGCCGAGGAAGTCCGCGACAACTGGGCCAAGATCACCGACGAAGCGGGCCAGAAGGCCTACACGCAAGGCGGCGAGCAGAGCCAGAAGCTGTTCCGCAAGCTCGGCATGGCGGGCTAGGGGCCAGGCCTCCGACGGGACGGCGAGGTCTCCTAAAAGTTGAGCGGGCGGTACGCGAAAGCGCACGCCCGCTCCCATTTCCGCCTCGAAACACAAGGCTTTGCGCATGCAAGTCGTCCAGAAATGACTTGCGCCCTTCCTCGAAGCCCGGCCACTGTGCCCGGCAAGGACGCCCGTCAGAGGCGCCGTACTTGATACATTTTCGAGGAACGTCCCATGGCTATAGTCGCCGATGCGCGGGCTACCGCGCCTTCCGACCCATTGCAGCTAAACCTGCCGCGCATTTTCGCGTTTTCAATGCCGGCCATCACCACCGCGGCCCTTGCCGTGATGATGGGCCAGTTCATGCCCCGCTACTTCGCAGGCCACCTCGGGATGAGCCTGGCCGCTGTCGGCGGGGTGATCAGCGCCGTGCGCCTGTTCGACACTTTCGTTGAGCTCCCGCTCGGTTGGGTGATGGACAAGACCCAGACACGCCTTGGCCGATACCGGCCGTGGTACATCATCGGCGTGCCGATCCTGGCGATCGCCGTCTACGCTCTGTTCGTCGGCAATGCCGGCGGCATGGACACCAGCTACCTCTTCGTCTGGTATTTCATCTTCTCGATCGGCTCCTCGATCATGACCCTCAGCCACGGAGCGTGGGCCGCGACCCTGGCGACGAACTATCACCAACGGTCCCGCGTGTTCGGCTGGATGGCCGCCGTGGGCACGATCGGCTCGGTCAGCCTCCTGGCGCTGCCGAAACTCACCCAGGGCGCCATTCAACCCGGCAAACCCGAGGATGTGGTCACCATCGGCTGGATGATCATTATCGCCCTGCCCATCCTGGCCACCCTCTCGGCGGTCCTCTCGCCGGAACCAAAGATCGCCACGGTGAAGCGCGACAAAGTCGTCCTCCGCGAATATTGGGACATGATCAAGACGCCCACCGCCCTGGCCCTGGTGGCGGGGGACCTGCTCCTGACCATGGGCCCCGGCCTCACCGGGCCGATCTATGTCTTCTTCTTCACGGACGTGAAGCACTTCAACGTTGGCGACGTTACGACCCTTCTGATCTTCTACCTGGGCGCCCCCTTCGTCGGCGCACCGCTCTGGGCCCGCGTTGCCAAGATCATCGGCAAGCACCGCACCCTGCAGCTGGGCACCGTGCTCTACGTCATCACCCAGTCGACCCTGATGGCTCTGCCGGCCGGCACCTTCTGGTTCCACGCCGCCGGGATGTTCGCTGTCGGTCTTTCGAACGCCTGCTTCGCACTGATGGTCCGCGCCATGCTGGCCGACTACTCGGATGAACTGCGCCTCAAACAAGGTCTGCAGCGGGTGTCCCTGCTCTATTCCTTCGTGGGCGTGACCCTGAAAATCGGGTCCTCTTTCAACGTGGTGATCTCCTTCGCGATCCTGTCGATGGTCGGCTACCAGGCGGCCGAAGGGGCGGTGAACACACCGGCGGCCATCAATGGTCTGGCCATGACCTACCTCTTCGCGCCGATCGTCTTCGTCGCGCTCGGCGGCCTTTGTTTCTTTGGTTACAAGCTCGACGAGAAGCGCCATGCGGAAATCCGCGAGGAGCTAGATCGCCGGGACGCCACCGCCGCCGAAGCCGAACTGCTGGAACCCCAGCCCGAAGGCTCGGCAGCCTAGTCACACCTGAAAGGGCGGGCCCGTCGCACCCGCCTTTTCCCGTTCTTCGCTTTTCTACCTACGTCAGGACTTTGATACCGTGAGTTCTCCAGGCGCCCCGGCGGCCAGCCGACTGCCCTTCTACAACATTGTCAGCTTCGCCAGCCTTGGCATTCCGACTGCGGTGTCGGGGCTGGTTCTCGGGGTCTTCCTCAATCGCTACTATGCGGCGATGCCGGCTCTCGGCCTGGCGGCGGCGGGCGGGGTGTTCACCCTGGTGCGCGTCATCGACGTTTTCGTTGATCCATTCCTGGCGGCCTTCATCGACCGCACCAAGACGCCAATCGGCCGATTCCGCCCCTGGATCTTTCTGGCCATCCCGGTCCTGGTGCTGGGAATTTGGCGCCTCTACATGCCGCCGGAGAACGTCGATGCGCTCTATCTCGGCACCTGGCTGCTGGTGATCTCCCTCGGCGGGTCATTGTTCGCCCTCTCCCAGGCAGCCTGGGCCGCGAACCTGGCAGCCGGCTATTCGGATAGAGCCCGGGTCTTCGGCTGGCTGCAGGCCATCGCCGTGGTCACCTTGGTGGTCGTGCTGCTGTTGGGCGTCATCACCAAGGGCGAGATCAACCTGGCGCAGCCCAGCGGCCTGGCCTGGATCGGCGGGGTCCTGATGATCGCCGTGCCGGTCATCTACCTGATCGGCGGCTTTCTAACGCCTGACCGCGGCGGCGCAGCGCCCACCCAGGCGACGCAGAAGTTCGCGCTCTCCGACTATCTGCAGGCCTTCAAGCGTCCTGACATGCTGCGCATCATCCTGGCGGACCTGGTGCTGACGCTCGGCCCTGGCATGACCGCGCCGATCTATCTTTTCTTCTTCCATGACGCGAAGGGCTTCGACTTCAACGTCACGGCCACCCTGCTGATCTTCTACATCGGCGCCGGAATCTTCGGTTCGCCCTTCTGGGCATGGGTCGCGCGCAAGGTCGGCAAGCACCGGATGATCCAGATCGCCTGCGTCGCATATGGCGTCAGCCAGACCATCCTGATGGTCATCCCCAAAGGCATGTACCTGCCCACCGCCGCCTTCATGTTCGTGGTGGGATTCTGCGCCAGCGGCTTCCTCATCGGCATCCGCGCCATGGTCGCCGACATCTCCGACGTGGTCCGCCTCGAAGAGGGCAAGGATTTGACCACAATGCTCTATTCCCTGGTCACCACGACCACCAAGATCGGCGGCTCGATCACCAACGGCATCGCCTATGGCATCCTGGCCTTGGTCGGCTATCAGGCCCAGGCGGAGGCGGTGAACACGCCCCAGGCGATCTTCGGACTGGAAATGGTCTACCTCTTCGCACCGATCATTCTCGTGTTCGTCGGCGGCGCCATGTTGTTAGGCTACAAGCTCGACGAGAAGAAGCACACCGAGGTGCGCGCGGCCCTGGAAGCCAAGGACCTCGCCAACAGGGAAGCTGCTCTGCAGCAGTCCGAGGTCATCGAAACAGTGGTGTGACCATCAAGACCTGACACCCCGGCGGCAAATCCGCGCTTGCGCGCTCCGCCGGGGCAAGGTTCTTTGCACGGATAAGGCGTCCGTCAGAGGCGCCCCGCTTTAGAATTTCGAGGAACGTCCTTGTCCAGTAGCCAGTCCGCGGCGTCCAAGCCGCTCGCGACCCCGCGCATTCTAGGTTTTGCCTCCACGGGCATCCCCCAGGCCGCCATTCTGCTGGCCACCGGCACCTACCTGGTGCCGCTCTATACCGTCCATGTCGGCATCAGCCTGGCGGCCTACAGCCTGACCACCGTGGCCGTGCGCCTGATCGACCTGACAGTCGACCCCTTCCTCGGCTGGGCCATGGACCGCACCAATACGGCGCTCGGCCGCTTCCGGCCCTGGTTCATCGCCGGGGTGCCGATCACCCTCCTCGGCGTCTACATGCTGCTCAACCCGCCAAAGGGCGCGGACGTCTTCTATCTCGGCCTCTGGTACCTGACGATGTGGATCGGGGTCTCCATGCTGACCCTCAGCCACGCTTCCTGGGCGGCATCCCTTTCCGTCAACTACCATGAGCGAAGCCGCATCTATGGCTGGATGACCTTCATGGGCCCGATCGGCTCGGTCGGGCTCCTGGCCATGCCCCTGCTCGTCGCGGGCGCCCCTGTGCTCGGCAAGCCGGAGAGCTATGCCCCCGTCACCATGCTGATCATGGCGGCCCTGCCGGTCACCACCTTCCTGATGGCCACCTTCACGCCGGAACGCCTCAAGGCCGAGGCCACCACGCAGAAGTTCGGCTTCAAGGACTACATCGAGATCATCAAGCGCCCGACGATGATGAAGCTCATCTGGGCCGACCTCTTCCTGGTCCTCGGCCCCGGCGTCACCGGCCCGCTCTACAATTTCTTCTTCGGCCAGATCAAAAAGTTCCCCCAGGAAGAGATCAACTTCCTCCTCATCTTCTACATCGGCGCCGCCCTCCTGGGCGGCCTCCTCTGGCCCCGCGTCGCCAAGCGCTTCGGCAAGCATCGCACCTTGCAGATCTCCTGCGTGCTCTACGCCATCGCCCAGACCTCGCTGATGATCATGCCGGCCGGCCAATTCGGCATCTCGTGCTTCGGCATGTTCTGTGTCGGCTTCTGCGTCTCGGCCCACATCCTGATGATCCGCGCCATGGTCGCCGACTATGCCGATGAGATCCGTCTGGAGCAGGGCAAGGAGCGGGCCGGCGTGCTCTACGCCCTCGTCACCACCACCCAGAAGCTGGGCGCCTCGTTCAACGTGCTGCTCGTCCTGCCGCTCCTGCAATTCGTCTTCCACTTCGAACCGCGCAAGCCGGTCAATGATGAGTTCGCCCTTATTGGCCTGCAGCTCTGCTATCTCTTCACGCCGATCATCTTCGTGTTCGCCGCCGCCGCCATGTTCTTCAAGTA
The DNA here is from genome assembly GCA_046349475.1 of Caulobacteraceae bacterium. Taxonomy (GTDB): domain Bacteria; phylum Pseudomonadota; class Alphaproteobacteria; order Caulobacterales; family Caulobacteraceae; genus Acaudatibacter. The sequence continues at coordinate 4,187 of JAXMCG010000016.1, read as the reverse complement.
CGCCCTCACCGAGGAGCGTCACCAGGAGATCCGTGACGCCCTGGCGGCCAAGGAAGAAGCTCTGTCCGTGGAGATGTCGTCAGAAGCCTCGGCGCCCGCCTCCACCTAAGGGGAAACCGCCCATGGCCAGACACTGGCTGGTGAAGACCGAACCCGGGACCTATTCCTTCGCGGATCTCACTCGCGACGGCGTCACCACCTGGGACGGTGTCCGCAACAACGCCGCGGCGCTTCACCTCAAGTCCATGGCCAAGGGCGACCCGGTGCTGGTCTATCACTCGGGCGACGACAAGGCCGTGGTCGGTCTGGCGGAGGTCTCCAAGACCGCCTTCCCGGACAAGTCCGACCCGGCCGGCCGCTTCGTGGCGGTGGAGCTGAAGGCCGGCAAGGCCGTGGCCAAGCCCGTCACCCTCGCCGCGATGAAGGCTAATCCGGCCCTCGCCAAGCTCGAGATGATCCGCCAATCGCGGTTGTCGGTCTCCCCGGTCAGCGCCGAGGAATGGACAGAAATCTTGAAGATGGCCGGCTAGAGCAACGCCTGGGCGGCTGCTTTGAACGACTGGGCGATGTCGCCGCCCGGATCGCGCACCGTCAGCGGCACGCCTTCATCACCCGCGATCCGCACCGCCATGTCGATCGGCAGTTCGGCGAGCAGTGGCGCGCCCATCCGGGCCGCCTCGGCCTTGGCCCCACCCTCGCCGAAGATCGGGATTCGCTCTCCCGTCGCCGGGTTCGGAAAATAGGCCATGTTCTCGATCACCCCCAGGATCGGCGTCCCGGTCTTGGCGTACATCCCCGCCGCCCGGCGCACATCGATGAGAGCGATTTCCTGGGGCGTCGAGACGATCACCACCCCGTCCACCTTCAGCTTCTGCACCAAAGTCAGATGGATGTCCCCCGTGCCCGGCGGCAGGTCGACCACCAGGATGTCGAGCGGCTCGGCCTCCGTTCCCCAGCGTACATCTCCCATCATCTGGCGTACGGCGGAGGAAGCCATCGGCCCGCGCCAGATCATCGGCGCGCCCTCGTCCACCAGGAAGCCGATCGACATCACCTTCACGCCATGGGCGCTGAGCGGCGTCAGCTTGCCGTCCTCGAACTTGGGTTCGTGATCGACGCCCATCATCTTCGGCGCCGAGGGACCATAGACATCGGCGTCCAGCAGGCCAACCCGCAGGCCCAGCGCGGCAAAGGCGCAGGCGAGGTTCGTGGAGACGGTGGACTTGCCCACCCCGCCCTTGCCCGAGGCCACGGCGATCACCCGCTTCACGTACGCTGGGCGTTCGGCCTCGGTGGCGTTCGGCTTGGCCTGCGGATCCTCGTTGATTTTCGCGCCCTTGCGCACCCGGGTCTGTCCGGGGGCCGGTGGGGCGGCGGCGGCGGTCAGCACCACCTGGGCCTTGGCCACCCCCGGGATGGCCTTCAGGACCGCCTCGGCGGCGTCCCGCACCGGGCCGTAGCGCGTCACCAGTTCCGGCGGCACTTCCATCATGAAGCCGACACGGTCTTCCCGCACGGAGACCGCCTGCACCAGCCCCGCGTCCACCAGATCACGCCCGCTCTTGGGGTCCTGGACGGCACGAAGGGCCGCGATGACCGCCTCCTTGGTCGGCGGTGAGTTCTCGGACACGCACGCTTCCTTATTGCTTTGAGGCCCTTTGATCCTCATATCCGGTTGGCTGCGCCGCTTTACAAGCTTTGGGCGCCCGCGCCGTAGAGATAAGCCAGGATCGACGCGACCCTTCATGCCGTGGAACGACAACGCCAACCCTGGTCCCTGGGGCTCTCCCCAAGGCTCCGGTGATCAACAGAAAAAGCCGGACAACCGGCGCGATGAGCCCGGCCGCCGCCGCGGCCCGCCGCCTCTTCCGCCCGGCAACGAGCCGCCCGAGTGGGCCAGGCGCATCAATGATTTCCTGCGCGGCGCATTTGGCGGCGGCGGCGGCGGCCCGGGCATCCGCCCCAGCGTCGCCGCGGCCTTCGCCGGCGCGGCGGTTTTCCTCTGGGCGGCGAGCGGCCTCTACATCGTCAATGCCGATGAGGAAGCCGTTGTATCCACGCTCGGGGCCTATACCCGCACTGTCGGGCCGGGCGTGCACTATCACGCCCCCTCCCCCATTGAGCGGGTGGAGAAACAGTCCGTCACGGGCCTGCGCCAGATCGATATCGGCGGTACGGCCGGTCAGGACAGCCCTGCCGAGAGCCTGATGCTCACCGGCGACGAAAACATCGTCGACATGGACTTCTCGGTCCAATGGCGGGTCAATGACATCTACAAGTTCGCCTACAACGTCCGGGACCAGCAGGCCGGCGTCCGCGCCGTGGCCGAGAGCGCCATGCGCGAAGTGGTGGGCCGCAACCAGCTGCAGCCGATCCTGACCAACGGCCGGGGCCGCGTGCAGGACGAGACCCGCGAGCTGATGCAGAAGATCCTCGACAGCTACGACGCCGGGGTCACGGTGGTCGAAGTGCAGATCAAGGGCGCCAACCCGCCCCCCGAAGTCGTGCCGTCCTATCAGAGCCTCGCCCAGGCCGGGCAACAGGCCCAGTCCCTGATCAACCAGGGCAACACCTTCCGCAACCGCGTGGTCAATGAAGCCAAGGGCGACGCGGCCCGCATCACCCAGAATGCCGAAGGCTACCGCGAGCAGGTCATCCGCCAGGCCCAGGGCCAGGCCGCCCGCTTCAACCAGCTCTACGCCCAGTACCAGCGCGCCCCGCAGGTCACCCGCGACCGGATGTATATCGAGACCATGGAGCGGGTCCTCGCCCGGGTGAACAAGGTCATCGTCGATGGCCGCGGCACCACCGCCCCGATCATCCTGCCGCCGGACATTTTCCGCCCGCGCGCCGCCACGCCCGCCGCCAACGCGCCACAAGCCCAGAACCAGGGAGCCAGCCAATGAAAAACCGGCTCATCCCCTGGGCGGTGACGGCCTTCGCCATCGTCGTCATCCTCCTGAACACCGTCTTCATCGTCGACCAGCGCAGCCAGGCCGTGGTGCTCCGCCTCGGCGAGCCCGTGGGCACGGTCAATGCCGACGGCAAGTCGCCCGGCCTGCACATCAAGGTTCCGTTCTTCGAGAACGTGGTCCAGTTCGACCGCCGCATTCTCAACCTCGAAGCCGACCAGGAGGAGATCAACACATCCGACCAGGAACGTCTCGTGGTCGACGCCTACATCCGCTACCGGATCACAGATCCGCTCCGCTACTACGTCACCCTGCGCAATGAGACGACGGCGACGGACCGCATGGGCCGGCTGATCAACTCCTCCCTGCGTCAGGTGCTGGGCGCGGCCAGCTCCAACGAGATCATCTCCAGCCGCCGCGCCCAGCTGATGACGATCACCCGCGACGACGCCGCACGCCGGGCCCGCGCCGCACGCCTGGGCGTCACCATCCTCGACGTCCGCATCAAGCGGGCCGACCTGCCGGAATCCAACCGCCTGTCGGTCTATGAGCGGATGAAGACCAACCTTGAGCAGCAGGCCGCCCAGATCCAGGCCCGCGGCGAGCAGCAGCGGCGCGAGATCATCGCCACCGCCGAGAAGGAGGTCACCGTCACCCTCGCGGAGGCCACCGAGAAGGCCGGCCAGATTCAGGGCGAGGGCGACGCCCAGGCCACGGCCATCTATGCCTCGAGCTTCGGCAAGGACCCGTCTTTCGCCGCCTTCTACCGCTCGATGCAGGCCTACGAGACCTCCCTGCGCGACAACAACACGACCCTCGTGCTGTCGCCGGACAGCGCCTTCTTCCGCTACTTCGAAGGCGGGCCGGGGGGCGGCCGCTAGGCCTTCGAAAGGCTGAAACCTTCGCCGCGGAATTGGCGTATCCTCCTGGGCGGGAGGATCACGCCATGTACCACAAAGGCCAACGCGAGCTTCAGGACAGGGCCGGCAGCCGCGCCCTCGCCGACCGCCTGCAGGAGACCCTGCAGCGAGACGCCTTCAATGACGGCGACAAGGCCTTCGTAGAGGAGAGCCCGTTCTTTTTCCTCGCCACCGCCGACGCCTCGGGCCAGCCGGACTGCTCCTTCAAGGGCGGCCTCCCCGGCTTTGCCCGCATCGTCTCGCCGGACCTGCTGGTCTTCCCGGACTATGACGGCAACGGCATGTTCCGTAGCCTCGGCAACATCCAGGTGAACCCCCAGGTCGGCCTGCTCTTCATGCGCATCGGCGAGAAGCC
>JAXMCG010000015.1:0-85662 GCA_046349475.1 Caulobacteraceae bacterium | reverse complement strand
TGCCCTGGAACAAGCCAAGCAGGCCGCCAGCGCCATCGCCGGGCGCGCGCCGCCGCCTGTGGAGGTGACCTGGAACTGGTCGGATCAGTACGACCTGAAGCTCCAGCTCGGCGGCCTCAACTTCGATGCCGACCGCCAGGTGGTGCGCGGCGATCCGGCGAGCGGCAAGTTCGCCGTATTCCATCTCAAGGGCGACCAGATCCAGGCGGTGGAGGCGGTCAACGCCCCGGCCGAGTTCATGGCCGGCCGTCAACTCATCGGCAACCGCAAGGCCGTCGTCATCGACAAGCTTGCGGACCAATCCATTTCCATGAAAGAGGTCGCCGCCTGAATTTCAGCGGCGCGTTGGGGAGCCTATGGCCAAGATCACCTACGTCGAACACAGCGGCAAGGAACACACCGTCGAGGTGAAGAACGGGCTTTCGGTCATGGAAGGCGCCGTGAAGAACAATATTCCGGGCATCGACGCCGATTGCGGCGGGGCCTGCGCCTGCGCCACCTGCCACGTCTATGTGGATGACGCCTGGAAGGACAAGACGGGCTCCACCTCGGCCATGGAAGACTCGATGCTGGACTTCGCCGAGAACGTCGAGCCGAACTCGCGCCTCTCCTGCCAGATCAAGGTCTCCGACGCGCTCGATGGTCTGATCGTGCGGATGCCAGAAAGCCAGCACTAGCCGGATTCAACTGGGCGGGTTTCCCACGAAGACCGGCGCCCCCCAGCTCTCCATCGCCGCATCGCAGGCGCGCGCGAAAGCGCGGATCTGGGTGCGCACGCGGTTCCTGTCGTTCTCGTTGGTGAGGGCGGTCATCTCCCTGTCCCAGCCGCGCTGATATTCCAGGGCCCTGCCCTCGAAGGCCGGGGCCCATTCGCGGGCCTTGCCGGCATAGGGCTTCAGGCGCTGGAAGCCGCGGTAGGCGATGATATTGAGATCCTCCATCTCGGTGGGTGAGCCTGTGAAGAACGACGGGGTCAGGCTGAGGTAGGTCGCGAAGCAAAGAGCGGTCAGCTCATAGTCCCTGGCCGGATCGAAAGTCTGGGCCGGGCGGGACGCGGCCTCGGCCAGGCTGGGCGCCAGCAGGGCGGCGGCGATGATGACGGCTCGGAACATGGCGCCCCTCCGTGAACGGACGGGCCCTCATCCCCTGTTTGCGTGACATCCGCGTGACGGGGCTCGGTTCAGAACAGTTCCGGCTGGCCCGCCGCCGGCTGGGCGGTCTCGGGCAGGTGGCAGGTGAAGGTGGCGCCCGCCCCCGGTTCGCTCTCCAGGGCCACCCAGCCGCCGTGCAGTTCCACCAGCGCTTTCACAAGGGCGAGGCCCAGGCCTGGCCCTCCACGCTCTCGGCCGATGAAGCGGTCGAAGATGTGGGCCTGGACGTGGAAGGGGATGCCGCGCCCGGTATCGCTGACCTGAAGGCGCACTTCGCCGAGGCCTTTGCGGGCCGAGAGGGTGACCACGCCGTCCGGAGGCGTCTGGCGAAGAGCGTTCTCGGCCAAATGGTCGAGGGTCTGCGAAAGCCGGCCAAGGTCCGCGCGGATGAGGCCGATGCCAGGATCGACCTGGACGTTGATCTTCACTCGGCTGGCCGTGGCCTCCGCATCCCAGCGGGCGGCGCAATCGGCGACCATCTTCGGCACGTCCACGTCGGAGATGTCGAGGGCCATTTCGCCAGCGTCGATCTGGGCCATGTCGAGCACGTCATTGATCGAGCGCGCCAGTTGGGTGGCAGCCGAGCGCACGGCCTCGACATGCTTCTTGCCCCGGTCGGTGAGGCCCTCGCCATCGCGCTCCAGCAGCTCTGAATAGCCGATGATCGTGGTTAGAGGGGTGCGCAGTTCATAGGAGACATTGCCCACGAAATCCCGCTTCAGGCGCTGTGACTCATCCAGCGCCGCCTCGCGCTCGGCCAGGGCGCCTTCGAGCTGCCGGGTGTCGGTGATGTCGGCGAAGCTGATCAGGGTCGCCCCGTCCGGCAAAGGGCGCGACTGCCAGGCGACGATGCGGCGGTCGGACGTGAAGAATTCGTCTTTCACCGGGGCGCGAGCCTTCGGATCCGGGTCGCCGATACGAGCCTTGAGGTCGCGCCAGAAGGCCTGATCGTGCAGGCGGTGCAGGCAGAGTTCGGCCACGCCGTCGAAATCCGCCGCGGCGGCGAGTTGGGCGGGGGAGACGTTCCAGAACTTCTCGAAGGCCTCGTTGTGCAGCTTCAGTCGCTGGTCCGGGCCAAACACGGCCACGGCGTCGGTCAGTTTGTCGAGTGTGGCCTGCTGCACCTCGATGAGAGCGTTGTACTGAGCCTTCAGCCGCACCTCGTCGGTAAGATCGGCGAACAGCAGGAGGAGGCCGCCGAGCGGGTGCGGCTGGGTGACGACACGCAGGGTCCGGCCATCGGGTAGGGGCCAGCGTTCTTCACCGCCGAGATCGAGGGTTTCGTAGCGGCCGAGCTGTTCGGCCTTCCAGTCGGCATAGCTGGCCATTTCGGGCAGGCGGCGGCGCTGGCGCAGGCGGTCCAGCACCTCCCCATGGGTCGGCCGTTCGGCGAGCCAGGCCGGCTCAAGGCCCCAGAGTTCGGCGAAAGCGGTATTGTGGAAGAGGAGGCGCTTGGCTTCCGAGAAGATCGCCACACCGTCGGCGATGTGGTCGAGGGTCTTGTCGTGGGCGTCCACGTGCCGGCGCAGGGTTTCGGCGGTTTCCTCCTGTTCGGTGACATCTTCGGCCCAGACCCCGACCCCGCCGCCCTCCAGGGGCTGGGCGGCGATGCGGAAGGCGCGGCGGCGTCCACCCACCGGGGCCCAGCGCACGGACTCCCGGCGCTCCCCGGCCAGGGCCGCCTCGGCGACCATATTGTCCGCCGCCCGGTCGAAGGTCAGGCGGCGGGCGGCGGCGTCATCGAGGTCCGAGGCGCCCACCGCCGCCAGCCAGGCGCGGTTGACCCAGACCGGCGCACCGTCCGGTGAGGCGATCCAGGAGGGCTCGGGCTTGGAATCGATCAAGGCGGCGAAGCGGGCCGCGGTGGGCAGCACGCCGGCCTCGCCCTCGGCGGCCGTGAGGCGCAGCCAGACCAGGGCGCCGGAGGCGCGACCCTCGACGCTGACCGAGCCGCGCGTGCCCTGGGCGGCGAAGGCGCAGGGCTCGCCGCGCTCGAAGAGGGCGGTGAGGCGCCGGCCATGCTCCGGATCGCCCCGGATCAGGCTTTCCACCACCGCCCTAGGCGAGATATCGGAAAGGCCCAGCACGTGGGCGCAGGCCACCAGGCTGTCGGCCCCGGCCACCAGTTCCGGCGTCGAGCCCGTGACGCGGATGAGGGCGATCTCGAAGGCTTCGGAGGAGGCTTCGACCGAGTGGTCCCGGGCTTGGCGCGCCGCCAGTTCCGCCGAGAGGACGCGCACGAGCCGACCCAGGCTTCGCCGCGAGGCGATGGCCCAAAGCACCGCGCAGATGGCGAGGGACACGGCCCCTGCCACGGCGGTGAGGATCAGGTCGTTCGGGTTCATCCGGCCTCTGTCCGTCGCGGGCGGCGCCAAACCCGCGAATCAGTCGCCCCACCTTAGACCAACGCGCCTCGAGCAGGCCCCGATTCTCCACGTTTTCCTCTGCGACGGAAAGGGGCAGGATAGGGTCATGAGCATCCTCTATCCGGTAGCCGCCACGGCGGAGGCGGCGCTGAACGCGCCGGTGGGACGCGCCGCGCGCGAGCGGGAGGCTCAGGCCCTGGCCGGGGCGGAAGTGCGTTTCACGACGGAAGAGGCAGGGCCGGCCTTCCCCAGCCGTGACGCCGCCCTCGACGCCTTCATCGGGCGGGTGGAGGACGACCGGGCCGGGCGACTGAAGTCCGTCGCCGAGGAAGACCGTTTCCTGACTCTGCGCCAGGTGGTGGTGCGGCAGGGCGGCCGCGTGCCGGTCCTGACCACGGTGCGGCCGACCTTCGCGGACGGCAAGCGCTGGCCGGCCCCCACGGGAGACCAGCCGGCGACGGCATGGCGGGCCGTGGTGGCCTATTGGAAGCTGGTGGGCGAGACGCCCGCCCTCGACCAGGCCCGCATCGCCCGCAAGACCGCGACAGCCGCCGACCTGCCGCGCGAGGCCCTGAAGGCCATGGCCGGCGCGCCGCTGCGTCCCGTGCGGCCGCAACGGGCCCTGGATATTGGGCTTTTCGAAACCCCGCTGCCGGAATCCCCGGGGCGCCTGATTGCGGACGAATAGGGTGCCGGGCCCCGGCGCGTCGCCCGCGCCTTCCCTGGATGATTTCGCGGTGATCGCCGAGGCGGCATTTCGCGCCTTGCCTGATCCTTTCCGGCGCCTGGCCGGCGAGGTGATCTTCCGTATCGAGGACTTCGCCGACGAAGAGGTGCTGGAAGATCTCGACATCGAGGACGCCTTCGAACTGACCGGGCTGTATTCCGGGGTCGATCTTTCGCAGCGCTCCTCGCTGGGGCCGGCGGCGGGGCCGTCCATGGTGTTTCTCTACCGACGGCCGATCCTGGACGAGTGGTGCGAGCGCGGCGACGTGACCCTGGAAGAACTGATCGTCCACGTCCTGGTGCACGAGATCGGGCACCATTTCGGCCTGTCCGACGACGCCATGCATGCCATCGAGGACGCCGCGGCCGGCGATCACGCCGCTGACGGATAGTGTCTTCACGCGCCTGCGCGACTGGGCCCGGAGCCTCAAGCGTGACGCCCTGGCCGTGGGGCTGGCGGCCGCCGATCCCCGCACCACGTGGGCCGCGCGCCTGGTGGCGATCGCGGTGGCGGCCTATGCCCTGTCGCCCATCGACCTGATCCCGGATTTCATCCCCGTGCTGGGCTACCTCGATGATGTGATCCTGATCCCCGCCGGCCTCTGGTGGGCGATAAGGCTGATCCCAGCCGAGGTGCTGGATGAGAAACGGCGAGCAGTTGAAGCGGGGGCCGCGAGCGGGCTGGGCCGCCTTGGGGCCGTGGCGGTGGTGGTGTCCTGGATAGGCGCGCTCGGCCTCGCCGCGTGGCTTGGCTGGCGCATCTGGAATTGAAACTCAGTCCGTGCCAGCCTCCCCGTGTCGCAGCACAGCCTGCCGGGGGAGAAACGAAATGGAACATCCGCACAATCTGGTGGCCCTGGTCACCGTCGCGTCCCTGCTGACCTATTTCTGGTTCGGCCTGAGGGTCGGTCAGGCCCGCGGCAGGTACGGCGTCGAGGCGCCGGCGGTCTCCGGCCACCCCGAGTTCGAGCGGCACTTCCGAGTGCATGGCAACACCCTGGAATGGATCGTCATCTACCTGCCGTCCCTCTGGCTCTTCGCCAACTATTGGCTAGGTGTTGGACAATGGATCGCCGCGGCCCTCGGGATCGTCTGGATCGCGGGCCGGGTGGTCTACGCGACCTCCTATGTGAAGGACCCGAAGTCCCGCAGCGCCGGGTTCGGCATCCAGGCCCTGGCTACGGCCGTGCTGCTGTTCGGCGGGGCCATCGGGGCGGTCATGCAGATGATTACTCTGCGTCTGTTCTGAATTCTCGCGCCCACCCGGCGCCGAACCGAGGTTCTGAGCGTTCAGTCCCTATATCAATGACTTATGAGGGATGGAGGCGGTGCGTTGCGGCGCGCCGTCCCGCTCAAGAGGAAGAAGATGAGACTGAATCTGAAAGGGGCCGCACTGGCCTCGGCCTTGGCCATGACGGCCGCTTTGGGGGCCTGCGCCACAGCCACCCCGTACCAGCCCAACATTCCCGGCCAGGCCGCGTCGGGCGGCTTCTCGGAGCGGCAGTTGGCGGAAAATCGCTACCGGGTGAACTTTGCCGGCAACACCCTTACCTCCCGCGAGACGGTGGAGACCTATCTTCTCTACCGGGCCGCCGAGCTGACCGCCGACCGCGGGTTCGACTGGTTCGTCATGGCCGACCGTGAAGTCTCCCGCGACCAGCGCACCTATTATGAGCCTGACCCATTCTACAGCAGACCGGGGTACCGCTACGGCTACTGGCGCCCCTACTGGCGCTACTATGGCGGCTATGGCTGGCGCACCTGGGACCCATTCTCGCGCGATCCGTTCTGGGGTGACCGGGATGACTTCCGCACCGTCGAGCGCTTCGAGGCCACGGCCGAAATCCTGATGGGCCGCGGAGAGCCTCCGGGCGACAATCCTCGCACGTTCAATGCCCGCCAGGTGCTGAGCGACCTCGGGCCGAGAATTGTCAGGCCGGAGGCGCGCTGACCGTAAGACCTGGCCGGCTCAGCCAGCCGCAGACGAGCGCGGCGAGCGCGCCGGCCAGGGCGTAGGTTCCAGCAAGGCTCCAATCCGTGGGCCCGCCCAGCAGCATTGCAAGGGCGGGCACGCTGAGGCCGGCCGCCATTGCGCCCACCAAGCTTGAGACGCCGACATAGGCCGCGGCGCCCAGCCACGGGCGCAGGAATGCCATGACCGCGCCCGTGGGCACGGCAAGCAGCACGCCATAGATGAAGGCGGCGACCAGCAGAACACCTCCGCTCTGCACGAGGCCGTTCAGGGCGCCAGGGGGAAGGGGCTGGGCCAGGGTGAAGGCCAGCATGACCAGCGCGCCGACAGACGGGCCGGCAAGTCCATACCGGAAGATGACGTTCCCCGCCGACAAGGGCCGCGGCTCGGAGGCTTTGGGCTCACTCATCGGCGGAGACTCAATCGTTGGCTAGCGCGGCGCCATCCGGATCGCGCCGTCGAGGCGGACGTCTTCGCCGTTGAAGTAGGAGTTGCGCACCATCTCGCAGGCGAGCGAGGCATATTCCTCATCGCGGCCAAGGCGCTTCGGGAACGGCACCTGGGCGCCGAGGGCGTCCTTCACCTGCTGCGGCGCGCCCTGCATCAGCGGGGTGTCGAAGATGCCCGGCAGGATGGTGTTCACCCGGATGCCGCTGTCGGAAAGGTCGCGGGCGATCGGCAGGGTCATGCCGACCACGCCGCCCTTGGAGGCCGAATAGGCCGCCTGGCCGATCTGACCGTCTTCCGCCGCCACCGAGGCGGTATTGACGATGGCGCCGCGCTCGCCGTCTTCCATCGGATCGAGGGAGAGCATGCCCATGGCGCTCTTGGCGATGCAGCGGAAAGTGCCGACGAGGTTGATCTGGATGATCATGTTGAAGGCGGCCAGGGGGAAGTGCTTGTACTCGCCGGTGTTGCGGTCCTTCGAAGCCGTGCGGGCGGCGTTGCCGGTGCCGGCGCAGTTGATCAGGATACGCTCCTGGCCATTGGCCGCGCGCGCCTTGGCGAAGGCGGCGTCGACTTCCTCGTCGGAGGTGACATTGCACTTGCAAAAGACGCCGCCGACTTCCTGAGCCATGGCTTCGCCCTTGGCTTCGTTCATGTCGAAGATGGCAATCTTGACGCCCTGGGCGGCGAGCGCCCGGACGGTGGCGGCCCCAAGGCCGGAAGCGCCGCCGGTCACAACGGCGGCAACGGAGGAGTCGAGCTTCATGGACGTTTCCTTCTTTCCCGCGTCTAATGCGGATCGGAGCGTGGGTTTAAACCGATGAACGACAGTTCCAAAGCATCACCCAGCGTCAAACGTGAAGTCGCGGACGACGTACTGGATCCGAGCAAGGCCCTCGTGCCGGTCACCATCAAGGTGAACGAGCAGCGCGTGGCGCGCGGCTTCTGGCCGAAATTCCGCAAGGTGGCGGCGAAAATCCCCTTCGCTCAGGACCTCCTGGCCGTGTGGTACTGCGCGCGTGATCCGAAGACCCCGGCCACAGCCAAGGGCCTGATGCTGGCGGGGCTCGCCTATTTCGTCCTTCCCACCGACGCCGTCCCGGACTTCCTGGTGGGCTTCGGCTTCACCGACGATGCGGCGGTGATCGCGGCCTTGCTCGCCCTGGTGGGCAAGAACCTCAAGGACAGCCACCGTCTGGCGGCGCAGGGGCTGCTGGAGAAGCTATCCAAGGATGATTGAGGTTCTCGCGGCGAGCCCGGCCGCCACGATCGCCGTGCCGGCCGGCGCCCTGCATGGCGTCCTCGTCGCCGCCTTCTCGGTGGTGGTCAGCCTGATCTACGGCTTCTTCTTCGCCCGTGCTCCGGCCAGCCCCAGCAAGATGCTGATCAAGACCATTCCGGTGGCCGCCCTTGCGGTCGCGGTCTGGATGATGGGCGGGCCCGCCCTGACCCCGTGGGCCCTGGTGGCCGGCCTGGCGCTCTCGGCCCTGGGCGATGCCTGCCTCGCCGCGGAGGGCAAGTGGGCCCTGCCGGCCGGCATGGCGGCCTTCTTCGCCGCCCACGTGGCCTATATCGCGCTCTTCCTGACGCGCCGGGCCGAGCTCTTCTGGGTCACCCACGAAATTTGGCCGATCATCGCCGGCGCTCTCCTGGCCGCGGGCGCGATCTTCATCCTGCGCGCCGTCTGGGCCCATCTGGGGGCGCTGCGCATTCCCGTCGTCGCCTATGCGGGGGTGATCCTCGGCATGGTCATCTCGGCCTTCTACCTGCCGGGCGCCTATGATCTGGTGATGATCGGGGCGGTGATGTTCATGGCCTCGGACGCGATCCTCTCCATCGCCCTCTTCAATCCCGAGCCGGGCTTCGCGGGCGGAAGGGCTGGCAGCCTCGCCATCTGGTTCCTCTACTATTTCGGCCAGCTGCTGATCGCGGCGGGGTTCATCCTGAACCAGCCGGTCGCCTAGAGCCTGTCCGGTTTTGATTGAACAATCAAAACCGGAAAAACAGGCTCGATTCTAAGAGTTTACGAGCACGATTCAGGGTTTTGGTGATGCCACCAAAACCCATCGTGCTCTAGCCCTCAGCTCCTTCGGCAGCTTCATAGAGCGCCGCCTGCCTGGCCAAACGCTGTTCGCGCCAGGTGATGTAGAGGGTCGAAACCACTACGATACTGGCCCCGGCGATGGTCCAAATGGTCGGGATTTCGTGGAAAAAGAGGAAACCGGCCGAGGCGGTGAACACCAGGCGGATGTAGTCGATGGGGGCCATGGCGGCCGCATCGCCGATGCTCATGCCCTTGATGTAGCAGCCCTGAGTGACCGTGCCCAAGACGCCCATCAGGGCCAGGAGGCCAAGATCGCCCACCGAGGGCCAGGCCCAGACAAAGAGGGCCGGCGGCAGGGCAAAGACGAGGCCGAGTGCGGCGGACCAGACCAGCAGGGTCGAAGGATTGTGGTCCCGGGTCAGCACCTTCATGCCGGTGACGGTGAGCGCGAAGAGGGCCGAGGAGGCCAGCATGGCCAAGGCCGGCCAGCCGATGGCGAACTGCCCGCCGACCCCCGGCCGCACCATGATCAGCACCCCGCCGAAGCCCACGAGGGCGGCGATGATGCGCGGCAGGCCGACATGCTCTTTCACCACGAAGGCGGCGAGGGGGACGAGCCAGAGGGTGCGGGTGAAGGAGAGGGCGTTGGCGTCCGCCAGGGGCATCTTCTGGAAGGCGTAGAAGGAGAGGATGACGCCGATGGTCCCGGCGCTGGCCCGGAAGATCAGGATGCCCGGCCGCGTGGTTTTGAAGACGCCCGGGTTGCGGAGGATCATCGGCGCCAGCACGAGGAGGCCCGCCGCCTGGCGGTAGAAGGTCTGCAGGGCGGCCGGATAGTCGGCGCCGAGGAACTTGATCAGCACGGCCATGCCGGTGAAGCCCAGCGCCGAGGCGAGCATCCAGAGCGCGCCCTGTGTGTTTGGCGCGAGACGATCATAGAGAGGCAGCCGCAAACCGGTCATCTGACCTGTTTGCGGGAGGGCGTCCCCTAGGGCAATGGCTAGCTTTGGGCGGGCGGGGCCATTTCCCCGAACATGGCCGCGAAGGGTGACGGCTGGTTCGGATCCCACGAGTGCTTCGAGCCCACCGTGATGCCGCCATCGACGATCAGGTGGATACCGGTCACGAAGCGGCCGGCGTCTGAGGCCAGGTAGAGGGCCGCCTGGGCGATGTCATCCGGCACGCCGGCCTTGGGGATCGGCTGGAAGTCGCGGCCGGTCTCGGCGACTCGGGCCGCCATCTGGTCGGCGACGGCGCGCGGCAGGCCCACTGTCGCGCCGAAGATCGAGGTGGCGATCAGGCCCGGGCAGATGGCGTTGACGCGGATGTTTTCGCGCCCCAGCTGGGCCGCAGCGGTGCGGCTCATGTGGATCACCGCCGCCTTGGCCGTGGAATAGGCAATGGGCCCCCAGCCGGCCTGCACCCCGGCGATGGAGGCGGTGTTGATGATCGCCCCCCCGCCGCGCTCGCGCATCATCGGCACGGCATGCTTCATGCCGAAGGCCGGGCCGCGCACCAGGATGTTGAAGATCCAGTCCCAGCGGTCGACCGTGATGTCGGTCAGCTGGGTCATGACGTCGGAAATACCGGCGTTATTGAACAGGATGTCGAGGCCGCCGAATTCGCTCTTGGCCTTGGCCAGGGCGGCGATGATGTCCTCCTCGGAGGTGACGTCGCAGTGGGCGTAGGCGACCTTGCCGCCGAAGCGCTGCTCGAGCATGGCGCCTTTCTCGTCCTGGATGTCGGCGGCCACGACCTTGGCGCCCTCGGCGACAAACAGCTCCACGGTCCCAAGGCCAATGCCCGAGGCGCCGCCCGTGATCAGCGCCACCTTCCCGTCCAGACGTCCGGCCATATGAAAAACCCCTCTCGAATTGCGTCGAGAGGGGTTTAGCGGGGTTCCGCGTGCGTCAGTCTATGGCGCTAGTCGATGGTGACGACCACCTTGCCCAGGGCCCGGCGCTCGGCCAGGTGGGTGATGGCGTCGGCGGCTTTCGACATCGGATAGACGGCCGAGACGTGCGGCTTGATCTTTCCGGCCTTGTAGAAGTCCAGCAGCTCATTGACCGACTGCCGGTAGCCGGCGAGGTCCTTGTTGGTCCAGGTGCCCCAGAACACGCCGACGATGTCGCTGCCCTTCAGAAGGGTAAGGTTCAGCGGCGGACGCGGGATGCCGGCCGGGAAGCCGATCACCAGGTAGCGGCCCTCCCAGGCCATGGTGCGCAGGGCCGGCTCGCAATAGTCGCCGCCGACACCGTCGTAGCAGACGTCGCAACCGTCGCCGCCGCAGGCCGCCTTGAAGGCTTCGGCCAGGGCCTTGGACTCGTCCTTGGAGAGGTTGCCGGCCGGATAGACCACGCCCTCATCGGCGCCGTGGGCGAGGCAGAGGTCGACCTTTTCCTGGGTGGAGCAGGCGGCCACCACCTTGGCGCCCATGGCCTTGCCGAGTTCCACGGCCGCCAGGCCGACGCCGCCGGCCGCGCCCAGCACCAGCAAGGTCTGGCCGGGCTTCAAATGGCCACGCCACTTCAGGCCGTAATAGGAGGTGCCGTAGGTCATGATGAAGGCGGCGGCTTCCTCGAAACTCATGCCATCCGGCATCTGGATCAGCTTGCGGGCGTCCATGGCGATCTTGGCGGCCATGCCCCCCCAGCCGGTGTTGCCGAGCACCCGGTCGCCCACCTTCACATGGGTGACGCCTTCACCAATCTCGGTGACGATGCCGGACACCTCGCCGCCGGGGGCGAAGGGCCGGGCCGGCTTGAACTGGTATTTGTCCTCAATGATCAGCACGTCTGGATAGTTCACGCCGCAGGCCTTCACCTCGACGATGGCCATGCCTGGGCGGGGCTTCGGATCCGGCAGTTCGCCCATCACCAGGGTCTCGGGGCCGCCAACGGCGGTGCTGATCAGGGCTTTCATTGGTGTGTCTCCCACCGGATTTTCGTTGTTGGCGCGGACGCTACTCCGAAGGCGGGAGCGGCGGAAGGGCTTACGAACACCCGTTTGAATGGGTCTGTGCTATGGAGCGGCCCATGAGCTTCGATGTCTCCGTCCTGACCATGGCCCCCGAGGCCTTCCCCGGCCCGCTCGGCGTGTCGGTGATCGGCAACGCCTGGAAAGAGGCCGGCCTGTGGCGTCTTGAAACAGTGGACATCCGGAAATTTTCCAAGGATAAGCGCGGCTTCCTCGACGACACCCCTGCTGGGGGCGGCCCGGGGCAAGTGATGCGAGCGGACGTGATCGCGGCGGCGCTGGATAGCGTGGACGTCGCGGGGCGGCCGCTTTTGTACTTGAGCGCCAGGGGTAGGCCCCTTTCCCAGGCGCGTGTGTGTGAGTGGTCCAAGACGGCGGGCTTAGTCCTGCTTTGTGGCCGCTTTGAAGGGGTGGACCAGAGGGTGCTCGACGCCCGCGGGTTCGAGGAGGTCTCCGTCGGAGACGCGGTGCTCGCCGGTGGCGAGGCGGCGGCGATGGTGGCGATCGAGGCGGTGGTGCGGCTGATCCCGGGGGTGCTCGGGCAGGCGGCGTCCCTCGCCGAAGAGAGTTTCGAGGACGGGCTTTTGGAGCATCCGCAGTTCACCAGACCGCGGACGTTTGAAGGGCTCGATATTCCCGAGGTGCTGTTGTCCGGCCACCACCAAGAAGTGGCCAAGTGGCGAAAGGCGCAGCGGGAAGAAGCAACGCGGGAGCGGCGGCCGGATCTCTGGGCGGCGCATCTTGCCAAACAACAGGCAAAGGGCGGCTAAAGCCCGAAGGAGAATGAACCATGGCGAACATCATCGCCGAGCTTGAACAAGAAGAATCCGCCCGCCTGCTGGCCGGCAAGAAGATCCCCGATTTCCAGCCGGGCGACACCGTCCGCGTCAATGTGCGGATCAAGGAAGGCGAGCGCGAGCGCGTCCAGGCCTATGAAGGCGTCTGCATCGCCCGCTCCGGCGGCGGCCTGCAGGAGAACTTCACCGTCCGCAAGATCAGCTTCGGCGAAGGCGTCGAGCGGGTGTTCCCGCTGATGGGCCCGATGATCGAAAGCATCGAAGTCAAGCGCCGTGGCGTCGTGCGGCGCGCCAAGCTCTATTACCTGCGCGATCGCCGCGGCAAGCGCGCCCGGATCGCCGAACGGGCCATGACCGCCCGCGACGACAAGCAGGCTTCCGAAGACTAGGGTTTTGGGGGCCGTTCGCGGCCCCTATTCCTGCGAGCCGGCCACATAGGCCGTCAGATGTTCGACCAGATGGTCGAACATCGCGCGCATGCGCCTGGAGGATTTCAGGTCCTCGTGCATCACCACCCAGACCTCCAGCCCGAAGCGGATCTGGGGTAGGACCTGGATCAGGTCCGGATAGCGCCGCGCGATGCCGAGCTGGCAGCCTGAAATGCCGAAGCCGGCGCGCATCATGGCCAGTTGGGCAAGGTCGCTGTCCGTGCGCAGATTGAAGAAATCGCGGCCCACCGGCATGTTGATGGCCGCGATCGCCGCGGCCATCAGGGAATCACGGTCATAGCCGATCGCCGTGTGCTCTCCGCTGTCGGATAGCAACTGGGGCGCGCCGTGCTTCTCCACATAGGACCGGCTGGCGAAGAGGCCGACCCGGGCCTCCCCGATCCGTTTGGCCAGCAGGGCGTCCTGGGTCGGGCGCATCATCCGGACGGCGATGTCGGCCTCACGGCGCAGCAGGTCCTGGGCGCGGTTCGAGAGGCTGAGCTCGATATCAATGCGGGGGTGAGCCTCGCGGAAGGCGGTCAGGATCGGCGGCAGGATTTCCACCCCGGCGACCTCGGAGGCTGTCAGCCGGATGGTGCCGCTCTCGCCTTCCGCCTCGCCCGAGGCGGTGCGGATCAGGGCCTCGGCGGCGATGGCCATGGTCTCGGCGTGGGGCTTCAGGGCCAGGGCCGCTTCGGTGGGGATCAGGCCGCCTGGGGAGCGGGTGAAGAGAGCGACCCCGCGCAGAGCCTCCTCCAGCGCTTCGATATGGCGGCCGACCGTGGGCTGAGCGATGCCCAGCTTGCGGGCAGCCCCGGACAGCGACCCCGCCTCCACGACGGCGAGGAACGATCGGTAGAGATCCCAGTCGGGGGGCCTGTCCATACAGAAATGCATATCATGGATACGATTTCATGCAATTTTGAATGGCGTCGCCACGGGCCATAACGCCTCCAGCAAAGGAGGACTTTCCATGACCACCTCGACCAAGACGGCGCTCGTCATCGGCGCCACCGGCGGCTTCGGCGCCCACGCTACCCTCGCCCTGATCAAGCACGGCTGGACCATCCGGGCGATGGCCCGGGACCCGGCCGCCGCCGCCAGGCGGCTCGGCGAGCGCCTGCCGATCGAATGGGTGCAAGGCGATGCGATGAATGCCGGCGATGTGCTGAAAGCCGCCCGGGACCAGCAGGTCATTGTCCATGCGGTGAACCCGCCCCGTTACAAGAACTGGCGCGCTCTTGCCGTGCCGCCGCTGGACAACACCATCGCCGCCGCCGTGGCCGAAGGCGCCCGCATCCTGCTGCCGGGCAATGTCTATAATTACGCTCCGGACGCCGGCGAGCGGATCACCGAGGAAGCCCCCCAGGCCCCTATCACCCGCAAGGGCAAGATCCGTGTCGAGATGGAAGAGAAGCTGCGCGAAGCCACCCGCCACGGCGCCCGCGTCTTGATCCTCCGGGCCGGGGACTTCATCGGGCCGGACGTCGACGGCGCCCTCAGCTGGGCGATCACACAGTCGAAGGGCGTTCCCAAGACCCGCCACCGCATGACGGCGCGGCCCGTGCCCCACGCCTTCGCCTACCTTCCGGACCTCGGCGAGGCGGCCGCCCGCCTCCTCGACAAGGAAGCCTCTCTGGCCGCCTTCGAGAACGTCAACTTCCGGGGCCACCACCTGGCCGCCGCCGAAGACCTGGGTGTCGCCGTGGCCCGCGTCACCGGGCGGGATCTGCCGCTGCGGCCGTTCCCCTGGGCCCTTCTGGCCGCCCTGTCGCCCGTGGTGGAGATGTTCCGGGAACTCGGCGAGATGCGCTACCTCTGGGACAACCCCATCGGCCTCGACAACGCCAAGCTTGAGCGCCTGATCGGCCCCGAGCCCCACACCGCCCTCGACGACGCGGTCCGCGCCAGCCTGCCGGACGCGGCCTTCCCGGTGGCGATGCGCGAAGCCGCCTAGTCGAGCTCCATCGCAGCCCGCCAGGCCATGGCCATCGGCCGGAAGTCGGCGGGCTGGTCGGGGTAGGAGAGCATCCCCTCCGGCAGGCACACCCAGGGCTGAGCCTCGGCCATCCAGATGGCCCCGCCTGGATAGATCCAGGAGGTGTCGTCCAAGGTGCCCAGCCGCAAGGTCACCTGCGGCCCTCCGCCCGGAGGCTCGGTGAACACCCGCACGCCGCACTTTGGACAGACATGTTGCGGGATCTTGTTGCCGGAGAGCTTGGCGACCCGCACCCAGGAGGTCAGTTCGCCCTTGGTGATGGTCAGGCTGTCCTTGCGGACCGGGCCATTGGTGGAAAAGGCGCTGGCCGACAGCACCTGACACTCCGCGCAATGGCAGGTGTAAACCAGGGCCGGCGGGGCCGAGAGGCTGTAGCGCACATGGCCGCAGGCGCAGCCGCCCTCGATGGGAAATTCCGGCAGTTTGCTCATGCGGGCGGCCTCTGGTCGTATTGCGGCAGGCCGTCAGAGAGGACGACCCAGTCCAGCTTGTCTTCCACGAAGATATGGCATTCCGGGGCGAAGGCGTTGGGATCGTCCAGCGTGGCCAGGGCCACCCCCAGGCGTGGTGGGTCATTGAGGCCCTGGGCGAAGAGCCGGGTCCCGCAGGCCGGGCAGAAGACTCGGGTCAGCCAGGCCGAGGTGTCATGCCGCGCCGTCTCGCCGGCAATCTCGATCTGGCCACCAGGCACCAGCACCCGGGCGAAGAACGGCGAGCCCATGGCCTTCTGGCAGGACCGGCAATGGCAGAGGCGCGTGTTCATCACCGGGCCCGAGAAGCGGTAGCGCACCGCACCGCAGAGGCAGCCGCCTTCGTAGGTGGCCTCGCTCATGGTTCGGTCTCGAATTGCGGCAGACCGTCATCGATCGACACCCAGTCGAGCTTGGACGACGTCCACATGTGGAAGCGCGGCTTCAGGGCCTGCGGGTAATCCAGGGTGGCCAAACCGAAGCCCATGATGTGCTCGCCGCCGCCTTTCCACTCCGTGCAGATCCTTGTGCCGCAATCCGGGCAGAAGAGCCGCGCCAACCCGGCGGAGGAATGATAGCGGGCGGTCTCGCCCGTGATTTCGGACTGGTCCGCCGCCACCAGGACCCGGGCGAAATAGGGCGAGCCCATCGCCTTCTGGCAGATGCGGCAATGGCAGATGCCCGTGTTCATCAGCGGCCCGGAAAAGCGGTAGCGCACCGCCCCGCACAGACACCCGCCTTCGAACACCCGATCGGTCATGCCAGGGGCTTTAGCGCGCCCGGTTTGGGCGGGCCAGTCCTAGACGCGAAGCCGGGGGCGCCCTACATGCCGGGCATGTCCGGCAAGACCCTCTACGACAAGATCTGGGACGCCCACGTCGTCTCCACCGACGAGAAT
This sequence comes from Caulobacteraceae bacterium, assembly GCA_046349475.1. Taxonomy (GTDB): domain Bacteria; phylum Pseudomonadota; class Alphaproteobacteria; order Caulobacterales; family Caulobacteraceae; genus Acaudatibacter. The sequence goes on along the minus strand of JAXMCG010000015.1, from coordinate 69,388 downwards.
GGCGAGAGCATTCTCTATATCGACCTGCACCTCATCCACGAGGTGACGACGCCCCAGGCTTTCGCGGGCCTGAAGGTCAATGGCCGCCCCGTGCGCCGCCCCGACCGCACCCTTGCCGTGGCCGACCACAATGTCCCCACCGAGGGCCAGGCCCTGGGCATCGACCAGGTCGCCGATGAGGAGGCGCGGCTGCAGCTGCAGACCCTCTACAAGAACGTCGCGGAGAACGGGATCGAGTTCTTCCCGATGGGCGACATCCGCAATGGCATCGTCCACGTCGTGGGCCCGGAGCAGGGGCGCACCCAGCCCGGCATGACCATCGTCTGCGGCGACAGCCATACGAGCACGCACGGCGCCTTCGGGGCCCTCGCCCACGGCATCGGCACCTCTGAAGTCGAACACGTCCTCGCCACCCAGACCCTTCGCCAGATCAAGGCCAAGAACATGCGGGTGACCTTCTCCGGCAAACCCGGCCCCGGCGTCGGCGCCAAGGACTATGCCCTGGCCATGATCGGCATGATTGGTACGGCGGGCGGCACCGGCTATGTCATCGAATATGCCGGCGAGGCCATCGAGGCCCTCTCCATGGAAGAGCGCATGACGCTCTGCAACCTGACCATCGAAGGCGGCGCCCGCGCCGGCCTCGTGGCCCCGGACGAGACCACCTACGCCTACATGCAAGGCCGCCCGGCCGCCCCGAAGGGCGGCGCCTGGGAAATGGCCCTCGGCTACTGGAAGACCCTGTTCTCGGATGCGGGCGCCGTGTTCGACCGGGAAGAGACCATCGATGTCTCCAAGCTGGCTCCCACCGTCACCTGGGGCACGAGCCCGGAGGATGTGGTGGCCATCGACGGCGTTGTCCCCGATCCGGCCAACTTCGATGAGCAGAAGGCGGCCCAGATTCAGCGGGCCCTCGACTATATGGGCCTCACCGCCGGTCAGCGGATCGACGAGGCGAAAATCGACCGGGTGTTCATCGGTTCGTGCACCAATTCCCGCATCGAGGATCTGCGCGCCGCCGCCGAGATCGCCAAGGGGCGGAAGGTCTCCGGCCACGTCTCGGCCATGGTCGTGCCGGGCTCGGGCCTCGTGAAAGCGCAGGCCGAGGAGGAAGGCCTGGACGTGATCTTCCGGGAAGCCGGCTTCGACTGGCGTGAGCCCGGTTGCTCCATGTGCCTCGGCATGAACCCGGACCGGCTGGCCCCTCAGGAACGCTGCGCCTCGACATCCAACCGCAATTTCGAGGGCCGCCAGGGCCGCGGCGGCCGCACCCACCTGATGAGCCCCGCCATGGCCGCCACGGCGGCGATCCTCGGCCGCATCGGGGATGTACGGGACCTGACGTGATCCGGCCCGGCCTCGGCCTCGTCCTGGCGGCGTCGCTGAGCGCGTCCGCCGAGGCCGCGCCCCGCCAGGCCTGGGTGTCCATCGACGAAGGGCGGATGGACTACCGCACCGCTCTCTTCGCGGACCTGAACTCCATCCACCGGCAAGGCGACATTGCCACCGGCCAGATCATCTACGCCGCCCGCAACCGCTCGCGCGGCGCCACGGCGGACTGGGCGGCCTTCATCTTCCGGGTGGACTGCGCCAAGAGAGAGCTTACCGAGCTTAGCGACGCCGGGCCCATGGCGCGGCCTCTGCAGGAAGTCGAACCCAACGACATGCTGATCTATCGCGTCTTCTGCGAGGGCCTGCGCCCGGCGGGCCCGGTCTATGCCTCGCGTCTGGCCGCCTCGCGCACCGTGCTTCGGCGCTAGGCGGGCTTTTCCACGGGAGCCTCGGATGCCGTCGGCGGCGCTTCCAGGCGGCCCCACTTGATCATCCGCCAGCCGCGTTCGTGCAGATAGTAGAGCACCACCTTGGTCAGGGCCTCGGCCGTGGCGATGGAGACGGCGTACTTGGCCGATCCGGTGAAGATCAGGCTGAGGACAAAGGTGTCGAGGCTGCCGACCAGACGCCAGGAGATCGACTTCACCAGGGAGCGCCAATGCGAATTGGGCGCGAACCGCAGGATGCGCCAGACTCGTTCGTGCAGATAGTAGAGGAAGATTTTCGTGAGCACCTCGGTGCCGGCGATGGCGCCCGCCGAGACCGGCTCGTGGGTGATCAGCCAGCTCCAGAGGAAGGTGTCGGCCGTGCCGATGGCCCGCCAGGTGATGGCTTTGACGAGGGCGCGGCCGTGGGAATCAATGGTTCCCACCACGGCGGTCAGGCCCTTCGGATCGTCTTCCGCCATGCGCGCTCCCCAGCTTAGCCCACGGGCTCTATAGGGTTTAGCGGCCTTCAGCCAATCAGGCTTTGCGGCGAAGGCGCCAGGAATTCTAACACCGCGTCAGCCTTGCCGGGCCCGCCGCCATGGGGCAAGGCGGAACGGCAGCGGATCAGAGGGTCGTGATGGACAGCGTCTTGCAAGCAGCGTCGCCGGAAAGTGTGGGCCTTTCGTCTCAGGGCCTGGCGGCGGTGGATGAGGCCCTGACGGCCCTCGTGGATAGCGGCGAACTGGCCGGCTATGTCAGCCTCGTGGCCCGGCACGGCAAGGTCGTGCACCGCGCCACCGTCGGCAAGAAGGACCTCGCCAGCGGCGAGCCCCTGGCCCAGGACACCATCTTCCGCATCTTCTCGATGACCAAGCCGGTCATGGCCGTGGCCATGATGATCCTGCACGACGAAGGCCGCTGGCGCCCTGAAGACCCGATCGCCAAACACCTGCCCGCCCTGGCTGACCGCCAGGTATTCGCCGGCCTTGACGACGCCGGCCAGATGAAGCTTGAGCCCGCGCACCACGCCCCGACCATGGCCGAGCTGATGACCCACACGGCGGGCTTTCTCTACGGCTTCAATCCGGCCGATCCGGTGGACAAGCTCTATGCCGAGGAGCGGCTGCTCGCCTCCGACAGCCTCGCCCAGATGGTCGAGAAGCTTGGGCGTCTGCCCCTGGCCTACCAGCCCGGCACGAAGTGGGTCTACAGCCTCTCCATGGATATCCAGGGCGCCATCGTCGAGGCCCTGACCGGCCAGTCCCTGCCCGACTTCATGCATGAGCGGATCTTTAGGCCCCTGGGCATGGTCGACACCGGCTTTTCCCTGGTGGAAGCCCAGCTGCCGCGCCTCGCCACCCTCTACCGCGGCATGCCGGATGGATCGCTGGAGGCGGTGAAGCGGGCCATGATGCTGGCCGATCCCCTGAAGGCGCCGGGCGCGGCGTCCGGCGGCGGCGGGCTTGCCTCCACCCTCGATGACTATGCCCGCTTCGCCCAGATGCTGCTGAACCGGGGCGAGCTCGGCGGCGTGCGGATCATCAGCGAGGCGGCGGCCAAGCAGATGATGACCAATCATCTCTCCGACCCCCTGATCAACGGCCGCTTCATGGTCGGCCGCCAGCGCATCCGCCCGGGCTTCGGCTATGGCTATGACGGGGCGGTGTTCTATGACCCGGCGGCCGCGAAGATCCCGGTCGGCAAGGGCACCTACCAGTGGGACGGCGCGGCCGGCACCTGGTTCTGGGTCGATCCGGAAAATGACCTCATCTATGTGGCCATGATCCAGAGGCTGGGCGGTCTGGAAGCTCCCGGCACGGCCCACCAGGAACTCACCCAGAAGCTCATCGCGCCCGCGATCGTCGGGCCCTAAGGAGACACCGTATGGATATTCGACTGGACGGCCGTAGCGCCGTGATCACGGGCGGCTCCAAGGGCCTGGGCCTGGCCATGGCCAAGCAGATGGCGGCTTCAGGGGCCGACGTGGCGATCCTGGCCCGCGATGCCGGGACCCTCGCCGAAGCCCGCGCGGCGATCCTGGCTGAAGGGTCCGGCGGCGAAGGCCAGGGCAAGGTCGAGGCCATCGTCTGCGACGTCTCCAAGCTGGACTCCGTGACCGCCGCCCACACCCAGGTGATGCAGCGCCTCGGCAAGGTGGACATCCTGATCAACAACGCCGGCGCGGCCGCGGGCATGGCCTTCGAGACCATCAGCGACGAGGCCTGGCAGGCGGACCTCGATCTGAAGCTGTTCGGCGCCATCCGCATGAGCCGCCTCGTCTGGGATCAGATGCGCGAGCGCCGCTGGGGCCGGATCATCAATGTGCTGGCCATCTCGGCCAAGGCGCCGGGCGCGCGCTCGGCGCCCAGCTCGGTGTCGCGCGCGGCGGGCATGGCGCTCACCAAGGTGATGTCCGCCGAGGGCGCCCCGCACAACATCCTCGTCAACGCCATGCTGGTCGGCCAGATCGAGAGCGATCAGATGGCGCGGGGCTTCAAGGCCCGCGGCGGCGATGCGACCTATGAACAGTTCCTCGCCCAGGCCGGCGCCCGCGTGCCGCTTGGCCGGATCGGCAAGGCCGAGGAGTTCGCTGCGACGGCCACATTCCTGGCTTCGGATCTGGGCGGCTACCTGACGGGCGTCGCCATCAATGTCGACGGCGGCCTGTCGCCAGTGACTTGAGTATTCGGGAGCCCCTCAAAACCGAAAGCGCCGCCGGTGGAGGGCCACCGGCGGCGCGACGGCCAGCCTAAAGGGGGGAGTTCGGCCGGCCATCCTTCGGACAAGGCCGCCAGGCTTCGGGGGGAGGGAAGGCCCAGCGGTCCCGGGCTCAAGGGGAAGCGCCCGGATGCACTACAGATAGGTGCGCTCACCGCCGATTGAAGGGGCGCCGGTTCACAAACCTTCACGGCTGCGTGAGTGGTCTAGCTTGACGTGTTGCCAGACGGGCCACGTCGGCGGGCAGCCTTTCGGGCCCCCGCGCCAGCTTCCCGGGCCGCCGTCTCCTCCGGCGTGTCGGAGAGACCTGGAGGATCCTTGATTTGGTTCGGATCGCCGCTTTCCGAGATCAGCACGGCGATCCACAGCGAGCCCTGGAACTGGGCCAGCACGATCATCACCATCACCGTCAGGGGCGTGGAGAGGAACATTCCCGGGAGGCCCCAGAGCGCGCCCCAGAAAGCGAGACTGAGCAGCACCGCCACCGGGTCGATGTTCATCGAGTCGCCCTGCATCTTGGGCAGGACCACATTTCCGACAATGAAGTTGATGGCGTAGAGGACCCCGAGCAGCACGATGGCTTGCCAGAACTCGCCGAACTGCAGGATCGCGAACAGCGGCGGAAAGGCGATCCCGACCGCCGCCCCGATGATCGGGATGTAGCTGAGGAGGAAGATCAGAAAAGCCCAGAAGAAGGCGTTGTCGAGATGGAACGCCGCCATCACCGCCCAGGATGCCACGGCGATCATGATGCCGGTGACGGTCTGAATCCAAAGGTAGCTTTCCACCCCGTCGCGAACGCGCACGAAGACCTGCATGGCGTCATGGCGCCGTTCCCGCCCCGGGAAGAGCTTGACCAGCTTGCGCTCGAAGCCGCGGCGCGACGCGAGCAGGAAGCCGACATAAATCAGCACCAGAAGCAGGTAGACCGTGCCGGACAGGACGTTGGATCCCACGACCTTGAGGGCCGTGGCCGCCTGGTCGAAATACTGGGTGAGATTGGCCTGCTTGATCAGGGTCTCGATGGTGGGCGGCGGGCCCTGAGCGGGCACGGGCAGCATGGCCGAGACATTGGCGATCAGGCTGTTGAGCTTCGGCACGTAGCCGGTCATCGAGTCGATGAAGCCCGCCGAGTTCGCCGCGATGATGTAGATCGACAGGCCAAAAAGGATCAGTGAGCCGACAATGGCGAGGCCAAGGTTCGCGGCGTCCGGCAGGCTGGGAAGGCGGCGTTTCAGCACCCGCACGAAACTGTCGATCATCACCACCACGAACATGGCCATAGCCAGGGGGGTGAGAATGTCTTTCAGCCAGTAGAGGGCAGCGCACCCCACAACAGCGGCGATCAGAACAAGAGCATTGCGCGAGGTGGCGGACACCTGGGCGGAGGTGGTCATGGCGCGGCGTGTCCCCTTGCGGCGGTGGAGGGGGACTGTCGGGGGCGCGGGGCCTTCCGTCAATCGCATGGCAGGGTTCGGCGAACCCTGGCGCGGGCCGTCCGGGGCGGTTAGCTTGGCCGTCAATCCCAGTCCCGCAAGGAGTATGCGATGGAACCCGCGGTCTCGCCTGACGGCATCATGATCGGCTTCTCCGACAAGCCTGAGCGGCTGCGGCTGGAGCGCGCGAACCGTCATGGTGTCGTCGCCGGCGCCACGGGCACGGGCAAGACCGTGACCCTGCAGATCATGGCTCAGGCCTTTTCCGATGCCGGCGTCCCGGTCTTCGCCGCTGACGTGAAGGGCGACCTTTCCGGGATTAGCCAAGCCGGCGCGCCCAACGAGAAGATGCTGGCCCGGGCCGCCGGCATGAACCTGGAGCTGACCCCGGCCCATCCGCCGGTGATGTTCTGGGACCTGTTCGGCAAGAAGGGCCATCCGATCCGCACCACGGTTTCGGAGATGGGGCCGCTCCTGCTGTCGCGGATGCTGGAGCTGAACGACGTGCAGGAAGGGGTGATGAACATCGTCTTCCGGGTCTGCGACGAACAGCAACTGATGCTGCTGGACCTGAAGGACCTACAGGCCGCCCTGACCCACATCGCCCAAAGCGCCGACACCATCGGCATCCAGTACGGCAACGTCGCCCCGGCCACGGTGGGCACCATTCAGCGCAAGCTTCTGACCCTCGAAACTCAGGGCGGATCGCACCTGTTCGGCGAACCGGCCCTGCAGCTCGCCGACCTGATGCGCGTCGACGCCAGCGGCAAGGGCATGGTCTCGATCCTGGCGGCTGACACCCTGATCCAGAGCCCCGCCCTCTATTCCACCTTCCTGCTCTGGCTGGTCTCCGAGCTCTTCGAGGATCTGCCGGAGGTGGGCGATCCGGACAAGCCGAAGCTGGTGTTCTTTTTCGATGAGGCGCACCTGCTCTTTCGGGACGCGCCGAAGGAGCTGCTCAACAAGATCGAGCAGGTGGTGCGCCTGATCCGCTCCAAGGGGGTGGGTATCTATTTCGTCACCCAGAACCCGGCGGACATTCCGGACACCGTGCTCGCCCAGCTCGGCAACCGCATCCAGCATGCCCTGCGCGCCTATACGCCCGCCGAACAGAAGGGCTTGAAGGCCGCTGCGGAATCTTTCCGGCCTAATCCTGCGTTCGATACAGCGGCGACGATCCAGGTGCTTGGCGTCGGCGAGGCCCTGGTGTCCGTGCTTGATGCCGGCGGTGTGCCGACCATGGTGGCCCAGACCAAGATCCGCCCGCCGGCCTCGCGTCTCGGGCCCGCCACCGACGCCGAGCGCCAGGCGACGCAGGACGCCAGCCCTCTGAAGGGGGTCTATGACACGGTCCAGGACCGCGACAGCGCCTTTGAGGTGCTGCAGCGCCAGGCCGCCGCCAAGGCCGCCCCGCCGCCGGCGCCCGCGCCGGCCCCTCAACCCCAGGCCAGCGCGCCGGTTCAGCCGCGCTACACGCCGCCGCCCCAGCCCCGCGCCGCGCCGGCCCCGCGGGCTCCGGCGGTGCGGCGGTCCAGTGGCCAGTCGGTGACGGAGGTGCTGGCCAAGAGCGTGATCAAGGCGGCGACCAGCCGCGAGGGCATGCGCTTCCTGCGCGGGATCCTGGGCGGCTTCAGCCGTTGAAGCCGCGGATCGCCTCGATGATGCGGTCCTGAACCTCGGGCTGTAGGTAGGGGTGCATCGGCAGGGCGATCACCGTCTCGGCCTTGGCTTCGGAGACGGCCATGCCGCCCGGTCCGACCGGGAAGTCCGCGTAAGGCCCCTGCTTGTGCATCGGCACCGGGTAGTAGACGGCGCTCGGGATATCGTTGGCCTTTAGGTGGGCCGCCAGGCCGTCGCGGTTGTCATGCTCGATCACATATTGCGCCCAGGTCGACTGGCCGCCCTTGATCACTTTGGGCACGGCAATCACCGAGCCTGAAAGGCCTTCGGCGTAGCGGTCGGCCACCGCCTGACGCATCTGGATTTCCTCGCCGAAGATGGCGAGCTTTTCGATGAGGATCGCGGCCTGGATCGTGTCGAGGCGCGAGTTCATGCCGATGCGCATGTTGAGATACTTCGGGTCGTGCTCGAAGGTCTTGCCGGCCGTGTCGCAGGCCACGGCCTTGCCGTGTACGCGGTACGAATCCATCAGGTCCCAGAGGCCCTGATCATTGGTCAGCACCGCCCCGCCATCGCCGTAGCAGCCCAGCGGTTTGGCCGGGAAAAAGCTGGTAGTGGCGACGTCGGCCCAGGCCAGGGGATGTTTGCCGTTCAGGGTGCATCCGAAGCCCTGGGCGCTGTCGCTGATCAGCTTCAGGCCATGTTCGCGGCAGATTTCGGCGATGCGCGGATAGTCGGCGGGCTGCCCGAAGAGATCGACGGCGATCACCACCTTCGGCGTCAGTTTGCCCTCCTTGGCCACCTGCTTGATGGCGGCGGCGAGGTGGTCCGGGTCGAGGTTGAAGGTGTCGGGGCGGATGTCGACAAAGACCGGAGTGGCGCCTGTCCAAGGTACGACTTCCGGGGTCGCCGCGAAGGTGAAGGAGGGGCAGAAGACGGCGTCGCCGGGGCCGATGTCCCAGGCCATCAGGGGCAGGACGATGGCGTCCGTGCCGTTGGCGCAGGAGAGGGAAAGCTTGGCCTCGCCGAACGCGGCCAGCTCGGCCTCGAACTGGCGGACCTCCGGCCCCATCACGTAGCCGCCGTGGGCCAGGACCTTGGCGATGGCGGCGTCGATCTTCGGGCGAATGCGGGCCTGCTGGGCGGCCAGGTCGATGAACGGGATCATGGGGCGGCGACATAGGGCGCGTCGCCGTAAGACGCGACAAAAATTGAGTTTCGCGATGTTTCGCGATCGCTGGTCGGCCGGGGCTAGTCGGCCGGAACTTCAGGCCGCCCCATCCGCCGGATGGCCACGAACCAGACGAGGATCGCCTGAGCCGCGCCCGATGCGACGCTGATCATCGGGAAGTCCGGCGATGGGATGAAGAAGGCGGCGCCCATCTTCTCGCCGAACATGCCGCCCACCGCCGCGCCCACCCCATAGAGCAGGACCAGGGCCAGAATGGAGCCGAAGTCGCCGCGCTGGGGCCGGGGGCCGAAACGGAAAAAGGCAATGACGCCGAGGTCCCGGGCCATGAAGGCCACAAGGGCGCTGGCCAGGGCCGGCAGGGGCACGTTCGCCGGACCCTGGCCCATCAGGGCGAGCACGGCCGTCGCGATGGCGGCGATCACGGCGAACTTCGCGGCGACGACCACGGCGGGGGTCAGGGTGAACAGCTCTCCGATGTCGAAGCGCATCAAGGCCTCGCCGAATTTGGAGAGGTGCACCCGGTCCGCCGGCTCGGCGAAGGCGCTGGCATAGGCGCTGACGAAGAAGATCAAGCCGGCGGCGGCGAACTTGCCCGCCCATCCGAACTGAGCGCCGACGAACCCCGCCACCCAGGCGCCGAAGATGATCAGGAAGGCCGCGAAGACGAAGACGGAATTGCGCATCTGCAGTTCCAGCCGCATCAACCGCCAGGACCCGATCAGCGCACAGGCGGCGAAGAAGCAGACAGAGATGGCCTGGAACGCCGGCGCTTGCAGGGTTTCGCCCCACCAGGTGATCTGGCCGCCCTTGACCCCGAAGAGGCTGCCGAGGGCGTTCCAGTTGGTCAGATTCGCAAGGCGTGTTGACAGCAGCAGCGCGCAGAGCATGGCGACGCCCATGATCAGGCCGAATAGCACGGCGCCGGATTGCGCGATGCGGCCTTCGGCGCGCGCCTTACGCACCCCGACCAGGGCCGCCGTCATGCAGCCCGCGGGCAACAATACGAGCCAGCCGGCCATGTAGAGGGCGTGCCAGGGGGCAGAGGGACCGCCCGCCGCGCCGGCCCCCAGAACACTCATGACGATGCCGCTGAGAGCGCAAAGCCCTGCCAGGGAGGCCGCGCCGGCGAGCTTGCCCCAGGTCATCGACCACGGCCCCAGAGCCGATAGACGCTGGAAGTCCCAGGTGCGGTCAGCGATCTCGGTCAGCACCGCGCCGCCGCCCGTGCGGGCCGCCCAGAGCAGGCTGAAAATAAAGACGCCCACTCCAACGAAGGCCACGCCAGGCGCCGGCGCCCCTTGTTCCGGGTGGAAGCCTCCGATGAGGGCGCCCATGCCATAGAGCACCAGCAGGATGACCCCGGCCCAGGCAAGGCGCCGGGGCCCGGCTTCGAGCCAGAGATTGCGTTCAAGCTCCGGGTTCATTGGGCGGCTCCCTTCGGCTTGGCGGTGGCGAGGTAGGTGGCCTCAAGTGACCTGCGCGAGGCGGTGAAGCCCCGGACCGGCAAGCCCGCCTGAACCAGCTTGGCCAGGAGGGCGGCTTCGCCCTCCGGCCCTCCTGTGACCTTCAGGATGGCGTCCTCGCCGTCCAGCCGCTCGACCTCGGCGCCGGCGGCGGCGAGCTGGGCCGAGAGGGCCGCGGCCCCGCCGACAAAGCTGACCGCGACCCGGCCCGCGTCGGACGACACCCCCGCCTCGACGACCCCGTCGCCGGCGATGCGGCCGTCGCGGATCATCAGCATGCGGGTGGAATAGTCCTCCAGCTCCGAGAGGATGTGGGAGGAGACGACGATGGTCATGCCCTCGCCGGCGAGGCGCAGAATGAGGTCGGAGAGGGCGCGGCGCGCCTCTGGATCGAGCCCGGCGGCGGGCTCGTCGAGGAGCAGCACCTTGGGCGAGTGAACAATGGTCTGGCCGATGGCGAGGCGCTGTTTGAGGCCGCGCGACAACTCACCCGCGCGCTGCTCCATGCGGTCGGTAAGCTGCACACGGGCGGCGGCGCGCTCGACGGCCTCAGCGGTGTCCCCGGCGGCGACCCCCCGGGACCTGGCCGCATAGGTAAGGGCGCGGCGGACGGTGAGCTCTTCGTAGAGACCGTAGAAGTCCGGCAGGTAGCCGATGGCGGCATGAACCTCGCGCGGGCTTTCGCGCGTGTCGAAGCCATCGATGCGGATGACGCCCTCGGCGGGCGTGTCTAGCGCCGCCATGCAGCGCATCAGGGTGGTCTTGCCGGCCCCATTTGGACCGACGAAAGCCAGGACGACCCCGGGATCAAGGGTGAAGCTGACGCCGAAGAGGGCGCGGGCGCTGGGATAGTCGTAGACCACCCCTTCGACTTCAATCATGCGGCGTTCTCCCCGGTCGCGCCCAGAGACTATGCCGCGCCGCCAGGGGGCGCCAGAGCGGGCGCCATTCATGGAGAAAGCTTAACCGGCGGGCGGGGATTTGCCGGATCGGGGGGCGCATGGCAAAAGCCAGCCATGACCGGCTCCGCCCCAGATTCTGCTGTCGCGTCGGCTCTGCGCACCTTGCGCGCCGAGACCGCCGGTCTCGAAGCTCTGGGCAAGGCCTTGTCCGACGGCCTGGGCGCGCCTTTCGCCCGGGCCGTGGACATCATGCGCAGGACGGCCGGGCGGGTAATTGTGACCGGCATGGGCAAGAGTGGTCATGTGGGGGGCAAGATCGCCGCGACCCTCGCCTCCACCGGCACGCCGGCCTTCTTTCTGCACCCGGCCGAGGCCAGCCATGGCGATCTCGGAATGATCACCACCGCCGACGTGGTCCTGGCCCTCTCCTGGACCGGAGAGTCCAAGGAGCTGCTTGAGGTTATCGCCTATTGCAGCCGCTTCGGCGTGCCTCTGATCGGCATCACCTCGGGGGCCGAAAGCGCGCTCGGCGCGGCGTCCGACCCGGCGCTCGTCCTGCCCACCGCCGCCGAGGCCTGCCCGAACCAGCTGGCGCCCACGACCTCGACGACGATGCAGTTGGCCATGGGCGACGCCCTGGCCGTGGCGCTGCTGGAGGCGCGGGGATTCACGGCGGCTGACTTCCGCAACTTCCACCCCGGCGGCAAGCTGGGCGCCCGGCTGGTGACGGTGGGCGACCTGATGCAGACCGGCGACGCCCTGCCGAAGGTGAGCCAGGGGGCCGCCCTGCGCGAAGCGATCGTTGAGATGAACCGCTGCCGGCTGGGCGGCGTGGCGGTGGTCGATGGCGAAGGCCATCTGGTGGGCGTGTTCACCGACGGCGATCTTCTGCGCCGGCTGGAAGCTCTCGACCTGACCGCGCCGGTGGCGGCGGTGATGACCCGGAACCCGGCGGCGGTCGATCCGCACCTCCTGGCCGCCGAGGCGGTGCGGATGATGAATGAGCGCACCCACCCGATCACACTGCTGTTCGTGCGTGAGGGAGAGCGGCTCGTGGGCGTGGTGCACATGCACGACCTGCTTCGGGCGGGGGTGGCCTAGAGGGCATCCGGACCGTATTCGCACCGTATTTGACCGTATTTGTGCGCGTTAGTGCGCCTTCCGTGCGCGGTAAGTGCGTCTTGGCGCGCGGTCCGTGGCGCCTGGCGCGCCTTTTGAGAGCGGTGGGCGCCGCTTCCTGCTGCCCTCTCCCAAGGGAGAAGGCGGTGGCGTTCGAATTGGTGATGTTCGATCCCTGGATCACGGCAACACAGATAGCGAATAATTCGCAAAAAGAAAACCGTTTACATCCCGCCTGGCGGTGAATTGCCATTGGGCAGGCCGCCGACGGGGGGCGGTGCGGTGGTGGTGCGGCCGCCGAGAGAGGGACGGGAGGGCGCCGGTCCCGCTCCGGGAAGGGGCGGCAGGGTCGCCAAGGTCAGCTTGCCATCGTGGTCGAGGTCGATCTGGCTGAAGCGCCGGCTCGTGACAGCGGTCCATTCGGCGGCGCTGACGCGCCAGTCCAGATTGGCGTCGGCGGCGCGGACCTGCTGGGGTTCATTGAGGAAGGTGAAGCGCGCGGCCCCTTCGCGCGGCGGCAGGGGCTGGGTGCGGGCGCGGGGCGGACGAACGCCCTGGTTGGGGCTGATGATCGGAGGGGCCACGCCGCGCGGCGCCAGGCCAGCGGCGCCGCTATCAAGAATTTCCGGAGCGATGCGGCCCTCGTAGTAACGGTTCTCCAAGCTGTCGACATAGCCGTCCTTGTCGTTGTCCAGCTTGTCGAAGAAGCGCTTGGCGTCGGCCTGGAATTCAGCCGGAGTGATCACGCCGTCATGGTCGGCGTCGGCGGCGTCGAACCATTGCTCGAGCGGCGGCTTGGAGGTGGTGTCGGTGACGCGCCTGCGGAAGGGCTCACCCGAGGGGCTGAGGAAAATCCCTGGCCCGGAATTCACGCCCGCGCTGCCGGGTGGCGGGCCATTGGGCGGCGGACCGGCGGGTTGAGCGAGCGCGCCGCCGGCGAGCGCCGTCGCGGCCATGGCGGCGATCAGGATCGGTCGATGCATGGTCATGCCCCCAGCATAGCTGTTCTCGGCGTGGGATGAAGGGTGGCGATGGCCGAATGAGGGCCGTGCTATCGCGGGCCCTCAATAGAAAGGGCGGGACCTTTCGATCCCGCCCTTCCCAAGTCTCAGCGTAGCGTCTTGGACTAGAAGTCCATGTCGCCCATGCCGCCCGGCATGCCGCCGCCCGGAGGGCCACCGGCCTTCTTGGGGCTTTCGACGATGGCGGCTTCCGTCGTGATCAGCAGGCCGGACACGGAGGCCGCGTCCTGCAGGGCGGTGCGAACCACCTTGGCCGGGTCGATCACGCCGTCCTGCACCAGGTCGACATACTGTTCGGTCTGGGCGTTGAAGCCGAAGGTCGGCGACGCGTTTTCCAGGATCTTGCCGACCACGATCGAGCCTTCGACGCCGGCGTTTTCCGAGATCTGGCGGATCGGAGCCTGCAGGGCCCGGCGGACGATGGCGATGCCGGCGTCCTGATCGGCGTTGTCGCCCTTCAGGCCTTCGAGCACCTTGGAGGCCTTCAGCAGGGCCACGCCGCCGCCCGGGACGATGCCTTCTTCCACGGCCGCGCGGGTCGCGTTGAGGGCGTCGTCGACGCGGTCCTTCTTTTCCTTCACTTCGACTTCGGTGGCGCCGCCGACGCGGACCACGGCCACGCCCCCGGCCAGCTTGGCCAGGCGCTCTTGCAGCTTTTCCTTGTCGTAGTCAGAGGTGGTGTCTTCGATCTGGCGCTTGATCTGGCCGATACGCGCTTCGATGTCGGCCTTTTCGCCGGCGCCGTCGACGATGGTGGTGTCGTCCTTGGTGATCGAGACCTTCTTGGCGCGGCCCAGCATGTCGAGGGTGACGCTCTCAAGCTTGATGCCGAGGTCTTCGGAGATCATCTGGCCGCCCGTCAGGATGGCGATGTCTTCCAGCATGGCCTTGCGGCGGTCGCCGAAGCCCGGGGCCTTCACGGCCGCGACGCGCAGGCCGCCGCGCAGCTTGTTGACCACCAGGGTGGCCAGGGCTTCGCCTTCCACGTCCTCGGCGATGATCAGGAGCGGGCGGCCCGACTGGACCACCGCTTCCAGCACCGGCAGCAGGGGCTGCAGGGAGGAGAGCTTCTTTTCGAAGATCAGGATCAGGGGCTCTTCGAGCTCCGTTTCCATCTTGTCGGCGTTGGTGATGAAGTAGGCCGAAAGGTAGCCGCGGTCGAACTGCATGCCCTCGACGACGTCGAGTTCGGTTTCCAGGGACTTGGCTTCCTCGACGGTGATGACGCCTTCGTTGCCGACCTTGTCCATCGCCTTGGCGATCATGGAGCCGACTTCCGAGTCGCCATTGGCCGAGATGGTGCCGACCTGGGCGATCTCGTCATTGGTCGTGACCTTCTTGGCCATCGACTTGATCTCTTCGACGACCTTGACCACGGCCTTGTCGACGCCGCGCTTCAGATCCATCGGATTCATGCCGGCGGCCACGCTCTTCAGGCCTTCGGTGACGATGGCCTGGGCCAGCACCGTGGCGGTGGTCGTGCCGTCGCCGGCCTTGTCATTGGTCTTGGAGGCGACTTCGCGGATCAGCTGGGCGCCGAGGTTCTCGAACTTGTCAGCCAGTTCGATTTCCTTCGCCACGGACACGCCGTCCTTGGTGGAGCGGGGGGCGCCGAAGGATTTTTCGATCACCACGTTGCGGCCCTTGGGGCCCAGGGTCACCTTTACCGCGTTGGCGAGGGTGTTGACGCCGCGCAGCATGCGGTCGCGCGCGTCGGAGGAGAAATAGACGTCTTTGGCAGCCATCTCGGTGTTCTCTTATCTTGAAATTGGAATGGGGAAGGTCGGCGGCGGGCGGTCTATTCGACCACGCCCAGGACGTCGCTTTCCTTCATGATCAGCAGGTCTTCACCGTCGATCTTCACTTCGGTGCCGGACCACTTGCCGAACAGGATGCGGTCGCCGGCCTTCACGTCGAGGGGCACGAGCTTGCCGGATTCGTCGCGGGCGCCGGGGCCCACCGAGATCACCAGGCCTTCTTGCGGCTTTTCCTTCGCGCTGTCGGGAATGATGATCCCGCCCTTGGTCTTCTCTTCTTCCTCGACCCTGCGCACGAGCACGCGGTCACCCAGAGGACGAAACGCCATTTTGTTGTCTCCGTCGGAACGGTTGGAGTGAATGAGGTGGTCGGCGGAGCTGGACTGTTAGCAGTCAGGCCCCTGGAGTGCCAACGCGCGGCGGACTTAGGGAGAGGCATGATCAGAGTCAAGGACAGGGGCCTGAAATTCGCGCGACAGGTGACGGCGTCAGACCCTTGAATATGCAGCTGCGAGAGAATTCACCATGCTGGATCATGTGAGCATCAAGGTCGCCGATTTCGCGCGGTCGAAGGCCTTCTACGACACGGCCCTGGCCTCGCTCGGGCTGAAGATGGTGATGGGCGACGGGCAGTTCTTCGCCGGCTACGGCGATGACCGGCCGTTCTTCTGGATCGGCCAGAACCAGGGGCCGGTGGGAACGGGCGCCCACATCGCCTTCTCCGCCAAGAACCGGGCCGAGGTGGACGCCTTTTACGCGGCGGCGATGGCGGCGGGCGGGACGGACAATGGCGGGCCGGGCATCCGGGAACACTACCACCCGACCTATTACGGGGCGTTCGTACTCGATCCGGACGGGCACAATGTCGAGGCGGTGTGCCACGCGGGGTGAGGGGCGTCCCGCGAAGGAAGGCATCGGCCTCAACCCCAGCAATGAGGCGTCCAAAAGTCGCTCAATTTCGCGTCGAACAGCGCAAGCGTCTCTTCTGATCGCTGCCTCACCGCTGCCCAGACTGGGCTTGCACGCAATCGCTCCCAGTCCGGCGGCCGTGCGTTCGGAGCGTCACCATCTTGGAAAAGAGCGGCTTCGACCTCTTCGATGATCGCCTCGAGGGCACCGCGTTGGACAGGGGTGAAGGTCGGGGGGAAACCATTGATTATCTTGGCCTCGAGTAAATGCCGAAGCGTCTCCAACTCTTCGAGCATTACTTGGGCCAGCGAGTCTCGGCTCCAAGACGCATATTCCTCGTTGGCCGAGGCCGCTTCCAAAGACGCCATTTCTTCCTGCTGGCGTTCAAGGGAAGCGAAGAAGCAAAGGACGAAGAGTTGCTCCGGTTGATGACGCTCTATCTCCGCAAACCGGACGAACCAAAGCCCTTCATCATCGTCAAAGGCGTGGGTGTCAGTGGAGAGAATGGTCGCGCGGCAATGTCTGAGTGCCTCGATGCGCAAGACATCATTCTCCCGACCGGATTCATCGAGCAGTTGACGATGCAGGGTGAGGCAGATCGCCATCTGGGCGACAGACGAATTGATCAAGCCTGAGCGAGCTTCCTTGCCCGTACTTACCCAGAGCAGTCGACCGTCAGGCTCAATCACGTAGTCTGACTTGTCGAAGCGACTGCCGAGTGTCCAGGACCCTTGACGCACAGGGTTTGGGCACAGTGGGTGGCAGGGGTCAAAATACTCGTCGAACAGGAGGTCCTTTGGAAGACCCACGCTAACGAGGAAGTCCTTTGTGCTTTGAGGGATCGCCGCTTCCCTGACGTCTGTGGGATGCCAGCGCAAGAGTCGCTCTTCGCCCCAAAACTTCTTCATTTCTTCGTCGGTCATCTGCCGCCAAAGTTGGCGGGAGAATCGGCATTCGGCAACTTAGTAACGGGGAGCGTGGGCGAGGCAATTGAACGGTTCGATTCAGTGGCCCTTCGAACGCATGATGGAATGGATTTTCGGACCGGCCGTCCTTGACGCGCCCGCGCCGTCCGAAAACAGGCTGTCCATGCGATCGAGGGGGCGGTGTCGTTCTACGCGTAACGATTTCGCGGGGTAGCGCGAAGTCTCTCGAAGTTAGCGCCGCCGACCTCCCCTCTCCCCTTGCGGGAGAGGGGGCGGGGGTGAGGGGTCGCAGAGGTCGCGCCACATGCCCGCGAGGCGCCAAACTCAAAGATCTCGCCGACCCCTCATCCGGCACTTCGGGCCACCGTCGAGACGAAGCCGGACCACGTCGGTGGTCCGGCTATGCGCCTCGCAAAAGGGGCGCGTCGCCCGTCTCGACCCCGCAAGGGGAGAAGGATCACGGACCGTTCGACGCCTCGGCGAAACGGTGTATCGCTCGGCGGGCGATGTCGACACTCGAGGCGCGGCTGAAAGACCTGATGGGGCGGGGCCTGGATGGGGACGCCGTCGCCTACCGCGCCCTGCTGTCCGAGCTGTCACCATTCCTGCGCGGTTTCTTCGCGCGGCGGCTGAGCGGCGGGGACGGCGCCGTCGAAGACCTGGTGCAGGACACCCTGATCGCCATCCACGTGAAGAGGGAGACCTTCGACCGGGCCCAGCCCTTCACCCCCTGGGCCTATGCCATCGCCCGCTACAAGCTGATCGACCACTTCCGGCGGACCGGGGTGCGGAAGTCCGTGCCCCTGGAGCACGCCGAGGACCTGCTCGCCGACGGCAATCCGGAGGAGGGGGCGGTGCGGCGCGACGTGGCCAAGCTGCTCGCCGCTCTGCCGGACAAACAGGCCGAGATCCTGCGCGATGTGAAGATCGAGGGGCTCTCCATGGAGGAGACCGCCGCCCGGCGCGGCATGAGCGTCACGGCCGTGAAGGTGACCGTGCACCGGGCGATGAAGCGCCTGGCCGAGAGGGTGCGCCATGAAGACCAATGACCTGATCGCCATGCTGGCCGAGGGCGAGGCCGCCACGCCGCCGGGCGCGGTGAAGCGGCGAATCTGGATCGCGCTGGGGGTTGGGTTCGCGGCGGCGGCCCTGTTCGTGGCCCTGCGGCTCGGCTTCAGGCCCATGGATGTGCTGATGCATGACCGGTCGTTCGGCATGAAGGCGGCCTATACGGCGGCCCTGGCGGTGATCGGCCTGTGGATCGTGCGGCGGATGGCGCGGCCGGGCAGGACCGCGGCCCTGCCCGCTGTGCCGATGACGGCGGTGCTGCTCGGGATCGGCATGATGAGCTGGATGCAGCTGGTGGGGACCAATCCGGTGGACTGGCCGGCCCTGTGGATGGGCTCGTCATGGCAGAGATGCCCGATGTGGATCGTGATCAGCGCGGTTCCGACCTATGCGGCGGTGATCTGGGCCCTGCGCCAGGCGGCGCCGACCCGGCCCGTGGCGGCGGGGGCGGCGGCCGGTTTTCTGGCCGGGGCGGTGGGGGCGACGGCCTATGGTCTGCACTGCCCGGAAGCCGCCGCGCCGTTCATCGCGCTTTGGTACTCGCTCGGCATCGCGATCAGCGCCGGGCTGGGGGCGATCGGGGGGCGGTGGCTGCTGCGGTGGTAGGGGGCGGGGCTCCGCCCCTCCAAATTACATCCGTCATCCCGGGGCTTGTCCCCGGGACCCATGCACACCGGCCCCTCACGCGCTAAAGCGTCGGCACGAGCGGTGTGAGGCGCCTTGAGGGCGCTCCACCTTCAGCGTTGATGGGTCCCGGGCACGAGGCCCGGGATGACGGCGTTATGGGTTATGGGGCTCGCACCAGCACCGGCTGGGCCCGGTAGAACGCCGGGAACATCCGCTTCAGGGCCTCGACCTTGGGGAGGTCATAGGTGGCGATGTAGGGCTGAGTGGGGTGCAGGGTGAGGTAGTTCTGGTGGTAGGCCTCGGCGGCATAGAAGCCAGGATTGGCCGTCACCTGGGTGGCGATCGGGGCGGCGAAGACGTGGGCGGCGTTGAGCTGGGCGATATAGGCCTCGGCGACGCGTTTCTGAGCCGGGGTCGAGAAGAACACCACGGAGCGGTATTGCGGCCCGGCGTCGGGGAACTGCTGGTTCACCTGGGTCGGGTCGGTCCCGACCGTGAAGAAGATGCGCAGCAGCTGGCCGAGAGTGACCTGGCGCGGGTCGAAGGTGATCTGGACAGATTCGGCGTGGCCGGTCGTGCCCGTTCCGACCACCTCGTAGTGGGCCGTGGCGGCGCGGCCGCCGGCATAGCCGGAGACGGCGGCGGTGACGCCCTTCACGTGCTGGAACACCCCCTGGATGCCCCAGAAGCAGCCGCCGGCCAGGACGATGGTCTCGCTCGTGCGGCCGGCGGCGGGATTGTCGATAAGGGGCGCCGGGATCGGGGCCGTCGGGGCCGGGCCGGCGGGGCGGCGCAGCATGCCGGCGGCGAACAGAGGCGCGCCGAGCACCGCGGCGGCGGTGAGGCCGCCGGCCCAGCCCAGGAGGTGGCGGCGCGAAAACGGTGAGGCGTTGGGCATGGGGGGCTCCGGAGGCGTCCTGGGCGATAATACGCTTCTACGGGGCGGCGGGTTACATGGACCTGATGCGCGCGGCGGCTTAAGGGAGCTTGGATGTCCCTGAAGATGCCCGAGCCCGACGCCGGTATCCTGGCGCGGCGAAAAGAGATCGTGGCGGCCATGCGCGCCATCGTGCCCGGCGAAGGCGTTGTGGATGATCCGGACGGCATGCGGCCCTTCGAAACCGACGCTCTGACCGCCTATCGCCAGCTGCCCCTGGTGGTGGTGCTGCCGGAAACGACCGAGCAGGTGAGCCGGGTGCTGGCCTGGTGCGATCAGGCGGGGGTGAATGTGGTGCCGCGCGGATCCGGCACCTCGCTCTCCGGCGGCGCCCTGCCGGTGGCGGATGGGGTGCTGCTCTCCATGAGCAAGTTCACCGGAGTTCTCGACATCGACTACGCCAATCGGACGGCGACGGTGCAGCCGGGGGTGACGAACCTGTCCATCAGCCAGGTGGTGGAGGGGCGCGGCTTCTACTTTGCGCCCGATCCGTCGAGCCAGATCGCCTGCTCGATCGGGGGCAATGTGGCGGAGAATTCGGGCGGGGTGCACTGCCTGAAATACGGCCTGACCACGAACAATATCCTGGGCCTGGAAGTGGTGCTGATGTCCGGCGAGGTCGTGCGCTTCGGCGGCAAGGCTTACGACGATGCGGGATACGATCTGACCGGCCTGATGGTGGGCTCCGAGGGGCTGCTGGGCGTGGTCACCGAAGTGACGGTGCGCATCCTGCCCAAGCCGGAGACGGCCCGGGCCATGCTGCTGGGATTTCCCACGGTGGAGGCCGGCGGCCAGTGCGTGGCCGACATCATCGCCGCGGGGATCATTCCGGCGGGGATGGAGATGATGGACCGCCCGGCGATCCATGCCTCGGAGGCCTTCGCCAGGGCCGGCTATCCGCTGGATGTGGAGGCCCTGCTGATCGTCGAGCTGGATGGGCCGCCGGTGGAGTGTGAGGCGCTCATCGAAGAGGTCGGCGAGATCGCCGCCCGGAATGGCGCGACCACCTCCCGCGCATCGACCAATGAAGCGGAACGCCTGCGGTTCTGGGCGGGGCGCAAGGCGGCTTTCCCGGCCATGGGGCGCGTGGCCCCGGACTATTACTGCATGGACGGCACCATCCCGCGCTGCCAGCTGCCGCATGTGCTGGGGCGGATCGGGGAGCTCTCCAGGAAATACGGACTGGGCGTCGCCAATGTGTTCCATGCCGGGGACGGCAATCTGCACCCCCTGATCTGTTACGACGCCAACAAGCCCGGCGAGCTGGAGGCGGCGGAGGAATTCGGGGCCGATATCCTCAGGCTCTGCGTCGAGGTGGGCGGCGTGCTGACCGGGGAGCATGGGGTGGGCGTCGAGAAGCGCGACCTGATGCCGGAGATGTTCTCGGAGCTGGATCTGGAGATGCAGCAGCGGGTGAAGTGCGCCTTCGATCCGGACCTGCGGCTCAATCCCGGCAAGGTGTTTCCGCAACTGCACCGCTGCGCGGAGCTGGGACGTATGCATGTGAATGGGGGCCGCCTGGCCTTCCCTGGGATCCCCAGGTTCTGATGGCCGCCCTGAAGCCGAAGAGCGAGGCCGAGCTGGCTGCCCTGGTCGCGGAAGCGCATCGGGCTGGGCGCAAGCTGGAGCTGCGCGGCGCCGGGACCAAGACGGCGGGCGAGACGGGCGGCGAGATGGTCGACCTCAGGGCCCTCTCCGGCATCGAGAGCTATGAGCCGGCGGAACTGGTGCTGAAGGCCGGGGCGGGGACCAGGCTCGCCGAGGTCGAGGCCCTGCTCGACGGGCACAATCAGATGCTGGCCTTCGAGCCGCCCCGGTTCGGCGACGGGACCTTGGGCGGGATGATCGCGGCCGGCTTTTCCGGGCCGCGGCGGATCGCGGCGGGGGCCGTGCGGGACCATGTGCTGGGCTTTACGGCCGTGAACGGCAAGGGCGAGGTGTTCAAGGCCGGCGGGCCAGTGGTGAAAAACGTCACCGGCTATGATCTGCCGAAGCTCGTCACCGGCAGCTGGGGGAGCCTCGTGGCCCTGACCAGTGTGACCCTGAAGGTGCTGCCGAAGCCCCGGACGAGCCTGACCCTGGCCTTCACGGGCCTCGACGCCAAGGCGGCCTGCGCGCTGATGGCGGAGGCGATGGGGAGCGCGGCGTCCGTCTCGGGCGCGGCCCATGCGCCGGACATTGAGAGCCGGACCTATCTGCGGCTCGAGGGCTTCGAGGCCTCGGTGAAGGCGCGGGCCGAGGGCCTGGCGCGGCTCCTGGGGCGTGAACCGGAGGTGCTGGATCAGGCGGCGAGTGAGGCGCTCTGGGCAAGCTTCAACGACCTGACCGCGCCAAAGGGCAAGGCGCGCGATCTCTGGCGGGTGTCGGTCCCGCCGGCTGACGGCTGGAAGGCGGTGGAGACACTGCGCCTGACGGGGACGATTGCCCTGATGGACTGGGCCGGGGGCCTCATCTGGTTCTCCGGCGAGGGGGACGTGGAGGCCGTCGCCAAGGCGGCGGGGGGCCATGCCCTGAAGCTGCGGCCCGGCGGGCCGACCCGGCTCGAGCCCGGAGTCGCGGCCCTCTCGGCGCGGATCAAGACGGCGTTCGATCCCGGCGGGGTGTTCGTCTCAGCCCGCGTGGGGGGCGGATAGATGCAGACCCATTTCACCATCGCTCAGCGCACGAAGCCGGAAGTGGCCGAGGCCGAGGCGGAGATCCGCAAGTGCGTGCACTGCGGGTTCTGCATGGCGACCTGCCCGACCTACCAGCTGCTGGGCGACGAGCGCGATGGGCCGCGCGGGCGCATCTACATGATCAAGGACATGCTGGAGAACGAGCGGGCGCCCACCGAAGCGGTGGTGACCCACATCGACCGCTGCCTCTCGTGCCTGGCCTGCGTGACAACCTGCCCGTCGGATGTGGACTACCGCCGCCTGGTCGATACAGCTCGCGCCTACATCGAGGCGAACTACAAGCGGCCCTGGTTCGAGCGGCTGCTGCGGAGTGTGCTGGGCGCCGTGCTGCCCCATCCGGGGCGGATGAAGATGGCCCTCGGGCTCGCGGGGCTGACCGGGTGGGCGGCGCCGGTGATGCCGGCTCAGGTGCAGGCGATGTTCGCCCTGGCGGCCAAGCGTGGGGCGCCGGTGGTGAAGGCCGCTCCCGTGGCGGGGTCCAAGGGCAGAATCGCCATGCTGGGGGGCTGCGCCGAGCCGGTGATGCGGCCGTCCGTGCAGGCGGCGGCGGAGCGGCTTCTGGGCCGCGCGGGCTATGAGATCGTGCGCGCGCCGGGCGAAGGCTGCTGTGGGGCGCTCAGCCACCATCTTGGTCAGGACGCGCTGGGCTTCGTCCGCACCAATGTTGATGCCTGGACCCGCGAGATCGAGGGCAAAGGGCTGGCCGCCATCGTCGTCACGGCCTCGGGCTGCGGCTCGGTGGTGAAGGACTATGGCCACATGCTGGCCCACGACCCGGCCTATGCGGAGAAAGCCGCGCGGGTCGCGGCCCTCGCCAAGGATATTTCCGAGGTCCTGGAAATGGCGGACCTGCCGCAGCTGCCGCCCCGGGGCGAGACCATCGCCTACCAGTCGGCCTGTTCGCTGCAGCACGGCCAGCAGATCAAGGACCTGCCCGCGACGCTCCTGGCGCGGGCCGGCTATGACGTGGTGACCCCCGCCGGCGCCCACCTCTGCTGCGGCTCAGCCGGGACCTACAACGTCCTGCAGCCGAAGATCGCGGGAGACCTGCGGGCCCGGAAGATCGCGGCGTTGAAAGCCACCGGGGCGGCCACGGTGGCCTCCGGCAATATCGGCTGCATCACCCACCTCGCGGGCGAGGCGGGGCTGGAGTTGATGCATACGGTGGAACTGCTGGAGCGGGCCTACAGCGCCTAGTACCCGCCCTTCTTGCCGTTCGGTTCGCCGTCGATGATCTGGTCGAGGTATTCACTCAGCCCGTAGCCGACCAAATCCCCGCAGCGGTAGCGGGTCATGCCCTCGGTGATGCGCGTGTGGAGCTGCTCGCCGTCCGGCGTGGTGCGGCGGCTGCGGAGCGGGATCAGGCTCATCACCTCGCCGGTGACCTCGTACTCCTTGCCGGCCTTGGTCTTCACCTTGGAGCGCAGGGCGGTCTGGTAGCCGTTCTCGTCCCAGTCGCTGTCGATGACGCATTCCTCGATCAGGTCATAGACGCCGTCGCGGAACACCATGCCGCCCTGGCGAGCGCCACCCTTGCCGTCGCCGATCACCGACAACATCATCCCGAAGTCGCGGCCGAAGTTCATCGGGCACCAGCGGTACCAGTCGATGGCCTGCCAGTGGCGCGGGCCCCAGGACTTGTCGCGCAGGCCAAAGCCGTCGACCTCGATCACCTGACCGTCGATGGTGAAGCTGCCCTTGGCCGCGCAGTGCTGCTCGTAGTGGGCCTTGGCGAAGGACTTCTCCGGGTCGATCTCCAGCTCGCGGCCATCGGCGTGCAGGGTCTGGCCGCCATACATCGGCGAGACGCCGGTGTAGGTGAGATCCACTTCGCAGGGGACGCGGGGATTGTTGGCGAAGGCCAGTTTCGGGTCGGCCATGTCGTGCGGCTGGCTCATCACCAGGGCCTTGCCGGAATAGGTGACCTTCAGGGTCTTGAAGGGCTCGACCACCTGGATGCGCAGGCCCCCAGCGTTGAGCTCCTTGTTGTCGGAGATGTTCGGCCGCTGGAACATGAAAGCCACCCGCCCGTCGGGCAGGTAGAGGCAGACCGTCATCTCCGCGTAGCCTTCGTTGACGCGGTTGCCGATCCGGAACCAGCCGCCGATCTGCGCCTTCGGGTCGAAGACGTTGAAGTACATGGATTCGTTGTAGTTTTTCGCCTCTCCCGGATCGTGGGTATATTCATCCTCGGGCAAGAGGCGGGTGATGAAACCGCTCGGCGCTTCAGCCATGGCGTCCTCCTGGAAATGGTTTGAGGGCAACCGTGATCCGCTTGACGCGACGTGCGCCTAGCGAATTCGAACATCTGTTTGAGCAACCTTCTCAGATGGTTCTGGCCTTCCCTTGGGTCGCGGGGTCATGCTGCGCCCTAAGATCGGGCCCCGCGCCAGTTCGCGGCCACATGAGAGCCCGGCGTTTGGGAGACTTTCGATGCACGATCTCGTCATTCGCAACGGCATGATTGTCGATGGCCAGGCCGGCCCCGCCTTCAAGGGAGACGTGGCGGTGGACGGCGGCCTGATCAGCCAGGTGGGCGTCGTCGAGGGCCAGGGGCGCCGCGAGATCGACGCGGCCGGCCACATCGTCACGCCAGGCTGGGTCGACATCCACACCCACTATGACGGCCAGGTGACCTGGGATCCGTACCTCTCGCCCTCCTCCTGGCACGGCGTGACAACGGCGGTGATGGGCAATTGCGGCGTCGGCTTCGCGCCGGTGAAGCCGGACCGCAAGGAATGGCTGATCGAGCTGATGGAAGGCGTGGAGGACATCCCCGGCGCGGCCCTCTCGGAGGGCATCAAATGGGGCTGGGAAAGCTTCCCCGAATATATGGACGTGCTGGAGGGCCAGAAGCGGGTAATCGATATCGCCGCCCAGGTCCCGCACGGGGCGGTCCGCGCCTATGTGATGGGCGAACGCGGGGCCCGGAACGAAGAGGCGACGCCGGAGGATATCGCGCAGATGTCCCGCATCGTCGGCGACAGCATGAAGGCCGGCGCCCTCGGCTTTTCCACCTCACGCACGATCCTGCATCGCGCCAAGGACGGCGAGGTGGTGCCGGGCACCTATGCCGGCGCCGATGAACTGCTGGGCATCGGCAAAGCCATGGGCGAGGCCGGGCACGGCGTCTTCGAAATGGCCTCCGACATGGCCACGGAGGATGCGGAGTTCGCCTGGATGGAGGAGATGTCGGTTGAGAGCGGCCTGCCCGTGACCTTCGCCCTGTTACAAGGCGGGCTCGGCGGCGGCGACAAGTGGCGCCATTCCCTGAAGCGCCTGGCCGACGCCAATGGCCGGGGCGCGCAGCTGAAGGCCCAGATCGCCTGCCGCCCGACCGGCCTCGTGCTCGGCTGGCAATCGACGGTGAACCCGTTCTTCGGGCGGCCGAGCTACCACGCCATCGCCACGCTGCCGTTCCCTGAGCGGCTGGAGAAGCTGCGCGACCCCGAGGTGCGCGAGGCGATCCTCGCAGAGCCGCCGCCGGAAATGCTGATGGGGGTGGGCAAGACCCTGACCTCCGGCTTCGACCGGATGTTCCGTCTGAATACGGACAGGGGCCTCGACTATGAGCCCCGCCGCGAGGACTCGATCGCGTCCCTGGCCGAAAAGACCAACCAGAAGCCCGACCGCATCGTCTACGAAATGCTGATGGAGAATGACGGGCGCGGCTACATCTACCTGCCGCTCCTGAACTACGCCGACTTCAGCTTCGACCACATCCACGAGATGATGCACGACCCCAACACCGTGCTCTCCCTCTCCGACGGCGGGGCCCACTGCGGGGTGATCTGCGACGCCTCCTTCCCCACCTACATGCTGACCTACTGGGTGCGCGACCGTGAGCGCGGCCCGACCCTGTCGCTGGAAAAGGTGGTCTCCATGCAGACCCGCGACACGGCCCGGCTCTACGGACTCAATGACCGGGGCGTGTTGGCGGCCGGCATGAAGGCGGACATCAACATCATCGACTTCGATGAGCTGCAGATCGAAGCCCCGGAAATGATCTTCGACCTGCCCGCCGAGGGCCGGCGCCTGATCCAGAGGGCGCGGGGCTACCGGGCCACGGTGGTCTCCGGCGAGGTCACCTGGGAGAACGGCCAGGCCACCGGCGCCATGCCCGGCAAGCTGATCCGGGGGCCGCAGCACGCCCCCGTCCCGATGGCGGCGGAATAGGCCGGTGTCGACGCTAGAAGTTTTCTTCGACTGCTCCAGCCCCTGGACCTATCTCGCCTTCCACAACATCCGGCCGATGGCGAAAAGGCTGGGGCAGGCGATCACCTGGAAGCCGATCCTGGTCGGCGGCATCTTCAATTCCGTCAATCCGTCCGTCTACGAGCAACGGGCCAATCCCGTGCCGGCCAAGGGCCGCTACATGGGCAAGGACCTGCGCGACTGGGCCCGCTATTCCGGCATCGAGATCACCTTTCCGCCCAAGGTGTTTCCGGTGAATTCGGTGAAGGCCATGCGCGGCTGCATCTGGCTGCAGGAACAGGGCGATGCGGTGATGGAAGCCTTCGCCGACCGGGTTTTCCGCGCCTATTGGAGCGAGAACCGCGACATCTCCCAGGACGCTGAACTGGCCGCCATCCTCGACGAGCTCGGCCTGGAGGAGACCGCCTTCTTCGCCGCCATTGGCGAGCAAAAGTACAAGGACGCCCTGAAGGCCAATACCGAGGAGGTCATCGCGCGGGGCGGCTTCGGTTCGCCGACCATCTTCGTGAACGGCGACGACATGTATTTCGGCAATGACCGGCTGGTGCTGGTGGAAGCGGCCCTGGAGCGCGCCCGATGACCAAGGTCACCCTTTGGGAGCACCCACTCTCCCCCTATGCCCAGAAGAACAAGATCGCTCTGCGGGAAAAGGGTGTGGCCTTCGAGCTGGTGACCCCGGGCGGCGTCGGCTCCGGCGCGGCGGCGGAAGATTTCCTGAAGGCCAATCCGCGCCTGGAAGTGCCGGCCCTGGTCCACGACGGGGTGGCGATTTTCGATAGCACCATCATCCAGGAATATATCGAGGAGACCTGGCCCGAGCCGCGCCTGATGCCCGTCTCGCCCATCGCCCGGGCCCGCGCCCGGATGATCGAAGAGGTGATGGACACCCAGTACGAGGCGATCACCTGGGGCTTCATGGAGGTGCGCGGTTTCGGCCGGGCGCCGGGTGAGCTCGGCGAGGCCCTGATCGCGCGCGGTCTGGAGCAGCTGGCGGGTCTGAACGCCTGGCTGGAGCGCGAACTGGCCGGCCGCGAATGGTTCAATGGTGACAGCTTCGGCTGGGCAGACGTGGCCGTGGTTCCCTTCGTGCAGGGCGCCGTGGGCTATGGCGGCGGCCCGGCGCGGGGCAGCGATCTCTCCGACTGGCTGGCGCGAATGATGGCGCGGCCGAGCGTCTCGGCCACCTCCGGCGAGGCCAAGGCGGCGGCGGAAGCCATGTCCCAGGCCCTCACCGCCATGCGCGGCAGCGCGCCGGCGGGCTCCACCGGCGGCTCGCCAGCCTTCAAGCGCGAATACCGCGATCACCGCCTGGAATGGATGATCCGCTCCGGCGGCCTGAAGGTGGTGTCCGACGGCCTCGCCAGCGACACGATCCGGTTTGGACGTGAACTGAGCTGAGGCTTCGCTATGGTGGCCCCATGAGCGCCGTCGAGGCCGAGACCTATGATCCCCTGATCCCCGTGCCGGCGGCGCGGCGGGTGTTCGGGCTGACCGACGCCTTCTCCCTGTGGTTCAGCCTGGGCATCGGGCTCTTGGTGCTGCAGACCGGCGCCCTCCTGACGCCGGGCCTCTCCCTGCCGGTCGCCCTGGCCGCCATCGTGGCCGGATCCCTGGCGGGGGTGGCGCTTCTGGGCGCGGCGGCGATGGCGGGCGCCGATACCGGGCTGTCGGCGATGGCGGGCCTGCGCCCGGCCCTCGGCGTGCGCGGCGCGGCCCTGCCTGCGGGGCTGAATGTGCTGCAGCTGGTCGGCTGGGGGGCGTTCGAGCTGGTGGCCATGCGCGACGCCGCCGACGCTCTTTGCAAGCAGACCTTCAACGTCTCCAGTCCGATGGCCTGGACCCTGATTTTCGGCGGCCTCGCCACCCTGATGGCCATGCTGGGGCCGGTCTCCTTCGTGCGCCGGTTCCTGCGGCGCTGGGGCTTGCTTCTGCTGCTCGGCGGGGCAGGGTGGCTCACCTGGCAGCTCCTCGCCACCCAGAATCTCGGCGCGCTCTGGGCCAGACCCGGCGATGGCACGGGCAGCTTCGGCGCCGCCCTCGACCTCGTCATCGCCATGCCGCTCTCGTGGCTGCCCCTGGTGGCGGACTACAGCCGCTTCGGGGCCAATCCGCGCGACATGTTCCGGGGCAGCGCCGGGGGCTATCTGCTGGCCAATATCTGGTTCTACGCCCTGGGCGCGGCCTATGCCCTGATCGCGCCGGGGGACCACCTGCTGGTCACGGCTCTGGCGGCGGCGGGAGGTGGGATCGCCCTCATCCTCGTGGTCATCGACGAGAGCGACAACGCCTTCGCCGACATCTTCTCGGCGGCCATGTCCTTAGGCGTGGTGGTGAAGGCCAAGGTGACCAGGCTCGCCCTCTTCTTCGGGGTGCTCTGCACGGCCATCGCCCTGATGATTCCGGTGGCCGCCTTCGAGAGCTTTCTCTACCTGATCGGCTCGGTGTTCGCGCCGCTGTTCGGGGTGCTGCTGGCCGACCATTTCGTGCTGCGCCGGCGCGGTATCGATGCCTCTGCCATCTCGGCCAAGGGTGGGGCTTACTGGTTCACCGCCGGCTTCTCCTGGGCAGGCCTCCTCGCCTGGATCGCCGGCATCGGCGCCTACCAGTTGGTGACCGCCACCAACCCCTCCATGGGGGCGACCCTGCCGGGCTTCGTGATCGGGGCGGGCTCGTACCTGATCCTCAGCGTCGGGCGCTGGCTGAAGGTCTAGTTCGGCGCTCTAGTTCGCCGTCCACGGCGGCTGGCCGATGGTCGCCACGCGCGTCGACCGGCCGTGCAGGCACACTTCGCGGAACTGGTAGAGGAAGGCGGCGGTGGGCGGATTGATCCACTGGCCGCGGGCATACATCCGCCGGATCGGCTCGCCGCCCTCGGGGTGGTCCTCGACCATCGGGCTTTCCGGATGATCGAGCTCGGTGAGCGGATTGAGCCAGGCCTCGTGCACCTCCACCGGATCGGGTTTCAGCTCGACGGGATCGGCCGTCCAGAGGATCACCGGCGTCACCACATGGCCGCCCAGGGTGATGAAGTCGTCGAGGAAGCCCAGGAAGCCTTCGCGGTCGACCACGATGCCCAGCTCTTCGAAGGTCTCGCGGATGGCCGTGTCGATAAGGTCCTCGCCCGGATCGCAATTGCCGCCGGGCAGGGCGTAGTTCCCCGCCCCGCGCCGCATGGTCAGGGCCCGGCGAGTGAGGGCATAGTGCGGCTCCCCCTCCACCGGCGAGACCAGGATCGCCACGGCGGCCCGGCGCAGGTCCGGCCGGTCGAGGGCGATCCGCTCGAAGGCGGCAAGATTGGCGACAATGCGGGCGCGGAGGGCGTGCATGGACCTTACTAACCCCACCGCTCATCCCGGCGAAAGCCGGGACCCAGGTGTTTTATGGCTCGGTGCGCCAACCGCGGCGTTCGCGTCAGAACTTGCCCAGGAAACAAAAAAGCCTGGTTCCCGGCTTTCGCCGGGATGAGCGGGGCCTCTTTTAGGCTCTACCCCGCGATCCGCTTGGCCGCTTCCAAGGCGATGGTGGTGACCCGTGCGCTCGGCTGCTGCTTTGGCACCCGGTTCCAGGCGTCGAGGGCCGCGATCTTGTAGGCCTCGGCGAGGGTCGGGTAGTTGAAGGTGTTCTGCACGAAGTAGTCGAGCGTGCCCTCGAGATTGAGCACGGCCTGGCCGATGTGGATCAGCTCCGTCGCCCCTTCGCCGACGATGTGCACGCCCAGCAGGCGCCGCGTCTCCAGAGAGAAGATCATCTTCATGAAGCCGGTGGAGAGCCCCATGATGTGGCCCCGGCTGGTTTCGCGGAAGCGGGCGACGCCGGTCTCATAGGGGATGCCGCGCTCGCGCACCTCTTCTTCGGTCATGCCGACGGTAGAGATCTCGGGCACCGAATAGATGCCATAGGGGAAGAATTCCGGCGGCGCCTGGGCCGGCTCGCCGAAAGCGTGGCAAGCGGCGATGCGGCCCTGCTCCATGGAGGTGGAGGCCAGCGACGGGAAGCCGATCACGTCGCCGGCGGCGAAGATGTGGGGCTGCGCCGTCTGATAGGTGGTGGCGTCGACGGCGATGCGGCCGCGGCTGTCGGCGGTGAGGCCGCAGGCGTCCAGGCCGAGGGTGTCGGTGGCGCCTTCGCGGCCGGCGGCGAAGAGGACCATGTCGGCATAGAGCTGGCGGCCATCCTCGGTCTCGATCAGGCAGCGGTCCGGGCCGACCACGCGGGCAGCGGTGACCTTGCAGCCGAACCTCAAGGTGACGCCCCGGTCGCGCAGGTCGTGGATGAACTCATCGGCCAGTTCCCGGTCGAGAAACGGCATCAGGCCCTCTGTCGGCTCGAGGAGCGTGACCTTCACGTCGAGGGCGGAGAAGATCGAGGCATATTCCGAGCCGATCACCGAGGCGCCGATGACGATCAGCTGGCGCGGGATGCGGGTGATCTCGAGGATCTCGTCCGAGTCGACGATGTTGACCCCGTCGAAGCCGATGTGGACCGGGCGGTAGGGGCGGGTGCCGACGGCGATCACCACCCTATCGGCGCCAACCTTGTGGACGACGCCGTCTTCGCAGGTCACGGCCAGGCGATGGGTATCGATGAACCGCGCCTCACCCGTGAGGGTGTCGACATTGTTGCGGGCGAACTGGTGCTCGAGAATCTCCACCTCGTGGTCGAGCGTCATGATCAGGCGGCGCTTGAGGTCATCGGCCTCGATGTGCTGCTTCACCCGGTAGGCCCGGCCATAGAAGCCGCGTTCGCGCCACCCGGAGAGGTTCAGCACCGTCTCGCGCAAGGTCTTCGACGGGATGGTGCCGGTGTGGACAGAGACCCCGCCGACCCGGCGGCCCTTCTCAATGACGAGCACGGTCTTGTTGAATTTCGCGGCCTGGACAGCGGCCCGGCGGCCGGCGGGGCCGGAGCCGATGACCACCAGGTCGTAGCGGGCTTGGATATCGTTGGCGTTCAAGTCCTGGCCCCCCGAGGCCGCGATGCATGGCCCTTCACCATAATGGGGGCGGGTTAAGGGGGACTTTCGCTAACTGAGCACCGCCGCGAACCAGTCGGCGAGGCTGGCCGTGACGTAGTCGATGAGATGCCCCTGCGGCTCCAGGGCCCACTGATTGAAGGCGCCCTGCCACTGCGCCTCGATCAGCCTGGCGGCCGTGGCGGGCGCCAGGGGCAGGGGCGGCAGGCGAAGTTCGATGGCTTTGCGAAGGGCCGTGAAACGCGCGCGGGCGAGGGTGTTAAGCGCCGGATCACGCATGTCGAGGCGCAGCCAGAGGAACTGGTCGGGAAGGCCGGCCTCTGCGTCCGGCGGCGGGGTGAGGATGCGGAAGAGGGCGATGACGCTGGCCGCACCGGGCTTGGCCGGGGCCGTGGCGAGGGTGCGGAAGAGGGCGGCGTTGTCCTGCTCGACGGCGCGCAGGATCAGGCCCTGCTTGTCGCCGAACCGCTGTACGAGGGTGGCGGGGGCTATGCCGGTCTCGGCGGAGACGGCGGCGAGGGTGAAGGCGTCCGGCCCGGTGCGGCCCATCACCCGCATGGCCCCGGCGAGAACGGCTTCATCGCTGAGCAGCTTGCGGCGGGGCATGGTTCCGATTTAATATAAATGTCTATTCATATAGGCGCGAGTCGGAGGCGAAGTCCAATGGCTGACGGGGGAAAACCGCTGGCGGGCAAGGTCGCCCTGGTGGCCGGGGCGACGCGCGGGGCCGGGCGAGGGATCGCCGTGGCGCTAGGTGCGGCGGGTGCGACGGTCTGGTGTTCGGGCCGCACAGCCCAGGGCCAGGTCGGCATGCCAGGCCGGCCAGAGACGATCGAGCAGACGGTGGAAATGGTCACCGCCGCGGGTGGCCAGGGTATCGGGGCCCGCTGCGACCATACGGTGGAAACCGACGTCGAAGGCCTCGTCGCCCGTATTGAAGCCGAAAGCGGCGGCCTCGACATCCTGATCAATGACGTCTGGGGCGGCGATGACCTGGTCGACTGGTGCAAGCCTTTCTGGGAGGCGGATATGAAGACCGCCTGGGCGCTGATCGAACGCGCCATCTTCAGCCACATGATCACCGCCCGCTACGCCACACCCCTGCTCCTGAAGTCCGATCGCGGCCTGATCGTCGAAATCACCGATGGCGAGACGGCGGGCTACCGCGGCCACCTGCTCTACGACCTCGTCAAATCCAGCGTCATCCGTCTGGCCTACGGGATGGCCTGGGACCTGAAGGCCACCAACGTCACCTCCATCGCTGTCTCGCCGGGTTACCTGCGCTCCGAGGACATGCTGCGTCACTTCGGGGTGACGGAGGAGACCTGGCGCGACGGCATGAAGACCGACCCATTCTGGGAGCAGTCGGAGACCCCGACCTTCGTCGGCCGCGCCATCGCGGCCCTGGCGGCCGATCCGAACATCAGGGCCAGGAGCGGCGGGGCCTATCTCGCCACCCACCTCGCCCATGATTATGGCTTCACCGATGTGGACGGCCGCCAACCGGCCTTCTGGATCAGCATCGAGAAGATGATCGAGGACCGCGTCGCCGCCGGTGGCCCGGTGGAGAAGGACGAGGCCGGCATCGGCGCCGCCCGCTACGGCCACATCCACCTCGATCACCGGCGTTCGGACCAGGCCCGGCTCTATCAGGAGCGCTACCGGATGGGAGACCTTCCCGCCGGACTCCGCCCGGTCTAAACCGGCTTCATGGCCATTGGCGTTTTCGATTCCGGCGTTGGCGGGCTCACCGTCCACCATGCCCTGGTGCGGGCCCTTCCGGACGCGGACTTCATCTATCTCGCCGACCAGGCCAACGCGCCCTATGGCGGCAAGTCCGGCGAAGAGATCGTCGAGCTCACCAAGGCCGGCTGCATCACCCTCTTCGAGCGCGGCTGCGACCTCGTCATCCTCGCCTGCAATACGGCGGCGGCCATTGCGCTGCGGCGTCTGCAACAGACATGGCTGCCCGGCTACCGCAAGGCGCTCGGCCGGCCCGTGAACATCCTCGGCCTCATCGTGCCCACCATCGAGGCGGCGACGGGCGTGCCCTGGGCGCATGAGGTGGAGCTGGACGGAGAGAAGGTCGAGAAGGTCGACATCCTGGGCATCTTTTCCACCCCGGCCACCACCAATTCCCGCGTCTTCGAGATCGAGATCGACAAGCGCCGCCAGGACGTCGCGGTGTTCTCCGAGCCGTGCCCGGAACTGGCCCGGATGATCGAGAACGGAGCCGGCGCCGTGGATCTCGCCAAGGTGGTCGAAGGCCATGTGGAGGCGCTGCGCCGCCGGATCGGCAAGCAGCCGAACAGGGCCATCCTCGGCTGCACCCACTATGAGATCGTCGCCGACATGTTCCGCGCCGCCCTGCCACCGGGCACGCCAATCATCCATCAGCCCGCCGCCACCGCCGACGCCGTGGTCGCCTATCTGGCGCGCCACCCTGAATATCATCAGGGCAAGGACGGGCGGCGCATCTTCCTGACCACCGGCGCCCCTGGTCAGCAGAACGATCTTGTGGCCACCTTCTGGGGCGGGCCGCTGCACTTCGAGCAAGCCTGAGCCGTTCTGGGGGACTGTTTGATGAAATTCACCGCCCTTTTGGGGGCTGTCGCGCTGGCCT
This sequence comes from Caulobacteraceae bacterium, assembly GCA_046349475.1. Classification (GTDB taxonomy): domain Bacteria; phylum Pseudomonadota; class Alphaproteobacteria; order Caulobacterales; family Caulobacteraceae; genus Acaudatibacter. Next base: position 35,447 of record JAXMCG010000015.1, on the reverse strand, counting down.
TCGCCTGCGCCGCGCCCGCCTCCGCCGCTATCGTCGACCAGCAGGCGAACGGCTTCCTGATCGAGCACAAGGTGGTCATCAACGCCCCGGCCGAAAAGGTCTGGCGCACCCTGATCAACATCGGCTCCTGGTGGAGCGCGGATCACACCTATTCGCGCGATGCGGCGAACCTCAACATGTCCACCCTGGTCGGCGGCTGCTGGTGCGAGACCCTGCCCGGCAAGGGTGAGTTGCGCCACATGGTGGTGACCTTCATCGCCGAGAACGAGGCCCTGCGGCTGGAAGGCGGCCTTGGCCCCCTTGGCGGCCTGGGCGTTGCCGGTCACATGACTTTCGAGCTCGCCGAGGCGAACGGCAAGACGACCGTGACCTGGACCTATGAAGTCGGCGGCTATACGCGCGGCGGGCTGCAGCAATGGGCCGGGCCGGTGGACAATGTCATGGCCCAGCAATTCGCCAGGCTGAAGGCGGCCGCCGAAAAGGCTGACTAGGGTACTCGATCCAATTTGGCGTTTGCATAGGGCGGCTCTATCTCAGGAGCCATGCTCCCCACCCTGCGCCAGCTGCAATATCTGAAGCTCCTCGCGGAGCACGGCTCTTTCAGCCGGGCCGCCGAGGCCGCCCACGTCACCCAGCCCACTCTTTCCTCCGGGATCGCGGAATTGGAAAAGATACTCGGCGCCGCAGTGGTCGACCGCGGACGAGCTGGCGCAATTCTGACCGCGGCGGGTGAGGAGGCGGTCAAGCGCGCCGAGGCGATCCTCACACAGGCTGATGACCTTGTTCAGGCGGCCCGCAGCGCCGAACGGCCCCTCGAGGGGCGCTTCCGCCTGGGTGTGATCCCGACTATCGCGCCGTTCCTGCTGCCCAAAGCGCTTCCCCTGCTGCGCCGCCGCTATCCGCACCTGAAGCTCTATCTGCGCGAAGACCAGACCAGCCGTCTCATCACGGCCCTGAAGAGCGGAACCTTGGATGCGGCCCTCATCGCCCTGCCCTACGACATGGCGGGTCTCGACTGGGCCCATGTGGGCGATGACGAGCTCTTGGCCGCGTTCCCGGCCAACCACCCCCTGAGTCGACAGGACAAGGTGAATCCGGAGGGGCTCGACAGTGATGAGCTCATCCTCCTGGAGGACGGCCACTGCCTGCGTGACCATGTGCTGGCCGCGTGCCGGCTGGATCTGCCGAAAAGCCAGGACGGGGCCATGGCGGCGACCTCTCTGCCGACCTTGGTGCAGATGGTGGGCTCCGGTCTTGGCGTATCCTTTCTTCCGGCCATGGCGGTGGAGGCGGGCCTGGCCGATCAGGCCGCCCTCGCCATCCGGCCGCTTGAGGCAGACCATCCGTCGCGCGAGATCGTCGTCTGCTGGCGCGCCGCCTCCAGCCGCGCCATAGAGGGCCGGCTGCTGGCGGAAACACTCAGAGAGCCTTAGGCGTCCGGCGCCGCCGCCCAGCCGTATTTCAGCAGCAGGGACAGGGTCCAGCCGCCGTCTTTTCCGATCGAGGCGATGTCGTCGAGCAGCCAGGCCGTGCCGACTTTCTCGAAATAGAAAGCGATGACCTCCTGGCGATCGGCGTTGCGGAACTGGGCAATGATGATCTTGCGGTCATCATGGTGTTCCACCGGCGCCTCGGTGACCACCACGCGGCTGATTTCCCAGTCCTGGGCGTTGGTCCAGGGCTCGAAGTCGATGGTCCCGACCTCATCCTCTGGTGTCTCCTGCTCCATCCTCGTCCACAGGCCCTGGAGGCGCGGCGTGTAGATGTTGTCGGGTGGCGAGTAGCTCTCGTTCTTGGCAAGATTCGCATAGACCTCGGTGACGAAGGTCTTGGGATCGCTGATCAGCATCGCCGCGGGTGTGGCCTTGGGCGGCTCGGCCGGTTTGGCGGCGGGGGGCGCTGGCGCAGCGGTCTTGGCCGCCGGAGCCGGCGGCGGATTGCAAGCGGTAAGGGCCAGGAGCAAGGCAGCAGCGAAAGTGGAGAGGGCGAGTTCGCGTCTCATGCGTCTCTCCTTCTAGCCGAGGCCATAGATGACGCAGGCCCGAGCCCTCAACGTCATCAAGGGCGGCTGCAAGGGAACCTGCAGCTGCTCCGGGGTGGGGGGTGGGGGCGGGGGCGGCGCGGCGGCGCGCATGGCGCCCGTGACATAGACATCGCTCACCTCGGCCCCGTTGGCATATCCGCCCCCGCCAACGCCCCGCGGCGCACCGGCGACCAGGACATCCACCTCGCAGGCCCGCGCCGTCGGGTCGATCAGCCTTACGCCGCCGAGCCGCGACCCTGCTGTTTCCGCCGCGATGCGCGCGCGCTTGGCCGCGTCCTCAATGGCCCGCCGCGCAAGATCGGCCCGGGTCTCGTTGTCCGGCTCCAGGGAGAATCCCACCTGGCTGACTGAAGTGGGGCCGGCGGCCAACACCATCGAATAGACCCGCTCCAGCAGCGCCACATCGCGCACTGTCACCTGCACATTGGCGGTCACCTGGTACTTCTCGATCTTATCGGACCGCTCATTCTCCTGAACGTTGCCGTCCCGGTCGCGGTACTGCTGGTAAAGCGGTGTGGTGATGAAGGAGACCTGCACCTGCACCTTGTCGGCGCCGAGGGCTGCCAGCTGGGCGCCTAAGGCCTTCACCTTGGCCGAGGCGGCCACCGTCGCGGTGGTCGCCTCACGGTCTAGGGTCTGGAAAGCCGCGGTGAAACCGGCGCGGTTGGCCGGAGTCTGCAGCTCCACATAGCCCACCGACGCGATCACGGGATCCCGCATCCACCAGGGGGCGGGGCTGTAGCGGCCGTCGGGAATGGGCGCCGTAACAGGTTGCGCCATGGCCGGAAGGGCCGTGGCGAGGCTCATAACAATCACGCCGAAGAAAATCGTGGTGCGGTTCATGGGGGCGCCCCTTTGGCGATTCCAGCACAGGCTAGAGCAGTTTCGGCCGCGAATCATGGGCCGCACGCCGAATCTTGCCCCGGACTCGCGGCAAAGCTCCCAAGCGTGGCCATCGGGCCGCGCCGCATGCCGTACTTCCGCAACGGAATTGTTACCCAAGTGAAATTTCGAAGGCCCGGGTCCCGGATTATATCCGCCGGCCTTTTCGAAGGCGGGGCTTTATCCCGTAAGGGATTGCCTCATTTCCGGCGCGTCAGGATGAGAGGATATTCTCATGCTCGTCACCATGATGAAGTCGAAACTCCACCGGGCCACCGTGACCCAGGCGGACCTCGACTATGAAGGCTCAATCGCCATCGACAGGGACTTGTTGGACGCCTCCAGCATCCTGCCTCACGAACAGGTGGATGTGCTCAACATCACCACCGGGGCCCGCTTCACCACCTATGCCATCGAGGCGCCGCGCGGTTCGCGCGTGATCGGTGTCAATGGCGCGGCCGCGCGGCTTGTGCAGAAGAACGATAAGGTGATCATCGTCACCTACGGCCAACTGCCCATTGAGGAAGCCCGCAACTATGCCCCCGAAGTCGTGCTCCTGGACGATGACAACCGGGTCAAGAAGGCCGCTTAGCGGCCTCGCGGCCCTTTCCCTCATCGCGATATTGTCGGCCTGCGCTCCGCGCGGCGGCGGCTTGCCAGCCGACGCCCTGGACGAGGGCATCGCCCGGGCCATCGGCGATCCGGCCACCTGCGTCGTCATCGCCGAGAAGGCGACCGGCAAGATCCTCTACCGCTACAACGACTATTCCAGCTGCGCGCGGCAACTGCCGGCCTGCGACCGGCCGGGCGTCCTGACCCTGGAAGACACCCTGAAAATCGCGGCGGACGCACCGCGCACGACCAGCTGCTCGTCGATGCCGGACAATTCGCGGGCCGTCTCCTGGGCGGCCGGCCCGGTGCCGGGGCCGCGCGGCCTCGTCTATGCCGCCTATATGGAAGGCACCCGCAACCTGCCGGGCATGATCATCCGCGACAAGCTGGAGGCGCTCTTTGCCCGCCTTGGACTGGACAAGCCCAAGGCGGACTGAGGCTCGGCGTCTAGCGCTCCAGTTCGTAGACGCCGCTGATATCGATGCGCACCTTCACCTCACCGCCTTCGACCGGCGTGGAGTCGGCGGCCTGCGCCCGGGCGAAGGCCATGACAGGCTGGGGCGGGGGCGGGGCATAGCCGCCGCCTTCGGAGAGGCTGACAAGACGCGAAATCCGCCCGCCGACGGCCCCGGCATAGAGCCCGGCCTTGGCCTGCAGCGCCTTGACGGCCGCGAGCCGAGCCTGGTTCTCGGCGGCGGATGGGTCCTGCAGGCCGAAGCTGATGCCGCCGAGATTGGTCGCGCCGGCGCCGACCACGGCGTCTACCGCGGCGCCGAGCCTGGTGAGGTCTCGCACTGTGATCGTGACCTGGTTCGAGGCCTGATAGCCAGTCAGCTTCGGGGGCTGGTTCTCGGCGTAGAGGTACTGCGGATTGAGGTTGAGGCCGGAGGTCTGGATGTCCCGGTCGGCGATACCGCCCTTCTTCAGCGCCGCGATCACGGCGTTCATCTTCACTGAATTGGCGCGCAGGGCCTCCGCGGCCGTAGGCGCTTCGGCGGTGACTCCAAGAGTGATGGTGGCCATGTCGGGCGCAAGGCGCGTCTCGCCATAGGCCGAAAGGTTCAACACCGTGCCCCGCACGGGCGCCTCGGTGGTCACCGCGACCGGCGGCGCGGGATCGGCGAAGGACATGGCCGGTGCTGACACCGCCATCAAGGCGGCGATGCTGACGGCTCGGAAAAAGGTTTTCATGGGTCCGAAGCTTTCTTTCTATCGCGGGGCGCGGGAGACGCGGCCTTGGCCCGGACCTTCGCAAGGCCAACATGAACCCAGCCTTTAAGCCCGGTGCAGGCCATGGTAACCGGCAAGCCTCCCTTCGGGGGCCCGTAGCTCAATGGTTAGAGCCGGCCGCTCATAACGGTCTGGTTGCTGGTTCGAGTCCAGCCGGGCCTACCAGCCTTCGCATCGTACGCCTTCGGCGCACGATGCTTCGGCTTGGCAAGCCCCGCTCTCAACGCCGAAGGCGGAGGATGCGGAGGCTGTCACGCCGTAGCCTGAAAGGCGTAGGCGGACTGGTACAGGCGTATGTGCTCAACCTAGGATGTGGCGCATGAAATACGTCTACATTCTTGAAAGCATTGAGGCGCCGGACCAGTTCTACGTTGGCTTGACCGACGACGTGCCGCTTAGGCTGAAGCGGCACAATGCTGGAGATTCTTCTCACACCGCCAAATACCGACCGTGGCGTGTGAACACCTACATCGCCTTCAGCGATGAACAGCGCGCAATCGCATTTGAAAAGTATCTGAAATCCGGCTCAGGCCGAGCATTCTCGAGGAAGAGGCTCTAGGCCTGCCGCGCCGAAGCCGTAGGCGGATTTGGGTAATTCCATCGCGTGCGCGGCTTCACCATAAACACCTTGGAAACCCGCATTGGGGACATTGGCGACATGTCTCCTCGCCTCCTGCCCACCGCCAGTCTGAAACCTGAAGATCTGGCGGGACTGCGGGTGCTCGTCATCGACGACAACATGAACACCCTGCGCATGGTCTCGGATGTCCTGCGCGCGGCGGGGGTTGGCCAGGTGTTCATTGCCCAGGATGGCGTGCGCGGCATCGAGGCCATGGCGGCGCGTCACCCGCACATCATTTTCTGTGACCGGGAAATGCCGGCCATGGACGGCCTTCAGTTCACCCGATTCGTGCGCGGTGCGTCGCTGAGTCCCGATGAACGCGTTCCCGATCCGCGCGTGCCGATCATCATGCTGACCGGCCAGCGCTCCGAGCGGGACGTCGAGCAGGCGCGCAAGGCCGGGGTCAACGAATTCGTCGCCAAGCCTTTCACGCCGGCGGGCCTGCTGTCCCGCATCGAGCTGGTCCTATTGAAGCCGCGTGAATTCATCATCAGTGAAGTCTATGTCGGCCCAGATCGCCGCCGCCGCACTGAGCTGGCCTATACCGGACCGATGCGCCGGATCAGCGACCCCGAACTCATCGTCGACGAGGTGGAGCGCAAAGTGACGCGCGGCACCATTTCCGTTGAACTGGAGGCCCTGCGTAACGTGATCATCGCCCGGGGCGGCGTTGATCGGGCCACGCTTCAGATGACCTATCGCGTCATGCAGCACGCCGAGCACCGGGCCCGCCAGGTGCGGGACCAGATGGTTGAGCGCGCCTCTGCCTCCATGCGGCTCTATACCGAGGCGATGGGCGGTCCGGACAAGGCCGAGGCAGAGGTTCTGGACCTTCACATGGACGCCCTGCGTACGCTCTTGTCGCTCGATGACACCGACGTCAGTGGCGCGGGGGTGGTCGTGCGCGAGCTCGAGCAGGCCGTGAAGCGCAAGATCGCCATGAAGGAAGCCCTTGAGCGGGCAGCCTAGCTATTCGCTCCGCAGCACGGGCGCCGGGCGTTTCGCCAGGGCCTGAGCCGCCGCCAGCAGACCCCCAGCCCCCGTCACTAGCGCCGCCCCGCCGATCAGGGCCAGGACCCCACCCCAGTCGACGCTCCAGTGGGCCTGGAACACCTTCACCACCACCGGCCAGGCTGCGGCGAAGCCCAGCGCCACCCCGGCCAGGCCCGCGATCGCGCCCACCGCGCCATATTCGATGCCGTAAGCCGCCAGGATCTGGCCGCGCGAGGCGCCCAGCACCTTGAGGATCGCCGCTTCCTTGGCCCGGGCCTGGGCGCGGGCGGCGATGGCGCCGGCCAGGACCAGCAGCCCGGCGAGCGCGGCCACGGCGGCCGAGCCCCGGATCGCCAGGGCCAGACGGTCGAACATCTCCGTCGCCGCCTCCAGCTGCTCGCGCACACTGATCACGTTCACGGCCGGAAAGTCGCGGCCTAGGGCGACGAGGGCCCGTTCCTCCTCCTCCCGCGTGGCCTTGGCGACGGCCACGTGGCGCAGGGGCGCGCCGGCCAGGGCGGCCTCATTGAGGATGATCGGGAAGGTCGTGCCGAAGCCGCCGAAATCAATGCGCCGAATGGCGGCGACCTTGGCCTCGGTCTCGCGGCCCAGCACGGCGATGGTCACGGCGTCCCCCACCCGCAGATGCGCCCCCTTGGCGGCCTCCTGGTCGATGGCGACGAGGGGCGGGCCGGCATAGTCCGCCGCCCACCAATGGCCAGAGATCACGTTGGCGTCGCGCGGTTCGCGGCCGAGGGCGGAGAGGGAGATGTCGTTGTCATAGGCCCAGCGGTCGCCCTCCGGCATGGCCTTGCGCTCCACGGGCTGGCCCCGCACGGCGATGATCCGCCCGGTGACGAAGGGGGCCCTGAGGTAGGTGTCCTCCGTCAGGGGCCGGCCAAAGGCGGTCCGCACCTCGGCGTCGAATCGGGCAGCCTGATCGCCGGGGATCTCGGTGAAGACGAGGGCCGGGGCGGTCTTCGGCGCCACCACCGCCACCTGGGCCAGGAGGGCCGACTGGATCAGCACCACCGCCGCCAGGAGGGCGACGCCAAGGCCGATGGCCGGCGCCGCCGTGCGCGCCGCAGAGCCCGGCCCGGCGAGATTGGCAAGGCCCATCCGGGTCGCCCCCGCGCCCAGGGACCGCAGACGCCCGGCCCCCGTCGCCGCGCCCAGGCCCATCAGCCAGAGGAGGCCGAATGAGACCGCCACCCCGGCCATCATGATCGCGGCGGCGAGCGGGGTCGGGGCGGTCAGGATCGCCAGCGCCGCCAGCCCGCCGGCCGCCAAGACCGCGCCCACAATCTCCACGCCGAAGGTCAGGCGCCCGGAGAGGTTCTGCCGGAAGAGGGCCGAGGGCGGGGTGGTGCGGGCCCGGGCGAGAGGCGCCAGGGAGAAGGCGAGGGCGGAGAGCAGGCCGAAGGTGGCGGCTTTCGCGAGCGGCCAGGGATAGAGGGCGAAGAGGGCCGGCAGGGGCAGGTCGTCGCCGATCAGGCCGCCCAGGGCAAAGGGCACAGCGGCCCCAAGGACAAGGCCGATGACAATGCCGATGACGGCGAGCAGGCCGATCTGGATCAGGTAGGCATTGCGGGCCAGCGCCCCTTCCGCGCCCAGCGCCTTCAGGACAGCGATGGAGGCCTTGCGCCCATCCAGATAGGCCGAGACCGCGCCGAACACGCCCAGCCCGCCGGCCACGAGGGAGGCCAGGCCAATGAACCCCAGGAAATATTCCAGCTGGCCGATCAGGCGCCGGATACCGGGCGCGGCGTCATCGCGGTTGCGCACCCGGGCGTCGGGGACGGCGGCGGTCAGGTGGCGGGCGACGGAATACGGGCTCTTGCCGGCGGGCAGGGCGATCCGCGCCGTCTCCCCGAACGGTAGGCCGGGCGCCAGGAACCCGCCCCGCTCCACGGCGGAAAGACGGGTGAGGACGCGGGGCCCGAGGGCAAAGCCGCGCGACAGCCGGTCCGGCTCCGTGACCAGCACGGCATTGGCCACCATCGGCACGTTGCCGACCATGAACCGCTCGCCCAGCCTCAGGTGCAGCCGCTCCAGCAGGGCTCTCTCCACCACGGCGCCCTGCACGCCGTCCCGCAGGGCGAGGGCCTCATTCAGGCTCATCGGCCCTTCCAGGGTCACCGCGCCGGAGAGGGGGTAGGCTTCGGAGACCCCGCGCAGCTCCACCAGCCGGCGCTCGCCGGCCGCCGTCTCGGCCATGGCCCGGGCGCTCACCGCCCAGGCGACGCGTCCCTCCGCCTCGATGGCGGCCCGCTGCGGCGGCGTGAACCGTTTCTGCTCGAGGCCGATGGCGAGATCGCCGCCGAGGATGTCCCGGCCCTGGGCGGCCAAACCCTGGCGGAAGGCTTCCGCCGTTGATCCCGCCGCCGCGATGGCCGCGACGCCGAGGGCAAGGCACGCCAGAAAGATGCGGAATCCGCGCACGCCGCCGCGCAGCTCCCGGGCCGCGAAGGTGAAGGAGAGCACCGCCCTCAGACTCCCTCGGCCATGCGCCCGTCGGCCATCCGGCAGATGCGGTCGGCGCGGGCGGCCAGAGCCTCGTCGTGGGTCACCAGCACCAGAGCGGCGCCAGTTTCGGCCACGAGCGAAAACATCAAATCCGCCACGGCGGCGGCATTGGCGCTGTCGAGATTGCCCGTGGGCTCATCGGCGAAGAGCAGGGCGGGCCGCGCGGCGAGGGCGCGGGCCAGGGCGACGCGCTGCTGCTCCCCGCCGGAGAGCTGGTGCGGATAGTGGGTGAGGCGCTGGGCCAGGCCCACCCGATCCAGCCATTCCCGCGCCGTGGCCATGGCGCCGGCCAGGCGGGCGATCTCCAGCGGTGCGGCCACATTCTCCTCCGCCGTCATGTTCGGCAGCAGATGGAAGGACTGGAAGACGAGGCTCACCTTGCCCCGGCGAAGGCGCGCCCGCTGATCCTCGTTCATCCCGGCCAGGTCCTGGCCGAACAGGCGCACCGTGCCGGAGGTCGGCCGCTCCAGCCCCGCCGCCACGGCGATCAGGGAGGACTTGCCGGAGCCGGAAGGCCCGATCACCGCCACCTTCTCCCCGGCCGCCACATCGAAGCCGACGCCGCGCAAAATCTCCACCGGCCCGGCGGCGGAGGGCAGGGTCAGGCGGACGGCCTCCAGGGAGAGGGGCGGTCCGGGCGCGTCGGCGTCGTACATGGGCTTAGTTGCACATAGGGCGGGGGGCGCCTTTTAGCGGCCAAGGTTGCGCTCACGATTGAGCCTTTCCGACTATGCCTTAGATTAAGTCTCAGCGATGGCGCGAAAAGACCTCCCCCTGATTTCCCGGCGGCTGCTACTGGCCGCATCCCTGGCGCCCGCCGCCGCCTGGGCCGCCCCCGCGCGTCCGAAGATCATCACCATGCTGGGGGACTCAATCACGGCGGGCCTCGGCCTTGCCCGCGCCGACGCCCTGCCGGCCCAGCTACAGGCCGCGCTCACCCGGCTAGGTGTCGCCGTCACGGTGCGCGGGGCCGGCGTCTCAGGCGACACCTCGGCGGCGGGCCTGGCGCGCACCGACTTCTCGGTCCAGTCCGACACCAACCTCTGCATCGTCGCCCTCGGCGGCAACGACCTGCTGCAGGGCCTGGACGTGCGCCAGACCCGGGCCAATCTCACCGCCATCGTCCGCAAGCTGAAGGCCCGCCGCATCGGCGTTCTCATCACCGGCCAGAAGGCGCCCCGGGCCATCGGCGCGGCTTTTGCGCGGGACTTCGACGCCAGCTTTGCCCAGGTCGCCGCCGCCGAGCATGTCGCTCTCTACCCGAACCTGCTGGACGGGGTGGGCCAGATCCCCTCCCTCAATCAGCGCGACGGCATCCACCCCAATGCGGCGGGGGTGAAGATCATCGCCGCCAGGCTGGCGCCCGTGGCCGCAAGGGTTTTAAGAACGGGCCGATGATCCGCCTCTTCGCCGCCCTGCATGTCACCGATGAGATCGCCGATGGCCTGGAGCGCCGTCAGCATGGCCTGGAGAGCGCCGCCTGGCGCCCGCGTGAGGCCTTCCACATCACCCTGCGGTTCTTCGGCGACGTCGCGGAGAATGTGGGCGCCGATATCGAATCCGCCCTCGTCCCGGTCACCGGCGCCCCCCTGACCCTCGGCCTCACCGGCGTCGGCGCCTTTGGCGAGGGGCGGGACATCCATGCCGTCTGGGCCGGGGTCGACGAGCAGGCGCCCCTGACCCAGCTGCACAATCGCTGCGAGGCGGCCGCCCGCAAGGCCGGCCTGGCCGCGGATACCCGCGCCTATCGCCCGCACGTCACCCTGGCCTATCTGAAGCGCCCGGACCCGGCCGAGGTGGCCGAGTGGATCCAGGACAATAATCTCCTGAAATCCCCGCCCTTCACGGTTTCGAGTTTCGGTCTCTATTCCAGCCACGTCACCCGGGACGGCTCGCGTTACCGTCTGGAACGGCGCTACCCGCTCACCGCGTGATCCCTCAGCACCCCCAGGGGCACGATGGCCAGGGTCTCCTCGTGGGTGGCTTCCAGCACCACCTTCGGCGCGGCCCCCGCATCCAGGGCTTCCTTCCAGCGCGGCGCACAGAGGCACCACCGGTCGCCGGGCTTCAACCCCGGAAAGCCATAGTCCGGAACCGGCGTCGTCAGGTCGTTGCCGACGCTCTGGGAGAAGGCCAGGAACTCTGCGGTCATCACGGCGCAGACTGTGTGCATCCCGGTGTCCTCCGGCCCAGTCTCGCAGCAGCCATTGCGGAAGAAGCCGGTCACTGGCCGCGCTGAGCAAGGGGCCAGCTCGCCGCCGAGGACGTTCAGGGCTTCCGGCTCGTAGCGGATGGTCATGAGGGGCATTTAGCGCTTAACAAAGCAGGATCGCCAGCCGAAGGGACCACCCTTGCCGCAAGATATCCGGCCGCGCCGCAGCGCCCTCTACATGCCGGCCTCCAATGCCCGGGCCATCGAAAAGGCCCGCACCCTGCCCTGTGATGTGGTGATCCTCGACCTGGAGGACGCCGTCGCCCCAGAGGCCAAGGAAGCCGCGCGGGATCAGGCCGTGGCGGCCATCGCCGCCGGCGGCTTCGGGCCGCGGGAAATCGTGCTCAGGGTCAACGCCATCACCACGCCCTGGGGCGCTGAAGACCTCAAAGCGGCCGCCCAGGCCGCGCCGGACGCCATCCTTGTTCCGAAGGTCGAGCGGGCCGGGGACGTGGCCGACTACAGCGCCGCCATCAATTCGGCGCCAGCCTCGACGAGGCTCTGGGCCATGGTGGAGACCAATATCGCTGTCTTCCGTCTCGAAGAGATCGCCGCCCAGGCGGAAAGCACGCGGCTCTCGGCCTTCGTGATGGGCATTAACGACCTCGCCAAGGAGATGCGGGCGCGCCAGACGCCGGGGCGCGAGCCCTTCTGGGCGGCCATGAGCCTCGCCGTCTCCGCCGCCCGTGCCCACGGCCTGACCATCCTCGACGGCGTGCACAATGAGATCGATGACCTGGTGGCCTTGGAGCGGGTCTGCCGCCAGGGCACGGAGTTCGGCTTCGACGGCAAGAGCCTGATCCACCCGACCCATCTGGAGATCGCCAACCGGGTGTTTTCGCCGGAACCGGCGGAGGTTGCCTGGTCCCGCGCCGTGATCGCCGCCTTTGATCTGCCGGAGAATGCCGGGAAGGGCGCCTTGCGCGTCGAGGGCCGTCTCGCCGAACACCTGCACCTGCGCCAGGCCGAGGCCCTGGTCGCCATGGCCGAGGCCATCGAGGCGCGCGGATCCGCATGAGGCGTGCGGCGGTCGCTCTGGGATTGGCGTTCAGCCTGGCGGGGCCGGCCCTCGCCCAGGATGCTGACCCTATCGGCGATCTCCTGAACGGCGCCCCGGAAGAGGCCGCGCCCGCCGCGCCGCCGCCCGCGGCTACCACCGCACCAGCGGAAGCGCCAGCTCCGGCCCCCCCGCCCGAAACGCCGGCCGCTCCAGCGCCTGAGACGCCTCCCACAGCTCCGGCGCCCTCCTTCGATTTCGTCCTGAAGCCGGAACCGCCCCCACCCGCCCCTGCCGAGGAGCCGGCTCCTGCCGCACCCGCCGAGGCCGTGGCGACCGCCGCGCCTGCGCCCGCCCCGCCGGAGCCTCCGCCAACCACGCCCCAGGCGCCGCCCCCAGCGCCCGCACCGGCCCTTGCAGCCGCCCCACCAGCAGCGCCTCCCGCGCCCGAGCCGGAACCCGAGCCCGCCCTGGCCCTGCAGCCACCGCCTGCCGCCCCGGCCCCGCCGCCTCCAGGCCTCGCGGCCACCACCAATTCGAACTCAGACGACGAAGAGACCGCCGCCGCCGATCTCGCCGACGCCCGCGCCACGGCCCCGCCCGCCGAGGCGCCGCCTCCGGCGCCGGCGCCCACGCCCTATCAGACGGCTTCCGCGATCGCCGCGCCGCCGCCTGCCTCACCGATGTCCGCCCCGCCGCCCGCCGCCACGATGAGTCCGCCGGGCCTGGGCCGCACCACCAATATCGGCGAGACCGGCGTCTCCCCCGATGGCCCCATGTCGGCCCGCGACCTCATCTATGAGAACCGCGTCCGCGCCACCTACAATGCCGCCCAGGGCGCCCAGGGGCCGATGGATGGCCGCTGGACCCTGACGGATCAGTCCGGCCGGACGCTCTACATCTTCCAGCTGGTCGACGCCCCGCGCAGCGGCGCCCTGGAGGGGGTCTGGCGTGATCCCAGCCGCCCGCCCGGCGTCAGCGCTTCCGGCATGGTGGCCGATATCTCCCGTGACGGCGCCCACATCACCCTGACCTTCAGCCCCGCCAATGCCGGGCCCTCCGTAGTCGTGGTGCTGATCCCGATGGCCGACGGATCGTGGTCCGGGGAGATGCAGGCCGACGGCGCCTCCCGCTCCGTGGTGCTGCGGCGCAACTAAAACGCAGCCCGATCCTTGCCGCAGGGGCGGCTTATGGCTATGCCGCGCCCGACAGTCCTATCGACACTTCCAGGAGCCGCTCCCATGGCCAAGTCCCCCATCCGCGTCGCGGTCACCGGCGCCGCCGGCAATATCGGCTATGCCCTGCTCTTCCGCATCGCCTCGGGCCACATGTTCGGCGCCGATCAGCCGGTGATCCTGCAACTCCTCGAAATCCCCGTCGAAGGCCCGCAGAAAGCCCTCAAGGGCGTGGCCATGGAACTCGACGACTGCGCCTTCCCGCTGCTGCAGGGCATGGTCCTCACCGGCGATCCGGACGTGGCCTTCGGTGACGCCAACTGGTGCCTGCTGGTCGGCTCCAAGCCGCGCGGCCCGGGCATGGAACGCGCCGATCTCCTGAAGGACAACGGCAAGATCTTCGTCGGCCAGGGCAAGTCCATCGACGCCAACGCCGCCGCCAATGCCCGCGTCGCCGTGGTCGGCAACCCCTGCAACACCAACTGCATGATCGCCGCCTCCCAGGCCAAGCGCCTGAGCCCCGACCGCTTCACCGCCATGGTGCGCCTCGATCAGAACCGCGGCGCGGCCCAGCTGGCCCAGAAGGCCGGCGTGCAGGTGACGGACGTCTCCGACATCTACATCTACGGCAACCACAGCCCGACCATGTTCGCCGACTTCACCCACGCCAAGATCGGCGGCAAGTCCGCCTCCGAGGTGATCGGTGACGAAGCCTGGCTGAAGAACGACTTCCTGCCGACCGTCGGCAAGCGCGGCGCGGCAATCATCGATGCGCGCGGCCAATCCTCTGCGGCCTCGGCGGCCAACGCCCTTGTCGACCATGTGCGTGACCTCGTCACCCCCGGCACGGTGCACTCCGTCGCCGTCGCCAGCCACGGCCGCTACGGCTTCGCCGACGGCGTCTGGGCCGGCATGCCGGTGAAGTCGACCGCGGACGGCTACGAAGTGGTCACCTCCTTCGAGATGGACGACTTCGCCAAGTCCAAGATCGCCATCACCAACGAAGAGCTGGTCGGCGAACGCGACACCGTCAAGGACATGCTCTAGGCGCGATGTCCGCGCGCCGTCTGCGCCTTTCCCCAGAGTGGCAATGCTGGCCGCTCTGGGACGTAGACAACGGCCATAACATCGATCCCGCCGATCTCGATATTCCGGCGGCCCTGCGCGTGCGCATCGAGGTCTGGGATCAGGTCTTTCAGGATCTCTATGACGACGCCGACCCCACGGCCGGCCTCTTCGAGTCCGAGGCCGTCCGCGCCCGGTTCGCGGCGGAGGGCGAGGCCATCGCTCGCGAGCTTGAGCGCGCCTTGGACTGCGGACCGATCCCTCTTACGGTCTGACCATGACCGGCCCCATCCTTGAGACCGAACGCCTCATCCTCCGCCCCACCGAGCTGGGGGACTTCGAGGGCTGGGCGAAGTTCATGGGCGACGCGGAAGCCTCCAAGTTCATCGGCGGCCCGCAGGCGCCCTCCATCGCCTGGCGCGGCTTCCTGCAGGTGGCGGGCGCCTGGAAGATTCAGGGATTTTCGATGTTCTCCGTCGTGGAGAAGGCCACCGGCCAATGGATCGGCCGGCTCGGGCCCTGGTTTCCCTTGGACTGGCCCGGCACGGAAGTCGGCTGGGGCATCATCCCGGAACGCCAGGGCAAGGGGTTTGCTCTGGAAGGTTCGATCGCGGCCATGGACTACGCGGCCAATGTCCTGATGTGGAACGAGATTGTCCACACCATCGACCCGGACAACGAACCGTCCAAGGCCGTAGCCCGCCGCCTCGGCTCCACCATCCTGCGGCAAGCCCGGATGCCGGCGCCTTATGACGACCGTGTGGTCGATGTCTGGGGCCAGACGCGGGACCAGTGGACGGCCCTGCGCGCCCGGACTTAGTCTCACGCCGATCGGGGAGGATCGGCCATGGACGACACATCCGCACCAAGCAGAGGACCGAAATGGCCGCTCTGGGCGATCGCGGTCTTCAGTCTGCTGATCGCTCTGGCGTCCGCCCGCTATCTCGTGCCCGGCGCCCCAGGCGGCGCTCCGCCAATCCTCGCCAACGCCTTCGCCCGCTATGGCGTACTCACCGTCCATGCCGGCTTTTCACTGACCGCGCTGGCGCTTGGGCCGTTCCAGTTCTTCAAGGGTCTGCGCGAAAGGCGCAGGTCTCTGCACCGGCGGATGGGTACGGTCTATGTCATCGCCTGTCTTGGCGGCGGCCTCGCCGGCCTGATCCTGGCTTTCGGCGCCACCACCGGGCCGATCTCCACGGCAGGCTTCGGCCTTCTCGCCATCGCGTGGGTATTCACAACCTCCCGCGCCTGGCTGGCTGCCCGCGCCCGGCGGCTGGCGGAGCACGAGCGGTGGATGATCCGCTCCTTCGCCCTCACCCTGGCCGCCGTCACCCTCCGCCTCTACCTGCCCGTCGTGATGATCGGCCAGTTGCCCTACGACCCAGCCTACCGGGCCATCTCGTTCCTTTGCTGGGTTCCCAACCTGATCGTCGCGGAGCTGTTGATCCGGCGCTGGTTCAGAACCAGCCCGTCTGCCGGAGCGAGCGGGCATAGGCGCGGCTGACCGGGGCGGTGGAGCCGTCCTTCAGGGTCAGGGTCGCCCGGCCCTCGCCGCGCTCGGCGCCGGTAACGGCCCCTTTGGCCACCCACCAGGAACGGTGCACCCGCGCGCCCTCGATCCCCTCCAGCTCGGCCACGGCGTCGGAAAGCCGCATCAGGATCAGGTCCTGCCCGGCGGAGGTGTGCAGGCGCAGGTAGTGGTCCTCGGCCTCCACGGCATAGAGCTCGGCCCCCCGCAGCTTCTCCGGAAGCCGTTCCAGGAATTTCGGCGCCGCCGTGCCGGACGCCGCCGCATGAGTGACGACAGGCTCCGCGCCCGTGGTGATCAGCCCGATGGCGGTGGTCAGCGCCGAAATCGTCAGCACGGTGGGAAACAGCGTCAGAATGTTTGGCTGCTGGGCGATCCAGCTGTTCACGAACGCCACCAACAAGGTCATCGGCGCGGCGATCGACAGTGAGATGGCCACCCAGGCCAGCCAGAGATGACGGCGGATCACGCCGAGCGACATCCAGCGGTCGCCGATCAGGAACCCCATGGTCGATCCGCCGCCCAGCAGCCCGACCCAATATATGCCCCTGAGCGGCCAGGTCAGGGCTACGGTATTGAACGCCCCGGCGAAGGCCAGCAGCAGACCCACGGCGCTCGACATGAAGATCACCCGCCAGGCGCGGCGCCAGGCGAAGGCGCGGGCGTCTTCCTGAGGGCTCTGGTTCGGAGGCTGGGACAAGGGGCGCTCACGCTGCGACAAGGACGAGCAGGGCTTGATACCGGGGCTTTCGCCCTGTTGCCAGGGCGCGCACGACCCCTATAACCGGACGAAGAACCAGCGCCAGGGAGAGCTGCCCCGATGAATATCCACGAGCATCAGGCCAAGGCCGTCCTCGCCGAGTTCGGCGCCCCCGTGCCGCGTGGCTTTGTGGCCTTCACGGCGGATGAGGCGGTCGCGGCCGCCGAGAAGCTTGGCGGACCGGTCTGGGTGGTGAAGGCCCAGATCCACGCCGGCGGGCGCGGCAAGGGCGGCGGCGTCAAGGTGGTGAAGTCCATCGACGATGTCCGCGCCGAGGCGACCCGCATGCTCGGCATGACCCTCGTGACCCACCAGACGGGCCCGAAGGGCAAGGTCGTCAACCGCGTCTACATCGAGGAAGGCGCGGCCATCGCCAAGGAATTCTACCTCTCCCTCCTGGTTGACCGCGAAACCTCCCGCGTCTCGGTCGTCGCCTCCACCGAGGGCGGCATGAACATCGAGGAAGTGGCGCACGATACGCCGGAAAAGATCCACACCTTCTCCATCGACCCGGCCACCGGCGTCTGGCCGCACCACACGGCGGCCCTGGTGAAGGCGCTCGGCCTCACCGGCGATGTCGCCAAGAACGCCCGCAATCTCCTGCCGACGCTCTACAAGGCCTTCGTCGAGAAGGACATGAGCCTTTTGGAAGTGAACCCCTTGATCGTTACGGCGGACAACCGCCTG
Source organism: Caulobacteraceae bacterium (assembly GCA_046349475.1). Lineage (GTDB taxonomy): Bacteria > Pseudomonadota > Alphaproteobacteria > Caulobacterales > Caulobacteraceae > Acaudatibacter. The sequence goes on along the minus strand of JAXMCG010000015.1, from coordinate 18,114 downwards.
GTCCTGCTGGACGCCAAGGTGTCCTTCGATTCCAACGCCATGTTCCGCCACCCCGAGCTCACCCCCCTGCGCGATGAGACGGAGGAGGATCCCAAGGAAATCGAGGCCTCGAAGTTCGACCTCTCCTACATCGCCCTCGACGGCGAGATCGGCTGCATGGTCAACGGCGCCGGCCTGGCCATGGCCACCATGGACATCATCAAGCTCTACGGCATGGAGCCGGCCAACTTCCTGGACGTCGGCGGCAGCGCCACCCAGGACAAGGTCACGGCGGCCTTCAAGATCATCATGGCCGACCCCAACGTGAAGGGCATTCTGGTCAACATCTTCGGCGGCATCGCCCGCTGCGATATCCTGGCCGAGGGCGTTGTCGCGGCGGTGAAGGAAGTCGGCCTGAAGGTGCCGCTGGTGGTCCGCCTGGAGGGCACCAACGCCGACCTGGGCAAGGACATCATCCGCAATTCCGGCCTCAACGTGATCGCCGCCAATGACCTCTCCGACGGCGCGGAAAAGATCGTCGCGGCGGTGAAGGGCGCGGCCTGACGCCTGGCCGCGGCGTTCCGTAGCGGCGCCTCAACTTCGCCCTAGGCCCCGGTCATTTTGGGTGTAAGGGAGAGGCGAACGAGGGAACTCGGGGCGCCTTCAACCGCCCCCGCAACCAGGATAGTCGCGTGAAATCCAGACTGCTTCTTATCGGCGCCGCCCTGGCCGCCGCCACGGCCATTCCCGCCCAGGCGGGCGTCGAGGCCGACGCCTTCACCGCTTTCAAGTCCACCTGCGGGGCCGGCTCCTACGCCAATGCTGTCGCCGCCGCCGATGCCGCCGGATGGAAGCCTTCCCAGGGCAAGATGGCGGCCGCGCCGGGTATCACCGTCACCGAAACCGCCTCGCGTCAGACCACCATCGGCGGTTCCACCGTGGTGATGATCGTCTCCAACGGCACCGCCGCCGGCGGCCGCGTCGCCGTGTTGTCCTGCGACCTCTTCGCAGACCACAGCCGCAGCCTCTCGGGCCTCGCCGAAACCGCCCAGGCCTGGACGGAAGTCGCGCCGCAGACCAAGGAAGCCAACGAAGTCGCCTTCCGCTACGCCGGCCCCTCCGGCCAGCGCCGCTCCGTGGCCCCGGCCGAGGTCAACACCTCCCTGGGCGGCGAGGGCGTCACCTCCCTCAGCCTGAAGCAGAACGGCGCGGTCACGCACTTCACCCTGATTAACTTCCGCATGTAGGCGGCTGGGCGCGCGCGGCTGCCGCGCGCGCCTTTGTCATGGCGCCGGGGCGTGTTCAGGCGCCTCTAAGTCAGCCTTTGCGTTCGCCGCCGCATCGCCTATCACGGGGCACACGAAAGCCGGTCTACGGCGCGGCGAAACGGCAGGGCCTGAAAGCACACATGTCCATACTCATCGGCAAAGACACCCGCGTCATCTGTCAGGGGTTCACGGGCCAGCAGGGCACGTTCCACTCCGAACAGGCCATCGCCTACGGCACCCAGATGGTCGGCGGCACCTCGCCGGGGAAGGGCGGCTCCACGCACCTCGGCCTGCCGGTCTATGACACGGTCAAGGAGGCGGCCCGCGCCAGCCGCGTCGACGCCAGCGCCATCTACGTGCCGCCCCCCTTCGCCGCCGACGCGATTCTCGAGGCCATCGACGCTGAAATTCCGCTCATCGTGTGCATCACCGAGGGCATCCCTGTCGAAGATATGATCAAGGTGAAAAGATCTCTCTCGGGGTCGAAGAGCCGCCTGATCGGCCCGAACTGCCCCGGGGTCCTCACCCCCAATGAGTGCAAGATCGGCATCATGCCGGGCAACATCTTCAAGAAGGGCTCGGTGGGCGTCGTCTCCCGTTCCGGCACCCTGACCTACGAAGCGGTGTTCCAGACCACCCAGGTGGGCCTCGGCCAGACCACGGCCGTCGGCATCGGCGGCGACCCGGTTAAGGGCACCGATTTCATTGATGTCCTGGAGATGTTCCTGGCCGATCCGGCCACCGAATCCATCATCATGATCGGCGAAATCGGCGGCTCATCCGAAGAAGACGCGGCCGAGTTCATTAAATCTTCAAAAACCAAGAAGCCAATGGTCGGATTCATCGCCGGCCGTACCGCGCCTCCGGGGCGCAGAATGGGTCACGCCGGCGCGATCATCTCCGGCGGCAAGGGCGGCGCCGAGGATAAGATCGCGGCGATGGAAGCGGCCGGCATCAGGGTGTCACCCTCGCCTGCCAAACTGGGGGAAACCCTGGTCGAAGTGCTGAAAGGCGCGTAAGGCCTACCTATCTAACGGGCGTCGCCCGGCCTCCTGCACACCCCTCCCGAGGCCGCGGCGCCAAAGGAAGAGTGTTCAAAGATGGCTGACGACGCGGGACGGCTGAACGAGGTTCTGGCCGAGACGTCCTTTCTCTATGGCGGCAACGCCTCCTTCGTGGAGGACCTGCACGCGCGCTGGGCGGAAAACCCGGCGTCGGTGGATGCATCCTGGCAGGCCTTTTTCAGCCAGCTCTCCGACCGGGTTGAAGAGGTCAAGCGCGCCGCCGAGCCAGTGGCATGGGCCCGCACGCCAACCCCCGAACCCCGCCCTGAATGGCTCTCGGCGATGGACGGCCTCTGGCCCGCCATGGACGCCAAGCTCTCCCAGAAGATCGCCGCGGCCGCGCCGACCGCCTCGGCGGATGACATTCGCGCCCACACACTGGATTCCCTGCGGGCCATCATGATGATCCGCGCCTATCGCATGCGCGGCCACCTGCGGGCCAATCTCGACCCCCTCGGCCTCGCCCGCACGCCGGGTGACGCCACTGAACTGGAGCCGGCCACCTATGGATTCTCCGAAGCCGACTATGACCGCCCGATTTTTCTGGACTTCGTGCTGGGCCTGGAGACGTCCACGCTGCGCGAGATCCTTCAGATCCTTCGCCGCACCTACTGCGGCAATGTCGGGGTGCAGTACATGCACATCTCCGACCCGCGCGAGAAGGCCTGGCTTCAGCAGCGCATCGAGGGCCGCGACAAGGAGATTCAATTCTCCCGCGAGGGCAAGATCGCCATCCTCAAGAAGCTTATCGAGAGCGAGGGCTTCGAGCGCTTCCTGCACAAGCGCTTCCCCGGCACCAAGCGCTTCGGCCTGGATGGCGGCGAGGCCATGGTCCCGGCCCTGGAACAGATCATCAAGCGCGGCGGCGCCCTCGGCGTGAAGGACATCATCGTCGGCATGCCGCACCGGGGCCGCCTCAACGTCCTGGCCGCCGTGATGGGCAAGCCCTACCGCGCCATCTTCCACGAATTCCAGGGCGGCTCTTCCGTGCCGTCCGATGTGGAAGGCTCGGGCGACGTGAAATACCACCTGGGCGCCTCCTCCGACCGCGCCTTCGACGGCAACTCCGTCCACCTGTCCCTGACCGCTAATCCCTCCCACCTGGAAATCGTCAACCCGGTGGTGATCGGCAAGGCCCGGGCCAAGCAGGCCTTCGCCCTCAGGGAAGACCCGACCACGGGCCGCAGCCACGTCATGCCCCTCCTGCTGCACGGCGACGCCGCCTTCGCGGGACAGGGCGTGGTGGCAGAATGCTTCGCCATCTCGGCGGTGAAGGGCTACCGCACCGGCGGCACGATGCACTTCATCGTCAACAACCAGATCGGCTTCACCACCGCCCCGCGCTTCAGCCGCTCGACGCCCTATCCGTCGGACGGGGCGCTCGCCGTGGAGGCCCCGATTTTCCACGCCAACGGGGATGACCCGGAGGCGGTGACCTACGCCGCCAAGGTGGCCACCGAATACCGCCAGCAGTTCGGCAAGGACGTGGTCATCGACATGTTCTGCTACCGCCGTTTCGGCCACAACGAGGGCGACGATCCGACGATGACGTCGCCCCTGATGTACAAGAAGATCAAGGACCACCCATCGACCCGCGAGATCTACGCCGAGCGCCTGATCGGCGAGGGCGTGACCACCAAGGAAGAGGTCGACGGCTGGGTGGCGGAGTTCGAGGCCTTCCTCGATGCCGAAATGGCGGCCGGCAAGGAGTTCAAGCCTGACAAGGCCGACTGGCTGGATGGCAAGTGGAAGGGCCTCGCCCGGCCTGGCAACGAAGTGGTCGGCGCCACCGCCGTGCCGCGCCAGAAGCTGCGCGATCTGGGCGTCGCCATGACCGCCATTCCTGAACGCCTCGACGTCCACAAGACCGTCAAGCGGGTCATCGAAAACCGCCGCGTGTCCATCGAAACCGGCGAAAACATCGACTGGGGCACGGCAGAGCACCTGGCTTTCGCCACCCTGCTGGACGAGGGCAATCCCGTGCGGCTCGCCGGCCAGGACAGCGTGCGCGGCACCTTCGTGCAGCGCCACTGCGATCTCATCGACCAGACCACGGAAGAGCACTACACGCCGCTCGCCAACCTGCGCCCTGGCCAGGCCCACTTCGAGGTGCTCGACAGCCCCCTCTCCGAGGAGGCCGTGCTGGGCTTCGAATACGGCTTCTCCCTGACGGATCCGGAGACCCTGACTCTTTGGGAGGGCCAGTTCGGCGACTTCGCCAATGGCGCCCAGGTGGTGGTGGACCAGTTCATCTCCTCAGGGGAGCGCAAGTGGCTGCGGATGAGCGGCCTCGTGATGCTGCTGCCACACGGCTATGAAGGGCAGGGTCCGGAGCATTCCTCGGCCCGTCTGGAGCGCTACCTGCAGCTCTGCGCGGAGGACAATATTCAGGTCGCCAACTGTTCGACCCCGGCCAACTACTTCCACATCCTGCGCCGCCAGCTGGTGCGCGAATACCGCAAGCCGCTGATCATCATGACGCCGAAGTCCCTGCTGCGGCACAAGAAGGCGGTTTCGACCCTGGACGATATGGCCGAAGGGTCGACCTTCCACCGGGTGCTGCATGATGATGCCGAGCGCGGCATCAACACAGAGGTCAAGCTGGAATGTGACGACAAGATCCGCCGTATCGTCCTGTGCTCTGGCAAGGTCTACTACGACCTGCTGGATGAGCGCGAAAAGCGCGGCATCACCGACGTCTATCTGATGCGTCTGGAGCAGTTCTATCCCTGGCCGGTGAAGAGCCTGACCACCGAGTTGTCCCGCTTCAAGAACGCCGAACTGGTCTGGTGTCAGGAGGAGCCCAAGAACATGGGCGCCTGGACCTTCGTCGATCCCTGGCTGGAACTGACCCTCGACAAGCTGAAGATCGCCGCCAAGCGGGCCCGCTATGTCGGCCGCCCGGCCTCGGCCTCCACGGCCGCCGGCCAGATGAGCCGCCACCTGAAAGAGCTCGAGACCTTCCTGGCCGCTGCCTTCGCCTAAGCTTGAAACTGATTGAGTTTCGCCCCGGATTTCGCGTCCGGGGCGATTTGTAGTATCCGCTGACTGAACTTTCGGAGCCCGACCGATGACCGACATCATGACCCCGACCTTGGGTGAATCCGTCACCGAGGCCACGGTGGCCAAGTGGTCCAAGAAGGCCGGAGACGCGGTCAAGAAGGACGAGATCCTCGTCGAGCTGGAAACCGACAAGGTCAGCCTTGAAGTCGCCTCCCCGGAAGACGGTGTGCTCTCCGAAATTCTGGCCGGCGAAGGCGACACCGTCGAGCCCGGCGCTGTCCTCGGCCGCGTCGGCGCAGGGACCGGCGCGAAACCGGCCCCCGTCGCCGCCAAGCCCGTTGCCGAAGCCCCCAAGCCCCCTCCGGCGCCAGAAGCAGCCGCCCCGGCGCCCGCTGCCCCCGCTCCGGCCAAGCCCCTGGCTCCCTCGGTCCAGCGTATCGTCTCCGAGACCGGCCTCGACCCGGCCGGTGTCGCCGGCACCGGCAAGGATGGCCGCATCACCAAGGGCGACGCCCTGCAGGCTCTGGAAGCCCGCGCCGCGGCCCCCGCGGTGGCCAAGCCCGCCGCCCCTGTTGCGCCCCGCGAGGTGCATGAGCGCGAAGAGCGGGTGCGCATGACGCGCCTTCGCCAGACCATCGCCCGGCGCCTGAAGGAGGCCCAGGACACGGCCGCCATGCTCACCACCTTCAACGAGGTGGACATGAGCGCGGTCATGGCCCTGCGCAACCAGTACAAGGACCAGTTCGAAAAGCGCCATGGCGTGAAGCTCGGCTTCATGAGCTTCTTCGTGAAGGCCGTGGTCTTCGCCCTGAAGGAAGTCCCGGCGGTCAATGCCGAGATCGACGGCACGGACCTTATCTACAAGAACCACTATGACATCGGGGTCGCTGTCGGCACTGACCGGGGCCTCGTCGTGCCCGTGGTGCGCGATGCGGACGCCATGAGCCTCTCCGGCATCGAAAAGGAGATCGGCGCCCTCGGGACCAAGGCGCGGGATGGGTCCCTCTCCCTGGACGAGCTGCAGGGCGGCACCTTCACCATCTCCAACGGCGGGGTCTATGGCTCGCTGATGTCGACGCCGATCCTCAACATGCCCCAGTCCGGCATCCTCGGCATGCACAAGATCCAGGACCGGCCCATGGTGGTGAACGGCCAGATCGTCATCCGCCCGATGATGTACCTCGCCCTCTCCTACGATCACCGCGTCGTCGACGGACAGGGCGCCGTGACCTTCCTCGTCAAGGTCAAGGAACACATCGAAGATCCCCAGCGCCTGCTGCTGGACGTGTAGGATGGCGTTCTTACCCCCTTGCGGGGTAAGCGATTTAGCCGCCGCCCCCCAATAGGGTCATGCCCTCCTTCCCCTCGCCGGGCATGTTCCGGCGCGGACGGGGGAGGACTTCACCTTGCTCTACGAATGGATCGCCCGGGCGGTCGGCGCCTTCTACGTCTTCGCCGGCGTCATGTTGTTTCGCGCCTGGCGTATGAACCGCTTCCTCGACGAGGCAGTGGCGGCCCTCGATTCCGAACCCACGCCCGCCGATGAGCGCATCAAGACCTGGGCCAGCCTGGCCATCGGCATCCTGACGTTCGTCTCGGGCCTCTTGATGCTGGTCCCGCACCAGCTTGCGCCGGCCGCCTTCCTGGCCTGCAGCGCCGTCCAGGCCATCTATCTCCTCTGGGCCACCCCGCCCCAGGACGCCCTCGAGGCCCGCGGCCGCCGCCAGACCATCAACGCCTTCCTGATCTACCTCACCGCCACGGCCTTCAGCCTGTGGATGCTGATCACGGGGCGCCTGAGCGACTGGCCGCTGGGCGCCTGAAATGATCGTAAACTCTCCCCTGAAGGGGAGGTAGCGCATTAAGCGAAATAATCTCACCGCCGCCTCTTGCGAAGCGCCCGTTCCCCACCCAGCTTTTCTTCCAAGATTTATTTGTGAGGAGACGCCAATTCTGACCAACCTCACCTCCACCTAGCCGCTTATTTCTAGGGGAAATCACACCATTCTCGCGCAACCCGCGCCTATTTTGAAAGCGCACCGTGCCATATTCGCTGCGCTAAAAAGCGTACCAAAAATACGTGCGCCTATTTTCGCACGCCGCAAAAAAGGACAATAAAGGTCGAATAAGGCGGAATAGGGCGGAAAGCGCGGTTCTCAGATCCCCGCATACCACTCGTAGCCCCGGTCTTCCCAGAAGCCGCCCTTGCCCTTGCCAAGGTGATCGAAGCTGGCCACGGCTTCGAGGCGCATTACATACTTGGCCTGCTTGTAGCCCAGGTGCCGCTCGGCCCGCAGGCGCAGGGGCGCCCCGTGGGCCACCGGCAGGGCCGCGCCGTTCATCTCGTAGGCGAGGATGGTCTGGGGGTGGAAGGCGTCCACCAGATCCAGGCACTCATAGTAGTAGTCCCCGTCCGGGGCGCTGGGGGTCCATGAGTCGGCGCAGTGGAAGACGATGTACTTCGCGTCCGGCTTCAGCCCCGCCCGCTCCAGGATGGCGCTCAGCTTGGCGCCCTTCCACTGGCCGATGGAGCTCCAGCCTTCGACGCAGTCATGCCGGGTGATTTGGGCGCGGGCGACCACCTCACGCACCTCGTCCAGGGACAGGCTGAGGGGCCGCTCCACCAGCCCATCCACCACCAGCTTCCAGTCGGCGAAACCGGTGGCCACGTGGGCGTCATAGTCCGCTCCCCGGGGGCGGACATTGCCGTTGGCCCGGAAATCCGTGGAGATGTCGGCCGGGCTGAATTCCCGGGCCAGGGCATTGGCCCCGATCAGCCGATGCACCCGGCGGTTCAGCCCCTCGGCATTCATCAGGAACTCGGTCACCGGCTTGGAGGCCGTGACCTTGTCGCAGGCCGTCAGGGCCAGACTTGCCGCGCTGGCGAAGGCGCCTGTCAGCCAACCCCGGCGGTTCATGCGGCGTCTCCTTGCGCGGCCGCCGGCGGGGCCGGCAGCTCGATGGCGTAGCGCCCGGTGATCATCGAGCGGATGTTGTTCCAGAACCCGGAAAGCACGACCATCACGACGTGCACCACGATGAAGGCCACCAGGCCCATGGCGAAGATGAAGTGGATCGACCGGGCCGACTGGCGTCCGCCGAACAGGTCCAGCAGCCAGGGGAAGGTCGCATCGAGGCTCGGTGACATGGTCATCCCCGAAAGGATCATTCCCGGCAGCAGGATCGCGATCACCGCCAGGTAGGCGAACTTCTGGATGACGTTGTAGTGCCGCGCCTCCGGTCCCTTGGGGAACTTCAGCTGGGCGTGTTCGATGATGTCGCGCCAGATGTGGCGGGGCGCCAGCTGGGCCTTGGTCGGCAGCAGGTCGCGCTTCAGGTGCCCGTTCAGCAGATTGCCGCCCACGAAGATCACGCCGTTGATGGCGAACAGCCAGGCGAAGAAGAAGTGCCAGTTGCGGGCCACGGCGAGGTTGCGCGGGCCGGGCAGGGTGACAGCCGCCGGGAAGCCGCGGGGCACGACCGCCCCGCTGGAAAAGGAGGCTCCGAACACGCCCGTGGTGACGAACGTCGCGCCGCCGACCTGAGTGCGCCCCACCAGGCCGCCGTCTGCCCTCTCGGCGGCGGTCATGGCAAGCCACGGCGCGTCGAACCGCGAAGCCTGGCCCCAGTAAAGGGCGGGGTGGGCGTTGAAGATTTGAAGACCGCTCATCAGCAGCAGGAACAGTGAGATCACGTTGGTCCAATGGGTGATCCGCACCAGCCGGCTATGGCGGGGCTCCAGCACCTTCACCGGCTTCGGCTCATTGTCCATGGTCACCCGCCTCCCTGCGGGCACGGTCAATCGTCTCACGTCCGGCAAGGGTTCGCGAGCCTGGCGGCGAAGGTTACACGGGACCTTGCTTGATGCGCGCCGCCGCTGGCCCTAGTTCAAGGGGCATGGCTCATGCCCACGCCCATCATGATCACGGCCTCGCCGGACCCGCGCTCGCCCGCGAGCTGGCCGACGCCGAACGCCGCTGCGCGGTGGCGCAGGAGCGCTTGACCCATCCACGACGGCGCGTGCTGGAGATGCTGCTCGAAGCGGGCCGCCCGGTGAAGGCCTACGACCTGATCGCCGGCTACGGCGTCGAAGCGCCAGCCAAGCCGCCCACCGTCTACAGGGCTTTGGGCTTCCTGGAAAAGCAGGGCCTGGTGCATCGCATCGAAAGCCTGGGCGCATTTGTCGCCTGCCGCCATGGCGAGGGCGGCCACGCCGCGGCCTTTCTGATCTGCGATTGCTGCGGGGCGACCCAGGAATTCGAACCGCGGGCGGCGCACGATGTCGCCAAGGCCGGCGAAAGAGCCGGATTTGAGGTCACGGGCGTGACCATTGAGGCGCACGGCCTTTGCGCGGACTGCCGGCCTTAAGGGGGATTTGAGAGTGGCGGAGATCGAAGTCTGGCGCGGCGGCGTCAACATGTGGGAACTGGACGACAACCACCACATGAATGTCCGCTTCTACGTGCAGCGGGTGATGGAGGGCCTGGTCGGCCTCGCCGCCGCCCTCGGCCTGCCGGATGCGTTCCGGCCGCTGGCGGACACCACCCTGATCATCCGCGAAAAGCACATCCGCTTCCTGCGCGAGGCCATGAGCCGGGCGCCCCTGCATATGACGGCCGGGGTGATGGAGATGGACGAGATCAATGCCCGCGTCCTTTTCCTGATCCACCACTCCCTGACCGGCGAACTGGCGGCGGCGTTCCAGATGGTGGTGGGTCATGTCCATGCCGAGAGCCTGGAGCCGCGCCATTGGCCGCATCATGCCCGGCAGGCAGCCGAAGACCTGAAGGTCGAGGTTCCCGAGCGCGCGGCGCCGCGCAGCGTGCGCCTGGGACCGGTGGAGAGCATCGCCGGGATGGACGCCGCCCTCCGGCTGAACCTCACCCACCTTTCGGGAGGGGCGTTCCTCGCCCATGACTGCGATGTCTTCGGCCGGATGCGGCCCGAACAGTTCATCGCGCGGGTCTCGGACGGCATTCCCCGTCTCTCGGCCACCTTCCGCTCCACGGTCGCCGAGAATGCCGAGGCCCCGCCCGCCCGGGTGGGCGGGGCGGTGCTGGAATACCGGATCATCCACCTGGCCTGGCCGCGGATCGGCGACCGCTTCGAGGTCCGCTCCGGGGTCGCCGGCTTCGACGAGCGGGCCCAGCGCATGGTTCACTGGATGGTCGATCCCGCCAGCGGCGGCGCCTGGGCGACCAGCGAAGCCTATGCCGTTTCTCTCGATCTCGACGCACGCAAGATCATCCCGATCACCGGAGAGGCCCGCGAGCGGATGCTCTCCCGCGTCACGCCGGGCCTGGCTCTCTAGGCCAGCGCCGCTTCCGTAAGGGCTTCGCGCACCAGTTCGGGGCGTTCCATCGGCAGGAAGTGTGTTGTGCCGGGGATGGTCTCGATCCGGATGCGACCCGAGGTCGTGAGTTCGGCCTCATGGCCGTCCACGCGGCAGGTCGAGCCGGTCTCGGCGCGCAGGATGCGGATCGGACATTTCGAGCGTTCGAAGCAGCCCCATGTGTCGTGCCGCTGGGAAACGAAGTTCGAGGCTTCCCAGGCCGGTGCGCAGGTCAGTTCGACTCCGCCCTCGGCGCGCGGCTGGAAGCCGTCGCCGACATAGTCGTGCAGGGCTTCTGGCGACCAGGATTTGAAAATGCCCCGCCCGGTGAAACTCGTCTCCACGGCCTCATAGCTGTCGAACACGGCCCGGCGGCGCAGCGCGCCCTGCACAAGCGGGCTTTCGCGGATTTCCCCCGCACCCACCCGCCCCTGGGTTTCCTTGGCCAGGATCACCGGATCGAAGAGGGCCAGGCGCTTGACCCGATCCGGCGCCTCGGCCGAGGCCATCAGGCTCGCGGCCCCGCCCATGGAATGACCTCCCAGCACGACCGGCTGCTGGTCCAGCGCCTCCAGAAGCCCCAGCAGATCGTCGCGGAAGCCGTACCAGTTGTTGCGATCATCTGGGATTTCCGCTGACAGGCCGGAGAGCCCATGGCCGCGCTGGTCCACGGTCAGGATGCGAAAGCGATCAGCGAGGGGCATTAGGAGGCTGCGATAGGTGCGGCCGTTGAAACCGTTGGCGTGCAGGAAGACGATGTCGATCGGCCGGTCTTGCGGGCCCATCTCGAGGCCGGCCATTTCCCCATCGCCGGCCTTGCTCTTGATGGCGATCCGCCGGCGCCGCGCCGCGCCCAGTTCACTGTCGGACATTGAAATCCCCCGAACGGCCGGTCTTCCGCCGTGCTCTTCGCCACGACTGCTAGGCAAAGACGGGGCGCCCGTCAAAGAACTTAGTCCGTGCGGACTGTCTCGCCGTCCAGTTCGGCGCCGGTCAGATTGGCGCCGTCCGTGCGCGCGAAGGTCATGTCGGCCTCCAGGAGCCGGGCTTTGCGCAGCTGCGCGCTTCTCAGATTGGCGTGGCGCAGATTGGCCCGCCGCAGATCGGTGCGCAGATACCGGCCCTCGGAGATCATGAGGGGATCTAGGATCGCGCAGGAAAGGTCGGCCCTGGACAGATTGGCCCCGGCCAGGCGTGCGCCGCGCAAGTCCGCGTTCTTCAGGTTGGAGCCCCGCAGGTCGGCTCCCGTGAGGTCGGCCCCCTGCAGTTCAACGCCTTCCAGGTCGATACCGACCATGATTGAGCCCGGTGCATTGAGGCCGCTCAGCTTGCGCCGGCGCAGCTGGCGGATGGCGCGGAAGTCGGCGCCGCCGAAACGGGCCGCTTCGCCTTCCGCACCATGGCTGGAACAGAATTTCTCGTGCGCCGCGAGGATCTCGGTCAGGGGCCGGTCATCGACATAGACCACGTGCGGCGGTGTTCCGACGACCCCGGTCAGGTCTGCCTTTTCGAGATTGGCGTCATCCACATTGACACCTGCCAGCACGGCATTGCGCAGGGAGGCGCCTCCCAGGTCGGCGTGGAAGAGGTCGGCGCCGGAGAGATCAACGCCGTTCATGGTCGCCTTGGCGAGTTTCGCGCCCACCAGACATGCTCCGGTCAGGTTGGCGTCGGTGAAGTCCGCCGAGGTCGCCCATGCGCCTGTCATCTGGGCGCCCGAAAGGTCGGCGCCGGCCAGGACGGCGAAGGTCAGCTCGCCGCTGCGTTCCTCATGCTCGAGAATCTTGAAGCCGGTCTGGCGTTCCTGCAGGGCGATGCGGCCTTCGCGCAGGTCGCAGCCGGCGAGATTGGCGCCTGCGAGGTTTGCGCCCCGCAAACAGGCGCCGCGCAGGTCGGCGCGGATCAGATTGGCGCCGCGCAGATCCGCATCACGGAGGTCGCAGCCATACAGCACCGCCGACGAAAGGTTCACTCCCGCCAGGGAGGCCCCGTTCAACCGCGCTCCGGTCAGTTCCGCCTCGGCCAGCTCGGCTCGTTCCAGTGAAACGCAGGTCAGATCCACATGGCTGAGCACGGCGCGGCGCCCGCCGGGTTTGCGCGCCAGATAGCGCGCATGCGATTCCACCGCGTCCTTCAGGACGGAATGGTCGATGCGCTGGATAAGCATAGCGGCGGACATTCTGTCCCTTCGTGGCCCCTCGAAAACCACTGGAACGTCCCATGGCGCGCTTAAGATTGGGTCAAAGCCAGTCGTTCCTTCCATACGCTCCAGGCCCCGACAGCCTGCGACAAAAGGACCATGAAGCTCCAGATGATCAATCCTGACATCAAGGCGCGGGTCCCGATAACATTGTCAGTCATGATCGCGGCGTGGGTGACGATCTGAAGCAGTTGGAAGGCGCAGGCGAACAACAGCCAGGTGCGGTCTGTCCTTAGGGCCAGGCCGAGGAGCAGCAGGAAGAACACCGAATCCAGCATCAGAGTCCCCCATTTCGGATCAAGGGCGAGAGGGGAACTTGGCATCAGGGGGGTGATCAGGCTGGCGGCGACTCCCGCCACCGCGACGATCCGTTCCGGCGTCCCCCCCTTCCAAAGGCTGAAGACCGTGACCGCCAGCAGCAGGACGCCCCAGATGATCTGAATGGGTGTGTGAAAGTACAAGAGGCCCCCGGGACATCCGAAGGCCTCAAGTCTCGCAAATCAAAGGTTGCGGCGAAAGCCGCAAGTCGGCGTGGGTCAGCCGACCTTCCGCAGCAGCGGACCGTCCGCCGGAGCGATGGACGGCGGCTTCTCGTCCATTGCGCCATAGCCAACAGCGCCGAGACCGATCTGTTTTTGCGTGACCGACAGTTCCTTGTGGGTCTCGACAATGGCGCGGCGGGCCTGGGTAAGGGCCAGGATGGTTTCGCTGGCGCGTTCCACTGCGTCCTGGCCGATCAGGGCCGAGAGGCCCGCCTCGCGGCGCATGGACGGCATGACCCCCGCCAGAAGGGCGGTCTTGGCCAGGGCCGCGTCGATGGCGGCTTCGGCTTCGAACAGGGCTTCGGCGACATGATCGGCGATCAGACGGCGTTGCTTGAGCATGAGTTCTCTCCAGCGCCGGACGTGACCGGCGCGCTGATAGTGGTGGCTTTAGGTTTAGAAGCGGTGCGGAGAGATGGTTTCCCTCCGCGTAACCTTGACCGTCAGGCCAGATCCTTCAGAGCCCGGAGGCCGGCCAGCAGCCCCCCGAAGGAGATTGCCGCCAACATCGCGATGAGCAGGATCGCGCCCAGACGGAGGGGAATGCTTAGGCCGTGCCGGACGAGTCCCCGCCCAAACTGGGTTCGAAGGTCTCGTCCATCAGGCTGGACGCTATGCAGAGAATCTCCCGCAAGACCATTTCCGGCGGCTTGAAGGGCGCCTGCTTGCGGGTGGCCGAGACCAGGGGCCCAGCCATTGAGGCCTTGGTCCGCGTACTGGCCAGGTCGGTAAGCTGCCGTTCCAGCTGTTCCCAGCTGAACGCCGGCAGGATCGCCGTGCGGGGCTCTTCCTGACACTGTCCAGGAAAGGTCGCCCTGAAGCTCTGCACGTCCTTGCGAATCTGCATTGCCTGCTTCACCGCCTCCTGCCGGACCAAACAATTGGTCGTTTTCGTATTCACTGTCCGTCTCCCCGATGACGGGATCAGAAAACGGCAGGAAGCGGCTCGGGCCTATTCCGATCGTGTCGGGTTCCGACGCGATAGGGGGGGTGATCTTCTCATATTCCGCCAACAGGCGAGCGGCTTCGAAGCGATCGTCCGCTCCGATCCGGCGGCGCGCCTTATCGAGGTGAGCATCCACTGTGTGCTTGGAGATATGGAGTTCACGCGCAATGCGTTTTGAGCTCCAGTGCCGCTCGACGAGGCGCAGGCACTCCCGCTCACGGGAGGTGAGCTTGTCGAAGCCATCGGGAGTTGCCATACCCTCGCTCATAGGGTGAAAGACTAACGACTCTACCGGGACGGCGTCTATATTCACCTGATCGCAACGACGCGAATTGAGAGATCCGTGATGCAAACGAGCGCCACTGTTGTGCACCCTCACTCCGACCAGGGGCCGGATCCCATCGATGTGAAGGTCGGGGCGCGGGTGCGTATGCGGCGGAAATTTCTGGGCATGAGCCAGTCAGACCTGGCCGTCCGCCTCGGGGTCAGCTTCCAGCAGGTTCAGAAATACGAGCGGGGCGCAAATCGCATCTCCGCCTCGATGCTTGTACGCACAGCCACCGCCCTCGACACCACCGTCGGCTGGCTGGTGGATGAACAGACCGCGGATCCCGTCGCCGACGGCATCTATCCCATGCTGCTGACATCGGGCGCCCTCGAGCTGCTCGCTGCCTATTCGAAACTGACCTCGGCGCAATCGCGCCAGGCCGTGCTCACCCTGGTGCGGGCGATGATCGGCGAAGCGGCCGAATAGGCCGCCTCAAATCCACTTCCTGCGGCGCATCCAGATCAGGGGCGCGACCATCACGGCGAGGATGCCGCCGATGGCAAAGAAGTAGCCGAGGGGCTGCTTCAATTCCGGCATGTTCTCGAAGTTCATGCCGTAGATCCCGGCGATCAGGGTGGCCGGCAGGAAGAGCACGCTGACCACCGAGAAGATTTTCGAGATCGAATTCTGCTCGATGCCGATGAAGCCGAGCGCCGCGTCGAGCAGGAAGCCCACCGTCGAGGTCTGGTAACCTACGTGATCGGTGAGAGACTGCACGTCGTGCTGCAGGCTTGCGAGGTGATCCTGGCAATCCTTGTGCTGCGCCATTTCAGGGGCCAGGGCGGCGTAGGAGAGCAGGCGCGACAGGCTGACCAGGCTCTCGCGGGCCTTCCCAGCCAGCATGTTCACCCGGCCGAGGCGTTCGAGGATGTCCTCCAGGGCGCCGACGCGGTGCTTTGAGAAGATGGCTCCGGAGATCGATTCCACCTCGGAGGAAGCGCCCTCGAGCACCTCGGAAATGCGGTCTACGATGGCGTCCAGCAGGCCGACGAAGGCGTCTGCCCCGTTCTCGGCGAGATCGGGCTGCCGCTCTACGGAATTGGCGAAGGCCACGAAGGCCCGGGGTTCGTCATAGCGGATGGTGACGAGGTGGTCCGAGACGATCACGAAGGTCACGGGCACGGCCTTGGGCCGGTCTCCCTCGGCATTGGCCAGCAGGGTCGCGATCATGAATGTCGCGCCCTTATCCTGGTAGAGGCGGCTGGAGACCTCGATCTCCGCCATCTCCTCGCGGGTGGGCAGATTGACGCCGAGGGCCGCCTCCATGACCAGTTCTTCGGCCTTGGTCGGCGTGACGAGATCTATCCAGACCGCGTCGTGAGGTAGCCGCCAGTCATGGTCGGTGATTTCCTCGGGATCGATCGTCCTGACCTTGTAGTCCGACTTCGCCAGCACCCTCAGCATGCGCCGCACTCCAACCCGAAACGCTTCGTCGGAGACTGGAATGAAACGACAATCCGAGAAGGTCAACGACCGTCGGTCGGCGAGCGACGCAACTTCAGCGGCGGACGGGTTGGTCTAGCGGCCGGAGGGGGCTGCCGATGTAGGGGCTGAGGGCTGGGTCGCCGCCTGGATGAGGGCCGCGATCCGGTCCGTGGAGTCGGCGGCCTGATCGAGCAGGCTCATGGGCGAGCCGCCTGGACGCACCGCCGAAGCCACCTGATCCGCGGCGCCTTGCGCCGCATTCACCGGACCGTTCTGGGCCGTGGTCAGCTGGGGCTGTGCCCGGCCGCCGGCGGGGGCGTAGATGAAGCCAAAGGTCGGGTAGGTGGTGCCGCCGAGGTCACGGATCGGGTCGTACCAGACCTTTACCTCACTCCAATTGCCTTCAGAGGAGACGTCGATGACGGTGACATTGCGCTCGACCTGACCGCGTGTGCCGCCGATCGGCGACCAGTTGGCGTGGGTAACCTGAATGACCCGGTCGGCGAGGACCTGGGTAACCACGGCGACGTGACCAAGACGCATGCGGCCAGTGGGCTTGAAGCAGAGGACGGCGCCGGCGCGGGGCGAGAATCCGGTTTCGTACTTGCCGGCGGCCTGACGCCACCAGGTCCAGGCATCGCCGAAAATCTGCACACCGGAAATCAGGCGCGCGAAGGGCACGCATTGCCAATAAGTGTCTGCAGAAGCGCCCGCAGGTGCGATGCTGACAATCAATGCGGCGGCTAAGGAACCCAGAAGGGCTCTCGTCCGTTGACGCATGCTGGAGGACTCCCCCGCGGAACTTGAGGTGGGGGATAGCCTTACCTTGAGACGATGAAAAGACTCTTATCGCTCTGAAACGGTCGCAAGATCGTGAGGACGGTGACGCTTCCGCTCAGTGTCCTACCACCATTCCGCGATCGGGGTAAGTGCGGTCTGTGGAAAAGGTCAGATTTCCAGCAATAGAGTGGCGAATTTCGGCGGCAATATATTGACACTCTTGCCTGCGTCGCGATGAGGGCGCCGCCTTATCCCCGCAATTAACTAAGAATCATCGGCTCTTTGGACTTGCAACGACTTTCGCTCCGGCGAAGGAAATCGAATTTTCTAAGGTGTGGCAAGTATGCGCCACAACGCTGCAAGTTCTCATCCGCCCGGTCTTGGCGCTGAGCCGCCTTGAAAAAATGAGCGCCGCTTCAGGCGTGGCGCCCATAAACCGGGCGCCGGATTATCCCGGAGCGGCAATCCGCCACACCCTCCCGCGCGACGTGGCGAATCCGTCGCCCGGCATTTTCCGTACCGCCGCCATGGCGAAGCGCGCGGCGCACCCTATCTTAGCCGCAACGCGCGTTTTATGCCCCTGACCGGAGCCTTCATGGACAGCCTCATGACCCTCGCCGGCGATCCCGCCGCCTGGGCCGCCCTCATCACCCTGATCGTCATGGAAGTGGTGCTGGGGATCGACAATCTGGTCTTCATCTCGATCCTGTCCAACAAGCTGCCGGAAGCCCAGCGGGGCACGGCGCGGCGCCTCGGCATCAGCCTCGCCCTGATCATGCGGCTCGTCCTGCTCTCCACCATCGCCTGGATCGTCGGCCTCACCGCGCCGGTTTTCGCCTTACCCTGGCAGCCGCCCGTGGACGCGGAAGGCCATCCGCCCTTCGACCTCGTCTTCTCCTGGCGCGATCTGATCCTCATCGCCGGCGGTTTCTTCCTGATCTGGAAGGCGACGCGGGAAATCCATGAGACCGTGGACCCGGAGGGTGGCGAGAAGGGGGCGGGCGTCGGCGGCCGCGCCGCTGCCAATCTCGGCGCCACCATTGTTCAGATCCTGCTGCTCGACATCGTCTTCTCCATCGACTCGATCCTGACGGCGGTGGGGATGACCGAGCACCTGCCGATCATGGTCACGGCGGTGATCGTGGCGGTGGGCCTGATGCTGGTGGCGTCCGGGCCGCTGGCGGCCTTCATCCACCACAATCCGAGCGTGGTGATGCTGGCCCTCGGCTTCCTGTTGATGATCGGCG